>NC_014313.1:1207500-2415000 GCF_000143145.1 Hyphomicrobium denitrificans ATCC 51888
GCGGATCAGAACTTCGTGCCGGGCGCTCACCATAAGCTCCAACAAAAATCTGGCGGGCATCGCGCCAGCATCGCATATCCTGGTTACGTTTCGATTAGGGCGAGAGGTGGCCGCTCAAGCAATTTCGCCATCGCGGAGCATATGATGCGGGTGCTGATGAAAACGACGACGCTCGGCCGCTGGTTCCGGGGTGCGGGAGTGGTCCGGCGTATGTGCAAGATAAAGAGCTGTTAAACTCTTGCGCCTGGGTTCTGCGCCTGCACCCGGTAACTCCTGGGAGTAAGACCCGTCGTGCTTTTGAAAAGGCGGCCGAAATGCGAGACGTCGCCGAATCCCCACGAGTAAGCAATGTCGCTGATTTGCCGATGCGCCTGAGCAGGGTCGGAAAGCGCATCCTGGCATTTTTCAAGTCTGCGGGTGAACAGCAGACGTTGTAGCGATGTTTCCTCGGCTTCGAGAAGCTGGTTGGCGTAGCGTACCGAAATGCCCGCAGCCGCGGCGAGTTCGTCGCACGTTACGTTCGGGTTGGTGAGATTGGCGTCAACGACGGCCCTGAGCCGCAGAAGCGAGATCAGTCGTCCTGACGAGCGCGCCGTCGATCTGCCGTCGCCTTCAGTAAGCGCCAAGGCGACGAGATCCGTCAGCTGATACGAAATCTGTTTCTGGGCAGTGTCACTGAGCAGCGCCAATTGCACCGGAAGCAGCTGGATGAAGTTCGAGACCAGCGCGCCGGCGCCGCTCGACCCATCGATGCGCCGCGTGGTGAGTTGTCCGATGCGGCCGAGGCGGGCTTCGCAATTGCGCCGCTCGATCTCGAGCAAGAATTCTTTGCACCCTGTCGAACACTCGAAGGTGCTTGCGGCGGCATTATCGACGAGGGTCAAATCGCCGGCCTTCAGAACCACGTCGCGGCCGTTCTGACTGATCCTCGTGGATCCGGAAATCTGCGCACAGATGAAGACGGAGTTCTTCGACTGCGCGAGCTGGCGGGAGGTGCGCCAGGTGCTCAGACCGTTGTTGCTGGCGATTGTGAGAAACGCACCGGCGAACGGCAGGGCCGTGATCTCGCCCTCGAAGGTGGAGAGATCACGCGGCCTACAGTCAAACGGAACCATGGCCTTGCAGGCCGCTTCATGCCAGTAGTCGAAGCGGTCTCGCGGATGTACGGAGGCGGTCGATACGAGAGCCGTCTCAGAGGCGCGGCGCTTCACGATATCACCGGGAGATTTGACGCAATGGGGGCGTGCTCGACATAGGGTCACCGTGCGGATAACGCACGGAATGATAAATTCTATGCTGAGCCGGTCAAATGCAAATTCGGGATATCTGTTGGTATTTTATGTCTTAAAGCGCACATTAAGGGCTTGAGTATAATTAGGCCGTTTGCGAGCCGAGAATACTTTTAAGAGTCGATACGAATTGAGCCGCTTCCGCCGAAGAAACTCCGGACAGCAGTTTTTTCTCGATGCGCGAGTATAGGCGATCGGCGCCGGCAACGGCTTTGAGGCCGCGTTTCGTCAATCTCACGCAATACGCGCGGCCGTCGACCGGAGAGCGGCGACGTTCCAGAAGCCCCTTGCGGATCAGCCTGCTGACGATTCCGGCAACCGTCGAGCGGTCGATGCCGGTAATGGCGACGAGATCGGTCTGGCTAAGGTCATCCTCGCGCGAAATCGCCGTCATGATCGCCAGCTGCCTGAGGGTCAGGTCGCTATCGCCTGTTTCGTCAGAGTAAAGTTGCGTCGCGCACTGATCGACCCGGCGGAGCAGATGCAAGATTGATCGCTGAAAGTGTGCGGAATTGTTCTGACTCATGTCGCGTCTCCCAGCCCTGAAGGGCATTCATCAGCATGCAAACACTTGCCGAGAAAGCACGAGCCGCCGCATCAAGTCTCGATTACCGGGGCTCTGAAAATAGAACCAAGAGGAGATGGCTTGTTCTGTATCGGCGCGGAGTTTGCGCGATCGCTTCGGCGCCAACATGCGGCGCAGGTCCAGATCGTGGCGATAAAGACATTTTCCTGGGTTTGCACGGTTGGCCGGAATTTGTGCTCCTCGAAGCGGAAGGCCGCGGTTTTAGGGCCACATCCGGAGACATTCGGACCCTTATTCGGCCGTCTGTAATGCCAGGACCGGCTTAGTTGCGGCATCATCCCGTCACCGTCCGGCGTCACGGTATTCCGCGCGGGATAAGGCCGGTTCGCGCTGCCATTCAACTAGAAGGTTGGTGATCGCAGGGTGAGAAGGATGCGGGCAACGAGGGGATTATGGCGACCATCATTACAGTGCACGGCACGTTTGCGAAGCCGACGGAGGCGAATGCCGATGGCGGCCCGCAGCCGGACCTCCAATGGTGGGAATCGCAGAGCACGTTTGAGAAGGATCTCAATCAACTCGTCGAGGGACGCGACGGCAAGCTCGACGTGAAACCGTTCGTCTGGTCAGGGGATAACAGCGAGGTCGAGCGCCGCGAGGCCGGTGCGAAGCTTGCGAGGATGATGCACGATCTCGAGGTTCGCAGCGAGCCGTACTGCGTCATCGGCCATAGCCACGGCGGCTCGGTTGTCTCGGCCGCTTTGTTGGAATGCGCGGCGCGCAAGCGGTCGCTCCCCAACATGAAACGCTGGATCACGGTCGGCACGCCCTTCATCAACCTGCGGAAAGAACTGTGGCTGCTGACGCGCCTGAGCCTCGTTCGCAAGGTTATATTCGTCGCGTCTATGATGCTCCTGCTGATGCTGCTCATTTATCAGGCAGCAACGATCCTCACCGGCGATCGCCTGTTGTTCGGGGGACTGTTTCCGCGCGTTCAGTATTGGACGATCGCCTTCATGAGCATTCCCGCATTCCTGATTTATTTTCTTTTCAAATATCTCGACGTTCGCTCGATGCTCGATCATCGCCGCCGCGTGACGAAGCGGGCGCGGAAAAGTTTCGGCGATCGGTGGCGGGCTTTAGCGCACCCGGACGATGAAGCCATTCAGGGTCTGGCTTTGCTGCCGGAGGCGCGGTTATCGTTTTTCGACCGGTCGTTCGCCATTTCGACGATCACGCTGACGTCCGTCATTGCGCTGCCGCTGATCTATCTCGCGGTCCTGTTCTCGCCTCCGACGATCGTTGGGCTGTCGAACTGGCTCTACACGCACGTTTACGAGGTGAACCTCACGCCCGAGGCCGAAGCCGACGTGAAGGCGCTGCGAGAAGAGATGCGCGCCATTCGTCGAAACCGCGAGACCGAAGCGGCCACTTCGGCCGCTGCGGCGGCGCCGACCGAGCGAACGCAGCAGGAGCGGTCTGCGCTTTGGAAGCAGTTCCGCGAAAAGCGTGGCGCGCTAGAGGCCAAGTATCCCAATTTTTCCGAGATCGAGCGCGCCATGCGGTTTCGTCAGCGCTTTCTCGAGACCAAGGACGGGCAGCCGTGCGAAGGCGGCGTCATCTGCGGCGGTGGCCGCGACTTGACGTACAATAGCGGGCTTCTGCTGCATCTCGTGACGGACGAGCTTTCGTGGTTCCTGGGGGCGAACAACGCGCGCGGCATGAGCAGTCAGCGCTGGATCTGGTCGCTGGCGGTGCCCATGGTCGTGACGCCGCTGATCTTCGGCATCATCGCGCTCGTGCTGATGGCGACGATTCAGGCGCTGGCGTCGGTGATCAGCGGGGTGTCGAGCAAATTCCTGAACAGCATCACGAACGCGGAGGTGAAGCGCGCCGGGTTCGGCAACGACACCGAAGGCGAGGTCGTGTCGGGTGCGGCCGACCGTCCAGCGTGGCTTGATCGGTCGCAACCGCGTCTGCCCGCTGCTGTCGCCGATCTGGTCACTGACTACAGCAATATGGCGGCAAGCCTTTCGATCGCGAAATTCCGGCAGGCGATCGGTCAGATCCGGTTCGCCGTTCCGCCGCATAGCGCAGACTCCGCGATCAGCACGTATTTCACCTGGAAGGAACTGGTGCACGCCTCGTATTTCGATGTGCCGGAATTCCGCAAGCTCGTGGCGCAGGCCGTCAGCCGGGCCGATGGGTTTGCTCCGAGCGAACGCTTCCTGGCCGATCCGGATTTCGCGCGCACCGAGCAGTGGCTGACGGCAATCGAGCAATCGCCCGGAACGACAGCGGTGCCGGGTGACCGAGAGCCGACAGCCAAGGACGCCAAGGCCGTCGCGGCGGTGGTGACCTCGACGGTGAAAGCAGAGCCTTGAAGCACCGCAGCCGGCCTTGATCCGCCGCTCTCTACTTCGGCTTCGAGTTCTTGGGATCGGATTGCACGGACGGCTGCACAGTCGGGTTCGGGAGCGCAGGTGAAATCCTGTCGGGTGTTGCGCCGTCGCCTGCGGAGCCGCCGGTATCGCGATGATGGGCATTGCCGCGATCGATCGGAACGACGGGCTTCTGCGAGTAGGCTTTCTTGGCTTTCTGTTCGAGCCTGAGACTTTCAGGGACATCGTCGGCAACCGCTGGAATCGAAAGGCCAGCGGTTGACAGGGTGAGAACTGCAAAGATCAGGCTTGCCGAATTGCGAGAGTGTGATGCCATCGTCGCCTCCGAGTGAACCTCCGGCGCGCCGCCCAAAGCGTTCACATGATGAGATTCAGTAATTGGCCGGCGTCTGTCAGCAAGCAAACAACGGTCACAATATTAATAATGGCTGATCAACGGTTATCGCACTTTTCGGATTGATTCAGATAAATGTTTTTCGCGTGCTTTGTGAAAGCAACCATAGCATTTTTGCGGATTGTCTGAACATCGCGATTCATCAATTAATTCGAGATTGAGCCAGATCAGAGATGTCTACCGTTTTGAAGAGCGGCGGTCGCGCATGTCAGAGAGACTGGATCGCTGGTGGACCGCGATGCTTAACGTCGCTATTCGCGCGATGCGCGACAAACAAAAAGCCGTTCAGTTGAAAAACACGGGTGCGCACAAAGGAACCTCGAATTGCTCGAAGCGTTGCGCTTCGGTTAGCAGAGGATATTTCCAATGAAAAAAGCAATCATGTCTCTCATTGCATTGAGCTTCGCATTCGGAATCCCGCTGTCAATGATGTCTGCATCTCCGGCTAGCGCATGCTGGTGGAAAGACCGGCGCGGTGAACCGTAGGATCGCTGCGTTTCCTGCGAGACCCCCGGATCCCGATCCGGGGGTCTTTTCGCAAGCATCGGAATTTCAATCGATTTTTTCTTTCAATTCGCGTCGAGCAGCGCCTTGCAATATTTTGCAATGGCGAGGCTGGATGTCAGGCCGGGGCTTTCGATGCCGTAAAGCGCGACGAGACGCTGGATGCCGTGCTCGGTTGACGCGTGTATCGCAAAATCCTCCGCAATTGCGCTTCCCCGCGCAATCTTCGGGCGAATGCCGGTATAGCCCGGGCTGAGTGCGCCATCCGGGAGCCCAGGCCAATAGCGGCGGATCGAGCGTTCAAATTCCGCCGTCCGCGAGCCGTGCCGATCGTCGAACCGATAATCGATGCTTTCGATCCACTCCACATCCGGCCCGAAGCGCACGTTGCCTTCAAGGTCCAGCGTGAGATGCGTGCCGAGTCCGCCCTCGACCGGTACGGGATAAATCAAATGCTGAAATTCTGATTTGCCGCGATAAGTGAAATAGTGACCCCGGGCGAATTGGAGCGCCGGCGGGAGATATCGCATTTCGCGCGGCAACAGGGGGCCGAGTTTGGTCATCCCAAGGCCAGCCGCCGCAATCAGGTTTCGAGCCGTAATTCTCGCTGGCGCACCGCTACTCACCATATCGATTTCGAAAAGTCCGTCCGCACGGCGAATGACATTCTGAACGTCCGTCTGCAGGACGATAGCGCCGCTACGGTTTTCGATGTCGCTTGCAAGGGCTTGCATCAGGCCGTGGCTATCGACGATCCCGGTCGATGGAGACAACAGAGCTTTGACGCTACTGATCGCGGGTTCGAGTTTCCGTACGTCGCTCGTGCCAAGCCACTGGAGATCATCGACGCCGCTGGCTTTCGCGCGCTGCGCGATGACGTCGAGAACTGCGGTTTCTGCTTCCGACGTCGCGACGACGAGTTTCCCGACGCGCCGGGCGGCGACGCCGTGGTCTCTGGCGTAAGCGTAGAGCAGGCTTTTGCCTTCAACGCACAGCCGCGCCTTCAGCGAACCCGGCGGGTAATAGATCCCGGCGTGAATCACCTCGCTCGATCGCGAACTGGTTTCCTGTCCGATGGCGGCCTGGCGTTCCAGCACGTAGGTCTGCTGTCCCGCCTCCGCGCATTCAGCAGCGATTGCGAGACCGATCACGCCTGCGCCGATCACAACTGTTTCGATGTCGGGGGTAGCGGATGTGCCCATGCACGGACCAGAGCGAAAAACGACGGCGTCGTGCAGCCATCTTAAGCCATCAGACGCCGATTATTGAGCGAAACCGCGCGAGGTCACGCGCAAACTCAATCTGATGGGAATTTGGGAATGTTCCGGCATTGCATCATGGCTCCGCGGGTAGGATTCCAGAGCCAACAACGCCATTGATTTTTAACGCTTTTTTCTGTTTCTGTGTAGCAAACCGTGTAGCATATTGTGTAGCAGGGAGCCAACCTTTACGGTCGCTGCAGCATGATAAGCGAATATCTTTTTCAACGAAATGGCGTTTGGCATTTCCGTCGTCGCGTCCCCGCTGACGTGAGTTCGCTTGATCGTCGACGCGAGATCTGGCGATCGACGAAAACTGACAACTTTGCAACGGCGATTATTGTCGCCACAAAGGTGAACGACGAGCTCGAGGCGTTTTGGTGCGCGCTTCGTGATGGCAAGGGCCGACCTGGTGCGGCTCTGGATCCAGGCAAGGAATTTGAGAGGTCCGTCCGCATGGCGCGGACGCTTGGTGTATCGTACCGCGCCGTCAACGAGCTTGCGGAAGGCGACTTATCGGAAATCGTTCGTCGGGTCGCGCTGCTTGAGGAAAAGAATTTGACCGACTCGCCGCCGGCTGCAGCCGCGGTTCTAGGCGCAGCAAAGAAACCATCGATTTTGATTTCGCAGCTGTTCGAAAAATTCGAGGAACATGGTCGCGACCGGCTGCGCGGAAAATCTGTCGATCAGGTGCGGAAATGGAAAAATCCGAGAATCCGCGCTGTCAATAATTTCGTTGAGGTCGTTGGTGACAAGACGCTCGAGTCGATATCGCGCGACGACGGCCTCGATTTCCGCGCTTGGTGGCTCGATCGCGTCCTTGAGGAAGATTATGACCCAGGCAGCGCGAATAAGGACCTGGGGCATTTGAAAGCGATGTTCCAGGAACTCGATCTGGCTTGGCGGCTGAAGCTAGATAATCCGTTCGCGGGCCTGCGCGTTTCGGGAGAGAAGCACAACAAGCGCACTGCATATTCTGCGAAGTTTGTTCGCGAGAACTTTCTCGCCGGCGATCGGCTGTCCAATTTGAATGCGGAGGCTCGAGCCATAACCGTTATGGTCGCAATGACAGGCATGCGCCCGTCAGAGGTTGCCGCGCTGTCTGAGAATCGGGTCTTTCTGCAGGCGAACATTCCCTACGTGAGTATCAAGCCGGAAGCCCGGCAACTGAAAACCAGGCACAGCGAGAGAGATATGCCGCTCGTCGGCCTGGCGCTCGAGACAATGAGAGAATTCAAAGCAGGTTTCCCGCGCTATCGCGATGCACCGGACACATTGAGCGCGACGGTCAACAAAGCATTATCAGAGTCAGGACTACGGCCGACACCGGAATATACACTCTACTCTCTGCGGCACACGTTCAAGGATCGGCTAATCGCTCTCGAGGCACCACAGCGCGTGCAGGATGCGCTTATGGGACACGCTGTTCGCGAGGTTGAATATGGTAGTGGGCCGTCTTTAGAACAGCGCGCGACCTGGATTGCGCGCGTTTGGGGCGCTGCGGTCTGATGACATGGTCAGCGCCCTTGCTTTCGCGAATGCTGGCCTGCAGAGGGTTTCAATGTCAGTCATGGAACAGTCCCTCGGGGCATCTGAACGCGACGCGAGCGGCTGGGTTATCGAGCCAAATCTGATGCAGGTTGCGGAAGAATTCGTTGCTCACACCGAAAGCGCGCGCTAAGCCCGCAATCAGTTCGTCGTCGATGATTAGATGTTCGTCCTGAACCGCTAGTAGGATCTCAATGCGGAAACAGTCCAAGCTATAGCCGCTCGGTGTCTGCATCCGCTTGGCAACATCCGAGCACGTCCAGTTGCGCGCCTCCATTTCCTCCGCGAGATACTGCGCGAGCGGGAAAACCTCTGCGGGCGTCATTGTTTCGATGCGGTCTGATGACATGGCTAGGCGTCCTTCGCTTTCAGCGGTAATGCGTTAAAACCAGCCACTCGACGTCGGCGTGGAGGTCGATCAACTCCCAGATTTTCTGTTCGAGCACGTGATCCTTGTTGGCACCGAATGCCCCGTCCGCGAAGCCGTGCACTTCCTCGAAACCCTGACCGTTCTCGGTCTTGGCGATCACTTGCCCGACGGCGACGTACTTGCCGTTCATGCCGTCTGAGAGCACGCAGATGCCATTGTGATGCTCGATGCCCTTGAAGGCGCTATCCTCGTACGGTCTGAGCCGGTCGTGCATCTCGTTGCCGAGATGCTGCTTCACCTCGTCGTAGGTGAACAGCGCCCCGCGCATGATGTAGGTGTTGGCTTGGGTACTCATCCTCTATCCTTCCTTTGTCGTAGATGCGGCGCGGTCGAGACGTTCGATTTCGGCGTATGCAGCGCGGGCCTTGCGGAGATCGCCAACGGTCAGTTTGGTGCCCGGAACTAGATTGTAGTCGTCTCGCTCGAATACCGGCCAAGCGAACATTTCCGCCGCGTCTGCAAACGGTTTTAGAGCGTCACGAATTGCCGCCGTCCTATCCATTGCTTCAGCTTCGCTCATTTTGTCCTCACTCGCTCATTCCAACTCGAATGAAGCGTTTCCTTGAAACCAAAGACGACAGCCGTTGAAACGTGACATTGCGTGCAGGATATGCAGGAGCCGCCGAAGTTATCGGGTTCGACTTCCTCATCTTGAAAATCAATGCGCTCTGCCGTCCCGCCGCAGAATGGGCACGGTAAAAGTTCGCCGGGTTCTAGGGTGTCGAGCGCGTCCAACCGCGCTAACATTTTATCGTCAGCTTCGCTCATTTTGTCCTCGTATCTGATGCGGCAAGGATGACATTCAACGCGTTCGTCCAGGGACAATTGAGGTTCGAATGCTCCCCAACATCACTACCGAAATAATCGGCTATGGCGTGCGCAAGCTCGTCGGCCGCGTTTTCAGCGCGGTCGCGTTCATCGATAAGCTGCGAACAATCTCGGCACGTATCCGCCGTCCGTTCTGGCGCTGCTGTGTCTGTCATGGTGTGGGTGCCTCAGAAAATTCTTGCTCTGCGATGTGGCAAAGGAAGTCGCAAGCAGGTTGAATGGGATTGATCGTAGGGTAGTCGTCGGGGATCTCGTCGATGAACCGGCGCTCGCCGTCGATGCGCGTCAGGCGCACGTCTAGTTGTCGCGAGAGTTCCGACATGCGCTCGAACTCGGCCGGGAAATGCTTGCGAACGAGCGCCCAATACGCCGGGCTGGTCGCTTTAACGCATGGGATGCAGTTGTTGTTCTGGAAGCCTAGCGCGTACATCGGCGGAGGCGTGATGCCAGCGCGATCGATGATCGCTAGACACGCCTCTTTGGTCAGCCCGCGCTCGATAAGCGGCGTTTTGATCGTCAATTCAAAGTAGTTGTCACGGAGGCGCTGAGCGCGCTTCTCGTCAGGCGCGTCGGCGGTGTAGCCAAATACATGAATATCGGTCGGTTGTTGCCACGCCAAACGCGGCATTATCTTAAGTTCAACCGTGCAGGGCGCGCCATCGTTTCCCGCGAGATAGCGCCGCCTTTCGAAGACGTCCCATGTATCGGCGTAACGATCCGATTTTAACCGCTCAATGGGCCGATTGAACCAGCGCACGCAATCGGCGATGAAGCGTTCGTTGTCCGGGTGCTCAGATCCGGTTTCGCAATAAGCGATGACGGCGTCGGGATGCTCGCGCAGCATCATTCGCGTCGCCACAGCGGACGCCGCTCCAGCGCTGAACCAGCAAACTATACGCCGGTCAGTCATCCTCAAGTTTCCTTCTTGTTCTGTGATGCGCCGAACAATTCTTCGACCATGTCATCCAGCCGTCCTATGAGAGATCCCCACATGGGAACCGCCCCCATGATCGCGAGCATGTTGAGTTCGTCCCTTATCTCTTGGATGCGGGCGCGAACCTTCGTTTCGAGATTTGGCAGCGGCGCGTCGTTCTCCGCCATCATCTCGCGCCACGTAGCAGGATCGCTGTAACGGCAATCAGGATGCTCAGCATCGCCGCGCCAACCGGCGTTGCAATCGGGGCAGTCCGCCGTGCCGAAATCGACTTCCTTTTCACCTGAGCCACCGCAAGTCGGGCAGCACTTCGGATGGCACTGGCACGGCCGATAGATGACGTCGGGCTCATAGCCTTCAAAATAGGTGTCGTCGTCCATCGCGACGCCCGCGTGGCAACCTTCCTTGCCGCATCCTGATTGCTTGCTGACGATAAACGTCATCGTTCCTGTCCCTCTGACTGTGATGCGCGGTAATTGCCCCATCGAATTGCGGCCAACGCGTCCACTGCGATCTGCCGCATGACAACAACGTCCGTATGCGCACCGTCTCCGCTTGCGCCGGTTGCAATCTTCTCAAGTGCACGCACGAGATCCAATTCTCGAATGGTGAGGACCGTCATCGTCCCTCACTATCAGACAAAGCGGCGCGGCCTTTGTCGGTGATTTCGAACTCGTCGCTGCCGTGGACGTAACGGCGCATCAGCCCTTCTTCACAAAGTCGCTGCGCCATAGCTCGACGTGACCGGCGTGCGTAACCGCATGTGTTGAACAGCTTTGCGACGCCAAGATAGTTTGAGGCCGCTTCGCTTAGGAATTTGCGGTGCGCCGGGGACATTAAATTGCTTGCTCCTGCTGCAGCAGAGCACGCGCTCTTGACCGGGCGTCGCTTGATGCGCGCCTGGCCTTGAGTTCGTCCTCGATGCGCACAAATAGCGGGACATAGTCACCGCCCCCATTGCTGGCGACGAGCTTCGCTAGGACCCGAAGCGTTTGCTCGAGCTCTTGCGTGCTGACCTGGTCGCCGCGCTGGGTCATTTTGCGGGCTCAGATCCCGATGCCGCAGAGAAATAATCGCAAGAGTGTGCGGTATCGTGCACCTGGTCGTCGATTTCGCACTTGATTTTTCCGGCAAGTGGAGCGCCTCGAGCGTCGAGCTCGAGGAATGCGCTATTGCAATGTTTGCAGCGAGGCTTCACGATTGGTCCTCCCCGCGATTTTGGCGAAGAAGCCCTTTATGAGTCAGGATAATGCGAGCCATGGCGGATGCGTTAGGGCTCGCCGACCAGAGAGCCGCCGCGATTTCTATCGGTTCAGCGATGCCTTGGTCTCGAAACCATTTCGGCTCGGTTCGTGCCGTTCTGCCGTCGATTTCGACGCCGTTGATATGATGGTTGTGACAGAGAGGCAGCAGCCAGCGGTCGGTTGCTTTCCTGCCGACAGATCGTTCTCTCGCAGCTGGACCGTGTTTTAAATGATGCGGCTCAACGCCGACGACAGTGCAGCCAGGAATGAGGCACGGTAGTTTGCAAATCGCAGCTTTGTGCGCGTCGCTATTTCCCGTCCGGCTTTCTCGCCGTTTTTTTGGCGCGGCGCGCTTTGTTTTTTCCTTTTGGACTTGGCTCGGTTTAAAGTTTCCATAGACGTGCGGGCGGAAAATTTGCTGCGCCATTGCTATTCCTCACTGTCGCTACTTTCGCCGGCGGCGCAGAACTGAGATCCAATTCGGCGAAACTCCACCTTGCCATTCGGGAACGCCTCGACGAGTGCGCGCACTGCCGGCTGGCGCAGCATGTCCTCGGCCTCGCTATCGGAAATGATTGTATCGTCGCTCGCCGGTCCGAACCGTTTGACGCGCTGCAGAACCTTGATGACTAGGCGTATGCCCTCGGCGTATTGGGCTAGAAAGGCGAGCGAGGCATGTGCCGCTCGGATATCGCGGATCTTTTTGTCGGCCGTCTCTGGCTTATAGCGGCCTTTCTGAACCCATTCGGGATAGAGCCGCTCGCGTTGGCGGATTTCTCTCGCAACCTCGTCGCGCTGATCTTCGATCGTCGGTCTGGGCAGCGTTGCTGCAGAGGACATAGAGGCGCCGACCTCTGGATCCGCTGCAGCAACATCGGCGTGCCCCACTGCCGCGACCGCGTTCATTAGCAGGCCTCGCCTGAAGCAGTGACGGCGAGCGACCAAGATGGAGGTTCCGGCGCTCGCCGCCGAATGCCGTCGAGAGCGTCCGGGAGAAGACGGGAATCCCTCTCTGATAGCTCGGCGGCAAAAAATTCGGGCCGAGCCGGTGCTTTTAACCGTGAAGTGCACATCGGCCGCCCCCGAAGCAAATCAATCGCAATGAGGGTGCAGCGTCGGATATTTCCGACGACATGTCAACTATCGTCCGACGATCAAAATCGAATTATGGCAGAAATCAGGGTCGACGCAGTGGCAAATATTGGTGGTGGACTACGCCAACGACTTCGAATCGGAATTCGTTGTCGGGATCGTTGAGCGCCATAATCTCATTGGGGCCGCTGCTTGTGGTGGCTAGGAAATCTGGCGGAATGAATTCTCGAAGAACGGTTGCGTATGGATCTGGGTGTGCCCGGTCATAGACATATGCGATGATGATATCTCCTCGGGCTAGCTGCCGGGAGGATGGTTCGTCCATGTTTACGATGAGGATCTCGCCAGGAAGAATCCGCTTGGGATGGCTCTTGTCGAGGACATTCGTCAGTACTCGAAAGGGGGCCATGTTTGCGGACATATGCGCGAATTCGGCCACGTCGACGACGGGCTCCACGTCGCTAGCGCGACCCGATGGGCGCGGAAAATTTGCGAAACTGACCCCGAGCCTGTGAGGCGGAATTTTTAATTCTGTAGCAAGTCTGATCTTGAGGTCGACCGGCATCGCTTTGGGTGAACCGCGCTCTAGATAATCATGCAAATATCCGCGCTTCTTTCCCAAGCGCTTAGAGAGGTCCGCGAGCTCAAGATCGAGTTCTCGCGCGCGTTCCTTAATCAACTCTTTGATAGCGTTCGAATCTTGCATGCTGGAACGCTACCCGTCGGTTAACGAAAAGACACTCGTTTTGGTTTCCGATCAATGGGGTTGACGCGTCGGAAGAATCCGACGATAAGTTTTCCCCATGACTCACAGCCTCGCCGATGACTTCAAAGATCGCATCAACGGATTCCTCGAGCGGACAGGCATGTCGCCGTCTGCATTCGGAAGGCAGGCCGTGAACGACGGTTCTTTCGTCGCCGACCTTAATTCGGGCGAGCGAGAGTTCCGGCTCTCTACGATCGAGAAAGTCGACAAGTTTATCGCGGACTTTGACGCTGATTTAGCGCACGCCGCGACCGTACCGCACGACGTTCAAAGAAATTGTTTAACGTAGGTTCGAGGGTGGGAATGGTCCTCGATTTGCTATCGCCAGCCGTCATTGTCACTGCGAGCACAACACTCGCAGCGACGTCAGCATGGCGCTGGGTCGTTGACTGGCGGCAAGCGCGCATTCTTGGGATATCGATCTACGATTTTCGGCACGGAGCGGAACGAAGGCGTAGGACATTGTCGCGAGTCCGCGCGCGCGTCCGCCGCGAGTCCTCGATCCGAGTCCCGGCCCAATCGGCATTGATCCGGGACGAGTACCACGGTCGGGCCTCGGTGCAGTCGGCCGAGGGACCTGGGTCATTGTCGAGGTCTGATGAAGGGCCTGCGGCGGCGGAGACTACGCAAAACGAGCCAGAAAACAGGCCTTTGGCAGAGTCCCAGGTAACGAGTCCTGATATGGTTTCCGCCGATAACGTGCGGCTGCTGATGGTCCCGCGCGATCAAATCAACGAATTTCTCGCTTTCGAGATCGCGCATGCCGTAGGAGCGAGCCTCAAGCGATCGGCTACCGATTGGGTTTCCGCGTATCGGCATTGGGCTTCTGTGCATGCGGTAGGCGCAATGCCAGAAAGCATATTTCTCAATCTGCTCGGAAACGCGCCGGGGATTCGAAAAACGCGGGAGAGGAGGAAGGATCCTCGCTCAGGACGGGTTCTCAAGAATTCCGCTGGAACGCCGCTACGCGATTACTTCTATGCGCTTGGCGATATCGACGACGGCGCATCGAAGAAGCCGAAAGGCAAGCGAGAGACGAAGGCAGAGCGGAGTGCACGCGAAGCCGCTCAGATGGCCGAACGAAGGCGTCTCGCAGAGGCCATGCCACAACTCACATGGGCCGAATACCTCGCCTCTATGTCCGTCGAAGATCGAGAGAAATTTGATTTGCAACATCGGCCACTAAAAGCGGCCTGAGCTTTTTGCGTCCGAGGGAAGTTGCGTTTGTAGCGTGGCGTAACGGTTGCTGATCTCCGGGGGGAGCTTCATCGGCATCGCGTCAGTCATCTGCCGCCGGTAGCGGTTTCGCGTGTTCGAGCCGTTGCCGGCGTGCAGTGTGTGCGGCGTTGAGTTTCCAACAGAGTACGAAATGCAATCGCGGAATAGCGCCAGCTTTTCCGCGCGAGGTTTGTCGCGAAATTTTGAGGGGATTTTCCTTGTCCGTCGAGGCGCTCGCCTACGTGAAAATGCTTGAGCTTGGAGAGCGCGAGAGTACCGCGACGCGTTTCGTTATGTACGTGCTCGGCGAAAACACGTTCAATGACAGTTTTCGCTGCCGTCTCAGTCAAGATCAGATTGCTTTCGAGGCTGGGCGCATGTCTGTGCGCACGCTTCGGCGGCACCTAGATACGCTTTCAGGTATTGAGCGCGCTGCTGACGGCTCGCAGAGCGTCGTAGAGCCTGTTTTCATCAAGCGTCATCCTCAATTCGATAGCACTGGCGCTCGGATCGAGGATGCGATCGAGATTGTCGGTTTTGACGTCTGGTATCTTGACCGTACGCGGAACCGAAAGGGTCGTTCAAAAAATGACTCACAACCGGACAAAATGTCCGGGGGGGCAGACTCAACTACCACCGGACAAAATGACCTGGGGGGTCGGCCAGATTGTCCGGGGGCACCGGACACAGCTTTGTCCGGGGGCACCGGACAACAGGAGTCCGGGCATATAGAAGACCGTACTAAGAACCGTACAAGTGAAGATGCGCGTCTAAGCGCGCGAGAAGATTCAATTTCTGCTTTTGAAGTGAAGGTTAGCCAAGCTCTGCGAGCCGAGCTCGGGGAGAAGGTTTTCGAGTCGTGGTTTTCGAAGGTCAGATTTGAAACGACCGGCGACATTGTTCGCGTGCAAGCGCCGCTGCCATTCGTCTGCAATTGGATCCGGCAGCACTACGGCGACCTCGTTCGCCGCGTCTGTCAGGCGATCCAGTCCAACATAACCAGCGTCGATTTCATCGCACAAACACAGGGGGCGACACGATGAGCGCCGTTGCGCACGCGATCGACCGTGAATCGATCGCCGATCAGGATCCTCGGAATGCGGTCCTCGGAATGCTTAGAACCATGCTCGAGAGCGCGATCGCGTTCGCGAAAAGCCAGGACTGCGAGCCGCAACTGTTGGCAATCGTCAAAGGCCTGCTTCCCGACCTCGTCCCGCCACCCGCGGCCGACTTGTTCGGCGAACCGTTCGGCAAAGCGCTGCCGGATCTCGTTTCTCGCGCAGCTGCGGCCGACGACAAGCTCACCGATCTATTTCTCACGATGGTTCGCAATGCGCCAGCGCGCCTCACACAGCGCCGTCTGACGGCTGCTGAGCACGAAGCACACAAAGCCCTAGCCGAGCTCGCAAACGTCCTGCTCGAGCTCCGTAAGCAAACGAGGAAGTAGATGGACGTTACATATCCGACCACACAGACGAACGTTTCACGCATCCGCTCGCTCAGGCAGCGCGGCTGGTCAGATCGCGGCATTGCTCGACAGCTTCTGCTGCCGTTGTCGCTTGTGCGGAAAATTATCGCCGATCTCGAGGTGTCACGATGAAAGCAGTTGCAATCAAAGCCTCGAAAAAAGCTCTCGGTAAAGACAAGGCTAAAAAGCCGAAAGCCATGCCGAAAAATCATCGCGCAGTCATGGCCTCGCGTCGGGAGCCGCCAGACTCGCTCGAGTTTTTCCCCACAGGCCCGTGGGCGACCAGGGCGTTTTGCGTACACGTCCTGATGAACCATTGCGGCATCGATCTTTCGACGAAAAAATATTGGGAGCCGGCTGCAGGCGAAGGTCATATGCATGAAGTGCTCGGCGAATTTTTCGCTGAGGGGTACGCATCCGATGTGTTCGATTACGGTCGAGGCTACGCGCAAGGGGCGTTCGTTGTCGAGAAAACAGGCCTAGTCGACGATTTGGCGCGGTGCCCGTTTCGGCCTCACTGGATCGTGACGAACCCGCCTTTCAGTTTAGCGGAACAATTTGTCATTCGCGCGCTGCAGGAAGCGACCGAAGGCGTGGCGATTGTCATGCCGATGCGCTGGCTCGAGGGTATCGGGCGTTACGAAAACATTTTCAGCGTCATTCCGCCGACGCTAATCGCGATCTCCGTTGAACGCATTCCCATGCATAAGGGCGTCTGGCTGCCCGACGGCGATACCGCAACCAGCTATATCTGGTTTGTCTGGGAAAAGCGCCGCGGCGGCCGGACCGATACGATTTGGATTCCGCCGGGACAGCGCAACAGCCTCGAGCATCCAGACGATCGCAGACGCTTTGGCCCTCCGGTGGGCGCCGATATGTTTCAGGAGGCGCCATGACACTGCTCATGCGCGAAATTATGGTGGCGCTGACCGGCAAGCGCTTCCCGCTCGAGGATGAGAAGGCGACGCAGTCCGCTATCTGGGACGTGTTTCGTTTTCAGACGGTGTACGGCGCATCGCGTGAGGTTCGCGTCGCGGGCGGAATTATCGACTTCCTGATTGATGATGTTGGCATCGAGGTAAAAATAAAAGGTCAGGCCGCATCGATTATGCGCCAGCTGAGAGCCTATGCCGACGAGCCAGCAATCTCTGGTCTAATTCTCGTAACGTCGAAGCCGGTCGCTCTTGGTCCGACGATAGGCGGGAAACCGGTCGCCGTATTCGACATGGCGAGGGCGTGGCTGTGAAAACGCTCCTTGATCATCAGCGGACCTATGGTGCGATCGAGCACGACGGGAATGCTTGGAAAATTACCGAGCTCGAGCCGCACGTCGCGATCATGCTCAAGGCGAATTTCCCGCGCATCCCTAAGACGGCTAAGCCGCCGTTCACGATTTCCGGGGGCGCGCACGTCGACGCGACGCTTGCCTGGTTTCTCTTGCGCTTTCCACTCCGGATTTCTGACGCCGATAAGACTCGGATGGACGAGCAGAAAACGCTTTTTGAAGTCGGGCAGAAAGAGCTCGGAGCAATTCTTGCGCCGGGCTGGATGCCTTCAAAAATAGTCGGTTTCAAAGGCAATCAGCGGCCTTGGAACTATCAGAGCGCCGCTGCTGAGCTTGCGCGTCGCACTGGCCGCTTGCTGCTTATGGACGAGCTTGGCCTTGGAAAGACAGTCTCGGCCATAGCGGCAATTGTAGCTCCGGATTATCTGCCGGCTATGGTGGTTCCGCAGACCCACTTGCCTGAACAATGGGCAATCGAAATCGGTGAATTCACGACGCTGACGACGCATATCATCAAGCGCACGAAGCCCTATGAATTACCGCGCGCCGACGTCTACATTAATCCTTATTCGAAGCTCGCGGGCTGGATCGACTATGCCCCCACGGCTGGTTTCAAGTCGATCGTGTTCGACGAGATTCAAGAACTTCGCAACGGCATCGAAACGTCAAAAGGCATTTCCGCAAAACGGTTCTGTGAGCAGGCAAGCCTAATCATCGGCTTGTCGGGAACGCCAATTTATAATTACGCCTCAGAAACCTGGCAAATCTGCAATTTTCTTGAGGAAGGCGTTCTCGGGACTTTCGACGAATTTAAAACCGAATGGTGCGAAATGGGTCCGGGCGGCAAGTGGATCGTCACCGATCCCCAGGCGCTCGGTACGCACCTGCGCGAGATCCACCTGTCCTTGCGCCGGACGCGGGCGGATATTGGCGACGAGCGGCGATATCCGAACAAGATCATTCACGAAATACCGTTCGATGCGCAATCGTTCGCCGCGGACGCCGGCGCAATCAGAGCTCTCGCGGAACGAGTGACGGCGACTGCACCACTCGCGCGTGGCGAAGCAGGTAACGCGGCGCGAGAATTTGATCTCAGGATGCGGCATGCGACCGGCGTCGCGAAAGCGCCACAGGTCGCAGCGTTCGTCAAAATTCTACTCGAGGCCCGGCAGCCCGTCGTGCTCTGCGGCTGGCACCGTGACGTTTATGAAATTTGGGCACGCGAGCTCGCCGACTTCAATCCCGTTTTTTATACCGGCACTGAGACCCCGCGGCAGAAAAAGAAATCGGTTCAGATGTTCTGCGAAGGGCATTCGAACCTTTTCATACTTTCGCTGCGTTCCGGAGCGGGGCTCAACGGGCTGCAGCATCGTTGCCGGACGATCGTATTCGGTGAGCTCGACTGGTCGCCGAAAGTCCATGAGCAATGCACGGGTCGGCTCGATCGACCCGGCCAGGAGCAGCAGGTCGACGAAATATATCTTCACGCGGATGGAGGTAGCGACCCGTCGATGATTGGAGTCCTGGCGCTCAAGTCGTCCCAAAGTCAGGGCATCGTCGACCCGTTCAGCGCGCCTCGTGATCAGATCTCTGACGTCTCACGAATTCGAGAGCTCGCCGAACTCTATCTGCAGGGCAACAGCCATCTTGCGGCACCGGCTCCGAAGCCGAAACGAATGTCAGTTGCGTCTGAACAGAACAGTCTTTTTTGAGGGGGAATAAATGCACATCAGCCAAGTTAAACCTGGTGACACGCTCATAGCGGACGATGGTTTCTCGTGTCTCGACCCCGATCAGCGCGTCACCGTCCATTCCGACGATTGCGGACTGTTCGTGCCCTGTCGTTGTGGCCAGCACTATCTCGACGGTCAGCTGAATGCTGTCGGTGATCTTGTCGGCCTTTATCCGCCGGTAGAATTCAAAACCATTCAAACGGGGGCGAGCACATGACGCCAGAACAACGCGCAAATTTTGTCGCGAACGTTACTGATGCTGAGCAGCGCCGGTCCGCGGAAAAGCTTTGGCAGGCTGCGCACGTTGCCGAGGTCGCGCTCACGCAGGCCTGCGTGTCGCGTGGTATCGCAGCAGTGCGGCCTGGCGAAGATAGGACGGAGGAAGATCGCGAAGCGGAGATTAACGCAGCCGTCGCCGCAGACCCCGATCTGAAGGCTCTGCATGCTGCAGCCGAACAAGCGTTGCAGCCGTGGCTCACCTGTACAGAGTACGGTGAGCCTCTTGAAAGTTATGATGGTGAAATAATTCGCTGCGTGCTGACTGGTTTTCTCGTCCATGAGAACGATAAATATCTAATCGATCTCGGTACGCACGAATGCGTGTTGAAATCTGCGCTCGGTGTCCCGCTCGGCTTTATTCTGGGTGATTTTCTATCGGATGACGCGCCGCCGATCGCGATCGGCGACGACGCGCTCTCGGTAGCGCAAGCCGTTGCGCAGGATCGCGTCAATGTCTGATGAGCCAGAAATCCTCGGCGGCAATCAGAGCGCGGATCTGAACAGCCGGGCCGATCAAATTATCGCCGTTATGGATGAGATCGATGACGCGAAGGTCCGTCTCGCCGACATAAAGGCTAACGCAAAGGCCAGCGGTTACGATCTTAAAGCGCTTAGCCAAGTCGTAAAGGAAAAGCGCAAAGGCGCTGGGTTCCAAGCTCAGCAGCTTGAGCTCGAAATGGTCCTCGACAGCTACCGCAAGGCTGTCGGCAATGCGACTGACCTCGAGAAAGCGCAGGAACGCGCTCGCCGGGAAGCCTCCGAGGATCCCGACGAGAAGAAAGCCAAACGCAAGAAATCGAGCAAGGTCGTTCAGTTCCCCGGCGGCAAACCGAACTGAGGTCGCGCCATGAGCCTAGATCCTATCTTGGCCGAGTGCGAGCTCGAGCCGTCTATTGCCGAGATTGTTAGCGCCGAACGCGCTGCCATATCTTCGTTAGAAAAGCTGCGGCGCGGCCCGGTGTTGATCGATAGCGGCAACTCGCGCTCGATCTGGCTGCGGACTGCGGTCGAGCCGCCGCTCGATCTCGATATCGAACTGCTGCTCGGCCGCCGTTGGGGCGTCGAGGTCGTTTATCTCGGCTGGGCCTCGCGCCGTTTTCTTAACGGTGCGCTTACATTCTGGGTTTGGCACAACGGTCGCTCTCGTCTCGTCCGGCCGAAGGGATGGAGGGCCTCGGCGTGATGCTTTCGCCGCCATTTCCAGAACGGACGGGCGATGTTATCCGTCATCGCGAGTGGATCAGGCAGCTGCAGGCGCCGATGCCTGAGCGCGTCGGAGACGCAATTCGCGAGCGCAGACGAGTTCGCCGCGAAAGATTGCTCGCAAAGATTGCCGAAAGGGCAATTACTCTCGGTGTTCTTCGGCTGCGCCAGGTCAAGGGCCACGAATGGCGAGACTCGCGAATCCCGCCGCCGCGCAAACCTGCGCCGATCGAGGCGATTTCTGCTCCGGCGAAAAAGGAACCTCTCGAGGCCGAGCGCATGCCGATCGGCGCGCATCCTATCAAGAGCCTCGCAGAGGGCGCGATCGGCTTGCTCGCGCTTCCTACGCGCGATGTGCGTGGTTTTTGGCGTTGGCAAGCCTCAAGGGGATCGAAAAATAAGCGCGTGTTTTACGAGCTAGCCGGCGGCAAGGAAATTCCGATTCCCTACCATGATCGTCCTAAATACTTTTTCCCTGCGCGCCCCCTCATTGCTGAACCTGTGAAATTCGAACGTCCGCTCGCAATCGACGCCAGGCCGCCGGCGCAGGAAATGCCGGACGAGCTCATGCCGGCGAGTTCGGGAGAGTTGACAGAGGACGAGGTCAGAAACCGGCTTTATTGGGCGATCAAGACGCTGCAGGCGTTGCGCGATCCCGAATGGAAATTCCTGACCGCCGGCAATCGCGTCAACTGGCCGACGACAGTCGCCGAATATGCCGACCTCGTCGCGCGTGATGAAAATCACGACAATAAAGATTCAGCGTTGCGTAAGTCCAAGTTCGAGCCGTCGCGCGCGCATCTGCGCGACATGGACGAGCCGCTCGAATGGTTTCTGGTTCTGAACCTGAAACCAGCAGAGCGCATGGCGCTCATTCGCAAGGGGAAGCTGCCGCTATCACCTGAGCAGTGGCTCGTTTGGTGGCGGGCTCGCGACATTTCTTATTCGACCGTAGCAAAGCACATTGGGGGCAATAATGAAGCCGCACGACGCGGGACAGACGCCGTCTTTAAACGGCTCACGGCAATTGCAAACGAGCCCGCAAGGGTTGAAGCCCGGCGGGTTCGTGCCACCGCCATCGATCCTCGAGCTCAAGCCGAAGGGAAATCAGAAATATTTGAAATCTGCGCGTGAGGATCTCGAGGAAAGGCGCGACCTAACAGCGATTGTCGCGATCGGGCTCTGGCCGTCTGGACCCTGGCAGCTGTCGCTCACCGGAACGCAGCCGAACAAGGTTGCCAACGATGCAAGCAAGTGGGCCGGCCTCATGGCGATGACGCCGAGGCTCGGCGCGCTGATCTTTGTCGAGGGTCGCGGGAAGGCTGAGCGGATCCGTCAGGCGGTCCTCGGCGATCAGCGAACGATCATCCTGGGAACTGCAGACGACGTGCAGGCGGCGCTCGAGGTCGCAGCAAAGCAGGAAAGCGTCACGTACTGGGATTGGCCGGCGCACGTCGAGCGTTTGGAAGGCCTCGCCGAGATCAAAGAGAAAGAGGACATGCGCCGATGAGCTTTCACGGGGCCAACGACGACCAGCCGCTTTATCGGCCGCTGCGTTTCCGAGTCCTCTCGCAAGAGGAAAAGCTTGCGTTCAACAACATGGCTCCCGGTGCCATTTGGCTAGCCGGTCCTCTGCGCGGCGCGATCCCGCGCGGATGGGGCGATAACCGCGGAGGTTGGCCGATCAAAATCAGCTGCACTGCGTACTGGGGCATGCGTAAGGACGAAAAGCTCGAGGGCCGCGACGCGCTACCCTGGGATGACATGGATTTTATCGGCCGCTGGTGGTTCGACAGTTACGACATGGCCGACCGCGTCCGCTGCGATCTGCTTAACGAACTCATGCGCCGGGAAATCTACGAGGACGCCAAAGGCGCATGGCTGTCGTTTGATCCAGATTTCGGCCTCGATCTGATCGACGCGGAGATCCGGAGAATTTCGATCTCGAAAAAGTATGAAGTGCTTACCGATCGAGAGTTGCTGCGCAGTCTCACTTGGCAGTTGGAGCTTGCCCGCAAGGTATCTGAAACAATGGGTTTGACATGAGCGAACGCGGACCATCGCGGCCTGTACTCAGGTATCACGGCGGGAAGTGGCGGCTCGCGCCCTGGATTATTTCGCATTTCCCGCCTCATAGGATCTACGTCGAACCATATGGCGGTGCGGCCTCTGTTCTTTTGCGGAAGCCTCGAGCCTATTGCGAGATATACAACGATCTCGACGACGAAATTGTCTCGTTGTTTCGTCTCTTGCGTGACCCGGCGAAAGCTGAGCGGCTGCGCGACCTGGTTGCGATGACGCCTTACGCCAGGGCCGAGTTTGAAGAAGCATACGGCGAAACGGCGGACGAGTTCGAGCGCAGCCGCAGAACGCTCGTCCGATCATGGATGGGGCACGGATCGTCCGGCCTCCGCGGGCATAAAACCGGTTTCCGCCTCGGGTCTAAGCGAGAGCATACAACGTCGTCTATTGATTGGGCGAACTGGCCGAAAGCGCTTCCGGCAATTGTCGATCGTCTGCAAGGCGTAATGATCGAGAAGCGACCGGCGCTCTCGCTGCTCGAGCGGCACGACGAGCCTGACACACTGTTTTACGTCGACCCGCCATATGTCTTTTCAACCCGTTCTCAGAAGCGCCTCGGGGGCGATCTATATCACGGCTATCGCCATGAGATGAGCGATGACGATCACGGCCAGCTTTTGGATTGCTTGAGCTCGCGTGTCGGTATGGTCGTTCTGTCCGGTTACCGAAGCAAAATTTATGACGATGCGCTGGGTCGTTGGCATCGCATCGATTTGCAAGCGCGCGCCGATCGTGGGGAAAAGCGAACCGAGAGCCTCTGGATGAATGAGGCTGCAGTCGAACGTGGTGCGGTTCGTCAGCCGTCAATGGTCGCAATGATGCAGGCCGAGGTTGGTGCTTAGAGTTTAACAACGGGGGACTTAGCAATGCCGAGAACAGTACCTGAGAAAATGGATTCCGCAGAACGTTCTGCATACCTCGGAATTAGCGCTGCCATGGGGCTAGCGCACACGACGGCAGAAAATGCCGGATGGTACCGGAATCCTGAAACGGGCGAGCCGGTAAAGCGGAATTTCGGTGAAGTCGTTGCGCTGATGCACTCGGAGCTTTCGGAAGCGCTCGAGGCCGATCGCAAAAATCTGATGGACGACAAGCTGCCTCACCGCAGCGGGATCGAGGTCGAATTCGCTGACTGCATTATCCGAATTTTCGACACCGCGCAGGCGCTCGGCTTGGACCTTCCCGGCGCGATCATTGAAAAGAACCGCTTCAACCAACAGCGCGCCGATCACAAGCTCGAGGCCCGCGCCGCCGGCGGCAAGAGGTATTGAGCGATGAAGCACTGGCGGCGCTTCCTTGATTGGCTCGGCTGGAAATTCAATTCGGCGGCTCACTGGTGTTTCGAGCATTCCGACGAAACGCCGAAATGGATCGTTGAAGCCAGCCGGCCGCCGGAACGGTACGAAAACGGGGAATTCTGATGATGGGGGTTCAAATGTCATTCGCGGTTCAAGTCTTCATCGCTGCAGTAATCCTGTATGCGGCGGCTCTCGCTATGTTAGTTGCGGCCCGAATTGAGCGTCGCGCTGCGCTTTACGATCGACAGCAAGCGGCCGAGGATTTTGCGACCGTGCAAAAGGCGCTGGTGCTCTTTAATTGCGGGGCAAAAGAGGAAGCAATGTCGACAATCACTCGTCTCGGAGTACGACCGGATGGGTTGAGAGCGGGTACGACCGCGAGGGACTTCATCGCGTCGAAATCGAGAATCCCGCCGCCCAACATCAGCCGCCGATTACTGTGAGGCCGCCATGCAGAGAATTGCGGTCACAGAGGCAGAGATCGAGCGCCATCGATCGAGAGAGACGGACGCTGCAGAGACGGCCTGCAGGCATCTAAACGACCAGGTCGCCGATTGGTATTGGCTGCCGGCGGATCCGGCAACGCTGGTCCCGTCAATGTTCTGTTGTCGGAGTTGCATCGAAGCGTGTTTGAGCGAAGGCGCCAAACCGAGGGAGCACGCCTAAGTCGGGATATTGCTCGGCTTGGCAGGTTTATCTAAAACGAGATATGGGTATGGTGAGCAAATTGGGGGTGGTTTGGAATGGAAGTCAGCATTCGAATTGAAAAGCCCGACACGTCGCCCTGGCCGCAATGGGATGACGCACAACACGAAAACGATATGGAATTCGGTGACATGGTGTTTGAATTGCCTCACCACACGGCACCGTCTAATGAGGACCTTGTCCGACCGTCATCGTTTGACAAATGGGAAGCTGCAATAATCGAGCGTCGATGGCCTAACGAGCAGCGGTATCTCGAATTGCTTCGTATTCTCGCAACCGAGCCCGCTTATTGGATCAACGTTATTCACTGATAACGCGCATGGATGAGAAGCGCCTAACCCTCCGCGAGATGGTAGATGCTGACATTCGCGTCCGCTTGCACTGCTCTGATTGCTATCGGGACCGAACCGTGCCGCTGGTGACGTTGGTCTCCGATCGTGACATCGCGGCAAATCTATCATCCCGGCAAATGGAGCGGCGCATAAGATGCAGCCGCTGCAACGGCACGCACGTAATTATGATGGCGCCATCGCATCACGTCGGACCGCTAAAAGACGAGCGTGCCCTGCGGCTGGAAACCAACGTGAAGGGCGTGCGGTGTCCCGAGTGCAGATCGCAGGCTGTGAGCCGGTCAGGCCCATTAAAGCGGGACATGCAGAAGCGTCCGAGAACCATTCATGGCATGGTCTATCAGTATGAGTGCGAGGATTGCTGGAATTGGTGGTCGGCGAACTGACGGCGCGCTGCCACGCTTTAGTTTTTCGCCGGAATCGACGTCATGCTTTATGGGCTGCACCCTTAAAGCGAAAGCCCCGGCGCTGGGTGCGCCGGGGCTGATTTACACTAGGTGGAATTGGGGAAATTCTCCCCAATTAGCCGCCGGCCACAGCCTTGCATCGTCCGACGGACATGCGCGGCGGGATCAGGCCGGACCGTTCCCACTCGCCGAGCCATTCGGACATTGTCGAAGGGGCGACGTCGTATCGATCGGCGAGTTCAACCTGCGCGCCGAACCGTTCGCCCGCCGCGATCCGCCCCTGCAGGTCGACGAGCGCGGCCTCTTTTGCCGCTGTGCGCGCACGGTTGCCGGGCTTCGGACCATTCGGCGAACCGTTCGGCGAACTGTTCGGCGGGGGAAATGCCAGGATTTCCGCCGACGGACCGTTCGGGCCGAGCAACGCCGCCTTGGCTTCGGCGAACCGTTCGGGGCCATCGAGCGCCACGAAATCGGACTGTTCGGCAGCGACAGACGGTTCGGACTTCACTTTTTCGACCTTCGGGAAGGTCGACTTTCGGAAGTTGTTACCGCGACCCCGCTTCGCACTGGCATAGACAGCCCAGGCGAGGGGAGACGAGATCTCGAGGCCGAGGCCGATCATCAGGTTTGTGAAGGCCTGAATGCTGTCGATCCCGTGCAGTTTTGTGAAAAGCGACAGCAGCCAAGCGATCGTTGACGCCTGGGCATCGGCAGACGCTGGCTTGCCCTCCGACATAACGGTTTCTGCAGCGTCACGCTTGGCCGTCAGCACCTCGATCTCGCCGGCGGTAGCAGCGACGGCCTTTGCTTCGATCCAGGGCTGGCACGCCTCGCGATTGGCGGCAACCTGGCGCGGTCCGTTGCTCTTAGGCGCGAGCTCGGTGCAGCCGCCGGTCCGCCTGGAGATCGACAGATCGACTTTGCTCAGCAGATCCGCAGCCTTTGCCTCGGCCTGAGATCTCGAGAGCTTGACGGATCCGAGCTCGGCGAGGCGCTTGTCGGCAGAATCACGCGTCCGCCTGGCGCTCTCATACCGCTCGATTGCTGCCGCTTTCGGATCCGAGGCCGCTTGCTTGCCGCTGGAGGCGGCGCCGATCGCCGCCAGGCACGAAATGCACAAGGCGATAAGCGAGAGGATCCCGGCAGCCATGCGGCCGTATTCACCGCGGGCCGACCAGGCGTAAGACATGGCGCCGTCTTTCACGACCGCGAAACCGAGAAAGCCGACGCAGAGGCCGAAACCGGCCTCGCGATAGCCGTAGGATCCGTTGAAGTAGAGCACCGTGCCGGAAAGCAGCGCGGCGCCGAGGCCGATAATATTTACGTGGTTAGAGCCGTGCGCTGGGCTTGCCTCGCCATCGCTCCGAGGTTTAGTTCTAAACATGGGTTTCAATCCTTCTAGGTAAGGTTTGAGATCAAGAGCCTCGCCGCGGTGGCTGCCGTTGCGGGGCTCGCTCGTTTCCTGCATGGCGCAGGGTGCGGGAATTGGGGAAAATTTCCCCAATTCCCGAACGCCGCGTCATGCTGCGATGGATGCGAAATAGTTCGGCATATGCCGGCGATCACGGATAACGACAAATTCGAAGTCGGCGCCGTTGTCCCATTTGCGGGCAGCCTGCCGGCAGATCTCGGCGGCTTTCTTCGCGCCGGCCTTGGACGCATAGAGCGCTGCACGATGAGCGCCGAGCATGAACACCGGCTGAGCGTCTGCCGGATCGAAATGCAGCAGCCAATCCCGTTTGAAGCGGCCGAAGCGACGTTCGATCATGTAGGACATGGTTTCCCCCTTACTGAGCGCGAAGAACGGGCGACATGGAATAGGAGCCGTGCGGCTCGATGCACTCGACGCCGTCGGAAACGCGGACCTTGCGGCGCGTTACCTTGCCGCTCGAGTTGCGGATCGAGACGAACGCGGCCGAGCGGCCAACGACCGTGAAGGAAAAAACGCAGTCATAGTCGCAGATCGAGCGGCAGCTGTAGGTTTTTCCGATTTCGAATTTCATAACATGAGCTCCAAGCAAGGGGTTTTCAGCTGGTCGGTTCTGTTACGTTATTAAAATAACCTGGCATAGTCAAGCCCCTTGACCAAGTTTTTCAAATATAATAACCTAACCCCCTAAACCGGAGTAAACGTGATGGATGCACTCGCCATGGCTGAACCGCCTAAGAATCTTGGGGGAAGGCCACGCACTGGCCGTAAAACGGTCTTTCAGGCGGCGTTTGATGATAAGGACGCCGAGGCGATTACAAAGCTCGCCGAGCGAGAGGGGAAGGGCATCAGCGCCACGCTTCGCGACCTGGCTCTCGCGGGCCTGGCGCTGCAGAAAGGTAAGCGGAAATGACCGTGGAAGCGACAGAACGACAGATCGAGGACGCGACAATGCACGCGACCGTCTGGGACCAGGTGTGTCGCGAATGCCGCGAAATGTCCGACGGCACACGCGGAGTGGCGATTTCGAAACTTGATCGGGATTTGTTCGGGCAATTCGCCTGGTTCGCGTTGACGATCGCCAGTGCTTATCGAACCGTTGCGAACACCAAGAACATTGAGGATTGAAAAATGTTCACTCTCACACAATGGCTACAGCTTGCCGGCGTTATCAGCCTGCCATGCATCGCAGCTTGGCTGGTGACGGGTGGAGCAAAGTCGATGGTCGACCGGGATATCCGGCGGTATCGTGAAATCGACAAGGTGCTTGAGATCAAGGGCGATCGATGACGGCAATTAAAGATGAGCAGCAGCAGCGCGAGGAGCACGATCGCGACCTCGCCGTTCGTGTTGCGACGCTGATACTAGATGAGGACGTCATTGTCTCACGCCTGAATGCCGAGAACAAATCTCGGATGGTTGATCGCATGATAGCGGCAATGGGCATCGCGCGCATGCATGAGAGGGCGATCAAGGCCGGCCCGGTCATTGACGCTCTGAATGAAGCGCGTCGCATGATAGAGAACTATCAAAATGCAAAATGATCCGCACCTATCAGAGCTCAAAAAGCAAACCCGCATGATGGCGGAAAAGGAAGCGGCGAGAATGGCTGCAGGCGGGTTGCTCGTTGGGCTTGTGATGGGCGGCTGGTTTTGGGGAGTGCCGGGCGCACTGATTTTGCCGGTGCCTTTGGCGATCGCGCTCTACTGGTCGACGTTCCGGAAACACACAAATGGCTGAGGCAATTGATTCGATCCACACCAGTGATGATAAGCCTCTAGGGGATTACGCCCAGGAATACGCCCGGCAAATCGTGGTGGCACGAGACGATGAGACTCGCATCCAATTGCTGAGAGAATTCGCTGCAAAGGCTTATGCTAAGGGCTGGAAAGCGGCAACGGACAGCGTCCGCGCGTATTTAGATAGCGGTGGCGATCGAAGAGCGCTCCAGTGTATCGGCTCGTCTCCTTGCCAAGCGAGACAGACAATTGGGTTAGGCGGCGGTTCATCGAGCAGGATGAGCCGACGCGGTTTTTCGCTTGTGACCCCGGCATTGGCGAATACTGCTCGGAGGTCGAATGCGCGTTCGACGACGCCGGCAATCTGATCGTTCGCGATCGGCGCACCTGGAAACACGAGATCGAGCTCAAGGCGAACGAGGATCCGGAAAACCAATGACAGACGACGTTGTCGAAAAATTCCGCGCCATGGCGAAAGATCCTGCCGCCTGGTTGCCAGGGTTGATCGAAAAATATCTCGCCGACAGCATTGCATCGTCCGCCGACGCAAAGCCACTCGAGGCCATGACCGCGGCCGAGGTAAAGGCGATTGCGCTCCAACAGCTGATAACGCATTTTTTTCCCTACGAGGTCGAGGTTTTGTCAATCGACATCGAGAATCGAGAGGTTCATTACACCGTAAAACTGCCGCCGCCGATCGAAAGAATCTAAATCGGAAAGGTTCTGCGGTTCTAGCTGCGGCTGAATCGAAACGAATTGCCGACGTGGCAACGATCCCGTACCGTATTGGTAATTTTTAACGGGGCGTTGAAAAATGGCGATCATGCGACTGACGCAGGCGCAGATCTGGCTGCGGCAAGAAATCAAAACCAGCGGCAAGTCTCAGGCCGGTCTGGCGCGGCACATGAAGAAAGCCGGGCTGCAGGCATCCGAGCCCATGATCAGCAAAATCGTGAACGGCAAGCGCAAGATCCGCGATGACGAGCTCGAGGCCATGATTGCGTATTTCGGTAATTCGCCCTACGAGCCAGGCGCCGGCGCCGCTAAAAAGGCCGTTCGCGACCTGCTCGAGAACCTCTTAAAGGCGGTGGGATGATGGAAATTGAAACCTCTATCCGTTGGACGTCCAAAGAAGCAAAGGCACACTACGACGAGATACAGCGGAAAATCACAGAGCGCGGGAATGAGATATTCGGTGGCCAGTACATTGCGCACATGAGCGGCCAATATCAGGAACTGCAGAAACGATTTCTCGACGAAACCGCCGTTCTGCGGCAGCAGGCCGTCGATTTATACGCGAAATTCACGACGCCTGAGATGACCGTTCGCAAGGAATAGGCGGTACAAGTATCGTTGCAATTCTGACTCACTTTCGCCATTGGTCCGCAAAATTTCCACTTAGCGCGAAATCGGTGTTTTAAGAATCGATGATTCAGGGCATGTAACAGATACCGTCGCGATAGATGTGCACGAGACTGAAACCCGGTTCGAAAGAGCCGGGTTTTTGCGTTGGTCTGCAGAACACGCCCGGTTCGGAATATCTGACAGAGCCCTTGCAACTCTAGGCCGCGCCACTCTCTGACAAAGGGGGCCGCCATGTAACCGCCAGATCAGCGTCAGGCGTTTTGAAGAAAGCGTTAGGTGTAGATCAGTACCGATCTCGCCAGGTCCTAATCTGCGATCCCGCCCGCACCGGGAGCGCTGCACAACGGCCGAGATCGGCAGTTGAGGGCCTGCCCGTCTCGGCCGTTTCTTCGCTTGGGCTTGAATACCCTGCGAGCGAAAGGGGATCGGTATCGCGTTCCCCGCTCGATCGCACAAGAAATTCCCGCTGCCATTTGCGGCTAATACATCGCGCAACCCTCATGGGACCGATTGACTCTGCCGCGTAGCAGGCAGGGGGCGGGAAGCAATTCGCACAACGACATTTCAGCGGGTCTCTGGTCGGCGCATCCGCTGGGATAAGCAACCGAGCGTCGATCGTTTTTCGGAGATAGAACCCGATGACACAAGCAACGACAATCGAGAGCATGATCGACAAAGCGGCGGCTGCGGAGAAATCAGACGACGCTCTCAAATTCTCGCAAGCCGCGCTTAATGCTGCGAACGCCATGCGCACAATGGCGGACATGCCAAAGGAATAGCGCCCGGTTTGCGTATTTCCGTCCGCAATCTCGCGGCGCTGGGCCGGCGGGCCTGCATCCGTCGGCCCAAAAATTCAAAAGGTGCAGCAATGTTCAAAAACCGAGACTTGCTCCGGATCTTGGTGACGCATCTGGCCGTCCTGGTCGCGATCGTAACAGGGCTCGGCGTCGTGGCGCTGCTCAAAGGCGCACAGGACCAGATCAATGCCTCTCGGTATGCGGAACGAGCGCTCGAGCGATGATGGACGGCTATATCGACTCGAGATCCGATCTCGAGGCGCTGGAGGACACTGTCCGCGAAAGCGACCAGTCTCGGGAGCTCGGCGGCCATTTCAAGCGATCGCAATTCAAGCGCGCCCGGAAGCATAAATTTTATGTAGCAAGCCGGACCAACCGAAAGCCGTCGCTGCCGCCGATCAAATGTCTGGGGGCTTGATGCCTGACCGTGATGCGATCAAGTTGAAAGCCGGACTGAGCGTGCTCTCGACATACATAGATGCGCTATGCCCGAGCGAACGTCTTTTGCTCGCTGTCCTGTTGGCTAGCCTGAGCGACGACGACGCGCAGATCTCCGACGTTTCGATTTCTTGGACTGATATCGAAGGCGGGCGTCAGCACCGCGCTGTTGCAACGGCTCCGGTGTCGAATTGAACATTAAGCGATGGCGCCGGCCGATAAAAATCGGTCCGCCACGTCGCCGACAAACGCGAAAAGCGATCAAGGTTTTGTCTGCGCACCGGGATCGCGTTCAAGATCGCGAGCGACAAAGATTGCTCCGGCGCTGGGCCGAATTTCGCTTATGGCGGTTGTCGATATTCGGGGTGCGATGAAACACGGTTTAGTCGATATCGCTGTCAAACAAATCAGCGACGAGATCCTCGCGCGGCTCCGATCAAAGTTCCCGGGCGATAAGGCGCGGTTCAACGAAATTCGCGAGACTATCGCCGACCTCTGTAAGGAATTCGGCCATCCCGGCGCTGTGAGCGTTAGGGAAGAAAATGGACGCGCCATTTTTGTAATGACCGATCCAGTGAAACTGCTGCTCATGGCGGCAAAGATGAAATCGGAAAAGCCGTAAGGATCTCGAGACATGGCCGACCAGAAAGCCGACGTCCGGCATATTCAGGAAATGCTGCGCGCCGCTGGCTATGACGTCAATGTCGACGGCAACGATGGGCCTCAGACGCAGAACGCGCTGCGCCAATACAAGGCCTCGCAGAATGCGGTTGATGCAAAAAAGGCAGATGCAGCAGCGGCCGAGGCGAACGCGAAAGCCGAGGAAGCGAAGGCGAACGCGGAAAGGACTCGCGCAGAGACGGAAAAGACGCGCCTTGACGCTGACACGAAGAAACGTGCCGATGATGCGGCAGCGGAAACGAGTAAGCGGATTTTCGATACATCGATAACGGCAACGTCATATGCCGCTGGCGTCGCCGTTGGCACAAAAACCGCCAAGACGATCGACGCGAAAGTTGCGGAGGGCTTGGCGAATAAAAACAAAGAGCTCAAAAAGGTCGCCAAGGAACTGACGCCGCTTATCGGCAAGGTCGACGCCGCAGCCGGCGCCAAAAAATCCGCGAACCTGGTGCAGCGGACGCTAACGAAAATCGACGCGCTCGTAACGACAGCCGATAAAATCGGCTTGACGAAAGTCGCTCGAGGACCTGCAGGGCCGGTTGCGGCCGTCGGTATGCTCGCAATTGGCGCTGTCAGCCGCACAGCTGCCTCGCAAACGGACAACGAGACGATTAAGACCGTGCTCAATGCGTCTGGCACTGCCGAAATGGTGGCCGGTGCAGTTGTCGGCGTTAAGGACCTTGCGAACCGTGCAGCACCGACAAAAACGGTCGACGCTAAAGCTCTGGGGCTCGTCGAGCAGGGCCGCGCCATGGTGCGCGAGGCTGGCATTGCCGCCGAGGTCGCAACGAAAGCGCCGTCGCTAGCATCCCGAGTGCTGAGCGTCGCCGGCAAGGTCGGTGGTAAGATTGCTTTGCCGGTCGCAGCAGTCGTTGCCACCGTTGAGTCCGTCAAAGGCTACAAAGAGGACGGGATTCGCGGCGCAGTTCGAGAGGGCGTTAACGCGCTCGATCCGAGTTCCCTCGTGATGCCGGAAGGCAAGGGCCTGGTCGAACGCCTGTTCGATCGCTTTGCGGGATCGGCCAAGCGTGACGCTGCGAGCGTCTCGTCTGATCGCAAAGCAGCTGGCCGCCAGGCTGCGGCGCGTGAGCATACGCTCGAATTGACGCCGTTGGCACAGACGCCGCCAGCCGTGACGCCTAACAAGCAGGCGCCGCACCAAGCGGCCGAGAGCGTTGCTCATATCAACCACGGTTGGACGGACGCGGCTCGAGCAGCCTCGCAACGAGTCCGCGGCGTCAACGTCACAATTCAGGGCAAGTAAATGGCCTGCGGAGGTTGTCAAAAGCGAGCCGAAGCGATCCGAGCCGGCATGGTCGCAATCGCAAACGGCGATAAGGATGCGCTGCAGGCCGCCACAGCCGATTTCGCGGCTGCTACCCGTGCAGACGTCGGTCGGATCAAAACGGCCGCTGTTGCGCGCCTGGCTGCGAATAGGGGTAAACGATGAAAAAGCCGCTTATGGGAGTGTCCGAGGGCGCCTGGTCGTTCAATGCCGAGGCAGAGGATCGCAAGGTGTTTCTCACAGTGGCGACGTCCACGGGATCGACTGAGATCGCGCTGCATTCGGATGAGGCGCTCTGCTTGGCTCGCGCTATCCTGGTCGAAATGAGCGATTTCGCAATCGATGGCTAATCGCCAGATCATCAATACGGCCTCGCCGATCGCCCGCGGGCGGATCTCGGCGCCGCTCAATCTCAAAACGGCGCCGGTTGGCTCTGGACCGTTGGCGCTGCCGACGGCCAATCCGACGCCTAACGTCAGCATGACGGCGAAGGGCGGGTTTCTGATCCAAACCGGAACAGAGACGCTGCGATCCGCACAAGCGGCCGGCATGCCCACAGCGCCCGTCGCGGCCTCAATGGCATCGCTCCGGAGAATGGCGAAGGCCGGCTATCTCGGCAGCGGCGCGGGCGTTCAGAACATGGCGCGCAAGGCTGAGGCGAGTATGGTTGGCGGTGCGGGAATCGAGATCATTATCGACACGCGCGATATTCTGAAAATCTCGGAAGGCCTCGCCGCTGCCGGTATTATCCTCGCCGAGGGTCATGCGATCCTGTCGAAGGCAATCAACGACGGCGCGCGCAAATACAATACGACCATCAAGCGCAAACTGCAGGCTTGGACCGGGTTGCGGGACCAGGCGCGCATCGTGCGAGCTATATCGACCGTCTATTCAACGCCGGCGACGCTCGCCGCTGTTATCCGCGTCCGCGATAGGTTTGTGCGCATCACGGCCGACTATTTCGGAGCATCCTGGTCGAGGGCCAATCCGGGGGCGGTTCATTCCGCCTGGAATCGAAGGCAGTTAGCGGTCCATGCGTTTATGATCCCTGGCAAGGCGCCGGTATTTAAGCGGGTCGGATCGAGTAAGTATCCTATCGCGCCGATATGGGGGCCGGCCTTGCCGCGCGAAATTGATCGGCATCGCGGCGAAGTCGAAGCCGAAGTTAATGCGATCGTTCGAACGCGTGTTTTGGCAACCGGCGAGCGGCTGCTCGCGATGGCCGTCGCGCGCGCCGCGCGCCGCTGATTGGTCGATGCAACGCGAGCAATGGCGCCCATGCAACCCGTACCCCGCCACGGGTCCCTGCTGGGTCGATTTTGCCTCTGCGGGCCACGCAGCCCCGAAACCGTGCTAGGTGCGAATTTTTTTTGTGAGTTGCACCCCTTTGAGTTTCAAGGGCTTAAACCAACAAAGTTAGAGTCTTTGGAATCGGTTAGAGCCTAAAACCTCACAAGTGCAACGGGGGGTGCAATAGGGGGTTGCAAATGGGGTTGCACTATGGGGGACGTTTTGACCATCGAGGCGGTCCGTTTGGTATCGCCTGCGGCTGCCGGTGCCGAGCTCGGAGGCATCAGCCGGCAGCGCGTAAACAAGCTCGCCGAGCGATGGCCTGAGGTTAAGGTCGACGGCAAAATTGACGTCGAGAAGCTTAAGCAACTCAGAGCGGCGCATGCCGACCCGCTCAAACAGATGGCCTGGCAGCATAGCGAACGCGCTCGCGCCACGCAGGCCGAGCCGCTCCGATCGCCGCCGACTAGGACCTCGATCTCGCCGGCGGCAGCGGGCGACGCTGACGAGCCCGAACAGGGCGAACTCTCGCTCGAAAAGATGGATTTCGCCGCCGTAAAGACGGAACGCGAGCGATCGAACGCGCGCTTGGCGCAGCTGCGCGTGCTTGAGGAAGAAGGGCGACTAATCCCGCGGGACGAGGTTGTCGCCATGAATTTCGCCATTGCGCGCAAGCTCCGGGACCGGATCGGCGGCTTTCCGACAAAGTTGCAGCAATTCATTCCGTCCGAGGCCATGCAGATGCTGACGGATGAATGCGACAAGCTAGTTAAGGAACTTCAATCCGACGCACAGCGCGTCTCCGAGGGCGACGTCGACTAATGCTGGCAGGTGTTTCGGAGGCGATCCGCTCAGTCGTCAGATTGGGCTGGGTTGAGGGCCTAGAATTACCGCCGCGGCTCAAAATCAGCCAATGGGCCGACGAGCATCGGCATATTGCGGCCGGTACCGGACCAGAGCCTGGGCATTGGAACACCGACCGGACGCCATTCGCGCGAGAGCCGATGGACGCAGCATGCGATCCTGACGTCGAAATTATCGTGCTCGAATGGTCTTCGCAGGTCGGTAAGACCGAAGTCCTGCTCAATGCGGCCTGTTACTACATCGACCAGGATCCGAGCCCACAAATGTTTGTGTTGCCGGATCTCAACCTTGCGGAATCGTTCTCGACGAACCGTTTCTCGCCGACCGTCGAAGCGTCGCCGCGGCTGCTCGAGCGGATCGGTCGTGCCAGGTCGCGCGATAGCGATCAAAAGAAGCTCGAAAAATCTTACGCCGGTGGCGATATCGTTTTCGCTGGTGCGAATTCCGCGTCGAGCCTGGCGTCTCGTCCGCGGCGCATCGTGATTTTCGATGAGATTGACAAGTATAAAGCCTCGATCGGCAACGACGGCGACCCGATCAAGCAGGGCTTTCAACGAACGCAGAATTTTTGGAATCGGAAGAAATTTCTGGCGTCAACGCCGACGATCGAAGGCGCGAGCGCAATCGACGCCTGGTTTCTGCGCTCGGATCAGCGTTATTTCGAGGTCCCTTGCCCGCATTGCGGCCTGTTTCAGGCGCTCGAATGGGAATCCGTCAAATGGGACAAGGGAAAGCCGGAAACAGCCCGTTATCATTGTGGTCATACTGACGAGAAAACCGGCGAGATTGTTGGTTGCGGTGAGCCGTGGGATCAGCGCCAGGTCTTACTCGCAGTCCGGAAAGGCCTCTGGAAAGCGCGCGCCCCGTTCAATGGCGTTGCCGGATTTAAGATCTGGGCCATTTATTCGCCATGGGTAAGTATGGCGGACCTGGTCAAAGAGTGGGAGGACTGCGAAGGCAAGCCGGCCGAGGAGCAGACCTTCTGGAATCTAAAATTAGGCCGTGTCTATAACCCGTCGAAAAAGGCGAAGACGACACCGCAAGAACTATTCGACCGCCGCGAAGATTACGGACCAAGCTCAAATGGCTATGTCATTCCCGACGAGGTCCTCGCGATAACGGCCGGTGTCGACGTCCAGGCCGATCGCTTCGAATGCCAATATATTGGCTGGGCCGCGGGCGATGAGAAATTTGTCCTCGATCATGTGATCCATTACGACGATCCCACGGCGCCCGGCGCGTTCGAACGCATGGAACAAGCGCTGTTATTTCGAGAATTCGACCTTGAGAACGGCGAAACGCTCGCGGTTGAATCGGTCGCAATCGACGCCGGCAACTGGTTTCAGGTCGTTATGGAGTTTGTCCGCGCGAGCCGCGCCGCTTTCAAGCCGTACTATGCCACCAAAGGCAAAGACGGCGCAGGTAGGCAGCTGATGCGCGAGTCGGAGAGTAAATTCAAACTCGGCGCAAAGTTGCATTTGATCGGCGTCGACGATGGAAAAACGATGCTTTATCACGAACTCGCCGTCGTGCCGGACGAAAAGGCTGGAATTCAGCGCTATCGTGTACACTTTCCGAAGCACCTAGAGCTCAAATATTTCGAGCAGCTTGTCTCTGAAACGCTAAAGATCGACTATCGCAAGGGGCGTCCGGTCCGCGTTTGGATGCCGCCGGCCGGCGGCAAGCGAAACGAAGCTCTCGATACCTTCATTTATGCCATGGCGGCACGCGCGCCGCTCGCGATCGATTACGACCAGCGTCGGGCCGATCGGCAAGGCACTGCGCGCAAGGTCGACGGCGCGTTAATCGCGAGCTTTTTCAAAAGGTGACGAATGGCCGGAACGTGCGTGGAAGAACTGACGAAGATATACAATGCCATAATGGCTCTGAATTCTGGTCAGCGCGTCGTCGGCGTCAGCATTGGCGAAAGATCGGTCCAATACTATCAGCAGCAGATCCCGGATCTGCAGAAGCTGTACCGGGTTTTTTATCGCCAGTGTGGTGCTGATAGCGGCTTAGTCGATCTTTCCGATTCGAGCATGGTCCTACGCGGCCCGCCGGCGCGCATTCCAAGGTAAATTCTGCACATGACAGACAACGCGAACGCACCAGGCGATCATCTGGCGCTGCATACGGCTGCGCTCACGTCATGGGTGCACGCCTATCGCGACGGCCGTACTCGCGGCGGTGGCGAGGTCGCTGTTTGGCGCCCGCGCAACCTCTCGGCTGACAAAGCGGCGCTTTATGATGCTGGCATGCTCAGGGCGCGGGCCCGTGACCTGGTGCGCAACAACGCACACGCCAAAAACGCCGTTAGGATGAACGACGACGCCGTTTCTGGTTCTGGCGTCAAGCTCGCTTTGCGGATCGACTGGCGGTCGCTCGGCATCAATGACAAGGAAATCGCGAGCGAATGGCAGGATTACGTCACGCGCCAATGGGAAGCCTATGCGGAGGGCGTTGAATTTCAGGCCGATGCTCAGAGGCAGAGCACGTTCTCAGAAATGTTTGCTCTGGTAAATCGCACTCGGTTTATCGACGGCGACGCGCTTGCTGTGCTCGAACTTAAGCAAGGCACCGGAGCCTATCAAACTTGCATAAATTTGATCGATATCGACCGGCTTTCAAACCCGATGGGAGCGCCGGACACAAAATTTCTTCGCGGCGGAATCGAGCGCGACGCTGTTGGAGAACCGCTGGCGTACTATATTCGGCTATCGCATCCCGATGACGTCGGCGTCGAGCTTTCATCGCTCAGCTGGCAACGTGTCCCGCGACAGACACCATGGGGCCGACCGATTGTGCTGCACGTTTTCAATAAGCAGCGCCCGGAGATGACTCGCGGCGTTTCAGAATTCGCGTCGGTTATTCACGCATTCAAAATGCTCGGCACCTATCGAGACACAGAACTGCAGTCGGCCATTACGCAGGCGGGATTTACCGCTGTAATAAAAACCGAGCTCGATTATGGCGCGGCGTTTCAAGTCATCGGCCTGCACGGTGCCAAGGCTGCGGGCGGCAGCGGCGGGCCGCTGGTCGACGGCATTACGGGCGCAATGAAACTCGCCAGCGACTATCACAATGCGAACGATGATATTACATTCAACGGCAACAAAATACCTCATTTGCTGCCAAATGAGAGCCTAGAATTCAATCGACCGACGCATCCGAATACTAATTTCGACGGTTTCGAGAGCGCCTTTCTCAAGAATTTGGCGGCCGGCCTCGGTGTTGAGGCGCATGAACTCGCGAAAAATTACAAAGAGGTCAATTATTCCGCTGCGCGCGCCGCATTGCTTGCCGTTTGGCGGACGTATCGCGCCCGCAGGAATCATCTGGTGCAGCATTGGGCGATGCCGTTCTTTAGCGCCTGGTTGGAAGAAGGTGTTGCGATCGGTACGATCAAATTGCCGGTCGGTGTGACGGATTTTCTCGCGGCAAAACCCTATCTCGTCCGCGGCGAGTTCATCGCCTGGGGCAAGCCAATGATTGATCCCTACAAGGAACGCCAGGCGCAGCAACTTGGCGTTCAAATGGGCGTCGAAACGGTCGAGGATATTGCCGCCGAAGAAGGCGCGAACTGGCGCGACAAGGCCGAGCAGATCGCGACCGAAAAGAAGTATTTCGAAGGGCTCGGCCTGCCTTATCCCGGCAGCACTCCGCTCGCGCCGCCGCTGCAGAACGAACAAAGCAACTCGCCGGACGGAGTTTAACCGCTATGACAATGCTGCCGCTTTTGGCTGACCGGATCATCGGCCAGCCGCTGCTAATCACGACCGAAAAACTTGAGGTAATTCTCGGAGTTTTGGGCGGCCGGATCGGCATCGAGGACGTATTTCAGGCGCCGGCGCCGGATGCGAACCGTTTTGCAGGCCGGGAATCGCAGCGCGGCCCGTATCGCGTGACGTCGAACGGTATCGCTATCGTTCCGATTATCGGCAGCCTGGTTAACCGCGGTGCCTATATCGGCGCATCTTCCGGCCTCACGAGTTATGAGGGCATTAGCGAGCAGCTAAAAAAGGCGAGCACGGATTCCGAGGTGCGCGGGATCCTGCTCGACATGAATACGCCAGGCGGCGAAGCGGCGGGCACGTTCGAAGTTTCGAACTTGATAATGGAGATCCGCAAGAAAAAGCCGGTTGTCGCGATGGTCGCCGATATGGCGTGCTCGGCCGGCTATGCGATCGCCTCGGCGGCGAGCCAGATCTATACGACGCAAACCGGCATGATGGGTTCGATCGGCGTCGTTTGGGTGCACTTCGATCGCTCTTTGCAGATGCAGAACGAGGGGATTAAGCCGACGATTTTGCACGCCGGGGCGCGCAAGGCCGAGGGCAATCCTTTCGAGCCGCTCTCTCGAGTAACGAAAGCCAATTTTCAAGCCGAGATCGAGAAACTGCACTCGCTTTTCATCGAGACGGTCCTCGATGGCCGCCCGAGCCTCAAAGAGGCCGATCTCCGAGCAACTGAGGCGGCCGTGTTTATGGGCCAAGACGCCGTCAAGATCGGCCTGGCGGACGGTGTTTCAACGTTTGATCGCGTTCTGGAAGTGATGAGTCAGCAGATCACAAAACTGCCGGCGGCGCCGGCGGGCTACGAAAGCAACCCAAAGGAGAAGAAAGCTATGACGAACCAGCCGGCCGCGGAAGCGGCAAGCGGGACGGACCAGGCCGCTCTCGACGCCGCGCGCGCCGATGGCGTCAAGGCAGGCCGTACTGAGGAACGCGCTCGCATTGCATCGATCCTGGCTCTGCCAGAAGCGAAAGGCCGCCAGGCACTCGCGATCGAGCTTGCAACCGGCAGCGATATGAGTGCCGAACAGTGCTCGAAAATGCTGGCGAAGGCCGCCGAGGAAAAACCGGCCGCCGGCGCGAGCTCGTTTTACGACGCTATGGCCGCGAATGGCGGGAAGCCGAACGTCGCGACAAGTGGCGGCGACGCGCAGCCCAAAGATCGCGCGCAAGCGAATATCGAACGCCAAGCGAAGCGTTTCGCGGCAATGGTCTAAGTGCCGGCGCTTTCACCAATCTGAAAATTGATTATTTAGGAGCTCGATACGATGGGACGCGCGCTTAGAACTGCGACATGGGACGAACCGACAGCCGTTTCGGACGTTCTCAAGTCGGAAAAGGAAGGCCATTTTTGCCGCGGGGTTGGCGTGATTAAGAGCGGCGCCGGCGTTTGCGATATTGGCCTCGTGCTCGGCAAAATATTGACGGGCGCGGCGACGGCTACTGCAAAAGCCGGCGGCAACACCGGAACGGGCACTGTCGGCGCCGTTGCCGTCAACCAAGGCGCCAAAACCGGTGTTTACAAGGTCCGATTTACGGCCGCGACCGTGTTTCAGGTATTGGATCCTGACGGAAACGTTATCGGCGGCAACGGTGCGACCGGCACAGCATTCGCCGACGATCTCGGCTTTACGATCGCGGCCGGGGGTACTGCATTCATCGCGGGCGACGGTTTCGATATTACGGTCGCTGCAGGTTCAGGAAAATTGGTGGCTTACGATCCAACGGCAAATGACGGCAGTCAGATCGCCGACAGCGTCCTGTTGCACAAGGTCGACGCAACGAGCGCGGACGTCGCCGGCGCTGTTATTCTCGCTAATGGTCCAGCAGAGATATCGCCGGCTGGCCTGAAATGGGGTGCGAACGTGACGACGCAGGCGCATCGTGACGCGGCACTCGCTGTTCTGGCAAAAAAGCTGATCTTGGCTCGCCAGAGCGCTTAAAGCTCCGTCACAACGCCACACGAATAAAGCGCGGTCCTCGAAAAAGGGCCGCGTTTCGCATTTTTGCGCCCGCGATTCCGCCGGCGCTTGCTCAATCTCAATTGGAGAAATCGACCAATGACCGACTTGGCTATCGAGGGGTTTACTGATCGCGAGTTTTCCGTTCCGGAGCTCACGACGATCATTAACAAGGTGCCGAACAAGTACGGCCTTGTCACGAATATGAAGATTTTCGGGGATCCGATTCCGCTTCCCGTAACGCACGTTACGCTCGAGCGGCAAAATTGGGCGCTCAACCTGTTGCCGGCAACTGAACGCGGTGCACCTGGCACGCTCGGCAGTCGCGGTAAACGTGATAAAAAGATCTTCGAAATTCCGCAGATCACGCATCAGGATAGCGTTAAGGTTGCGGACGTGCAGAACTTACGTGCGTTCGGGTCCGCGGCGGCTATGTATCTCGAGGACATGGTCGCGCAGAAGCTCGTTACCATGGCGTCAAAGCATTTTGTGACGCATGAGTGGTATCGCATCGGCGCTCTGCAGGGCCAGATTCTCGATTCAGACGGCTCCGTTATGCTCGATCTCTACGACGAATTCGGCATTACAAAGCCGGTCGCGGCGTTTGGTGGCGGCGCTGACATTCCAGCGCGCCTACGCACAATTAAACGGCAGATCGAGCGCAGTCTCATGGGTGAAGTGATGACGGGTGTTGCCTGTCTCGCATCGTATGAATTCATGGAAATGCTGTTCTCGAATGCGGACATCAAGGCCGCCTATAATGCTGCGATGGCTGCTTGGCAAAACTTCATCGCGCTCAATCCGACGCTATCGGATCGTCGGTTCTCGTTCACGGTGCAGGACATTACGTTTGTCGAGTACGACGCGACGTTCTCGTCCATCGCCGCAAACGGTACGTCGTCTATTCAGCGCGCCATCCCTTCTGGCGGGGCGATCTTTTTCCCGCTAGGTACCCAAAACTCGGCATATACCTACGTCGCACCTGGCGATTTCGCCGAGTCGGCAAATATTCCGGGCCAGGTGTTCTATGCGAAGGAAAAGCCCGACGAGTGGAACCGCGGCCGGGATATCCTCACGCAGTCGAACGTGCTGCCAATTTGGGTTCGTCCGGAACTTCTAATTCAGGGCACAACCGGGTCAGGCGGTAACAACGTGACCGATATGGCCTCATAAAATGGCGGTTATCGCGATCGAGATGCTTCGAGAGCATCGATATCCGGAGAACGCGCGGACGACGCGCGTTCTTCCTCTCAAATGGCGTGGCGAACTCGACGAGGAAGCGGCAGCATATGCTATCGCGATCGGCGCCGCGCGTCCGCGCAGTCCTCTCACAAAGGACCAGGCTCTCGCCGTCGAAATTTTGAAAGCGGCGAAGGCAAACGACTACGATCGTATCGACCAGCTGCGGCAGGAAAATCCGGATTTGCTGCCTACGGATCCGGCGCCCGCGTCAGGCGAAACGCCGTCAAAAACAAGTGAATCTGCCGAAGCTTCAACCGATGCGACGCAGGCGACAACGAAGCCGCGGAGATCGCGCTAATGCCGTCGATCTTCGCAGGCCTCGAGGATCAACTCTCTGACCACGTCGACGCCGTGTTCGGAGAGTTGTTCGAATTCCGTCCTATGACGCCAGGCGTCGGCGGCGGCCGGCCGGCGATCGACAATAGCCGCGCTGTTCGCCAGGTAACGGGCGCTTTCGACGACCGTTCCTCTGTTTCGAAAGCTCTCGGCGAGGTCGCCAGGCGCTCAACGCAGGCCGTTATTCGGCACATTTGGCTGAGCATTGACGAACGCCAATTCGCAGTTGGTCAGGGTCCTCGGCAAAAGGATCGTTTCAAACGTCTCGATACCAACATCGTCTACGACGTCGCCGAGATCATGCAGGACGGCGAGCGACGATACAAAATCCGCCTCGCTGACGGTTTTAAGGACGCCTAACCCATGAGCCTCGAGAGAGCGGCGCTGCGCCTGGCAACTGTCATGGCGCTAACGAACGGCTATGCGGCACCCTGGCCGACGATGGCGCAAAACCGTGTCTTCGATAGCCGCCAGGATCAAATTCAAGGTATCGAGGTCGGCCAAGTCGTGCCGATGGTTATCGTCTACACGGACGACGATATCGGGCACGCGATCTCAAATAACCAGGACGGACCGCCGTTCGATCACGAAACGCATCTAATTCTTGAGATTACGCTCGGACAGGCCACCGAATACAAGGCCGATGATGAAAGCGACCCGGTTTTAGTCCTCATACCTCCGCAGTCGGAGCCCGAACTTGAGGCGTCGATCGACGCTTTCGAGGCGCAGATCTATCGCGTTTTTCGCGACAAAGCCGGCCCATGGGGCGCACAACTTGACGCCGTTATAAATCGCATCAAATCGTGGGAATCGAAACGGTTCGTCGATCACGAAACGAGTATTCGTCTCGTCTCTCGGCAGATAACTCTTGCGGTGCGCCTGGTGCAGCCAGAGGATCCGAGGATCGGGAGCGGCGACCCGTATATCCCAGAGCCTTACAACAGCTTGCTGCAAGCCATTATCGACGGCGACGGTCCGCACGCTCCGACAGCGACGCTCATTCAAGAGCAGCTGCTCGGCAACGCTGGCGCAACGCCTTTCAACCTTCCGCAACTCGACCGGATTCGATTCATCGAAGCAAACCAGGCGCGGAAAAACGAGGCCGGCGACGCTGCAGGTCCTCGCGCCGACGGTGTTGCCGAAATCGACTATTCGACCTGACACCCAAAAGGAGATTGTTGAATGCCTAGCACGCTTTTCGTGAAACCGGGCCAGCACGACGTCGTGCTTATGCCTGAGCGGAACATGGCAAAACTTCCGCCAGAGGGCGCGCTCGTCGAGCTCACGCCGTACTGGCGCGCGCGGTTACGTGATGGTGACGTAACAGAGGCGATCTCGCCGGCGTCTGCAGAGGCAACAGCTGCGCCGGCGGCCAGGCCATCGAAAAAGTAAACCCAAACAACCCGAAATTTAGGAGACTCCGACAATGAGCGGCGTGCTGTTCAACAACATCCCTGGGAACGTCCGCGTTCCGTTTTTCTATGCCGAATTTCAGCCTGGCGGCACGCCGTACTCCGCGAATGCGCGGCTATTGCTCGTCGGCCAGAAACTGAGCTCTGGCGTCGCAACGGAAAACCAGCCCGTACTCGTTCGCGACGGTACGGTCGGCGCTCTGTTTGGCCAGAATTCCATGCTGGCGAATATGTATCGCAAGGCGCGCAAGAATGCGCCGCTGCAGGAAATCTGGGCTCTGCCGGTCGCGGATCTCAACGCCGGCGTAAAGGCGGCCGGCACGATTGTCGTCGGCGATCCGGCGCTCTCGCAGGCTGCAACGCTCACGATCTACATTGCCGGCCGACGCATTCGCTGCGGCGTTCTCACAACCGACACCAAAACGACGATCGCGCTGCACCTGGTTGCTGCGATCAATGCTGTCGCAGCGAGCGAAGGCCTACCGGTTACGGCCGCCGTCAACGGTACGACTGCCTATCAGATCGACCTCACGGCCGTGCATAAAGGCACGCTCGGCAACGCCGTTGAGATCGAAAGCGGCATTGTTACCGAGGACGGCAACAACCTAGCCGCAACGCTGCTCACAATCACCGCGATGGCGAGCGGCGCTGGTGATCCGGATCTCGGAACTGCTTTCGCGAACCTCGGCAGTGCTGAATTTGATTGGATCGCCTCGGCCTATGCCGATGCAGCGAACGTCGGCCATGCTACTGATCTCTTGAACGACGTCTCAGGTCGTTGGAGTTGGGCGCAACAGATCTATGGGCACTATTTCTGCCCCTCTACAGCGACCGTTGGTGCGCTGCAGACTCTCGGCGCTGGGTACAACAACCAGCACATTACGTTTTTCCCTTGCCGGAAATTCCTCTCGCCGCAATACGAGGTTATTGCGGCCATCGGTGCCATTGCTGCCGCACACCTCCAGGACGCTCCTGAGCTTTCACGGCCTCTGCAGACACTCGAGCTCCAAGGCATCAAGGGGCCGCGGTTAATCGCCGATCAGCTGCAGCTGGTCGACAAACAGACGCTCTATTTCAGTGGCATTTCCGGTTACTTTATCAATACTGCCGGAAACGTCGCGATCGAGCGACTTATCACGACCTACCATGCGAACAGCTGGGGGGATCCGGATTGGACTTACCTCGATGTCGAAACGATGGCGCAATCGATGTTCGGAATCCGCTTTATCCGGACCGAGGTTACGTCGAAGCATGGGCGCCAGGCGCTCGCGAACGATAATCCTGGCCGCGTCGCTGCGATCGTCACGCCGAACGATATCAAGGCAACGATCACGCACGCTTACAAAAAGCTGGTTGATACCTACGGCGTTTTTGAGAACCTCGAGGCGTTTCAGCAGTCGCTGGTTGTTGAGCGCAATGCTCAGGATCCGAACCGCGTCGATGTGATGATGAACCTTGATCACGTCAATCAGCTGCGCGTTTTGGCGGCTGCGGCAGTCAATTGGATGCAACTCGAACTCGACCAAACTAACGCGATCACGGCCGCCTAAGCCGCTCGCCGGCGCGTCCTTTCAAGCAGCACAAATTAGGAGCTTTTAGCATGGCACGAGAAACAGTCGGCGGCCGTATCGACGTAGCGATCGATGGCGTCCCTTACAGTACGGCTGGAGAGATTGATCTGGACGAGTCGAACATTGAGCCCGATGCGGTTGTTAATCAGGATGGCACGATCAACCGCACGGTGAAGCCTTCGCCATATTCGGCAAAGGTCAAAATGCGCAATACGAAAGATCTGAATATCCAAACGCTTATGGGAAAGATTTTCGATCTGACCCTCAGCGAAAAGGATATCCGCAGAACGACGCTTTTCACCGATGCCTTTATCAAGGGAAAGGCGTCGCGCAATACCGCTACGGGCGAGTACTCCGAATTTGAAATCGTTAGCGACAAGCTCACGCGCTTCTAAAGTGGCGCTTTTCTTCGGTAAAAGGGGGACTTTCAATCATGTTCAACCGTAATCAGAATGACGCCTTCTCGCCTCAGCAGCCATCGCCGGCAGCGATGAGCGCTGCCGGCGCCGGCGCGGCGCCTCGCGGAACAATCGTCCGGCTTCTGTACAGCACTATCAATAACACCAAAGGAGAGCCGATCAGCGAGATTTCGCTCCGCGCGCCTACCGCTGGCGATTGGATGGAGTGCGGCGACTTCCAAACAACCAAAGTGTTAAAGGGGGATGACGGGGAACTCGGCGCGATGGTTTTTGAAGTCGACACGAAGTCCGTCGAGAAATGGCTGCCGCGTCTTACCGGCATCCCGTTGCCGTTGCTCAAGCCTCTCGATTATCGCGATTTTCGCAATCTCTTTAACGCTCTCGCTGCGATGGTCGGACCCTATACCAAGGGAAACTGAGGGAAGCGGTCGGTATTCTCGCATTTATCGGCCGCTTTTCTCCCGAAGTCATTGAACGCATGCCGCTTGTTCGGCTCGCCTGGTGGTACGAACTGCTGAGCGATCATTACGAGCAACGCAACGAAGCTCGACAGCGCGCAAACGACGGCGCAGGGAAAGCCTAAATGTCAATAATGCAGGCGACCGCAATCATTGCGGCGCGCGACCTCGCGTCGGCGGTTTTCGCCCGCGTCGCTGCAAACGCGCGCGCGGCGAGCGGCAGATATGCGGCGGCCACTGGCGCCTTCGCAGCGGCTAGCCATAAAATGCATGGGGCGCTTTCTATGGCGCTGCCGGCTGCTATGGGTGTCGGTGCGTTCGGTCACGATCAACTCGAATGGGATCGCGCGGTGCACCAGTATCGCGCGATAGCAGAGCTCGCCCCCGATGCGTTCGCGAAGGTCGAAAAGGCAATACTGAACGTCTCGAATGCAACCGGCGTCAATAAGTTGGAGTTGCTCGAGGCTGCGAAAGGTTGGCAGGAGCTCGGTAACTCGCCGACGAGCTTTATTAAAAACGCGGAAATTGCAGCGCGAACGTCTCGAGTTACGGGAATCTCGGTCGCCGAGCAGATGAAAGAAAGCTCGGCTCTGCTCAGAGCGTTTGGTGCCAATCTCAACGACCCAGAACAGTTTAAGCATTACGAGGAAGTCTATCTGGTAGCCTCTAAGGGCATGAAGGGCGGTGCCGAAGCGTTCGGCGAGGCAATGCAATCCTGGGCACCTATTGCCTCCGGTCTCGGCTTAACATTCGAACAGGCGGCAGCCTTCGCTCAAACACTTGGCGGCCAGTTTGACGCCTCTGCGATCGGCAATGCATTAAAAACCGGCATGATGCGTCTCGTTGCGCCGGTCCCAAAGTCGAAAGCGATGCTGGAATCTGCGGGCATCGATCCGACCAGTTTCGGCAATTTTGACGAAAAGAAACTGCGCGACGGCGATGCGCTTGTTAAGGCCCTCAAAGGTACCGGCTCGTTCAACATCTCGCGCGGCATGGCGCGAATGATACAGAACGAGCTCGCTCACGCCGATCTGAGCCAGGGTATAGATCCGGTAATGGAGCGATTGAATACGCAGCTGGTTAAGGGGTTCGGCGGCAAAAAAGTCAGCGCGCAGGATAGGAAGATTTTGCAGGCGACGTTGCTTAACTTCTTTAGCGGAGCCATGACCGGGCTCGATCCAAAGAAATTTTTCGAGACGTTCGCGCCGCTCGCCAAAAACGTCGCCTTCATGTCTCAAGTTTTTGGCAAAGAGCACGCCGCAAAGTTTATGGACCTGCTCAAGCAGGCCGAACACTACGGCGTCAACCTTGAGAATATTCTCGAGCACGCGCCAGGCGCGCTCGAGCGCAAATGGTCGATCTTTGGCGAGGGATTTGCATTTCAATTCTCGCGAGCTCAAACCGCGATTGACAACCTTATGAACTCAGTTGCCGGCGCTGGCATTCGGGGCGATATGGAGGGCGTTTTTAAGTCGATCGCCGATATGTTCGACTCGGCTCAGAAAATCGACCCCGAGACGCTACGCGGCTTGTTTTATGTATTCGCTGGCGTTGCGGCGCTTGCGCCGCTTGGTTACGTGATTAGCGGCATTGCGAGCTCTCTGAGCCTGCTTGCTGCGATTGCCGGCAGTCCGATCGTTATCACGATCGCGGGCGCATATCTGCTCTACGAGGTTTGGCAAAACTGGGACAAGCTCACGAAGGCAAAGGACCGGATCAGCTTTGTCGTCGATCTGGTCCTCAACAACATGCTCCCGGATTGGGCAAAGCATCTGATCGAAACGGGCGCTAAAAATCTGAATCAAGGCGCGTTTGATAACCAGCTGCAGAACAATACACACGGCGGTCGGTGGGACCGGCTTCAAGACTGGCTGTCCGGCAAATCGCATGAGGAAACGTTCAGCCCGTTCGGCGGAGGCGGAGCGAAATCGCCTCTGCAGCTTCTCGATTTGCATGCGCAGCAGATCAATGTCACCGGATCTGCGGAGGTTCGGACGAAGCTCGAGGCGACGATCAAGGTCGACGGTAACGGTCAGGTTACGAAACAGTCGACGACGGACGGTCGCGCCGAGGTCCCGCTTAATACCGGCCGCAGCATGAGCGACACCGACAAGAGTTATGGGGGCGGGCATTAATGGCGGTATTCAGAGATTGGCTCCGAACGCTGCGCCGTGCCTCCTATCGTGGCGCCTCGTTTTTCGTTGAGACAGACAAGATCAAAACCGGACGGCGCTTGGTCGTTCACGAGTTTCCACTCGCAGACGATCCTTATGTCGAGGATCTCGGCCGCAAGGCAAATAAGATTGATGTGACAGCCTACGTCGCTGGCGACAACGCCGACGGCGCTGAGGATGCTCTCCGGAGGGCGTGCGATGCTGGTGGCGCCGCGACACTCAGTTTGCCGATCATTTCCATGCAGGCGCACTGCGAAGATTGCAGTCGCGATTTCAAAAAGGACCAACTAGGCTATATTGCGTTTTCGCTGTCCTTTGTTCGCGACGGATCCGGTGCCGCGCCGTTCCCGGTCGCGTATCTCGGTCGCATCATTGAAACCAGCGTCGGCGGCATTGTCGCGGCACTTGCAAGGCTTTTTGTTGGCTCATTCGCGACGCTTGATTTCGCCGATTATGTACACGACGATGCGGCGGACGAAATCCGCAGTATTGCCGGCCAGCTAGATTCGGCCGTGCGCGGCACCACGGTGGATGTCGATAAGGCGCCGGCGTTGCTACAGCAGATTGGCGATTTTTATTCCGATGCGGACGACCTAGCTGCCGTCGGGGAGCGCGCTGATCAGTACGATGACACGACATTCATTGCTCAGCAGTCGCCGTCTGCTGCCGCCGATATCGTTACGCGCATGGGGGACATATTCACAGCAGCCGCTGGCGCGATCGCGCCGGACCTGCTTGAGGCGGCGGTGTTGCCGCTCGCCTTATATGTGCCGGCCGACAATGCGTCGACAACCACAGAAAGCGGCCGCCAATCGCTTGCGAATGTCCAAGCGTTGCGCTCTTGCTTGAGGATCCTGGCTCTAACGACGCTCGCGACGGCTATTGCGAACAGGACTTATGTCGATCGGCGCGAGGCGATTCAAGCACGGGCCGATGCTGCAGAGGCTTTCGCGGCAGAGCTTGATCGCATTTCTGGACTGGCGGATTATGACGTGTTTGTCGCGGTGCAGACGCTGTCCGGGAAGGTCGCCGACTATCTCTCGAGGCTGATTACGGACCTTGCGCCCGTCGTGGCGATCGAGGCGCCGCGCCGGATGCCGGCGCTCTGGTGGTCGCAGAGGCTGTACGGGACGGCCGATCGCGCAGACGAGCTCGTCGCGCGTAATGGCGTGAAGCACGCCGCATTCATGCCGCACGAATTTGAAGCTCTCGCGGACTGATTTTATAAATGGCAACTGAGCTCGTTACCGTCCTCGCTGACGGGATGCGTTATCGCGCCTGGTCGAAAGTCACTCTCAACGCCGCAATCAATGAAGCGTGCCGAAAGTTTAATTTCGAATCCACGGAGCGTCCTGGTCAGTTTTCATTTCCGCCAGGGACGTCGGTTGAGATTCTTGCGTCTAGCGATCTGTTTCTAGTTGGATATGTCAATGCGTACTCAGGCAATGGTGACGCGGACACGCATCAAATCTCGGTCAAAGGCCGCTCGAGTTCTCAGGATTGGGTTGATTGCTCGGCCATTCATTCAACCGGCTATGCCGAGGACAAAACGCCGGTCGAATTTGCCCGGGAATTCAACCCGTACGGCTTTTCGATAACCGATAAAATCGGCCTCGACTCCATCCCCTATCAGCAGATTATGCAAGGCGAGACGGGTTTCGAGTATCTCGAGAGGGCGCTCAGGCCGCAAGGCGCAACGCAAATGGGAACGCCTGACGGCGGGATCGAGATTACAAATGCCTCGGTTGCCGAGCGCGCGGCCGGCGCCCTTGTTGAGGGTGTCAATATCGGCCCGTGGAGTGTCGATCTCACCGACGGCACGCGACACTCTGAATATACGATCAAGGGGCAGAACCGGCACGGCCACGGCGACCATAATTTGCGCATCAAACAGCAGGCGCAGGACGGCGGCGTTAAGCGGTACCGGCCGAAGCTTATCGTTCACGAAGGCGATTGTGACAACAAGCGTGCGCGCAACCGAGCCAACCACGAAAAGGAACGATCGGCCGGCGCTTGTATCAAGGCGCAGATCACAACGCCGAGTTGGCGCGATGGAGCCGGCAAGCTTTGGACGCCGAACACATTGATTTTTGTATCTGCCCCGAAACTGATGCACCTCGAGCAGGACATGCTGATCGAGAACATTATTCTTAAGCAGGAAGAAGACGGCAGCGGCACAAGGGCTACGCTCAACCTGGTCGATCCTCGAAACTATCGGGGCGAGGGCAAATCGGGAAAGGGATCCGATGCCAGTTGGAATGATGGGGTCGAGTGATGTTTCACGCTGACAGGCACGCTGGCCGCGGGATGGTTCGCCGCGTCGAGGTTATCGAGGTCGACGACAAGGGCGAGTCTCAAATCGTCACAATGAAGGGGCTGGCCGACGAGATTTTTAAAATCTCAATGCGGGGGCAGGGTCACGGTCTAACCGGGGTCCCGCGCGTCGGTGCGATCGGCCATTTGTTTCTTGCGGGAGGCCGTCCGGACCAGGCTTTTGTTTTGAACCTCGAGCATCCCGACGACAGGATCAAGGGCAAGGACCCGGGTGCTACGACGATCTATTCGAGCGGCGGGAAAAACGTCGAGATCCGTTCGCCAGCTGGCGGCGAAGTGCACATTAACCCGCCGGGCTAAACAGCAATGCCATTGATCTGCCGGCTTGGCGATACCTCAACACACGGGGGCGCAATCATAACGAGTGCGTCAATTTCCAAGTGCGAGGGCGCTTTGATCGCGCGCCAGGGCGACATTCTCGATTGCCCTATTCACGGACCTAATCCGATTGTCGGCCACTCGAGCAAAATGCGCTGTGAAGGGCCTTACGTTGCGCGGCATGGCGACCTCACTGAATGCGGCGCGTCATTGATCTCAGGCGCAACAAAATCGTTGGACGAATAATGGAAATCAGAATTCGTGACACTGAGGCCTGCGAGCGCCAGCCGCAGCTGCTCTGGGATACGATTTGGGTTCAGCGAACAGACGCCGCTGGCGGGTTCGGCGATTGGATCCTCGCGCGCTCGGATGCTGGCGACCAGGTCGAGAGCCTCGGAGGCCTCAGAGCCGAGGCAGCGCTGCACACGGCGACGCTGCTCTGCCTCTTTACGGATGCACCTGCGCGCGCAGACGACGTTCTGCCGGCAAACGATGGCGATCGCCGCGGGTGGTGGGGAGATAGCGTCAAGATCGATGGCGAGCCAGATACGCCGATCGGTTCGCGTCTCTGGCTGCTCGAGCGCGCTGCTCTCAACTATCGAACGCAGCAAGCGGCTGAGGACTACGCGCGTGAGGCGCTTGCAACATTGATTGAGCAGGCAGCCGTAGCGCGGACGGAGATTACATCCTCGGTCGACGTCTCGATCGGAGCTCTGTTTCTCGTCGTGCAGCACTTCAGTCGCGTAGGGGAGAAGACATACGAGCAGCGGTTTGGCGTCGTCTGGCAACAGACGCTGAACGGCGCCCGCATGAACTACGGCGACGAGATTTTCGCATAAGGGGGCGAAATAGTGGCATTTCAGATTCCGGACCTTCCGGCGCTCGCTCAGCGCGCCGCCAATGCGTTCCGCGGAAACCTCAAGGGGTCGGACGCGCGCCTCTGGCCTAACAACGTCGCTGTTTCTGCGAAAGTTATGGCCGGCGCCGTTTATGAGAATTTCTCTTTCCTGCAATGGATCTCGAAGCAAATTCTTGTCTCGACGGCCGACGGAGAATTCGTCGAGCGGCATGCGCGTGAGTATGGCATGGCGCGACTTCCGGCTACGTTTGCGACTGGCGCGGTCGTCATCGCTGGGGATCCTGGCATTGCGGTTCCGGCCGGCATCGTTCTGCTGCGCGCCGATAACATGGCCTACGATGTTATTTCGGCTGGTGTGACTGACGGCGACGGCAACGCCACCGTTCAGGTTCGCGCCCAGTCCCCAGGAAGGGCAGGTAATGCCGCGTCTGGCGTCGCACTCACCATGACGGCCGCTCTTGATCGATTGAATTCAGCTGCCGTTGTAGCAAGCGCTGGGATCGGAAGCGGTGCGGATTTGGAGTCGATTGAGAGCCTGAGATCTCGCGTCCTGTTTCGGAAGCGACTGCCGCCGCACGGCGGCGCCGCGCATGATTATGTTGCCTGGGCTCGAGAGATAAACGGCGTAACGCGCGTATTCGTCGATCCCGTTACGCAGTCCAATGATCGTACATCCGTCGGCGTTTGGTTTTTGATGGATGACACATATTCCGACGGGATCCCGCAAGGGTCAGACGTCCAGAACGTCGCCGATTATATCGAAACGGTCCGGCCGGCCGGTGCGCTCGTCGATGTTCAGGCACCGATCAAACAGGCTGTCAATATAACGATCACGGGGCTCTCGCCGGATACGACCATCGTGCGTGACGCGGTAAGGGCCGAGCTCGCAGATTTATTCCGCCGTCGCGTTGCGGTTTCGACGCTTACAAATCCATTCACACTATATCGCTCGAAAGTCGTCGAGGCGATTTCGATCGCCGTGGGGGAGGATCACCACACGCTGACAGCGCCGGCCGGTGATACAGCGGCGACCGTTGGGAAATTGCTGACGCTTGGCTCGGTGACTTTCGCATGACCGTAAGCTGCGATTCCGCGACCGACGATCCTTTTCTGTGCCCGAACAAATGGCAACTTTGGCGGCAGATCATGGCTCTGCTGCCGCGCGGTCGAGCATGGCAGACCAATCTTGATGCTCGCCAAATTGTCGTTCGCGATTCCAGCCAGGTCGGAACGTTCGAGGTGGGGCATACTGGCATTGGTGCGATCGAGCCAACTGTTGAGCAGCTGACAGGCCTGCAGCGCTACTGGCTCGCTTGCGCCGAGGTCCACGAATATTTGCATCAGCGCGCATGCGCGCTGATGGAAGAAATGTTTTGCGATACGACTAAAGAACTTCGCGGCGAGTGGGGGCACGACTACGGTTTTCCAGATAGCTGCGAACCGTACGATACGCTTTGCGATAAAGTCGTCGCAGTGGGGGGCAGCACCTGCGCATATCTCGCCAGTCTCGCCGCCCGCCTTGGTTACACCGTCGAATGCGATGAATGCCCGACTGCGACTGCGCGCGCGGACTGCCTCGAGGCCAACCTAGACGCTCTCGATTGTGATTGCGAACTGAATGCCATTCGGATCCGAATTTTCGACGGACCGAAACCCCTAGTCCCGACAGTTTTCGAAGCCGACGCTCTAGTCGCAGATTGCACGCCGCCGTGCCCGAGCGCGCCCGAACAGGTCGTTTGTTTAATCGAAAGATTCAAACCCGCTCACGTCCGAGCAATTTATGAGGTCGTTACCAATGTCTGAAAATATCGTTGGTCCGTTCGGAAGCGGCGTAAATGAAACGACGGATCGCCCCGAAGATGCCGACCCGACTGGATCGACAGACACCTGGTTTCAGCCTTGCGTCGGCGGCGCGGCTGGGACCGGTACAAAAGTCCCAGCCATTTGGCTGAACAAGGTAACGGCGCTTTTGCGTCGTGCTATTCGGGGCATGGGTGTCACCGACGATGCCACCGATGACGACATGCTTTTGAAGGCCATTCAAAAGACCGTCCGCGGCCTCGAGGATAAAGGCAACCCGGCACTCGGTGTTTCGATTCATGATGGCGTCAATGCGGGCACAAATAATTACAAGCTTCGGCGGCTTCGCGGTTCCGGCCTCACAGTTGCAATTGATCCGACGACTGGCGAAATCGTTCTGACTGTCGGTGGAGATGCTGTCAGCCTTGCGGGGCTCGCGCCAGTTATGATGATCGAGCAACGGCGTGCCAATCTCGCCGGCGCGCCGGCGCTGACGCGCAATGCTTGGACAACGCGCCCAATCAACACGGTATTAAAAAATCAGATTAGTGGCGCGTCGCTTTCAGCTTCACAGATCACTTTGCCTATAGGCACATTCAGGGTTTCATTTTTGGGGACTGCGTCGAATGCTGGGCATCACAGGACGCGGCTGCAAAATATAACCGATAACCAGACATTGGGTTTTGGGCACTCTGCCGACAGCCACTCCCAGACAGGGAACAATGATTCAACGCTCAATCCTTCCAGCGGCATTTGCTGGTTTACTCTTGCTGCTCCCAAAACTCTCGAACTGCAAACCTATTACGCTAGCTCGATATCAGTCACTGCGCGAATGGGTGACACAGAGGACCAAGACATAGGTTCCGGAAATTTCCACGTCGACGGCTGGCTCGAAATCATCAAGGAGGCCTAGCCGAATGTCTGATGTTCTCGACTTCTCCGGCGACTATGGCAGCGACACGCGTCCGGCGCGCGCTGGCGTTGGATCTCGCAAGCCATGGGCAAAAGATCCATCAGGGCCAAACGGCAGCGACGGCACGCGACTTGATGCAACGTTTGCAAACGATGTCGTCGCTCTTATCCGCGCAACCCTCGTAGCATTTGGCATAACTTCTAATGCGGGCGACGATGCGGCATTAGCCGATGCTATTCGGGCGGCGGTTTCTGCACCTGTCGGTGAGGCTGGCGGCATTGCGCCGCTGGACGGCGACGGTTTGGTGCCGGTTGAACGCCTTCCCGCGGTAGCCATTACCGATACGTTCAGCGCATCGAGCGACGCGGCTATGATTCTGCTCGATGCTCAAAAGGGGGACGTATGCATTCGAGACGACCTTAACAGGAGCTACATTCTTGCTGCGGCACCGGCGTCGACGCTTGCGAATTGGAAATTGCTTAAATCGCCGACGGACGCAGTATTGTCGGTCGCTGGACTTGTGGGCGCCATTACTGCGACTGCTCTTAAGGCCGCTTTAGGAATCACCGAATCTGATGTTTCGGGGCTTTCCGCTGATCTTGCAGCTATAAATTCCGCGCTGGGTGGAAAAGCGCCGCTGGCCTCTCCGAGCTTCAGTGGCAATCCGACGGCACCCACGCAGACGGGTGGCGATAATAGCACAAAACTTGCGAACACCGCTTTTGTCGCTGCAGCCATTGCGGCGATATCTAGTGGTGTGGCGTCGTTCAATACGCGCACCGGAGCCGTTTCGCTAACGTCCAGCGACGTGTTATCGGCACTCGGTTACACGCCAGCCACTACTAGTCGAAGTATTTCAACCTCAGGGCTCGCCACTGGTGGCGGTACTCTTGGGGCAGATCAGACGATCACTGTTACCGCGGCGCTCAAGGCGGACTATCTCGGCAAGACAAACACGAGCAAGGCTCTGACGGCAGGAAGTGTCTGGGGGGCGATGACGGAAGTCGCTCTGACCGATGGCGCCTCGATAAGTGGGTTCGATTTGTCAACTGGCGTCGATTTTACATTAGCTATTGCTGGCGCTGCCAGAACGTTTCCTAACCCTACAAACATCGTGCCGGGCCAGAAGGGCAGGGTTCGCATTCAGCAGGATTCTACAGGGGGGAGAACGATCACGGCTTGGGGCTCTGTGTATAAGTGGGTCGGCGGCAACGCTGGCGTTCTGTCTACAGCAGCGAATGCAGTGGACTATCTCGATTATGACGCGCGGTCGTCGAGCGAAGTGCGGCTCAGCCTCTCTAAGGGATGGGCTTGATCGTGATTGATCTGCATAAAGCTCCGGCGATTATTAGGCCCGCCCCAGAGGGCTATACGTGCAACGCCGCAGGTATGCTTATTCCAGATTGGAAAAGCGTCCGCTCCGAGATCAAAAAGACGAGGCGTAGCGGCCTCCCTGGCATGTTCAATCCTATGCTCGGCTTCGCCGCTGAGCCTGCTGCGGTACCGACATATCAGGATGCGCATTTCGACAACGGCAACTCAACTTCGTTCTCCTTTACGTTCACGTTGCCAACTCCAGCATTCGCTGGGCGGTGGCTGCTCGTTGCCGTCCATGGATACGGCACAAGCTCCAATCGCACTGTTTCGTCAGTCACCGTCTTTGGTAATTCCGCGACGATGGTGCCCGGCTGTCGTGCTCAGAACACGACGACGTCTGGTGTTGTCGAATTTTGGGCCGTTCAACTAGACAGTGGCAACACTGGAACTGTCGCGGTGACGTTCTCCGCATCTATGAGCGGCGCGTCGGTGCAAATTTTCAGTGTGGAGAATTTGCGTTCGATCACGCCGACCAGCACCCCTGCCGGATCGACGGCCGCGCCGGCCGTGGCTACGCTGAACATTCCAGCAAAAGGTTTTGGTATTGGCCTTGCGTACAGCGGCGGTGTGACCGCGCCAACCGCGACATGGTCCGGCCTGGCATTGGCTTTCACGCAATCGCTTGTGTCATCTAGTGTCGGCTCCACTAGCACCGCCGTTGCGACGTCGGATAGCAACATTCCCTCGCTGTCCGCGAGTTGCACTTGGTCAAATACGACGAGCGGGGGGCGTTGTGCGGTGTTTGCGACGTTCAGATAAACAGAAGTCAAAGTAGCCAGCAGCACTTCAACGGGGGACACTATGATCAACGCATCGGCTGACGCCGAGGCGCGCTTTCGCGCGTGCCTGGGGCAAACTCTGAAATGGGAAGGCGGCTATTCGAACGACAAATACGATCCTGGCGGCGCGACGATGCATGGCATCATTCAGCGCGAGTACGACGCCTTCCGCGCGCGCAAAAGTCTGCCAAAGCAGTCGGTGCGATTGATCTCGCAGGCTGAAGAACATGAAATCTATCAGCATAGCTATTGGGACGAGGTCCGCGCCGACGAATTGCCGAAGGGCGTCGACCTCGCCGTGTTCGATTACGGCGTCAACTCCGGCCCGCTGCGCGCCGTGAAGGCCATGCAGCGTGCTCTTGGTGTTTCTGCCACGGGCAACATCGGACAGGTTACACTTGATGCGCTTTCTGCTGTCGATCCCGACGAGTTGGTCGAAGCGATCATGAAGCAGCGGCGCGGTTTCCTAAAGGCGCTGAAGACGTTCTGGCGCTTCGGTAAGGGCTGGATGCGGCGCTGCGACGGCATCGAGCAGCAGGCGCTCGCCTGGGCTGGCACGAGCGCCGCTGTCGCGCTGGGTGGCTTCATGACCCAGCCGGAGTTCGATGGCGACCTGCAGGCGGCCTGCCAGGGCAAGGCCTACGACGAGACGCCGGAGAAGCCGTGGGATACGCCTGAAGGCAAGTCTGCGGTCGCAACGGGCGCAGCGGGCGGCGGCGGCGTCGTTGTATCCGGAGTCCATGCCGCCAATGCTGCCTATAGCGGCGGTCACTTCGATCTGGTGCTCTTTATCCTGACGCTCGCCAGCGATCCGACATTTCAAGTCGGCGTGGCAGCGCTTGTCGGTGCCGTGATCGGATGGTTCGGCCGTGGCCGTATTATTCGTCAGGAGGCGGTGTGATGTGGACCGCTTTGGCTCTGCTGTTCGGGCGGCTCAAGACGCGCGCCGCTCAAATCGGCGGTGGCGCGATCGGCGCCGCCGTCCTGGTCGTTCTCGCTATCGTCCTGGTCATCGTCAGCATCGTCTGGCTCAAGAACGTCATCGTCGATGGCGCGATCTCCGGCCGCGATCTCGCCTGGACGAAGACGCTGACGGCCGCCACCGACAAGGCCCGCAACGAGGAAGCGGCAAAGCGCGCCGAGCGCGAGCGTGCCGCCAACGCCGAGCGGGATAGGGCGCGCGCCGAGGCCGTCGCCGCCGTCGACCAGGTGCGCGAGCTCGAACAGGAGCTGGCGGCGCTGAAAGACAACCCGGTTTGTTACACGCCGGAAATCACGAGGATCCTGCGCAAATGAAACTGCACCTCGCCGCACTGCTCATCGTGCCGTTCCTGATGGGCACGGGTGGCTGCGCGTCCGAACCGCCGGAGCCGACCATCGTCGTCCGCAACGTCGAAGTGGAGCCGCCGGCCGAGTGCCTGGTGCCGGATCCGGCGTGGAAGAACCCGCCGGCAGACGGCGAGCGCGCGGCGTCGACGTCGCGCCGGGAACAAGAGAATAAGCGCGCGTTCAATGCCATGCGCGCCGAGCGTTCCGTGTGCCGGGCCGGGCTGAAGGCTACCGAAACTCCGGACTTCAAGGGATAGAGCACATGGACCTGAAATCGATCGAACACAACATCGAAGACGCTGCGGCCGATATCGAAAAGGGCGCGAAATCCTTTTTCGCTACCGTCACAAGCGCCGCTTCATCGTTCCTCGGCCTCGCCAATCCGAAATGGAAGCAGTTCGTCGCGGAATGGCGCATCTGGACCTGGACCAAGCGCGGGGCGTTCCTGGCCGTCGCGGCTCTCATCGCGTTTGCGGGCGTCCGCTACGGTGTTCGCGTCGTTGACATCGCCGGCGGCAACCTTCAGGCGGCTCGTGCCTACGCTCACGGCGACGTGGTGACGAAGGCTGACGTCGAGAGTGTGAAAACCGATGCCGATAAGCGTTTGCGCCTCGCCGAAGCGAGTTACAAAGCCGCCGTCGATGCGCTGAAACAGAAGGTCGATGCGCTGGGCGAGAAGTTCGACGGGCTCTCGGACAGCGTCCGGCAGCTGCAGCTCGAGGTTGGCGCACTCGAAGACGCCAACGCGTCTAAGCCTGCAGCCAGACTCACGACCAGTTCCATTTCGCCAAAGAAGAAAAAGCCGGCGGCAGTAACTGTCACGCCGTCGCTTACCGATCCTAGCACCTGGAAGATACTGCCGTAGCGGATCGGAGACGCAGCCAATGGCAGACGCCACATTTGAGTCAAACCATGAACCGATTTCCGCCGAGACATATCGACGAATTGCCGCCGGATTACCCCGGTCGTTGGTCGACGGGTTCCGCGCTCGAGATCGGAATACTGCTCGGCTCGATTCGCAACGAATTGGGACGCCAATCGGAAATATCTCTGGGGATGCTGGACGAGATCCGAGATTTGCCAGAGCGGTTGGCGACCAAGATCAAGAGCGAGGAACCGCGGCAAGTGCCGATGCTGGAGATCGGCACGAAGGTATTCGAGTTCATCAAGGAAGCGGCCCCATTGTTGGCGGTGCCGCTCGCGGCACTGGCAAAATACCTCGGTTTCGATCTGGGGTTCTTAGGGCATTAGTCCGTGCTCGTCGCATCTTCCGCCGACCGCGCGTTCGCTACGTGCTTTTTGCAGCTGCCGGCCTAGTGCTTTTGCTGCCGCGATCGGTTCTGTTCGGCGTCTGAGGTTTCCCCCTTCCTCTGCGTAACGCCGCCCGTCGGCGCCGCGTCAGCCTCCCTGCGCGCGCCACTCCCGCCGCCCCTTAAAGGGGGCGGCGGGGTCTTTTTTTGTTCAATCTTCCGACGCCGATGTGTAGCAAAGTGTGTAGCAAACCGTGTAGCAAAATCGGATTTCAGAAAATCGAGTGGTTTTTCCAGATAGAAAAAGCCTATGAATTTCAAGTATTTGCGACGTATTTTAGGGGGTAAGGGGTGGCTCCGCGGGTAGGATTCGAACCTACGACCATCCGATTAACAGTCGGACGCTCTACCACTGAGCTACCGCGGAATGCCGTGCAAAATGCCGGAGAGCGCTCCGCATAGCAGAACGTTTCGTCTCTGGCGAGGCCCTTTATTCTCTTTCTTCATGCGCCCAGGCAGAAGCGCACGACGTGATCGCATTTCAGTGCCGATGCGGCAACTGCGACCACCCGTCCCAGCATTGATTCCGGCGCGCAATTGCACCGGATTTCCGCACGGGTGGGTCTGGGTGGGCTTTGTTTTTTTGGAAGATTGGAGGCCACGCCCGGAATTGAACCGGGGTACGCGGATTTGCAGTCCGCTGCGTCACCACTCCGCCACGTGGCCTCAACGCTCAGTCAGCGGCGCACCGCCTTCGTCGTTTTGCGGAAATCAAGTCGATTTACCGAAGCGAACGGCCGTCTAACATAGAGCGGCGACACCTTACAAGTCGTAACGGTATTTGCCTATCCATGCGACGGCTTTCCCGTCGCGCCGCGCGCTTTGCTCGCGTATAGAACAGGTCTCGAATTCGCGGCCTTCGTTCCGGCGTCAGCCGGGTGACAACAGGCTTATAGCTGGGGACGGCAATGGCAGACATCGCTTTACAACGCAAAAACATGGTTGAGAGCCAAATTCGCCCGAGCGACGTGACCGATCGGCGCGTGACGGCCGCGATGAGCGCGATTCCCCGCGAGGCGTTCGTCCCCGCGAGACTGGCGAAGCTCGCCTATAGCGATGAAGCGCTTCATGTGGCGCCTGGTGCCGTGATGCTGCCGCCGACCGTTCTCGCGAAGCTCGTGCAACTCGCCGACATCAATCCCGCCGACTCGGTCCTCGTTATCGGCGGATGCGCCGGATACGCAGCGGCAATCGTCGCGCAGATTGCGAAATCGGTCGTCGCGTTGCTGCCAGATAGAGAGACCGCAACGTCTGTCACGGATGCTTGCCGCAGCGTTTCCATCGGCAACGTCACGGCGGTCGCCGGTGGACTGTCGGAAGGGTGGAAAGCTCAGGCACCCTATGACGTCATTATCGTCGAGGGCGGCGTCGAAACAATTCCCGACGCAGTCAAAGCGCAGCTGTCAGATGGCGGCCGTCTCGTTGCGATCGAAGTCGAGCGTGAGCTCGGCCATGCGTTTCTGCTGCAGAAGACGGGCGAATTTTTCGTTCGCCGCGACGCGTTTCAGACGGCTGCGCCGCTGCTGACGGGCTTTGAATCCGCGAAGCCTGCTTTCGTTTTCTAGTTCCGGACTGCTCTCACTCGCTGATCTATCGAACGCGACGATTCCATCGCCGCGCCGGCGTTTTTGCATCCGGCTTTCTAAACTCGAAGTTCGCGCGAAGAGTGTGTTTCGCGCCACGCTCGGCACGAAAATATTAATAAATGCTAGACGGATAGGCGTGGCGACCCAAGTTATCCGGTACGTTGTTGCGGGGACGCTTCGCCTTAGTGAAAGCCACTCGCAGCGAATCGGGTAAATGACGTTTCTGCATTTCTGAGGGGGAGCGTTCGCTAGTTCGGGGCCGCGAACGCCAGAATGGGTTCATGCAATTGTCGATGATAGCGCAAGCTCAACCGTCACGAATGCGCGCGCGGCTTAGGTCACGCTGCGCGATCTCGGCTCTGCTGGCTCTGGCCGGGGTTTTTGCGATTCCAACATCGGGATCGGCCGAGACACTCGTCGATGCTCTCTCAGCCGCATATCAATATAGCCCGACGCTCGATGCGGAACGCGCCCGGCAGAGAGCGCGCGACGAAGACATCGCGCGTGCGAATTCCGGTTATCGTCCCGATATCAATCTTTCCGCCAGCGTCGGCCGCCAGGGAACGTGGAGCAAGACTCCGCTGGGCAATAGCAGCAGCGTGTCATCGCCGCGCGGTTATGGCGTTGATCTGGTTCAGCCCGTCTTTACGGGCTTTCAAGTCACCAACGCCGTGAATGCGGCGGAGGCGACGGACCGGGCCGGGCGTGAAACGCTGCGCAATACGGAACAGCAGGTTCTGCTGGATGCCGTCACGGCCTACGGCGACGTCGTGCGCGATCAGGCGATCGTCAAGCTCAACGAGAACAACTTGAAGTTCCTCGACGCCGAACTGAAGGCGACGCAGGATCGCTTCAACGTCGGTGAAGTGACGAAGACCGACGTCGCGCAGGCTCAGGCCCGGCGTGCAGCGGGGCAGTCGGATCTCGATCAGGCGCGCGCCAACCTCAAGTCCAGCCGCGCCATCTTCGAGCAGGTCGTCGGACATCCTCCGTCAAACCTGATTGAACCCAATCCGAATACGAAGCTCGTTCCTCGCAGCGTCACGGACGCCATCGCGATCGGGACGAAAGAGAATCCGCAGGTCGTCCAGGCGCTCTACTCGGAGCAGGCTGGCCGGTTCAGCGTCGATCAGATTCGTGGCGAACTTCTTCCGCAGGCGCAGCTTGAAGCCAACTGGACGGACAGCTTCGACAGCTCGGAACTTATCGACCGGGGGAGCACGGCTTCCGTCGTCGGCCGCGTCAACGTTCCGATCTATCCGGCGGGTGGCGAAGTCTACGCGCGGCTGCGGCAGGCGAAGCATACGCACATTTCGCTTTTGCAGCAGATCGAGGAAGCGCGCTCGCTGACGCAGTCGCAGGTCGTCCAAGCGTGGGCGCAGCTACAAGGCTTTAAAGCCCAGTCAGAATCCGATCGTGCGTCCATCACGGCGAACACGACGGCTCTCGAAGGCGTCAAGGAAGAAGAGCGCGTCGGGCAGCGGACATTGCTCGACGTTTTGAACGCGCAGCAGGAACTGTTGCAGTCGCAGGTCAATCTCGAGACGACGAAGCGCAACATTCTCGTGGCGTCGTATACGCTGGTGTCCGCCGTCGGGCGTCTCAGCGTGTCCGAGGTCGGCGCTGCTACCGAAGTTTATCACCCCGAAGTGCATTACGAAGAAGTGCGCCGAAAGTGGTGGGGCATCGACATCACGCATGACGATGGCCGCCGTGAGCACATCGACGTCGGCGAGGACGGCAAGCCGCTGAAGTAGCGGGCGCGATCGCAGGCCGTCCATGATCGTCGGCTTGTGGCCTCCGGGCGGCGCAATATTGGCTCGTTTTGGCACGTTTCGCGGCGATTGCGTGCGGTCGCTGCCTTGAGAGTGCCGCGCTCCGGGGATAACTAATACCGGGATCGTTGCCGGGCGCTGCGCAACCTGCCACCATATTTGTCATCGGAGCAGATTATCCGATTGGTATGAGGGCGGGAACTTCGCTAAATCCGTGAAAGTTCACGGTCTCTCAGCCTGGCGTCGCCGTCGCGAGAAGGTACGAGTATGTCGAGATTTGAACCCAACGTCGAACCGAGCATGGAGGAGATCCTTGCTTCGATCCGCAAGATCATCGCGGAAGACACGTCGGGTTCGAGGACCGTGCCGCCTCCGGCGCCGTCGCGCGCACCACAATCGCCCGTTCGTCCGAACGCAGCTGTGAGGCCCGCAGCGCCGCAACAGCGCGGGTTCATGTCGCGCGAAGCTTTCATGAAATCGTCGGCTCCGGCGGACGAGCCAGGTGACCAGCGCTTTTTCACGCCCGTGACGCCGCCGCAGGAATCGGTCACGCCTGAATCCGCTCCGAAATCGGCAAGTGGAGTCAGCGCCGCGAAAGCCGCACCTGCGCCGGCTCCGGCGCCCGTAAAGGTCGAACCTAAATCCGCTGAGACGCCGGCTGCCGTCGCGATCAAACCTTTCGAGCCCGAGAAGGCGCAAGCTTCGTCGATCAAGCCGGAGCCGGAAAAGCCTGCCGACACATCGATTGCGGCAGAGGTCCAGGCGATCGTCGACGCCGAGCACAAATCGGTGACGGTCGAAACCACATCGGAAGCACAGCTGATCGACGCGCAACTCGTCGAGCTTCTCGGCGAGGATCTCAAAGCATTACGCGAGGCGGACGAACGTCAGGACTGGAAGAATGCGCCGACGCTCGACGCTGCGGCAAAGGTCGCGCCTACACCGGCAGTTGCCGCGCCGAAGCCGGCGGAGCCTACCCTCAAAGTCAATGGCGCGGCAGCTAGCGCCATTTCCCCGCCGGTTGCGACACGGGTCGAGCCGCAGGAAACGCCTGCCGCCGCCGATCCTTTCGCGTTCGATCTCGGTCCTTCGCCATTTCTGCCTCGCGCGCTGAACGAGAAGCCGACGCAGCAGCAGATTTCGATTGATCCGGCGCAGGCGCCTCCGCGCGCAAGCGTGCCGCAGCAACATGACGCTCGACCGTCGCCCGCGTTGCCAGGATGGCCGAAAGCCAATGGCTCGCCCGTTGTGCAGGAAACGGCGCGTCCTGCGGCAGCACCGGCACCTACATCGGCGCCGAGAGCGGCGGAGTCTCAGCCAGCGCCCGCTGCTGCACGTCCGCAGACTTTCGCCGTGCCGAGCGTTTCGGCGACGCTTGGGCCGCATCGCACGCTCGAGCCTCTGTCGGACTCGTTCAAGCCTGCCGCTCCGGCGCACAGCAAGCCTGCAGAGTCGGAAGCGGATCCGTTTCCGTTCCGCGCTCTTCCGAGAAGCGTCGAGATGCCAGCCGAACCGGCACGCCCGCCGCTCGACAACCGATTGCAGCCGGCACACGTGCCGCCACTATCGGCCCTGCCGCCGCTGGACGTCGAAGCTGAGCCGGTCATCGGTGGCGATCGCACGATGGAAGACGCGGTCGCAGACCTTTTGCGCCCGCTGCTCAAGACGTGGCTTGCCGAAAATATGCCAAAGATCGTGGAGCGCGCACTTCGCCGTGAAATGACCGAGCGGCTGTTGCCAGGGCACAAGAACAGCCGCGACTAACAATCTGAAATTCAATGCAGAGCATGAGCAAAAGCGGAGGTATCTCCGCTTTTTTTGTATCTGCAGCAAATTTTCCTTGATCGTGACTTCCGCCACACGGTTGCCGCGAGTGGGCCTTAGCAATTTGTCTCAGGCGGGCGACGCCAAGTCACCAGTTGGGTGATGCGGTCCGCACGTGACGTCACTGGGGGGCTGAGCTGCGATCGGAGTGCGCAGCGCTTTCTTTCCAGACAGGACGAACCGGAGGGGCAACGGGGTGCCGACGCGGTTCTGCGAATTCGTATTCGTACGCAGAGAGGAAGCGTCATGAACATGATGAATGGAGCAAGAAACGACGTCGAAGACATACTTGCATCGATCCGCACGAGTATCGCCGATCGATCGCCAGGGTTCGACGCAGACAGGCGGGAGGCGCGTGTGACGACACTAAGAGGTCGCGGAAATATTGCCGATGAGGCATTGGAATTTGAGCTGCCGGCTATTTTCAAGGCTCCGGCGCAACCCCAGGCCGAGCGGCCGAATTTGCTGGGACGCCTCAGCGAAGCACTCGGTACAAACGCGCAGCATGCGCAGGAGAGCGAGTGGGGCCGGCGAACTGCGCGGACTGTCATACCCTTCGAGCCGATCCACGGGCGCATGATCGAGCCGCCGCCGGTCGCGCTCGACACGGTCAAGGAGCCGGCGCAAACAGCTGCCCAGCCCGCGCCGCAGAGCGAAGACGTCAAGCGCGTCATGACATCGTTTTTCGACACGCGTATGAGCCGCATGACGTTCGCGGCGCCTGTGCCGCAGCCTGAACCGGAGCCCGCTCCTCAGCCGGCGCAGAGGGCCTACGTGCCCGAGCCGCCCCGGCTGCCCGATGGCGGCAATTTCGCCAATGGCGGTGTCGAGGATGCGGCAGCGCAGCTTCTACGGCCGATCCTGCGTCAGTGGCTGACCGAGAATATGCCTAAAATTGTCGAAAAGGCGCTGCGGGACGAAACCGGCAAGCGCTGATTGCAACGCGCCGGAATCCGGCACCTGCATGCGTCCAAGAGGGTGGCAAGGTTGACAGCGTACGAATGTCAGCCTTACCACCGGTGTCGAACAACCGCGGTTGGAAACGACACCCTCTCAGATGCTTGAAAAAACGTTCCGCCCGGCCGAAATCGAGCCGCGCATCAATTCCGAATGGGACAAGTCCGAAGCGTTCAAGGCCGGTCGCGCCGTTACAGGCGGAAAGAACGCGTCCTACTCCATCGTCATCCCGCCGCCGAATGTCACCGGCTCGCTCCATATGGGGCACGCGCTCAACAATACGCTGCAGGACATCCTCGTGCGTTTCGAGCGCATGCGGGGCCGCGATGTTCTCTGGCAGCCCGGCACCGACCATGCCGGCATCGCGACGCAGATGGTCGTCGAGCGCCAGCTTGCCGCCGGTAAGCAGCCGTCGCGGCGCGAGCTTGGGCGCGAGGAATTCCTGAAGCGCGTCTGGGCGTGGAAAGAGGAATCCGGCGGCACCATCATCAATCAGCTGAAACGCCTCGGCGCGTCGTGCGACTGGTCGCGCGAACGCTTCACGATGGACGAGGGGCTGTCGAAGGCGGTCGTGAAGGTCTTCGTGCAGCTCTACAACGAGGGGCTGATCTACAAGGATAAGCGTCTCGTCAATTGGGACCCGAAGTTTCAGACCGCGATCTCGGATCTGGAAGTCGTGCAGGTCGAGGCGCGCGGAAAATTCTCGTGGTCGAAGGACGGCGGCGAGCCGTTCGATGCGGCGGCGCTCGGCAAAGTGCTCGCGAAAGATCCGAGCGGGCACATGTACCATTTCCGCTATCCGCTCGCAGCGAAGGTGGCTGGCTACGACAAGGATTACATCGTCGTCGCGACGACACGGCCCGAGACGATGCTCGGCGATACGGGCGTTGCGGTGCATCCCGACGACGAGCGTTACGCGGCGCTGATCAAGGCTGGCGCGAAAGTGAAGCTGCCGCTTGTCGGGCGTGAAATTCCGATCGTTGCGGATGAATACTCCGATCCCGAGAAGGGAACGGGTGCGGTGAAGATCACGCCCGCGCACGACTTCAACGATTTCGAGGTCGGCAAGCGGCACAATCTCGCGCAGATCAACGTGCTCGATGCGTACGGCAAGCTGGTCGACGACGTGCCAGAGGCCTATCGCGGGCTCGATCGCTTCGAGGCGCGGCTGCGTGTCGTCGCCGATATCGATGCGCTGGGCCTGCTCGAAAAGATCGAGCCGACGACGCATACGGTCCCGCACGGCGATCGATCGAATGTCGTCGTCGAGCCGTGGCTGACGGATCAGTGGTACGTCAACGCCGCCGAGCTTGCGAAGCCCGCGATGGCGGCGGTCGAGAACGGCAAGACGGTTTTCGTTCCGAAGAATTGGGAGAAGACCTACTTCGAGTGGATGCGGAACATCCAGCCTTGGTGCATCTCGCGTCAGCTGTGGTGGGGGCACCAGATTCCGGCGTGGTACGGGCCGGACGGCAAGTACTTCGTTGCGGCGACGGAAGACGAAGCTCAGGCGCTGGCGCAGGCGTATTACGCCAAGTCCCCCACCCCTAACCCCTCCCCGCAAGGGGGAGGGGAAACGTCGGGTAGTCACGTCGTGCTCAAGCGCGACGAGGATGTGCTCGACACGTGGTTCTCATCGGCTTTGTGGCCGTTCTCGACGCTCGGCTGGCCGGACGAGACGCCGGAGCTTGGCCGCTACTATCCGACGAGCGTGCTCGTTACCGGCTTCGACATCATCTTCTTCTGGGTCGCCCGCATGATGATGATGGGCCTGCACTTCATGGACGAAGTGCCGTTCAAGGACGTCTACATCCATGCCCTCGTTCGCGACGAGAGGGGGCAGAAGATGTCGAAGTCGAAGGGCAACGTCATGGACCCGCTCGTCCTGATTGACGAGTTCGGAGCCGACGCGCTGCGCTTCACGCTCGCGGCGATGGCGGCGCAGGGGCGCGATATCAAGCTCGCGAAGTCACGCGTCGAAGGCTATCGCAATTTCGCGACCAAGCTCTGGAACGCCTCGCGCTTCGCGGAGATGAACGAGTGCGTGCGGCAGCGCAATTTCGATCCGAAGTCGGCGACGCAGATATTTAACAAATGGATCATCGGCGAGGCCGAACTGACCGCGAAGGCCGTTACCGAAGCGCTCGAAGGCTATAAATTCAACGAAGCGGCCGCTGCGATCTATGAATTCGTCTGGGGCGAGTTCTGCGATTGGTATCTCGAACTGATCAAGCCGTTGCTCGCGGGCGATGACGAGGACGCGAAATCCGAGACGCGCGCCGTCACGGCGTGGACGCTCGATCAAATCCTCAAGATGCTGCACCCGTTCATGCCGTTCATCACGGAAGAGCTTTGGGCGCACATGGTCGAGCACGGCGTCAAGCGCGACGATCTTCTGGTGCTCAGCGAGTGGCCGAACCTCGACGGCCTTGTCGAGCGCGACGCTGTCGATGAGGTGAACTGGGTCGTGTCGCTGATTTCGGAAGTGCGCTCGGTGCGTACCGAAATGAGCGTTCCGGCGGGCGCGAAGGTGCCGCTCGTCATCGTCGGTGCCAGCGACGCCATGCGCGAGCGCGTCCATCGGAATGACGAAACGCTGAAGCGGCTGGCGCGTCTCGACGGTATCGACTTCGCCGATATCGCGCCCAAAGGCGCGGCGCTGATCGTTGCGGGCGAGACGACGGCGGCGTTGCCGCTCGCAGGCATTATCGACATGGCTGCCGAGAAGCGGCGTCTTGCGAAAGAGATCGACAAGGCGGACAGCGACCTCAAGAAGATGGATGCGAAACTTTCCAACCCGCAGTTCATGGAGCGGGCGAAGGAAGAAGCCATTGAGGAAGCGAAAGAACGCAAGGCCGAACTCGAAGCCGAGATCAAGCGGTTCTCGGCTGCGCTAAAACGGCTGGAGGATGTCGGCTGACCTGAGTTCTTTGCCGAGCCTGTCGTGGATGGCCGCCTTCGCGGCCATGACGATCAGGTTGGCAGGACGGGTGCCGTGACGGATTGTTTGCTCGTCTCATTCCGTCATGGCCGCGCAGGCGGCCATCTACGCGTGTCTTGTTCTCGCGCTCAAAGCGTGCCGGCGAAATTTTGGATCGTGATGGTCGCCGGTTTCAGAAATTCGACGCGCAGTTCTGCGAGCTTCCAACCGACGCGCGTCAGTTCCAGCTTGCCGAGATAGAGCCGCGTTTCGTCGTTCTTGTCCGCCATGTCGATTTCGAACGTGGTGAAGCCGGTGAACTCGGCGCGCTTCACACGCGCCCAGGCCCGAGAGACCCGCTCAAGGATCGGGAGCGCGTTCGTGCCGTCATCGCCTGAAACGTAATCGCGATACGTTTTTTGCACCGTGAAGAGCTGCGGCAGGCCTTCTGGCGTTACGTAGGAGTCGACGAGACTGTCGATGGCGCCGCGGCCCCAATAGGCTTTCGCTCGCTGCCAGAGGCTCGGATTTGCGGGCTCGGTCTGCTCGGCATTCGGCAAGTCGAGTGCGATGCGCGCGATCGAGGGCTTCAGTGTTTCGCGCACGCTCGGCCATTCGATCGCGGTCGTCAGATACGCGGAATTGCCGTTGCGCACGGCTTCGCGAATGTTCCACGCCGTGAGGAACGGCGCGCCGATGTAGCCAACGGCGAGGAGGGCGATCAGCCCGACCGAAATCCAGAGCGGCTTTTTCATCGTGGTTGGTGGCGACCCTGTGCGGTTCAACTGGCACTCCGCGAATTTACACCCAAATCCGACGATCTTCGGGCCGAGCACAACCGGCGGCCGCATATCAACCGTTATTGTCGGGCTTCGGCGGTTCGATCGTCGTTTTGCAGATCGACTGCAACTCTTGCCAGGACTGCGCATCGAGCGCGGGTGTCGCGGGATAATCGGGCTGCTGGCGGACGAGCTTCGCGCGCTCGGCTGCTGGGGGATGCGTCCGCAGCCAGTTGAGCGCACCGCCGTTCGAGCCGGAGTTGTCCGTCTCCATTTTGGTGACGCGCATGAAGAAATTGCCGAGCCCTTTCGGAGCGATGCCTGCGCCTTTCAGCAGATGCAGAGCGTCGAGATCGGCTTCGCGCTCGGCGCCACGCGAATAGCCGAGCTGCGCCAGCATCAGACCGGCGTTGGCAAGGCCGCCGCCGCCGAGCATGATTTCAACGGCCGCCGCGAGACCGACGCTGCGAATGATGCCGGTTTCCGGATGCATTTCGATGCCGTGGCCCATTTCGTGCGCCAGAACGCCCGCGACCTCGTCAGGGTTTTCGGCTTTGTCGATCAAGCCTTTGGTCAGGACGATTTGCCCACCGGGTACGGCGAAGGCGTTCATCAGCGGCCAGTCGTAGACGCGGACGTTGAAAGAGACGCCTTCCGGCGCGGCCTTGGAGAGCCGCTCGGACAGTTTCGCAAGCGCCGCGACGCCGCTCGCGTCGGCGCATTGCTTATGACCTTGCGTCATCGACTCGCGCGCCGAGTCGCCGAGACGTTGCCGCCAGCTATCGGGCAGCGCCGTCGCAAATGATCTGAGCGGGCTCCATCCGGCGGCGAAGCTCGCGGCGACCGCCAAGGCGACGAGGGCGGCGAGGAGCAGTCCCCATCTCCAGTTGCGCCAGCGCGCGGCTCGCGCCGTCAGATGCGGGGCGTGCGATGCCAGATCAGCGGCGAATCGGCCGCCTTGCACGAACAGCGATGCGCCGGGGGCGTCCGGGGACGACAGCAGCACGTCGATCGCGTTGGCGCGGACCGGCTCCAGCGTTCGCAGTCTGTCGTACTGCCAAATCTGCGACGGATGGCCGGGCCCGAGATCGATCTCGACGCCGCTGAGCCCGAGCGTCGCAACGCCATCCACAGGCGAAGTCGCCCGGCCGCCGGTGAAGCGGCAATAGTACCGGACGGGATCGGCATGGGTCGTGTCGTTCGGTGACATCAGAGAATTCCGGCATTGGACGTGGGGGTGAAAGGCGCGCCGCACCGGCCGTCATCTAAGCATGCGAAAGCCGAAAATGAATGTCTCCAGAGGGACAAAGTCGGGCCGCGGTGATGACGTACTCGTCGGCTATCCAATCGGTACGCTGACGTTGAGGAAAGGCGGATCGGTTCTCCCATGCGGGTGAGGCGAAAGACGTCCCTTTACCATGAACGGGGACATGCCACCCAAATGTTGCTTAACAGCAACTCGTTTGCGGTGCAGCGCCACTTTCGAGCCACAAAGCGCGCGCAGGTGCAGAAGTGAGGCCGACGCTTTGGAATAATTCTCATGCAGGTGAGAGCGATTCCTATTCGAGCGTGACGGCCGGCATCCCTGGAACGGAACTCGAGGCAAGGCAGGGGGCCGAAGAGGAAAGTAATGGACGCCAAGACGTTCGATAAGTCGAAGTTGCCCAGCCGCCATGTCACGGAAGGCCCGTCGCGCGCGCCGCATCGCTCCTACTATTACGCGATGGGATTGGAAGAGGCCGACATCAAGCGTCCGTTCGTCGGCGTCGTCTCCTGCTGGAATGAAGCTGCGCCGTGCAATATTTCGCTGATGCGCCAGGCGCAGTCGGCCAAGGCGGGCGTCACTGAAGCTGGCGGCACGCCGCGCGAGTTCTGCACGATCACTGTCACCGATGGCATCGCGATGGGCCATCAGGGCATGAAGTCGAGCCTCGTGTCGCGCGAGGTCATCGCCGATTCGATCGAGCTCACGATGCGCGGGCATTGCTATGATGCGCTCGTCGGCATCGCGGGCTGCGACAAGAGCCTGCCCGGCATCATGATGTCGATGCTGAGGCTTAACGTTCCGAGCGTCTTCATGTACGGCGGCTCGATCCTGCCGGGAAAATTCAAAGGCCGCGACGTCACCGTCGTCGACGTGTTCGAAGGCGTCGGCATGCATTCGGCGGGCAAAATGTCGGCGGCGGAATTGCATGAGCTGGAATGCGTCGCGTGTCCGTCGGCGGGCTCATGCGGCGGCCAGTTCACGGCCAACACGATGGCGTGCGTGTCCGAGGCGATCGGGCTTGCGCTGCCGGGTTCGGCTGGCGCGCCGGCACCCTATGAAAGTCGCGACGCGTACGCGACCGAAAGCGGGAAGGCCGTCATGCGCCTGATCGCCGACGGCATTCGTCCGCGCGATATCTGCACGAAAAAAGCCTTCGAGAATGCCGCTGTCGTTATCGCCGCGACGGGCGGCTCGACCAATGGCGCGCTGCATCTACCGGCGATGGCGCACGAGGTCGGGATCGATTTCGATCTTTTCGATGTCGCTGAGATTTTCCGCAGGACGCCGTACATCGCCGACCTGAAGCCCGGCGGTCAGTACGTTGCGAAAGACGTCTACGATATCGGCGGCGTTCCGCAGATTTTGAAAGCGCTGCTCGAGGGCGGCGTTTTGCACGGCGACTGTCTAACTGTGACTGGAAAGACGCTCGCGCAGAATCTCGAAAGCGTGAAATTCAACCGCGATCAGAAAGTCGTATTTCCGGTCTCCAATCCGATTTCGCCGACGGGCGGCGTGGTTGGGCTCAAGGGCTCGCTCGCACCCGATGGCGCGATCGTGAAGGTCGCCGGGCTGAAGACACATCAGTTCCGCGGACCCGCACGCTGCTTCGATTGCGAGGAAGATGCGTTCCAGGCCGTCGAAGAGCGCAACTACAAGGACGGCGAGGTGATCGTCATCCGTTACGAGGGGCCGAAGGGCGGCCCGGGCATGCGCGAGATGTTGTCGACGACCGCGGCGCTTTACGGCCAGGGCTCCGGCGACAAGGTCGCGCTGATCACCGACGGACGGTTCTCGGGCGCGACGCGCGGGCTTTGCATCGGCCACGTTGGTCCGGAAGCAGCGGTCGGCGGACCGATCGGACTTCTGAAGGATGGCGACATTATCGTCATCGATACCGAACTCGGCACGCTCGATGTCGAGGTGAGTGCGGAGGAGTTGGAACGGCGGCGCAAGACGTGGAAGGCGCCGGCGAACATGTATCAGTCAGGGGCACTGAGAAAATTTGCAGACCAAGTGGGACCGGCCAGGTACGGCGCCGTAACCCATGCGGGAGGAAAGGCGGAAGTGCACTGCTATGCGGATATCTAAGCTTTCCATTGCGGGTAGTGTTGCAATTTTTTGCACGATGGTCGGTTCGGCGTTTGCAGCCGGCGTGACGTTTCGATCGCCTGACGATGCGATGAAGCAGGGCATCTCGGCGTTCAACGGCGGATATTACGAGCTGGCGCTTCCGGCGTTCGAAGCATTGGAAGCGTCAAAGCCGCAGATCGCGCGCTATTACGAGGCGCGCATCTACGGCGACAACGAAGGCGCTTATACCGATCACGGCAAGGCCTACAAAATTTACGCGAAGCTCGCCGAAGAGCTGAAGGACGTCGATCCCGACGACGAGGAACTCGCGCCGATCGCCGCGAAGGCATTGACGGCGGTGTCGATGTATCTTCGCGACGGCATTACCGACGAAGGTGTCCGCCCAGACGTTGCCGCCGCCGATCAGGCGTTGCAGCGCGCGGCCCTGACCTTCAACGATGAAGATGCGCAGTTCGAGCTTGCGAAGGTTTTCCTTCGCGGCGAAGGGCCCGAGATGGCCGGCTCCGAAGATCCGTCGAGCAAGATCGAGAATGGCCGTCACTGGCTGTCGCGGCTGTCCCGCTCCGGTCATCCTGGCGCGCAAGCCTTTCTTGCTGACCTGCTCTGGCGGGGCAAGTTCGTGCAGAAGGATCAGGCAGCCGCGCTCAATCTGATCGATGTCGCGGTTTCGAATGCGTCGCCGACGGAGCGTGTCTGGATCGAGGACATCTATCAGAAGATTTTCTGCAACGCGGGCGAAGGCGTTCGTCTGCAGGCGACGGGCCGCGTCGCCGACTGGCACAAGCGTTACGGGCGCAGTCCGCAAGTTCGCGACAATCGGGATGGTCTCGACAGTCTGTCCGCCGAACCGGTCAGGACGTGCGCAAACGGTGAACTCGTACACCCCATGATGGCGACGGATGCTCCGCCTGCCGTTTCAGCGCAGTTGCCGGCGGCAAGCCCGGCTGTCCGGCCGAGCCATCAGGTCACGATCGGAATCGGGATCAGCGCGCCCGGCTTTGCGCCAGCCTCTGGCATCGGCGGACCGCCGGTTTCGACGGGATCGTCGAGCGGGTTCGCTCCGGCTGGCGCTTCGTCTCCAGGCGGCGACCGCTAGACGCTCCGCTAGCCCGCGAGCTTGACCCAAACGGGCACGTGATCGGACGGCTTTTCCTGCGCGCGTGTCGCGCGATCGATGCCTGACGCCACGAGCAGATCGGCGGCCTGGCTCGAGAGCAGGATGTGGTCGATGCGGATGCCGTCGTCCTTCTGGAAGGCGCCGGCCTGATAGTCCCAGAACGTGTAGACGCCGGGACCCGGATGGCAGGCGCGCGTTGCGTCCGTGAAGCCTTCGTTCACCAGCGTGCGCCAGGCCGCGCGGCTTTCCGGCTGGAACAATGCGTCGTTGACCCACGCCGCCGGACGCTTGGCGTCGACGGATTCCGGAATGACGTTGAAGTCGCCTGCGAGCACGAGCGGCATTTCATCTTGCTGCAGTTGCTTTGCCCGGAGCCGCATGCGCGCCATCCAGGCAAGCTTGTAGGAGAACTTCTCGGTGCCGATCGGATTGCCGTTCGGCAGATAAAGCGAGACGACGCGGACCATGCGATCGCCGAGCGGAACGGACGCCTCGATCCAGCGGGCATGCTGATCGGCGTCATCGCCCGGAAGTCCGCGCACCACGTCTTCGAGCGGCGACTTCGAGAGGATCGCGACGCCGTTGAAACCCTTCTGGCCGTTGGTCGCAACGTTGTAGCCGATGTCCTGAAACGCCGACGTCGGAAACCCGTCGTCGACGGATTTGATCTCCTGGAAGCAGATGACGTCCGGAGACTGCTGGCGCAGATACGTCAGCGCCGACTCGAGGCGGGCCTTGACGCCGTTGATATTCCACGTGGCGAGGATCATGGTTCCACCATGTGCCATCGCACCGCGCATAAATCAATTTGAGATCGGTTCAGACGGAGAAGCTGGTGCCGCAACCGCACGATGCGGTCGCAACCGGGTTCTTGATCTTGAAGGCGGCGCCGATCAGATCGTCGACGAAGTCGATCTCGGCGCCTTCCATGTATTGCAGCGAGACCGGATCGATGACGACGACAGCGCCGGCCCGTTCGATGACGAAATCGTCGGCGGCGCGCGCGTTGGTTAGATCGAATTTGTACTGAAATCCGGAGCAGCCGCCACCCTCGACGGAAACACGCAGAACGGGCGATCCCGGTTCGCTGCCTGCGATTTCGGAAATTCGTGTTGCGGCTTGTTCGGTTACGGTGACGGTCATCGGTTTCTGGGCTTTTTCCTGATCTGCACCACGAAACTGGGGAGCCTGGCTGGCGCCCCCGGCTCCAAATAGATAGGAAGGCGCGTGAACATATCAAATATCAAGTGCGGCCGCCGATGCCAACCAGGTTAAAGCCGGGCGCCGACCTCGCAGATTACGGCCAGAATCTGCGACCGGGTGAGCGCGTACCGGCCAATTATGCCGCCAGCGCCGTGCCGTCTCGGGGACGGCTTGCGGCCGAGCCGGACTGTACAACCCGCAGTCCGTTTCAGCGTGACCGCGATCGCGTGCTGCATTCCTCGGCCTTCCGGCGGCTGGCGTACAAAACACAGGTGTTCCTGCCGCACGAGGGTGATCATTACCGCACGCGCCTGACGCATACGCTGGAAGTGGCGCAGATCGCACGAACGATGGCGCGGCAGCTCAGGCTCGACGAGGATCTCGCGGAGACGATCGCGCTGGCGCACGATCTCGGACACTCGCCATTCGGTCACGCGGGCGAACGCGCGCTCGACACCGCCATGACGGATTTCGGCGGCTTCGATCACAATGCGCAGTCGGTTCGCGTCGTCACCAAGCTCGAGCGCAAGTACCTAGCGTTCGACGGGCTCAATCTGACTTGGGAGACGCTCGAAGGGCTGGTGAAGCACAACGGGCCGGTCAAGGCTTCGCGGTCGGCGGTCGCGAAAGTCGTGCGCCAGTTCGACGATTGGCGGCCTCTCGATCTCGACAAGTGGGCGTCGGCGGAAGCGCAGGTCGCGAGCCTTGCGGATGACATCGCGTACCTTTCGCACGACGTTGACGACGGATTGCGCGCCGGGTTGATCTCGCTCGGCGCTTTGGCCGAGACGCCGCTCGCCGGCGGCATGGCGCGGGAGGTCATGTCGCTCGGAAAGACGGTCGAGACCGGTCGGGTGATCTACGAAATCACACGCCGGATGATCACGGTGATGGTCGGCGATGTGATCGACGAAAGCCGCCGCAGACTTGCAGCGCTCGCGCCGTCGTCGGCGGACGATATCCGCCATGCGGGTAAGGCGACGGTGGCGTTCTCCGGGGAGATGTTCGCGGACCTCGCTCAGCTGCGGAAGTTTCTGTTCAAGTCCGTCTATCACCATCGCAAGGTGCTCGACGTGATGGAACGTGCCGAGCAGATCGTGCGCGATCTGTTTGCCCGCTACAACGCCGATCCCGCGGCGCTCCCGGAGGACTGGCGCGACGCTGCGTTAAGCCTCGATGCCAACGGCCGGGCGCGGCTGGCATGCGACTTCCTTGCGGGGCAGACGGACCGTTACGCCATCGCCGAATACCGCCGATTGTTTGACGCCACGGCGGAACTGCGATAGGCGCGAGCTTTGATTGGCGCTGGCGACACTCCTTCGTCGTGCCGGCCGCCAGCGCTCCGCGGTTTCCGTGGCGTTTTCTCAAGGACACCCATGAACGTTTTTTCCGAAGTTGAAGCACGGGTCAGAGCTGCGCTCGAGGCGCTGAAGACCGAAGGCGTGCTGCCGTCCGACCTCGCGCTGCCGGAATTCGATGCGGAGCCGCCGCGCGATGCGAGTCACGGCGACATCGCGGTCAATGCCGCGCTCGTGCTCGCCAAGGCGGCGAAGAAGAAGCCGCGCGATATCGCGGACGCCTTGAAAGCGAAACTCGAAGCGCACGGCGATATCCAGAAGATCGAGGTCGCGGGACCGGGCTTTCTCAACATCACATTCAAGCCTGAAGTCTGGCACGGTCTCGTGCGCGACATTCTCAGCGAAGGTGGACGATACGGAGCGGGCTCATCGCGCGGCGACGGCAAGCTCAACGTCGAATACGTGTCGGCCAATCCGACAGGTCCGATGCACGTCGGTCATTGCCGTGGCGCGGTGTTCGGCGATGCGCTCGCCAACCTGCTCGTGTTCGCAGGCTACGATGTCACGCGCGAATACTACATCAACGACGCGGGCGGGCAGGTGAACGTGCTCGCGCGTTCGGCGTTCCTCCGCTACCGCGAGGCGCTGGGCGAAGACATCGGCGCGATCCCTGAAGGGCTCTATCCCGGCGACTATCTGAAGCCGGTCGGCGAAGCGCTCGCCAAAGAGCACGGGCCGTCGCTCATCAACATGCCGGAAGAGCGCTGGCTGCCGATCGTTCGCTCCATCGCAATCGAAAAGATGATGGCGATGATCAAGGACGATCTCGCCGCGCTCAACATCCGGCACGATGTCTTCTTCTCGGAAGCCTCGCTGCAAGCGGACGGCAAGGATCAGATCAAGGCGGCGATCGCGGAGCTCGAGAAGAAGGGGCTCATCTACGAAGGCAAGCTCGAGAAGCCCAAGGGACACGATGACGACGATTGGGAAGACCGGGTTCAGACGCTCTTCAAATCGACGGACTTCGGAGACGACGAAGATCGCGCGCTGAAGAAGTCGGACGGCACCTACACGTATTTCGCGGGCGACGTCGCCTATCACTACGACAAGTTGAGCCGCGGCTTCCGTCACCTGATCAACGTCTTCGGGGCCGATCACGTCGGCTACATACCGCGCATCAAGGCGGTCGTCGCCGCGCTTTCCGATAAGACGGCTGACCTCGACGTGAAGGTAGTGCAACTCGTCAGGCTCTTTAAAGCGGGTGAGCCCTATAAGATGTCGAAGCGCGCCGGGACATTCGTGACGCTGCGCGACGTCGTCGACGAAGTCGGCCGCGATCCGGTCCGCTACATGATGCTTTACCGGAAGAACCAGGAAACGCTCGATTTCGATTTCGCGAAGGTGACCGAACAGTCGAAGGACAATCCTGTCTTCTACGTGCAATACGCGCATGCGAGATCGGCGAGCGTACTGCGAAACGCCGTCGAACAGATCCCGGGACTCGATGTGTCCGTCGACGTGTTGCGGCGCGCCGACCTGTCGCTGCTGACCGATACTGGTGAAATCGATCTCATCAAGCGGTTGGCGAGCTTCCCGCGATTGGTCGAGGGCGCGGCTTCGGCACACGAGCCGCACCGGATCGCGTTCTATCTCTACGATCTCGCGAGTGCGCTACATTCGCAGTGGACCCGCGGCAACGATTCGCCACATTTGAGATTTATTCAATCAAATGACGGGGTTGCGACTTCCGCGCGGCTCGCGCTGATTGCCGCCACAAAGACGGTGATAAAATCGGGACTGGATGTCCTTGGCGTCGAGGCGCCCGATGCGATGCGCTAAAGTCTCGAATCGACGATTTGGTGCAGCTCGAGTCTGCGCCCGATATTGAGGGGTTTCGCGATGTCCTCGCAGAATTCGTTCCAGCGGCCGGCCGGGGGAAGGCCTGCTGCAAATCCTGCCGATCAGGACCGTCTGCGCCAGCCTTCCTGGGTCAATCCTCAAGCTCAATCCGGTTATCCACAGCAACAGGGCAGCGCGTGGCCGCCGCAACAGCCGCCGTCGTCGTCACACGATGCCTATGGTCAGCATCCGGGCTTCGGCCAGCCGCAAGCGCCGCAGCAGCCGGCCGACTACGGCCAGTGGGGCGCGTTGCAGCCAGGCTATCAGAGCGGACAGAGCCATCAACCAAGCCCCGCCGCAGCTGATCCGTATGCGCCGCAATTCGAACCTTATGTCGCCCCCGGCAGCACGCCTTATGGGCAGAGCGGTTACGATCAGCAGCCAAGCGCGCCGCAATGGCCGGGCCGGGCAGGGGCTTCCGATCCCCGCGGTTTCGACGCCGGTGGGTACGGCAACGCCGGGTATGCGCCGTCGCAAGGCGGCCATGGGGCAGGCTTTGCCGATCCCTATAGCCAGGACCATGAGCTGAGTGCCGCCGACTGGGCGGGCCAGCCGAGCGAATTCGATCACGATCCGTATGCGCAGCAGGGCCGCGGCAACAACCTCGGCTTTGCGACGGCCGAAGGCGGCGAACTCGATCAGGCCTACGGCGAAGATGACGGCGAGTACGAGGACGAGCCCGCGCCGCGCAGCCGGCGGCCGATGGTGATCATGATGGCGCTGGCGGGAGCAATCCTCATCGGCGGAGGCATGGCGTACGGCTACAAAAAGCTCGGTTCGTCCGGGCCGCAGGGCGAACCGCCGATCATCAAGAGCGAAGATTTTCCATCCAAGACAAAGCCGGCGGATGCAGGGGGAAAAACCTTCCCCTACTCGGATACCAAGATCATGGGCAGGCTCGGCGACGGAACTTCGTCCGAGCAGGCCGACGCGGCGCCGGATCAGTCGCCGCCGCCGGGCGATACCGCGCAGTCAGCGTCTGCTGATGAGTCTGCCGCCGGTGGCCCGCGCAAGGTTTCGACGCTGGTCGTCGGCCGTGACGGATCGATCCAATCGCCGCCGCCCGAGGAACCTGTGCAGCATGCGGCGTCCGTGCCGGGCACGGCGCTGGTCGACGTTTTCGGCCAGAACGGGCACGGCGCGCCGGATCATATCCGCGATGAACCGCAATCCAGGCCGGCGACGCCGGTCAGCGGCGACGACACGCCGGCTCCGATGAAAAAGGTTGCTGTGACGCCGGTCAAAATCAACGGCGCCTCGGCTTCCAAGTCGGCGACCGGCAGCATCGACGGTTCGGGAACACCAGCGCCGCCTAAAAAGCTGAAGAAAGTCGCCAAGGCCGAAACGGCCACCACTTCGGATGCCTATTCCGAATCGGCTGCACCGGTGACGTCGTCCGGCGGAGGCACGGGATTTGTCGCGGTGCTCGCATCCGTGCCGCATTCGGCGTCGAGCCGTATCGACGCCTTGAAGCGCTTCGCCGACATGCAGCAGAAGTATTCGACGGCGCTGGCCGGCAAGACGCCTGACATCGCGACGGCCAATCTCGGCGCCAAGGGCAACTTCGATCGTCTTGTCGTCGGGCCGCCCGGTTCGCGGCAGGAAGCCAGCAACGTTTGCGCGCAACTGAAAGCGCAAGGCTATTCGAGCTGCTGGGTCACGTCATACTGACGCCGCCCAGTATTGAGATATCTGATAGCGTTAATCACCGGATCGGCCGAGAGAAATCTCGCGGGCTTTGGCTGATCCGCGCGTGCATTCCGCGGCGAGGCGCGCGGGCCATAGTCGGTGCTGCAACCTTTGTCAGGTATGAGCGTACCCCGGCGTAAGGGCTTGGCCCTGTCTGAATCAGTGTAATGTCGGCCGGCAGGTCCCGGACAGGGCGCCGCATCGGGACCAAATCCAGACGCAGATGATTGAATCGATAGGACAAGCCGAGACGGGCGCTGAGGCCGCTGGTTCGCAAGACTGGGAGAGCCCAGGCTTGGACAGCATGCCGGCCGCTGGTGAGGCATTCCTCGTCGAAATCGAGGGCTTCGAAGGGCCGCTCGATCTTCTGCTGGCGCTTGCGCGAACGCAGAAGGTCGATCTCGCCAAAATTTCCATTCTGGCGCTGGTCGAGCAGTATCTCGCGTTCATCGCTGAAGCGCAGCAGTTGAAGCTCGAGATCGCAGCCGACTATCTCGTCATGGCGGCCTGGCTTGCGTTTCTGAAATCGCGGCTGCTGCTGCCCAAGGACAAGGAAGATCCCGATACAACGTCGGCTGAGGAGATGGCGCAACGCCTGTCGTTCCGGCTGATGCGGCTCAACGCGATGCGCGATCAGGCGGCGACGCTGCTGACCCGGCATCGGCTGGAGCGCGACGTGTTCGCGCGCGGGCGGCCGGAGCGCATCCAGGTCACGCGCGACACGACCTATACCGCAACGATCTACGATCTTTTGAAGGCTTACTCCGAGCAGCGAAAGCGGACGATCAAGGTCGTTCACGTCGTCAAGGCACGGCGCGTCTGGTCGATCAAGGAAGCACGGTTCAGGCTTGAACGCCTCGTTGGCGCGACCGCCGGGGACTGGGCGCAGCTCGACATGTTCCTGGACCAGTTTCTCCCGCGCAACGAGGAGGAGCGCACGGCGCTGGCAAGCTCCTTCGGCGCGACGCTCGAAATGGCGCGGGAAGGGTTAATCGAGCTTCGGCAGGACGAGCCGTTCGCCCCGATTTATATGCGCAAACGTGAAGCAGGGGCGGAGTGGGAAAAGATCGGCTAGCGCTGCCGGAAACGCCGTTATAAGGGGGCTAGAAAATCTATGGTTCCGCCGAGACTGAGTGTCGTGTCGGACAATAGCCGCGGGATTGATGTGATGTCGGCAAACGATGATGCCGATAATGCGCATGAGCGAACCGTCCCTGACGCGCTGAGCGATCCGGAGGCCGCCGTCGATCGTCTTTCGAAGACTGCCCGGCGTCAGAAGCTTCGCCGTCTGGAAGCGCTGCTCTTTGCGTCCACAGAACCGGTCGACGCAAAATCTCTGATGCGCTGTCTCGATGCTGGCGACGACGTCAACGCGCTGCTCAAGGAACTGCAGGACGACTACAAGGATCGCGGCGTAGCGCTGGTCCGTGTCGCCGGGCGCTGGCAGTTTCGGACGGCGGACGATCTGTCCTATCTGCTCGAGCGGCAGCAAAAGGAAGAGCGCAAGCTGTCGAAGGCAGCGCTCGAGACGTTGGCGATCATCGCTTATCACCAGCCGGTGACGCGCGCCGAGATCGAGGAAATCCGTGGGGTTTCGACGTCGCCCGGCACGCTCGACGTGTTGATGGAGACGGCATGGATTCGCCCGCGGGGCCGCCGTCGTGCGCCCGGGCGTCCGCTGACCTATGGCACCACGGAAACGTTCCTCGTGCATTTCGGGCTCGATACGATCAAGGATCTGCCTGGCCTCGCCGATCTCAAGGCCGCCGGTCTGCTGGATGCCAATCTGCCGCCGAACTTCACGATGCCGGCGCCGACCGATGTCGCGGCGCTGATGCCGGATGAATTGCCCCTCTCCGACGATGGAGACGAGAACTCCGAGGAAGAGCAGGCGTTGCTGCCTCTCGACGAGGAAACCGGCGAAGACGGGGACGGCAGCCGCGCCGAGCCGACGGACAGCGAGACCACCTAGGCGGCACGATATGGCTCAGGCTGCGCGTTAAAAAGATGTAATCTTGTAAACGTAGGCGGAGCTTTCCAAAGTAAAGGCCATCGCAAGGCTTTGGGCTCATTGACCAGAGTTCAGGCTCCTTCTGGCACTGTCTGCGATAAAGTGCTTAACTGCGAGCGGCAACCGCCGAGAGGTTACAATGGGTTTTAGTGCACAACACCTGCTTCTGTTCCTGATCATTGCTCTGCTGCTTTTCGGGCGCGGCAAGATTTCGGAACTCATGGGCGACGTCGCGAAGGGCATCAAGAGCTTCAAGAAAGGCATGGCGGAGGACGAGGATCCTTCCCGGCCGGTGCCGCGCACGATCGAGAATGAAGCGTCCAATCCGGATCGCACGAAGGTCAGCTAAAAGAGCTCACGGCTGATGCCGGCAAGGTCATCCCATGTTTGACATCAGCTGGAGCGAGCTTCTGATCCTCGGCGTCGTGACGCTGGTTTTCGTCGGCCCGAAAGAGCTGCCGACATTGATGCGCACGCTCGGCAAGTACGCAGGCGTCATTCGCCGCCATGCGAACGAGTTCAAATCGCAGTTCGACGCCGCGATGCGCGAAGCCGATCTCGAAGCGATGCGCGATGAAGTCCAGAAAATGCAGACCTCGATCAATAACGAGGTGATGCGGGCGACGGAGCACGTCGACGATGCGAGCAAGCTCGCGCGCGTCGAGCCGCCATCGACGGCCAACACGATAGCGTCCGAAACGTCATCATCCGATACATCGGCGACGCTGGCGCCGCCGATGCCGGCTCCACCGCGCGGGGAGACCTGAGCGATGCTGGAACGGTTGCCGCCGTCGACGCCGCCCGGTGATGAGCCGCCGCGCGACGGACAGAATGAAATCGATGCCAGCAAGGCGCCGCTGCTCGATCATCTGATCGAACTCAGGCAACGGTTGATCTGGGCGCTGGCGGCGTTCGTCGTGATGTTCTTCGGCTGCTTCGCGGTCGCCGGCCACATCTACAACGTGCTTGTCTGGCCGTACATGTGGGCGTCGGGCGATGATCACGTAAAGCTCATCGCGACGCACTTCCTCGAACAGATCATGACGCAAGTGAAGCTCGCCATGTTCGGCGCGGCATTCCTCGCGTTTCCCGTCATCGCGACGCAGATCTACAAGTTCGTGGCGCCAGGGCTTTACCGCAACGAGCGCCGGGCATTTTTGCCGTACCTGATCGCGACGCCAGTCCTGTTCGTCATCGGCGCGATGGTCGTCTATTTCATCGCGATGCCGGTGCTGATCCGTTTTTCTATCGGATTGACGCAGCACAGCGGGGCGGGTGTTCCGACTATCGAACTGATGCCCAAGGTTTCGGAATATCTGTCGTTGATCATGACGCTGATCTTCGGCTTCGGCATCGTGTTCCAGCTGCCTGTCATTCTGACGCTGCTGGCGCGGACCGGATTCATCACCTCGGCGACGCTAAAAAACGGACGGCGCTATGCGATCGTCGCCATCTTCGCGGCGGCGGCGCTGCTGACACCGCCCGATGCGCTCAGCATGGTGATCATGGCGCTGCCGACGGTTGCACTGTACGAGCTTTCAATCCTGGCGGTGCGCTTCGTCGAGAAGAAGCATGCCGATCCCGGCGATCCGCCGGAGTGATAATCATCGCTCCGGCGCTGCGGCTGGACCGCTTCGCCGGCATCGTATACGACGGCCTTTGACACAGACATCGTGACGAGGCCCGACCGTGTTCGACATCAAATGGATCAGAGACAACGCCGACGCCTTCGACGCGAGCTTGCAGCGCCGCGGGCTGGCGCCGCAGGCGGCGGCGTTGGTGGCGCTCGATGACAAGCGCCGCGCGACGCTGACGGCGTTGCAGGATGCGCAGTCGCGGCGGAATGCAGCTTCGAAAGAGATCGGCAAGGCCAAGGGTGCGAAGGACGAGGCGACCGCGGCGCGGTTGATGGCCGAGGTCGCGGACCTTAAGGACACGATCGCCAGAGGTGAGGACGACGAGCGCAAGCTCGACGCGGAGATCAAAGCGGCTCTCGAGGTCATTCCGAATCTGCCGCGTGCGGACGTTCCGGACGGCGCTGACGAAACAGGCAACGTCGAGGTGCGCAGGGTCGGGACGCCCGCGCGGCTCGATTTCACGCCGAAGCAGCATTTCGAGATCGGCGAAGCGCTGGGACTGATGGACTTCGAAGCGGCGCAGAAGATTTCCGGCGCGCGGTTCGTGGTTCTGAAGGGCGCGCTCGCTCGCCTCGAACGCGCGCTCGCGAGTTTCATGCTCGATCTGCACACGAGCGAATTCGGCTACACGGAAGTCAATCCGCCGATCCTGGTCAGGCGCGAAGCGATGTTTGGAACAGCGCAGCTACCAAAGTTTGAGATTGATCAATTTTGGGCTCTTTCAGGAATACAATTTTTTGATATGGGCGAAATAGAGAAACGCTCAGCCAGCAAGACCGATCCACAAATCGCATTTCAGATTGCAAGAGAAGCAGCTCTCGAAGCAGCGAAGGGATTAATTCCGACTGCCGAGGTGCCTTTGACGAACCTCGTTCGCGAACAGATCATCGACGAAGCGCAGTTGCCGATGCGTGTGACGGCGTGGACGCCATGCTTCCGTTCTGAAGCGGGTGCTGCGGGCAAGGACACGCGCGGCATGATCCGCCAGCATCAGTTTTCGAAGGTCGAACTCGTCTCGATCACCACGCCTGACGCATCGCTCGATGAACACGAGCGCATGACGTCTTGCGCGGAGGAAGTTCTGAAGCGTCTCGGGCTTCCGTTCCGCACGATCGTGCTCTGCACCGGCGACATGGGATTTGCCTCGCAGAAAACCTACGACATCGAGGTCTGGCTTCCGGGACAGAATGCCTATCGCGAAATTTCGTCATGCTCCGTGTGCGGTGATTTCCAGGCGCGGCGCATGGATGCACGCTTCCGTCCGAAAGACGGCGGCAAGCCGGTCTATGTGCATACGCTGAACGGATCGGGTCTGGCCGTCGGACGCACGCTGATCGCCGTGCTCGAGAATTATCAACAGGCGGACGGCAGCGTCATAATTCCCGATGCGCTGAGGCCGTACATGGGTGGCCTGACAAAGATAACCGCAGCGAAGACCTGATGAGCGAACTTGCAACCTTCGACGTCGTCGTGATCGCTCTGGATTTCGAAGACGAGGAGGTGCGCGGCAAGCGTGGCTATCTCATCGGCGAGGTGACGCCTACGGGGCTGGCTGTTTTCGTCTATGATCTGGAACGCGTCTGGTGCCTGCATCCGAACGACGTGCGAAAAACAGGCGAGCGAGACATCGAAGCGGAGAGCTATCGCGGACCCGTGATCCGCGTGAACAGTCGAGGCGAGATCGTCGGTTAGCATGCGCATTTTGATCACCAACGATGACGGCATCCACGCCAAGGGGCTCGAAATCCTGAAGGCGATCGCGCTCGGCATTTCGCCGGATGTGTGGACGATCGCGCCAGAGACGAACCAGTCTGGAACCGCGCATTCGATGACGCTGCATACGCCTCTGCGTTTGCGCACCATCGACGAGCGCACGCATGCCGTCACCGGCACGCCGACCGATTGCGTGATCATGGCGGTTCGCCACATCCTCAAGGATCAGCCGCCCGAGCTTATTCTTTCCGGCGTCAATCACGGTTCGAACCTCGCCGAGGATGTGACGTATTCGGGAACGGTCGCCGCTGCGATGGAAGGCGCGCTGCTCGGCATTCATTCGATTGCGCTGTCGCAGATGATGGGGTTCGAGGACGGCGAGCGTCGTGCCATCTGGGATACGTCGCTCGCGCACGCACCGCAGGTCATCAAGAAGCTGCTTGCGCAAACGTGGAATCCGCACGTGCTGATGAACGTCAACTTTCCGGACACGGCGCCGGAAAATGTCACGGGCATTGCCGTGACCTCGCAAGGCGTTCGCGATCAGGCGCTGCTGAATATCGACAGCCGCTCCGATCCGTGGGGGACGCCGTATTTTTGGTTCGGGTTTGAGCGGCGCTTGTCGACGCTGGTGCCGGGAACCGATCTTGCTGCGATCGCCGAAAACAAAATTTCGATCACGCCGTTGAGTGTCGATCTGACCGACCGTAACGCCGCCGAGGTTCTCGCCGCGCGACTCGGCTAGCGCGCTGCTCGATACAACTCGCATCCGAAAAGTCGCCGGAAAGCCGAAATCTATTCGCGAATAAAGCGCAATTCTCACCTAATGGAATAACCATAGGGCGTCGTTTCATGCGGCGCTTTTCGCTGATCGACTTCCACTATTCATTCCATGCCGAACGTGCGAGGGGCTCGCAAATCGGCATGAACGCATCGCTACTTCTGGATTTGGGGCAAATCTGGCTGGAAGCGTTTACCGCTCGTTAACCTGTTAAAGGTTAATGGATGGTGCGAGTAGAGGTGCGTACCATGATGAATTGTTTTGGCGTTAGCCACGGCGGGCGTTTCAGCCTCAAGTCCGCAGCGGCCGTATCGACCGTCATTGCCGGTCTCGCAATCGGGGGCTGCAGCGCAGACGTGACGCGCTTCGACAGTGCGTCCTTCAATCTTAACGATCCTCCTGACGCTCGTCCCATCCCATCGCAGTCGATCAGAACGAGTTCGCTCAGTGACAGCACCGCTGTCGGGCAGCCTCCACGTGGGCCTTATGGCGCTGGCGCGTCGTCGGTTCAGGTTGCGGCGTTGCCTGATGCTGGTCCGAGCTATCAGCCCGCTCCGTCCTATTCGCCGCCGGCGTACAATCCGCCTCCGGCTTACTCGGCTCCGGCGAAATCGTACGAGCCGAAGCCGTTCGGGCGAGCGCGTTCTGACTCCGCGCCGAGCGCGCGACCCGCGATGCAGGCGGCGCTCAACGGCAATGAAATCATCGTGCAGCCGGGGGATACGCTCTATTCGATCTCGCGCGCGCATCATGTTTCGCTCGCCGAGCTGATGTCGGCCAACTCGCTGAGCAATCCGAATGTCCATCCGGGGCAGAAGCTCATTCTGCCGAGTTCTAGCGGAGCGCGTTCGTCGCGTAGCAGCGTTGCCGCTGCGAAGGCGGTTGAATCGGCGCGTCCCGCACCGGCTCCGCTGGCTGAGCCGCCGCACGACGTCGCCGCCAACTATAATTCGACGTACACGGTGAAGGCGGGCGAGTCGCTTTACGGCATCGCACGCGCGCACAATGTGAAGTTCGCGGAACTGCAGCAGGTCAACGGTATCGCCGACCCGCGTCGCGTGAAGCCGGGTGTCGTGCTGAAGGTGCCAGGCCGATCAGGCGCTGACATGCCTGCGTCACAGCCGGCTCCTGCCGCTCCCGCAAGCGTCGCCGACAATGCTCCGGCGGCGATCGTTCCGCCGCTGGCCGCGACCGAGAAGGGGTCGGATATTCCTGCCTACGGGCAGTCGCTTTCGACGCGACCGACGATCATCAATAGCGAACGTCGCGTCGCGGCATTGACGGATACTGGCAAGGCCACCGATGCGGCTCCCGCAGCACCCGCCGCTCCGGCGCCTTCGGTTGCTTTGTCCGAACCTCCGGCCAGTGCGCCGCCTGTCGCTGAGGCTGCTCCGGCGAAGGCCGAGCAGAAGGTTGCGCTGGCGGCTCCGGCTGCAGCATCGGCCGTTGCCGACAGCGTCAAGCTGCGTTGGCCGACGACGGGCCGCGTCATCGCTGGATTCGGTGGACGTCCCGACGGCACGCACAACGACGGCATCAATCTCGCCGTGCCGCTCGGCACAGAAGTTCATGCTGCCGAGTCGGGCGTCGTCGCGTACTCCGGCAATGAACTCAAAGGCTACGGCAATCTCGTGTTGCTTCGTCACGACAACGGCTGGGTGACGGCCTACGCCCACAACGACGAGCTGCTCGTGAAGCGCGGCGACAAGGTGAAACGCGGTCAGGTCATTTCCAAAGCGGGCAAGACAGGGTCCGTCGATCAGCCGCAGGTGCATTTCGAACTACGTCAAGGATCGAGGCCGGTGGACCCGACACCCTATCTCGAGAAACTCTGACGTTACGACCTAGCGTGGGGACTAAGCGCTGGCACTGAGGGAAACGAGGAGGCCGGATCATCTGATCCGGCTTCTTTTTTGTTTGCGCTCGGCGACTCCGCTTCGCGGAGCCGGCCGCCGAGCGCATTAGATGGGGCACCGGCCGCCAAGTGCGTCGGAGCCGTAAAATCAGATTTTGTCGGTGGGGGTTTGGAGGCGACCGGCGAGGTCCTGGACGTATTGCCAGGCAACGCGGCCGGAGCGTGCGCCGCGCGTCGTCGACCATTCGAGCGCGTCGCGCTCGAGTTCCTTGTCGTCGATCTTCAGTTTGAAATGCGTGACGTAGGTGCGGACCATCGTCAGATAGTCATCCTGGCTGGCGTTATGAAAACCGAGCCACAGACCGAAGCGGTCCGACAGTGAAACCTTTTCCTCCGTCGCCTCGCCGGGATTGATCGCCGTCGCGCGCTCGTTGTCGATCATGTCGCGAGGCATCAGATGCCGGCGGTTCGATGTGGCGTAGAAAAGCACATTCTTCGGCCGCCCCTCGATGCCGCCCTCGAGAACGGCCTTCAAGGATTTGTAACTCGTATCGTCGTGGTCGAACGAAAGGTCGTCGCAGAAGACGATGAAGCGATAGGGCGCAGCCTTGAGAAACGACAGGCACTGCGGCAGCGAGTCGATGTCTTCGCGCTGAATCTCGATCAGTTTGAGTTTGCCATAGCGGCCCAACGCGTCGGCATGCGCGGCTTTGACGAGGCTCGATTTGCCCATGCCGCGCGCGCCCCAGAGCAGCGCGTTGTTGGCGGATAGTCCGGCGGCGAACCGGCGGGTGTTGTCGAGCAGAATGCCAGCCGTGTGATCGATACCCTTGAGAAGGGCGAGCGGCACGCGGTTGACCTCAGGAACCGGCTCGAAGCGGCCGGGCTCGGCGTGCCAGACAAACGCGTCGGCCGCTTCGAAATCGGGAGTTTCTGCGGCTGGCGGCCCGAGACGTTCCAACGCGACGGCGATCCGTTCCAGCAGTGGCCTTATTGCGTCAGTGTCGCTCATCTAAAATCCAGCAGCTATCTATTGGAAACAGCTTGTTTAATCGCTACATCCGCAGATGCCAACGCCAAACAATGGCGCCGCTCTGTGGTTGCAAATAGGATAGCGAACACTATAGTCCGCCCCGAATTTGATTGAGCGCTCCCCTGAGCCCGACGGGCCCGGGGCAGGGGTGTTTATTCCAATCTCATCCAGAGGAATCTACCAGCAGATGTTTACGACACCCGCGTACGCTCAAGCCGCTGCAAGCCCCATGGAGCCCTTCGGTGGTCTTCTGATCCCGATGATCCTGATGCTTGGCATCTTTTATTTTTTCCTGATCCGTCCGCAGTCGCAACGCGCCAAGGAACTGCGTGCGCGCGTGAATGCCGTACGCCGGGGCGACACGGTCATCACGTCGGGTGGAATGGTCGGCAAGGTGCTGAAAGTCTCCGAATCGAGCGACGAAATCGAGGTTGAACTCGCTGAAAACCTCCGGGTGCGAGTCGTGAAGGGTACGCTGCTCGAGGTGCGCTCCAAGGGCGAACCTGTCAAAGACGCAACGTGATTTAAGCACCGATCGCGTGCGACTATAGCGTGCGGTCTTCGCACCAAGCTGCCTTGCCCGCACTTTTGAAGATTCGAGATCCTTGCCATGCTGCACTTCACTCGCTGGAAAATTATAGCCACTCTGCTGACCTGTCTTGCCGGTCTGCTCGTGGCGCTGCCGAATTTCTTCCCGAAGGAAACCGTGCAGTCATGGCCGTCCTTCATGCCGAAACAGCAGTTGACGCTCGGTCTCGACCTACAGGGCGGCGCGCATCTTCTGCTCGCCATGGACCAGGACGAAATCAAAAAGGACTGGATCAACAACCTGCGCGATGAAGCCCGTAAGGAGCTTCGTGACGCGAAGATCGGCTTTACGGGTATCGGCACTCAGGGCTTGACGCAGCTCGTCGTCAAACTTGCGAAGCCGGAGGAACAAGCCGCCGCGCTCAAGGCTCTCAACAAGGTCAGGCAGCCGATCGGCAATGCCCTACTCGGAGCGGGTGCTTACGACGTTGAGGTGTCTTCGGGAACAGAACCGGGAACGATCGTCATCAAGGAAAGCGATCAGGGCCTTCGGCAGCGTGTCGCGAATGCCGCCTCGGCATCGATCGAAACGATCAACCGGCGCGTCAACAATCTCGGAACCTCGGAATCGACGATCGTGCGCCAAGGCGCCGACCGCATTCTCATTCAGTTTCCGGGTTTGAAAGACACCACCGATCTCAAGAAGCTCATCGGCGAAACGGCGAAGCTCACCTTCCATGAGGTACACCCGTCCATGTCCGGCGATGAAGCCAAAATGACGAAGGTGCCGACGGGCTTCAAGATCTATCCGGGCGACAAGGGAGAGAGCAGCGGCGAGTATCTGCTGCGCGAGCAGCCCGTCGTGCAGGGCGCCGACCTCGCCGATGCGCAGCCAGGCTTCGACAGCCGCAACGGCGAGCCGGTCATCAACTTCCGCTTCAACCAGATCGGCGCGCGCAAGTTCGCCAACTTCACCAAAGATCATGTTGGTCGTCCGTTCGCGATCGTTCTCGACGACAAGGTGCTGTCCGCTCCTGTCATTCGCGAGCCCATCCTTGGCGGTTCGGGCCAGATCTCGGGGAGCTTCACGGTCGAAGGTACGAACACGCTCGCCGTTCAGTTGCGCTCGGGTTCGCTGCCGACAAAACTCACGATCGTCGAGGAACGGACAGTCGGTCCATCGTTGGGTGCAGACTCGATCTCGGCCGGTAAGCTCGCCGGCGTCGTCGGCGGCATCGCGGTCGTTATTCTAACGATCCTCTACTACGGCACGTTCGGCATTTTTGCCTGCGTCGGTCTACTCGTTCACTTGATTCTGACAGTGGCGTTGATGACGATGATCGGAGCGGTGCTGACGCTACCGGGTATTGCCGGTCTGGTGCTCGGCGTCGCCATGGCCGTCGATGCCAACGTTCTCATCTACGAGCGTATTCGCGAAGAATTGCGGCTCGGCAAAATGCCGGTTTCTGCGATCGATGCCGGGTTCCAGCGCGCATACGTGACTATTCTCGACAGTCAGCTGACGACGCTGGCTTGCGCCATCATCATGTTCTGGCTCGGCTCGGGCCCGATCCGCGGTTTCGCCGTGACGCTGACGATCGGCATCTTGACCTCGATTTTCGCATCCGTGACCGTCGTCCGTCTGCTGATCTCGTACTGGCTCAGGGCCCAGCCCAAGGGCCGTGCGATCTACGTTCCCGTCTAGGAGACCTGCGCAGTGCTTATGAGATTGATACCGGTCTTCAAGGGATTCGACTTCTTCCCCCATGACCTGAACTTGCCGTTCATGAAGGTCAAAGGGCCGGCGCTGGTCCTCTCCATCATCGCGATGGTCGTGTCGATCGGGCTGATCGGCATCAAGGGCCTGAACTATGGCGTCGACTTCAAAGGCGGTTCGCTGATCGAACTCAAGACGAAGAGTGGCAACGCCGACATCAGCGCTTTGCGCGAGAAGCTGAATAGCATCGGCGTCGGCAGCGTCCAGATTCAGGAATTCGGCAGCCCCGACGACGTGCTCGTTCGTCTTGAGGAGCAGCCCGGCGGAGAAGCGGAGCAGCAGGCGGCCTTGAAGAAGGTCGTCGATGCCACGTCGGAGACCTATGTCGAGCGCCGTGTCGAGGTCGTTGGCCCAGCGGTGTCGAGCGAACTGCGCATGACGAGTTTCATTGCCGTCGCGGCCGGTATTCTGGCGATCGTCGCCTACGTTTGGTTCCGGTTTGAGTGGCAATTCGCACTGGGTGCGGTGCTGGCGCTATCGCACGACGTCATCGTGACGGTGGGTATTTTTGCGCTGTTTCAGTTCGAGTTCGACCTGTCGACGGTGGCGGCACTGCTTACCATTCTCGGCTATTCCGTGAACGACACCGTCGTTGTGTCAGACCGCATCCGCGAGAACCTGCGCAAGTTCAAAAAGATGGAACTGAACCAGCTTTTGAACCTGTCGATCAACGAGACGCTGTCTCGCACCATCCTGACCGGCATGACGGCACTTGCTGTGCTTATTTCGCTCTATGTCTTCGGCGGCGAGGTGATCAGGAACTTCAATCTCGCGATGCTGCTGGGCGTCGTGATCGGCACCTATTCGTCGATTTTCATCGCGGCGCCGCTACTCGGCTACCTCGGCGTCAAGCGGGACTGGAGCGACTTGGCGGCGAAGGCCGTTGCTACGTCAAAAACAAAAGCCAAGGCCTGAAGACCGCGACGGGAGCGGTGGTGCTCCGATGGAAACAGGTCCCCGATATCCGTATGAGATCGCCGTTACCGCCTATGGTAACGGCGGCTTTCGTTTTGCGGACATGAGCCATCGCGGTTCGATTTTGTGCCTGCCGAACGGCATTTTTGCCTGGAACGCGACGGCGGCGGCCGAATTTCGTGTCGCCGACTTCGACTTCGCTCTGAGTTCGCTGGAGCCGCCGATTACGCTGCTGCTTGGTACTGGCGTGGATCAGGTGTGGCCGGCGGCGGAAATCTACGAGGCGTTCGCGAAAGCCAATATCGGGCTCGAACCGATGTCGACGGGCGCCGCCGCTCGGACCTACAACATTCTGGTCGCGGAAAAGCGGCGGATCGCGGCGGCGTTGCTGGCGGTGCCCTAAATCTGAGGTTCAAGAGCTGCCTGTGCGCGAACCCCAAGAAGCGACCGCCAACGCCAACGCCGATGCCGTCCGTGCGAGCGCGCGCCTCAACGCACCGGATCGCTATTACGCGGCGCTGTTTGCTCCGGTAAGCGTCCGGGATGATCTGATTGCGTTGGCGGCGTTCGACGGCGAGATCGCGCGCATCGGTCAGATCGTCAGCGATGCGGCGCTCGGCGAAATCCGCGTGGCGTGGTGGCGCGATGCGCTGCTCGGCAGCGGCGATACCTCCAATCTCTCCGGCAATCCCATTCTCGATCAGTTCGCCGACGTCATGCGGCGCCGCGAGCTTTCGCGCCCGGCGCTCGACGCCTATCTCGAAGCGCATATGGCGGCGCTTTTTGCCGATCCGCCTGCTGACGATGCGGCATTGGAAAAAAGCTTTCGCGTCATTGATGGAACGCCCCTCGCGTTCGCGCTGCAGATCCTGCATGGGCCGGCCGATGACGCAGGCCCTTTGATCAACGCGGCCAGTCGTGCCAGCGGACTGACGCGCGTTGCTCGCACGTTGCCGAATGCCCTTGCGGCTGGGCGGACACCGCTGCCGGAGGCGCGCATTCCAGTCCCGCCGGACACCGATTGGCGGCCGCAAATCGCATGGCTGGCCCGCGAAGCGCGGTCATCCCTGGCGTTAGTTCAGAGCGATCTCAAGGGCAAAACTCGTGCCTTTACGACGGCGCTTTTGCCCCTTGCCCTCATCGAGCCCTATTTTCGCGCTTTGCAGAAGCCTGGATACGATCCGAGCCGTGACATCATGGATATCGCACCGCTCGCTCGTTTGTGGCGCATTGCACGCGCGCATTGGACCGGAACGCTCTGACGCGTTCGACTGACGACCAAGCGAAGGGGGCAGATGATTTCTCGCCGGCAAACAACACCGCGCCGCGTCGCGGTCACGTCGCTTTTGTTTCTCGCCGTCGTAAGCTTTGCAGCGGTTGCGGCTCCCCGGTGCGCGGAGGCGGCGGCCACGATTGCCTGGCGCGTCGAAAACCCGTTTCGCTTCTTCACCGATCCGCGTGACACGGAAGTCCACCGGCAGGTTTATCGCTCGCTCGGCCCGGATCAGCGCTCGACGCCTGTGCTCTCCGGAGAGCGGGCGCTGCAAAGCACCGATGCCGACGGCTGGGCATCGTCGATGTACCGCAAGACGTGCTGGAACAATAATCGCTTCAAGTGCGACGCCTACGAAGACTACATCAATCCGACGAGCCATGCGGTCATCTTTCGCGTCGAAGGCATTGAAGACGCGAAGATGTTGTCGTGCACATGGTTGACCGCTCCGCGCGGATCGGAAACGCCACGCGGGGACGCGCTTACGCAGTCTTGCAGCGAACCGGCGCGCTTCGTCATTCCTTATCCGAAAGGCGCGGTCGTCACGCTCGAGATCGGCGGGCTCGAGGTTGCGAAAGCCGATGTCCGCGTGCGCGATATTCTGGTCGCGGGGATGGGCGATAGTTTTGCGTCCGGCGAAGGCAATCCCGATCTTGCCGTCAGGTTCTCACGCGAGCGCGCGGCCGATTATTCGACCGTCGGCTTCTATAGCGGCTTGACCGGTTATCCGGCCCGGGTCGGCCCCTGGCGCGATCTCGGCGACAAGCAATTCATCAAGGCGAACGCGCGCTGGCTCGATCAGGCGTGCCATCGCTCGCTCTATTCCGAGCAATTGCGAACCGCGTTGCAGTTGTCTCTCGAAGACCCGCATCGTGCGGTGACGTTCGTCGGCGTGTCGTGCGCGGGCGCGGAAGTCACCGACGGCTTGTTCCTGCGCTACAAAGGCAACGAGTGGGTGCCGGACCCGCCGAGATATTCGCAGATTTCCGCGCTTGCGGAAGCTCAGTGCGGCGCGAATGCGACGCAACAGGCCGACGTGCCGGAAGCCTACCACATCAACGGGCAGGTACCGGAACTCAAGGATCTCATCCTGCGCAAGTGTCCGCAGGAAACGGCGCGCAAGATCGATCTTGCACTGGTGTCGATCGGCGGCAACGACATCGGCTTCTCACGTTTGCTGGCGAACGCGGTGCTGTCCAATCAATCGATCCTGCGCGAGCTTGGCGGCTGGCTCGGCGAGGTGCACGGCGAGGCCGAAGCGTCGGCGCAGCTCAAACATCTCGGCGCGCGTTATAAAGCTCTCAATCGCGCGCTGCACAACATTCTCTATCTTCCTTGGGATCAAAGCGATCGCATTCTGCTCGTCGCTTATCCGGGCATGGCGCTCGCGGGCGACGGCAGCGAGACCTGCGGAAGCGGCAACGCGGGCATGGAATCCGTTCCGGATTTTCAGCTTGATGCGGTGAAGCTGAGACTGGGAACGTGGTTCGCGGATAAGCTGCATCGTCAGATGCGTGACAGCGCTTACGAGTACGGCTGGACGTTCGTCGAGACGCACCGGCGTGCGTTCATTGGCCGTGGCATTTGCGCGGGATTGAGCGTCGCGGGCGTCAGTCAGGTTGACGATCTGCGTCTGCCGCGCAAGGTCGATGGCGCGTGGACGCCCTATAACCCCGCCGACTATCTTCCGTATGCGTCGCGGCAACGCTGGTTCCGGACGCCGAACGACGCGTTCATGACGGCGAACTTTCATGTCGCCGCCGGCATGCTGACAAAAGTTTTGAAGATCGAGCCATTCGCGCCGTTCCAGTTGCTGCTTGCGACGACGTATTCCGGCGCGTTCCATCCGACCGCGGAAGGTCAGGCGGCGATTGCCGATGCGGTCGTCGAGAAGGCGCGCGCGGTGCTCGCGAAGTACGGCGAAGGGCCGGACGCCGATGCGTCTTATCTTTCATCGATCAAGCCCGACGAGGCGCTGCCGGCCGCGGTCGATGAGCCGGGGCGCGAAATTCCGGACGTCAAGGCAGTGATCACGACGCCCGCAGCGGGTGCTCCGGCATTTGACGTCGAACCGGAATCCAAAGGGGTGAAAGCTGTCGTTTCGGGGCCTGACGATGTGCAGGTCGGCGTCATGCCTCAGACGGCGCAGCCGCAGCCGGGCGTGCCGCCGCCTGTGACTGGACCGGGTACGACCGGGCCTTTGCCGGCGGCCGGAGCGGCAGGCGGTGCGGATGCGAACGTCGTTGGCAGCGAGCCTCTTGCGCCGCCGGTGGGTGTCGCCGCGCCGAGCAACGCGACGCAGCCCGAAACGGGATTGGGCGAGGCGAAAGAATTGCTCGCGCCTCCGAAGATCGACGTGCCGTTGCCGGTTGCGGGATCGGAAGCTCCGGCATCGAACGCGAACGCTCCGGCAACCGATGCGGCAGCCGCGCCCGCACCGGCAGCGAACGGTGATGCGTCGACGGGTGCCTTGCCCGAAACGGCCATCCGGCCTTTTGCGCCCGCCAGCGGATCGTCGAACTAGACGGACTGATCGGCGCTTTGCGCGGCGGTTTCATCGAGCCAGCGCGTGAGGTCGGCGATCGCGCGGCGTGACATCGCGCGCTTTTTCTCGCGACCACGTTCCGGGCCTTTGAGGCGCGCGCCGTTCTGATCGTGTGTCGGCGCCTGTGCGAGATCGGGCAGTAACCCGTAATTGATATTCATCGGCTGGAACGAGCGCGCCGACGAGCGCTCATCATCGTCGCTGACGAGATGCCCGCCGGTGATGTGATCGAGCAGCGCACCGAGAGCCGTTGTTGCCGGTGGGGCATCCGTTTCACGTCCTAGCGCCTGCGCAGCGGCGAAGCGACCGGCAAGCAAACCCATCGCGGCGCTTTCGACATAGCCTTCGACGCCGGTGATCTGGCCTGCGAAACGCAAACGCGAGTTTGCCTTCAGGCGCAGCGAGCGATCGAGCAGCTTGGGCGAATTGAGATAGGTGTTGCGATGCAGGCCGCCGAGACGTGCGAACTCGGCGTTCTGCAATCCGGGGATCGTGCGGAACACGCGCACTTGCTCGGCGTGTTTCAGCTTCGTCTGGAAGCCGACCATGTTCCAAAGCGTTGCGAGCGCATTGTCCTGACGAAGCTGCACGACCGCGTAGGGCCAGCGGCCGGTGCGCGGATCGTCGAGACCTACGGGCTTCATCGGCCCGTAGCGCAGTGTGTCGCGACCGCGCTCGGCCATCACTTCGACCGGCAGGCAGCCGTCGAAGTAGGGCGTCGAGGCTTCCCAGTCCTTGAAGGACGTTTTTTCGCCCGCGAGCAGCGCATCGATGAAGGCTTCGTACTCGGGCTTTGTCATCGGGCAATTGAGATAGTCCGCGCCGGTGCCTCCGGGGCCCGCCTTGTCGTAGCGCGATTGGAACCACGCGATCGACGTGTCGATGCTGTCGCGATGAATGACCGGCGCGATGGCGTCGAAAAAGGCAAGCGAGTCTTCGCCCGTCAGTTTTGCGATCGCCGTGCTGAGCGCGGGTGAGGTCAACGGACCTGTCGCGATGATGACGCTCGCCCAATCGTCCGGAGGCAATCCGTCGATTTCGCCGCGCACGATCGTCACGAGCGGGTTTTCGGAAAGGCGTGCGGTGACCTCTGCGGAGAAGGCGTCGCGATCGACGGCGAGAGCGCCGCCAGCCGGCAGTTTGTGCTTGTCGCCCGCAGCCAGGATCAGCGAATCCGCGCGGCGCATCTCCTCGTGCAGCAGACCGACGGCATTGTTCTCCCAATCGTCTGAACGGAACGAGTTCGAGCAGACAAGCTCCGCGAAGCCATCCGTCTTGTGCGCGTCGGTTCCGCGTTCGGGCCGCATCTCGTGCAGCACGACAGGAATGCCCGCGCGCGCGATCTGGTGCGCGGCTTCCGATCCGGCGAGGCCGGCGCCGACGACGTGGATGGCAGCGGGTTTGATCATATGCACAGGACTTCCACAGCTTGCGAATCGCTCCGCTGCGTGGCGGTTTGAGGCGAATCGTTCGAATGTTAAGCGAGATCGGAAAGGGGCGGCCAAGCGCGCCCCTACCGGTACTTAAGCGGGGCGGCATGGGCTTGCAACGGGTTCTCTGTATGGTGTCGCTCGCAGCAGCGCTCGGCGCCTGCACGCACGAGCGAAACGGGCCGGTCAGCGATCATTACGCGGATTTCCAGGTCGACGCGCCGAACAAGAATACGGTGTCGGTCTGCCACGCCTATACCTGCAAGATGCGGACGAAGTTCAGATTTACCGACGCCGACATCGACGAACTCCGGGCAATCTTCAAGAAGGTCAAAAAGGGTGACACGGCCGCCGAGGAGCGTCGCGCCGTTGCGTATGCGGTCGGCTGGATGGAAACGCGGGTCGGCAAGGTGATCGGCACGGACAAGGATCGTCCGGGCATGGACTTCGAAGCCTCCGGAGACCCGACGCAAATGGACTGCGTCGATGAGTCGACCAACACGACCAGCTACATGCTCGTCATGCAGAACAATGGTCTGCTGAAGTATCACACCGTCGGAACGCCGTTCTCGAAGGACCAGCTCTGGAAGGGCGTCGCGGGCTGGACGCATTGGACGGCGGTGTTGAAGGAAACGTCGAACAGCCAGCGCTGGGCCGTCGACAGCTGGATCTATGCCAACGGCGAGAACCCGGCCGTCGTCGAGGTCGACAAATGGTACATCAAGGACCTCGACAGTCTGCCGGTTGCCGCGAAGTAAAACCGGACGAACTCAAGCGCCCGCAACGAAATCGTAGACCAGTTTGGCGTTGAGGGCGATGATCAGCACCGCGATCAGCATGGCGATCGCCGTCAGCCAGCGCGGAGAGACGAGCGCTCCCATTTTCGTCCGGCTCGCCGTGAACTGAACCAGCGGAACGATTGCGAACGGCAGCTGCAGGCTGAGGACGACCTGAGACAGGATCAGGAGCTTGCCGGTTTCAGCTTCGCCGTAAAGCAACGTCACGCCTGCTGCCGGAACCAACGCCACCATGCGCGTCACGAGGCGGCGCACCCACGGCGCCATCCGGATTTGCAGGAAGCCTTCCATCACGGCTTGACCCGCCAGCGTCGCCGTTACCGTTGAATTCAATCCGCAGCAGAGAAGCGCGACGCCGAAGAGCGTCGGCGCGATGGCCGAGCCGAGCAGCGGATGCAGCAGCGATTGCGCCTGTCCGAGTTCGGCAACGTCGGTCTGGCCGGTCTTGTAGAATGTCGCGGCCGCGAGAATGAGGATCGAGGCGTTGATGATGAGTGCGAGCGAGAGCGCGATCGTGGAATCCCACGTCGCGAACTTCAGGGCCTCGCGCTTTTCTTCCGTCGTATCGCCATAGGCGCGCGTCTGCACGATGGCCGAGTGCAGGTAGAGATTGTGCGGCATGACCGTCGCGCCGAGAATGCCGAGCGCGAGGTAAAGCATGTCCGGATTGCGGATGATGTCGGTCGTCGGCGCGAAGCCGCGGATGACGGCGCCCCATTCCGGGTCGGCGAGCGCGATCTGAACGGCGAAGCAGATCGTGATGACGCCGAGCATGGTCACGATGAAGGCTTCGAGATAGCGGAAGCCGAGACGCTGCAACAGCAGCACGACGAACACGTCGAGTGCGGTGATCAGCACGCCGATTTCCAGAGGCATTCCGAAGAGCAGGTTGAGACCGATTGCGGTGCCGATGACTTCGGCGACATCGGTCGCGATGATCGCGGTCTCTGCGAACAGCCAAAGCGGAAATGATGTCCAGCGCGGATAGCCGTCACGGCACGCCTGAGCGAGGTCGCGGCCTGAACCGATCGCAAGGCGCGCGCAAAGCGCCTGCAGGATGATGGCCATGATGTTGGACAGCAGCGCAACGAACAGCAGCGTGTATCCGAATTTCGATCCGCCCGCGATCGATGTCGCCCAGTTGCCCGGGTCCATGTACCCGACGGCGACCATGTATCCGGGGCCGAGAAAAGCAGCGAAACGGCGCCAGGGCGTTCCTTTGCGGGCTACGGCGACCGTGCCGTGGACGTCCGCGAGCGAGCGGTCGGCAAGCTCTCTGCGCCAGTCGGCGTTCCACGATGCCGGCGTTTTTAGCGCCGCCGCAGCTTCAGATTTCACGTCCATCGTGGAGGAGGTCCATTTCGCAAATGACAATCATTTGCAACTGAGATAGCCGAAACCTCCGTCTTCCGTCAAGCGGACGCGGCAATGCGGCAGAGGAAAAGGGGGCAATGTGGAATGGCACCCTGCGCCGTGGCGAGGCAGCGGAATTTGGAGGTATCGGCCGTCAGCGTCAGGAATTCGCCGGAAGTCCGTGCCAGGACGGACTGGCCAAATCGCATTTGTCATGGCTTCATTTATGAAGGCTTCATCGCTTCTCGCCTTGACTGTTCAGGGTCGCCATCGGGATCGATCGCCATGCTGCCGCTCGGATGACGGGCTAAATGATGTGTACGCCGGATAAGGTTCGACATGTGGGCTCCCTATAAGAAGCGCCTCGAACGCGATCTCGACCGTTGGCAAGCCAATGGTTGGGTGACGCGAGACGGTCACGCGGCAATCCTTTCCGACATTGCAAGCCGTGGCCCGTCCGTCAGCCTGGCATCGGCGCTCGCCATCCTCGCCAGCGTCTTGTTCGGATTTGCGGCGATATCGTTCGTGGCTGCGAACTGGGAAGAGGTGCCGCGTCTCGGACGGCTCGCCTTGCTGCTGGCATCGATCTGGGCAGGCTACGGCATGGCCGGGTGGCTGGCATCGCGCGGACACGCGGCACTTGCCGACGCAGCGATCCTGTTCGCATTGGGGATGTTCGGTGCGAGCATCATGCTCATCAGCCAGATGTATCACGTCGACGGCAATCCGACGGACGCGGTTTTGATGTGGTGGCTTGCAGCTTTGTTTGCTGGCGTCCTGCTGCGCTCTAATCCGGCCTTGGCTTTGGCGATGATCCTCGTCTGCGTCTGGTCAGGCATGGAAGTGTCGCAGAGCAACGCGGTGCATTGGCCGTTCCTCATCGGCTGGGCGGCTGTCACGGCGGCGTTTCTCTGGCAGCGCTGGTTCCCCGGCCTGCACCTTTCGGCGCTGGCGTTGACGATTTTCATCATTTCGCTCGGATATCTGCTCGGGCACGGGCATGAGCACACGGCCGTCGCCATCATCGGATTGCTCGCCGCGGCGGCGGCGATCGGTGTCGAAAAGGCCTTGCCGCACTTCGATCACGTCGCGGCGCCGGTCCTTGCGTATGCGATGGTCATCGCGTTCGCGGGTCTCTATGCGCTGCAATTTTTCGAACGCACGTCGCTCGGAACTCTCATCGCGTTGGCAGCGCTGACATTGGTGCTGTTGCTCGGCGCGATCAGCTACGGACTGGCGACGGGAAATCGCGGCGTTCTCTGGCTCGGCTATATCGGATTTTCCCTCGAGGTGCTCTCCGTCTACGGGAAAACCGTCGGCACCATTCTCAACACCTCGCTGTTTTTCCTCGTGGCGGCATTGCTCGTCGCGGCGCTGGCTTACATGGCGCTCAAGATCGCGCAGCGCGGGCCTAGCCGAACGGAGGCTGCGGCATGAATAGTGCGTCTCGCTATTTCTGGCCATTGCTGATCTTCGTCGCGTTCGTGCAGACGGCGGCGCTGTTCAAGATCGTCTATGACAAGGATCGCCTGCTCAAGTCGGGCCGGGAGATCACGTTGCCGGTCAAGCCTGTCGATCCACGGGATATCTTCCGCGGCGATTACGTGACGCTCGGCTACGACATTTCGAGCTTGAACGCGTCGCAGGTGCCGGCCGGAAGCTTCGATAAATTCGCCGTTGGTGCGCCGGCGTACGTAACGGTTGCCCCGAACCCGGCCGGCGGCTGGGACGTCACGTCCGTCTCGCCTGAATTCCCGAAGAGCGTGTCGCCTTCCGATGTCGTCTTGAAAGCCCGTGTCGATCGCATGTGGCGCGGGCAGTCGGGGTCGGATGGTGTTCTCAGCTTGCGGTATGGCATCGAGACCTACTTCGTGCCGGAAGGAACCGGCCGCGTGCTCGAAAGCAAGGTCCGGGAGCACAAGATCGATGCTATTCTGGCCGTTGGCGCGGACGGAAGCGCAGCGCTGAAAGGCCTCGTTGTCGATGGTGAGCGGCACGTCGACCCGCCCTTGCTTTAGCACTTCTGGCACGCCGCTCTGGCTGCTATGAGCCCCTGAAATTCGATATCAGGGAGAACGAACGTGACAGTCCAACGCTACGAATCTTCAGCCGTTTATTCCAAGGTGACCGAGGCGAACGGCTTCGTCTTCACGGCGGGTGTCATCCCGACCGACCTGTCACGTGACGTGGAAGGCCAGACGGCCGAGGTTCTCACCGAGATCGACCGGCTGCTGGCGCTCGCAGGCACGGACAAGTCGAAAATCGTCCAGGCAACGGTCTGGCTCAACGACATTCGCAATCGCGACGGCATGAACAAAGCCTGGGGCGCGTGGCTCGGGGGCAAGGACGCTCCGGCGCGCGCTTGCGTCGAAGCCAAGGTCATCGACCCGCGCATGTTGGTCGAGATCTCGGTCGTTGCCGTCAAATAAAGCGATCATCCGAAGGTCTGATTGTTTTTCAGCCGCCGGGTCGAAAAACCCGGCGGTCGTCTGTGCCCCGATTGCCGCGTCCGAATATTTTTCTCGACTGGATTTGACGAGAACCCTTCGAGCCGACTCTTGAATCTGCAAGAAGTCGCCCCGGGGTTTCTCATAGTCATTTTCGGGGGGGTCGGACAAATGACCAAGACGGGATGTTTTAAACGGGGGCTGATCGCCGCTGTTCTGGTTTCTCTTTCTGCGCCGGTGATGGCGCAAGAGGTGGCCGACATTCACGAACAGCGGCGCGAACGGGGCTTCGTCTGCTTCACGGATCACTATCACTACGGATCGAGTTCGGGCCTTTCGAGCAAGAAGGCCGCACAAGCCGCCGCGATCAAGTCCTGGGCCGATTTCGTCAATTTTGAATACGGCGGCGCATGGACGAGCTGGGCGCGTTCCGGCAGCAAGAGCATCAAGTGCGATCACGCCGGTACCGGCGGCGCGTGGAGCTGCGACGTGAACTCGCGTCCCTGCCGCGGCGGACGCTGAGCAGCTACGTCACAGACTGAAATAGCCTTGGAAGAGCCGGCGTTTTTTGCGCGCGGCTCTTCGCTATTTTTATCGTCCGGTGAAAATACGCGACAGGAACCGGCGCGCCAGCGATGCGAGCCAGCGAATGAGAAAAAGCTGGATCATCGTTCCGATGACGCCGCGGTTCGATCCGAGAACTTTGCCGAATATCGAGCGGATGATGTCCTCGAGTGATCCGCCGCCGCCGGGGACCTGTTGGCCGCCGCGCCGGATGATGTCGGGCAGCCTCTGATAGGGATCGTCGTTGTCGTCGGGCTGCGGATAGGAGCGGCCCGATCTCCGGCCAAGACCCGGAATATTGTCCCCTGGGATCGGCAGCGGCTGTCCGGCATCGATCGGAGCACCGGAAGGCCGACCGGATGGTGATTGCCCATTACCTGACGACCAGTCGCTCGCCGAACCCGATTGCGGTGGTGCGTCTCCGGGCAGGCCGAGCGGGCTGCCGCCGAATCCTGAGAGTCCGGGAATGCCGCTGACGGCTTTCTGGAGCGCGGGCTGTGATTGTCGTTGCAACTCGGCAACCAGCAAGCTCGCGACCGCTGGCAGCAACTTTTCGACCGTTCCCGTATCGAGGTTGGAACTCGATGCCGTGCGCGCCGCGATTTTCCGGCTGACATGCTTGCTGCCGATGAGCACGTCGAGAATGTGGTTGCCGCTGTCGACAGCTTCGGGTGAGGCGAGCGTCTGCGGTTCGGACAAGGCAGTCCCGGCGGCCGGGTTCGTCACCAGCGCTGCAACATCCGCGACGCCGGCCCTGTTAAGCATGCGCCGTTGAACGCGCGCCTGCAGTTCGTCGGTCAGCGTGTGAACCGCTTGCCCGGCCTTGTCGTCATCAACGCCAAAAGTCTGCGCAACTTGTTCGATAAGACGCTGGCCATCTGCACTGTCCAAGGTCGCGGCAATTGTCATCAAAACCTCCCGCTTGCCGATCGCATGCAGGCGATGCCTAGCATGCGCGCTCGTCGCTGACAGCTATGGTCTATCGGGTGATAAGTCCGGCTGCTCTTTCGACCTTCTGCATTCATTAGAGGTTCATACATTCAGGCATTTACTTTGCTGCAATAAGAGGCGGCAATCCGCATCAGCGTCGTGCAACTACGCCTGCATCTGAACGTTAGCGTTCCGTGAGTTGAGCGTCCGTAAGACCGGATGCCTATAGTGGAGATTGTCATGCGCAAACTCGTTTTATCGATGTCCGTTCTTTGCGGACTTCTCTTCGTGGGGACGATGCCTGTTCCCGCGCGCGCGGCGGCCGGTCTGACTCCGTCGCACATCGGTGAATCTTCAAGCGTCGCTACGAAGACCGGTTGGCGCCATCGTGGCTGGGGTCATCGTGGCTGGGGTCATCGCCGGTGGGGCCATCGTCGCGGCTGGCGATTTGGCTTCGGTTGGCCCTATTACGGATACGGGTTCTATTCGCCGCGTTATTATTATTATGGCGACGGATACTATCCTTATCGCAGCTACGGCTGGCGGCATCGCCACTGGCGTCATAATGGCTGGCGCGGCAATCGCGGATGGCGCCATCATCGCGGTTGGGGACATCGCGGCTGGGGTCACCACCGCGGCTGGGGCGGTCGTCATCATCGCCGCTAAAGCCTGAGAGTTTCCTCAGGATCACGTTTTAATTAGACGACTTCGAGCGGTTCGCACGGGAATTCCGGTGCGGACCGCTTTTTTCGTGCGAAAGGGCTAGAGTGCCCGAGTTGCAACGCAGCAGCACTTTTGGCATGGTCCGCGCGACTTTCAGCAGGCGAGTCTGCCTGGGGAGCGAAGGTGGGTCCGCCATCCCGGCAAGGCCCGCTTGCACAAACAAAAAGAAGCGGGGCTAAAAGGACCACTCCATGATCAACATACTTTGGGGGATCATCGCCTGCGGTGCGCTGGCGATCCTTTATGCGTTCATCACCTCGAACGCTGTGATGAGTGCAGATCAGGGCAACGCGCGGATGCAGGAAATTGCGTCTGCCGTCCGCGAGGGCGCCCAGGCTTATCTCAGCCGTCAGTATCGCACGATCGCGATCGTCGGCGTCATCATCTTCATTCTCGCGTGGTTGCTTCTCGGACCGCTGCAGGCGTTCGGCTTCCTGATCGGCGCGGTGCTGTCGGGGCTCACTGGCTTCATCGGCATGAACGTGTCGGTGCGCGCGAACGTCAGGACCGCACAGGCGGCGACCGTTTCGCTCGCGAAAGGCCTCGACATCGCATTCAAGTCGGGCGCCATCACGGGCATGCTGGTTGCGGGCTTGGCTCTTCTCGGCGTCGCCGGCTACTACGCATTCCTGACGGTTGGCCTCGGCAAGGAACCGGGCAGCCGTGACGTTGTCGACGCGCTCGTTGCGCTGGGCTTCGGCGCATCGCTGATCTCGATCTTCGCGCGTCTCGGCGGCGGCATCTTCACGAAGGGCGCCGACGTTGGCGGCGACCTCGTCGGCAAGGTCGAAGCCGGCATTCCGGAAGACGATCCGCGCAACCCGGCGACGATTGCCGACAACGTCGGCGACAACGTCGGCGACTGCGCGGGCATGGCGGCCGACTTGTTCGAAACCTACGCCGTGACGGTCGTTGCGACGATGGTGTTGGCTGCGATCTTCTTTGCCGGTCAGCCGAACCTCGGTGTGCTGATGCTCTATCCGCTGGCGATTTGCGCGGCCTGCATCGTGACCTCGATCGTCGGCACGTACTTCGTGCGCCTCGGCGCTAATGGCTCGATCATGGGCGCGCTTTATCGCGGCGTCATCGCTTCGGGCGTTTTGTCGATCGCCGGTCTCTGGGCTGCGACGCAGTACGTTCTCGGCGGCTTCGGCGATGTCGGTACGGCTGCGGGGCAGTCGATCACCGGCTGGAACCTGTTCCTTTGCGGTCTCGTCGGTCTGGCGTTGACCGGCCTGATCGTCTGGATCACCGAGTACTACACTGGCATCGGCTACCGTCCGGTGAAGTCGATCAGCCAGGCGTCGGTGACGGGACACGGCACCAACGTCATTCAGGGCCTTGCGGTTTCGCTTGAAGCCTGCGCGCTGCCGACGCTCGCCATCGTCGCCAGCATCATCACGACGTACCAGCTCGGCGGCCTGTTCGGCACGGCGATCGCGACGACGACGATGCTCGGCCTCGCCGGCATGATCGTGGCGCTCGACGCGTTCGGTCCGGTGACCGACAACGCCGGCGGCATCGCCGAAATGGCCGGCCTGCCGAAGGAAGTCCGCCGTTCGACGGACGCGCTCGACGCCGTCGGCAACACCACCAAGGCGGTGACGAAGGGCTACGCGATCGGTTCGGCCGGTCTCGGCGCGCTCGTTCTCTTCGCAGCCTACAACTACGACCTGCATCACTTCATCGAGGAAGCGAACAAGACCGGAGCGACGGGCTATCAGTTCTTCAAGGACGTTCAGGTGAACTTCGGCCTTGAGAACCCCTATGTCGTTGCGGGTCTGCTGCTCGGCGGCCTCATCCCGTTCCTGTTCGGCGGTCTCGCAATGACGGCTGTCGGACGTGCGGGCGGCGCCATCGTGCTCGAGGTTCGCCGTCAGTTCAAAGCCAAGCCCGGCATCATGAAGGGAACCGAAAAGCCCGACTATGCTGCCGCGGTCGACCTGCTGACGCGCGCCGCGATCAAGGAAATGATCATCCCGTCGCTGCTGCCGGTTCTGTCGCCGATCGTTCTCTTCATTGTCGTCAACGCCATCGCCGGTAAGGGCGCCGCGTTCTCGGCGGTCGGTGCGATGCTGCTCGGCGTGATCGTCACCGGCATCTTCGTCGCCATCTCGATGACCTCGGGCGGCGGTGCCTGGGACAACGCCAAGAAGAGCTTCGAAGACGGTTTCGTCGACGTGGACGGCGTCAAGCACGTCAAGGGTTCGGAAGCGCACAAGGCGTCGGTCACGGGCGACACCGTCGGCGATCCCTACAAGGATACGGCCGGTCCGGCTGTCAACCCGGCGATCAAGATCACCAACATCGTGGCTCTGCTGTTGCTCGCTGTGCTTGCGCACTGGTAAGCGACACTCACGCTTCAAAGGAAAAGGCTCCGGTTCGTCCGGAGCCTTTTTTGTTTGGTCGAGCGTCGGGGGTGGAGACGTGTGCTGCGCTTAGCCGACGAGGTTCGGGTCCTCGCTGTCGTGCTCGTGTCCAATAGCGGTAAGCAGCCGCTTATCGAGCCGATCGGGCCGCAGGATCACTTTCTGGAAGTGAACGTCCTTGACCGCCGTGCGCGGGACGACGAATTCGCCGGCATTCTCGACATAGATGACGATGGATGTGTCGTTGACCTCGCGGACGGCACCGATGCCTTCCTGGCCGTCGCCGAGGAACGCCATGAAGCCTTCTTCGATATTTTCGGTCATGAAGCTACCTGCTCGTTGAAGCGAGCGAAGCATAGACCGGGATGGCGAAAATTTCGCCCGCCAATTTCGGGGCGAGATCCAGCGCGCGCAGCAACCAATTCAGGCGGATGCTGCGCCGAACGCGTTAGCCTCCGAATGCGCTGCCTGCTCCGAAGAGCTGCTGCTTTCCGAGGTTGCGGAACAGCTGATTCAGGATGGTTTCGTCGCGGCCGCCAGGGGATGGGGTCTTGCGGCTCACGAAGTCGAAGACTTTGCCGTCCTTCAGGCCATAGTTGGCGACGTGATCGACCGTGCCGCCTTTGGTGAAGTACACGGCTACCACCTGACGGCTTTGCTCCGTCGGCAGGAAGAACGATTGCTGCGTGTCGGTGCTGGAGATGTAATAGAACGCGCGGCCGTCGCCGATGACGGCGGTCGTCGCGGGCGTACCGAGGGCGGCGCGCACCTGGTCCTGGCTCATGCCGGCCTGGACGGCCTGAAGGTCCGTATCCTTGAACACCTGACCATGCTTGGTGACCGTTCCGCCGCAGCCCGCGAGCGCCAGAAGAGAGACAAGGGCGAGCAGACGGCAACCTGCCGCCACTAAACCCGTCGTCTTGTCATGCTGTCGCATTCGACCCTTCATCCCCTCAGAATCGCTTCGCTCTCCGACGCGCTGTGTTTAAAGTGCGCATCAGAAGCGGGCAACGCGAGCCATACGCGCTGCCGCGCACGATCCCCAGACATTTCCCTCGGCTCCCAGGCGGATCAAGGACCTTACAAGCTATGTTGCACTGGTTCAGGCGGCGCGCGGAAGTTCAACGCACAGCAGAAAAGCTTTATGGCAGTGTCGTGGCCGCTGCCCGGAACCCGGAGTTTTATCGGGGTATGGGCGTTCCCGACACACCGGAGGGGCGGTTCGAACTGGTTGCACTGCACCTGTTTCTGATGCTCGAGGGGCTCAAGGGGCAGAACGCCGCCGATCCGGAGGTGGCGCAGCGCACAATCGAGACGTTCGTGACAGACATGGACGACTGCATGCGGGAAATGGGCGTCGGCGACATGGTCGTCGGAAAAAAGGTGAAGCGCGCCGCAGCGGCGTTCTACGAGCGTTCGTCGGTCTATCGCGCGGCCCTTGCAGAGCAAGGCTCGGAACTCGACGACGGTATTATGCGGTATGTTTTCGAAGGCGATGGCGCGGCTCGCGATCGGGCGGCTCGGCTCGCACACTACACGCGGGCCGCGGCAGAGCTTTCATCGAAGACGCCCTTCGACAATCTGGTTGCCGACGGAAGCTTTGCGCGGCTGCTGAAGGCCGACGGCGCGGAGGAGGTGTCGTGAGCGAGCAATTGAGCGATTGGACCCACAACGTCACGGACATTCCAGCGGGCGGACTCGATCGCGAACGTGACGCCAGCGAGAGCGAACGCGCGGCCATTGCGGAAGCGCTCAAGCTGCTGAAGCTCGATCGTCTGACGACGCGCTATCGCATCAAGCTTCAGGGAGACGGTAGCTACCGCCTGACGGGAAAGGTCATTGCCGCCGTGGAGCAGGCCTGCGTCGTGACGCTCAATCCCGTGCCCGACGACATCGACGCGACGTTCGACGTCGAATTTCGGCACGAGGTCGACGATCCGGATGATGACGAGGAGGCGAGCGTACTCGCAGGCCCGGACGTCGATATTCTCGAACGCGGTGTTATTCCGGTCGGCCGGATCGTTTTCGAGACGGTTTCGGCCTCGCTCGATCCTTATCCGCGGCGCGAGGGCGCGGAGTTTGATTGGCAGGACCCGCATCAGGCCGATCCAAAAGAAACAAGCCCGTTCGCGGCGTTGTCGCAGTTGAAAGACAAAAAATAGTCCGCCTGCGGCAACCGTGCATGAGGCGCGATTTCGCCTTGTTCGCGGGCTTCAAAAGATTATGGTCTCGACGAATTTCGGGGTTAGAACAGGTTTAGGATCGAGTCCGGCGGAATGTTGCGCCGAACGCGAGTCTTGGCCGGTCGGCGAGCATGGCGAGCCAGAAGACAATCGCAATCGACGCAATGGGCGGCGACCACGGACCTGAGGTCCTGGTTCCTGGAGCCGCACTTTCGCTTGAGCGGCAACCGGCGCTGGGTTTTATTTTTTTCGGCGATAAGGCGCGCATCGATCAGGCGCTGGCGCAGCATCCGGCGCTCGCAGCGCGCTCGCGCGTCGTCCATACTGATCACGTCATCTCGATGGATGAGAAGCCGAGCCAGGCCCTGCGCCGCGGCAAGGGTTCGAGCATGTGGCTCAGCCTTGAGGCGGTAAAGTCGGGCGAAGCCGACGCCGCCGTTTCAGCGGGGAACACCGGCGCGCTGATGGCGATCTCGAAGCTCGTTCTCCGGCCCATCGCCGGTATCGAGCGTCCGGCGATTGCCGCGCTGTGGCCGACGATCAAATCGGAAAGCATCGTCCTCGACGTCGGCGCCAACATCGGTGCGACGGCGGATCAGCTCACCGTCTATGCGTTGATGGGCGCGGCGATGGCGCGTGCCGTATTTCACGTCGAGCGCCCCTCGGTCGGGCTGATGAATGTTGGAACCGAGGAGATGAAGGGCAACGAGGACGTGAAGGCGGCTCATGCGCTGCTCAAGTCCGTCGATGCGCTGCCGCTGGACTACAAGGGTTTCGTCGAAGGCGATCAGATCGGGCAGGGCGCTGTCGATGTCGTCGTCGTCGAAGGCTTTGCTGGCAACATCGCGCTCAAGACCGCGGAAGGCACGGCACGCCAGATCGGCACGTATCTTAAGGCGGCGATGACCAGTTCGTTCATGAGCAAGCTCGGAGCGCTTTTCGCGCAGGGCGGCTTCCGCGTCCTGAAGCAGAAAATGGACCCCCGACGGGTTAACGGCGGCACGTTTCTGGGCCTTAACGGTATCGCGGTTAAAAGTCATGGCGGCACTGACGCCTTCGGATTCGCGAGCGCCGTTGATCTTGCGTATGAAATGGCGGATTCGGGTTTGATCGCGCGGCTGACGGCTGATATCGACGGTTTTCATCATCGGTTGTCGGCGGCCAGTGGCGGCGGTGTTCCGCCCGAGCGTTCCGCCGGCAGCGCGCTCGGAAAGGTCTAGGCGTGGTTGCTGTTCTTCGTTCGGTCATTCGCGGTGTCGGCGCGCATTTGCCCAAGCGTATCGTCTCGAACGAAGATCTGTCGAAGATCGTCGATACGAGCGACGCGTGGATCCAAGAGCGCTCCGGCATCGTCAATCGGCACATTGCGGACGAGACTGAAAAGACGTCCGATCTCGGCGCGGCGGCGGCGAAGCAGGCGCTGGTTCGTGCAGGCATCGATCCGATCGACATCGACCTGATCGTCTGCGCGACGGCGACGCCGGATCGCACGTTTCCGGCGACAGCGGTTCGAATCCAGTCGATGCTGGGCGTTACGAAAGGCGCGGCGTTCGACGTGCAGGCCGTCTGCTCGGGGTTCGTTTACGGGCTGACGATCGCAGACAACTTCCTCAAGACGGGGCAATCGAAACGGGCGCTCGTCATCGGCGCGGAGACGTTTTCGCGCATTCTCGACTGGTCGGACCGTTCGACGTGCGTGCTGTTCGGCGACGGCGCGGGAGCGGTCGTTCTCGAAGCGCAGCCGCAGCACGGCACGCGGAACGATCGCGGTATCCTCGCGACACGGCTGCGATCGGACGGCCGCTACGAAGACCTGCTTTACGTGGACGGTGGCGCCGGGTCGACGAAAACGGTCGGGCATCTGCGGATGAACGGGCGCGAGGTTTTCCGGCACGCGATTCAGAAGATTTCCGGCGTCATCGAAGAAACGCTGGTCGAAACCGGGTATGCGGCGGACGAGATCGATCTCTTTATTCCGCATCAGGCCAACAAGCGGATTCTCGACGGCATTGCGAAAAAGCTCGGCGTCGCGCCCGAGAAGATCGTCATGACCCTGCACAAGCATGGCAACACCTCGGCGGCGTCAATCCCGCTCGCTCTCAACGAGGCGTTCGAGGCTCATCGCGTCAAGGAAGGCAGCCTCATTTTGATGGAAGCCATGGGCGGCGGCTTCACCTGGGGCGCGGTTCTGGCGCGCTGGTAGCCGCGGTTGCGGTGCCTCTCAGGAAAAATCGCCCGTCCTCAACTTTTTACCTGCTTCTTCAACGCATTACGTTGACCCCGCGACCAACTGCCGCTACCATGATCGGTCTCGGCGTTGATGGGAGAATAAAAAAATGGTCGGCAAGACATTGACGAGGGCGGACCTCGCTGAAGCGGTGGTCTCAAAAGTCGGGTTGCCGCGTAACGAAAGCCAGGACCTTGTGGAGCGCGTGCTCGAGGAAATCTCGGGCAGTCTTGCGGACGGAGATCCCGTCAAGCTCTCGTCGTTCGGCTCATTCGGCATCCGGCAGAAGGGTGAGCGCGTCGGGCGCAATCCGAAGACCGGCGAAGAAGTCCCGATCACACCGCGCAGGGTTTTGGTGTTTCGGCCTTCCAACATCATGAAGGACCGCATCAACAAAGGCCACGTGAAGGGCTAGCATCGCTTCGGCGTGAACGCGGGTCATGTGGGGCGGGCAACGCTCTCCGACGGTTTCGGGAAATTGGAAAGGCAGTTGAGCGATGAACAAATCGGCGGAAGCGTTTCGCACGATCGGAGAAGTCGCTGACGAGCTTGAAATCCCGAAGCACGTGCTGCGCTTTTGGGAAGGCCGTTTTCCGCAAATCAGGCCGATGAAGCGCGGCGGCGGCCGGCGTTATTATCGCCCGGAGGACATGGAGCTTCTGCGCGGCATCCGCACGTTGCTGCACGCCGAGGGGTATACCATCCGCGGCGTCCAGAAGATTTTGCGCGAGCATGGCGTCGATCAGGTGAAGGCGGCCGCACGCCGCTCCATCCCCACGCTAAGCGCCGCGGAGGGTGCATCGCCGCCGCCGGCACGCAAGCGCGGACGCAAGCCGATCGTCGCGCCTGCCTCGCGCGTTTCTGCTCAAACGGCTACATCCGCCGCGCCCGAGCTGAAATCTGCGAGCTGCACCATGAACGTGCACGTTCTTGCGGCGGTCCGCGAGCTCCAGATTGCGCGTGCGATCCTGCTTGGACAGCCTGTTCCGCAATCGCCGGCGAGCCGCGCCGAGGATGCGAAGAAGGTCCGCGCGAGCCGGACCTGAGCATGACTGCTGTGCTCAGCCGAGGTGAGCAGCCTGCATGAGCTTGCGCGATCTTGACGTCGTTTTTGTCGACCTCGATGCGTCGCGAGCGCTTCTCGAACATGAAGAAGCAAGCACGCCTCGGCTTTCGCCATCCGATCGACTTCGCGTTGATCGGCTTTCCGGCGATCCCGTAAGGCAAGCTCGGTGGCGTGCGTCACGGATTGCGACGCGCATCGTGCTCGAACGTTGGGCCGGTCGGAGCGTGCGCGGAGCGGAGTTCGAAATCGCTGCTGGAGGGCGTCCGTCTCTCGGTGATGGCCTGCCGCATTTCAACGTTTCGCATACGGCGAGCGTCGCTCTCATCGCGGTTTGCCAGATGTCTCCTGTTGGCGTCGACGTCGAGTGTCAGCGCACTCTTTCGATGTCCTCGGAGCGGCGGCGGCGCATCGTAGCCGCCGCGGATGATCTTGCGTCTGTCGGAGCGCTCAATCCCGAAAGCGATGTTGACGTGCTGAGGGCATGGGTGCGCCTGGAAGCGATTGCCAAGGCGCGCGGGTCTGGGATCGGTGTTCTCTTGACGGAGGAAGGCGTGATTGGAGGAGCCAATCGATCCACGCGCGAAACTGAAAAGCCGTCGCTGGCCTCAGCGGCGCTCGATGTGGCGCCGCCGTATATCGCTGCCATCGCGGCGGACACGCTTCCATCCGCGATCAGCGTTCGACGCTTTCCGGCCCGCGTGGAAGCCTTGCAAGACTTCCTGCGCTAGCGAGGGCCAAACGTCGTTGCGCGCGTTCTCGCACGCGCAACGATCAGGGTTTGTATCCGAAGATCGTATAGGGGTTATAGACGCGCGCCTGTTCCTTGTTGCGGGCGTAATAGCGAACGCGCCGCCGCGGCGGTGTATCGGCCTTGGCTTCCCGGATTGCGGCTTTCGTTACGAGGCGGCTTTTGCGCGGGACGGCCGCTGCCTCGGGTTTCTCGGGCGGCAGCACCATCGCGGTAACGGTGCTGTCCTTGACTGCGTGCAGCAGGTTCGACTCCATCGGACGCCAGCGATAGCCAAGCCCGAAATCGATCGGTGTGGCGCGGCCCTTTCCGAACACGTCGTTCAACTGCGCCTGGCGTTGTCCGGCGAACAGCGGGATCGGACCGACGTAGCGGCCGTAGGGCTGTAAACGCCAGCCCTGCGCGAAGAAGCGGATCGGGATGCCGGAGTCGTCCTCCAGAATCGCATCGCTGTGCTTCAGCAGATAATCGCGCACGGTCGAAAACTTGTCTTCGTGCATCAGATACGACGCGCTTTTGATGAAGCTGTCGCCGTGGCTGAACGTGTCGCAGAACTTCATGAAGCCGCTGGCTTCGATGCCGCCGTTCGAAAGGTCGGTGCTGAAGTAATACAGCGTGCGCTTCTTGCCGGTGTTGTCGGAGAAGATGATCTTGGCGGCCTTGGCGGTCGCGTTGGCAATCTTCTCATCCTCCGGGTGGAGCGTGCCGTCGGCCTGAAGATCGAACAGCGAGACGTCGTAGATCGTCTTTCCCGAGCGCGCCAGGAACGTCATCAGCACCGGCAGCGTGCCCGTCAACCGGCCGTGACTGAAATCGACGCGCATCGATTTGGTTCGGAAGAAGCTGTAGCTCAACACCGAATTGAGCGAGCCGCGCAGCTCGCGCAAAGCGCCGGGAAGCTCCGCATGCGAGAACTTGCCGAGATCGGGAACGGGACCCGGCGGTTCAAGCCCGGCCATGATGTAGGTGTCGGCCGACGGGAAGAACGCGTCGGCATATAGGAAGTCGGGACCGCTGAAGAAGTAGAACAAGACCGGCTGAGGGTTGGTCAGGTTCTTCGAGACGAACGAGCGGATCTTGCTCAGCTGCCGCTTTTCGAGGCCGCTCCAGGAGTCGTCGAAGCTCTTGGCGTGCTGCTTCCAGAAAGCGTCTCCGGTATATTTCGCGATCGGCGAAAGCGCGGATGGCGGCATGCCCGCGAGGAACCGCGCGGTGTCATCGGGACTCGTGCTTGCAGCGAACGAAACATTCGCCGTCGACGTCAGTGCAACGATGCAAGCGCCGATGATGGAAGCGAGAAACCGCATTCTTGCCATGAGGTGATCCAATTAGATCCGAGCTGTAAGCGGGCGTGACTGGGACAGTGCGTAAACTCCCAGGCCCGCCAACATGATGGCGAGACCGGCGAGAGACTGTAACGGCCGCTCTGCGATAAGGTGATACATCATAAATCCTGTGACACCGAGGAAGATGAACGGCGTCAAAGGGTAGCCCCAGGTTCGATAAGGCCGCGTCAAGCCGGGCTCTTTCGCTCTCAACACGATGACGCCGAGCACGGCGAGGAACGAGCAAAGCGTCAGACTGAACTGAATGACGTCAAGCACGGCCTCGAAGCTCTGTGTCATGAGCAAGATTGTCACGATCGCAATCTGCACCAGCAGGGCAGTCGTCGGAACGCCGTCGCGAGATGTCTGCGATAGCGGAGCGAGCAGCGGATGATCGATGCCCATCGTCATCGTTACGCGCGGCCCGATCCAGGTCATGGCGCTGATCGAGGAAATCAGCCCGATGCAGATCAGCGCGCCGACGATACGGCCGCCAACGTCACCGAAGATGTGCTTGCCCGCGATCAGGCCGATGTCGAGTTGACCGGCCATTGCTTCGATCGGCGTCGTGTAGAGAAAGACCGCATTCAGGGCGACGTACAACGCGACGACAATGAGTGTCGCAGCGATGATGGCGCGCGGAAGGCTGGTGGCCGGATCGCGAATTTCTCCGGCGATATAGGTCGCGGCGTTCCAGCCGGAATAGGCGTACATGACAAAGACGAGGCTGACCGCGAACGGCGCGCTGGTCATGTAGCTCATGTCACTCGCCGAAGGCGCGAATGAGATCGGCTGCGGCTCGCCGAACGCCAATCCGGCGATGATCAGTCCGACGATCAAGGCGGCTTTGATCAAGGTGGAGATGTTCTGAAAGTTCGCCGAGTGCTTGACGCCGCTCAGGTGCACGAACGTGATCAGCCATGCGACGGCGAGGCCGAGAAGCAGCGGTGACGAGCCTGGGACAACACCCTTGAAATAGACGCCGAATGCCATTGCGGCGAGCGCGATCGGCGCGGAAAATCCGACCGTCGCGGAAATCCAGCCAGCGAGGAAACCGATGGCGGGATGATAGATCCGGGTGAGGAAATTGTATTCGCCGCCGGAGCGCGGGAACGCAGCCGAAAGCTCGGCATAAGACAGGGCGCCGCAAAGCGCCGCGGCGCCGCCGACGATCCACAGCATCAGCACCGAGAATGCCGACGGAATGTCCTTGACCTGAAAACCGAGGCTCGTGAACACGCCGATGCCGATCATATCGGCGACGGCGAGAGCAACGGCGGTCATGGTCGAAACGGTTCGGATATTGAGAGCGGGTGCCTTGGAAGACGGTGCGCTCGTGCTGGCGGAGCTGGTCATCAGTAAGGCTTTGCCCTAGCAAATTCGGCGACAGTATTGAGTCGCACTAATTCCAACAACGGGCGGCGAGACATGTTCAATTCGCGTTGCCAAAATACACCTGACGCGCCGTTGCAGGCATATTTCCGAGTTCTTGCCCGCAGGCAACTGGAGTTCATGCGTCCTCTTAACTCACGATATGGACAATTTTGGACTTTAACGTCGTGAAATAATGTCGGCCGCCAACTGACTATTGTCGGCCAAGGTAAATGGGATTCTAATCTTGGCGCGGCGTACACAGGGACGGGTATGTCGGCAAAATCGCATTTGAGAGCATGAACCACGGGCGACGGGGCTTCCTCGCGGCGGCATTTGGCACGGGGGTGGCGTTAACCCTCGGCAGCGCAGGCGCATTTGCCGCTCGCAAGACCACCGGCCATCGCCAGATCACGCCATCAAAAACGCAGGTTCGGTCGCGCAGCGCGCCGCTGGCGACGGCGCGAACGGCGCTGGTTCCGTTCGATACGGCGCCCTTTCCCTATCGTGGCACGATGCCGGGATCGAACGCGCCGTTCTTGAACGTCACGGAAGGCAGCCGCAAAGGCCACCGCACCGGCAGCGGGCGCGTCTACTGGGAAGATGAGACGTACAACGATAATCGCGTTCTGCTTCACATCCCGAAGGGTTTCGATATCCGCCGTCCGGCTTTGATGATGGTCTTCTTTCACGGCCACGGCGCGACGCTGGAACGGGATGTGCTCGATCGGCAGAAGGTGCCGGCGCAGATTTCCGCCTCGAACGCCAATGTCGTGCTCGTTGCGCCTCAGCTTGCCATCGACGCACGTGATTCGAGCGCCGGCAAATTCTGGCAACCGGGCGCGTTCGGGCGTTTTGTCGGAGAGGCCGGGCAGCAACTGGCGCGTCTTTTTGGCGAAAAGCGTGCGCTCCGGACGTTCGCCAGCATGCCGATCGTGCTCGTTGCGTATAGCGGCGGGTACGTCGCGGCGGCGTCTGCGATCGAGCAGGGTGGATTGAAGAAGCGCGTTCGCGGCGTGGTACTGCTCGACTCACTTTATGGCGATCTCGACAAGTTCGCGCATTGGATCGAGGCCGATCCGTCGGCATTTTTCGTCAGCGTCTATCTCGGGTCGACGCGGAACCAGAATGCGCAGCTCGAGGGCATTCTCGCCGCGCACGATGTCGACGTCAGTCCCGAACTCAGCACGCGGCTTGCGACCGGCGGTGTGACGGTCGCCCCCGGCGGAGCGGGCCGCCACCGCGATCTCGTCACCCATGCCTGGGTGGATTATCCGATTATCGACATCCTGCAGCGGCTGCCGGAATACCGGCGTTAAGCAGGTTCGAGCGCGGAGGGCGTCAGGCGTTGGCTTGCGTCAGTCCACCCGCGGCAACGCGCCTTGACGGGCGGGAAGCGTTCCTTTACCCAACGCGGACGACCGCGCCGGTGGCCGTGGGCCCGAAGCGGGCTTCCTGACACCGCCGGAACGTATGGGACGGAGCGTAGCGCAGCCTGGTTAGCGCACCAGTCTGGGGGACTGGGGGTCGGAGGTTCAAATCCTCTCGCTCCGACCAATATTTTCAGTGACTTAACAGTCATCAGCGGCTTGCGGCGAGGACTTATAGGATAGGCGCGTAAAGCGCGTTCCGTCGTCCGCTATTCAAGAACATCAAAGCTGGTTGTTTTTTTGCGCCACGCAGATTGGGCGCCGGGTGGTGTTTGCGAACTCGGTGAGCGCACGTGCCTGTGGCGGCGCAATCCAACGATCGACAGAATAAGCGACACAGCGAATTTGCTCCGCTGTGCCGCCATTCTACAGAAGCGCCCGCGTGCGATGAGGCGCGCGGGCGGATCGATCAGCAATCGCGCGCGTTCACCTGGCTTTTGCGCCGAGCATTTGCATGTAGGCGTCAGCGGTTAGAAGAGACGACAGGTTTGCGTTTTCATCGACACGGATCCGGACAAGCCAACCGGCGCCGTAGCAATCGTCATTCAGCAGGTTGGCCTGCCCTTTGAGGCTGCCGTTGACGTCCAGAACGACGCCAGACACGGGAGCCAAAAGTTCTGACACGACTTTGAACGACTCGACCGTTCCGAACGGAATGTCCGCCTCGATGCTCGTTCCGGCCTGAGGAAGATCAACGTACATGATCTTGCCGAGCTGTTTCTGCGCAAAGTCCGATAAGCCGACATGGGCTTCGCCGGGTTCGCTGCAGCGTCTCACCCAAAGGTGACAGGGATGGAAGCCCATCTCGTCAGATAAGCTGGAGGGCATTTGCGCTCCTTTGGCGGTTCATGGGCTTGTGGGTTGCCTGCCCGATGGCGTCCTCGACGGCTTCAAGGATGCCTTCGGAGATCGTCGGATGCGCGTGGACGGTGCGAAACAGTTCGTTCGCCTTACCGTTACGCTGGATCACCAGCGCGCCCTCATGCACGATCTCCGACGCATGCGGACCGATGACGTGAAGGCCTATCAACTCTCCAGAGTGCTTATCGACGACCACCTTTGCCATGCCCGAGATCTCGTCCAAGGCATGAGCCCGTCCGAGGCCGCGCAAATCGAACTTTCCAATTTCAACAGAGAGACCGTCGCCAACGGCTGCATGCTCCGTCCTGCCGACCCAACCGATTTCCGGGTTCGTGAATACGGCGACAGGAATTGCCCCGTCATCCAGCAAGGAAAACTCGCGGCGTAGCATGTGATCGATGGCGAGCTTCGCCTGTGCCGATGCCGCGTGGGCCAAGCCGGATCGGCCGTTCACGTCGCCCGCGGCATAGATGTGCGGCACGTTCGTGCGCAGCACGTCATCGACGCAGATTTCGCGCCACTCGTTGGTTCGAATGCCCGCTGCCTCTAGCCCGATGCCGGCAGTATTGGCGCGTCGTCCCACCGCCACGAGCGCTCGCTCGGCAGCGCCTACGATTTTATCGTCAGCATATGCGCTGACGCCTTCTTCCGTATGCGTAAGCGATTGGATACGGCAGTTCAGCTGAACCTTGATGCCCCGCTTGCGCATCTCCCGTTGCAGCACAGACGAGATGTCCTTGTCGGCATGCGACATCAGACGTGGTCCACTCGCCAGCACCGTGACATCCACGCCAAGACTGTCGAGAACGAAGGCAAACTCGCAGGCAATGATGCCGGAACCCACGATCAGCATTGAGCGCGGCAGGCTTTCCCAGGCGAGCAGATCATCGGATGTGCCGATCGTCGCGCCATCGATATCGAACTGGGGATCAGCCTGCGGGGTCGACCCGGTGCAGATCAGAATATGGTCGGCGCGCACGACCTGATCGTTGACACGAACGCAATGCGCATCGACAAGCTCGCCATATCCGCGAAGTAACGTCACCTCGCGGTCTTCCATCAATCGCTCAATGCCCTGTCCGAGCATCTCGATGATCGAAGCCGAACGGCGATTGATCGCAGCCCAATTCCCCGCGACGGAACCCGAGAATTGCAGGCCGAAAGACTCGGCCCGCTTAATCTTTTCGAGAAGACCGCAGCTCTCCACCAAAACCTTCGTCGGAACACATCCTTGGTTGAGACATGTTCCTCCGAGCGGTTTGGGATCGACCAGAGTGACGCGGGCACCATGCGCCGCGGCGTGGGATGCGGCGACGTAACCTGCCGGGCCGCCGCCAAGAACAATGATGTGGCTCATGCTTAGGCGGTTGCCTCGAGCGCCATCGCCTGGCCATTGATAACGACGTTGCCGGCGACCTCGACGGGAGTCTGAAGCGTGTTGAGCACGGGGCAATGCGCCTCGACGATCTGTGCGAGCTTCTGCAGATCTTCCCGGCTCGCGTTGCTCCGGATTTCGGTATCGAAGATGATCTTCTGGAAGCCGGCCGGAACGCCTTCGTCCATGCCGAACAGTCCGCGAAGATCGAGGTATCCGCGCAAATTGCATGTGACGCTTTCGAGTTCGATTCCCAGCACCGATGCGTAAGCGCGGTAGACGATCTCCTGACACGTTCCGAGCGCGACCAGGACGAGTTCGACCGGGTTGGGACCACGATCGCTGCCGCCGAGGTCGGCGGGCTCGTCAATGCTCATTGCAGGAAAATCACGGACTGTACCGGTGCAGTGCATGCCCTCGCCGAGTTGCGTTGAAGCGCGAAAAACGACCTTCGCGGCGGCCGGGTTCTGCTTGACGTTGTCGATCGCTGCGAGAAGCGTTTGCTTGATGGCGTCCTGCGACATGAGCGGTTCTCCCTCGTGTTTTGATATTATTGTGGGCGCAGGCTACGCGCCGGGAGAAGCGCTCCACAATTGGGTGCATCACTGCAGTTCTTAGGGATTTTCCCTAACCGGCCGTCGAGTGGGATCGAACGCTTTTCAGATCCGGAAAGGGCTTTGGCCCAACAAGCACGTTGAGCTTTTGCACTAAATCCACAACGCAATGAGCCGACATCTTGCCCATGACGTTAGCGCGATGCGCCTCAACGGTTTTGCAACTCAGCTCCAACTCGGCAGCTATTTGCTTGTTGGACATTCCGCCGAATATGAGCCACGCGACCTCGCGCTCGCGACACGTCAGCCTGTTGAAGTTCGCATCGACCTCCGAACGCGAGATTTCGGCTTTGTACAATCCGCGCGCGCGCGCCATCGCCTCTTCTGTTCTGTCGAGCAGCGCCTGATTGTTGAAAGGCTTTTGCAGAAAATCGATTGCGCCGTGCCGCATGGCGGTTACGGCCATCGGCACGTCGCCGTGGCCGGTCACGAGAATGGTCGAAAGCGGCGGCTGCCTCCGTTCCAATTCGAGCAGGAGCTGCAGACCGCTCATGCCCGGCATTCGCACATCGAGAATGAGACACCCCACGCGATCTCCATAGCCAGCGATGAAGTCGTTGGCCGATTGAAATCCGCAGACGCGATAGCCTACCGAGGTGAGAAGGTATTCCAGAGATTCTCGCGCCGCCCGGTCATCATCGACAACAAAGACCCACTCGCTAGTCCGCATTTTCCACTCTCTTCCGAGCAGGAAGCTCGATGACAAACGTTAAGCCGGGGTTCGGTGCATTCGTTTTGACGAGTAGTTGCCCACCGTGTGCTTCGATAATCGATTTCGATATCGGCAGCCCCATTCCCATTCCCTTCGGCTTTGTGGTGAAAAATGCTTCGAACATTTTTTCAGTATCGATTGCAGGTGCGATGGGACCGCAATCATTGAACGAGACGCGCACCAACCCCGACTGAGAATATTCCGACGATATTGTCACGGTCCGACCGCGCCCGTTTTCGTCCGTGGCCATGGCTTCAATGGCGTTGCGCACGATGTTGAGTATGACTTGCTCTACTTGGATGGCCTCGCCCATGATCGGTGGGATGGAGCCGACGCCGCGCGTGCAGAGCTTAACTCCGTGCGCTTGAGCCTCCGGCGCAACAATCCGGATAGCGTCCGAAAGGACTGTGCCGATATCCAGCTGACGAAACGTGACGTTACCTTTGGAAAGGAAGCGGCGGATACTCGCGATGATGTCGCCGGCCCTCTCAGCTTGGCTGCACACGTGCTCCATGGCTCTTTTTAGCTCGGCGGACTTGGACCCATTTTCGAGCCGGTAGAGGCAGCCTCGCGAATAGTTGGCGATGGCGGCCAACGGCTGATTGAGTTCGTGTGCGAGCGCTGTCGCCATCTGCCCCATGGAATTGAGGCGTGAAGCGACCGACAGTTCGCGATAGTGCAGGCGCATCTCATCTTCGTAGCGCTTGAGTTCGCTGATGTCGCGCGTGATGCCAAGCAGCGCTGTCACTGCGCCATCCTGATCGCGAAGTGGCGCGGCGTGCGTTTCGAGCCAACGCAAAGACCCCTTCAAGGACAGAATTTTGAACTCCAGCTTGACGCTCTCGCCATTGAATACGCGTTTCGTCATCGCCTCGTAGGCTTCATGGTATTCCGTCGCAACGACGCGGTAGACCGATGTTCCAACGATATCGTCAGCGTTGTCCGCATCGACCAAGGAAAGGCCGGCCGGATTCATCTCCAGGATGACGCCGTCGAGGGATTGGATTTTCACGCATTCGGGTTCGGTGGCGATGATCTGGCAGAGACGTTGCTCTCGATCAGCGAGCCGTTCTTCTGCGGCTAAGCGATTGAACGTCTCCGTTTGGAGCCCGAAACGGGCGCGCCTCAAAGACGCATACATGCGCGCACTGTAGGCCGATATTGCCACCAGCATCGCGACAAGAGACAGAAGCCCATACTCTATAGGCTGCAGCATTGGACAATGTCCCTCGAGCAAGGTCGATGATTGCCTGGGGCGCTCATAAAATATCGAGCGAATAGTCTATGGGCAGCCCAACGTCGAGGCCATCCACGCCGAGGCTGTCAGTTCATATATTTTGTTTTTAGATAGGTGCATTTGCATTGTCTATTGATGAGCATCGACGCCGCGCGCCGATGAACTCCGAGATTGATTACAAGAATGTTCGAGGCCATCGTAAGCAAGATTGACTACGATGACTAAGCCAGGGGGGCAATGCGCGCCAAGGTGGTGGATCTCTAGAATTCAGCACGCGCCTACTCGCTGCTCGCTAGCGAAACAGTTTAAGGGCGGCTTACAGCCGCCAAACCGATGAAGTCCGCTTCTTTGCGAAATAATCAGACGTCATCCGATGATCCCTGCAGATCGAGCACAAACGATTTCCACCGTTAGCCTGGGATTGAAACAGAATTGGCGGCAATTCTCTCTGCTGGTTTTGATCAACGCCTTTGTTGGCGGCATGGTCGGCATCGAGCGGACCGTCGTGCCGTTGATCGGCGCCGAGGATTTCCATATCGAGTCCGCGACGCTCATCACCTCATTCATCGTCAGCTTTGGTTTGGTCAAAGCGTTCGCCAATCTTGTATCCGGCCAGTTGGCGGACCGTTGGGGTCGTAAGCATGTCCTGGTGATCGGTTGGCTGATCGGGCTGCCCGTTCCGTTCATGATTATCGGTGCGCCAAACTGGGGATGGATTATCGCGGCAAACGTTCTGCTCGGATTGAGCCAGGGCTTCGCCTGGTCGATGACGGTCATCATGAAGATCGACCTCGTCGGCCCCAAGAGCCGCGGGCTCGCGGTCGGGCTGAACGAGTTCGCTGGCTATTTTGCCGTTGGCGCGACGGCTTTTCTGACGGGCTATCTCGCGAGCCAATACGGGCTGCGCCCCGTACCGATCTATCTCGGAGTTTTTTACGCCGTTGCAGGCACGTTGCTTTCGACGCTGGTCGTTCGCGATACGCGCCATCACGTCGAGCTCGAGGCGAAAGGTGCCGCTCAAGATGCGTCTCCGCTCTCCTTCCGAGAGGTGTTTCTGCTGACATCGTGCAAGGATCGCAATCTGTTCGCGGCCAGCCAGGCAGGACTCGTCAACAACCTCAATGACGGAATGAGCTGGGGCATCTTCCCGCTATTCTTTACCGGGCTCGGACTTGGCGTGGAGCGGATCGGCATCATCAAGGCGATCTATCCGATGGTCTGGGGTATCACCCAGGTCGTGACCGGCCCATTGAGCGACCGCTGGGGCAGAAAGGGATTGATCGTCGGAGGAATGTGGGTTCAAGCCGGCGGGCTAATTTTGACGGCTGTCAGCAGCGAGTTCAGCGGCTGGATGGTCGCAAGCGTTCTTCTCGGACTCGGCACCGCGATGGTCTATCCGAGCCTGATCGCCGCCGTCTCCGATGCCGCGCATCCTTCCTGGCGCGCGCGATCTCTCAGCGTCTATCGATTTTGGCGCGACCTCGGCTACGCAATCGGCGCGCTTTCGGCTGGCCTCATCGCAGATCGCTTTGGGTTTGCTGCCGCCATCTGCGCTATCGGCGCTCTGACATTCGTATCGGGCTGTGTCGTTGCCGTTGTGATGACCGACGATAATCGACGGATGGCCAGGCGGCCTTAAGCACCCGAGCCTCGATAGCGCCGATCATATTTTTCTCGTCGCCACCTGGAGCCGGATGCGTTCGCTACTCTGCCGCAAATGAAAATGGCCGGCATGAGCGTGATCATGCCGGCCAAGGTGCTCGTAGCCTGAGACTTCTATGGAGGAAGCGCTATGGCAACGAGAAGACGGTGAGCGAGCCACCCAGGTTGGTGTACTGCTTGAGGCCAGCGTAGCCGCCGACAGCGCCGAGGCCGTCGTTCGGATTCGTCAAGCCAGCCGCGAGACCGATACCGGCCCAGCCACCAACGCCCGAGAACACGGCGACGTACTGTTTGCCGCCGTGCGTGTACGTCATCGCATTGCCGATGATGCCCGACGGCGTCTTGAACTTGAACAGCTCCTTGCCATCCTTCTGATCGACGGCTTTGAAGTAGCCCTCGAGCGTGCCGTAGAAGGCAATGCCGCCAGCTGTCGTCAACGCGCCTGACCAGACCGAGAACTGCTCAGGCTTCGACCAGACGATCTTGCCCTTCACGCCATCCCAGGCAATGAAGTTACCCATGCCGCCGTGGCTGTCGGGCGCCGGATACATCGACAAGGTCGCGCCCACGTAGGGCTGACCAGCGGTGTACGAAACTTTGAAGGGTTCGTAGTCCATGCACACGTGGTTCGTCGGCACGTAGAACAAGCCGGTCAGCTTCGAGTAGGAAGCCGGCTGCTGGTCCTTGGAGCCGAGAGCCGCGGGGCAGATGCCCTTGTGGTTGACGTCGGTTCCCTTGCCATCCGCGAACGTTGAGTACTTGGCGACGCGGATCGGACGTCCATAGTTCTTGCTGGACTTGTCCATGTCGACGCCGGTGGCCCAGTTCACGACCGGATCGAATTTTTCAGCGACGAGAAGCTCGCCCGTAGCGCGATCCCAGGTGTAGCCGAAGCCGTTACGGTCGAAGTGCGTGACCGCTTTGCGCTTCGTGCCGCCGAAGTCGAGTTCGGCAAGGATCGGCTCGTTGACGCCGTCATAGTCCCACTCGTCGAACGGCGTCATCTGGTATGCCCACTTGGCGATACCGGTATCGGCATCGCGAGCAAACATCGTCATCGAGTAAAGCTGATCGATCGGCTTGCCATCCGGTCCCGCGCGCTGGCCAGCGTTCCAGGTCGAGGGATTGCCGGTGCCGTAGTACATGAGGTTCAAGTCAGGATCGAAGGCCATGTAGCCCCACGTCGAACCGCCGCCGATCTTCCACTGATCGCCATTCCAGGTCTTCAAGGACGAGTCCTTGCCGACCGGCTTGCCGAGCATCATGGTCTTCTCGGGGTCGACCAGCACATCGGAGTCGGGCCCCATGGAATAAGCACGCCATACGCGCTTGCCACTGTTGATGTCGTATGCGGTCATCGAACAGCGGACGCCGAACTCGGCGCCGGAGATGCCGACGACAATCTTGTCTTTGATGACCATCGGAGCTTGCGTGCCGGTCTCGCCTCTCTTCGGGTCGCCGTTGACGACCTTCCAGAGTTCCTTGCCGGTCTTCGCATCGAGAGCTACGAGCGAAGTGTCAGCCTGGTGCAGGAAGATCTTGCCGTCGGCATAAGCGAGGCCGCGGTTGACCGTATCGCAGCACATCACCGGAATGACGGCCGGATCCTGCTTCGGCTCGTACTTCCAGATGATCTTCTGTTCGTCGGCGAGGTTTAGAGCGAACACGATGTTCGGGAACGCCGAGTGAAGCCACATGGTGTCGCCGATGACCAGCGGGCCGCCTTCATGGCCGCGCAGGACGCCGGTCGAGAACGTCCAAGCCACTTTGAGCTGGCCGACGTTTTCGGTCGTGATCTGGTCGAGCGTCGAATAACGGGTGCCGGCATAGTCGCCGGACTGGATTGCCCAGTTATTCGGATCGCTGGTCAACTTGATCACGGATTCGTTGGCCCAACTCGGCCCTGAAAACGCAGCCGTCGCCAATAATCCGAGTGTAAATGCACTTTTGCGCATTGCGCTTCCTCCAAAGATTGCCACGCGTAAAGTGTTCAGAGCGCCGCTTACCTCAGCATTCAATTCGGCGGGATTTATTCCCGTCTTGGTTCCGAATGCCGGAGGCCTAATCACTTTCCACGAGTGAAAAAGCGGCAATTCTCATGAACACGTGCACTAACTCACTCATGGGCGAGTTTGGCAATACAGCTGGCATTAATTGCGGTCGCGTTTGCTGGAAAATATGCAAATGGGAAAATATCCAAATATATGCAGGAATATTTTCTGATTTTGTATCGGTATTTTCCTGATTGCTTTTGGTCTAATATTTCTGCGTGAGGAATTCGAAGGAATTGCATGCAACCCGCTCGTCTCAAGATTGCTGCCGCATCGACGTTGCTGTTGGTGCCGATGCTGATTGCCAGCGCATCGACAGGGATGGCCAATACCGATGCTCCGCGGTGGGAGGTGGGAAGCATCTGCCAGGCGGCGAAATCCGTGACGGCCTGTACGCGGAGGGAAGCGTTGAGCCGGGCGACGGTGCTTGATCGATGGCTTGCGACGCCAGATGGAGACCGGCAGTTCTGCCTCGAGGAACTGAAGACGAAAGACGTCGAAAGCTACTGGAGTTTGCTTGATTGTCTGGGGAACCGCGCGATCGCGAACGACGCAAGCTAGTCCGTGTTCATGTAAGCGCGATTGTCTCGTCTTTGATGGCGCAATCGGTCGAATCCCGTGTGATCTTAGCGTCGGGAAGAATTCTCGGCGTAATCAGCGTTGATATTCGAATATGTGCCGCTAGAACATGTTTGAATTCCGGAAGTTAATCTCAATGGGCACCTTGTGAAGCTACTCGTCGTCGAGGACCATCCGATCGTCATCTCAGGATGCAGGGCTCTATTCACCGAGGATGCTGGCGTCACGATGATCGAGGCGCGTACGGCTGCGGCGGCGCGTTTAGCGTTGAAGAATGACGCGCCGGATGTTTCCGTTATCGATATCAATTTGCCCGATGGGTCTGGCCTCGAGCTCACGCGCGAGTTCATTGCTCATGATCCAGAAGCCAAGATTGTCGTCTTCTCTATGAGCGACACGCCGATGCTCGCTATTCAGGCGGTTGAGTGCGGCGCCAAGAGCTATGTCAGCAAAAACGGAAGCCCCAGCGATCTGAAGGACGCTGTTTTCGCCGTGGCGCGCGGGGAGATCTGGATCTCGGATGATCTCATCCAGGAGATGGCGCTGCTGCGCGCGAAAGCTTTTGGAGCGACGACGTTCCTGAGCGAGCGCGAGCATCAGGTGCTGAGAATGTTGGCGCGCGGCCGCAGCATGGCGGAAATCGCCAACGATATCTCTGTATCGTACAAAACCGTTGCGGCAGACTGCGCCATGCTGAGAACGAAGCTCGGCGCGCGAACCTCGTCCGAATTGATCCGCATTGCCGTCGAGTTGAAACTCGTTTGAGAAAACTCTGATCGGGCCTAAAGTCAGCGCCAACTCCGTGCAGCTTCGATAGCGCAGAAGCAAGGCTCTCCGGCGTCCAGGCGACGCTGCTGGCGAGCGCTTCCATGTCAATGGGAAAAATTCCCGATTTCATCGGGAAATTATCACCTTACTTCGGGAATTCATCCTCATATACCGTGCAATTCGCCTATCGCGCCGGGAATTAATTCTAGCGCGGCAGGACGAGAGGCACGGATTGCGGCTGCGCAATCGATAGATCGGAGTTCACACGGATGAAGCTCAAATTGTTAGGCTTGGCCGCTTTGCTGCTGGTTCCGGGATTGGCCGCATCGGCTCATCTCGATAAGGCGATGGCGGCATCGGCATCGTTGACGGCGCTTGATCCGGACAATGACGGCACCGTGGATCTTCAGGAAGCCAAAGCAGCCGCCGCCAAGCTGTTCACGAAGCTTGATCCCGATAACGACGGCACGCTCGACGCAAAAGAGCTGTCGGGCCGTGTGGACGAAGCGGAGCTGAAGGCGGCTGATCCGGATAACGACGGCACGCTGGATCAGAAAGAATACGAAGCCATTGTCGAAGCGCGCTTCAAGGCGGCTAATCCGGACGACGACGGCACGCTCGATGAAAAAGAGCTTTCGACCGATGCCGGGAAAGCATTCCTGCTTCTCGTGGAATAATTTCTCATTACTGCGCTGCCGGGTGGCTTGGCGGATACAACAGCCACGCGTTCGTCTGGTTGCCCGGCAGTGCAGTGATTGATGTTTGCCGAATCTCTCTGCAGCTTTTCAAGAAACGCAGACATCGACGGCGAGGAACTCTCAGGAAGCAGCTCGAATTGATCCCAACCCACTTCGGAGGTTATCCGTGCAACGGTCAGCATCTCCTCTTTTTCTGGGTACTGCTCTGGCGGTCATCGCTGGTTGGTCAATATCAGCTTTCTCCGACGCTCCGGCACGCGTGAAGGGTTATTTCTGCGGCGCTAAAAGCGAGCAGGTCGCCTACATGCAGCGCCTTGCTGCCGGCGACAGCGAAGAAATCGCGGCCAACACCGTGAACAAATCTGCGGGCAAGCAGACCTGCGCCTATTTCCTTCCTGCCGACGCGATCCCGGTCAAAGACCAGGTCGTCATGAGCGGAGGACTGGTGTTCAAGGTGCAAAGCTTCGTCTTCCTGCCTGAAAAGGTCGAGCGTTGGACCGGGACGTATTTCGGTTCGATGCACTCGAAATCGAAGTACGGCGACATCTGACGTTTATGTCGCCGCGCTATCACAAGTCCTGTTTCGGCCCATGTTGGGGGAGAACGCCCTCTGGGAGACACGGTTTGCCGACGGCGATGCACTTGAACGTGTTTCGCGGCCCTGCGTGACAATTGACGGCCTTATCCTTGGAGTTCTCCCAGAACTCGTAACCGCGGCCGAGTGCGCCCGCGCGTGACGACCACCAGACGGTCGCGGCTTTTTTGGCCTCATCCTCCGTTGCGGCAGACGCTTCGCCGCTTTCGACTTGTGAGCCGCAGAACCGGCCCTCCGCTGCTGCCGGCATGCTTGCGGCAAGCGTCACGCACATGAGAACTGCACATCTTGCGTCGATAATTTTCAGCATCGGTCGCTCCTGATTGGGTTGTCATTCAATCGCCGTCACCGCGAAGCCGCGCTCACGCAGCAATGCAACGAGTCCGTGCGGGCCGAGGTGATGCATCGCGCCAACGGCGATGAAGACGCTGCCTTGATCGAGCAGCGGTAAGGCGCGCTCGATCATCCGCTCGTTGCGTTTGCTGACAAGCTCCTCGCGCAATGATGCGAGCGTCGCATCATCCAGACCGGCATTCGGCGCCAGTTCCCGCGTGAGAGTCCAGGCCGCGTCCATGCGGCGGAAGCGATACAACTCAGACATCGTCTGCGTCACGTCATCGACGCGAGGATGAAGCTCGATGCTCGCCTTCAACCACGTCGCCTGCAGATCGGAAGGGATCGATGCGAGCGAACTATATTGCTCGAACGTCGTCTCCAGGCCGACGATGCGCGTGCCCGACGCCTGCGCTCTTTCGATGACGAGCGTATCGATCGGCTTCATGCCGAGGTCCTGAAGCTGCCGCTGACACCGCGAGTCGGCCAGGAACATCGTGACGGCCCAAGGCTTCAAGCCCAAAGCCAGCTGCGGCGGATAACCGGCATCGGCAAGAACTTTTTCGACGACGGCCATTTCATCGTCGGCGAGAATGCGCTGCAACTCGCGATCGCGCGAAACCATCAACGGCTGCGCTTGCGCCATCGCGTTGGTCAGAGAGGATCGCGATGTCTCAGCGGCTTCAACGGCGACGACCTTCGAGGAGTCGATCGCTGCAAGGGTGGCTTGTGACAGACTCTGCAGATTTTTATCGATGACATGAACCGTTCCGAACAAGAACGATGCGGGTGTCCCGCTCTTGTCGATCCGCCAAAGAACGGCTTCGCTGTTGGCAACGCGACTTGCGTCATTGAGGATCTTTTCGAGCTTGCCTCTATCGCGATGGTCGATCTCGTACAGCACGCTCGTCGGCACGCATGGCGTCTCGTCGGCGTCTTTCGATGTCGCTGAGAAGCCGAAGTTTGTTGTCATCGCCAACAACAGAATCCAGCCGCAGCGGTGCCTAGCGCAGCGAGGCGGCGAGCACGACGCGCGGTCCGTCGGGCGTCTTGATGCGCTTGATCTCTGTGTTGGTTGCGAGATCGATGACCGAAACGGTCGCAGAAAACCAGTTTGCGACATAGGCTTTATTCCCATCCTGGATGGCTGCCAGTCCTTCGGGGTAGCGTCCGACTTTGATTTCGGCGCGTAGTTGCCGCGTGCTGGCGTCGAACACCGAAACGCTTCCGTTTGCCTGGTTCGCGACGAGAAGCTGCGAACCGTTTTTGGTGACGGCGAGGCCATAAGGCATTTTGCGCGTCTCGGATGAGGAGACGACGGAAAGCGAGGATGTGTCGATGATCGAAAGCGTTGCCGACTGTGCGTTGGCGACGATCAACTTTGTCTGGTCCGGCGTCAGCGTCAGCGCAAACGGAGCATGGCCAACGCCGATCTCCTTGATCACGTCCTGCTTGCGCGTGTCGATGACGGAAATGGAATCGGCTTCGCGGTTCGCAACGTAGAGGCGTGAGCCGTCCTCGGAAATCACCAGATGTGCCGGCGATCGACCCGTTGGAATGGACTTCGAAATTGCCCCGGACCGCGGATCAACAACGGCGACTCGATCCTTGCTCCAGTCTCCGACGTAGAGCGTGCCGCTGCGATCGATGCCGACGCCGAAGGGCTGGCCGCCGATATCCAACGTGCGAACCACGTTGTGCGTCCTCAAATCGGCGACGACGATCTTACCGGTTTCGGGCTGGGTGACGAATGCGTCGCCGGACATTGCATCGATTGCGAATGACGCGGGTTTCCCCGCGAGTTCGATGCGGGCGGAAATCTCATCGACCTGAGTGTCGATGACGGCAAGGATGCCCGCATCTTGGCAGAGGACGTACACTGCCTGCCGCGCTTCGGCAGTATTTGCCGAAGCCGCAGCCAGTGTCAGCGCCAGCACTAGGCCAACGACGCGGGCGATCACTTGCCCTTGCCTTCCGCCTTCGCTTTGATCGCGGCGAGGCCCGCCTGGAAGAAGTCGGTTGTCGCCTTGGTTGCGGCTTCGTCGTTTTTGTCCTCGGGCGGTTCATTGGTCGTGTCGGCGCGATAGAAACGCGACGTCCATTCGATCTCGCTGCCGCCGTCCGCAGGACGAACCGAGATCTGATCCGAATAGAAGCTCACCGGAAACGCGTCGACGTTCTCCTTCAGAAGGCGATATTCGATCGACATCTCCTTCTCGTTGTAGGAGTCGAGACTTTCGACGATGTCGCCACCGCTCTTGAGCGTCAGCGTGCGCGTCGCGCCTTCCTTGTTGCCGCCTTCTGCCGTCACTTTCGCGAGACCAGGGTGCCAATCGCCGATTGCGGCGAATTCCTTGATCACGTCCCAGACGGCTGCGGGCGGAGCCGCGACGGTGATCTTTTCATCGGCCTTCTGCGGCGTTGGTCCGTGCGCGCTGGCGGCGCTGAAGCTTGCGGCAAGAATAAGAAGCGAAGCAACGAGAGGTGGAACGAAATTCATGCGTTAAGCTCCAGATTTTGAGGAAAGCAGGCGCGCCAGACGGGCACGATTTGTTAGCCGGGGATCGCCGACGAGCGAGAGCGCGTAGAGAAGGATCAGTGAGAGAAGCGCGAGGGAGGCCGGGACGTAGGCCATGTTCATCGATGTCGGCACAACGCGCTTTTTTGCCGAAGCCATCAGTTTATTTGCGATGCCGCCGGATTTCTGAAGCTCGACGTATGTCAGCCCTGTTTTATCGGCGAGATCCGTCAGGTGCGCGGTTTTTACCGACGAAAGATGTTCCTCGCCGGATTCGGGTGGCGCGCCGAACGGAGCATTGCGGGGATTGTAGCCTTCGCGCGTTTCGGCTCCGGGCGGTGCCGCGCCGATGCGGTTGTCTTGCGGAACGTCACTCGGTCCATAAACGCCCGACTGGCGGCCTTCATCGTCGAACTTCGGGATGGGGACCTTCTCCGTACCACCGACGCCGACGATCAATCCTTTGACATCGCCGAGCTTGCCTTCGAACGGCGGCGTGCCCGTGAACGGAAGTGGCGGCGCTTCCTGCCCATCCGTTAGAAAAATGAGATCGGCTTTGAGGCTCGCGGCGATGTCGATCGCGGAATAGAGCCCCTTCGCGATGTAGCTGTCGCCCTGCCAGGCCATGCGCCAGTCGAGTTCCGACAGTGCGTCTTCCAGACCGTCATAGTTGTTGCAGATCTCGACGGGATTGAAGAGCAGGAACGAAATGCGCTCGGTGAAAACACCGAGGCCCAAACGTGATTGACAGGGCACGCTTTGAACCAGATCGACCAGCGCGTTACGCGCCGCTTGCAGTCGCGAAGCGGAGCCCGGCGGGCTCCCCATGTCGCGCGTGTTCATGCTGCCTGTGATGTCGACGATTGCGACCGCATCGACCACGTTCTGGTTGCGGACGACGTGAAATCCGACGAGCGCCGCAAGCGTCAACGTCAGTCCTGCAATCAGCAGAAACATGCGGCGATCCCAGGGTATGCCGAATGCCATCATGGCAAGCCTTTCGGAACGCCCGGCAGGTCCGTCCACACCTTCTTAGGCGTTGCCTGCTCATCGTCCGGAAGATTTTCAGCCTGCGGCAGATCGCGGACGATGCGCATCGCGATGTCGAGGTTGAATTTTGTGTTCCAATCTGCCGGATCGAGTTTGAGCGCCAGGCGGTATTCGGATTTCGCGACGTTGATCAAAGCCGCGGCATGATCGAGGTCGCCTTTGCGCACAAACTCGGAGCCCCGGCGCGTGCGCTCGTTGGCGATGTTGTAAAGCGCGCGGGCACGCACGTGCGGATCGATGTTCGCTTCGCTGCTGCTGAGTAACGCTTGTGCATCCTCGATGCGATCGTGCGTAATCAGCTGATTGACGCGCGCGAGAATGAGCTCCGACGGCGAGTGTTTCGGATCAACGGAGGTGTCCTTATTAGCGGTAAGCGCCGAGATCGCACTGTTTGCGCTTTGCGTTCGCCAAAGCTGCATGGACGTTGCCGCCGTAAAAAGCAGCGCCAGGACGGCGATCATCCAAAGGATCGGTCCGCGCCAGGGCGATAAGAATTTGACCAAGCTAAGCGGCATGAGCGTCCCCCCGCTTCGGCGTTACCGATCGTTCGAAAAATTTCGCGGCGAGCAGCACGCCCATGCCAAGTGCGGCGAGGCTGTAGGCCCATCGCGAAAGATCGTATTGAGGAACGCGTTCGCTATAGACGATGGGCGTCTGCTCGAGTTTGCCGATCTCGGTAATTGCGGCTTTCACGGCTTCAGGGCTTTCGGCCTCGAAGGCGCGATAGGGAACATGCAGCCCCTGTAGGAACATGTTCAGATGGCGCTCGGGCAGAACCTGCGGAATGTCGTCGACGCCGGGTGGCGGCGGCTCAAAAATTCCGTTCGTGCCTTGCGTGCGAAGATAGAGCCAGTAGAGGTGGACCGGTTGGCGCGCGAATTCGGCGCGTAGCGATTCCTGAACACGGCGCGCGATCACGGCGGCGCCATCCGAGACGAGTACGATCGCGCGCGAGGCCTGCGAAATGTCCTCCTGTGTCATGTCGAGCGCCATCGCAAGGCCGCGGCCGACGTCGGTGAAGGCGAGGCCAGGCCGGTCGATGGCGTCGATTGCTCCGAGAATGAGTTTTTTGTGATCGGTGATTGGCAGCACATGAATGGGCGATGTCGAGAACGCGGCGACTCCAAAGCGGTCGTGGGCACGCTCCGTTACGAAGTCTTTGAGCAAGCGTTTTGCGGCTGCTGATTTCGATTCTTGCCCGCCGCTCGGCGGTCGTCCCGCAAACGTGTCGTCCATGCTTGAGGAGCGATCGATCAGCAGAACGATATGTGCGCCTTGGCCAAAGCGATCGATCGTCCGTTCGCGAAGCGAAAGCCCTGCGATGCCGAGAATGAGTCCGAGCATCGCCAGTGTGCCGGCAATCCGGAGTGCGAGCGCAATGACTTGCGACGTTCGGTCGGCTTCAAAGCCGCTAAGTGACGGGTAGCCCTCCTGGCGTTGCACGCTGAGCAGAAGCGGCAGGATCGCCAGCGGCAACAAATAGAGCGCCATGGGATTGGTGAAGATCATGCCGCCGCCTTCTCTTCACGTGCGAGATCGGCAGCCAGCTTTCGAACGTCTTCGATGGGAAACTTGCTTTCCGCGGATTGCTTGTTTCCGGAAAAGAAGAAGATGCGCGAGCTTTCGAAGAACTTCTGCAGCGCTTCCTTGAGTGTCGAAAAGCGCTGGCGCTGGCTGAGGAAGGTCGAAAGATCCTCGGCGAACAAGCGCCGGCCATAGGATTCATCGAACGCGCGATGCAGCGCGATCAACGAATCTCTGTAGCGACTATCGCTTCCCGCGGCGGTTTGCAGCTCTCGAATCCGGCGATCGGCCATCGTGAACGGACGTCCTTTCCGTTTCGCGAATGGGCCTTTGGCGTAGTGCCAGAGCAGCAGAAGCGCAGAGAGAGCCAAGGCCGCAAGTCCAAGTCCGAGCCATGTCGTCTGTCGCGATGTGCTGATGGCGTGAGCCTTGGCATCGGGCGCCATGATGTCGGCAAGCTCAACCGATTTCCCCGACATGAAGTCGCTGACGGCATACTCCCTGAGTGGCGACATGACGATTTGAAACGCTGGGATCGAGGCGACGTCCTGGGATGAGGGAATCTCCGTACCCGGTGCGGTGTCCGAAGTTTGCGCGGCGGGAACCGTTCCCGGATTTCGGAATTTCAGCGGATACGCTGGAATTTTGACTTTGACCGCTTCGATCGGCGCATAGAACGTCTGATACTTCAGCGTGATGTCGTGGATCTTGCGTCCTTGTGTTTCGCGGACCTTGTGATCGACGTTGATCAGCTCGAGCCAATAGGTGAGTGGCCCGGATCGCGGAAGTCCGGCCGCCAGAAGCTCGGTATCGCCTGTCGTTACAACCTCGATCCGGCGCTCGAACGTATCGCCGATGAAATAACCGAATGCGCGGGGCTCATAGATATTCACCGCCTCGACGGCCGCTTTGCACGGCGCGCCGCCGATGATTAGAAATGCAAGGATCAGCCAGGCGCGCATCAAACGCTTCCGTATAGAAGAAATGACGTGAGCCGCATCCAGTCGATGCGATCGCGGATCGTGAACATTTCGCGCGCCGTCGTATCGAAGACTTGCCGCGTGCGCGCGCGTTGTTCCTGGCGGGCGGCTTGCCAGCGTGCTTTGAGTGACGGCCGCATGGCGACCAGCCTCCGTGAGCCCGTTTCGAGGTCGCGAAGATTGAGAAGGCCCCAGTCGGGCAGCTCATCCAGCTGCAAGCTGTCGTCGATTTCGACCGGCACGACGTCGTGAAAGGCGAGCGCTTCTCCGGCGCGGCGCGCATCTTCTGTCGACCATAGGAAATCCGAGACGAGAAACACGAGCCTTCGTGTTCCGGAGACCGCCGTCGCCGCTTCCAAGACTCCGGAGACGCCAGGTTTTTCCGGAGTGAACGCTCGCAATTTCTCGATGGCTTGCGAGTGGGCGGCGCGCGAGAGCGTTCTCTGCAGGCGCAAATCCTCTCGCAGCGTGCTGTCGAAGGGAAGGAGCGAGAAGGTATCACCGGCGCGCTCGGCGCAAACCGCGAGCGCTTGCGCCAAGTCCGCCGCGAGTGAAATCTTATTGCAGCGGCCCTCGAATGCCATCGATGTCGAAACGTCGACAAGCACGGCGACGTCGATCGCGCTCGGCTGCTCGAAGCGGCGCACGAGAAGGCGTTCGAAGGGATCGTTCAGCGAAGCGCGGATTGCGATCCGCCTCGGATCGGGAAGAGAGAGTAGGGGTACGATATCGCGGAAGCGTCCGCCTCCGCCGTACAAATGACTCCGATGCGCGCCGGCGCGAATGCCGCTCGTTCGCCACGGAATGCTGTAGGCGACATCTCGGAGCTCGTCACTCACGGCGCGGGCACCTTCGCAAAGACGTCGCTGATCAATGCGCGGACGAGTTCTTCGCGTCGTAGCTCGTAGACGGGCGCAAGGAAGATGCGGTGCGCCATGCATTCGTAGAAAATATCTCGAATATCTTCCGGCACGACCATGTCGCGGCCGGTCAACCATGCTGACACGCGTGCGGCGCGGATCAGGTAGCTCATGCCGCGAGGGCTGGCGCCGCCCGCGACCAGCTTGCCGACGTCGACGCCTGCAACGTTCAGGCCGGCGCTTGCGGGATTGCGAACCGCGTTCCAGAGATCGAGCGTGTAGCGTTCGAGCGCGGGGCTGACGGTGATGCTAGACTGAATGACTTTCGCCAGCGCATTGAGCTGCCGATAATCGACGACGCCTTCCTTCAAAATGCCGATCAGCGCGTCGACGTCGTGGAAACGAGTCTCGAACAGAAGTTGCCGGCGTGACTCTTCATCTGGCGGCGTGGCGATGGCGACTTCCATCAGGAAGCGATCGCGCGCGGCTGCGGGAAGCTCGAACGTCTCTTCGCGCTCGATGCGGTTTCGGTCGGCGAACACCAGAAGATGCGGGAACGAATGTTCCGTGTTGAAGGCCGTAATGCTGCGTTCGGCCATCAAGCGCAGGAGCAGAGAGTGAACCTGCGGACGGGCGCGGTTGATTTCGTTGAAGAAGAATACCGAAAGATCGCTGCCGTGACGAAGTACCGGGCCGGGCTCGACGCGCGGTTTTCCTTCTTCGTTCAGAAACGTGTAGTAGATCATGTCCGAAGGCATGAGATCGATCGTGCCTTCGACGCGTTCGTAAGCGCCGCCGAGCGTTCGTGCGACGGCTCTGAGCAAGGTGGTTTTGCCGACGCCGACGTCGCCTTCGAGCAGGACGTGGCCGCGCGCGAAGATGGCGATGACCATGAGGCGTATTGCGCGGTCCTGCCCGACCACCGCTTTTGCAACCTCGCTTTCAAGCTCGAGCGCGTGTTGACGCCAGTCCGCGAGATTCATGCTTTTCAAGGCGGTTTGTTCCTGTTCCAAGCCCGCGAGCGCGCCATTCATCGCAGAAAATTCCATGCAAATATTTGCCGGAGAAACGCATCGGTTCGACGGCCGATTAAAAAAAATGGGGTGCTGCATTTGCAGCACCCCAATGACCTCGGAAGAGGAAGTCTTGTCTTAGCGTGGCAAGATCCCGAGGGTCTTTAAGGGGTGCGCGTCTACTGAATCTTCTTTACGTCGTAGACCCACTTGCCCGTTTTCTTGAAGTGTTCTGCGCGCTTCGCATTGCGTTCTTCTTCGCCCTTGCGAGACTCAACCTGCTTGTTGAGTTCCTTGGGGTCGTGCTTCGGGTCATATTTCGAACCCGCGATTTTCTCCGGGAAGCCCGGCTTCGGTTCCCAGCAGTTGCCAGGAGCTTTGCAGTGGGTGCCATCGTATGCCAGCGCAGCCGGTGCGGTCGCACCAATGAGACCGGCGGCCATGATCACTGCACCTGCCAAGATCGGGAGTGAACTCTTCTTCATCGGCTTTCCTCCATCTTCTACTTTGCTCAGGCGGCTTCGCCGCCCTTGTTGTTCCGTACCAGCATGGATCCGCCCGTTTTCAATCGGGACGGCGGCCAGACTAGTTTCCGGAAATCTTGCACTGCGCCTTTTCGGCAGCAGCTTTGCCCGTGGCTTCCCAGGCTTTGATGTCGAAGGGCTTGAAGTTCTTTTTCTGCTCGTCGCTCAGCCAATCGGCATCCGCGACATCATCTTTCTGGATGTGGCGAATCCAGGCGATGAGCTTCAGCATGTTGTCGAGTTCGAGATCCTGACCGTGCGGACCCATCATGCCGTTGGCGCCGCCGAAGATCGTTTCGAACAGGCCTTTGTCGGTCGTGTTTTTCGGGTAGGTCCAATAGGAGTCGTTGAGCCCCGGTCCAACTTTGCCTTCGCCGAGGTGACCATGGCAGCCCGAGCAAGACTCGAGATAGATTTCCTCACCTTTCGGAAGGCAGCCAGCGACTTCAACGTAGGGGTCGACGCCCGTCTGCATGAACTGCTTGACCGCAGGAGTGTCGCGCCCTTCTTTCGGAGCCTGACCTTCTACGTCGAGCGCTTCGCCGGTCACCGTATTCCGGAAAACTTCCTGTGCGCCGGCGCTCGTACCGAGCCCCACCAACGCACAGAAAGTCAGGCCCGCTGCCGCCACTGTGAATTTCAACTTTGATTTCAGTCCCACTTGTCCACTTTCCTCGATATTACCGGCGCTTGCCGGACGTTTATTTATTGGATGCCGGCTGAACGAGAGGGATTCCCTCGTCCTTCAGAACATCTTCGATTTTCGATTGCACCTTGGGCAGCGCTTCATCGATTGCTGAGAGCAATGCTTTGTCGTCCTTGCGAACGGCAAACGATTGGTCGAAATGGAACGGAACCTTCATGCCGTCCGAGCGCACGTTGTTGTCGGGGACGACAATCAGTTTCAGCGCATCGTTTGCCTTCACGTAGCGCGCGACTTCGGGAGCAAACGCCACCGCGAGCCCAGCGGTCTGGTTCGCGACCTCGCCCACCATGCGATCGGGCGGAATGCGCGTATAAGCGTTTCTGCGATCTTTGAAGTTCGTCAGCGACGATGCGTAATTGATGTTGTCGTTATACAGATCTTCTTTTTCCATCATGACCGACGCGGGCGTGCTCGGCACGAAGCCGATCTTGCCGGCCTTCGCCAAGTCCGGGCTGTCCCAGTTCGCGATCTTCAAGTTCGAGTCTTTGCGCACGATGAAAACGTAAGGCGCGCGATAATAGGGCTTCGATGTCAGGACGCGTTCGTCACCGGCATCGGTTCCGACGACGATGTCACAGAGCTTTTTGTCGAGCTGGTCGCGAACTGCGTAGATCGCTGGTTTCGCCGACCATACGAATTCCGCCTTGCGGCCGATCCCTTCAGCGATGATCTTCGCGATTTTATTTTCGAAGCCGTTTTCGTCCTTCGTGGAATACGGAGCTTCGTTTGCGGCTGCGCATACGCGAAGGACGGAGCTGTCGACCGCTGTTTTCGTCGTTGCGTCTTGCGCAAAGGACGGAGTGATCGACGTCCAAGCTAGGACGGAAAGCCCGGCGGCGGCGAGCAACGGTCTGGAAACCTTGCCGATGGTGCTATGGCTTCGATCCGTACGGATACTAAGCGGCATGCGCAAAAAGACCTTTCGAATGCTGGTCAGAGTCATCTGACGGCTTGTGATTTTGAGATCCGAAGTCGCCAGTCTTCGGGGCAATCGCGTTGCAAGGAACTCGCGGGACGGCTCGCCATGTAGTGAAGCGGAAATGGCTGCCGTCACGCGGCCCAGCATCCTCGCAGACGCTAAGCTTGTGAGAGAGGATCGCGGCACCGCTCGATGCCGAGCCGCGATCCGAGGCTTTCATCAGCCCTTCTCGTACTCGCCGACGTTGACGTCGTCGTAGGGGTTCTTGCCATCAAGCGAGAACACCTCGAGGCTGCCGCCCATCTGCGTGTAGTTCTGCAGGTTCTTGAATGCGCCAACCGCGCCGAGACCTGCGGTCGGGTCCTGAAGGTCGAACACCAGACCAACGCCCGGCCAACCGCCAACGCCCGACATCACAGCGATGTACTGGACGCCCTTGTGCTCGTACGTCATCGGGTAACCGATCACGCCCGACGGAAGCTTATGCTTCCAGACCAGCTGTCCGGTGTCCGAGTTGCGAGCCTTGAGGAAGCCATCGAGCGTTCCGTAGAACACCAGATTGCCTGCGGTCGCGAGCGTGCCGCCCCAGACCGAGAAGCGCTCCATGTGCTGCCACTTGTACTCGTTGGTGATCGCGTTGTAGGCCTTGATCTGACCAAGACCGAGGTAGTTCTGACGATCGCCTTTCGGGCCCGGGTACATCCACAGCGTCGCGCCGACGAAGAACTGGCCGGCACGGTAGGGAAGCATGAATGGCTCCCAGTCCATGCAGATGTGGTTGATGCCCATGAAGAACAGCTGCTTCTGGGGATCGTAGGAGTCGTGACCCTGGTTGTGGTACCCCATGGCCGACGGGCAGATGTCCGTGCCCTTGTGGTCCATACGGGTGCCGTATTCCGGATCGCGAACCGGAAGGCCGGTCTTGAGGTCGACCGTCTTGAACACGTTGACGGTATCGTCAAGCTTGTCGGCCGAAATCAAGTCACCGTTTTCACGATCGAGCGTGTAGACGATGCCGTTACGATCGGGATGCGTCAGAAGCTTACGCTTCTTGCCGGTCTTGTCGGTCTGCTCGGAAAGCATGATGACGTTGACGCCAGCGAAATCCCACTCGTCGTGCGGGGTCTTCTGGTAGCCGAACTTCATCTTGCCGGTGTCGGCGTCGCGAGCCGTGATCGTCATGGTCCACTTGTTGTCGCCAGGACGCATCGTCTCGTTCCACGGAGCCGGGTTGCCGGACCCGTAATAGATCAGGTTGGCTGCCGGATCGTAGGCATACCAGCCCCAGTTCGTGCCGCCGCCGATCTTCCACGCATCGCCTTCCCAGGTCGCGGTGCCGAGGCCCTTTTGACCATAGTGCGGGTTGGCGCTGTTGAAGTCGTCAGCAAGACCGATTTCGGCATCGGGACCGGTCGCGTAGTAACGCCAAGCCTGCTCGCCCGTGCGGACGTTGTAGGCTGTCACGTGGCCACGAACGCCGAGTTCGGCGCCTGACGAACCGACGATCGCGAGATCGTGAACGACATAGGGAGCCTGCGTGAGCGTCTGACCGACCTTGATGTCGCCGTTCTCAACCTTCCAGAACTCTTCGCCCGTCTTGGCGTTCAACGCGACGAGATGGCCGTCGAGCTGCGTCTTGATGATCAGCGAAGGTGTCTTGTCATCGCCCGGCCAGTACGCCAGACCGCGGTTAACGAGGTCGCAGCAGGCAACCGAGCGTGCGGCCGGATCCTGCTTCGGGCTGTGCTGCCACAGGATGTGGCCGGGATCGTTGAGATCGAGCGCGAAGGTCTTGTTCGGGAACGAGCTGTGAACGTACATCACGTCGCCGATGACGAGCGGTGCACCTTCATGGCCATGCAGCTCGCCGGTCGAGAACGACCAGGCGTGCTTCAGCTGCTTGACGTTGTCGACGTTGATCTGCGTGCTCGTGCTGTAGTTGTTCGAATCGTAGTTTTTGCCCGGCATTACCCAGTTTTCATTGCTGTTCGACAGCTCGATGAGCTTGTCGTTCGCAAGCGCGCTGGTGGCCGCGCCCATGTGCACGGCGGCAGCTAACGCCATGCAGGACGCCGACATCAGCATCGATGTGCTAGCAAGTCTTTTCATGCCAATTTATCCTCGCGTTTCCAATCCCAGCTATTGTTCTGGACGACGAGCGCGTGGCGAGGGACGGGAACCCGACGCCACAACATCCGTCCTTTAGTCAGAGGGAAATCTGGGTAATTCCTCCGCCCATCTCTCCGCTCTTCGTAGGCGTACCGCGCGCTCGGATTACTGGTTCTCCGATGACTTCGCGTTCAGCACGGGCGGGACCGTAACAACGTAACTAGCGGGGGTCTTCAGTGTGATCGGCAAATAGCGCCGGGAAGAATCGGCAAAGAACGCTGCAGACGTTGTCCTGGAAGTCTGGCGTTCTCTCTGGCATAGGTCGGGCACAAACGCAGATCGCATCGTGCGCTCTGCGCGCCTCACAACTCGCGAGAGCAATGAAATCTCGAACATTCTGGCTGATGGGCGCGTGCGCCCTGCTTTCCGCGGGATGTGATGATAGCAGCTCAATCAATCAGCATGCGGATCAACGCTCGAGGTTGGCGCAATCGCAAGCACAGCCGGGCTGGCTTGATCCGACCTCGGACCTTGACCCAGCCGGATGGCTGATCTCGCGCGAGGCGAGCCGGGGCAAGGCCATCAAGGCGGAGGAGGCCGACATCATCAAGGCGTCGATTGCGAACGCAGCTAAGATATTCAAAGAAGATCCACGGATGATCGCGAACAGGGCCGTTCAGCTCGAGGTGATGCTCGATCCGACCGATGACCGCGAAACCGCGGTCTGGTTGGTCGAAGTGCTGGCAGACGTCGTTCGCGAGCCGGGCAAGGTCGAGGGATTTGGCGCAATCGGCCAACAGTACTTCAATTTGCGCAAGGCGGGATTAAGCGAGCGTGCCGCGCTCGATGACCTCTCGCGGCGCTACAGATCGCGCGGCTAGTTTGATGCTGGACGCCTTGTTTCGGAAAGTTTCGGGGTTTGCCTGGTTCGGACGTTCGATCCGTCATCAGGTCCTGCTCGCGATCTCCTTGATGCTTCTGCTCGCCACCACCGCTGCCGGTACGATTGCTGTCGTCAATGGCCGTAACGCGGTGAACGTCGAGATCAAGGCGTCGATAGATTTCGCGGAGGGTCTGCTGCGCGAACTGGTTCGGCGCATCGCCGCGGAAAACCTGCTTTCGAACCTCGATTACCTCGTGTCGCGGGAAGTCGACCATATGCGCCATGCGCGCATCTATGTTCAGGATGGCGGCACGCCGCCAAAGCTTTTGCGCTCGTCCTCGTCGGACGATGACGGTCCGTCGCCGTTGAGCGAAACGCCAGATTGGTTCGAAAGCCTGATGATGCCGGCTGGCGGCGAGGATCATACACGCGTCATCCGTGTGCCGAATGGCGACCGGCAGATCATTCTCAAAGGCGATCCGGATGATGAAATCGCCGAGAAGTGGCAGCAGCTCTCATCCCTCGCGATCGTTGCTTCGATCTCAATGCTGCTGCTCGTCGGAGCATTCTATTTCGTGCTCGGATGGATACTGACGCCGTTGCAAGCGCTGGCGCGTGGCCTCGTAGCTTTGGAAGCCGGCGAGAATGCGCGGCGTCTCGAAATACCGCGCGTCGTCGAGATCGCCGACATTTCGCGCAAGTTCAATTCGCTTGCGGCATCGCTCGATCAGACGCGGGCGGAAAACGGCGAGCTATACAAGCAAATCCAATCCGTTCAGGAAGACGAAAGGCGCGAAATCGCGCGCGAGCTGCACGACGAAGCAGGGCCTTGTCTGTTCGGCATCACGGCGAGCGCCGAGTCGATCAACAGAATATCGATAAAGCTCGATGACGAGTCGGCGCGCAGAATCACGACGCGAACGGATGAAATCCTGTCGATCGCTGATCGTCTGAAAGCCATGAACCGTGCGCTACTCAAAAGATTGCATCCGGTTTCCATCGGCAAGGTGCCGCTGCCGGCGTTGATCAAGGATCTCATCAACGATTTCGATCGGCGGCATACGGACGTCCGCATCATTTCGGAGATCGGTCCGTTTGCTCGCGCTTATGCTGAGAAAATCGAGCTGACCGTCTACCGGGCGACGCAAGAGGCTTTGACGAACGCCGTCCGGCACGCGCAGGCCGACAACATCCTGATCGAACTGCGGGAAGAATCGTCTCGCGCCGGATCGAGAGAGCAGGAGCCCGGCATCCTGATCTGCTTGCGGGTGAGCGATGACGGCGTCGGTTTCAAACCTGGGGCGGCTGCCGGCTTTGGTCTCTCAGCGATGCGGGAACGTGTGCTTTCCGCTGGCGGGACGCTTGCCGTCGAAGCGCGAAATCCACGCGGCACGTCGATCGCCATCAAAATTCCAGCGGAGCCTAGGGACGCTAGCCGCCTGCAGGTACGCGAAGCTTCACGGATAACATCATGACAAAAATTCTTGTGATCGACGACCATCCCGTTGTGCTGCAGGGATGCCGCCGCGTTCTCGAGGATGCCGGCATCGAAAACATCACGCTGGCCTCGAACCTGATCGATGGCTTCCGTGCTTATCGGAACGACAAGCCCGACGTCATCATTATCGATCTTGCGATCAAGAAGGGCGTTCTCGTCGGTCTGACATTCATCCGGCGATTGCGCGTGCATGACAAGCATACGCCCATCCTGGTTCTGACGATGCATGAGGATCCGATGATCGCCAGCCAGTCGCTGCGCCTCGGAGCCAACGGCTACATCTTAAAGGACACGTCGTCGGTCGATATCGTGAAGGCGCTGCAGGCCGTGCGCCAGGGCAGGCCGTTTCTCAGCCACACGGTCGCGTCGGCGATCGCGCTGATGGAAACCAAGGGCCGCAGCAATCCGCTGAGCGGCATGACGTTACGCGAGCTTCAAACCTTGGAGCTGATCGCGCAGGGTAAGCAATATGCGGCGATCGCCGAGGAACTGCACGTCAGCTATAAGACCATCGCCAACACATGCTCGCAGATCAAGGCGAAGCTCGGTGTGAAATCCCTTCCCGAACTCATGCGCATCGCCATCGATCATCTGCCGGAAATGGCAGGACAGCGGACCAAGTGACGGCCGCTGTCCTCGCCGGGAACTATTTCCATCGAAGTATGCCGTGACTTGGAAATCGGTTTCGGGCGATCCATGTGCATCCTTCAGATCCAACCGGTGCGGAGCCCCATGCGTATCATTTTCGCTATCTTTCTGACTTGCCTATCCGGTTCGGCGTTTGCGGATGTCAGCTGCAAGGACCAGGTCGATGCAGCATTCGCCAAGCTTCGCGAGGCGGGCAAATTCCGGCTGGAAACGACGATCAAAAACAAGGACGGCATGCTGAAGATGCAGGCGGACTATGTGCTGCCGGATCGCATGCACCAGACGGTGACGCTGGGCGGCGAGGGTGCTGCCATGGAAATGATCGTCGTCGGCAAAAAAGCCTGGTCGAACCAGGGTGGTGGCTGGGCGGAATTGCCGGAGGCGTTTGCCCAAACGGTGGCCAACCAGATCAAGGACACGGTTGCCGATTCTCCGAAAGTTTCGACCGAGTACAAATGCCTCGGCGACAAGGAATTCGAGGGCAAGACCTACGCGCTTTATCAGGGCGTTCTGGCGATGCCGTTGCCTGCCGATGCCAAGGACAAAGGTCCGCGCGTTAAAGCGCTTAGCGCGCCCAATCTGCAGAACGTCTACGTCGATAAGGCGACAGGGCTGCCCGCGCGCAACATCGTGACGCCGGTCACTGAGCCCGAAAGCCGCGTGTTCGACGGCACTTTCACGATCGTCAAGGAGTTGAGCATCGAGCCGCCGAAAGTGGTGCTGCCCAACTAATACTGGCTCGCTAAAGGACGGCGCACTCCGGCGTTTGCAAGCGCCGGAGGCGTCAGTTCAGGGTTTGGCCGCGGCGGATTTGTCCGCTTCGCAGGTCTCGCCGAGATATTTGCCATCGACGATCACGCCGAGGTGCGAAACGCCGGCCTGAGGCGGATCGAACGTTATTTTTGTAACGGCTCGATACCAGGTATTGAAATCGCCGGTCAGCAATGTGCTGATCTTTTGCCGGCTATTTCCGGCCGAGCACGTAACATTGACGAATGTTTCATTCGCGATTGTCTTGACGTCGACAGGTCCACAATTTTTTGAATTGTCGCCGAGAACGACGTTATCGGTCGCGGCGATACACGATCTGATGGTTGTCATCCCGATTGAATCCGAAACCGATGTGAGCTGCCATTGTCCCGCCTTTCTTGCCGGAACGTCGGCCGCCAGCGCATGTCCGGACGTGCTGAGCAACGCCGCGCCGCATAGGTAAATCGTGGAAACTCTACGATAGGTCATGGCGCGCTTTCCTGCTTTCGTTCGTAATCGAACACATCAGGATCGATTAAATAAAATCGTCAAATCATTTATCCGTAATGCGTTGAAGCACGGGTGAAAGTTCGGCGTATTGCCAACTCTCCAGCATCATATTGCTAAACGTGCCATTGCGAAAAATCCGAAACAAGGCGCCGCTAGTGGTGTTGCCGCGGGATGGGCTTCGCGCTCGACCGAACGGGACGCAATAAAATAATATTGGGAGAAGACGCATGACGAGAGCCATATTCGCGACTGCTGCAATTCTTCTGTTTTCCGGCGCGGCTTATGCTGACGATTGGGCCAGTAAGTTCAAGCAGCTCGACACGGATGGTAACGGGTCGATCAGCCGAACCGAGTGGGAAGCCAACGTTGCAACCCTGAAGCTCGATCCGGCACCGACGTTCACCGCAATGGATCAGGACGTGAATAATAGCGTCGATTCGGACGAATGGGCCCAGGCCGAGAAGATGGCCAAAGCATTTCCCGTAGCCTGCAAGTCGTCGAAGGAATCTTGGTGCCCGAAGCAGTACTGATCTGCGCCTGATGAAGTCCCGAAACCCGGTTGCCTCCGGGTTTCGGTCTAGATCGGGAGGTTCGCGAGCTCTGTAGATTAGAAGTTTTTCAATATGCGCGTGAGACGGCCCAGGACCGTCGGCAGTTGCCTCAGCTTATCAAGCCGTTGTCATAACGGCGTTCTTTTCGCGATCCGCTAAGTATACTATTTTTGTATTATTTAGCGGAGCTACGATCTCGTGCGCGAATTCCAGACTCACGACGGAGACATCTCGGTCTCGGAGATGGCCAGATTGACTGCAAAGTGCATGTCGATCTCGCGCATAACTGCGAACTCGATCGATGCGGGCAAGGTAGACGCGCCAGCGGTGACCGGCCAGATCGTTCTCAGCATGGTTCAGCCCGGCCTGATTGCTGCCGCTCATCGTTTGAGGGTCAATTACGATAGTAAGGTCGAGTACGAAATCGAGTCCGCACTAGGGTGCGGAATTCTGATTTCCGGCGATCCTCCCGTCTTCGATATCGAAGGGCACGGCCAAGTTCGCCATGAGGCCGGGCGTGCCGTCATCGCGGGCAACGGCAAACCCGTAAAGGCCTTCACCCACTACAAGGCAAACCAGCACAATGCGATGGCCGGCTTCTATCTGAAGCCAGACTTCTTCGAACGCTTCGGGCCGGATGTGACCGATGATGGTCTGGCGGCGTTGCGTGGGTTGTTGAACGTCGACTATCAGGCCGTCGTTCTTCCCAAGTCCCGCCGCATGGTCGAGATCGCGAAGCGCAGTCTCGCGCATCCCTATCGCGGCGAACTTGCTGAACTCTTTCTCGAGACCAACACGCTCGGATTCGTCCTCGAAGCGGCATCTATGCTCAAAGAGGCGAACAGGATTGCGAACACGCTCGGCCGAAAAAACTATGACCGAGTCGTGCAAGCGCGCGAGATCATAGATGCCAACCTCGCATCGCCGCCGAAGTCGCTCGATCTCGCGATGCAGGTTGGGCTCAACCTGACGACCTTGCAGGCGCACTTCAAAGCCGCGTACGGGACGTCGATCTTCGGCTATATACGCCGCGAACGCCTGGAATTGTCGCGCGCGATGCTGAGTGACACGGAACTGCCCGTCGCGAAAGTCGGCTATCAGGTCGGCTTTTCGAGCCCCGCGGCCTTCACAGCCGCCTATCGCCGTCACTTCGGCGAGCCGCCCACGCGCAAGTTTCCCCGCCGATGAGCCGTCGCATTCCGCGATAGTATTTCGTTGAACGAGAATAGCCGCCTGTCTGGCGGAGCGTTCGCCATCTCCGCTAAATGATGACTAATTTAGTAAGGATTTGCGGCGGGCGCCGAAGCGCTGCGAGGTCAGTGGTGAGCGAGCTTTGCGGAGAGGCCTCGGGAAACCTGCTGCGCGCTCGCTTCTGATGCACCGGAGAATTTGGACTGATCGCATGCCGTGCGCGGTCAAGCGTAACGCTTGCGCGTCGAAGAGTACTCGGCGCACTCGCGATCAATGCACTTCGTACGGTTCGGAAAATTTCTCCGGGGGGAGAAAGAGTATGTTGGAGGGGAAATTGACTCGTTCCGTGATTGCTTCCGAGGTTGGTACGCGGCGCTCGGTGCGAGCCGGTCATGTCTGGACGCTTGCATTCTTCTTTATAACGACGACGGCGGCTGGTTTGTATCCGGCTGCTGCGCAGGAGCCCGCCACGCCTGCGCCGCCAGCTCCCGCGCAATCATCTCCGGTACCTCCGGAGCAAGCTCCGCCCGCAGCCACTGAGGACGCAACGAGTCCTGGCGCAGCGGAGTTGCCCGAAGTCGTGGTAACAACGGCGCCCAAAGTTAAAACGGCGTCGAAGGCCAAGAAGACGACGAAGCGTGCGGGCACCGCTCAGGCACGTGCGCCGCAGCCTGCACCGCCTCCGGTCGAAATTACGGAGCAGGTCGGCAGTGCAGCCGGAACCGCCACCGAAACGGCGACGGGGCCTGTCGATGGCATCGTGGCGACCAGAACTGCGACCGGCATCAAGACCGACACGCCTTTGCTCGAAGTGCCACGCACGGTCAATGTGGTTACGAAGGATCAGATCGAGCAACAGAATGCGCAGACGATCGGTCAGGCGCTCCGCTATACGCCCGGCATCATGCTCGAAAAATATACGGCCAGCGGACTCTTCGACGTGTTCGTCGTTCGCGGGTTCGAAGCGCCGACCTATCTCGACGGCCTGATCTTGCCGAACGAGCAGACCCTGACGTTCGCGAAACCGTTCGTCGATCCGTACATGCTGGAGCGCATCGAAGTGCTCAAGGGTCCTGCGTCGGCGCTCTACGGACAGGCGCCTCCCGGGGGCTTGATCGACATGGTCAGTAAGCGTCCGACGGAGGAAGCGCAGAACGAAGTCTTCTTCACGTTCGGCAATCACGATTGGGTGCAGGGCGGGTTCGACTTCAGCGGTCCGGTCGACAAGGATGGCAAGCTTTCATACCGCCTGGTCGGAATGGGCAATACCACCGATCTGCAGATGGATTTCACCGATCGGCAGCGCTTCTTCATCGCGCCGAGTCTGACCTACCGGCCCGACACCAGCACCACGCTCACGCTACTTGGAAGCTTCGCAACGACCAACGGGTACGGTCCGCAGCAATATGTGCCGCTGGAGCTGACGAAAAAATACGCGCCGCTCGGGCGTATTCCATACAGCCGTTATCTCGGTGATCCCGACAACGATCATTCGCGTCTCGACGAATATTGGTTCGGTTATGCCTTCGAGCATCGTTTCGACAGCGCCCTGACGTTCCGTCAGAACGTCCGCTTCAGCAGCGTCGATGCGGAGGTGACGTCCATCCGGACGGAAGGTTTGGCAAGAGATCTCACGGGTGAGATCATCGATTACCGCACTGTCAATCGCACGAATAATTACGTCGCCGGGTATACGAACGACATCGTGGTCGATAACCAGCTCGAGGCGCGCTTCTTCACGGGCGCACTCGCGCACAAGGCGCTGGTCGGTCTTGATTACCAATACGGCCAGGGCGCTTCGGACTATCGGTTCGGGGCCGCGCCGCCGATCGATGCCTACAACCCAAACTACGATCTACCTCTTCCGCCTGTGAGCGCGCTGCTGCGGTATCTCAACTCGCGCAACCAGCATGATCAGCTCGGGGTGTATGCTCAGGATCAGATCAAGTTCGATGGCTGGAATTTTACGTTCGGCGGGCGCCACGATTGGGCGCATACCGAGACGAACGGCACGCAATTCAACTTCAACACGTTCGCCTATGATCCAGTCGATGTGTCGATCGACGATCAGGCGTGGACCGGTTTTGCTGGGCTATCGTATGTCTTTGCCAATGGCTTTGCGCCTTATGTCAGCTATTCGACATCGTTTCAGCCAGCCAGCGGTCTGACGCTGAAAGATGGTAACGGCAATGTGCTGAAGCCGACGACGGGCGAAGGCGTCGAGGCGGGCGTCAAGTATCAGCCGCTGGGAACGCAAACGATGCTGTCGGCGGCGGTATTCGATCTGAAGCAGCAGAACGTCGCCACGCCCAACGCTTCGAATCCGCCGATCACTATACAAGCGGGCGAAGTCGAAGTTGCCGGTGTGGAACTCGAGGCTAGGTCGAAGGTCACGGAGAACCTCGATATCATCGCCGCGTACAGTCACTATTTCAAAGCCGAGATCACGGACGACGCTAACCCGGCGAACATAGGCAACGTTTTTCCGAGCGTTGCGCGCGACAACGCCTCGCTCTGGGCGAAATACACATGGCATGAAGGCTGGATCGCGGGCTTCGGACTTGGCGGCGGCGTTCGATATACCGGCTCGCAGTATGCCGACTCGCGCAATGTCTGGAAGGTACCGGGCTATACCCTGTTCGATCTCGCGGCGAGTTACGATCTCGGCTATCTGTCGCCGAAATACGAAGGCGCGTCGCTGCAACTGAATGTCGCCAATCTGTTCAACACTTATTACGTAGCAACGTGCGTCACGAGCGACGCTTATTGCGGACTTGGCGCGGAGCGCACCATTCTCGCGACGTTGCGTTACAAATGGTGAGCTGAGTTCGGATGACGAATAGTTCTTTGCGGAAATGGGCCTGGGTGCACAAATGGTCGAGCCTCGTCTCGACGATTTTCCTGCTCATGCTTTGCATCACCGGGCTGCCGCTGATCTTCCATCATGAGATCGACGATCTGCTGCACGACTCTGCACACCCGGCAGAGGTCGCGCCGGGCACGCAGCCGGTCAGTCTCGACCAGGTTCTGCAAAACGTGCGCGAGCGCTATCCCGGCAAGGTTGTTCAGTTTCTGTCGTGGGATGATGAAAATCCCGGCGTCCTGTTTTTGTCGGTCAATGACAGCGCCAGTGCTGATCCGACGACAAACCAGTTCGCGCGATTTGACGCGAACACCGGCAACTTTCTGGACGAGCCGGATTTCAATGGCCGGTTCACGATGATCATGTACCGGCTGCATACGGACATGTATGCGGGCTTGCCCGGCAAGCTCTTTCTCGGGTTGATGGGCCTCTTCTTTGTTGCGGCGATCGTCTCGGGGATCGTCATCTACGGCCCGTTCATGCGAAAGCTGAAATTCGGCGCGATACGCGTTAACCGAACGCGCGCCGTTCGCTGGCTCGACTGGCATAATTTTCTCGGGATCGTCGTTATCGCCTGGACGCTTGTCGTTGGCGCGACAGGAGTTGTGAACACCTGGGCTGATCTCGTCGTGAAGGTGTGGCAGTTCACGCAGCTCTCCGAAATGCTGGGGCCGGGCAGGGACCGTCCGGTTCCGACGAAGCTCGCCTCCGTGGAAGACGCCATGCAGCTGGCGCGAAGCAAGTTGCCCGATATGGAGCCGCAAACCGTCGCCTTTCCCGGCACGATTTTCGCTGGCCCCGCGCACTACGTCATCTTTTTCAAAGGCAACACGCCGTTGACGTCGCACTTGCTGAAGCCGGTCGTCATTGATGGAGAAACGGGCGCCTTTACGGACATGCAGGATATGCCGTGGTTCGTGACCACGCTGTTGATTTCGAAGCCCCTGCATTTCGGCGACTACGGCGGGATGACGTTGAAGGTAATCTGGGCGATCCTCGACGTGATCACGATCATCATTCTCATCACGGGGCTCTACCTCTGGATTGCCCGCAGGCGCTTGCCTGCCGAGCAACCGCCGGAGCTGGCGTTGCCATCGGTTGAGCGGTCGCACGCATGAGCCCGCCGATGCTGAGAAAGCCGATCTGGCAGAGAACCTACATTCTTCCAACAGCCGTGGCGGTGGTGAGCGGCGTAGGCTTGATCTTCGCACTGCTCGGCGACGGCATCTGGGATGCGTTGTCCTGGTTAGCGGTCGGTCTGCCGGTCGCGATTGCGGTGTGGGTTTGGTGGCAAGCAACGTCTATCCGCGGCAAGGCACGCTAGCGGTCGTTTGCGAGGACAATAAAGTGGAATGGGGCGTATGAATCCCAAAAGCGCGGTGTCAATCCTTCGGCGCGTTTGGTGATGGCGTGCGAGCGGGTGAAAATATCGGCGGCGGCTCGTATCGTATCGGGGAAGCTGCCGATCAGGATGATGGTCACTGCACGCTCTTGATCCGCCGCTTCGGTTACGCGGCGGGCGACCTCGGGCCATAGATCCATCGCGAACGGGTTGTTGAAGAAGAGAAGTAGGTTCCCGTCGGGAAAAGCGCACTTTGTAGCGCAGTCATTGAAGATGGCGCACGGCGATCGCTCCGGAACAGGGCTTTTATAGCGCGGCAAGTTTTCGCGAGCGACGTCGCATGCGAAGCTCGCAAAGTCGACTCCGATGCAGGATTTGAATCCGAGCTCGGAGGCGAGCATGACGGTGCGGCCCTTGCCGCAGCCTATATCCATGTAGCTGTAGTCGTTGCGCTGCGCTGGGAAATATCGCGAGAGATAGGCAAAGACGCTCGGCGGGGTCGATACGATGTCGTAGCCGGACCCAGCGTGATTTCCGACGACCGCGACGCGCGAGGCGTTGATGGCCACGCGTCCGCCGGTGTCAACGCCGTGCTGCTGGTCCCATTTGTGAGTGAGATGTTCTGCTACGCGATCGGCTAACCGGCGTTTGAGCGTTCTCGCGGCTGCGATCGGATCGAACGCGGCGGATCGCGTTTTTGAACTGCGCTGCAATTCAGGTGAGCCGTTCATCGATCTTCACATCCATTGGATCTGCGCGTTGCTGGCGAACCCTGTCGTCAAGGCGCGGGATGGAGGCTTGCTGCTGTAACGGTTGAACTGATCTGCGTTTTGGAACGCGGCGGGCGAGATGCCGGGAGAGCGATTTTGCTGTGAAGCTGGCGCCGGCCACGAAGCGTGTGATCGGCCCGAAGCTCATTTCGGACATGGGGCCGATAAAATAGAGACCGCCGACGGACGACTCAAAGTTGATGGACAACTTGGGGGCCTGCTCGATCAGCGTCATTGTTCTCAGAATATCGCCGGACAGGAAGGAGAGGCGGCTCACGTCTTTTTCGTAACCCGTGCCCCATATGATTGCGTCAAAATCCTGCTCGCGCTCGGGCTGATCTTGTTGCCGAATTGTGAGGCTGAGGCCGTGCTCAAGAGTGCGCGCGCCGGTGATCGAACTCGCGACATGCATCGGAACGACGCCTACGACGCGATCCTTGATCCACCAGGGTGCGGACGGGGGAACGAACGCGTGCAGCAATCTTAGACGCCGAGCTTCGGGCAGCAGGTACGGCAATTGCGGGAAATGCCCGATCAGAAATGGCACCTTGCCGTTTCCGATGGGCGATGACGGCTGCAGGATGCGCTCGCGAAGACTGCGATAGCGCGGCGTCCGATCATAAATCAGAACATTCGGCTCGCGGATGAATACTTCGGGGAATCCGCCCGCCTCGTGCACCAGTGCGCCAGCTTCGATTGCGGAAGCGCCACCGCCGACAATCGCGACACGCTTGCCTCGATACTCGGAATAATCGGAGAGATGGAACGTGTGCTTTGAAATTTCTTGAGGCAGTTCACGAAACGCGGCCGGGATTGCGTCCAGATAGGATAATCCGGTTGCGACGATCACATGCGGCGCGGAAAGTTCGGAGCCGTCATCGAGCGTGATGTCAAAGCCGCGATCCGTCCGGGCAATGGCGGTTACTTTCGTAAGCTCGACGTTCGGCACGAAATGCGCCTGGATCCAGAGCCCGTAGTTGGCGAACGACTCCATCGAGCATGGCTCGTAGTCCTCAAGGCCGCGCTCTCTGCACCATTCGGAAAATGTGACGGGCGTCTTTGGCACCGAAATGTTGGTGCTCGATGCCGGGGATTTGAGGTTGATGCCCGCGGGCAAGTCGCGCCAGAAGCCCATCGGGATGCCGAAGATGCGAAAATTCACGCCGCGTGCACGCAGATGCGCAGCGAGGGAGAGCCCGTAGGGGCCGGCTCCGATGATCACGACATCCGGGTTGGGCGCCGAAATGCTCATTTCGTTAGGCAGTCTCTGAAGAACGCTCGTGGGCGACGAAGAATGGCGAAGATCTGCTGCGTGGAATCGATGGCGTAGGGAACGAGATCGTTTTGATCGAACGCGGCTTCTACGATGTTTTTCGAGGACTGCCGCCATGCAGTCCAGCGGCCGGATTCCTCGGGCGACATCGATCCCAAGCCACGACGAAAGCGCGTGATGAGCTGAAACTGGAAGCTGTTGCAAAACGCATAGTTCTGGCCTTTCTCGCGCTTCTCGAAGGCGGCGATCAAGTCATCGACTTTTTCGTCCTGCCCGGTCGCCGCGGCGTAAACCAATCCGGGAATGTCGAGGCCCCGCGCAATTTCCAGGCCAATCTGATTATAGAAGCGGGCGTTGAAATCGATCAGAAGTTTTTTATCGCCAGCCTGAATGAACTCGCATTCAAAGGCACCGTAATAGCCAATCCGTTCGCATAGCTCCATGACTTTGCCAGCGAGCGCCGTATCGACGGGGGCTTCCTCGAAGCAAAGGCCGATCCCGAGGTTGTGGGGGCGCTGCATCGATTTTACGGCCGCAAGCACGGCGGTTTTCGTTCCCGACCGGTCGCGAAATCCGGATAGGCTGTAAACGCTGTTGACGGCTTCGGGATAGAAAGCCTGAAACATCGGAAACATGATTTCAGGATGCGATTTCGCGAAGCTTGGATCGCCCGGCCCGACTGCCGCCATGCGGTCGAACTGCTGCATCAGTGCATCTGGGCCGGGCTTCAGAACGGTGCCTTTCACCAAGTTGCGCGCCGCGAGTTGGCATCGCGGCTTGATGATCAGGCGTTCTGAGATCGAGTTGGCGATTTCCTGCGCGTTGGCGCGCGAGGTCGGGAGCCATGTCGGCGGCGTGTCGATGCCCGTAGCCTGAGCGTGGCGCAGCAGCTGACCCTTATCGAGGACGCACATCATGGTCTCGAGGTCAGGCTGATACAATAAAAACAGCTTCTCCAGATCCTGACGGTATTTTGCGAGCGCATAGGAAACAGCATCGCTCGTCGCATAGAGGACGCTGCCGGCGAATGGCTTGCCGGCATCGAGCAACCACTGCGCAAATCGCGTGGTCTCCTCGAACGGGGGAGATCGCAAATGAGAGGTGCAATAGCGGGAATAAGATCCGGCGGAGAGCGGGGAAGGGTCGATCGATATTACTGGGATGCCGGCGCGGCCGAGAGAGCGGATCGCTGCCAATGTGCCGTAATAACCCGCGTTGCAGAGCAGGATGCTCGGTTGCGCTCGTTCAGCGCGCTTATGATCGCCAAAATCCACTAATGCACTGTTTGAAATAAAAAACTGCCCCGTGCCCCAATCTTGAGGCATCGTCTTTTATTCGCACCCCGCTGCTGTCGCGAGTCAAAATTTATTACTCCATTGCAAATACTTAATTCGATCTATGACAGCCTTTCCAGCTTGCTGAAATTTTGAGCATCTCGGGCGCTCGCGATCGAACGCGGGCTTGGCGTACGGCTCTATCCTGCCTTGTCACGCCGATCGCGGCAGTGCGCGGAAACTGACAATTCGAGGCGTGTTCGAAGTCGGATTTTATGGCGTCAGCAATTCCGGGCCATCCGGTACTGAAACCCTTTCTCGGCGGTAGAAAAGGATTTCTAGAGACAATTTAGGTTTACATGGATTTTCGGACTGTGACGGCCAAGGTTGACTTGAAACATGATAGCGTAAAGGCTCATATTTCTTGAATATGCGAGCGTGTGAAAAGAGAGACTTTGGTCGATACAACGCAAAACCGATTGGTTTAAATCGGATTGCGTCTCGTGGTTTCGCATCGCAACGGACGCTCGCCGGCTGGCGGTTGTTTGGTGGTGATCGGACGCGCCGGGTAGAAAGTTTGGGGTGATGGCTACTCGCTGGGAGAAAATGAACGCCGGACAGTCGAGGAAATGCACGGCATGACGGCATTTCATTTCGGAAGTCGTCGCCGCCGCCTTTTTGGTTACTATGAACCGGCACTGGACGAGACTGGCAAAGCGCGCAGCGTTTTGCTCTGCTACCCGTTGGGGAACGAGCAGGTCTTCGCCTACCGAACCATGCGGCAGCTGGCGGCACGGCTGGCATCGGGCGGCCATCACGTCTTGCGATTTGATTACTTCGGGACCGGAGACTCTTATGGTGAATCCGGCGAAGGCGATCTCGCAGGGTGGTGCGAGGACATCGAAACGGCCATCGACGAGATCAAGGAGATCAGCGGCGCCGCCACGGTGAACCTGGCGGGGCTCAGGCTTGGCGCAAATCTCGCGGCTCGCGTTGCCGTCAACCGCCGGAAAGACATCAGCAAACTCATCCTTTGGGAGCCGCTCGAGGCTGATGAGATTGCGTCGGCTGGAATTCCGGCTGCATCGAGCGAGCCGAAGTCCAAACTCGCTGAGGATTTCGCGAAGGAAGCTATCGCGGGCAAAGCGCAATCGCTGCCTGCCAAAACGATGCTGCTGCTCACGGAGCAATCGCGCGCGCCGTTGGATTTCGGCGCCTTGACCGTTCAGAACGTACCCGACATGTCCGCTTGGGACGAGGAGCGTTTGAATTCAGGATCCATCCCGGTCGAAGCGGTTCAACGCATAGTAGATTGGCTACAATGACACGAGGATTCAGCGAACTTGCCGTGCAGTTCGGCCCCTCGGCATCGCTGGTGGGAATTCTGTCGCGGCCTCTTCCCGAGTTCGAGGTGCGGCGCACGGCCGTCGTGATCCTCAATACGGGCATAGCGCATCGGATCGGGCATCATCGCATGTACGTGACGATGGCGCGCGATCTGGCAAAGCTCGGACATTTGGTTTTTCGGTTTGATTTTTCCGGCATCGGCGACAGCGCGGGCCGAGAGGACAGCCTCAGTCCGACGGATGCGCACCAGGCGGACTTGGCGGACGCGCTCGATTGGCTGACCGAGAATTGCGATGTCCAAGATGTCGTGTTGATTGGGCTGTGCGCGGGTGCGGAGATCGCGCTGAGGTACGGTTATAAGGATCAGCGCGTGCTCGGCATGGTGCTGCTCGATCCGACCGTTCCTCCGACTCCTCGTTTCTACGCGCAATATATTGCGCGGCGCTTGGTTAGTCTGCGCAGCTGGTTGTCATTCGCGAGCGGGCGCGGCCGTATATGGCAAGAGCTGAGTACACGCGCGAAGCGGGCGGTTGGCGCGGAGGCGCGGCCGGCGCCCGGCACGATGGATGACAAGGTTCGCAATGAGCTCGAGCACCTTTATGGGCAGGCGCTCGACCGCGACTTGAAGCTTCTGATCGTTCTTACGGCCGGAACGCTGGACGGCCGCCAGAACTATCGCGAGCAGCTTTTCGATGCCCTGCCGAATGTTCCGCTGCGCGGGCGAGCGCAGGTCGAATACTACAAGGACGCCGATCACACGTTTACGTCGCCGGCTGCGCGTGAGCGGCTGCAAGAACTGGTCTATGGCTGGGTCGGAGGATTTCAGGATCCCGATCGCGTCGCTGTGCCGGCAGACGGTTCAATCGAAAATTCCGAAGAGCTGTCCAGGATGACGGTGTCGCCGACGCGTGAGAGTGCCGCCGGCGACTGAAGGCAACTCGCCTATATGGGCGGGAGCATGGACAGCCAGTTGCCCACGAACATGAGATAGCCGTTCAAAGCCCACGGAAGAAACTTTCGGCCTGGCATATTGTAACGGCAGAAATCGCGCCGGAAACTGCTCCAGTTCGCGGCATTGGCCCCATTGATCGAAACAGTGATCGAGGGCGAAAGGATGCGCGCGGTATGCCACCAGCCGGACGGCATGAAAAGCGTTTCGCCGGGATGAAGCTTGAAACGGATTCCCTTGGCGTTGCGGAATTCCGGAAAGCGTGCGGGATCATATTTGTCGACGTCGTTGACGTCCGAAAGGTTCGGCTGACCGTTGCCGCCGTTTCGAACGTATAAATATTTGCCCTGATCAGGCGCGAAGCCGATGTATTCTTTCACGCCCTGAATTTGCATCAGGAAGGCATGCGTGTGGAGGCCGTCGTAATGCATGACGGGAAATTTCGCGCCTTGCCCGCCGATGTAGAGTTCCTTGTAAGTCAGATACGGAGCGCGCACCGTTATCAGCGGATGGTCGAGCCAGTTCGGCGCCGTGCACGCAGGCATCGGCTCGATATCGTCCTGCAGCTCTTTCGGCAAATTCTTGACTGGATAGTTATGCAGGTACGGTGCGGGGGACTGAGGCGAGGACGTGCGAACTTCGGCGATGAGTTCCGCCATCGACAGGCGGCGACCTTCGATTTCGAGGGGCATATCGCCATACTGGTTCTGGAAATAGTCGAACGTCCATTTGTCTCGCGCGGCCCAGTGATCCAAACCGCCGGTGATGATGACGGGCTTCAGGGGCAGGACGTAATCGCGCTGATAGCGCTCGGGGCTGAGCTCAGACCATTCCATGCGGTCGATCTTGTCGGAGAACATGGGAGCGTCTGAAATATCTTCGACAGGAAAATCCATTCCCACCACCTGTAAACCGAGTTCAGATATATGAACTTGAAGAGCGACGCATGCGGACGTTCGTAAAGCATGACGTCATTTTTCGGGACACTATTCCCCCACCAGGGAATTGGCAATTTTTAGCTTGTTTGCATTAATTCCGGCGCCTCACGTGCTTCCGTCGCGCTGTTGCGATCGTGCGACCGCGGCTTCGGCCTGGGCCGCTATCTGGCGCAGAGACTGGAAGAACAGGCTCCGGGGATCCATGCGCCAGCCGATTTTTTTCTGCAGCGCGACTGTCACTTTGATCGCTAGCAGCGAATGACCGCCAAGATTGAAGAAGTTCTCTCCGGCGTTGATCTTTTCGATCCGCAGTTCATCGCGCCAGATGCTCGCGAGCAGCTTCTCCATGTCCGTGGAGGGCGGTTCGCTGACGACCGTATCGCTTCTTGCCGAGCGGAACGTATTCGGCAAAGCACGGCGATTGACCTTGCCGTTGGCGGTCAGGGGAAGCGCCTGCAGGGTGATGAAGAAAGACGGGATCATGTAATCCGGGAGCACGCTACGCAGATACCGGCGGATCTCGCTCGCCGTCAGATCGTCGCCTTTGACGCCGACGAAGTATGCGACGAGCTTCTTGTCGCCTGGGACGTCTTCGCGTGCGACGACGACAGCATCGGCGACGCCGGGGCATGCCTTGAGGGCGGCTTCGATTTCTCCAAGCTCGATGCGGAAGCCGCGGACCTTCACCTGATTGTCGATGCGGCCGAGGTGCTGCAAACGCCCGTCAGGCAGCCAGCGGCCGAGATCGCCGGTGCGATAGAGCCGTGCGCCGGGATGATCGGAGAAGTGATCGCGCACGAAGCGTTCGGCGGTCATGTCCGGCTGGTTGCGATAGCCGAGTGCGACGCCATCGCCGCCGATCCAGATTTCGCCGGGAACGCCGGCGGATACGGCTTTGCCCGCGCGGTCGACGATATACATTTGCGTATTGGAGATCGGGCGGCCAATGGAGAGAAGGTCGTCGCCGGGCTCGATCTTTTCAATGCTCGACCAGACCGTCGTTTCGGTCGGGCCATAGAGATTCCAGAGTTCCTTGACCCGTGGCAGCAGCGCCTTTGCGAGGTCGGCCGTCAGCGCTTCGCCGCCGCTGAAGGCTCGCAGACGATCGTTGCCCTGCCATTCCTCGTCGATCAGCATGCGCCACGTGGCGGGCGTCGCCTGCAACGCCGTGACCTTGCTGGCGGTCAGCAATTCTAAAAGCTTGGCGCCATCGACGACCGCTTCGCGTGGCACGAGTTCGATCCGCGCGCCTACGAGCAAGGGCAGGTAGAGTTCGAGCGCCGCGATATCGAACGAGATCGTGGTGATCGCGGCAAACACGTCTCGATCCGACAGGCCCGGCTTCACGCGCATCGCGGAGAGAAAATTCACGAGTGCACGGTGATGAACGACGACGCCTTTCGGCCGTCCGGTCGAACCTGACGTGTAGATGAGGTAGGCGGGATCGTCGGGCCCCGGCGCGACTGAGAGGTTGTCGCGCGAGACTCCATCCAGAGGCAAGCGATCAAGATCTAGGATGCTGACGCCATCCTGCTTGTCGAGCGCCGCCGCTGCATCGCCGGCGGTCAGCAACACCGTCGCGCCGCTATCCTGCACCATGTAGGTCAAGCGCTCGGCCGGGAATCCCGGATCGAGTGGAAGATAGGCCGCGCCGGATTTTTGAATTGCGAGCAGCGAAACCAAAAGCTCGAGCGAGCGGTCGAGGCAGACCCCGACGACCATGCCGCTCTTGGCGCCCTGCTGCAGCAATAGGTTGGCGAGCTGGTTCGCTCTGGCATTGAGTTCGTTATAGGTCAGATCCTCGCCGCTGAAAGAAACCGCGATCGCGTCGGGATTTTTCTGAACTTGATCCTCGAACAGCCGGGTGAAGGGCGTCTCGGACGGATAGCTCGCAGAGGTGAGGTTCCAGCTGCGGATCTTGTCCATCTCTTCCGCCGCCAGCAGCGGAATGTCGTCGATGCAGACGTTGAGGTCCGTCAGCAAGCTGTCGAGAATGCGCCGATACTGTCCGACAAAGCGGGCGATCGTGCTCTCGTCGAACAGCTCGCTGTCGTATTCGGCCTTCAACGAGTTCGACAGGATGCCGTCGACGGTCAGGCCGATCTCAAATTGTGCGGCTTCGAGATCGATCGCATGCTCCTTGCAATCCAGGCCTTCCAAGTGAATGCGATGCGTCGCGGGCGTATTCAACAGATTGAACATGACCTGCGCGAGCGGCGGACGGCTGTTGTCGCGGGCGTCGGGAAATTCCTTCGCCAATTGCTCGAAGGGTGCGTCCTGATGCGCGTAGGCATCGAGCGCCACGGCTTCGATGCGGCGCAGAACTTCGCGCAGCGTCGGTTGACCCTCGAGATTGATCCGAAGAACCAGCGTATTGATGAAGGTTCCGACAAGCGTTTCCGTGGCGGTATGCGTGCGGTTGGCGATCGGCACCGCAATCGTAAAGTCGGATTGGCCCGTCACGCGATGCAGGAGCACGGCATAGGCGGCGAGCAGAGTCATGAACAGCGTGTAGCCTTCGCGGCGGCCGAGTTGCTCGAGCTGGTCGCGCAGATTTTCAGAGAACGGCTGTTCGTAGATCTTTCCCTGGTAGCCGAAGATGTCGGGACGCGGCTTATCCGTCGGAAGCTCGATAGGTTCGATGCCGTCAAGCTTCTTACGCCAATAGGCGAGCTGCGGTTCGGCGTTCGTATCGAGCCAGTTACGCTGCCATTGCGCGTAATCGCTATAAGTCGTTGCCTGCGGTTTGAGGCCTGCCGGTCGTCCCGCGCGGATGTTGTTGTAGGCGGTTGTGAGTTCTCCAGAAAGCAGGCCCAAGGACCAGTTGTCGATCGCGATATGGTGCGCCGTCAGCAACAGCATGTGGCTTTCGTTGCCAAGCCGGAACAGGACGGAGCGCAGCATGGCGTCGCGTGCGAGATCGAAATATCTCCCGGCGTGGTCGGTGGCTTGGCGGAGCGCTTCATTCAAGGCATCCCGGCCGAGGTGGCTCAAATCGATGACTTCGAGCGGCTGTTTGCTCCACGGGTGCACCACCTGCAACGGACGCGAGCCGTCGAGATGATAGGTCGTCCGCAGCGTTTCGTGGCGCGTGCACAAGGCGTCGATGGCCTGCTCAATCGCCTCGATGTCGAGTGGTCCGCTCAGTTCCAGAGCGACCGGAATGTTATAAGCTTTGCTCTCGGGAGCCAGCTCATGCGTGAGCCACATGCGCTCTTGCGCGACCGACATCGGCGCGGGCTCGTTCGAGTTCCGTGGCGTGATCGCGGGCAACGGCTGAAGGCCTTTCTGTTCGCGCACGACGTCGTCGATGCGGGATGCGAGCGCCTGCACGGTGCGATGCTGAAACAGCTGGGCGACGGGAAGCTCGATCGCGAATGCGTCGCGAATGCGAGAGGCGACCTGCGTCGCAAGCAAGGAGTGTCCGCCGAGCCGGAAGAAGTCGGCGCTGCAGTCGATCGCCTCGCGCCGCAGAACCTTTTGCCAGATGGCGGCGATGGTTGCTTCGGTCTCGGTGGCCGCGGACGCGATTGCGTGCTCAGCGATTGCAGGGGCCGCCTCGGGCGCAGGCAGAGCCTTGCGATCGAGCTTGCCGTTGGCGTTCAGCGGAAGTTCGTTGAGAACGATGATGTGAGCCGGCACCATGTAAGCGGGCAGGCGCGCCGATAGAGATGCAAACAGCTTGTCGACAAGAGTGTCGTCGGTGCCGTTCGTGACGACATAGGCGACGAGGCGCTTGTCGCCAGGGACGTCTTCGCGCGCGACGACGACAGCATCGGCGACGCCGGGGCATGCCTTGAGGGCTGCTTCGATTTCTCCAAGCTCGATGCGGAAGCCGCGAACCTTCACCTGATTGTCGATGCGGCCGAGGTATTCGATATTGCCGTCGGTGCGGAACCGCGCGAGGTCGCCGGTCCGGTAGAGCCGTGCCCCGGCGTCATGCCGGAAGGGATCGGCCGTAAAACGTTCAGCCGTCATTTGCGGTTGGTGGAGATAGCCACGCGCGACGCCCGCGCCGCCGACATAAATCTCGCCGGGGACGCCGAGAGGAACGGGGTTGGCGAAGCGGTCCAGAATGTACGCGCGGCCGTTTGCGATCGGACGGCCGATCGTTGCCGGTTCGCCCGGTTGGCGCAGCGTATACGTCGAATACGTCGTGTCTTCGGTGGGCCCGTAAAGATCATAGACGCGCTTCACGGTGCCGGTCGCATAGAGGCTATCGACCAGGCTCGTCGGCAGGGGTTCGCCTGCGAGATTGACGGTCTCGACGCTCGCGGGAATGCCGCCGATCCGCACCAGCTCGGCGCCGGCCGAGGGGACGGTGTTCAGCAATGTGATTTCATTGCGCGCCGGCAATTGTGCCAGCGCCAATGCGTTCTCCGCGACGATGATGCGGCCGCCGCTCGCCAGAGGAAAGAAGATCTCGAAGATCGACAGGTCGAAGCAGACAGACGTAGCGGCCAAGACACCGGCGATCTGGCGCTGGTCGTAAGTGCTGCGCGCCCAGGCGATCAGCGCGGTGGCGTTCCGATGTTCGACGGCGACGCCCTTGGGCTTGCCGGTCGATCCGGATGTGTAGAGGACGTAGGCAAGATCGTCCGCGTGCACGTCCACGTTTAATCTGGCGTCATCCTGAGCGGCGATTGCCGCAGCGTCGGTGTCGATGAAAACGCGGACCTTGTCGTCGCCGGGGAACAGGCGATCGAGCGAAGACACCGTAATGAGGATGTTGGCCTTAGCTTCGCTCAGCATGACGCCGATGCGATCGGCGGGATATGCCGGGTCGAGCGGCACGTAGCATGCGCCGGTCTTCATGACTGCGAGCAGCGTTGCAATCAGATCGGCGTTACGAGGCAGGCAGACACCGATGATTTCGCCGGGCTTGGCTCCCTGGCTCTGCAAGTAATGCGCGAGCTTGTTGGCGCGCTGATCGAGGTCGCGATAGGTCAGGCGAACGTCGTCGGCAATGATTGCTTCGGCGTCCGGCGTGAGGTCAACCTGCTGCTCGAACAGTTGATGGATGACTTGGGTCGACGGCAATGGCACGTCGGCTCCGGCGCCTACAGCAAAAATTCTCTGGCGCTCGTCGTCGCCCAAGATGTCGAGGGCTGCGAGCGAGGTTTCGGGATCGCGCGTCAGGGCGCTGAGTAGCGTATGGAAATGCTCCAGCCAACGACGTACGGTGCCGGCCTCGAGAATGTCGCTGTTATATTCGCATTCGACGGTGAGCTCAGCGCCGTTGTCGACGACGTTGACGTTGAGATCGAATGTCACGAAGCGCTTCGGCGTTTCCAAGCGATCGAGCGTCAGATCGCCGAATTCGAACGGTGCGCCGATCCGGTCGATGTTGAAGACGACGGAAACCAGAGTCGGCCGGCTGGGGTCGCGCTCGATGTTCAGTTTCGGCAGCAGGCTGCTGAACGTGACGTTCGGATGTTGTTGTCCAGCGAGGAACGTTCCACGCACGGATTTCAGGAAGTCGCCGAAGGTCGCCGCCGGATCGACTTGGCAACGCAGCGGCATCGTCGCGACGCAATGGGCGACGAGGTGACTGTTGTCGAGTTCCGACTGTCCGGCGAGCGGGATGCCGAGGACAATGTCGTCCTGCCCCGACAGACGGAACATCAACACTTCGAAGGCGGCGAGGAGTGTATGGAACATCGTCGCGCCGCGACCTGCGCCGACCGCCTTTATGCGCTTGTAGAGATCGGCGTCGATGCGGATATCCTGACGTGCGCCGCTGCGAGATCGGAGAGCCGGGCGTTTGTGATCGTTCGGCAAGTCGAGGTTCGGGAGTTCTCCGGTGAGCTGTGCGAGCCAATAGTCTTCGTCGGCAGTATCGGTGCTCTTATCGACGAGGTCTTGGACGTAAGTCTCGTAGCTCATCGGCTCGGCGAGCTGCGGCTCCAGCCCGAAGCAATCGGCTTCGTAGGTTTTGGCGAGGTCCGAGAAAAGAACCGACGACGACCAGCCGTCGCAAACGATGTGATGCACGGTCACGACGAGGCGATGAACGTCTGCGGAAAGGCGGAGCACTTTCGCCCGCAGTAGCGGATCGGTCGCGAGGTTGAATGCTTCGGTCGATTCTCGATCGATGATGCGCTCGAATGCAGCTTGCTGCTGCGCTGGGTCGATCGCACTCAGATCCTCGAAAATGATGGTGACGGCGCGAGACGGGAGTATGCGCTGTTTATCGCCGGATTTGTCGAAGCTCGTCCGTAAGGCGGCGTGGCGCGCAATGACCTGGTCAAGCGCGCTTTGCATGGACGCCAGCGAGAGCGGTCCGCGAAGATGCAGGACGAAGCACTGATTGTAAGCGCAGCTGGCATCGTCGCCCATCTGCGATTCAACCCAGACTTCCCGCTGCTGTGGCGTAACGGGAAGCGTGGACTGCGGCTCGCGATCAGCGGAAACGGACTCAACCGGCACAACATGTAACTCCTTGCGCTCACGCATTGCGTCAGCCTCGAACTTTCTGGGGCGAAGCATTTGCAGCGTACGGCAAATCCGAACCGGCGTGGGGTCGCGTGTCCTGGACCGGCTCCTTGCTGCCGATCGTCGGGATGTCTCCGAGGCTAGGTAAGAAGCCAGCTTTCTGCATGTCTTCGATCGACCGCCGGAATGCATTCGCGATTACGTCGAGATCTGCATCGGTATGCGCCAGCGTCAGGAAGCCTGGACGTTCCCAGGCGTGGACGCCGTGGTGGCGCATGTAGGCAAAGAGCAGCGACGCGAGCGGCGCATCGGCCGGAAGCTCAAACACAAACCAGGACGCAAAGTGCTGAAGGCTGATGGGCGCGTGCAGCTCTTTCGCGATGGCGCTGAGGCGTTTGACGAACTGCGTGGTACGCAGATTCAACGCGCGCTGTAAATCGGGACCGTCGTTGCGGATGCGATGCAGAACGGCCCGCGCTGCCGCGAGAGCGAGCGGATGGCGGACGAACGTTCCGGCAAAGAACGTGACGCCGACTTCCGGCACCGAGTCATCTCCAAAGTGCCATTCGCCGCCGTCGAGCGCATCGAGGAAGCGTGCGTCGCCTGCGATGATTCCGATCGGCAGGCCACCGCCGACGACCTTGCCGTACGTCGCCATATCCGCTTTGACGCCAAATACGGATTGCATGCCTTTGGGGTGCACGCGGAAGCCGGTCACGACCTCGTCGAACACCAGCGCGGTGCCGGATTTGGCGGTGATCTCGCGAACTTCGTGCAGGAATTGGCGCGGCTGAAGGTTCGGCCTGCGGCTCTGAATGGGCTCAACGAGAACAGCAGCGAGTTCGTCGGCGCGTGCTCTTAAAATTTCGAGAGCCGAGTCCTGTCCGTATTCGAGCACGATGATGTTGTCGGTCATCGCCTCGGGAATGCCCGGTGCGATCGGCTGAGCGCCTGCGACGCCGTTGCGCGTGCGGGGCCGCGCGAGCACTTCGTCGAAGATGCCGTGATAGGCGCCCGCGAACATCGCGATCTTGTCGCGACCGGTGACCGTGCGCGCGGTTCGGATTGCAGCCGTGACGGCTTCCGAGCCGGTGTTACAGAACGCGGCGCGCTCCATGCCGACGGCTTCGCAGAAAAGCTGCGCAACCTCGCCCGCAATCGGGGACTGCGGGCCGATCTCGATGCCGGCATCAAGCTGGGCTTTGATGGCCGTGCGAATGAACTCGGGATTGTGGCCGAAAAATATGGATCCGAATCCGTTGACGAGGTCCACGTATTCGTTGCCATCGACGTCCCACAGGCGAGCGCCTTGCGAGCGCTCGGTGGCGATCGGATAGACGAGCTCTTTCCACTGCGGGCGGAAGCCGGCGTTCGAACGCGGGTCGGAGAGCTGCTTGCGATTTTTCTCGGCAAGCTGCTTCGATTTTTCGGTGCGGCGGCAATAGAGTTCGATGAAGGAGTCGAGGTTGCTCTGCCGCTCGGCGCTAAGCGTGCTCTTGCCGGTTGTCGGCGGCCGATACGGTCCGAACGCTTGCGTCGGCTGTCGCGTCTCGGAGGACTGCGCAGTCGCAGGAGCGGCTGCCGGAGCCGGTGCTGTTGTGGCGATCGATACGGCGGGCGCAGCCTGTTGAACTGGTGTCGCCGCCGGAGGCGCGCCGAATTCCTGCAGTGCGAGGCGTTGCAGAAGATCGAACTGCCCCGCCATGATCTGAGCGTTCTGGCTGAGCAGGTGAAGAAGCGTCGAGCGATCCGTAGCCGGGAGCGTTTGTCCGATGAATTGCGGAGCCGAAGAATTGAAAACAGGCGCAGGCGCAATCTGCATTGCTGCAGGCGGTGGTGTCGCCGCAGCGGGTGGTGCGGATGCGACCGGCTGCGGCGCGATCCGCCCGGCGAGCGAAGTGATGGTGGCGCTGTCGTTCAGGAGCTCTCGGAAATGGATTTTGAGTCCGAATTTCTTGTTCAGCGCACCGGCCGCTTGAGTGAGCGCGAGGGAGTCGAGACCGAGTTCGACGAGCGAGACGTTCGGGTCGAGGCTGTCAGGCTCCAGTCCGGACAGATCCGCGAACAACTGGCGAAGGCTCGCGATTTGCGGCCCTGAACTCGACATGGGATTGCTCCACTCACAAAGGGATGTTGCGGATTGCTCGGCTGGTTGCATGTTCGCCGGAGGTAGCGCGATGACCGGAGCGCATGCGGGCTGCAGTGAAATGGGGGCGGGAACCGGCCGTGGATCGTGCACGGGGGCGTCGATCCAGAATCTCGTCTGCTCGAACGCGTATGTCGGCAGTGAAATGCGACGGCCACCGCGGCCGTCGTTGAATGCGGTCCAATCGACAGCGCTGCCCGCACACCAAAGATCGCCGAGTGTCTGAAGCGTGTGGTCCAGTTTGTCGTCGGTTTCGCGATCGGCAGACAGCGAGGTGACGACCGGCGCACCCGACGCGCGCGGACCTTGCTGACGCGCCAATGACGCGAGCGTGCGGCCGGCGCCGACTTCAAGCAGCACCTGCGCGCTATCGTAGAGTTGCCGGATGCCTTCGGAGAAGCGGACCGGCTGGCGCATCTGGCGGGCCCAGTAGGCCGGATCGATCGCGTCCTCGTTCGAGATCGGTGCGCCGGTGAGGCAGGAGATCCAGGCTTGCGTTGGCGTCTTTGGTTTTGCTTCGCGAACGAGTTGCTGGAAAGGCTCGACGATTGAATCCATCACCGGCGAATGGAACGCATGCGATGTTTCGAGCGCGCGATATGAGATGGCGTTCGCGGACAACTCGCGTTCGAACTGGCTGATGGCGTCGTGCGAGCCGCTGACGACGACGGTCCCCGGAGCGTTGTAGGCAGCGACGGAAACGCCTTCGGCGATCAGTGTCGCGATCCGTGCGGGCTGAACTTTCACGGCGAGCATCGCGCCCGTTGGAAGTGCCTGCATGAGCGCGGCGCGTTTCGCCACCAGACGCAATGCAGCGTCGCGATCGAACGTGCCGGCAATGGTCGCCGCCACGTATTCGCCGAGGCTGTGGCCGATCAAAGCCGTCGGCTTAACGCCCCAGGACATCCACAAGCGAGCAAGTGCATGCTCGATCACGAACAGAGCCGGTTGCGTGAAGCGTGTTTGTTTCAGGTCGGCTGTAGCAGCGTCTTCGTTTCCGGATGCGGGATAGATGAGGTCTCGCAGGTCGCGTCCCAAGATCGGGGCAAGCACGTCGCAGGATTCGTCGACCTCGCGACGGAACAGCGGCTCCTGATCGTAGAGGCTACGCGCCATGTTGATATGCTGCGCGCCCTGTCCGGGGAACAGGAAAGCGACGCCGCTGAAATTTCGCGCGGTCCGGGACGCGTGCTGCGTGTCGGCGGATGCAGCTGATAGGACTTTGCGCGCGTCATCGGAATCGCGGCAGACGAATGCCTGGCGATGATCGAAGGCGCGACGGCCGGTCTGCAGCGTAACGGCAACATCGGCCATGTCGAGACCGGTTTCCGTTTCGAGGTGAGCAGCGAGGCGGCGGCGTTGCTCCTCAAGTCCTGCGGCCGTGCGATGCGAAAGCACGATGAGCTGGCTGGAACGCGCCGTTCCGCTCGCCGGATTTGCAGGCGCTTCTTCGAGCACGACGTGGGCATTCGTGCCGCCGACGCCGAACGAACTCACACCGGCGCGGAGAGGGCGGCCGTCGAATTCCCAGGGACGCGCTGTCGTGTTCACGAAGAACGGAGAGTTCTCGAGATCGAGCTTGGGATTGGGCGTCTTGAAATTCAATGTTGGCGGCAGAACGCGACGGTGCATCGCCAATGCCGTCTTGATAAGACCGGCCACGCCCGCCGCGGCGTCGAGATGTCCGATGTTGGTTTTCAGCGAACCGATGGGGCAGCTACCTTTGCGAACGTCGCCGCCGGCGCGGAATGCTTGCGTCAGGCCGGCGATCTCGATCGGATCGCCAAGGCTCGTGCCCGTGCCGTGCGCTTCGATGTAGGAAATCGTTTCGGGGTCGATGCCCGCGAGCGCCTGCGCCGTCGCGATGACTTGCGTGTGGCCTTCGACGCTCGGGGCCGTGAAGCTGACTTTGGCGCTGCCGTCGTTGTTCAACGCCGCGCCTTTGATGACAGCATAGATGTGGTCGTTGGCTTCCAAGGCGTCGGAGAGGCGGCGCAGCGCAACGAGGCCGAGGCCGTTGCTGAAAACGGTGCCGCTGGCGTCGGCATCGAACGCGCGGCAATGGCCATCGGAAGATGTGATCGCGCCTTCCTGCGAGAGATAGCCACGCTTTTGCGGCAGCGCGACCGTGACGCCGCCCGCGAGCGCCATATCGCATTGCCACGTCTGCAAGCTCTGCACGGCGGTCGCAACGGCGACGAGAGACGTGGAGCAGGCGGTGACGATGTTGAGCGCCGGGCCTTTGAGGTCGAGCTTATAGGCGACGCGTGTGGTGAGATAATCCTTCTCGTTGCCCATCATCGTGGTGAGCCAGCCTACGAGATCGGTCACGTCCTTACGGTCGATGAGATTGCGCAGGAAGTAGGTGTTGTTGCTGGAGCCTGCGAAGAGCCCGATCGATCCGGCGAAGGCACGCGGATCGTAGCCTGCGTCTTCGAGGACTTCCCACGATGCTTCGAGGAACAGCCGCTGTTGCGGGTCGAGAACTTCCGCCTCGCGCGGCGTGATGCCGAAGAAGCCCGCGTCGAATTTGTCGACATCGGCAAGGATGCCGCGCGCCGCGACATAGGCCGGGTCCAAACGCGCCGCCATCTCGTCGGGATCGGCCGGCTCGAGTTCGTTGGGGCTGAAGTGGCTGATCGTTTCGCGGCCTGCGATCAGGTTCTGCCAAAGCTCGCGAGGCGAGCGCGCGCCCGGAAAACGGCCTGCCAGTCCGATGATGGCAATCCCGTCGTTTGAATCGTAATTCTGCGCATAGGACATCGTCAGCCCAGCTTCGTTCGAGAACGCTGTTTTGCGAGGGCAGCGCGCTGCTTCATGGCGCGGTCTGCGGCCTCACCTGCCGGCTGGGAAGCAAATGCAGTGCCATCTCCGCCATCGAGGCTGGTTGCCAGCGCCCGGATGGTTGGATGAGCCAGAAGCTTAACGATCTGCACGCGCACGCCGAACGCTTCTTCTATGAGTTTATGCATGCGCAACAATAGGAGAGATTGGCCGCCGGCGTCGAAGAAATTATCGTCAATGCCGACGTCGGAGCGGCCGAGGAGCTTGCTCCAGATTTCTGCAAGGCGTCGCTCCGTCGAAGTCGTGGCAGTCGCGGATGAAGATGTCCTGACCCTTTGCACAACGGCTGCGCGGGCTGCGGCGGCCTTTCCGCGTCTCTCCGCCGGCAGTCGTCCCAAGACATCGGCGAGCGTGGTTTCCGGTCGGCTCGCGGCGAGTGCGGCGAACACGACGGGCAAATCGTTTGCGATGGCGTTAACCGTTTCGCGATCCAGGCGAGCGGAATGGGAGATGAGCCGAAGGATCAGCTCGTCGCCTGGGCTTGCGGCAATCGTCAGAGCGTAATTTGTCGCTTCCGGCGTCTGAACCGGGACCAGCTTGGCGTCGCGGCCGAGCTGGCCGATCGCCGCATCGACCTGGTAGTTTTGGAACACGATCAAGCTGTCGAACAGGCGGTTGTTCCAAGATACGTCACTGACGCCCTGGATGGCGTCGAGCGGCGTATACTGATGTTGATTGAGATCGAGCTGCTGTTTCTGCAGTCGGCCGAGCCAGCCGTGCAGGGCTGTATCGGCAGGCAATGCAACCCGAACCGGCACGTTGGTGACGCAGGGGCCGATCAGCGTTTCGATGCCCTCGATATGATCCGGACGCCCGGAGAGCGTCGCGCCGAAGACGACATCGCGCGCGTCCGCATAGTGCGAAAGCAGCAGGGCCCAAGCAGCCTGCACAAGCGTGCTCTGGGTGCTTTCGGTCGCGAGCGCCAGAGCGCGCAAGTCCTTGGTCAAGTCGCGCGATACGCGAACGATGGTTTCATCCGGATGCGCGGCCGTCGCGCCGGGCGATTGCGCCGGTGGGCTGGAAAGCGCGAAGGGTGTCGGCTGCGTGATGCCTGCGAGCGCGTTGCGCCAGTAGCCGTGCGAACCGGTGGGATCTTGCTGCGACGTCCATTTCACATACTGGACGAACCCTACGGGGCTTTGCAGCGCCGCAGGCCGCTTGTCCTGCAACGCCGCGTAGATTTCCGTGATTTCGCGGAAGAGAAGCGGCCAAGACCAGCCGTCGATATAGAGATGGTGGGTGGTCCAAACGAGCTGCCATTCGGCGTCGGCCGTGCGCAGCAATGCGATGCGCATCAGCGGCGGGCGAGCGTGGTCGAACGGTGTTTGTGCGTCTTTTGATAGTGTTTGCTGAAGTGCGTTCTGGCGATCGGCGGAATTGAGGTGACGCCAGTCTTCCTCGCGCCAGGGAAGCGTCGCCTCGGGCAGCACGACCTGGATCGGTTCGACGTTGGGCAAAGTCGCGAATGCCGACCGCAGGATCGGATGTCGCGCGATGGCTTGTTCGAACGCCTGACGCAGCAATGCAGACTCAAGGCCGCCGTCGATCCGGAATTGCCACTGCTCGAGCCCGACCGAAGAACCGGCCTGCTCCATGACATGGAATAGGCGCTGCATCGGAGTCAGCGGATAGGCATCGCCGAAGCCCGGATAGTTGGCCCAGAGTTCGTCGACTTGATCTTGTGTCAGGCTCAGAAGGGGGAAGTCCGACGGCGTGCGTCCGGCGTTCTGCGGCTCGCGGCAATGGCGAGTGACGGCCTTGAGTTGCGCTATGAAATCGGACGCCAACTGCTCGACGGTCGCACGCGCGATCTGGCTTTCGCCGAAAATCCATTCGACGCTTAATTTGCCGGACCGGATTTGCGCCAGTACTTCCAGCGCATGCGTGCGTTTGTTCTGAGGCGCATGCCAGGGGCCTGCGGATTCAGGAGCGAAGGCGAACAACGAGGAGTCGCGCGTCACCTGATCGAACTGCCCAAGGTAATTGAACAGAATCTGCGGGCGCTGGGCGCTCGCGAGCTTGGTGCGCACGGTCGCGTCTTCAGCGTTGTAGCGCAGCAGACCATAGGACAGGCCACGATCTGGGATGGCCCGTGTCTGCTCCTTGATCGACTTCAGTGCCGTTCCAACCGAGGCATCGGCTTTCAGGTCCAGACGCAACGGAAAGAGCGACGTGAACCAGCCGATGCTGCGCGACAGGTCGAGGCCCGCGCCAATGTCCTCGCGGCCGTGGCCCTCCATTTCGATCAGGAAGGATGTGCCGCCAGTGGTTTGCCGGAGCGTCGAGGCGAGAGCCGTCAGCAGAGCGTCGTTGATTTGGGTTCGGTACGCAGTCGGAACGTCTTGCAGAAGCGCTGTCGTCTCCGTGGGATCAAGTTCGACGGTCAACGAGGTGGCTTCGGCTTCGAGGCTCGCGTCGTGCGAGACGACGGGCAATGCCGTGGCGGGCGCGTCCAGCATGCGCAGCCAAGTTGTTGCGGTCGCCGTGACGTGTGGATCGTGAGCGTACGCGGCGAGGCGCGCGGCGTGGGCCTGGAATGAGCTGCTATGGGGCGGGAGGTTTACAGGCTGCCCTTGCGCGAGTGCGCTGTATGCCGCTTCGAGATCTTCCAACAAAATGCGCCAGGAAACGCCGTCGATGGCAAGGTGATGTGCCGCCAGCATCAGGCGGCCGGGCTTCCCGTTCCCAAGGGTGAAGTGCACAGCGCGGATCAACGGCCCTTGCGCAATGTCGAGTTTAGCCTGCTCGGTGGCGGAGATGCTTTCGATCTGAGCTGTCTGCGTCGCTACGTCGAGAGACGAAAGGTCGTGGCTGATGACGTCGACCTGCGGCGCGTCGTCAGCGAGCCGCGCCGACCAGCTTGCTCCGTCGTTAGCAAAACGCAGACGGAACGCATCGTGATGATCGCAGACTGCGGTCAGCGCTCGCCCGAGGTGCGCGTGATCGAGATCGTGCGGCACCTCGAAGACGAACGCCTGGTTCCAGTAATCGGGGGTCGTGAAATTCTGTTCGAAGAACCAGTTCTGGATCGGGGTCAACGAAACGGCACCCGTGGGCCGTGCCGTAGGCGCGATGTCGCGATGCTCGCGGCTATCGATGCAGCGGGCCAACGCGGCGACGGTCGGATGCTCGAACAGATCGCGGGTCGTAAAGTTTGTGATGCCAGCCTGACGGCATTTCGCGACGACCTGGATGCTGAGGATTGAATCGCCGCCGAGTGCGAAAAAGTTATCGTCCGCGCCGACGCGTTCGATGCGAAGAACGGCAGCCCAGGCGTTTGCGATCTTGCGCTCGGTTTCGGATCGCGGTTCGACGAAGCTCCGCTGATTGTTGTTTTGGCTCTGATCGTCTGCTTGCGGCGCAGGGAGCTTGGCGCGGTCGAGCTTGCCGTTGGCGTTGAGCGGCAGCACCGGCACTTTGATGAAGTGCGCCGGGATCATGTACGGAGGCAACGTTTCGGTGAGCGCGCTGCGCAGCGCGAGCGCGTCGAGCGGGCTCGAATCCTTGCCGATGATGTAGGCGGCCAACCTCTTGTCGCCGGGCGTGTCTTCGCGCGCGATGACGGCGGCGTCAGCCACGCCGGGGCATTGCTTCAGCGCTGCTTCGATTTCTCCGAGCTCGATGCGGAAGCCGCGTATTTTGACCTGCAAGTCAATGCGGCCGAGGAATTCCAGGTCACCGTCCGGAAGTCTGCGTGCGAGGTCGCCGGACCTATAGAGTTTCGTTGCGTGCAACGGATCGAACGGGTCGGTCACGAAGCGCTGGGCGGTTAGCTCGGGGCGGTTGAGATATCCGTCCGCGACGCCCGGACCGCCGACCCAGATTTCTCCGGGGACGCCGACAGGCACAGGCTCGCCGCGTTCGTCCAGCAAGAGAATGTAAAGATCGGGAATGGGTTCGCCGATGACGCTGCCGGTGCCGGCGTCGATGTCCGCCCGCGTGATGATGCGGTAGGTGACATGCACGGTCGTTTCGGTGATGCCGTACATGTTGATCAGGCGCGGCTTCTGATCTCCGTAGCGCTCGACCCAAGGTTTGAGCGACTGCAGCTCGAGCGCTTCGCCCGCGAAGATGATTTCGCGCAGCGCGAACTTTGCCGGAGTGTCGGTGAGGTCAGCCTGTATGAGCTGACGGAATGCGGACGGCGTCTGGCAGAGGATGGTTACCTGCTCTTTCAAGAGCAGGTCGCGATAAGCGACGGGATCGCGGCTCACCCAATACGGCACGACGACAATGCTGCCGCCGTGGAGCAGCGCGCCCCATAGCTCCCAGACCGAAACATCGAAGGCGTAGGAATGAAAGAGCGTCCAGCGGTCTTTTTCGTTGAACCCGTACCAGTGGGTCGTTGCACTGAACAGGCGCGCGACGTTGGCGTGCGTTACGAGCACGCCTTTGGGTTTGCCCGTCGAGCCTGACGTATAGATGACGTATGCGAGATCGTCGGGAGTCGATATGCTCTCGGGATCTGTCTCCGGAAAGCCGTTTCCCGCGGTGGCGATGTCGAGGCATTCGGCGTCGAGCTTCAAGGAGTCCGAGACCGTGCTGCTTGCAAGCACGAGGCGGGCGTTCGCGTCCTCGACGATGAAGGCGAGCCGATCCTTCGGATAATCCGGATCGATCGGCACATAGGCGGCGCCGGCCTTTATGATCGCAAGAATTCCGATCGCGATGTCGGCGTTGCGTTCGACGGCGAGGCCGACGAAATCGTTTCGCTTTACGCCTTTCTGCCGGAGCGCGTGCGCGAGCCGATTGGCTTTGGCGTTGAGTTCGCGATAGCTCAACGTCAGTTCGCCCGCGACCACGGCTTCCGCATCGGGTGTCAGCCGGACGCGAGCTTCGAACAAGCTTTGCAGGGTCGAGACGGCATAGCCGGAACGGCTCTCCGGGTCGTTGGCCAAAAGCGCTGCTCGCTCGGTGGCGGGCAGCATCTGCAATTCGTTCAAGTTCGTGGCGTGATCCTGGCCGGCAAGTCTATCTGCGATGCCGGTCAACAGTTCTTCGAGATAGCGCAGCACGCGGTGCGCGACGTCGTCTTCGAAACGATCGCGTGCGTACTCGATGCGCAGCAGCAGGCGTTCCCCGCCATAGGCGATGAGCGCGAGCGGGAAATTCGTCTGGCCGATATATTGGAACGAGCGCTGTTGCCAGGCGCCGCCAAGCGCCTTCAGCTGCGCATCGAGCGGTGCGTGTTCGTAAACGACGAGCGTTTCGAACAGCGGGCGGCCGCGTTCGATGTCGCTCCAGCCTTGAACCCGGACAAGCGGGGTGTGTTCATGCGCTCGTGTGTCCATGCTCTGATCACGGATGGCGCGCAGCCAGTCTCCGAGGTCTGCGGCACCATTGACGTTGATGCGCACGGGAAGCGTGTTGATCAGAATGCCGACGATGTCATTAGCGCCTGGAACGCCCGATTTTCGGCAAGCGCGCGTTGCGCCGAAAACAACATCGCGTTCGTTGCTCAGGCGGCTGAGTAAAATCGCCCACGCGCCCTGAAGGAGCGTATTCATCGTCACGTTTGCGGCGGACGCGGCTTGTCTCAGCTTCTTCGTTGCTTCGGGGGACAGACGGCTTTCGACATTGCCGAATGCTTCGCCGCTATCGTTTCGGGGCGCAGTGCCGTCTCGCTCGACCCAGATTTTCAGCGGGGCGCTAAACCCGGCAAGAAGGTCCTTCCAGTAACGTTCGGCGCCTTGATCTTTCCGGTCTTTCAGCCATTCGACGTGCTGGCGAAATTCGGGCAGTGCGGGCAGCGGCACTTCTGAAGCTTGCCGCGTATCGGCGACGTCGAAAACATCGCGCAGCACGATCGGGAAGGAGCGCCCGTCGAGAATGATGTGATGGAACGTCCAAACCATCATGAGTTCGGACGCCGTCCGGATGAACGTCAGCCGCATGAGCGGGGCCTGGCTGAGATCGAAGCCTTGCCGGCGATCGTCAGCGAGGAAGCGTTCCAAACGGCTATTCAATTCCTCCGGAGCAGAGGCGCGCCAATCGAAATGCGAAACCGGTAATTCGGGCGACTTATGAACCTGCTGCATCGGCTCGGGGCAATCGAGCCATCGGAATGACGTGCGCAAAACGGGATGGCGGCGTAATGCAAATTGCCAGCCTTCGATAAGGCTCTCAACATCCGTGTCTTTTTCGAGTTTGGCGACGATCTGCTCGATATCGATGCCGCTATCCGGGCGGGTCATCGCATGCAGCAGCATTCCCGCCTGAATGGGGGAAATGCCATAGGCGTCACTGAACTGTTGTAACATTTCGCAATCGCTTGCCGCAAAACGCAAATTTGGCGGCAGCCTCCCTCGTAAACTTGGAGTACTTTAATACGCCTATTTAGGATACGTATTGCTCACTAGTGATTTTAGTAAAAATTTGTGATGTTTCTACGGCCGTGGGCTGATTATCTGTATCAGGTGTAAACGAATGCCGAAACTAAGGGTTGGGGACTTGGTTGTCGTCCGCTCAGCGGATGAAATCTTGCGTACGCTCGATGACAATGGCGCGCTCGATGGCCTTCCTTTTATGCCGGAAATGGTGAGCTGGTGCGGTCAGGCTTTTCGCGTTCAGCGGCAGGTTCATAAAACCTGTGTCGATGGTCATGCGCTGCGGGTATTTCCGTCAAACGATGTCGTGGTTCTGAGCGGTCCGCGCTGCGACGGCAGCGGGCACGACGGATGTAAACATGCATGCAGAATATACTGGAAGGAAAGTTGGCTTCGGTCGGCCAGCGAGAAAGAGCAAGTCGCGGCCGATCCTAAACTCGATGAATTGCGTGCTCGGCTGAAGATAAAGACGGATGAAACGCATTATTTCTGCCAATCGACGGAATTGTACAAATCGACCCGCGAAGCGACGATCAATGGAAAGTTCAAAAGGCTGCGCATCGCGGCGAGCGAGATATTAAGCGGCGATCTTCGCGCGTTTCAGGCCGTACGCCTGTTCGCGACCTTCTATTGGCAAAAGCTGCTGCGGTTTTCAGGTTGTGACAATCGCCTGCGGGGTAATCAGAAGCCGACACCCAAACAGTCGTTGAATCTTCAACCCGGCGAAATCGTGCGGGTGAAATCGCAGGCGGAGATCGTCGGCACGCTCGATTACAAGATGTCGAACCGGGGTCTCTCGCTTTGCCACGAGATGATGAGATGCTGTGGACGTGAAGCCGGCGTCAGAGCTCGTGTCGACAGAATGATCAATGAACAAACGGGCGTGATGCGGGAAATCTCAGACACCGTCACGCTCAGCAGTATGATAGGCTGCGGTGGGCTCGGAGAAGAGTGCCTGTGCTACGATGAACCCGGCGATTGCCCTCGCGGCGAACTGATGTATTGGCGGGAAATCTGGCTTGAACGCGTGAACAAGTGAACGAAGGCATTCGACATCCGGCAGCGCGCCTCGCGATTGAGGCTGACGATCTCGACGTTTTTGCCGTGAGCCTCGATGCACCTGAGGATGTGCGCGCGAGGTTATGGTCGCATCTTTCGCCCGAAGAACGCCAGAACGCCGAAACGTTTGTCTTTCCCGAGCACCAGCAGCGCTACGTCGTGGGCCGCGGCATGTTGCGAGAGCTGCTTGCGCCGCGGCTCGGCATTCCTCCCGGTGCAATTGAATTCATTGGGAACGCCTATGGGAAGCCAAGGCTTGCCGACGTTCATCGCGCGGCGGAGTTGAATTTCAACGTCTCTCATTCGGGATCGCTGGCTCTCTATGCCTTCTGCCGCGATCGCGACGTTGGTGTCGATGTCGAGCTGATGCGCGAGATCGAAGACGCGGATGATTTGGCGGAACGCTTCTTTTCGCCAGCCGAGGCGGCAGCGTTAGCGGCATTGCCAGCAGATCAGAAGTCGCTGGCATTTCTCGCGTGCTGGACGCGAAAAGAGGCTTTCATCAAGGCCATTGGGCTCGGGCTCAGCTGTCCGCTCGATGCGTTCGACGTCAGCCTGGACCCAGAGGCGCCTGCGCGCCTTCTGCGGATCGATCCGAGCATTGACAGCGTTTCAAGCTGGTCGATGCAAGGATTTCGCCCACGTGACGGTTACATCGCGGCGGTGGCACATCGCCCGCGCGGGCTGGTCAGCCAGGATCGTCTCGCGGCGTCAAGCGCGGACTAGGGCGCGTACCGATTTCAATCGCGCCGCTCAGGAATTCCGCGACAGTCGCATGGTGTAATCGCTGATGACAGACAGCGCGAGTGTCAGCGGTTTCGTTACGCGGAAGAGGACGACGGCGATCAGGAAGTAGACGGCGGCGCATAATGATCCCGTGAGCACCAGCCTTACGATCTCGTTGAAATCGTGGAAGACGAAGTGGCGGGCCAGTAGTCCCAATGCGATGGCGGCCAATCCGGCGACGATTTGCGGCGCGACGGCTTTGACGACATCCGTTGTCGTTATCCCGACCGGACGGCCCGCGTAGGCCAGTCCCGGAATAAAGAGCAGATAGACGATAATCGTGCCTGTGATTGCGGTGCCGATGACGCCGAAGGGAAGTCCGGCGAGCACTGCCGCGATTTGGCAAACGGAGCTGAAGAGGCCCCATTTCATCCAGCGTTCGGACCGTCCCGACGAGACGTGCAGCCATCCTAGAGTTCGCTCGAATGTTTGCGCGATGCCGCGCACAGCGAAGATGCAAAGGATCGTGCCGGCGGGCGCCCATCTTTCGCCGAGGAGGATGACGATGAAGTCGGTGCCTGCAACGGCAAGCAATGCGAAAATCAGCGCCGTTACGAAGCTGAGCGTCGATAGTGCGGTCGTCCAGGACTGGCGGAATTCGTTCAGGCTATTGCGGAGCTTGCTCAAGCTCGAGACGGCGATCGGGTGCAGGGGATCGGCCAGCAGGCCGAGGACGTTGCCGTAAAACAGCAGAGCGTTTTGATAGTATCCGAGCGCGGACGCACCATAGAAATATCCGAGCGCAATCCGGTCGGCGGATTTCGCAAGATTGTCCGTCACGAGAAAGCCGGTGACGCCCATCCCGAACCGGAGCGATTTTTTGACTTCCGGCGAATAGTGCGGCCGCATCGGCAACCAGCGGCAGCTGAACCAAACGCCGATTGCCGTGACGCAGATAGCGCAGACGGTTTTGGTCAGCAGCGCCCAATAGCCCCAGCCCGTGAGCGCCATCGCGATGCTCAGCACGCTACTGATGACGTTGGCGCAGATATCGATCGCCGCGAGGCTTCTGAACTGCATCGCTCTGCGTAGGAGCGCCGAATGCTGGATCGTCAAGCCGGAGGCGATGAACGTGATCGACGTGAAAATGGCGATGCTGGTGAGTTCCGGCTCGCGGTAGAAGGTGGCCAGCGGTCCGCTCAGAGCGATGAGAATGCAGGCCAGCAGCACGCCCATCATCAGGTTGATCCAGAACAGCGTGCTGACTTCGGCGCGCGAAATGCTCGTCTTCTGGCTCGATGACTCCGACGTTCCAAGGTCGATCAGCATCGGGCCGAAGCTGGTCAGCGAAAATATGATCGCGGCAAGTCCGAAATCGTGCGGGGTGAGGAGGCGCGCCAGGATGATGATTGAAACGACCTGGGACATGAGGCCGACGCCGCGCGCGGCCACGACGATGATGCCGCTGTGAAGCGACGCACGGCCGAGCCCCGCATTGGGCACGTTTTCCTGGAAGTACTTATCTGCTCGATTGCTCAAAATAATCTTCGCCACTTGCTGGACTTGGCCGTCGAAGTCGTGCGCCGCGCCATTGTTCGCATGGGTGGCGATATCTGATTTCAAATAATTTTTGCTTGCCGTAGCATTGTGACATCCGCTTCGCGCCTGCAACGCTCATTGATAAGGGATGCTTAACCGAGGCGGCTTTGGACCCATATCTAGGCCAGAGATTGACGTTGCGTTGTTCGCTGTTCCGAGTTGACGGTTCGATAAGCTGCGTCAAACGGCCTTCATTCCTGAGAGAAAAGAACGTTCTTACTTGCAACTCGTAATATGGTGGTGACGTCTTGATGCGATCATCGTTTGGGAATTCGCAGAATGGCCCGGCCGCATTGAAATGATGCTGCGTCTACCTGAGACTGCTGACGTTTACGATAACGGTCAACTCCTCTTTCCGTGGGATCGCGCGCTGATATTGAACGGGAATCCGTTTTGTCCGTCTCGCGGTTGATCGAACGGAATCCAATTTTTAGGGCATGTGTTTGTCGCCATGACTGCTTCGCGCCGGTACCTTCTGGTTTCACCCTGCCGTGACGAGGCGGCGTATCTGCGCCGCACGCTCGACAGCGTCGCGGCGCAAACGGTGCCGCCGGCGCTTTGGATCGTCGTCGACGACGGCTCGACGGATGAAACGCCGGCGATCCTCGCGGAATATGCCCAACGCCTGCCGTACTTGCGCATCGTTCGCCGTGGCGATCGCGGTCGCCGCCGGGTTGGACCTGGCGTCATCGATGCGTTCTATGCCGGTCTCGATACGGTGCAGATCGAAGACTTCGACTACCTCTGCAAGCTCGATATGGATCTCGACTTGCCAGCTCGGTATTTCGAACTCCTCATGCAGCGGATGGAGAGCAATCCGCGCATCGGAACGACGTCCGGAAAACCGTGGTACACAGACCCGCAGAGCGGCGCGCTCGTACCGGAAATCTGCGGCGATGAAATGTCGGTCGGTATGACCAAGTTCTATCGCACCGCTTGTTTCAAGGAAATCGGCGGCTTCGTCCGGCAAGTGATGTGGGACGGTATCGATTGCCATCGGGCGCGCATGCTCGGCTGGATCGCGGAGAGCGTCGATACGGAGGATATTCGTTTCATTCATCTCCGGCCGATGGGTTCGAGCGAGAACGGCATCTGGACCGGACGGCTTCGGCACGGTTTTGGTCAGTATTTCATGGGTACCTCGCCGCTCTATTACATGGCGGTCGCGGTTTACCGGCTTCCGGTTTATCCGCGCTTGACCGGCAGCGTGGCGATGCTGTGGGGCTATCTCAGAAGCTGGCTCAAAGGCCTGCCGCGTTACGACGATACGGAATTCCGGCGTTTTCTGCGTACCTACCAGCACAACTGTCTGCGCAAGGGCAAGCGGGCGGCGACGGCCGAACTCAATGACGAGCAGGCGCACATCTGGAATGCAAGTCACCCGGTGAGCGTCGCGGGTGTTTCCAGCGCGGCTTTGTCGAAAGCAAATCATGGCGGGTTCGCAGATGGCAGCGTCCGGTAGAGTACGATTTCTCGGCATCGACTTCGACGAAGCCAGCACCGAGAGCGCGGCCGATGACATCCTCGCCGCCGGCAAGCTTCCGTTCCAATATGTCGTGACGCCGAACGTGCATCACGTGGTCAAGCTTCACGAGACGGGTGGCGATGGATTCGTTCGGTACGCCGACGCGTGGAAAGTTTATTGCGATAGCCGCGTTCTGAGCCAGCTGGCTCGTGCGTGCGGGTTGAATTTGCCGGTCGTGACGGGCAGCGACCTGACGGCGGTGCTCGTTCAGCGTGCGTCCGATCTCAACCTCAAAGTCGCGATCGTTGGGCCGAGTGCGGAAGATTGCGCCATTCTTGCCCGGCGCTATCCGGGTCTCGATATGTCTTCGTACACGCCGCCGATGGGTTTTATCAACTCGGAAGCCGAGATCAAGAAATGCATCGATTTTGTCGTGAGCCATCCGGCCGCTCTGACGTTTCTCGCGGTCGGGATGCCACAGCAGGAAATTCTGGCGCAACGCATCGCGGAGCAGGGAGAGGCGCGTGGCGTTGGCCTGTGCATCGGAGCTTCGATCGATTTCCTGACTTTAAAGCAGCAGCGCGCGCCGTTGTGGGTTCAGCGATTTGGCCTTGAGTGGATGCATCGTCTTCTCTCTGATCCGAAGCGTCTGGCGCGGCGCTATCTGATCGAGTGCCCGAGAATTTTTCCGCTGATCATCACGCATGTTCGCGATACGAGATCGCGGGGGCGGTCGCCGGCAGCGTAACGCCGCCGCGTCTTACAAAAGCAATTGCTTCAAGCGTCTTTCGCCGGTGCCGTCACGGCGGACTTCTGCGCGTGCGCCGATCGCAAGGCGGCGAAGGCGGCTTCGCGAACTTCCTTGGACGTTCGCGATTTGGACTGGATGAACGCGGCGATGTCGGTCGGGCGGACATCGCGGACGAGTGTTGCGATGGTATCGAGATTCAGCGGCGTACTTGCCCAGCACGGCAAGCACAACGCATCATCCGACGCGAATGAGTTTGCCGGTGGTCCGCAGACGTTGTCGGCGAAGACGCCGTAAAGAACGCATTCGGAGAAATCGAGGCGGCCGGCGAGCGCCGTATACCAGGGCTTTCCGGTCACGCTCTCGATCCGCTCGAACATCTGTCGGGCGACGATGGGGTTCCACGCCAGCGGCGATGAGATGTAGTCGGGAAATGGCGGCTCTTCAGGCGGTAACCCGAGCAGCGTGTGCGCCACGCGATGCCAAATAATCTGCCGGGGCAGGCGCTCGTCAATTTGGTCCAGCTTGCGGAAGAAGCGCACGGCGCCGTCGCGCACGAATGTGTCGGCGTCGAACGGGCGGATGAATTCGACGTCGGAGTCCGCCGTCACGACTGCGTCGCAATCGGAATTGGCGACGGCGGCCAGTTTGACGATCTGTTGCTGGATCCAACCGCGCACGGGAGGATACGGCTTGCTGAGATTGACCGTGATGTTGCTGAAAGGAACGTGGACGAAATTTGATGGGAGGAATTCTGCGTCGCAGCGTATACGTGTGCGCGGACCGGCGAGACTGCTGAATAATTTGCGATCGGATTGCGGAACGATGATGTGGTGCTCGACCGTCTCTGGTGAATTTTCCAGCACTGAACGGTTCAGGGCTGCGCACAGCTCATAATCAGGCGAGAAACTTTTCGTGATCACGGCAATGCGCATAATGCCTCCCAATAGACCGCACATTTCGCATGCTAACAGGCCTGAGCAACGAATATTTTATGATAGTCTTAACTACCTACCGGGCCGTGCAGTTCATGCCAAAATATCAATCTGCCCCACTACGTTAATGATAGTGAATTGCGTTGTATTCGTGCGGTTTCTCGCCTTCTTTCGCGCTCTGTCGTGCGGTGGACATCGTACGTCTCCCGCCATTGCGAGCATGCTCTTAGCGAGCGTGATCGTGATGGGGAATACCTTTAATGTCGCTGCCCAAAATATCACCGCCGGCACATCGAAAGACCTGCCGTCCAAGGTCGGCGAAAGCGAGGCTGCGGGCATAATTCCGGCGGATCGGCGGACGACTTGGAATCCGGGTCTCAACACGGTGGGCGGTATTCCCGAGCGGACGGTCATCTATCGGACGCTCGCGCCTCGAGGCGGAACAGGCGACGACACGCCCACGATTCAGCATGCTCTCGACACCTGTCCGGCCGGGCAGGTTGTAAAGCTTGGTCCTGGGACGTTCCGGATTGAGGGGCAGGGGCTGCGTTTCAGGTCACCGGACTGCACGTTGCGAGGTTCGGGCACGGGCGCGCTCGGTACGGGGGAGGGCGGAACCCGCCTCATCAAAGCCGACCGCGACAGCAATGTGAATTTCGCCGTGCTTTACGTCGGCAATAGCGCGTCGCATTTCTCGACATCCATCAACCTCGCGGCGGATGCCGTAAAGGGCACCAACTCGGTCGTGCTGGCGAGCGCTCCGAGGGTTGTCGCGGGCGAGATCGTCTTGATCGACCAGCGGACGGATGAAGACCCGCGCGTGTGGTGGGGGCCTGAACACGATTCCCCTGGCGGGGGGTCGCGGCGGTGGTTTTCCCGGCAGGACCGCTCCTTGACGCAAATGATGGAGGTGACAGCGGTCGACGGAAACACGGTTACGTTCTCGACGCCGTTCCACATCACGTTCAAGGCTGCGTACGCCGCGCAGATGTCGCGCTATCAGGAGCCCGTCCTGCACCGCTTGGGCGTCGAGGATCTTTACGTTTACGGCGGCATGGGCGGCGACGGTCACGGAAATATTTCGGTCAACCTATGCGCCTATTGCTGGGTCAAAGGCGTTGAATCGCACTGGTCCATCGGCACGTCGATCGGCTTTTACGGCACGTTTCGCAGCGTGCTCAGAGATTCCTACGTCCACGAAACGCCGGATCCCAATCCGGGTGGCGCCGGATATCTCGTGGGGCTCAATTCCGGCGCATCCGACAATCTCATCGAGAACAACGTCATGTGGAGCGGCAATAAGGATATTGTCGTGCGGGCCACGGGCGGCGGCAATGTCATCGCATACAATTACATGGATGACGCGTACGGCGGTGGATATCCGAGCATGCCGGAAGCGGGATTGAACGCAGGTCATTACACGACGCCGCATATGGAATTGCTCGAAGGCAATTACAGCCACAACTACAAGGGCGACAGCTTCTGGGGCAATTCGATTTACATCACCGTGTTTCGCAATCATCTGTCGGGGCTTCGCGCGGCGCGGCCGCCGCTGAACGCCTACAAGGTGAATGATTATCCCTATATGGATTTTGGTGCGCGTTCGGCCGTCGATATCCAGGCCCATAGCGACAACACGAATTTGGTCGGTAACGTGCTTGGGTTCAGCGGGCAGAAGCTCCTGAGCTATAGCAGCCCGAGCTATTCCGATTCCCAAAAAGCCTGGTCCTACGAAGAACTCTCCGGCTTCACGGATGGGATTGTCAGCATGTGGCGCATCGGCTCGCTGCAAGCAGGCGGATGGACTTGGGAGCCGAAGACTTATGAAACGCAGCTTCGGGATGGCAACTGGGATTGGGTGACGCGATCGCAGCGGTGGCATGGCATTGGCGGCGCGGCAGGGTCCGGCGCCCCGAGGCCGATCCCCAACTCGCTATACCTGGCAGCAAAGCCGGATTTTTTTGGGTCCAATCCGTGGCCGTGGGTCGATCCCGCAACGGGCGCTGTTACTGCGCTTCCGGCAAAGGCCTGTCTCGAGCAAGGCAAAATGCCGACGTGCATGCAGGGCAAATGATCTGCCGGCAGTCGACCAGCGGCGATCAGACTTTAGTTATGCGGCGATGTCGATCTCAGGATGCTTGAGTGTCCGGTTCGCGCTGGTAGGCCGATGGAACGAGCGGCCCCTTCGCAGCTTGCCGGCGCGCACGCGGGCGTGCGTTTTGCCGGTAATCCGGCACGTATCGCGCCGCGACGGCGGTCGCAAGCAGGAACATCATCCAGAGCGTATCCTGTCCGTGCATCCAAACGGTCTCGAGGAAGTTCTGCAGGATGACGAAGAAGGCGAGCGTCAACAACAAGAGCGCGAGCCGTGCATTTCGTTTCGCGACATGACCGATTGCGTGCAGCGTCGTCATGATGAAGGCCACGAGCAGCAGCAGCCCCGGATATCCGAGATCGAGCTGCGTATCCAGATAGCCGTTGTGGCCGGAGGGCATGCCTCTGATCCAGCCGGGCGCTTCGGTGAGGCTTGGCCCGTCAGGGCCGACCAGCCAAAACGATTGGTAGCCCCAACCGAGAATCGGCCGTTTGGAAATTTCGTAGTTCACGAATTCCCAGATGAACATACGGCCGGACAGGTCGTAGTTGCCGTAGACGTACCACGAGATGCGATTGATGATGTTTCCCATCACCGCCGCCAGGACGGCGTACGTGATCGGGATCGGCAGGATCGTGATGGCGGGTGATGTCCCAAGCCTGCGGCCGATGAACAACGTCGCCCCCGCCATGATGGGGGCGATGATGGCCATGCCGAGGGAGCCTTTCGATTTGCTCACGAGCATGAGGAAAACGGTTGCCGCGATGATGACGAGTGCCAGCGCGCGCCGCCAGCCCCGAAACAGCAGTTCGTAAAGCGACAGCAAAAAGGCGATGGCCGCGCATTGGCCGAGTTCACCCTTGAACGAAAAATATCCGGGGTAGCCGATGACCTCGATGCCGTGCCAGCCTTGAACGGAGATCGGAGACTGCATGAAGACAATGGGGACGTTCAGGACGACGGCCGCCGCGAAGCAGAAATAAACGCCGCGCATCACATCTGTGCCGGGACGCGCAATCAACGTCGGAAGGACGATACAGCTTACGATCATCGCCTGAAGCACGAAACGCGTGAGCGTGAACTCCGGCTTGAACGCCCAAAGGATGCTCAAGCCCGCGAAGCCAAGGTAGGCGAATAGACAGATGATGTTGGCCGGCAGGCGCGTCAGACGCGAGAAATTGCGCGCGACCAGAAACAGCGTGATGAGCGTCAGGAGCGGCCAGACGATTTTGTTCTCCGGCCGCGGCGTCATGAGTATTTCGACCGCTGCTGCTGGTGCAATGCTGATTTCGGAGGACGCGGTGAGCGAGAAATTCAGTAAAGGTGCGAGGATCAAGATGTAGGCAAACGCCGCCATCGGCACGAGCATGCACACGTCAAAGACGGGTGGTGGGAGCTTCTCGGACGTAGCGCGCATTGGGCGCTTTGCGACTCTTGACATAGACGAACTCGATCGAACCCGATGCGGTTGGCTCCTCATTCCCAGGTACTCCGTCCGCCTGCCGCCGTACACCATGCGGTCAAAACTTGATTACTGAGCTTAATGCGCGGTTGCTTAGAAGTATCTTTTGAGATCGAGAAATCTTTTTTCGAAGAGATGATAGCTCGGCACCGCGATGAGCAGGGACAAGCCGACACCGATCAGCATGCGAGCCGCCATCGCCAGCCAAAGGCTGCCGCTCCAGGCTGTGAGCTGGTCGTCAAGATGCGTCTCCATGAAATACCAAGTTAAGATGCCATGGTAGACGTAGAGACCGTAGCTGTACTTGCCAAAAAAGCCGAGGTGCGGCCCCTGCAGGACGTACGATACGGGGTTAGACGCGGGCTTGAGCGCCAGCAAAATCAGCGCGCCGAAAAATAGGGCGATGAACGTGCCGCGAACTTGATGGAGAACGGCTTCCGCAAACCCGGTGAACGAGGCGAACGCCATCACAGCAAAGAGTGCCGCGCCGAAAGCAAGCAGCGCGTAGTTCGAATTCGCCATCCAGCGCGGCCACACGCCCGGTTCGCGCAGTTGAAGCGCAATGAAAGCGCCGACGCAGAGGGCGTCGATGCGGCAGGGCGTCAGGACCGAGATTGATGTTTCGTTAATGTCGGCAAGGGCCAGTGCGATACGCAAGGCGAGGGCGAATACAATCACGCCAAGGCATATTTTTTTCAGCGTCGGCGCTGGGAAATAGAACACGACCAGGGGCCAGACGAGATAGAAATGTTCCTCGATCGCCAGCGACCAGAAATGCGCGACGTAATTGAGCGAGTCCCAGGTGCCGGTCCAGGCGATGAAGAAATTTGAGGTATAGGTCCAAAGCCAGATCTGATGCGAGCGTGCGGTTTCAAGCATCGGTGACGGCTTGACCAAAAGCGGCAGGATCAGGAACAGGGCGATCAGGACGACGTAGTAGAGCGGAAAAATTCTCAGCGCGCGTCGTGCATAGAAGTTGCGGAAGTACCTGGGCTTGTTTTTGGACCCGAGCAGAATGCCGGTGATCAGGAAGCCCGAGAGCACGAAGAACAGGTCGACTCCCATCCAGCCGTGGACGGCGGCCTTCACAAAAAACTTCTGCAATGGCGTTTCCGCGACCGCGCCGCCAATGAAGTGGACGGTCATCACCAGCAGAATGGCCAAGCCGCGAATGCCGTCCAGCCCAGGCAGATGGCCACGCAGGTATTGGTCTGCCGCCGAGGCGGGAAGTGTGGTCATCCGGTTGTGCCGCCGTGGGAAAGAGTCAGCATCAGGCGCGTGCTTCAAGGATTTGATGATAAAATTTCTCGAGCGATTCCGCGGCTCCGCCCCAAGAGTATTTCTCGACTGCGAGTTGGCGGGCAGCGTGTCCGATCGCGGACGCCTGATCTGGATTTTTCAGCAACTGAATGACGGCATCGGCGAACGCTTGCGGCTCGTCGGCGATGAGAAGATCGCGGCCCGGTTCGGCCTTGATGCCTTCGGCGCCCAAGGTGGTCGAGACGATCGCTTTTCCCAACGCCATGCCTTCGACGATTTTGAGCCGGGTTCCGCCGCCCAGGCGCAGCGGCACGACCAGCGCGGCGGATGATGCGAGGTGCGGGCGAAGATCCGGCACAAATCCAGTCAATTCGATACGTGGACCGGCCAGTTCCTTGACGGAAGGATGCGGATTGCTGCCGATGATCTTGAACTTGGCGTCGGGACAAGCTTCGGCGATGCGAGGCCAGATATCGCGTACAAAATGGATCACGCCGTCGATGTTCGGGACGTAGGACATGTGGCCGAAGAAGACGATCGTCTTTCCGTCGGACGGCGGGTCGGACGGCCGGGGCTGATAGAAGTCGACGTCGGCCGCGTTCGGAATGACGGTCGTTCGGATACCGGGCACCTGCTGGTGCAGGCGGTCCTCATCGTCGGTGCTGCAAAGATAGACGCCGTCGGCGCCGCCGTAGGTTGCCAATTCTTCCCGGCGCAGCTTGCGCCAGTTCACGCCGGCATAGAAACGGCGCAGCAGGCTGCTGCCGGACCGCGCATACTGACGGATCAGCTCGTAGTCGATGTTGTGAGAATCGACCACGACCGCAGGCAGCTTTTCTCCCGGAGGGGCCTGTCGGAAGTTGCAACGTCCCAGAAAAGAAAACTCTAAATTTACAATGTCGAACCGTTTGGATTGCAAAACCCGATCGAGTGCCTGTTGCATCGCCGGCACCGTGACTTGCTGGCGTTCGAAGCTTTGCGTCGATGCCAGCGAGCGCAATTGGAGCAAACGCTTGCTCATGCCGTCTTTGCCGTTGGGATTGGGGATCAGAACGACATCTCGACAATACGCCTGCATGGAAGCGCGGCATTCGTCGGCGTCGAATTCGGCGTCGGCGAGCGTCACCGCTGTCAGGTCATGACGGCGGCTCAATTGCGTCATCAGGCCGTTAATGCGGGCTTGGGCGCCGAAACGTGGCGGGCTCGCCGGCATGTGGGACACGTAAAGGATGTTCAGGCGTCGGGGGGCGATCATTCGGACCGTGAGATTCCAGCAGGCGGTGGCGGCATTGGCGGATGGGGTACAGCTTCAACAGGCTGCCCACGTCGCGATCTTACGGCCGCGACTGTGGAGCGAATAATCCATGAGGGAGCCGGTGGGCGACATGTATTCAAAATTATCCATTAATCCCGGGCACTTCGATCAAACCCTTCTGCGCGACGTCATAAGCATGGCATGCATTCTGCACCTAATCGGCCGGGTGCCGTCTTGATGTCCAAAATGGTGCTTGGCCGACGGCCGACTTCGGTCGCCTGCCAGAGGTCTTACGCCGGCCAAGGTGCCATGTTATTGTGAAAGCAATAACAATTGGCGACAGTAGAAATCCCGAGAATTGCAGTAATTCCTAAGAGTGGATGCGGAATAAAATGGTTGCCATGTCTGAAAATTTTGCAATTCCAGCGGATGATGTTTATCAGTCTACTAACAAAAACAAACTGGGAATGGCCGATATTCCCTGGGTCTTGCGGCGGGGATGGGTATTTCCGGCGCTCGGTGCTTTGCTCGGCCTGACGCTCGCCGGCGCTTTTCTTATGACCGTCCCCGCGGTCTATAAGAGCAGCGCTCGAATTTTGATGGACCGAAGCGTTAACCGGTATCTGCAAACCAACAAGATTGCTGAATCTCCCGTGTTCGATGACGCCGACATCGCGGGACAGATCTATGTCCTATCGTCGGACAGTGTCGTCGTTCCGGTGGTCCGAGAACTCAAATTGGATCAAGATCCGGAATTCGTCGGCCGCCCGGGAGAGCCCAGCAAATTCGGTATCAAGCAATTCATCAAGACCGTTCGCAATTCCGTTCTCAGCCTGCAGGCTGAGTTTGCTGGATTGGAAGGGTCGCAAATCGATTTGCGTCTCGGCGCCGGCAAGGCTGCCCTGCAACTCGATCCCAGCGTCATCAAGGAACGAACTGCGGTCGACATGCTCCTGCAGCAGTTGAGCGTCTACCGCGAAGATGCGCCGAACGTCATCAATATCGGGTTCTCATCGCAGGACCCGGTGAAGGCCGCGAATATCGCCAACGCAATCGCGGACAAATACATCTCGACGGTCGAAAATCGCAAGCGCAGCTCAAGCAAGATGATCAGTCAGCTGCTCGAGGAGCGGTTGCTCGAACTGAAGCGGCAGAGCGATGATGCCGATCGCGCGTTGCAGGATTTCATTTCGGCGCACAACCTCGTCGGGATTACGGTCGGCCGCGTCGTGCAGGGTCCGCAGGATGATACCGCGGCGCCGTCGCTTATGCCGTCCTCGACGCCCAACGATCTGATCCTGAAACTGCGCTCGCAGTACGTCGACCTTGAGACGAAGGCCAACGAGTTGGAGCGCCAGCTCGGGGCGTCGCATCTGGCGGTCGTCAAGCTCCGCAACCAGATGGCGGAAATCAAACGCGCGATGAAGAATGAAGATCAGCGCAACGGTTTGAACGACGCCGACCAGGCCAAGCTTCGCGATCTCGAAAGCTCGGCAGCGACCTTGCACAACCTCTACAACGCGGCCCTGCGCAAATCGAACGAAGTCAACCAGATCCAGCCGGACATGGAAGAAGCGCACATCATCTCGCGCGCCTCGCCGCCGCTGTCGAAGAGCTACAAGAAGCCGATGCTGCTGCTGGGTGGCGGTTTGATGTTCGGGTTGCTGTCCGGAGCTGCGCTGGCTCTTGGCCGCGAATGGCTCGCTTCAGTGTTCCGCACGCCATCGCAAGTGCGTCAGGCGACGGGTCTCTATTGCGCGGTTCTGCCGAAGGTGGAGCCTGCGCCGGGCCGGAAGGGTATCGAGGATTACGTTCTCGATGCGCCGTACACGCGCTTTACCGAAAGCATACGAAACGTGCAGGCGTTGCTGAAATCGGATCAGCGCCGAGCCGGCACCAAAGTCGTCGGCGTGATTTCTTCCACGTCCAATGAAGGCAAGACGACTGTTGTGTCGAACTTGGCAACGCTGATGAACTCGCTGCCTCGCGCGCGCACGCTTATCATCGACGGCGATCTGCATCGGCGTACAGTTACGGAACAGCTTACGCCGGGCGTGACCGAGGGGCTGCTGGAAGCGCTCGACGAGCCGTCGCGTCTCAAGGAGCTCGTGGTCAAGCGCGAGCGGTCGCGCGTCGACATTCTTCCTTGTGCAAGATCCGAGCGAACGCCGCACGCGGCAGAACTCCTCGGCTCGGTCGAAATGGAAAAGCTGCTGGATGTTGCGCGAGAGACCTACGACTTCATCATCGTCGAAGTGCCGCCGATCATGTCGGTCGTCGACGTCAAGACAGTAGAGAGATTTATCGACAGCTTCATCTTCGTCATCGAGTGGGGCGAAACGAAGCGCGAGCTTGTCGAGGAAGCATTCGACGAGATCGACAACGTCCGCGACCGAATCCTCTGTGTGCTGCTTAACAAGGCCGATCCCGCCGCGCTCAAGATGATCGAGGCCTACAAGGGATCGCGAATCGGCAATTATTACGTTGGTTAAACGATGCCCGAATCAATTCGCGCATTCCGAATCGCATTTACCAGTTTACTATACGTCGCACTCCGAAAGTGGCGTTAACCACTCACTTTCGGTGTTTTTCGGCAACGGGCTTCTGAATTGATTTCCACACCTTGTTTAATTTAGAAATCCGGGCTCTCCGCTTCGAGTCGAATCACCTATAGGCGAAGAAGGCGCGATCTGACGCGCAGCACGTTTGCCAGGGTGGGGACTTTGGGGGAACTGGTTCCTAAGCGAGTCTTTTCAGACTCTCGTTACGTAAGACGTGCGCCGACACGTGGACGTAGCGCACGCTTCAGCGCTGGGGCAGTGCTCGCAGCGCTTTCGCTGGCGGGCTGTTCGCACATGCCCATCAACGGGCCTCAATCTCGCGACATCGATCGCAGCGCCACCGCATCCATTTCCACGCCGCGCGACGCGGTCGTGTATGACTACGCGCTTCTCGATATCAATCCGCTCATTCTGCAGATTCTTGAATCGAACGCGTCCGATTCATTCTATCGGACCTTCGGGTCACACCGCGGCGGTATTCCGATTGTCAGAATTGGCGTCGGCGACGTGTTGCAAACGTCGATATTCGAGTCGTCTTCGGGCGGATTGTTCGTTGCGGGAGATGCAACAAACCGAAGTGGCAGCTACGTAACGTTGCCGATGCAGACCGTCAGCGGCAAGGGCACGATTTCGATCCCTTACGCCGGCGCCGTTCGCGCAGCCGGCCGGACTGCCGTCGAAATTCAGCAGGATATCGAGACGAAGCTCGCAAAACGCGCGATCGAACCGCAAGTCATCGTCAACGTCGTCGAGCAGAATGCGGACTCGGTGACGGTCATCGGTGACGCCGGCGGAAACAAATTGAAGCTCACCGGTTCGGGCGAGCGCATTCTCGACGTTATTTCGAAAGCGGGTGGCGGTGCTGCCGGCGGCAAGTTCGCAGGTTACGAGCTTCTGGTGACCTTGCAGCGGAAGGGCCGCACGGCGACCGTTCCGTTTACGACGCTTATCAATGAGCCTGCGGAAAACCTCTTCGTTGCGCCGGGCGATGTCGTCTACGTCAAGCGGCAGCCGAAGTCGTTCGTCGCATTCGGTGCGCTGGCTTCGACTGGCGCGTCGGGAACCGTCTCGGAAGGCGAGACCTCCGCGGTCAGTGCGCTCTTCGCTTTCGGTCAGGAGCGGCTCTCGCTCAACGAGGCGATCGCAAAGGCTGGCGGTTTGTCCGATGGGCGTTCAAATCCCGCGCAGGTCTTCATTTTCCGTCCGGAAAGCCGCGAGACACTCGAGCGGATGGGCGTCAATCTGAAGAACTTCGCTCCGGACCAGCGCATCATCCCCACGGTTTACCGTGCCAATTATCGCGATCCGTCGTGCTTCTTCTTCGCCCAGAGATTCCAGATGCGGGATAAGGACGTGATCTACGCATCGAACTCGGATGCGACAGAGGTCCTGAAAGTTCTCGGCTACGTCAACGCTTGGATGACCACGGCGGGTAACGCCTTCATCCAGGGCCGTGCAATCGGTGATATCGCGAGCGGCGCTCATGTCCTTTCGAACGCGTCGACTGTTGTGGTTGCACCTTAAGCGCGGTCGTTCGGAATAGATTTTCGAAATCCAGTGAGGCGGGGTCTGATTGCAGACACCGCCTCATTCGTTTTGGCTTGCGAGACCCTGTTCGGTTAATCCTGCGAGGGCGCGCTTTCCTCCCGCTGGCGGTCGCGCGCATGGCGTTTGCCCTATTCCGAATTGGACGCCGTCGCGCATTGCCTCCAAGGCGCCCGCTCCCGTATCTAGCTAACGTGCTCAGCCGCCGTTGAGTTCGCCGGCCCGGACGGCCGGCGTTGCGCCTCGACAACCGGAGGGTTTTGGCTGGTGTGTGGTATCGCTGGGATTATCGGACGGCTGGATGACGCAAATCGCGCTGCGCTGAGCCGCATGAGCGGTGCGCTCGCGCACCGTGGTCCAGATGCGGAGGGAACGTGGGCGTCGGAGCCTGACGCGCGCAACTGGGGCGCTCTGCTCGCGCATCGTCGGCTCTCCATTCTCGATCTTTCGCCTACGGGCGTGCAGCCGATGACCGATCCTGTCACCGGCGACGTCGTCGTCTTCAACGGCGAGATCTATAACTTCGGCGAACTTCGCGCCCGCCTCGAGGCGGAAGGCCAAACATTCCAGTCGTCGGGCGATACTGCGGTTATGCTGCGGGCGCTCGGTCTTCACGGACCCAAGGCAGTCAGCTGGCTGCGCGGCATGTTCGCGTTTGCATGTTGGAATCCGAGGACGCGCCGCCTGGTGCTGGCGAGGGATCCGCTCGGCATCAAGCCGCTTTATCTCGCGCGGCCGATGCATGCGAATGCGAATTGGTCGCTCGCTTTCGCATCCGAATTGCGCGCGCTGCTGGCGTCGGGATTGCTGGAAAATCCTCGCCTCGATCCGAGTGGCGTCGCGAGCGTTGTTGCGAACGGGTTCGTGAGCGGCCCCGGTACGATCGTCAAGGATGTCGAACTCGCGTGGCCGGGAGAGCTTCTGGAGTTCGACACAGGGGGCGGAAATCCCCGTCGCGAACGCTTCTGGAATATGCCGCGCGGTGTTGGGCAGCCGGCGATCAGCGAGCCCGAGTTGGCGAACGTCATGGAGGAGGGGCTGAAGCTTCACCTCGCGAGCGACGTGCCGTTGGCGGTCTTCTTGTCGGGCGGCGTCGACTCTTCCGCCATGGCCAACTTAGCGCGACGCGCCGCGCAGTCTTCCGTCCACACTTTCACGTTGGCGTTCGAAGATCAGGAACTGAACGAGGGGCCGATCGCGCGACGCATCAGCGAAGCGATCGGAACCGATCACCACGAGGTCGTGCTGACGGAAGCGGACTTCGCGGCGTCTCTCGACGCCGCGCTGGACAGCCTCGATCAGCCGACGTTCGATGGCCTCAACGCTTATACGATGTCACGCGCGATCCGTTCTGCCGGATACAAGGTGGCGATTTCCGGCACGGGCGGCGATGAACTGTTCGGCGGGTATCGCTCGTTTCGGGAACTGCCATTGCTGCAGAAGTTGTTGCGATCGACCGCGTTCGTTCCGCGTAATTGGCAAGCGGGGGGCGCGCGATTGCTGACGCAGCGGCTCGGCCGTTCCGCGGGCGGATTTCCGGGGCAGACGCGCTGGTCGAAGCTTCCCGATATGCTTCGCCGAGGCGGCGATCTGATCGGGCTCTATCAGCTCGCCTATGCGTTGTTCCTTCCGGAGCTTCAACGCGATCTGCTCGCCGCCGATTTTGCCGAGCCGTTGAGCGACGGTCTGCATCCGGCGATGCGGCAGCGTCTCGATGGCGAAACTCAGGACTGCTCGCCGTTGACGGCAATCAGCATCATGGAGCAGCGCATGTTCCTCGGCGAACGTCTGCTGCGGGACAATGACGCCGCGAGCATGGCGTGCTCGCTGGAACAGCGTGTTCCTCTTGTCGATCAAGTCCTGCTCGAAAATGTCAGCCGGTTGCCTGAAGCGGTGCGCTTCGAGCCGCTCGGACGAAAGGCCATTCTGAGACGCATCGGGCTCCGCGGTCTCGATCCGGCACTGTTTGACCGGCCGAAAAGCGGTTTCGTCATGCCCTTCGATCGCTGGATCCGGCGCGGGTTGAAAAAGGCAATGGACGAGACGCTGCGGGATCCAGCCGCCGTGGCGGCGGCGGGGCTCAATCCAGCTACCGTTGAGCGGTTATGGCAGGCGTTCCTCGATGGTTCGCCGGGCATCTACTGGTCGCGCGTGTGGGCGATCTACGCCCTCGTGCAATGGTGCCATCGCAACCGCGTGTTTCGCTAGCGGTACGCCAGGCCAGCAAAAGTTTGGCGCGCCGTCATTTCGACAAGCGCGCCAAAGCATTCCAAATATCAAAGTCCAGATCAGTTCGCGCGCCCGGTTTAGTACGCGCCGCGCGTCAGCACCAACATCGTGCGCACCATGATCTCGAGATCGAGCCAGATCGACCAGTTGTCGATGTAGTAGAGGTCGTATTGCAGGCGATTGAGAATGTCTTTTTCGGTTCTTGTCTCGCCGCGGTGCCCATTGACCTGCGCCCAGCCCGTTAAACCGGGAAGCACGCGACGGCGCTGTGCGAAATGATCCAATTGCTGCTCGAACAGCACGTCGTGCGCCAGCGCATGCGGCCTCGGCCCGACGACGGACATCTCGCCCTTCAGGACGTTGATCAGCTGCGGCAGCTCATCAAGGCTCGTGCGGCGCAGGAACCATCCAATGCGCGTCACTCGCGCATCGTTGCGCTGCGCCTGCTGAACTTTCTCGCCGTCTTCGGCAACGGTCATGGTTCTGAACTTGAAGATCCTGAAGACCGCGTTGTTCTGGCCGTACCGGCGCTGACGGAAGAAGACCGGTCCCGGGCTGTCGAGCTTGATCGCCAGAGCGATGAGCGCGAGCAACGGTGCCAGAAGTGCGAGCGCTATTCCAGCGACGACAAAATCGATCATCGACTTCAGCAACCGGTTGCGTTCGGAGAGCGGGACCAGATTGACGATGCTCGTTCTGAGCTTGCCGAACGTGCGTCCGCCCTGAACCGTGACCGGGAAAGGATTGAGATCCGTGCACAGCAGAAGATCGGTCGAGAACGATGCGAGTTCGCGAACGCTCTCGTGAATGCCGGCGCCTTCGGATGCGGGAAGGCAAATGATGACCGAGGCGAACTTGCCACGCGTGATGGCGCTTTTGAGGTCGACGAGGTTGCGGCTGGCGGCCAGCGCGGATTGATCCGCTTCAGCCGGTTCGCTGATGTAAAAGCTTTCAATTGCGAGCGAGTGATCGGCTTTCTGCGCTTCGCTCTTGATGGCGTTGACGTACTCGGGCGATCCGTAAAGCGCCACGCGCTGGAAGAGGCGGCCATTCGCGATCTGCTCGCGCACGCGCGCCATCGCGCTAATTCTGATTGCAATCAGAGTGACGCCGCTCAGAGCGAACCATGTCAGGAACCAGCCGCGCGAATACCAGTCCGCGAATTTCAGCACGAAGAGGATGCCGAGAAGCACAAGGAACGACGTTGCGAGTGCGCCCCACAGTTTGCCGTAGGAAACCGTCGGGTCCTTGATCGCTGCGACGTCGTAAAGACCAGCCTGCTTCAAGAAGAGATACTGGATGAGCGCGAGCAAACCCGCGGGCACGAGATACGGCCACTCGGGTTGTTCGACGTGCAGAAACAGATTGAGATAAAGCCACTTTGCAGCGTAAGCGGCCAGGATCACGCCTGTCGCCTCTGCGATGGCGATCAAGGTGATGCAGGTATCAAATCTTGAGAAAAGATTTTGCCACGTGGCCGCGCGCCGAAAGCTGCCGAATTCGGCATTTGCACTGCTGTCAGTCATCTACGCACACAACTTTGATCAAGCCGACACTGGAAATGCTCTTTTCAGCGAAGGCGTCCCGCAACGATACAATCTATTGTCTTTGCAAAAAATTTTTCGTTTTTATTCAACCCATTCTTAATGGGCGTTAAGCTTTTTGCAAGCATTAGCACGAAGCGCGCTAGTGCGACAAAGCCAGAAGCAAAAGACGGGCCAAGCAACTCGAAACGTATCGGCTCGAGTTTTGCGGGAGCTTTTTGCGAGCTGTGCCACTTCAGATTGTGCAATGAGTGGTGCGTGACTTTAGGCGGGGCGCAATTTTTGGTTGTCGCGTCGCGGGCGGTTAAGCAACCGTTCGCAGGCTGTCGAGCCAAGCAAGAACATCGGCCGGGCCAGTAAAGGCGGCTTCCTTTTGGGAGAAGTTTTCGCCGGCAACCTTGAGGCCGTATCCTCCCAATTCTTCGGCGGCGTGGAATGCGCCGACGTCGGCGATGTCGTCGCCGATCATCACCGGAATGCGGTTCGCAAATTCGGGCAGTCCGGCGAGGGTGCGCAGGGCCCGTCCTTTCGAAAAGCCGACCGGCAGAATTTCGACGACTTTCCGGCCCTCCCAGATCGAGAACTGGCCGGGGTATTTTGGGACGAGGGCTTCGAGGGTGATCAGGAGCGAGTCCCGTAGTTCAGGTGCCAGGCGATAGTGCATCGCGATCCCGGTGCCCTTGTTCTCGGTCACGATGCCCGGCATCGATTCCGCAGCCGCACGGATGTCATTCAGAAGATCCGGTGTGAAAGCCTGCGTCAGAGGTTTGACCTCTCCTGTCACGGTTGTTCGCATTTCAGCACCGTGAACGCCCGCCGCGATGAACTTCAACGGCTTCAGGAGCGAGTCCGCTTCGGCGATAGGGCGGCCCGTGACGATGGCGACGGCACCCGCGAGGCGCGTCGCGACGACGCCGAGCAATTCCGCCAGTCCGGGGGGGACGCGAACCGTCGTCGGCGTCAGTGCCATGTCGAGCAGCGTGCCGTCGATGTCGAGGAAAAGCCCGATCGGCGTTTGCTTGTGCAGGAGTTCTTCGACGCAATCGCGTGCGGAAGAAGTGCTGCTCGGGTGCGGAGCCTCGATAGCGGCCGAGGGCTTTTCCTTTTTCAAGCTGTGCATCTCATCCTTTCCTAGATCGACCAGCTATGAAGCGACGGCGCAGTCGCTGCGGCGCTTTCGATTTCGGCTTCCAGTGCCTGCAAGGTCAAAAGACCCGATTGCGTGTCGACGAACTTGACGACACTCGCGGCGTTGAGGGCTGCAGCGCTCAATGCGCGCGCCACGTCATTCGTCTGAGATGAATAGCAGGCGAATGTGGCCGAGAACGCATCGCCTGCGCCGGTGGTTGCCGCCGCGACGACGTGCGGAGCTTCGCGAAAATAGAGATCGCTGCCCGTCGCGAGGAACGCTCCGTTGGCGCCGTCAGTCAGCACGACGGTTCCGACGCCAACCTTGATGAGTCCGCCGAAAAACTTGCCAAGGCTCATTTCGTAGCCGCCGTTGCGCAAGCCGCGCTTGGCCAGTGCGGGCGTCGTCGCTCCATTGTGGACCGCGAGAGGCGCTCCGCCGTCGCCAAATGATTGCAGAAGGCGGGGCATCAACGCCTGGGCTTCCGAGCGATTGATCGACAGGATGTCGATTTGATCGAGGCTTTCCCAGAAATCGTCGTACCGCGCCGTCAACTGGCGCACGCCGGGGTTTACGGCGAGCTTGGCGCCCGCCGACTTCGCGCGATCGACGATCAACGGGTAGCAGTCGGCGGATTGATTGCTGAGGTTGGCGACATAAACGAGATCGCGCTTCTCGAATGCGGCTGCCGGGATGTCGGCAGCTTCGAGTTTCGTATTCGCACCGCGATACGTGAAGACGGCGGCATTGCGTTCGTGCGATGAAACGATGACGGAGGCGCCGGTCGGGGCTGTATCGTCAGTCACGATCCAGCGCAGATCGACACCTTCCTCCGTCAGCCGGTCGAGGACCGTGCGCGCTTTCGAATCCTCACCAAGCTTGACGATCGTCGATGTCGAGTTTCCGAGCCGCGCGATAGCGACTGCCGCGTTGATCGCACCACCGCCCGTGCTCGTCGAAATCTGATCGGCTTCCGTCTTGATGCCTTCCTCGAGCAATAGATAGGAGCTTTCGGCATTGAGCATTTTCATCTGCTCAATGCGGTCGCTCGCGATCGTGACGATGGTGTCGACCATCGCGCCGCCGATGGTGAGGACATTCATGTGCGTTCCCGCGCTTGCGCCATCGCCGGTTGGCGGGGCGCGAACCAGCGATCCATGTCTGCGTGCCAGAGGCGCGCTCCGCCCGCGACGCCCGATGACGGTTGAACGATGGTTGCCCATTCCGGAAGCGCAAACGTGATGCGCCGCGAGTTTCCGCCTCCGAGATAAATGCGATCTGCGTTCGTCAAGGCATGCACGGCTTGGAGGGCACGCTCCGCCCGCGCGTTCCATGCGTCGAGGCCGAGTTCAAGATAGGCAGCGTGGCCGACGTATTGATCGTAGTTCTGATCGTCGCGTGCGTAGTGCTGGCCAAGCTCCAGGCCGCAGAAGATCGTGCCATCGCTGAAAAGTGCGCAGCCCATGCCGGTGCCGAACGTCAGAACGCACTCGCGGCCCGGCCCTTTCGCGACGCCGAGGCCATAGACGATGGCATCGTTTAATATCCGGACCGGTGCACCGAACGTGTCGCGCAGCGTCTGCTCAAGGTCGAAGTTCTTCCAGTGAGCGGTGCCGAGGTTGGGCGCCGTTGAAATGCATTCGCGATGGACGACGCCCGGAAAGCCGATCGAAATCAATCCGAAATCCGGCAGCGGCGCAGCGATGCGGGCTATGAGCGCGATGATCGTATCCGGCGTCGCGGGGTGCGGCGTGGGCGTTGTCACGAACTCGGAAACGAGCGCTCCGGATTGATCGATGACAGCGGCCTTGATCAGTGTACCACCGATATCGACCGACAAGATGTTGGGATTGCCGCTTCGGGCGTCCTGGCGAAGGACATGCTTTTTGTCGCCGATTTCGGGCATCAGCCACCTGCGTGCGCGGTCACCGATTTCTTGGTGATGGCGGTTTTTGGTACTTTGTCGAGGCGCTTCATGGCGGCCCTGACGCGCTGTGATGGTTGACCTCGCCCGGTTCGCCGCTTTCCGGCTTTGACGAGTGCGTTGAAGAACGTCGAACCCCATGCGTTAGAATCCGACTGGCAAACGACGCTTGCAAGCTTGTCGTGGCGGGCTACGCGCTCGTCAATCGGCATTTCAAGGGCGCGGCGAAGACCTTGCACCATGTCGTTGCGGTCGTAGGGATTGACGAGCACGCCGTCGCTCAACTGTTCCGCGGCGCCGGCGAACTTCGACAGCACGAGAACGCCGGGATCTTCCGGATCTTGCGAGGCGACATACTCCTTCGAAACAAGGTTCATGCCATCCATCAGCGGCGTAACCCAGCACACGCGCGAGGAACGATACACATCGCGCAACTCGCGTCGCGGGATGGGTCGATGGATGTAATTGATCGGTACCCAGTCGAGCTCGCCGAAACGTCCGTTGATCGCGCCCGACAACGACTCAAGCTCTGAACGAATGTCGGCGTAGGCTTCGACGCTCTCGCGCGTCGGCGGCGCAAATTGCGACAGCACGATGCGGCGGCGATGCTCGGGGAATTCTTCCAAGAACTGGCCGAAGGCGCGGAATTTTTGCGGCAGGCCCTTCGTGTAATCGAGCCGGTCGATCCCGATGATGCGGCTCGTCTCTGAACTCTCACTGTCGCGCTCGACCGTCGACGTTGCGAAGTCGTTTGAATCGATGCCGACCGGAAAGCATCCGATGTCGAGTTCGGAATCGCAGGCTCGAATGCGGCCCGACGGGAGCAGGCTGCCGTAAACGCTCTGCTGAAGGAAGTCGATCAGATTGCGAACATCGCGATGGGTCTGGAGTCCGATAAGGTCATAGGCGCTGAGTGCGCGCGCGATTTCGCGATGCTCGGGGATCGCGATCAGAGCCTGGGCGGGACCGACCGGAATATGCAGAAAAAACCCGATCGGGTTTTCGATCCCGTGCTTGCGCAACTCAAGTGCCAGCGGGAACAGGTGGTAGTCGTGAATCCAGATGACGTCGGCCGGTTCGATGAGCGGAGCGAGATGCGCAGCGAACTTCTTGTTCACCGTGACGTAGCGCGAATAATATCCTGCCTCGAACTGCGCGAGATCGAGACGGTTATGAAAGACGGGCCATAGAACTGAATTTGAATAGCCAAGATAGAAATCGTTGTAATCGGCGGCGGTCAGAGGAATCGTAACTGTGGTGTGACTGCCGTCACGAGACATGACCGGATCGGAATCCTCGTTGTCTTCGACTTGGCCATTCCAACCGAACCAGAACCCGCTGTGTCGAGCGAGCGCGTCGTAAATCGCGACACTGACGCCACCGGCCTGCGACGCTGCGCCGAAATCAATGACGCGATTAGAAACCATGACAAGCCGTGACAACGCCTTTTCCTTCTGTGCCGCCGTGTTGGTTTAATGATTTAACCCCTGCCGATGCGCGGGGTACCAAGGAGCTAAACGTTCGAGATCGTTAAGAGTTCCCATTTGGAACCCGGAAATACATTGCGCCGCACAAAACCTATTTTGCTCAGTTTGAACCCTCTGACAGCGGCTCGTAATTAACTAACGATCTCAACCGCTAATAGTCTCCTGGTTCGTTTCGCAGGAGACCCAAAGCATGGTAACCTGATCGCATCCGATGCGGGGCGCCACAGACAGCTGGTGGATCACTTACAACGTTTGATTCAAGAGGAGGCGAGCCGTTCGTGATGCGGATGGTTCAACTCGTCGACGGTATCGTCGAGCGCGTGTTGCCGAGAATTCGGCGCAGGCCGGCGGTCGCTTATCCGATCGCGGTAGCGATTTTCGTTGCCGCGGCGCTGTTGCGCGTCTTGCTGTCGAATTGGCTGCCGATAAGCCTGCCGTTTTTGACGTTTTTTATTGCTGTGCTGCTCGCGACGTTGATTGCTGGAAGCGGACCGGGTCTGCTTGTTGTTGCAGCGTCACTGGCCTTTGCGTGGCGGTTCTACTTTTTCGACTCTCATCAGTATTCACAGTTCGAAACGGCACTCGCTCTTTCAGCTTTTGCTTTGATGGCGGTGCTGATCGTAGCGGTTGTTCATCTGCTCAACAGTAAGGTCGAAAGCCTTCTCTATGAGCGTGACCGCAACGAGGGGCTTCTGCAGGATAGCGCGCTCGGCGAGCTGCATCTGGAACAGCTGAATGTCGAACTACGCCACCGGTTGAAAAATACGTTCGCGGTCATCGCCGGCCTCGTCAGCCAGTCGGCGCGGTACAGCATGGACGTTCAAAGCTTCGCCAAGTCGTTGTCGGGCCGGCTCGCGGCGATGGGCACGGCGATGGATCTCGTCGCAACGCGGAGCTTTCTTGGCGCTTCATTGAACGAGTTGATCGTCGATACGCTGAAGCCGCTCGTTCCGCCCGGTGCGGCCCGCATGACCATACAGGGGGCGGACGGCATTATCCCGGGCGAGGTCGCGAATGCGCTGGCGCTTACGCTGCATGAGCTTGGGACGAACGCCATCAAATATGGAGCATGGTCGGGCGACAAGGGACTTGTTCGCGTGTCCTGGACGTTCGACAGACTGAATGATGACGACGCACAATTCGAGCTTGTCTGGGAAGAAAGCGGCGGTCCGGCCGTATCTCAACCCGAACGTCGCGGGCTCGGTTCGCTGCTGATCGATAGCGGGTTTCCGAGCGCTAAAGTCGAGCGAGAATTTTCGCCTGATGGCGTCGTTTGCAGGATGAAGGCCGTCGTCAAGCAGACGACGACAGGACGAACACGCGGGCGACGTGCGGTTCATTCCAAGTCGTGATCAGGCCCGGCGCTGCAGTGTCTCCGCTAGCGACGTCGTCGACTCGACACTCTCCAATTGCGCTGCGTGTGGAGGCGGCGCCCAGGCATCATCCCAACGGCGTGACAGGTTCATCGCGGAATTGATCAATCCGGCCATCGAGTAGGTTTGCGGGACATTGCCCCATAGCTGGCCCGTCGTAGGATGCAAATCCTCGCTCAGCATTCCGAACGCATTGCGATGGCCGAGAAGCTCGCCGAACAGATCGCGGGCATCCTCTGTCCTGCCGATCGACGCGAGCGCATCGATGTACCAGAACTGGCAGGCGAGGAACGCGGACTCCGGCAGGCCGAAGTCGTCTTCCGCCGCATAGCGCAGCATCAGTCCGTTGCGCATCAGCTCGCGGCCGATCGTTTCGCAAGTCTTGACGAAGCGCGGATCATTCGGCGCAACGAGCCCAAGTTCGGCCAGCAGAAGCACGCTGGCATCAAGTTCATTGTTGTCGAACGCACCGGTGAATGCGCCGCGCTTTTCGCTCCAGGCGCGGGTGAGGATTTCGGAGCGGATTTTATCAGCCGACTGCTTCCAATAGACAGCGCGTTCGTGCAGTCCGAGGAGGCTGGCAATTCTCGCCAGGCGATCGCAGGCGACCCAGCACATCGTCGCCGAATGGGTGTGAATGCGTTCACGTCCGCGATATTCCCAAATGCCTGCGTCGGGCTGGAGATAGAGACGCCGTGCCTGCTGGCCGAGATGTTCAAGTTCGCGGAAGAGGCTGGCGTCGCCCATGCGCGGGAGGCGCTGATCGATGAACATCTGCGCCGCTCCGAGAATGACGCTGCCATAAGCATCATGCTGCAGCTGTTTCGACGCGAGATTTCCGACGCGGACAGGTCCCATGCCGAGGAAGCCTTGTAATCCTGGTGCGACGCGTTCCTCGATCGTGTCGTTATGGACAATGCCATACAGCGGCTTCAGCGGGCTTTCGGCGTCGGCAATGATGGTGGTGATATATCCGAGGTAATTCTCCATCGATTGCGTTGCGCCTAAGCGGTTCAGCGCACGGATGACGAAATACGCGTCGCGCAGCCAGCAGAAGCGATAATCCCACGTGCGCGGCGTATTCGGTGCTTCGGGGATCGACGTGGTAAGCGCCGCGGTGATGGCGCCGGTTTCCTCGAACGTGCAGAGCTTCAGTGAGATTGCGGCGCGAATGACATCGGGCTGCCATTCATAGGCGATGGCGAGGCCGCGCACCCATTGCACCCAGTAGTCGCGCGTTTGGTCGAGAAATTCTCGTGATATCGCGTCGACTGAGCTTTCAATCGGCTCATCGCTGCCGAGAACGAGTGTGATTGGGTGTGTCAGCGCAAACGGCGTCTCATGTACGATGTAGGATACGGCGAGGTCGGTGGTAACGCGTATCGCGGTCGATCCCGGGCTGCTGTAACGAACGTGATTGGAGCCTTGTGCAGCCGATGCCGCGGACTCGCCGTAGCCAAACGTCGGACGAATGCGGCAGACGATGCGCGGGAGGCCGTTCAAGGGCTCGATGCGGCGGACGAGTTGCGTCGGATGAAACGAGCGACCGAAACGGACGAAGCGCGGTGCGAAGTCGGTGATCTTGACGCGTGCTCCGTTGCTCGCGACGAGAATGGTTTCGAGAATGCAGGTGTTGCGGACATAGCTCGACGTTGCCGAGATTTGCCCTTCGAGCTGGATGTCGCAGAAGCCCTTCTCCTCGTTACCCGAGAGAAGCCGGCAGAATACCGGGTCTCCGTCCAGTCGCGGAAAGCACCACCAGACGATCCGCCCGCCAGGCTCAATGAGTGCCGCGATGCGGCCGTTTCCGATGGCCGCCACGTCGAGCGATGATCGATAGGTTGATGCGGATTTTAAAGTCATCCTATCCCCCGGGGGAAGCAAATCTCTGCTTGTCGAGTTTAACGCGTGAGACGAGCTGTTCGTTGCGATCTTCAGTATAGAGAGCGATGGCGATCGCGGTCCCGTTGCGCTGATTGCGTTTGCGTCATGCCACCTGATTTGCATCGTCGCGCGTGCGCTCGGCGCGTTCGGCGGACTGACGCTGAAGCTTCGCGACGAGATCCTTCACATCGACCAGACTGTAGGGCTTTGTCAGATGCGGATAGTTACGCAGAAGCGGCGGCATGAATATCAGGTCGTTGTAGCCCGTCGTAAAAGCAAACGGCACATTGCGGCGATCCAGAATTTCGGCAACCGGCGCGCTATTGTCGGCGCCGAGATTGATATCGATCAGCGCGATATCGAACTCGGACTCGGCCGCCGTGCGCAGGGCTTCGGAGAGCTGCGCGATTGGCCCAATGACGGTGTGGCCATCTTCCTCGAGATCGAGTTTCAATTGCATTGCGATCAACGCCTCGTCCTCGATCAAAAGGATTTTGCAGCCCGGAGCGTCTGGCGGCGTAACAGTGGCGGCTGGAACCGCACGCGGTATGATCGAGACATGCCGCTGACTTACCATTTGCGTGCGCGCCGATAGATCGCCCTCGAAGCTGAACTCGAAGCCCTCGGTGGATAAATCCATGTTCGCTTGTCCGCCGCATTCGGACGAGGCGCTGCGGATGACGGTCAAGCCAAAGCCTTTTCTGATCGGCTTGGCGCAGGGAGGGCCGCCACGTTCTGTCCATGCGAACTTGATCTTTTCTCCATCGGGTGTCGGAACGCGCGACCAGCCGACGGAAACCTTCCCTCCCGATGTCGAGAGCGCGCCGTGCTTCACGGCGTTGGTCGCAAGCTCATGCAGGACGAGGGCCATCGATTGCGCGAACTTCGACGTCAAGCGCACACGTTCGCCCTCGATCACGATGTCGTTGTCGGTGCGCGATTTGAAAGGCTCCAATGCGCCGGCCACCAGCTTGTGCAGATCGACGCCGGTCCAGCTGCTCTGGCGCAGGAGGTCGTGGGCCGCCGACATCGCATGAATGCGGCCGTCTAGAGCCGATGCAAAGGTATCGATCGACGTCGCGTTCGAACTCGAGAGACGGGCGATCGCGGCGACGTTTGCAAGGATGTTCTTCACGCGGTGATCAAGCTCGGCCATCAGCAACTGCTGGTGACTGTCGGCGGATTTGCGTTCGGTAATGTCGAGCAGAGTTCCGATCACGCGTGTCGCGCTGGTGCCAGCAGTCAGGAATGCGCGGGCGCGCGTGAGAACCCAGGTGTCGCCGCGCGCGCCGATAATGCGGAATTCCAGCTCGGCGGTTGTCTCGGCAAAGTTTGCCGCCCGGAAATAGCTGCGCACGGCTTCGCGATCGTCGGAATGCACGAGATCGATGAAATCATCGAAACGTTGGTGTTCCGGCACAGCGACGTGGAGGACATCCGCGATATTCTGCGACCACTGCAAATCCTGCTCCGCCTGGTCGTATTCGAACGTGCCAAGGCGCGCGGCCTCGCTGGCGAGACGCAGCCGCTCCTCGCTCTGCTGTAGCATCGCGTGAGATTGTACGAGTTGCTCGGTACGCTGTTTGACGCGCTCTTCAAGATCGGCATTGAGGACGTCGAGCTGCCGGCTCTTGCGGTGCAGTTCGACAAAGATCTGCACCTTGGCTTTCAGAATTTCAGGCACGACCGGAACCGGCACGTAATCGACGGCGCCGGTGCGATAGCCTTTCAAAAGATCGTCGGTTTCGAGGCGAACGGCAGAGATGAAGATGACCGCGGTCTTTTCATGACGCGGGTGGTTGCGGATCATTTCCGCAAGCTCGAACCCGTCAAGGTCGGGCATGCAGACGTCCATCAGGATGACGGCGATGTCGGTTTTGAGCAGCACCGTCAGAGCTTCTTCGGCTGTCGTCGCCTTGATGAGATTCGCGTTTACGCCATCCAGGATGGCCTCGTAAGCCAGGAGCTTGCCCGGTTGGTCATCGACAAGCAGGATGTTGACTGTTTCATCGAAAATTGTTGAAGCCACTGTCGTCCCCCGTTCACCGATGTAGCCACATGCGCAATGCCGACAACAGTTGCTCCGTATCAACAGGCTTCGCGAGATAGTCGGACGCGCCGGCTTCAAGGCATTTTTCGCGATCGCCTTTCATCGCCTTCGCCGTCAATGCGATAATGGGCAACCGCTGATGCTTGTCGCTGCCGCGAATGCGCTGCATCGTCTGATAGCCGTCCATCTCCGGCATCATGATATCCATCAGCACGATAGATACATCCGTCGAATTCAGCGTTTCTATGGCCTCGAGTCCGGTCGTCGCAGTCAGGACGTTCATTCCGCGCCGTTCCAGAAGGCTGCTCAGCGCAAAAATATTCCGCGCGTCGTCGTCGACAAGCAGAACCTTGCGGCCCACGAGATAATCGTCGGTGCCGTGCAGACGCGACAGCAATTCCCGCTTCTCGGCCGGAAGTGCGGCGATCACACGGTGCAAAAACAGGGCCGTTTCATCGAGCAGGCGTTCAGGAGACTCGACGCCTTTGACGACGACGGTACGCGCCAGCTGGCGGATCTTGTGATCTTCCTCGTTCGATAATTCACGGCCCGTGAACACGACAACGGGAATGTCGCGCATGGCGGGAGATCCGCACATCTGCTCGAGGATTTCGAAGCCCGACATGTCGGGGAGCTTCAAATCGAGTACGACGCAATCGATCGGGTTTTCCTTGAGCTTCTTCAGGGCATCGGCGCCGTCGGCGGCGGTGAATATTTCGACATCGTCGTTTTTCAGAAGTTCCGCGATACTCATGCGCTCGGCGGAATCGTCATCAACGATGAGAAGGCGTTTGCGCGGTGTTTTCGCAAACTCGGCGATGCGTCTCAGCGCGGATTTCAACGCGTCGGTCTCAAGCGGCTTTGTCAGGTATGAGAACGCGCCGCGCGCGAGGCCGTGGTGGCGATCGTCGTCCAGCGTTACGACCTGCACCGGGATATGGCGCGTCAGCGGATTGTGTTTCAATTGGCTCAAAACCGACCAGCCGAGGATATCGGGCAAATGGATATCGAGTGAAATCGCGGTCGGATTGTAGTCCGTCGCAAGAGATAGCGCGTCGACGCCGCGATGGCAGACGATGCCTTTGAATCCGGTTTTGCGCGCCGCGTCGATGAGAATTTTCGCATAGCGCGGATCATCCTCGACGATCAGCAGAACCTGATCTCCTGCAACGATCTCGTCGCGATCGTCTTGAATCCGCTCAGGCAGCGACGGCTGGACTGGAGCACGCGTCGCGGAAATCTGCTCCGGCTTCGCCCGTGTTTCGAGGGAGGGCGCGGCATAGCGGAGGGGGATGTACAGCGTGAATGTGCTACCCCTTCCAGGTTCGCTGCGCAGCTGAATCTCACCGCCGAGAAGGTGCGCCAATTCGCGGCTGATCGCGAGGCCGAGACCGGTGCCGCCGTACTTACGGCTCGTGCTCGCGTCGGCCTGCTGAAACGCTTCGAAGATGATCTTCTGCTTGTCGAGCGGGATGCCAATGCCCGAGTCGTCGACTTCGAAAGCGACGACAGTCTGAGCCTCCGCGAGCGTCGGATGATCCGGCCCCCATTTGGTCGCCGCCGGTTTGACGGACAAGCGCACGTAGCCTTCACGTGTGAACTTGAAGGCGTTCGACAGCAGGTTTTTCAGCACCTGTTGCAGACGCTTGGAGTCGGTGAAGAGCGTTCGCCCGAGATCGGCATCGAAGCTCATCTCGAACGCGAGGTCGCGGCGCTCGGCTTCGTGCCGGAAGGGACGCGCGATCGCTTCGAGGACGGCATTGAAGCTGACGTCCTCGGCGTTGACCGAAACGGTGCCGGACTCGATCTTCGAGAGATCGAGAATATCGCTGATCAGGTTGAGAAGGTCCGTTCCGGCGCCGTGAATGGTGCGTGCGAACTCGACCTGGCGTTCTGAAAGATTGCGGTCGGGGTTGTCGCTCAGCTGCTGGCCGAGGATCAGGATGCTGTTCAGCGGCGTGCGAAGCTCATGCGACATGTTCGCGAGGAACTCTGATTTATAGCGCGACGTCAGTGCAAGCTCGGCCGCCTTTTCTTCGACGGCGCGGCGTGCCTGATCGATTTCCTCGTTCTTGCGCTCGACTTCGACGTTGCGTTCGGCAAGCTGCTGCGCTTTTTGCGCCAGTTCCTCGTTGGTTTTCTGCAGCGCCTTCTGCTGTTCCTGAAGTTCGCCGGCGAGTTCTTGCGATTGCGTCAGCAGCTCCTCGGTCTGCATCGTCGCCTCGATACTATTCAAGACGATGCCGATGCCCATCGTGAGTTGTTCGAGGAACGTCAGATGCGCGGGCTCGAAATCGTGCAGGGAGCTTAGCGAAATGACGGCCTTGATCCGGTCTTCGAACGTGATGGGTAGAACGATGACGCTGCGCGGGATGGCCTTGAAAACTACGGTATCGATCGGAACCGACGTTTCCGGAATTTTGCTCAGCAACCGGCGTTGTTTCTCAAGCGCGCATTGTCCGATGAGGCCTGATCCGAATTCCAGACGTTCCGGATATCCGGCACCCATGTCGTCGGCGAAACGCGCGAGCAGCTTCAGCTGATTTTCGGTCGTCGCATCGAACTGGTAGATGACGCCTTGGTGCGCATTGACCAGCGGCACAAGCTCGGACAGCAGTTTTTTGCCGACCGTTACGAGATCGCGCTGGCCCTGCAGCATGCTTGTGAAACGTGCGAGGTTGGTTTTCAGCCAGTCTTCTTCGGTGTTGCGCTCCGTCGTCAGACGGAGGTTACCGATCATCGTATTGATGTAGTCCTTGAGTTCGGCGACCTCGCCGCGCGCTTCAACCTGAATGGAGCGCGTCAGGTCGCCCTTCGTCACGGCCGTGGTGACCTCGGCGATGGCGCGCACCTGATTGGTGAGGTTGTCGGCGAGCAGGTTGACGTTGCCGGTCAGGTCTTTCCACGTACCAGCAGCGCCGGGCACGCTGGCCTGTCCGCCGAGGCGGCCCTCGACGCCAACCTCGCGCGCCACCGTCGTTACCTGATCCGCGAAAATCGCAAGCGTTTCGGTCATGGCGTTGATTGTGTCGGCGAGCGCTGCAACTTCGCCTTTCGATTTGACGGTGAGCTTGGGTTTGAGATCACCCTCGGCGACCGCGGTCACAACCTTGACGATGCCTCGAACCTGTTCCGTCAAATTGGCCGCCATCACGTTGACGGTGTCGGTGAGATCCTTCCACGTGCCGCCGGCGCCCGGGACGGTTGCCTGACCGCCGAGCTTGCCTTCGGTTCCGACCTCGCGCGCAACGCGGGTCACTTCGGATGCAAATCCGTTCAGCTGATCGACCATCGTGTTGATGGTGTTTTTCAGCTCGAGAATTTCGCCTTTGACGTCGACGGTGATTTTGCGCGAGAGGTCGCCACGCGCGACGGCCGTCGTGACTTCGGCAATGTTGCGGACTTGCGTCGTGAGGTTGGCGGCGAGCAGGTTAACGTTATCGGTGAGGTCTTTCCACGTGCCGCCGACGCCGGGAACGACGGCCTGTCCGCCGAGGCGGCCTTCGGTGCCGACTTCGCGGGCGACGCGTGTCACCTCGGCTGCGAAGGAGCGCAGCTGTTCGACCATCGTGTTCAGCGTTTCTTTCAATTGCAGAATCTCGCCGCGCACGTCGACGGTGATCTTTTTCGAAAGGTCACCGGACGCGATGGCGGTTGCGACTTCGGCGATGTTACGCACCTGCGCGGTCAGATTGCCGGCCATGAAGTTGACGTTGTCGGTCAGGTCTTTCCACGTGCCGGCGACGCCTGAGACTTGTGCTTGTCCGCCGAGACGGCCTTCGGTGCCGACCTCGCGCGCGACGCGCGTCACTTCGGATGCGAATCCGTTCAGCTGATCGACCATCGTGTTGATGGTGTTTTTCAGCTCGAGAATCTCGCCTTTGACGTCGACCGTGATTTTGCGCGAGAGGTCGCCGCGGGCAACGGCCGTCGTCACCTCGGCGATGTTGCGGACCTGTGCGGTCAGGTTCGACGCCATCGAGTTGACGTTGTCGGTGAGGTCTTTCCATGTACCGGCGACGCCCGGCACCTGCGCCTGGCCGCCGAGTTTGCCGTCGGTTCCGACTTCGCGCGCGACGCGCGTCACCTCTCCGGCGAAGGCGTTCAGCTGATCGACCATCGTATTGATGGTTTCTTTGAGTTCCAGCACCTCGCCGCGCACGTCGACGTCAATTTTTTTCGACAGGTCGCCGGACGCGATTGCGGTCGAGACCTCGGCAATGTTGCGGACCTGTGTCGTCAAGTTCGACGCCATCGAGTTGACGCTGTCGGTCAGGTCTTTCCATGTGCCGGCGACACCGCGCACGTCGGCCTGACCGCCGAGTTTGCCCTCGGTGCCGACTTCGCGCGCGACGCGCGTCACTTCGGATGCAAAACCGTTCAGCTGATCGACCATCGTGTTGATGGTTTCTTTGAGCTGCAGAATTTCTCCGGATACGTTGACGGTAATCTTTTTCGACAGGTCGCCGCGCGCGATGGCGGTTGCGACGTCGGCGATGTTGCGAACCTGCCCGGTCAGGTTGCCGGCCATCGAGTTGACGTTGTCGGTGAGGTCCTTCCACGTACCGGCGACGCCCGGAACGGTTGCCTGGCCGCCGAGACGGCCTTCGGTGCCGACCTCGCGGGCGACGCGGGTCACTTCGGACGCAAAACCATTCAGCTGATCGACCATCGTATTGATGGTGTTTTTCAGCTCGAGGATTTCGCCTTTGACGTCGACGGTGATCTTGCGTGAAAGGTCGCCGCGCGCGACGGCCGTCGTGACTTCGGCGATGTTGCGGACCTGCGTCGTGAGGTTGGCGGCGAGCAGGTTGACGTTATCCGTCAGGTCTTTCCACGTTCCACCGACGCCGGGCACGACAGCCTGGCCGCCGAGACGGCCCTCGGTGCCGACTTCACGCGCGACGCGCGTGACTTCCGCTGCAAACGAGCGCAGCTGTTCGACCATCGTGTTGATGGCTTCTTTGAGCTGTAAAATTTCGCCGCGCACGTCGACGGTGATTTTTTTGGAAAGGTCGCCATTTGCAACGGCGATCGTAACTTCGGCGATGTTGCGGACCTGTGCCGTCAGGTTCGACGCCATCGAGTTCACGCTGTCCGTCAAATCTTTCCAGACGCCGGTCACCTCGCGGATTTGTGCCTGGCCGCCGAGCTTGCCGTCCGTGCCGACTTCGCGAGCCACGCGCGTGACTTCGGACGTGAATATCGAGAGCTGCTTGATCATCGTGTTGACGATCGTTGCGGAGCGGAGGAATTCGCCTTTTAAGGGACGGCCGTCGACGTCGAGCCGCATCGGCCGCAGCAGATCGCCTTGTGCGACGGCGGCGATGGTTCGGGTGACTTCGGCAGTCGGACGTAAGAGGTCGTCAATCAACGAATTGACCGAGTCCTCCATTTCGCCCCAGGCGCCATGAGCCAGGCCGAGCTTGACGCGCTGGTCGGTCAATCCTTCTTTGCCGACCACCTGTCCGACGCGATCGAGCTGCCCGGCCATGCGTTGGTTGGTCGCTACGATATCATTGAAAACGTCGGCGATTTTTCCGGGCAGGCCGTCCCAGTCCGCGCGCAACCGCACGCTAAAGTCCCCGCCGCGCACGGCCTGCAAGGCGTGGAGCATTTCGACGAGCACCGCATTCGTTCCGCTTACGACGTGCTCGGCTCCGACCGCGCCGACCTGCTCCGACATCCTTAAGTTCCCCGCAGAACCTCAGCCTAAACGTGTCTCAACGCGCAACGAACGGCTTTGGTTCCGCGCGATTTCAGAAACGCTCAGTCATGGTATATATGCTTGACGTTCGTCGCATAAATCGCTCAGAAGGCGGCGATAGCTAGGCCAGATCGATTTTGTGATGAGTAGATCTTGCGGAATACTCAGCCTCCAGAGCTCTTGGCCGGTGTTGTGATGCTCTCGCTCCCATGCTGCTCCGCGACATCGCCGTCGTTCGATCGCCCAGATGTCTCGTCGACCAGGCGGCTTCGAGCGCGGTTGACCCGGCTTTTCATCGTGCCGACGGCGCAGCCGCAGACGCGTGCAGCGTCTTCGTATGAAAATCCTTCGGCGGTTATCAGCAGCAGTGCTTCGCGATGGTCGGGCGACAACCGCATCAAGGCGCGCCGCATGTCTTCAAATTCGAGCTGTGTGAGCTGCGTCGGTGGCACGCTGGCGTTGAGCGCGGCGTGATCCTGATCCAGTTCTTCACGCTGGGATTTCCGATAGTGTGTAAAGTACGTGTTGCGTAAGATTGTAAACAGCCAAGCCTTGAGATTGGAACCCGGGACGAACGACTCCTTGTGCGCCCAGGCTTTGAGCAGCGTTTCCTGGACAAGGTCGTTCGAAAGTTGCCCGTCGCCGCAGAGCGAGTGCGCGAATGCCCGCAGATTGGGCATTGCCGCAATCAGAGCGTCTCCAAAGCTTGGAGATTCCGTCACTCCGATTCCTCCTTGGCTTCGAGCTGGCGGATCAGATTGAGGAGTTCGTCCGGAACCGGCTCGCGGACCATCGAGGCGTACATGGAGCGCATTCGCTCGCCGATCAGCTGCGTGGCAACGCCAGGCAGGCGGGTCACGGCGTCCCGGCTCTCGGGCTCAGCGGGAGGTTCCGGCTCATAAACAGGATCTGTTTTCCGCATCCGCGCGTCTGGTGCGTTCGAGTGTTGTTGCATCGTCAAAAGACCCGGCATCGTTGAAGTTTATTGGCCTCGCTACAGACAAAGTTTATTCCCATATTCCGAGGCGCTGCTGATTGGCGAACTCCAGCATTCAGAATTCGTTCCGCGATGGAACTAACGAATAGCACGGGAGTTTAGGTACCGGTGCAGCTTGGCTGCAGGGTCCCGACGTTGATGCGGCTCCCTGCAACGTCGGCTCGGGAGGTGCAGTGCCATGTCGATTGCCCAGACAATTCGTCCTCATTTACCGTATCTGCGGCGGTTCGCGCGGTCGCTGACGGGTGCGCAGGAAACAGGCGACGCCTACGTCGCGACGCTGCTGGAAAGTCTCGTTTCGACGCCGTCGGATTTTCCGACGGAGGTGCCGCCCCGCGTCGCGCTCTATCACCTGTTTTTGAGAGTTTGGAATTCAGTTCGGCTTGTCACACCAAATGCGGAGGATGTGCAAGCGACCGTCGCCGTCGCGCAACGGCGGATCAACTCGATAAGCTCGCTGCCACGGCAGGCGTTTCTTCTCGTCGCGGTGGAAGGTTTCACGGCTGCGGAGGCTGCTACAATCCTGGAAGTCGGAGAAAAGGATATCGAGAGCCTGCTCGACGTTGCCGGCCAGGAAATCGCGCACCAGGTCGCGACGAATGTCCTGATCATCGAGGACGAGCTTTTGATCGCGATGGATCTCGAGACGATCGTCACGAGCCTCGGTCATTCGGTGCAGGATGTTGCGACAACGAAATCGGAAGCGCTCGCGGCCGTCAAACGTCAGAAGCCGGGCCTTATTCTCGCTGACGTCAAACTCGCGGACGGCAGCAGCGGTCTCGACGCGGTGAAGGAAATCGTGGCCGAAGGAGATGTTCCCATCATCTTCATTACCGCTTATCCGGAAAAAGTCCTAACCGGCGCGCGGCCCGAACCGACGTTCCTGATCTCGAAGCCATTTCAGCGGGAAACCGTGATGGCCATCATCAGTCAGGCGCTTTTTTTCGATACGAAGGCGCATCTGCGTCCCGCAGCGGCGTAATCTCGTCCCATAATCCTTGATCGCTTTTCTGGCCGCTACGCCATGATAACTTTGGCGCCGCCGCGAGAGTCGGTGACGTCGGCGATAACGCTCCGGTATTTTTTCTTGAGGACGAAGTCAGCGGACCCGCCGCCGGCTCGCAGGCGCCGGATCGTGATGGCTCCGACGCTCGCGGGTAGGCGCGGTGACTTGAGCGTGATCGTGCGCGACGCGGCATCTATTCGCAGACCGAGAAGAGAACTCAAGATGTGGAGCATGGAGCCGCTTGCCCAGGCTTGCGGTGCGCAGGCGACGGGATAGAGGATCGGCGATCGTCCCGTGCGGCGGCGGAATCCGCAGAAAAGCTCCGGAAGCCGCTGCTGATCCATTCGTAGCGCTGCGTCCAGCAGCCCGTCAAAGACGGGCTGAATCAGATCGCACAATCCGTATTGCGCGAAGCCTGCGGCGATGATCGCGTTGTCGTGCGGCCAAATCGAGCCATTGTGATAGGACATCGGATTGTAACGGATCTCGGATGCCGGGATCGTGCGAATTCCCCAGCCTGAGAAAAAATTCGGCGAGAGAACCTGCTCGGCGATGCGTACCGCGCGCTCCGGATTGGCGATACCGGTGAAGAGAAGATGTGCGGCGTTACTCGATCTCACCGCGACTTGTCTTTTCTCGCCGTCGAGCGCCAGCGCGTAGCAGCCGATGTCCTCGCACCAGAAGTCGCGCTCGAACTTGACGCGCAAAGCTTCTGCTTGTTGGAGCAGGCTTTCGGCGCGCGCCACGTCGCCGAGTTCATTGGCCATGCGCGCGGCCCATACCTTCGCCGCATACACGTAGGCCTGAACTTCGACGAGCGCGATCGGACCCTTGGCCAAGCTCCCGTCTCGATGGAAGACCGCGTCCTGGCTGTCTTTCCAACCTTGATTGGAAAGGCCGCTATCGGTTTCACGCGCATATTCGATGAAGCCGTCGCCGTCAGGGTCACCAGGACCGTCGATCCATTCGAGAGCGCGTTGAACTGCCGGCCAGATTTCGACGAGAAAATCGCGATCGTCGGTTGCTTGCAGGTAAGCGCCAGCGACGAGTACGAAAAGCGGTGTCGAGTCGACGCTGCCGTAGTAACGGCCGAAGGGAATTTCGCGGAGCGCGGCCATTTCGCCTTCGCGCATTTCGTGCAGGATTTTTCCGGGTTGAGCGTCGGCGTCGGCGTCATGACTTTGTGCCTGAAATCTCGCAAGGCGGCGGAGAACGCCGCGCGCCATACCAGGATCGAGCCACAGAACCTGCAGCGCCGTGATCAGAGCATCGCGCCCAAACGTCGTCGAATACCAGGGCGTGCCGGCATAGGGATAGGGACCGTCCTCCGTCGAGGTCGTCAGCAGCCGCAGGTCCGACGTGGCCCGCTTTATGACGGCGTCGAGTTCGGAATTGGAAACGGATACCGACGTCGTTTCGTGCTCGGCCCGGCGGAGCGTTCGGTGAGCATCGCGCAGACCTTTGACGTAAGAGCAGGGCTTGGCCGCATGACGCGATTCAGCGACCGCAGCAAAGTAGAGTTTCGCTGACTGCTTCGGCGCCAAATGCAGATAGTAGAGTGCCGCGGTCTCGCCAAGCGAGACAGGTTTGGGGTCGAGATGCACGGTCGTGCGCCGAACAACATTGTCCAAACCTTTGTACGCGTAGATCACCGATTGCGACGATTGGATTTGGCGGTTGACGGTGCCGCGCTTCTCGCGGCGCATGCCGCGAACCTCGAAAATGTCGGAAAAATCGCAGTCGAAAACCAGCGAGACGGCAAGCTTCACGTCTTCGCTGCTGTGATTGGTGAAGTGCAGGCGCTGGCGTATTGCGTTCTCGCGCACGTAGCTTGTCCGGTAGATGTGGATCGCATCCTTGCGCAACACGAGCGCGCCTTCGGCGTAGACGTCGGGATTGGTGAGGTCCGCGCAGAGTTGAAGGTCGGTCGCGTCCAATGCCGAGCCGAGGAGAAGAGGCGCACTGTGAGCGACGAGCAATTCGAGCCGGGAGAGGTAACGCGTGTCGTTATGGAAAAAGCCGTTGCCGCGATCGCCGAACGCGCCGATGTCGCCGTGCGTGTCGATGACGGCGAATGCATCGTCGTGTTTCAGGATTTCGTGCGCGCGACCGGACCCGTTAGAAGACGAGATGAGGAAATCTTCTTCTTCGGGTTCGTGATCCTCGTGCTTACGTGCGTCCGCCTCACGACTGTGCGCGGATCCCATTTCATTCCTCCCCTACGGGCGGCCACCCTTTGCCCCGCCCTGATTTCGCATTCTCGATAACGCGTTGCGTTAGTTTACGGCATTGCCCATTGCAGATGCGACGATCTCCTCGGAATGCACCTTTGGAATGTGCCCGTGAGACGTATAGGCGCGAGCATAGAGCGCTCCGTAGTTTTTGGCCATGCGTTCGACGGTGAAGCGGTTTTCAAACGCTTCGCGGATGCGCCTGCGATCAAGGCTCAGCAGGCGCGGGATCGTCGCGATAGCACTTTCGATGTCATCGACGACGAATCCTGTAACGCCGTCATCAATCACTTCCGGCGCTGCGCCGTGCCTGAATGCGAGCACAGGTGTCCCGCATGCCATCGCCTCGATCATCACAAGTCCGAACGGTTCCGGCCAATTGATGGGAAACAGAAGAGCTGACGCTTCGCCTAGAAATTCGGCTTTTTCCGCATCCGAAATCTCGCCGATGAATTCGACGCCGTTGCCGTTGAGCAGAGGTTTGATCTTTGCCTCAAAGTAATCGATGTCGGCGGCGTCGACCTTTGCTGCTATTTTCAACGGAAACCCGACTGCGCGCGCAATCTCGATCGCTCGGTCGAGGCGTTTTTCGGGAGAGATGCGTCCAAGAAAAGCCAGATAACCGCCGCGCGGCGAAAACGTCGGCCGATGCAAATTCTCCGGCAAACCGTGATAGACGGTGCCAAGAAAGTTCGCGAACGGGATTGGGTCGCGCTGTGAATCAGAGATCGAGACCAAGCCCATATCGGGGAAAGCGCGATACAGTTGCTGCAGGTCGGGCAAATCCTGGCGTCCGTGCAGTGTCGTCACTGTTGAGCGGGCGATGCTGCGAAAGAGCGGAAAATGAAACTGGTCGATGTGGAAATGCAAAACGTCAAAAGATGAGGCCATGCGGCGCACGCGGTCCAGCATGATCATGTAATAGGGGATCGGGTCGCGCACCGCCGGATTGAGGCGGAGCGCCTTCTCACAGCATGGAATAAGGTTTGCTGAAGTGATGGAATCGCCGCTGGCGAAAAGGGTCACGTCATGGCCTTGCGCGACGAGTTCCTCCGTGAGGTAAGACACAATGCGCTCGGTGCCGCCGTAAAATCGAGGTGGAACGCTTTCGATCAACGGCCCAATCTGTGCAATTTTCATAAATGAAAAACCCTTTGCCGACCTGCCAAAGCTAACTTCGCGAACGCCAATTCGTTCCGCATCTTCAGCGGGAAGCCTCTGAGCGTGTTTCGCGAATGTCGGCGCGATCAGTTCGAGCGCGGCATCCATGAACAACGCGGAATGCGCGGGCACGAACGTTTTTCTGTGCACGGGCGACGACACAAAATCGGGCAACTTCGTGTCTGTACGTACGATAATCCGGCATCCTGCCTTGTAAAAATGCCTGAAGACGCTGGCAAAACCGCGCCGGGAATTGCTGCTTGACGGCGGTGTGCCTACAAGTTCCAATGCGCACTGCGCAAAGCGCGGACACGGGGAACACTGACGGAATGAATTGTGCGCGGGGGAATGCTCCGGGCCTGGCGACAGGTTTGGCGTTGCTGTGGGTCGGTCTGCTTGCGTTGGCAGTCGCGCCAACGGCTTCGGTCGCGTCCGAGCCAATGCTCGGCGCGTTCGGCCCCGAGGGTGCACGGATGCGCGAGCAGCTTTGGATTTTGCCGAGTGGCGACGCGAATTTTCCGATGCGCGCGACGGTGTTTCGTCCTGCGATCGATCCGTCCGGCGAAGACAAGCAGCGGCCGCTGGTGGTGATCAATCACGGTACGGATGAAACGACGCGGCTCGCTGTGTCGATGCCGGTTTACTATTATCTCTCACGCTGGTTCGTGGATCGCGGTTACGTCGTGGTTCTGCCGCAACGGCGCGGTCACGGCGCGACGGGCGGTCCGTTGGCGGAGGCGATCGGCAATTGCGCGCATCCCGATCACTACGCATCAGGCAACGTCGCGGCGGATGATATCGAAGCGGCGGTGAAGTTCATGACTGAGCAGCCGTTCGTTTCGCACGATGGTGCGATCGTCGTCGGTGTGTCGACCGGAGGATGGGCGTCGCTGGCGCTGTCGGCGCGCAATCTGCCGCAAGTTCAGGCCATCGTGAATTTCGCAGGTGGCCGTGGCGGTCACGCGTATGGACAGCTGAACGCGATTTGCGGCAGGGACGCGTTGCTCTCGGCGGCGCGCGTGTATGCAACGCATGCGCAAGAGCCGACAATCTGGTTCTATGCGAGGAACGACAGCTACTTTGGTCCCAAGTTTGCGGAAGATCTGGCGCAGACGTGGAGCAGCGCGGGGGGCAGCGTCGAAGAGCACATTCTCCAACCTTACGGCAACGACGGCCATGCCATTGCCGACGATCGTCAGGGCTGGGACATCTGGGGGCCGAGCCTCGACAGTTTTCTGCAGCGCGTGCGCGAAGCGGCTCCGAAGAGCGTCGAGATGGCGGACGACCACGGCTCGCGATCGCCCGTGATGATCGAAACGTCCACCATCACGCCGAGCGTGAAGTAAGTCTGCGCGATCGCTCGCACTTACTTGGGTTGGATTTGCTGGTCGCCGCCGGGTTCTCCGGGCGGGACGATCACGGGCATGCGGTCACCGGTTCCGGGAGGCGGCTCCTTGTGGATCTTGGGATCGACGCCGCTGGGCGGCACCAGAACGCCTTCGCTTTTATTCAGCTTCTCGCTCAGCGGCTCATCGGTTTTGACCGGTGGTTTTTGCTCAGGCGCGGGGCTGTGCGCATCAGGCGCTTTCGGAGGCGAAGTCTGAGCCGAGCTGAACGACGCCGTCGCGAGCATCGCGGCACCCGCGAGCATGGCAGTCAACATGGAGTGGGTTTGATTGCGCATCAGGGCTTAGCTCTTAGGGACGACGCCGCAGGCAATTCGCCCTTTGCCGCCGCCGTTCTCAGGATGATCGGTGTAATTGTCGCCGCCTTCATGAATCATGAGCGCGCGCCCGCTTACGTCTGCGAGCGTCAGATGCGGAGCCGAGACGACGACGTTGATGCCCTTGTCTGTTGCGGTGAGGAACGGCAAGTCGCCCTTGTGTCCTTGACCGGTGGGGCCTTTGTGGCTCTTCGAAGATGTCGGATCGTAGTGTGGACCAGCCGCGAGCCCTGCCTGCAGCTTTCCGTCCTTAGTCTGGGCCGCGCAATCGCCGGTCGCGTGCACATGGAAGCCGTGCTCGCCCGGCGTGACGCCTGTGATGTCGACCTTGAATTGGAGTCCGCCGCCGGATTTCTCGGAGATGACTACCGTGCCGATCTTATCGCCGACGCCGTCGGGGGTGATCTTGTTGATATCGACGCTGACGTCAGCGGCATAAGCCGACGCCGAAAGCGCGATACCAAAACAGCATCCCAAAACAAGATGTAATGCGCGGCGTTTCATTGTGGCTCCAATCTCGCGGCAATCGTCCTCTACAATTGAACAAATAAAACAGCGGTAAGTTCCATCGGCTTTCCAGGCAGCCATCTCCTGCTGCTTTTTTTGACTGCGATTGAAACCCGATCGCACCTCTTCAGTATTGCTTCGACCACAGCTCGCACATCCCCCCTCAGTGCGACCGCCCCCAACGCTGTGGTGAAGAAGGAGCGCCCCGATTTCGGTGAGATCGGGGCCGCTCCGCTTTCCCCCTTTGCCACTGGAGCGGCGAGCTCCGGGGCGTTCCGAAGGTCGCGTAGGGCAGCTTTCACGAACGGATGGTCCTGCAAGTTTTGCTGCTCGCCGGGCTGCTCGCCCACCAGAGCGAGCGGGCCGCCGCGCACAAACGGTTTGGCGGCGGAGATCATCCTATTCAGATCCGCGAGCGTTCGAGGGGCGTCACGGCCTTCAAAATCGAAAGCGGGAAAACTTCCCTCCTCAAGCGTGCTGGTGACAGAGCATGCCATGCTTCCCCGATGCATGGAGGGTGACATCGGTGGCAATCCGAAGTCATTTACGTTTCAGGCGGAATCCGCTCCCGAAATCGCAGCGGAGCCGACGCAGCTTGCAAGTTTTTCTTGTCACGGAGTAACGAGCTTGTGAAGCTGCGGCCCGGCGCTTTTCCCGTAAGAGCGTCCCGATAGAAAAATGGGAGTGGACCAATGAAGTTTTTCCAAGGGCTCGCGGTGGCGGGCGTGGTGGCGCTTGCGGGTGGGTTTGCGGGCTCGGCTGCGAACGCGGCAAGCATCGCGGTCGGCAAGAAGCTCGAACTCAAAGTCGATGCTAAGAAGATGGACGAAGAGCGCACGCGGCTTTGGACGAAGTTCGGCGGTTGGTGCGCCTTGAAGGACTGGCATCCGGCCGTCGCCAATTGCGAGGAAAGCACGGAAGGCGATGCAAAGATCCGCGTTCTCACGCTGAAGGACGGCGGCAAGATCAAAGAGAAGCTTCTCGACGAAAAGCCAAACTTTTATCGCTACGAGATTCTGGAAAGCCCGTTGCCGGTCAAGAATTATCAGGCACAGTTTGCGCTGACGCCGGACGATGACGACGAAGACGAGATCAACTTCGCGTGGTCGGCGACATTCGACGCCAACGGCAAGACGAACAAGGAAGCGCACGACGTCATCGATGGGATTTTCACGGCAGGCCTCGACAATATCAAGGCGACGGCCGGCACGAAGTAACGAATTGAATTGCAGACCATTCCGGCGTCCGGCTCCCTTTCTGAATTCCGAAGAGGGAAGCCGGCGCCGGATTTTTTTTTGTCAGGTTTTCAGGGTCTCGATGGCGAGGCGGATGAGGTCGGCGGTGCGGTCGACGCCGAGCTTCACCTTCATCTGGGTGCAGATGTTGGCAACGGTCTTGTAGGCGATGCCGAGGCTTTCCGAGATGGCCGTCATGCTCTTACCCTGGCCGAGCATGCGCAGAATTTCGACTTCGCGGATCGATAGGGATTGCAGCGGGTCGTCGGTCGAAATCTGGCTGACGGCGATGCGCGAGGCGAGGTCTCGATCGATGTACTGTTCGCCGCCACGCACCTTTTTGATCGCTGCGATGAGTTCCTCGACGGGTGCGCTTTTGCTGACGTACCCCCTCGCGCCGCCGCGCAATGCGCGGACGGCATAAATCGGCTCGTGATGCATGCTGAAGACGACGACGCGTGCGCCGCTGTCGAACGATTGGACGCGCCGTAGTAATTCCAATCCCCCCGCGCCTTCGAGGTTGAGGTCGAGCACGACGATATCGGGCCGCTCGCGCGCATAGATGGCGAGGCCTTCCTCGATTTCGGCGGCTTCGAGAACCTGTGCATCGAAGTGCGCAACAAACAGCCTCTTCAGGCCTTCGCGTACGACTCCATGATCGTCGACGATTAGGATTTTCATGCTGCACTCGTGGCTTGTTTGTTGTCGCTTGTTTTTGCGCGGCGTTCCGCGGGAAGCGGGATTCTGGCGATCAGCATGACGCCTTTTTCCTCCTTTGAGGTTGTGATTTCCAATGTGCCGTCGAGCGCCGCGACGCGTTCGCGCATGCCAACGAGACCGAAGCCGCGCTTGGTGCTGGCGGCGATACCCGAGCCGTCGTCAGAGATGACAATCTGCAGCGCAGCTTCCGGAGTGCGGTTTGCGCTGAGGCCGATTTTCGACGGTTTGCCGTGCCGAATGGCGTTGCTCGTGCCTTCCTGCAAAATGCGAAACGCCGCTTCTTCGATGTGCGCGGGAAAGCGCGCGTCCTCGATGTCGGTCTGAAAAACGATCGCGGGCCGGCGCGTTCGCCAGAACGCCACGAGATGCTCGATGGCGTGGGTGAGGCCCTGGTCGATCAGCATCGCCGGGCGCAGACGGCTGAGGATGCCGCGCAGATGCACCTGCATATGCTGGACCGATTGACGGATTGCGCCTGCCCGGCTGTTCACGTCATCAGTGGCATTGCGGGCGAGCATGAGCGGAATGGACTGCGCATCGACGTCGACCGCAAAAAGAAACGGTCCGATTTCATCGTGCAGGTCGCGCGCGATCTCGGAGCGCTCTTCTTCCTGCACGGTCGACAGCTGTTCGTTGAGGCGCTGGTTCTGTTCTTCTGACGTCCGCAGCTGATCGGCCATGCGATTGAAGGCGCGATAAATCAGATTGAGATCTTCCGGTCCTTGTTCGGCAACGTGCGCGGAATAATCGCCTTCTCCGACGCGCTTCAGTGCGACGGACAGATCGTCGAGCGGCTTGAGCGCGCGCCCGAGGCTCGCATAGATCAGAGCCAGCACGATGCCGCAGAAGCCGGAGATGATGATAAACTTCAGCTGCAGGTCTTCCCACACTTCGCCGACCTCGTTGTGGGGATCGGCTTCGAGGGTGATGCTTCCGAGATTTTTAAGGGTGTCGGGCAGCGTGAAGGTTTGCTTGTGTATTTTGCCTTCGAGCAGCTCGTAGAGCCAGGCGGGAGGCGGATCCACAGGGGCCTTGAGGCGCGATGCTGACTTCAGCGCGCCGTCGGGGCCGACGAGGCGAGCGACGAGGTGGCGGTCGCCATCGAATGCGCCGACGATGCGGGTAAGTTGCGCCTCCGGATCGCTGCTCCCTTGGATCGTGTTGAGAGCGTCCATGACAGCGCTGCTGCCGACGGCGATGGCCGACGACATTTCGAGTTCGATTTTGCGCAGTCCGGCCCAGTACGTCAGCGCGCCGCCGACGAGAAGGCAAGCCCCCAAGACGAGTGCGACGAGAACGAGGAGGCGGCGTCTCAAAGGCATCGATCAATGCTCCGCCAGGTAGTGTAACAATGTAACTTCTTGGAGTAGCGGTTTCATTGCGTCAAGGTTTGTGACCGGACGTGCTGGCGAAAGGCAGAGAACTATAGTCCGATATGGACATGCACATGCGTCCGGCGAGGCCGGACACGTGTTCAGGATGGTTTCGAAGCGTCGCCGGATCGGCGCTTATGCTGGTGCAATAATCCGACCGCGCCCGCGGCGCCATCCGGGAATTTTTCCCGCCAATTTTCTATCCGGGCCAACCGTGGCCGTGCTTTCCGTCGTCCCGATGATGCGGGGCTGCCGGCGCGATTGCGGAATGAGCAGCAGCTTTTGCAGCAGAAGCGGACGGCGTTCCTTGAGGCTTCGCGCGGGACGTGTGGGGCGCGGAGTGGCGGCGATCATGCCCCAGACCAATGCCAGCAGCAGATAGAAATGCCGCCAGTGATCGCTGTCGATCAGCACGCCTTCGCAGATGTTTCCGGCAAGCGCCGCGAACGCGACGAGAAACAGCGGCGACGTCGCCGACGTCTTGAAGGCGTGGCGCATTCCGACGATCAGCGTTCCCGCGCACGCGATCAAATAGAGGAGTCCGCCGATCCAGCCGGAATTCAGGAACATGCTGAGGTAGACGTTGTGCACTTCCTCGTGGTGATAGAAGCGCGTGAAATTCGCCGATCCGATGCCGAGCGGATTATCGAGGATCAGGCCGATGGCCTTGGCTTGTCCGCCGAAGCGTCCGTCGGGACCGACGTCGTAAGACTGCGTTAGTGTCGCGCGCTGTTCGAGGAGATCGGAAATAGCGTCCGACTGCAGCGCGGCGATCAGGATCATTCCCAAAGCAGCGATGCCAACCAGCACGAGGGCTGCGAGCTTCACACGCTCGCGGTTGCTATGAGCGGTGATCATGTAAACGTAGCCGTAGATCGCAAGTGCGATCGCAGCGGCAGCCCAGGCACCGCGCGAGAAGCTGAACAGAATACCGACGGCGAGCAGACCGGCGGCGAGCAACGGCAGTACGCCACGGCGCCACGGCGCGTTGAGCCAGACGTGCAAGCACATCAAGAGAGGCGCGACGAGGAAAGGTCCGAACACGTTCGGATCCTTGAAGGGGCCTGACGCACGTCCATAGCGCGTGAACAGATCGAACGCGCCCGGGAAAAGATTGAGATAGCCCGCGACGCCGCAGAGTGCCGCGATAATGCCGGTCAGAACATAGGCATTGAGGACAAGCCGCGTATGCTTCTCAGGCTCTTTGGCGATGAACGCCGCGAACAGGAAGCATGCCGCGACGAGGTAGAGCGAAACCGTCATGTGCGATACGGCGATGCCCGTGTCGCGCGCTAGCGCCGCGCTGATCTCGCCGCTCGCCGTGATCGCGAGGAGCACCGCGAAGCCCGCCCAGAGCATCGGCCGCGCGTCGACCAGACCGACGATGGGAAGCAGGAGCATCAAGCCAATCGTCAGCGCGTCGACGGGTGCGGGCTCGGTGAAAACAATCGAGCTTGCGACGATCGTCAGCCAGACGAGCGCCAGAGCGATCCGATGCGCGGCGCTTTTGCGATGACCGTCTCGCAGATCGGAAATTTCGAAGGCCGGAGCCGAGGCGGTCATCGTGGGCATCTGAACGGTATTTCCATTTCGTCGGGAGCTGTAACGGTCGCGCAGGATCTCAGTAGGCGCGTTCCGTATTGAGCAGGGCGAACGGCGTTTTCAGCAGAATGTAGAGATCGAGAAACACGCTCCAGTTTTCGATGTAGTAGAGATCGTGCTCGATACGCTTCGTGATCTGCTCTTCGGTGTCGGTTTCGCCGCGCCAGCCGTTGATCTGCGCCCAACCGGTGATGCCGGGCTTGACCTTGTGGCGCGCGAAATATCCATCGACCACTTCGTCATAGAGATGGCCGGCGGCCTTCGCCTGAAGCGCGTGCGGGCGCGGACCGACGAGGGACAGGTTGCCTTTGACGACGTTGATCAGCTGCGGCAGCTCATCGAGGCTCGACTTGCGCAGGAAGGCGCCGACGCGGGTGACGCGCGGATCGTTCTTCGTCACGAGCTTGGAGGCCGTGGCATCGCAGGCATCGACGTACATCGAGCGGAACTTGTAGACTTCGATCAGCTCGTTGTTGAAGCCATAGCGCTTCTGGCGGAAGAAGACCGGGCCGCGGCTGTCGAGCTTGACTGCGAGAGCGACGAGCAGCATCAGCGGCGCCAGCGCGATCAGCGCGAGTGTGCCGATGACTTTGTCGAACAGCCATTTCGAGACGTAGTCCCAATCTGCGATGGGCTTGTCGAAGAGATCGATCATGGCAACGGATCCTACGTGCGAGTACGTCCGTGGCGAGAAGCGCAGGTCGGTGGCGCGCGCCGGCATCTTCACGTCGGCGGGAAGAACCGAGAGGCGGCCGGCGACGCTCGAGAGGCGGTCTTCGGCGGCGAGCGGCAACGACACGACGACGAGGTCGAGCTGCTTGGTGCGGCTCATGGTGATGAGATCGTTCAGTCCGCCGACGCGCGGGTAGCCTGCGATCTGATGTGGAGCGCGGGCATCCTTGCGGTCATCGTAGATGCCGGCGATGCGGACGATCGAATGACTGTCGGCTTCGAGGTCCTTGATGAAATTCTCGGTGAGGGGGCCGGCGCCGTAAATTGCGACGCGCTGATAGAGTCGGCCCGAGTTCGCGGCGTTGCGGACATACGATCCTGCGACGAGGCGGCCGGTCATGATGGCGGCGGCGCCTGCGACGAACCAGACGGCGAGCCAGACGCGGGAAATTTCCTCGCCGATCTTCAAGAAGAAGATCGCGGCGATCAGGGTCGCGAATGCGGTCGTCCAGCCGAGCATCGCGGCGGGCAGAGATTTGATCGACGCCGAAAGAGCGCGAAGGCTGTAGAGATCGAGCAGGCCGAACACGAGGATCGTTGCGGTGCCGACAAGGGTCGTCGCAAAGAGGTAGGCCGGATCGCCGATAACGGTCGTCTCTTTCACGTAGAGATGTGCGATTGCGAGCCCAAGGATGGTCGACATCAGAAGTTCCGCGCAGCGAATGCTGCCGCTGACCAGGACCGGCGAGAGCGTGCGCGCATGGTCTGCCCTGTCGGCCAGCTTGCCGCGCATGAACGCCAGCGGGCGTGTGACGACTCCGGAGTCTGCAATCTGATCGGCCGGCGAATTCTTCAACTGGAGGGTCAATGACATGGCTGCTGCGCGTCCCGTTTGGATAACGTGATCGCAGAGGAAGCAGGCTTCATGCCACGCGGGTTAAGCGGCGTTAACCGCGTCGGTCGTGGAGGGCCGGAACCGAATAGGCTGCGGGCACGGCCTTCGGAGACGGCGCGGCGTAGAAATCCAGAACGGCGTCGGTCATGGCCGCGACCGTGAATTTCTGCGCAACGGCGCTTTTAAGCCTCGCGGCGCGGGCTTTTGCGAGGTCCGGTGCGTCGAGGGCGGCGGTCAGCGCCAGCGCCAATTCCTGGACATTGCCAGGCGCGATCAGGCCGGTATCGGTTCCGGCGACGATCTCCGGGATGCCGCCGACGTTGGTTGCGATCAGCGGAAGCTCGGCGGCGGCGGCCTCGAGTACGACGTAAGGGAAGCTCTCGGCCCGCGATGGAACAACCATGATGCGCCCGAGCGCGAAAGCGTCCCGAATTGGCAAGGCCCCCGTAAAACGGACGCGGCCGTCAAGCCCGAGCGATGAAGTCAGGGCTCGGAATTTGGCTTCGTCGGGACCCGAGCCGACGATCGTTGCGGTGATGCCGCGCTCGTCCAATTCCGCGAGAGCTTCGAGCAGAACGTCGACGCCTTTCAAATCGCGCAGTTCGCCGACGAACAGGACGTCGGTTGCGTTGCTGGCGGGCGTCGCAGCCACGAAATCAGATGGTCGAAGTCCGTTCGGGATGACGCGTTGTGGCGCGCCGTCGGCGCTAATGCGGGCGCGATACGTGCGTGCGGCATAGGCGCTCTCGAAGATCAGTCCCGTCGTGACTTTCTCGAGGCCGCGCTCGACCAGCATCAAGACGCGCTGTTCTGCTCCGGGCTTCAAATTCAAGCTGCCGCCGTGCGGCGTATAGAACGTCTTTATGGATCGGTCGCGGATCGAAAGAGCGGCCAACCGTGCGTATGCGCCGCCCTTGGCACCGTGGCCATGCAACACATCGAGATCGAGCTTCGAAGCATGGCGGCGAACGGCTCGCACGGCAGCAAGATCACCGAGGCCGGGCTGGCGACGCATCGGAATGCGCGCGATGCCGAGCGTCAGTTTCGGTTCGATGGCCGCGAACTTCGACGATGTCAGCCTGTCCTCGGCGTTGCTGTCGGCGAGAATGCCGACGTCGTGTCCGCGTTTGGCCTGCTCTTCAGCCAGATCGAGGACGTGGCGGAACAGCCCGCCGACGGGAGCGCGAAGACAGTGGAGGATACGCATTCCGGACCTGTCGGATTTGCCGGCCGGGTAGGCCGAGGAAAGGTCCGATGCTTCTCAGAAATATCTCTCAAACACGTAAACGGTGTCGCCGGGCCGGATCGGCGCGATGCCTGGGGCTTCGATTTCCTGCACGAGGCCGTCGACCTTGCGCGAGATGCGGAAGCTGCGATCGCTGGCCCGTTCGGTGTAGCCGCCGCCGATCGCGACGGCGGTTTCGACGGTCATGCCCGAGACGTAGGGATATTGTCCGGCGTTGCGGACTTCGCCGAAGATGAAGAAGGGCCGGTTCTGCTGGATGTCGACCGAAACCTGCGGATCCTTCACGTATTCGGAGCCGAGGCGAGAACGGATGGTGCCCTGCAGCTGCGTCGTCGTTTTGCCGCGCGCCGAGATCGTGCCGATGAGGGGCACGGAAATCTTGCCGTCGGGGTCGACGATATAAAGGCGCGAGAGGCTCGGCTGGCCATATACGAAGACGCGGATGCGGTCTCCGGAATCGAGCCGGTATGGGCCATCATGCCCGATGAGGGCTTCCGACATCACTGCGGGAACGACGACGGCCGGACCCCAGTCGCGGGGGCTCGCCGATGCGGTCGTCACAGGCACGGGATAGCCGTCGACAGCGGGGCCATCGATCTCGGCTTGGATCATAGTGCCGATGCCGGAAGCGCAGCCGCCAAGCATCAGCGACATAGCCGCCGCAGCGAACAAAAGGTGGCGAAGCGACATTGGCGCGAATTCCCGCATGCGAATTGACGCCCGGAGATTATGTGCGCGGCAGTTAAAAAAGCCTAACGGCACGTCTTTTTTTGATCCGCTTAAGGAGATGCTAACCGCGCCGGGGGATTACTTTAACCGTTGGAAACTCTTTGATTTGAGCAAAGTGATGCAGTCACGCGTGCACGCCTCGCCAGACGACATCGACCTCGGGTCGGTGTTTGGCGCCTTCAAACGAAGCCTGCGGTGGCTCATTCCGTTGGCGTTGCTGTTCGGCGGCCTGACGTATGGCGTGCTGTCGCTGATCGCGCCCCGGTATCAGAGCGAAGCGGAACTGGCGATTATCGCGAAAGGTGCCGACGGCACGTTCGCCGACCGTAACGCGTCGGGTGGCCCGGACCTCATCACGACGCGCATGGACAAGGAAGCGATCAACACGCATGTCCGCGCGATGCAGTCGCAGGAATTGCTCGAGAAGATTGCGAAGGATCTGAAGCTCGAAGATCGTCCCGAGTTCAACAATGCGCTGGGTCCGGTCGACAGGCTCGATGCAATGATGCGGGCTGTGGGGCTCGGCGGTCCGCGCAAGGGCGAGACGACGCGCGACCGGGTGCTCGATGCGCTGCGTGCGCGGCTCGAAGTCTACTCTGCCAAGGAAAGCCGCTTTATCGGCGTGCGCGTGACGTCGAACGATCCGGAACTGGCGGCGAAAATCGCGAATGCTCTTGCCGAAAACTATCGTACGTCGCTCGCCGCGCACGGTGTCACGGAGGTCGACGATCTCCAGTCCGTGCTGCAAGGCAAGGTGCAGAAATTGACGACGGAAGTCGCGGACGCTGAAACGGCCGTAGACCGCTATCGCGGCAAGATCGATGGGTTCCGTGGCGGCGCGCAGAATACGGGCCTCAACGAACAGCAGATGTCCGAGCTGACGGCCGAGCTGACGAAGGCCAAGGCGGCGCGCGGCGAAGCGGACGTTCGGGCGAAATCAGCGCGCGAGATGATCACGCTCGGGTCGGCCGATCAGCTGGCGGACGTCCAGAAATCGCCGCTCATTCAGAATCTCGTGCAGCAGCGCGTGCGCATCGAGCGGCAGATTTCGGAGCTTTCCGCGACCTTGCTGCCGGGGCATCCGCGCATGCGCCAGCTCAACGCCGATCTTGCAGGGCTCAAAGTTCAGATCGGCAAGGAAATCGCCAAGATCGTCGATAGCCTCGAAAAGGAAGCGGCGGTTGCGAAGGGGCGCGAAGACAGCATCGCGCAGAGCCTAGCCGATATCAAAGCCCGCGTTGTGACGAATGCCCCGGAAGAGGCGCAGCTGCGGCAGCTCGAAGCGACGGCCAAGGCCAAGCGGACGGAACTCGACAATATTCAGGCGCAGCTTGAATCGAACCGCAAGAAACTGGACACTCGTGCGCAGCCGGTCGCGGCGCAGATCATCTCCAATGCGCAGCCGGAAAGCGTTCCGGTGTTCCCGCGCAAGGGTGCGCTGTCGGCGCTCATAGCGCTTGCATCTTTGATGCTCGGCACGGCGTGGGTCGTAACGAAGGCGCTGTTCCAAGGTGCGCGAAGCGGTTCGCAGGCGGCAATCTCCCGCGAGCGGACGAAGCCGCTCAGCCTGCAGCGGGAGCCGGATTTCCCGCCTTATCGCGAACCGCTGCTGCGTGAGATGGACGATGATGAGATCAGCGCGCCGCAGTATGCGCCGCCGCCTCCGCCGCCCTCGCATGAGCCGCAACGGCAAGCGCCTGTCATCGCGACGAGCGCGTCTGATATCGGAGCGCTGGTCTTGCGTCTGATGCAGAAGCGGCCGCAGAGCGGCGGGCATCGCACGATCCTGACCGGCGAGAATGAAAACATCGACGCGTCGAAGGAAGCGCTCGGACTCGTGAAGGCGTTGGCGCAGAGTGGCGAGCAGGTCATTCTCGTCGATTGGAATCCGGACGGCCAGGATCTGGCATCGTCCATCGGCCTCAATCCAGGCGTCGGTATCAACGATTTGCTGCGGGGCGAAACGAACTTCGGCGAGATCATCCAGCGTCTGCCAGGTTCTGATGCGCACGCGATCGCCAGCGGCAATGCTCTCGAGCATCCGGCGGCGCCCGTCGATTCCGATCACCTGAATCTCGTGCTCGATGCGCTCGACGAGGCGTACGACTTCATCGTCGTTGCCGGACGCCACGATGCGGCGCGCGAGCTTTTCGAAACGATCGAAGGCCGTTTCGATACCGGCATCGTCGTAAGCGAGCCGCGTGCGCAGGTGTCCGCGGTTCAGGACCCCGCCAATACGTTCCTCGGGTTCGAAGTCGCCGACATCGATATCGTCCGTTTCGAGCGCCGTGCCGCGGTTTCTTCTCCGGTGCAACAGCGCATCGCGCGCGCGACGGCTGGGCGGACTGCCGAAGCTCCCCGTCCGAACTGATCCAGCGTTGCCAACACCAGGGTCTGTGTGATGTCCAGGCGTACGACCAAGGCTTTGCAGGCGGCGCTGTCCGCGTTGCATTACAGTGGTGCCGATCGGCTCGCGGCACCGCTCACGCGCGGCGATGGCGTGATCTTCATGTTGCATCAGGTGATGCCCGGCGCGCGGCGCGGTTTCGATCCGAATGGCATTCTGAAGGTGACGCCGGAATTTCTCGATGGCGTCATTCGTCAGGTGCGCGACAGCGGGTTCGAGATCATCTCACTCGATGATGTCAAAGCCCGCTTGCGAGACGCGGGTACTCAGCGCAAGCCGTTCGCGGTCTTTACGCTGGACGACGGCTACAAGGACAATCGCGACTTCGCGTATCCGGTGTTCAAGCGCCACAACGCGCCGTTCACGATCTATGTGCCGACGGCCTATGCCGACGGGCATGGTGAGTTGTGGTGGCTGGCGTTCGAGGAAGCCTTGCGGCGTCTCTCGCATGTCGACGTCGATTGCGACGGTGTCGTGCGAAGCTATTCGCTTGCGACGGATGCCGAAAAGGGCCGAGCCTTCCACGAACTCTATTGGTGGCTGCGCAAAATTCCTGAAGAGCGTGCGCGCGCCGTGGTGCGCGATTTGGCAAGCAAAGCCGGATTCGAAGTGTCCGCGCTCTGCCGCGGGCTGATCATGACCTGGGACGAAATCCGCGCACTCGCCCAAGACCCTCTGGTTACGATCGCCGCGCATACGACCAATCATTTCGCGCTGGCCAAGCTCCGTCCTGAGGATGCGCGCCGGGAGATCGCCGACAGCGTCGCGCGTGTCGCGCAGGAGCTCGGCAAGCCCGTCCGGCATTTCAGCTACCCTTACGGCGATGAGGGAAGTGCCGGGGAGCGTGAGTTCGAGATCGCGCGCGATCTCGGCATCGAGACGGCGGTGACGACGCGTAAGGGGCTTATCCGAGCGGCTCACGCGGATGCGATGACGGCGCTGCCGCGCCTCTCGCTCAACGGCGATTATCAGGACGCGCGTTACGTGAAGGTGCTGCTTTCAGGCTTGCCGTTTGCGCTTCGCGACGGCGTGAAAGCGCTGGTGCGGCAGGTGAAAGGTGGCGCCCGCAACGACCCTGCGCGCGGGGTCAATTATCCGGCTTCTGCATCCACGAGATGAGAAGACCGGCCGGCAGAACCCAGAGCAGGCCGGCGACCACATAATAGATCAGCTCCGCCAATTTGCTCGCATTCTGCACCTGGAGCACAATGGCGACGCCGACAGCCAGCACGGCGTAAACCGCGATCAGCAGAATTAGGGCGATCGTGCCGAGAAGTTTGCGCTGGCGCTGGGTCATGCTGGCTCAGTTAAACGGTCGGATTTCGGCTGGCAACCGCGCCGCAAAGGCGCATTGTTCCGGGCGGGGGAGTGCGTAACACACCACGGCGACATTCGTTTAGGGATATTTGCCGCAATGACGTTGCTCCGCGCCGCAGATGATCGGCAAAACACATTCTCAGCTCGACACTCTGACGGAAACCGTGCCGTCGCCATCTGGCTCTGGGCCGTGGCGGCGCTCGTTATCGCAATGATCGTGGTCGGCGGGGCGACGCGTCTGACCGAGAGCGGCCTTTCGATCACGGAGTGGCAGCCGCTGCTCGGCGCCATTCCGCCGTTGAGCCACGCCGATTGGCTCGCTGCTTTCGAGAAGTACAAGCAGATCCCGCAATATCACATCATGAACCACGGCATGTCGCTCGCCGAGTTTCAGTCGATCTACTGGTGGGAATGGAGCCATCGCTTTCTGGGGCGGATCATAGGCGTCGCCTTCGCGGTGCCGCTGGTCTTCTTTTGGCTGACCGGGCGTCTGAAGCATGGCAGCGGCGCGAAATTCCTCGGCGTTCTGGCTCTTGGCGGCGTGCAGGGCGTCATCGGCTGGTACATGGTGAAATCCGGTCTCGTCGAACGCGTCGATGTCAGCCAGTACCGGCTGGCCCTGCATCTCACGACGGCGTTCGCAATTCTTGGGCTTCTGGTTTGGCTGGCGCTTGAAGAATGGCCCGATGCGGCACGGCGCGCGGCGGGTTCCGTCACGCCGCTGATCCGGCGCATGGGTGCGATCATCGTCGCGGCGGTGATTTTGCAGGTCGTTCTCGGAGCGTTCGTTGCGGGCCTCAAAGCCGGATTCATCTACAACACCTGGCCGACGATGAACGGTCAGTGGTTTCCGAGCGACTATTGGACAACGCCTGCATATCTGACGTTTTTCGAAAGTCACGCCGCGTCGCAATTCAATCACCGCATCATGGCGTACATCGTCGTGTTGATCGTACTGACGGAACTCTGGCTGGTGATGCGGTCGCCGGTCGACAGCCGCGCGCGGACGACTGCCGTTCTGCTTGCGCTGGCGGTGTTGGCGCAGGTCGCGCTCGGTATCATGACTCTTCTGGCGCATGTGCCGCTCGAACTCGGAGTCGTGCATCAATTCGGCGGCGCGATCGTGTTCGTGCTGGCGGTCGTGCATTTGCACGCAATCCGACGAGCGGCGGTTCGGGAATAAGGAATAGGGAATAGGGATGTTCCCCTCGCCCTAGCGGGGAGGGGAAAGTGGGACGCCATTAGGCGAGGCCGAGCATCAGTTTGATGTTCTGGACGGCGGCGCCGGCGGCGCCTTTGCCGAGGTTGTCGAGGCGGGCGACGAGCACGGCCTGCTTCAACTCCGGCTTTCCGAAGACGAAGAGCTCCAGCTTGTCCGTGTCGTTCAGCGCTTCCGTTTCAAGGCGCGCGATCTTGCCCGCGGCCCCGGTGACGACGCTCACAAGCTCCGCCGACTTATAATACTTGGCCAGAACCGCCTCGATATCCGCGAGGCTTGGATTTCCGCTCAGCGTATCGAGGTGGAGCGGCACGGACACCAGCATGCCTTTGTGATAGTTGCCGACGCTCGGAACGAAAATCGGCCGGCGCGTCAGGCCCGTGTACGCCTGCAGTTCGGGGACGTGCTTGTGCTCGAGGCCGAGACCGTAGAGCTCGAACGACGGCGCGTTTCCGGCCTCGTAAGCTTCGATCATGCTGCGTCCGCCGCCCGAGTATCCCGAGACGGCGTTGATCGTGATCGGATAGTCCGAGGGGATGAGCCCGGCATCGACCAGCGGCCGCAGCAGGGCAATGGCGCCGGTCGGGTAGCAGCCGGGATTGGCGACGCGCGTTGCATTGCGAATGGCGTCGGCCTGTGCCGGCGACAGTTCGGCAAAGCCGTACACCCATCCCGGTGCAACGCGATGCGCCGTCGAGGCGTCGACGATTTTCGGCGCGTCCTTGCCGAGCGTGTCGGCCAGCGCCACGGCTTCTTTCGCAGCGTCGTCCGGCAGGCACAGCACGGCGAGATCGACGCCGCGCATCATGTCGGCGCGCGCCGCCTTGTCCTTCCGCTTGTCGGGATCGATGCTTTTAACGGTGATGGCGTCGATGCCGGCAAGCCGCTCGCGGATTTCGAGGCCGGTGGTGCCAGCCTCGCCGTCGATGAAGACTGTCGCCGTCTTCGCTTTCTGAGCAACACTTGCCGTCATCTCAACCGCCAAATCCGAGCCTGTGCTTGATGCCCTGCCATATCGTTTCCGAGCAGCCGACGCCATACTGGGCGCAGACGATGCGGTGGCTGTCGCGGTAGATCATGTCGAGCGCGACGTAGAGAATGATAAGCAGACCGAACCAGGCGATCCAGGGATAGCGCGCCAAAAGCTTGGCGATATAGGTCGATGCTACGGCCATCAGGAGGATCGCAATCGCAAGGCCAATGACGAGAACGAGCGTGGACTCGCCCGCAGCGCCAGCGACCGCAAGCACGTTGTCGAGCGACATCGAAAGATCAGCGAGGATGATCGTCCAGAGGGCCGCCCAGAACGACGTTTCGTTCGGATGAGCTTCGGTTGACGCGAGGCTTTTCTCGACTTCGTCGATAGAGTGCGCGTCGGACTCGACGATCTGTTTGTACATCTTCCAGGCAACGAACAGAAGCAAGATGCCGCCTGCCAAGGTCAGGCCGATCACCTGCAGCATCTGCTGGGCAATGCTCGAGAAGATGATCCGCAGGACGACGGCGCCCGCAATGCCCCAGAAGATGACCTTGGCCCGCATCGATGGCTGGACGCGGGAGGCGGCCATGCCGACGACGATGGCGTTGTCGCCGGCGAGCGTCAGGTCGATCATCAGGATGTTGAACAGCGGAACGCTGTGGGTGCGCCACCATTCAGGTGACAGCAGATAGCCGATGTCCAAGACGAGCGTCGATATCAGCTCGTGAAGGCCGTTCAGCAGCCAATCCATATTGTTCTCCGAGTAACCGGCTGCGCGTCGCTAAGGCCGTAGGGCAGGACTAGGCCGGTATTTGGCATCGCGCCCCCGCGCCGACAACCCTTTCGCGGCCACAAGCACAAACAAAAACAGTCCGCCGAAGGGGCGGACTGTTCGGTGTCTGGCGATTGTTCCAGGCTTAGCGCTTCGAGAACTGGAACGACTTGCGGGCCTTGACCCGGCCGTACTTCTTACGCTCGACGGTGCGGCTGTCGCGCGTCAGGAAGCCCTGCTTCTTCAGTACGCCGCGCAGTTCCGGCTCGTAATACGTCAGAGCTTTCGAGATGCCGTGACGGACGGCGCCGGCCTGACCCGAAAGTCCGCCACCTGCGACCGAAATACGAATGTCGTACTGTGTCGCGCGGTTGGCGATGTTCAGCGGCTGCTGCAGCAGCATCTGGAGCACCGGGCGGGCGAAGTAGGCCTTGAAGTCTTTCTGGTTGACCGTGATCACGCCTTTGCCCGGCTTCAGCCAGACGCGGGCGACGGCGTCCTTGCGCTTGCCGGTCGCGTAGGCGCGGCCGAGCTTGTCGAGCTTCTGCGTGCGGACGGGCGCTGCCTCGGGCGTTGCGCCCTTGACGGCCGCGAGATCGGCGAGGGTCTTGGTTTCGGTGGTCATTGTCTTAGACCCTCACATTCTTACGGTTGAGTTTCGCAACATCGAGCTTCTCAGGGTTCTGCGCGGTGTGCGGATGCTCGCTGCCCTTATAGACGCGCAGATTGCGCATGATCTGACGATGCAGCGGGCCGCGTGCGAGCATGCGCTCGACGGCCTTCTCGACGATGCGCTCGGGGTGCTTGCTGTCCAGGATCTGGCGCGGCGTGCGCTCCTTGATCCCGCCCGGATAGCCGGTGTGCTTGTAATAGACTTTGTCTTCGCGCTTGGCGCCGGTGAAGACAACTTTCTCGGCGTTGATGACGACGATGTTGTCGCCGCAATCGACGTGCGGGGTGTAGATGGCTTTGTGCTTGCCTTTAAGGCGCGTCGCGATGAGAGCGGCGAGGCGGCCGACGACAAGCCCTTCGGCGTCGATCAGCACCCACTTTTTCTCCACCGTGGCCGGCTTGGCGACATAGGTAGACATTGGACTTCAGGCTCCTTGGCGGAATGAATGGCAGGAGACAGCGGCGCGCGCCGTCAGCCTTCGCCTATCCGGAAAGCGCGGGTGATACTGAATTCGGCGCGAGATGGCAAGTTGAATTTAAGTCGCCGCGAAAATGTACGCTTTTTCAATGTCTTATGTTTTGTGGTAATATAATACCTTCTTGTGGTATTATATTACCTGTTGGCTGGTGATAGGATTTCGTCACGACACTTCCACCAGATACCTCGGGGTTTCCCAGACGCGGATCATAGGTTTGGTGCCGGCTTTGGCGGCGATGCGGCTGCGGAGCCAGAGGGCGAGAATTTCGCTGGTCGGATTTTCGAGGCCGGGGATGTCGTTCAGGCAGCGATGGTCGAGTTCGTCGATGACGGGCTGCACGATGCCGTCGAGTTCGGCGTAGTCGAGGACGAAGCCGCGTTCGTCCAGGCCGCCCGCCACGGAGACATCGACGCGATAGTTGTGGCCGTGGAGACGGCGGCATTTGTGTCCGTCGTGGACCTTGGGCAGGAAATGGGCGGCTTCAAACGTGTAAGTCGCGGTGATGCGGATCGTCTGCCCGTCCGTGGCGGTTGCGTCGTGAGGTACGGTCACGTCCCAGTCTCCTTTGCCGGCGGCGCGAGGCATCGCCGTGTCGTGAAAAATCGTCGATCCAAGGCTCGGCTTTGCGGCTGGCTGCCCTGGGCGTATCCGGGCCGGGCGACGATCCTCATATTGTCGCGTAGCAGAGCGGTATTTGCTCCGCCGCATCAAGTCGCGCCTCAATTTTTTCGAGGCTTTGCGCCTGGCCTGGCCGTCGGGCTTGCAACGGAGCAGGGTGTGGCCGGTGGCGCCAACCGGCCGACACGTGCCGCAGGTTGGCTGGGGTTACGATTTCTTATGGCGATTTCATCTGGCGGCCTATCGCTTTTCTTAATCTTGTCTTAGTCGGGGTAGCATGGTCCCGCCGGAATTGGTCGGGGTGCGTTTCAGAGCGGAGAAAGCCGATGCTGGTCTCGATGGCCAAAATGACGGGTCGTGTTGGAGTGGTTCTGGTCGGCCTCTGGGCTGGGCTCGCGGCCGCCACCGCGCAGGAAACTCCGGCACCGCCGGCCGCGGCAACGCAGGATGGAGCCGCACCGAATGCGGACGCCGCCGCCGCTCCGCAGGACAACGTCAAGCAGATCAAGCTGACGGAAGATCAGGTGAAGCGGTTCATCGCCGCGCAAACGGATCTGGCCGCAATCGCCTCGAAGATCCAGGCGGCGGGGGATTCCCCCGATCCGGCACTCCAAACCGAACTCGAAGGCATCGCGAAAAAGCACGGATTTGGAGATTTTTCGGAGCTCGACGACGTCGCGGCGAACATCTCGATCGTGATGGCCGGACTCGACTCGGCGACCGGGAACTTCGTCGATCCCGTCGAAGCGTTGAAGAAAGAGCGCGACGACGTGCAGAAGGATTCGAGCATCCCCGAGGCCGACAAGAAGCAGCTGCTGGACGAGTTGACGGAAGCCATCGGGACGACGCCGAACCTCGAGTACAAGGAAAACATCGAGATCGTGAAGGCGCACAAAGCCGAGATTGAGAAGGCGCTGCAGTAAGCAGCGCTCCGGTCGCGCTTGCGAGGCGATGCGTCAGGCGGTAACAATCCGCTATGCAAGATAATCTGTCTGATACTGCCCCGCTTTTGCTCGTCGAAGAGGCGGAAGCGGGCGTCGCCCTTCTGACACTCAACCGGCCGCACGCGCGGAATGCCCTGTCGCGCGAGCTGATCGCGGTCATTCATCGCGAGATCGAGCGCTTGGGCGGCGATCCGAAGGTCGCAGCGATCGTGCTGGCGGCCAACGGCAAGGTGTTTTCCTCGGGCCACGATCTAAAAGAGCTGACCGCGCATCGCTCCGACTCGGACGGCGGGCTGGCGTTCTTCCGCGATACCATGCAGGCGTGCTCGGCCATGATGCTGGCGATCGTCGCGTGTCCGAAGCCGGTCATCGCAGCTGTCGAAGGCCGCGCCACGGCCGCCGGGTGTCAGCTTGTTGCCACGTGCGATCTGGCCGTCGCGTCGGAAGCGGCCGATTTCGCGACGCCGGGCGTCAACATCGGTCTTTTCTGTTCGACGCCGATGGTCGCGCTATCGCGCAACGTCCCGCGGAAACGCGCCATGGAAATGCTGCTGCTCGGAGAAGCGCTCTCGGCTGCCGATGCGGTGAACTATGGCCTCGTGAACCGTGTGACGCCGCTCGGAAACGTGCGCGCGGAAGCCATCGGCATGGCGCGTGCGATCGCGGCGAAATCGAAGGCGACGGTCGCGATCGGCAAGGCGGCCTTCTACCGGCAAATCGATATCCCGCTCGGCGATGCCTACGCCTTTGCCAGCGAAGTCATGGTCGAGAACATGATGAAGCTCGATGCCGCCGAAGGAATCTGCGCCTTCATTGAAAAGCGCGCACCCGATTGGAAGGATGCCTGACTTGGAACCACGGGTCACATTCATTACCCTCGGTGTTCGAGATATCGGCCGCTCGCGCAAATTCTATGAGGCGCTGGGGTTCAAGGCTTCGTCAGCGAGCCAGCCGAGTGTGACGTTTTTCGACGCGGGCGGCGTCGTTCTCGCGCTCTTTGGCCGCGACGCGCTTGCTGAGGATGCTTCGGTTCCGGCGGATGGATCGGGCTTTTCCGGCTTTGCGTTGGCGCACAACGTCAATTCGGAAGCTGACGTTGATCGAACCCTTAGCGAGGCTGTCGCGGCGGGCGCGAAGCTCTTGAAGCCCGGTCAGAAAGTATTCTGGGGCGGGTACTCCGGATATTTCTCGGACCCTGACGGTCATCTCTGGGAGGTGGCATACAATCCTTTCATGCCGCTCGACGGGGATGGTCGTCCAACGCTTCCCGAGCGCGCGGCATGAGTATCGACGGGCTGAGCGATGCCGACATCCGGGCCGTTCTTGCGCGCGTCAAAACATTCGCAGTCGTCGGCGCGAGCGCAAACCCCGAGCGTCCGAGCAACGGCGTGATGAGTTTTCTTATTCGTGAGGGATACGCCGTGATGCCGGTCAATCCCGGCGTCGCAGGCAAGACCATTCACGGGCAAGAGGTTTATGCGCGCCTCGCCGACGTTCCGCCGCCGGTCGATGTCATCGATATTTTCCGCGCGCCGAGCGAAGTGCTACAGGTCGTTCGAGACGCGATCGCGGTCAAGGACAAGCTCGGTGCGACGGTCATCTGGATGCAGCTCGGCGTGATCAACGAGGCAGCGGCTGCCGAAGCGCGTGCAGCAGGTTTCACCGTCGTTATGGATCGCTGTCCGAAGATCGAACTCTCCCGGCTTGCGCGAAGTTAAGCCTGGACCCGTATTTTTGCGGGTTTGCCTGCGGCATCCTGACGATATGCTTTCATTCGATGCCGTCGCCATTTATGCTTTTCAACCCATGTCTGGCAGCACCGGCGGTTTCCCGGTAAACGGGATGACCCGGCGGTCAGGCTTTGCTTTCCCTCGGGCAATGGAGCATATGCTCGGGGGGAAACCCCGGAGCGATTTAACGATGAAGTCGGGTGCCTTGACGTCCGTAAAACTGCCAGCAGACTGGTCGGTGGAGACTATCCTTCCGATCGAATTTCAAGGGCGCGAAATCACGCTCGAAGCCCATGCCTACCAGGGCGAAACGGACGCGGAGCAGATGGTCGTTCTCGTCCATCGCGATCCGGACGTTGCGAACGGTTCGGCTGCGATCCCGGTCGTGCGCATTCACTCCGGCTGCGTGACGGGCGACATTTTCCATTCGCTGCGTTGCGACTGCTATCAGCAACTCCAGGCAGCGTTGAAAGCCATTACCGAGGTTCCGCTCGGCGTCATCGTATACGCGCCGTATCACGAGGGTCGCGGTATCGGCCTGTTCAAGAAAATTCAGGCCTACGCCCTGCAAGATCAGGGTCTCGATACGGTCGAGGCCAACATCGAGGTCGGAGCGCCGATCGACAGTCGCGATTACAGCCTTGCAGCGCGCGTGCTGCAGGATCTCGGTATGCCCGAGATCAAGCTGCTGTCGAACAATCCGGCGAAGGAACAGGCGTTGAAAGCGCACGGCATTCGCGTTGCGGAGCGCCTGCCGCTGGTCATCAAGCCGAACAAGTTCAACAAGCGCTATCTGGAAACGAAGCGCGCACGCATGGCGCATAAGCTTTAACCGTTCGCGGCAGCCACCTTCGGACGATTTTGCGCCTCTCCCTGAGCTTGCGGAGGGGTTGCGTCGTGAGCCTCATGGCGATAGGCCGGGTGCCGCAATCAATGAGAAAGTTCCAGGCCGGAGCGTCCGGCCGCCTGTGCGATTGATTTTCCTATGTCCAATGAGTTTCCGCTTCGTCCGTTCCTGCCCGCCGATACGATGGCTTTGCGCGATCTCTTCGCCCAAAGCATCGAAGAGTTGACGGCCGACGACTACGACGAGGACCAGCGCCTTGCGTGGGCGGCGAGCGCCGCGGATGCGGATGCGTTCCGCGCGCGGCTCGGCGGGACGCTGACGCTCATCGTTCAGGTCGAAGGCGAGTACCTCGGCTTCGGGTCCCTTAAGGACAATAAAACGATTGATATGCTTTATGTGCATCCGGACTTCGCGGGCGAAGGCGTCGGGACCGCGATCGCCGATGCTCTCGAAAAGATCGCCGGAGCACGCGGCGCCGAAGCCGTAACGGTCGACGCCAGCGATACGGCGATGCCGTTCTTCGAAAGCCGAGGTTATGCGGCGGTGCAGCGCAACTCGGTGCCGCGCGATGATCAATGGCTTTCGAACACGACCATGATAAAGCCGCTCAAAGACGCGAAAGCGAAAGCAGAGACTTCGGCCAAACCGTCATGAGCAAAGAGCGCCTCTATCTTTTCGACACGACGCTGCGCGACGGTGCGCAGACGACGGGCGTCGATTTTTCGCTCGAGGATAAGCGGCGTTTGATGCGCGTGCTCGATGATCTCGGCGTCGATTACATCGAGGGCGGCTATCCCGGCGCGAACGCGACCGATACGGAGCTTTTCACGTCGCGGCCGGACCTGAAGTCGGCGCGGTTCACGGCATTCGGAATGACCAAGCGGGCCGGGCGTTCGGTGTCGAACGATCCGGGCCTGCAGGCGATTCTGCAGTCGGCGGCCGACAGCATCTGCCTCGTCGCGAAGTCGTCCGACTATCAGGTGCGCGTCGCGCTCGGCATCTCGAAGGAAGAAAATCTCGACTCCGTCAAGCAATCGGTCCACGCCGTCGTCGAGACGCAGCGCGAGGCGATGATCGACTGCGAGCATTTTTTCGACGGCTACAAAAGCAATCGCGAGTACGCGCTCGCCGTTGCGAGAACCGCCTTTGACGCGGGCGCGCGCTGGGTCGTTCTCTGCGACACGAACGGCGGAACGCTGCCGCACGAAATCGAGCGCATCGTCAGCGACGTCGCAAAGCACGTGCCGGGCGCGAACCTCGGCATCCATACGCACAACGATACCGAGAACGCCGTCGCCAATACGCTGATGGCGGTGCGCGCCGGATGCCGACAGATCCAGGGAACGCTCAACGGTCTTGGCGAGCGCTGTGGCAACGCCAATCTGACCTCGATCATTCCGACGCTGCTGTTGAAGAGCGAATTCGCCGATGCCTTCGCGACCAGCGTCACGCCTGAGAAGCTTCGGACATTGACGCACGCCAGCCGCGTGCTCGACGAAGTTCTGAACGAGGCGCCGGACCGGCATGCGCCTTACGTCGGTGAAAGCGCGTTCGCGACGAAGGCCGGAATTCATGCATCGGCGCTGATCAAGGCGCCCGAAACCTACGAGCACGTGCCGCCTGAAAGCGTCGGCAACGAACGGCGCATCCTGGTGTCGAAGCAGGGCGGTCGGTCGTCGCTCACCGCCGCGCTCGAGCGCTTTGGATTGCCGTCCGACAAGGACGATGCGCGCGTGCAGGCGCTGCTCGATGAGATCAAGGCGCGCGAGGATCAGGGCTATTCCTACGAGGCTGCGGAAGCTTCGTTCGAACTGCTGGCGCGGCGTTCGCTCGCCAGCGTGCCGCGGTTCTTTTCCGTCGACTCATTCCGCGTGACCGTCGAACGCAACCGGGCGCTGAACGGCAGCGGCACGCATGCTCAGGCGGTCGTAACGGTGTCGATCGCTGGCGAACGCGATCCGCTCGTTTCGGTCGGCGAGGGCAACGGTCCGGTCAACGCCCTCGACAAGGCGTTACGTAGTGATCTCGGCCGCTACCAGAAGCACATCGATCACGTCGAACTCGTCGACTACAAGGTTCGCATCCTGACGCAAACGCAGAGTGGCGGCACGGATGCCGTGACGCGCGTGCTCGTCGAAAGCCACGACACTGAAACCGGCGAGCGCTGGACGACGGTCGGCGTGTCCACGAACATCATCGATGCGAGCTTCGAGGCGCTTCTCGACAGCATCAATTACAAGCTGCTGAAAGACGACGCGCGCGCCGCCTGACGTCACCGTCGGCGCTACCCTGCTACATCCAGCTTCTGCCGTCTTCTGCCTGGCATCCCTTCGGCGGCAGCGCGTTGGCGAACGTTGCGTGCAGCTTATCGCAGCCCCATTTCCGGATCGGCGCGGGCATCATGCTGTTCAACTCGATGCCGCTCTCGTCGTAGGGAGTCGTCTTGTTTGTCACGTAGGAATACCAGTGCTGCCCGAAGAAGATCGCTCCGGCGACTATTACGATCAGAATCGTTCGAACGGCTCTGCGCATGCGAGGTCCTTCTGTGAGATTATGCGGGTTCTTGCGCGCGGATTATTCTTTGCCGACAAGATCAAACAGGATTTAACGCCTCGCTCACGTGAGCGCTAGCGGCGCGGTCGCCACCGTCGTGACGCCATGATCGTCGGTCCATGAAAACTCGAACGTGCCCGGTCCCGGCACGCGCATCTGGAAGGCGACGAAGGGATTGGCGGAAATGCCGGTGCCGAATTCGGCGCGAAACACTTCCTGTCCGGCGTATTTCGCAACGAACAGGTTGATGATGTCGCGCGGGATCAGCTTGCCGTACTTGTCGTGACGGTTGCCGGTTTCCATGATGTGCGTGATCAGCGATTTCACCTCGATGACTTCGCCGATTTTGGCACTCTCGGGTAGTTTGATGCGCGGGTTTGCGGCCATGATTTTGCTCTCAATCTCCACAGCCGCCGATGGTGACCCCGACCTTCGTCGTCGACATCAGCATTTCGCCGCTCGATAGCTCGGCGAGCACGATGACATCCTGCGTTTTTGCGAGACGCATCCGGCTTTGGACGCGTGCGACCGCGTTCACCGGCGAAAGGTGGAATGTCGCGACAAGCGCCACGGGGTTGGCGGTCGAAACGATATGAATGGCCTTGACGTGATCCGCGTCGGTCATGGGGCTCGCGACCGTCATCGTTATGGGAACGAAATTGCCGTTGTCGGCAAGCTCGGGCAGGTCGACGGTGACCTTTTCCGCGACCGGGGTCACGCCGTGCGTGAGCCTCGCGAAGGTCTCTTCGAATTGCCGGCTGCGCTCGAGAGCCGTTTCGCCGTGCGCAGCTTTTGTAATCAACGGGAGAAGTCCGGCAGCGGCCGTCGCTGACAGCAGAAATTGCCGGCGATCGAATTGCGTTATTCTGGCGTGGTCTCGCATTGCTGCCGCTTTTTGAAGAAACGTCTGGTTACCGATATATAAGATGTCTGCGTTCTGAAATTCCAGTTACATGCGATTGCCTTCCTGCCTAAATCCCGGTGAAAATTGTGCCGGTTAATCCGGACTCGCGCGGCGAAATCGAGAAAGAGGTTGCAAGATGACCAAGGTGACGCGTCGCGAATTTTCGCTGATGGCGGCGGGCGCGGTTACGGCGGCAAGCTCCGGACTGTCGCGACCGGCGCTAGCGGCCGGGCCTGCGAAGATCGTGATTATCGGAGGCGGGCCGGGCGGCGCGGCGGTTGCCAACCGGCTCAGGACCGCAGCTCCCGACCTCGCCATCACCCTCGTCGAGCCCAAGGAAAAATACACCACGTGTTTTTACTCGAACGTCTATATCGGAGGTTTCCGTTCGTTTCGTTCGATCACCTTCGACTACGAAGGCGTCCGGAAGCGTGGCATCACCGTCGTCACCGATGCGGCGACGGCCATCGATACGACCACGAAAACGGTGACGCTGGCGCGCGGCGCCTCGCCGCTCAGCTACGACAGGCTGGTCGTTGCGCCGGGCATCGATATCAAATTCGACAGCATCGAAGGCTATTCGCCCGAGGCCGCGAAAATCATGCCGCACGCGTGGCAGGGCGGCGAGCAAACGTGGATCCTGAAGGAAAAGCTGTTGGCGCTGCCCGATGGCGGTCTGGTGGTGATGTCGTCGCCGCCCAATCCCTACCGCTGCCCGCCGGGTCCTTATGAGCGCGCCTGTATGATCGCGCATTTCCTCAAGACGACGAAGCCGAAGTCGAAGATCATCCTGTTCGATGCGAAGCGGTATTATTCCAAGCAGGCCGTATTCGAGCAGGCGTTCATGGAATTCTACAAGGATATCGTCGAGATCAACCTGACGAATGAGATCGACGACTATTCGGTCGTCAAGGTCAACCCGCAGACGGGCGAAGTGACGACCAAGTCGGGCCAAACGGAGCGCGCCGTTGTCGCCAATATCATTCCGGCGCAGAAGGCGGGTTCCATCGCCGCGAGCGCCGGGTTGACGGAAGGGGACTGGTGCCCGATCAATCCGCAGAACTTTTCGTCGACCAAGGCCCGCGACGTCTACGTGATCGGCGATGCGGCGATCGCGGCGGACATGCCGAAGTCGGCCTATGCCGCTGTCAGTCAGGCCGGCGTCGTCGCCGCCGACATCATTGCCGATCTCACGGGCAAGCCTCGGACGGCCGGGCGATACCACAATACGTGCTGGTCGATGGTTGCGCCGGGTGACAGCGCCAAGATCGGTGGCGATTACTCCCCTGGTGAAAAAAACGGCAAGCCGTTCCTAAAGGGCGAAAACGAGTTCATTTCGCAGCCCGACGACAGCCCGGCGGTGCGGCTTGAAACCAATCAGGAAAGCCAGGACTGGTATCAGACGGTCGTTGCCGATCTCTTCGGTGAAACTCCGCAAATGGCGGGCCCGTAGCGTTACGGCGCCGTAACATCGAAGCTCTCTAGCATTGAGGGTGCGGCTCGATGCCGGGAGTTTGCCAAAATCCGGCGCGATGCCGGATTAGCCGCTGTCGCACAAATGTGTTTAAATACAACTTGGTGCGGCCGGGGCAGGCCGCATCGTTAAGCTGGCGTACACGTCAGCTTACGATACTCGCGTATCCGTCGGAGCCGCTTCGAAGTGCGCCGCGGTTCCAAGTGGAGACCTCGAAATGGCGGCCGTTGTTCTGTTGATTTTGGCGCTCGGCGGGTTTCTCCTGCTCGGAATGGTCCGTGCACCCCTTTGGGGCTGGGCGGCGGCTGTCGGACTTCTGACGCTTCTGGCCACCTACAATTGCACGAGCGCGCTGGCGTGGCTCGCGTGGCTTCCATTCGTGGGGCTCGCGCTGCTGTCGTTTCCGGCTCTGCGCCGCCGTTTCATCGTCGCGCCAATCTTTGCGACGGTACGGAAAATTCTGCCGAAGGTCTCCGACACCGAGGCGCAGGCGCTGGAAGCCGGAACGGTCGGGTTCGACGCGGAGCTGTTTTCCGGCACTCCGGACTGGAGCAAGCTGCAATCCATTCCTCCGATCGAGCTTTCGGCCGAGGAGCGCGCGTTCCTCGACGGGCCGACGGAAGAGCTGTGCCGGATGATCAGCGACTGGCAGGTTCGCCATTCGTTGCGCGAGATTCCAGAGGAGATCTGGGTTTTCGTAAAAAAGCACGGCTTCCTCGGCATGCTGATTTCGAAGGAGCATGGCGGCCTCGGCTTTTCAGCTCAGGCGCAATCGTTGATCCTCGGCAAGATCGCGTCGCGGTCGCCCGATGTCGTGACGATCGTCATGGTTCCGAACTCGCTCGGGCCGGGCGAACTCATCGAGAAATACGGTACCGACGAACAGAAGCATTATTATCTGCCGCGGCTCGCGAAGGGTGAGGAAGTTCCATGCTTCTCGCTGACAGGTCCGACGTCGGGTTCGGATGCTGCCACGATGCGCGACATCGGCCACGTCACGCGCGGCACGCATGAAGGCAAGGAAACGCTCGGCATCCGTTTGTCCTGGGAAAAGCGCTACATCACGCTCGGGCCGAACGCGACGCTCGTCGGCCTCGCGTTCCGTCTGTTCGACAAGGACAACCTGCTCGGCAAAGGCGAGGACGTCGGCATTACGCTGGCGCTCATTCCGGCGGATCATCCGGGCGTCAACATCGGGCGGCGTCACCTGCCGTCGGGTGCTGCGTTCCCGAATGGGCCGAACTGGGGCAACGACGTTTTCATTCCGATCGACTGGGTCATCGGCGGTCAGGCGATGGCCGGCAACGGCTGGCGCATGCTGATGGAATGCCTGTCGGCGGGGCGTGCGATTTCGCTGCCGTCCTCGGCGACGGCGGGCGCAAAGATGATGCTGCGCGTCACGTCGGCCTATGGGCGGATCAGAAAGCAGTTCGGCTTGCCGGTGTCACGCATGGAGGGCGTCGAGGAGCCGCTCGTTCGCATCATCGAGACGGCCTATGTCAACGAGGCTGCCCGTGCGATGACCGCCGCGATGGTTTCGCGCGGTGAAAAGCCGTCGGTCATCTCGGCGCTGATGAAATATCAGACGACGGAGAAGATGCGCCGCGCGGTCAACGACGCGATGGACATTCACGGCGGCCGCGGTATCTGCGACGGGCCGTCGAACTATCTCCAGTCGGCCTATCAGATGGTTCCGGTCGGCATTACGGTCGAGGGCGCCAACATTCTGACGCGCACCCTGATCACGTTTGCGCAGGGCGCGCTGCGCTCGCATCCGTTTCTCTACAAGGAAGTGCAGGCGGCGCAGGATGCCGACAGGCAACGCGGGCTCGATGCCTTCGAGACGGCCTTCAACGGCCACATCGCCTTCTCGTTGTCGAATGCGACCGGCGCGTTCGTCCATAACATCACCGGCGGCGCGCTGGTGTCGTCGCCTGACGATGCGCTCGGCATGTCGCACTGGTATCGCCAGCTTGCGCGCGCCAGCCGCTCTTATGCGTTCGTGGCCGATTTGACGGTGGCCTTGCTCGGCGGCGGTCTGAAGATCAAGCAGAAGATCACCGGGCGCATGGCGGATGCGCTGGCCGAGCTTTACATGCTGTCGGCGACGTTGAAGCGGTATCAGGACGACGGCCGTCCGGCAGGCGATGAGCTGATCGTCGAGCTTGCAGCGCAGAACGGCTTGTGGCGTTTCCAGGAGGCGATCGGCGGCGTCATCGACAATTTCCCCGTTCGCTGGGCGCGGCCGCTGATGCGCATCGTGGTGTTTCCGCTCGGGCGGCGCTTCAAGCCGGCGTCCGATGTGCTTGGGCATCAGGTTGCGCGGCATGTCCTGCAGCCCGGCGAGGTTCGCGATCGGCTGACGCGCCACATCTTCGTTTCGCGCGACGTCAACGATCCGACGGGCATCCTTGAGGTGACGCTGGAGAAAGTCATCGCAGCCGAGCCGATCGAAAAGAAGCTCGAGAAAGCCATTCGCGACGGGCTCGTTCGGCGCTATCACGGCATCGACTGGTTTGCGGAAGCGGCCGACAAGGGCGTCATCTCGGCAGCGGAAGCCGAGCAGCTTCGCGAGGTCGAGCAGCTCGTGGCGCGCGTCATCGCGGTCGATCATTTCGATCCTGCCGAGGTGAAGCCGAATTACGCGACCCTCGGCCATAATATTCGCGGGTCTGAAAAAGTGGCCTCGGAAAAAGCTATCGCCGGTTTCGGAGTTTGAGGTGTGCCATGAGTGAAGCGACGGCGGACGTGAAGGCAGTGCACTTGAAGGATTGGCGCTTCTCGATCGACGGCGAAAACATCGCGTGGGCGGTGTTCGACCGGGAAGGCGAGAGTGCGAATTCGCTTGGCCGCCGTCCGATCGAGGAACTCGACGCCATCATCGAACGCGTTGAAGCGGAAGCGCGTGCGAAGAGCGTTCGCGGTCTCGTCATCATCTCGGGCAAGGAGCGCGGCTTCGTCGTCGGCGCCGACATCCGCGAGTTCGAGACGTTTCAGAACGAGCAGGACGTCGTCAACGCGCTGAAGCCGGTCAATGCACTTCTGGATCGCATCGAGAAGCTGCCGGTTCCGGTGGTCGCGGCCATCCACGGTGTCTGCGTCGGCGGCGGGCTGGAGCTGATCCTCGCCTGTCATTACCGGATCGCGACGCGCGATGACTCGACGCGCATCGGCTTCCCCGAGGTCAAGCTCGGCATTTTCCCAGGCTTCAACGGCACCGCGCGTTCGATCAAGCAGGCGGGTCCGATGGCGGCGATGCAGGCAATGCTGACCGGCGGCATGATCCGCGCGACGGTTGCGAAGGCGCAAGGCTTCATCGATCAGCTCGTCGGCAGTCCGGGCGAATTGCATTGGGCGGCGCGGAAAGCTGTGCTGCAGAACCGGCGTTCGCAATCGGCGGGTCTCGCGAAGATGCTTCTGACAAAATGGCCGGCGCGCGGTTTCCTTGCGGGCAAGATGCGTCAGGAGACCGCCAAAAAAGTTCGCGAAGATCACTATCCGGCGCCCTTCCGTTTGATCGACCTCTTCGAGAAAGAGGGCGGCGATCTCAATCAGATGAAAAAGGCCGAGACGACGGCGTTCGCGCCGTTGATGGTTTCGGAGACGTCGCGCAATCTGCGCCGCGTGTTCCGCCTGACGGAGCTGTTGAAGGCGCAAGCGCCGAAGGGCTTCAAATGGCGGCCGACCCGTGTTCACGTCATCGGCGCGGGTACGATGGGCGCCGATATTGCTGGCGTTTGCGTCGCCGCCGGCATGGAAGTGACGCTGCAGGACATTTCGCCAGAGCAGCTTGAAAAAGGCATAAAGGCGCAAGGCAAGCTATTCGCGCGCAAGTTCAAGACGAAAGCGACGCGCGATGCCGCCAAGACGCGTCTGATCGCTGACCCCGAAGGCAAGGGCGTCGCGCGGGCCGATGTGATCATCGAGGCGATCGTCGAGCGGCTCGACATCAAGCAGAAGCTGTTCGCGGACCTCGAAACAAAGATCAAGCCCGGTGCGGTTCTGGCGACGAACACGTCGTCGTTGAAGCTCGAAGACATTTCTGCGCCGCTCAACGATCCCGGCCGTCTGATCGGCCTGCACTTCTTCTCGCCGGTGCCGCAAATGCCGCTCGTCGAAGTCGTGCGCGGTTCGAAAACGCGCGACGAGGAAGTGAAGAAGGGCGCGACGTTCGTCACGGCCATCGACAAGTTCCCGCTGATCACGAAGGACGTGCCAGGCTTCATGGTCAACAAGGTTCTGACGCCCTACATGTTCGCGGCGATGAAGCGTCTCGAAGAGGGCGAGGATAAGGAGAAGATCGACGAAGCCGTGCGTGCCTTCGGGATGCCGATGGGGCCGATCGAGCTTGCAGACAACGTCGGTCTCGATATCTGCGCGCACGTCGCGAAAATTCTCGGTCAGTCGAGCGAGGGCTCGCGGCTTGATCGTCTCGTGGCGTCAGGGCGACTCGGCAAGAAGACGGGCGAAGGTTTCTACGTCTGGAAGGACGGCAAGCCGGTGAAGTCGGACGCCAAGTTCTCGAAGACCGAACTCGACAAGCTTGGGCGCGAGTTGATCGAGCCGATGATCGCGGAAGCGCAGAAGACGCTCGACGAGGGTGTCGTCGAGAACGCCGATCTCGTCGATGCGGGCATGATTTTCGGGACGGGCTTTGCGCCGTTCCGCGGTGGGCCGTTGCACTACAAGAAAACGCATCCCGAGACGGAGCCTGCGATCACCTCGCGCGCCGCTGCAGAGTAAATTTATTCCCACTCCCCGTTCTTACGCGGAGGGGAAACATTGGAGATCGAGATGACACGAGAGCTTCGGCGCGTTGCGGTGATCGGCGGTGTCCGTATCCCGTTCTGCCGGTCCAACACGCTTTATGCCGATCTCTCGAATCTCGAGATGATGGCGGCGGCGCTGAACGGTGTCGTCGACCGGTTCGGGCTCAAGGGCCAGCACATCGACGAAGTCGTCGGCGGCGCGGTCGTCACGCATTCGCGCGATTTCAATCTGGCACGCGAAGCGGTGCTGTCGTCCAAGCTTGCGCCATCGACGCCGGGGGTGACGCTGATCCAAGCGTGTGGAACGTCGTTGCAATCGGCGCTGATGTCGGCGGGCAAGATCGCGACCGGCGAGATCGAAAGCGCGATTGCGGTCGGATCGGACACGACATCCGATGCACCGATCGTTTTCTCGAAGAAGTTTTCAAAGCGCCTCGTGCAGGTCGGGCAGAGCAAGACGGCGCTCGATAAAATTCGCGTCTTTAAAGGGCTGTCGCCGTCCGAGCTTGCGCCGCAGCCGCCGGCGGTTTCCGAGCCGCGCACGGGCCTTTCGATGGGGCAGCATTGCGAGCTGATGGCGCAGGAATGGAAAATCCCGCGCGCCGCGCAGGACGAGCTTGCCTTCGAGAGTCATAAGAAAGGCGCGGCCGCTTACGACGAAGGCTATATGGACGATTTGATCGTGCCGTGCGCGGGCGTTTATCGCGACAACAACCTTCGTCCGGACATCTCGCTCGATAAACTTGCGTCGCTGAAGCCTGCGTTCGAGAAATCGGAGCGCGGAACTTTGACAGCAGGCAATTCGACGCCGATGACCGATGGCGCGTCGGCTGTGCTTCTTGCGTCTGAAGAGTGGGCGAAAGCGCACAATCTGCCGGTGCTCGCCTACCTCACGTACGGGCAACATATCGCCAACAATTTCGTCGGTGGCGACGGTCTGCTGATGGCGCCGACGATCGCGGTGTCGAAGTTGCTCGACCGTGCCGGGCTGACGCTGCAGGACTTCGATTTCTATGAAATCCACGAAGCCTTCGCGGCCCAGGTTCTCTGCACACTGAAAGCCTGGGAAGACGCCGATTACTGCAAGAGGGTGCTCGGCAAGGATGCGCCGCTCGGTTCGATCGATCGCGCCAAGCTCAACGTCAAAGGCTCTTCTCTCGCGTTCGGTCATCCGTTCGCCGCAACCGGTGCGCGCATCGTCGCCAATCTTGCGAAACTGTTGTCGACAAATGGCGGTCGCGGCCTGATTTCGATCTGCACGGCCGGCGGCATGGGCGTCGCTGCGATCCTGGAAGCGCCGAAATCCATTGAAGCCCGCGTTGCGGCCTGAATAACGCAATCGCAACGCGAGACGCGCGATCCTGAATGAGCTATGCACCTCGCAATAGGTGAAGCTGAGGGGCGTGCGCATGGCAGGCGGAACAGGTCAGGACAGGCAACTCGAAGCGGCGCGCGCGCTGGTGCGCGACGTTGCCGATCGCTTCGATCTCAATGCCTGGGCGCGTCTCTGGGACGGTTCGCGTCTGCCGCTCGGCAAAGCTCCGACCTCGAATTTCGAAATCTCGATCAGCGATCCGGGCGTGATCGGCACGCTGGTTCGCAGTCCGCGTCTCGATACGATCATTCGCCAATACATCGAGAAGGGGATCGACTTCTCGGGCGGCACGCTCGTCGATTTCGGACGAGATCTGCAGAAGAACGACAAGGCGCCGAAGGTCAAAGGTCGCGACATCGCGAAAGTCGGACGCAATCTGCTGCCGTTTGTCTTTGCGAAGAAGGATGCGCGCGATGCGCACGGCTTCGGCGGTGACGAGTCCGGTGTCAATCGCAAGATCGCCGACAACAAGGACTACATTCAGTTCCACTACGATCTGTCGAACGACTTCTACGCGCTCTTTCTCGATCCGGAGATGGTCTATTCGTGCGCCTATTACACGGACTGGTCGAACGGTGTCGAACAGGCGCAGCGCGACAAGCTCGAGATGATCTGCCGTAAGCTGCGGCTGAAGCCCGGCGACCGGATGCTCGATATCGGCGCGGGTTGGGGCGGGCTCCTCTGTCATGCGGCGCAGGCCTACGGCGTGACCGCACATGGCATCACGCTGTCCGAAGAACAACTCTCGTTCGCGCGTGAGAAAGCGAAAAAGCTCGGCCTTGCGGATCGCGTTACGTTCGAGCTTGCGGACTATCAGAACATCAGCGGCACCTACGACAAGATCGCGTCGATCGGCATGTACGAGCATATCGGGCTCAAGAACATTCCGGGCTACATGAGCAAGGTGCGTTCGCTTCTGAGCGAGGACGGGCTGTTCCTCAATCACGCCATTTCGCATCGTGCGCCGAAGAACGCCAAGAAATGGCTGACGCGGCCGGAGAAGAAAGCGATCGCGAAATACATTTTTCCGGGCGGCGAGCTGGATGACATCGGGCACACGGTCAACGCGATGGAGCGCGCCGGTTTCGAGGTGCACGACGTCGAAGCGTGGCGGATGCATTACGCGCGCACGTGTCAACTCTGGTGCGAGCGCCTGACGGCGCGCAAGGATGAAGCGATCGGCTTCGTCGGCGAAGAGAAATACCGGATCTGGGTCGCGTATCTCGCGGGCGTCAGTCTCGCGTTCTCGCGCGGGTCGCTCAGGCTTTATCAGACACTGGCGTCGAAGACGGCAAAGCGTCCGCCGCCGCTGCCGCCGACACGCGCGGATTTGTATCGCTGAGTGCGCGTTCGCGCGGCGAGAACAGCTTAGCGTTTGCCGTTCGCGTCGGGCGGGGTTTCGGTGGTTTTCGGCACCGTGAAACCGCCTTCCGCGACGAGACGCGCGAACAGCCCGGTTCCCTGCGCCAGGTCGTCGAAGCGTCCGCGCTCGACGATTTCGCCGTGATCGAGGACGAAGATTTCGTCGGCATCGGCAACGGTCGACAGGCGGTGCGCGATCACGAACGTCGTGCGCCCCGTTCTGAGCGTGTCGAGGGCGCGTTTGATCTTGGCTTCGGTTTCGGAATCGAGCGCGCTCGTTGCTTCGTCGAGGATCAGGATCGGTGCGTCTTTTAGAATTGCGCGCGCGATGGCGATGCGCTGGCGTTCGCCGCCTGACAGCGATAGTCCACGCTCGCCGATCATGAAGCCGTAGCCACCCGGCTTTCGCATGATGAAGTCGTGCGCTTCGGCGAGTTTGCTGGCGCGCTCGACCTCGGCGTCGGTTGCGTCCGGTTTGCCGATGCGGATGTTCTCGCCGATCGTGCGATTGAAAAGTCCGGCGTCCTGGAAGACGACGGAGATCGCTTGGCGCAGCGACTGTATCGTGACGTCGGCGATGTTCTGACCGTCGATGGTGATGTGCCCCGACGATGGCGTTTGGAAACGCTGGAGCAGGGCGATCGTCGTCGATTTGCCGGAGCCGGTCGGGCCGACGAGGGCGACCGTCTCCCCAGCTTTGGCGGCAAACGTCACGTCCGTTATGCCCTGCGGGCTGCCGCCATAGCGGAAGTTCACGTGCTCGAATGCGACGGCGCCCGCGACGTTCTCCAAGGGCTTGGCGCCGGGCTTGTCCTCGCTGTTGGCCTTTTCGTCCATCAGCTCGAACAGCAAGGTGAGCGTCGGGGCCTGTTGGTGAACCTTCACGACGAACGCGGAGAGCTGATCGAGGCGGCTGATCAGCAGCGTCGCAAAGGCGACGAAGCTTACGATCTGGCCGACCGTCAGCTCGCCACGTCCGACGAGAACGGCGCCCGCGACGAAGATCACGACCATCGTCAGCGTCGCCGCCGAGCGCTGCATGACCGTCAGGATGCCCCACCAGGTGACGACCGGAAATTGTGCTGTCAGCAGCTCACGCGACAGGCCGCGCAAAGCCTCCGCTTCCGCCTGCAGACGGGCGTAGCTCTGCACCACCATGACGTTGCCGATCACGTCGACGACGCGGCCTGAGAGTGCCGTCTCATGCTCTTCGACGGCGGCCTGCCCGTAGGTCGTCTTGCGCATCACGAGGACGTTCATCAGCGTATAGGTGGCGGCCAGCGCAACAAGGATCGTGGCCATGCGCGCGTCCATGCTGATCGCGGTCGGAACGAGCAGGATGATGCCGAACAGTGCGGTGAAATGTTCGCGCATGGCTCCGAGCCAGAGCCAGAAGAGGGCCGTCGTTCCTGCGAGAATGGTGCGGATCGTTGCGCCGCTGCCGCGCGTCGCGTGCACGCTCTGCGGCAGTGCCATCGCCTTTTCGAAGACGGTGGCGAGATGCGCGTTCTTCTGGCGATGGGCGAGGCGATCGGAATTGATGCTGACGATCACGCCGGCGATGACGCCGAACAGGCCGAGGACGGCCCATAGGCCGATATAGCCAAATGCGCTTTCGCCCTTGCTGAGTGCGTCGACGACGCGTCCGAACAGAATAGGCTCGGCAAGCTGGATGGCTGCGATGAATATGCTCGCGAGTGCCAAGCCGATCGCGAGATACTTTTCGGACTCGAGCAGCTTCAGGGCGCGGATGTAGATTTGGAAGAGGTTCAGCGGCTTCGACGTCATGCCTGCTCCTCCGGAGCGCCGCAGCCGAGATGAACGGAAGGACTTTCCGAAGCCCCCATGTGCATGCCTGATTGAATTGCCGTTGACCCTGGCCGCTCTATAGCATTCCGCGGAGAATAAGCATCAGGGAAAAGGGGCGAATGCCGATCGCCTTGACGGGCGTGCGCGTCTGCTCAATGCTAGGTTCAGGCAGCGTCCGGGAGGCTCGAAAGTCATGGCCCAGGATCCGAAATATCAGCTTCCGACGTACACGCCGACGGCGCGCGGCCTGCATTGGCTGATCGCGCTTCTGATCCTCATCCAGTTTCCGATTGCCTTCTACATGACCTACCGCGGCTACGAAATGTCGGCGGTGAACGACAAAGGCGAAGCGGTCAAAGGCGTCTTCGACGACGTTACCGGCTTCTTTTATAGCTGGCACAAGGTGATCGGGCTTACGATCTTTTTCCTGGTGCTGATCCGTCTTGCCTATCGTTTGACGCGCGGCGCGCCGCGGCCGGATCCGTCTGTGCCGAAGCCGCTGATCGGCATCAGTCATCTCGTGCATTGGTTGATGTATGCGCTGCTGATCGCGGTTCCGATCATCGGGTATCGCGGAATTTCCTATGGCCGCTATCTCGATGTTTTCGGCTTTTCATTGCCAGCGGTGACTGAGAAGAACGAGGATCTATCGAAAGAGGTTTTCGAATGGCACGAGAGGGCGGCGATCGTGCTGCTCCTGCTCGTGTCGCTGCATATCGCAGCTGCGATCTATCACCGCTTCTTCCGCAAGGATCGGGTCGTTGAGCGGATGCTGCCGAAACGATCGCTCGATGCCTGATCGAGGGCTTGCAACGGTCAGGATGCCGGCGCGGCGAACGTATCTGTGTGGCCGACGACGACGCCCGTCCGCGAAACGTTGATCCAATTGACGATGGTTTTCGCGTCGACGCCGCCGATCTCTGAAACGGCGACGGCGTGGCCGCGCACGAGTTCTTCGATCAGCATGCGATCGCTGCGTTCCAGACGCCAGTCGCTGTCGCCTTCGATCACCGAATAGTCGTTGAGACGGAACTGATCCGCGAGATGTGCAGGCGCCATCGGACCAGCCGCGAGGCCGAGACCTTTGTCGCGCAATTGATGGCGATGGAAGGCGGATGCCATCTGATTGTCGGCGGGCCGGCGCGGGGTCCAGCGCCGCTGACCGTTGTACGTGAGCGTCGCATAGAATGCGATCCGGTGTTCAGCCACGGCCTTTGCGAGGGCGCGGATATAGTCCGGCGATGTGAGATCAAAGAATGCGGATGCCGTGACGAGGTGCAATGGCTGATCGAGCAGGTGCGCCGTCTCGGATGCCAAGTCGGCAACGACGAACGTGACGTCGATCTCCCGGCGGTCCTTGCGCAAGCGAAGGCCATTGTCTGAGAATTCCGCCGCATCGGCCCAGGCGGCGAGCCGTGTCTTGGCGACCTCGTGCAAGCTCGCGTCGTGATCGACGAGTTTCCAGCTTTGCCGGTGCGGCAGGAGAGGCGCGGTGGCGCGAAGGTTCGAACCGGTGCCCGATCCGAGATCGAGAACGCTGACATCGTCGCGCAGAGCGAAGCGAGCGCTGACGGTGTTGGCGACGTCGCTCGAGCGTGCGCGCAGGTCCGCGGGTTCGCGCAGATCGAGCCATTCGGGGGCGAATTCGCTCACGGCCGGAGGCCCAGGATGACGGCGGCGATGCGCCGTGCCGTCTCGTGCCAGGTCGGCAACGTTCGTCCGGCTTCCCATGCCGCGTCCGCCAGACGATCGCGCAGTTTTTTGTCGGTGAGCGCTCGCTCGATCGCGGTGGTCAGCGCGGTCACGTTGCCTGCTTCGACATGAAGGGCGGACGATTCTCCTGCGGTCTCGGCAGCCGCGCCGCCGGCCGCGATGACCATCGGCAATCCACGCGCCATCGCCTCGGCGAGCACCATGCCGTAGCCCTCGAACAGCGAGGCCGAGACGAAAAGATCGGCGCTTTCGTAGTAGCGGTCGAGCGTCGCCGGGACGACTTTGCCTGCGAGCGTAACACGGTCTTCGAGGCCGTTCGACGAGATTGCGTTTTGCACCGTCGCGACGGCGTCGGGATGGCGATCGAGTGCGCCCGCGATCGTCAATCGCCAGTCGATGTGCTTCAGCGGCGCCAGCGCCTCGACGAGCACGTGATAGCCTTTGCGCGGCAGTACGGCTCCAACGGCGAGGATCTGAAGCGGCGCGCCGGTTCCCGTGGCGCGTTGGGCCGGATCGGTTCCGGGTTCGGCGATCGTGACTTTTTCCTGCGAGATTCCCATCGTGTCGACGAGAATGCGTTTCGTGACGCGGCTCGTGACGACGATGTGACTGGCGTGCTGAAGCGCGATTTCCTCGCTCGCTTTGATTTCGACTTTGCGGCTGTGGGGCAGGCCGGTTTCGAGGAACAGCGGATGATGAACGAGCGCGACGACGCGGCCTGAAAGCGCGTCGAGGACGTCGCCCGTAAATGCTCCGAATGCCAGGCCATCGACCATAAGCACTTCGTCACGCGGCTTGGCTTTCAGCAGGCGGGTCGTTTCGGCGAGATCGCTCGCGCTCGGATTGGGGAACGTATCGGCGAGCGGGAGAACCGACACGCGAACGCCGAAGTCCGGCAGCAATTCGATCACGCGCCGGTCATAGGCGTAGCCGCCGGTCGTACTTTTCAGATCGCCGGGTATCGCGAAGACGACATCAGCCACTGATCGGCCCCTCGTAGCTGGCTCGTGCAAGATCCGTTTCAGAGAGCGTCACCCGGATGCGCGAAAGCCGTTGTCCTTCGGTTCCGAATTTCCCTGACGTAGCAGCTTCGGCCATGCGGTCGAAGATATACTTGCAGAGGAACTCAGTCGTCGTCAGATGGCCTTTGAATTGAGGTAAAGCGTCAAGGTTTTGATAACCGAGAGGCTTCAGCGTTTCGTTGAGCACGCGAAGGGCCGCCCCGATATCGACAACGACGTTCTCGGCCGTCAGTTTCTCTCGGAAGAACGCGACGTCGACGACATAGGTTGCGCCGTGCAAATTCTGGGCGGGTCCGAAAAACGGATCCGGCAGGGAGTGGGCGATCATGATGCGATCGCGGACTTCAACGGAGAACATCGGCACGGCTCATTTCATTTTGAGTCAATAGGAGATGACGGGCGGTAGTCCCGTCGACGACCAGATATCGGAGAGCGATTTCGGCAATTCGGTGAAGGCGACGGTGTCCGTGACCAGGACGTCGAGTGCCGGATCGTCAAGAAGTGCCATCGCGCGCTCGAGCCGGTCGCGATGTTTGATGTGGCCGCGATGGCTTGGAGCGACGTGACCGACCTGCGAGGATATGATCCGCAGGCGGCGGGAATGGAAGTCCGCGCCGAGATTGATCGTGACTGGCCGCGTTCCGTACCAGCTCATCTCGATGACCTTACCTTCGAAGACGCAGGCGCCGATCGCGGCATTGAGACCGGCTTCCGTGGCGCTGGTGTGGAACACGATGCGATTGTCGGGCGGAAGATCGTCCGGTGTCGCGAACGTCAGCCCGAGAGCCTCGGCGTAGCGTGCGCGTGCCGGATCGATGTCGACAAGGGTCACGTCAGTCCCCGCGATGCGCCGCGCCAGATAGGCTACCAGCAATCCGACGATGCCTGCGCCGATCACGGCGATGCGGTCACCGGGCGCCGTCCCCGCGTCCCAGTGGGCATTGAGCGCTGTTTCCATGTTTGCGGCGAGTACGGCGCGTCGTGAGGGGATGGCATCGGGGATCGCGATAAGGCTGTCCTCGGCGGCCTGGAAATAATCCTGATGCGGATGCAACGCAAAGACGCGGCGTCCTAGCATCGTGTCTGAACCGGCCGTTACAATACCAGCCGCCGAATAACCGTATTTGACCGGAAAAGAGAAACTTCCCGCCTGTAGCGGCGCGCGCATGCGAGACCATTCGCTTTGCGGCACCTCGCCTTTTGCGACGAGCCGCTCGGTGCCGCGGCTGATTGCGGAAAATTCGGTGGCGACGCGTGCTTCTCCGGGAGCGGGTGGGGCCAAACGCTCAGTTCGGAGTTCAGCCTGATCCGGTTTGGTGTACCAAAGCGCGCGTGCGACGACGATCTGGCCCTGGCTGCGACGCATCCGGGGCGGATCGAGATCGGGTGTGCTGCGCTGGTCGTTCATTGTGAGAGACTGAACCCGTCATGACGATCGATTGCGATCGCAAAGTCCTACCCGAGGCCGTCTCCCGGTCAGTGGCGCTGGAGCCATGCCTTACGACACCAGCGGGCTTCGAGGCAATCGCGACGCTCAAGCGTCGGCGCCGGATCATGCTCGTTCTCAACGTCGCGACGTGGACCATAGTTATGCTCTGGGCGTGCGCGGTCCTCTCAAGCGGAGGGTGGACGTGGGTCGACGGCGCCGTTGTTATCTGCCTCGGGCTCGCAGCCCCTTGGCCGGTTCTGGGCTTCTGGAACGCCGCCATCGGGCTTTGGCAGCTCGGCGGCCGGCGTAATCCCGAGATCGTTCCGGCGCTCGAACGTGATGCGCATGCGCCCATCACGGTTAAGACGGCCGTGGTGATGACCTTGCGCAACGAAGACCCGGCGCGCGCGCTGAGGCGGCTCAAGATCGTTAAGGATAGTCTCGACCGTACGGGCGAGGGCGCTCATTTTTCCTATTTCGTGCTGAGCGATACGGATCGCCCCGAGATCGCGAGGCGTGAGGAAGATGCGATCGCGCTTTGGCGGGCGAACGATGCAGATCGCGAGCGGATCGTGTATCGCCGCCGGGATCACAATCTCGGATTCAAGGCTGGCAACGTCCGTGACTTCGCGACGACGGCGGGGCGCGACTTCGAGCTGATGCTGCCGCTCGATGCCGACAGCCTGATGACAGGAGCTGCGATCCTCGACCTCGTGCGGATCATGCAGCGGCATCCGAAGCTCGGCATACTGCAAAGTCTCGTCGTCGGCACGCCGACTGCTTCGGCGTTCGCGCGCATTTTTCAGTTCGGCATGCGGCTTGGCATGCGGACTTATACGATGGGGCAAGCTTGGTGGGTCGGCGACTGCGGGCCGTTCTGGGGCCATAACGCCGTCGTTCGTATCGCGCCGTTCGTCGAGCATTGCAGGCTGCCGACGCTCAGTGGCAGGCCGCCGTTCGGTGGTCATATCCTGTCGCACGATCAAGTCGAAGCAGCGCTGATGCGCAAGGGCGGGTTTGAAGTCCGCGTGCTGCCCGTGGAGATCGGGTCGTATGAAGACAATCCGCCGAATGCCGCCGCATTCGCGGAGCGTGACACGCGCTGGTGCCAGGGAAATCTGCAATACCTGAAGCTCATCGGGCTCAAGGGCCTCGAGCCCGTCAGCCGCTATCAGCTCGCCTGGGCGGTGCTGATGTTTATCGGCGTTCCAGCCTGGATCGTGCTTTTCGGACTACTGCCATTCGTTGCCGCCGATGCGGAGACCGTTCCGGATTTTCCCGTTGGCTCCGCGGTTGCGTTGTCTTTGACGCTGTTGGCGATGAACCTCGCGCCAAAGCTTTCGGCAGCGTTGAACGTGATGCTGACGCCCGGCGAGGTCCAGCGTTTCGGCGGCCGCGTGCGATTTGCTCTCGGGGCGGGACTTGAGCTGCTGTTCTCGGTGTTCCTGTCGGCCGCAACGTCGCTTCGGACGATGCTGTTCATGATCGGGCTTCTGTTCGGTCGATCGAATGGATGGAGGACCCAGTCGCGGGATAGCGGCGAGCTTCCGTGGGCGGAGGCGGCGTCGCGCTTTTGGCCGCATGCTCTGTTCGGCCTCATTCTGAGTTTCGCTTTCGCGATATTTGCGCCGCATGTGCTGTTCTGGAGTTTGCCGCTGGCTTTCTGTTTTCTCGCCGCGATCCCATTTGCCGTTCTGACCGCCAGTCCTGCTGTGGGACAGTTCCTGCGCCGGCATGGCATTGCTGCGATTCCGGAGGATGTCGCGCCACTACCGGAAATTCGTGCGTTGCAGTCGACAGATGGGGCGTGAGATGGTCTCGCGTGCCCTGCAAGGCGTGTTTCGCTCGCTCCGCATTTACCAGGGGCCAGATGCGCCGCGCGCTGCGATGGATGCGCTCTATCGGCAGTTTATCGAGCCGGGCGATCTCGTGTTCGATGTCGGCGCGCATGTCGGCGACCGCGTCTCGTCGTTCCGGCGTCTCGGCGCGCGTGTCATCGCCATCGAGCCGCAATCGCTGCTGGTCGATGTCCTGACGCACATTCATGGTCGGGACGCGAATGTGATCATCCTGCCGCGTGCGCTGGGCGCCCGGAGCGGGCGGCAGGCGTTTCATCTCAATACGGACAATCCGACGGTATCGACGATTTCGGACGCGTTTTTGCAGCGTGCCGAGGATGCTCCGGGCTGGGAGGGGCAGCATTGGGACGATGACGTCGATGTCGATGTGGTGACACTCGACGCACTGCTTGCGCGCTTCGGCGTTCCCGTCTTCATCAAGATCGACGTCGAAGGCTATGAGGATGCGGTGCTTCGCGGCCTCTCGCGTCCGGTGAAAGCGCTGTCATTCGAATTTACGACGATCATGCGAGATACGGCGATTGCGTGCATCGAACGATTGGCGCTGCTCGGCGATTATCGCTACAACTTTGCGCTCGGAGAAACCCAGCGTCTCAGCTTTGGAAATTGGCTTTCCGATGCCGACATGGCGAAGCATCTTTTCAATTTACCGCATGAGGCAAATTCGGGCGACGTCTATGCAAGGCTTGCCTCAGACGTTTAAGACGGTGACACCCTTCCAACCGGAGTACCTAAATGCCGTTGCGCTTACGTTCCCTTCTGCTCTCGTTTCTGCTCGTCGTGCCGCTTCTGACGACGGCGCAGGCCGCATCTCTCGACGGTCTCGGGGTCGATGTGAAGAACGAGAGCGAACCGGTTCTCTGCGCGGAGAAGGATAACGTCGCCGTTTCGTTCGCGAACGAAAACGTCAGCGCGTTCCGCATCGAGGCCGCGCATCCGGTTTATCTGTCTTCTTCCATGCGCAACAATATCGAGCCTGACTGGACGGCATGCGACATGGCTTCGGATCCGAATTTCAAACCGGCGAGCGAGCCGAGGAAGGTCACGCTGTACGAAGATCCTTCCGTGTGGGTCATCGGATATACGTTCCCTACGTTCTGGCGTCCGGCGACCGCCAAGGTGCGCATCGGCGATCGCGTCGAAGACAACATCCACATGCTGCAATTCTGGATTCGCGGAACCGACAGCGCGGAAGAAGTTCTGGTGCTCTATCCGCAAGACGGATATTGGCGTCCGCGTCCGATGACGCCCGATAATATCCGCATGACCGCCTATGGTTCCTCGTTCCTGATCGGACCGATCCAACACGATGTCCGTCCGCTGGTGAACATCGAAGAGGTGACGATCGAGCCCAAGAAGCGATCCTTTCAATTGAAGTTCGTGAAAGGCGGGTCGGCGACGCTCAAGATCGCCACCGTCGATATGAACCGCATCGCGCTCGACGTTTCGTTCGATAAGGGAATTGCCGGCGGGCCGTTCGCCATGCTGCGTTCGATGTACGTCACGGAATTCAACAACGATACGGCGCGCATTGCGGTTCGCGAACATGGCGCGAAAGGCTGGCGCGAAGACAACATCATGAAATTCGATCATGCGCGCGCGAGCGACATCTGGATCGGTCGTCTGACGCCGTCGCAGCACAATACGACGTCACCCGATCTGGTGTTCAACAGCTTCTCGGAAGATCAGACGCCGAAGCGGCCGAAGAACGAAGCTCCGCCGCCGCCGGAAGCAACGCCGTAACAAACGGACTTAAGGCTGAGCCTGTCGTCTACCAGGCGAGTTCGGCCATCGCGCCGATAGCGGGTGGTGAGCCCGGCACGAACAGCTCTTGCAGGCGTTTAGGCGACAGACTGATCTCATCCATCGTCTCGTGACGATGGATGCCTGACGCGATGAAGAGGGCGTCGCAGCCGAAGTTCTCGGCGCCCTTCATGTCGGTGCGGAGCGAGTCACCGATGACGAGGATTTTCTCGCGCGCCACGTTGCGATCGCGCAGCGCTTCGGCCTTGGCGTGAGCCGTCTCGTAAGCGTTGAGATGCGGCTTGCCCGCCCAGAATACCGGTCCGCCCATTTGGGCGTAGAGATCCGCAATGGCGCCCGCGCAATAGAGCAGCGTGCCGCCGACATCGACGACAAAGTCGGGATTGGCGCAAACGAACGGCAGGTTGTGCTGCAATGCCTGCTGCAAGAGCGGACGATAGTCGTCGGGAACTTCACTGCGATCGAAATTCAATCCCGAGCAGATGATCGCTTCGGCTTCCGTGAGGGGCACGGAGCGCGCGGTCAACGCCTGGAACAGGGCGGCGTCGCGATCCTGCGGTCCAATGCAATAGAGGCGCTCGAACCGCCGCTCGTTGACGTGCGCGAGCGCGATGTCGCCCGAGGAAACGATGTCGTCCCATGCCGACGTTGGTACATTGCGCGTTTCCAATGTTTCGGCGACGCGCTGCTTCGGAACCGGCGCGTTCGAAACGAGAATGACCGTCCCGCCGTTGCCGCGAAATTTCGTGAGCGCGGAGCACGCGCCTTCGAAGGCGGTCAATCCGTTATGAACGACGCCCCAGATGTCGCAGAAAATAACGTCGTATCGCGCGAGGAGCGGCGCGGCGTTGGTGAGAGTCGGGGGCGGTGCGACGGTGTTTGCTTGCGACGGCAATAGAGCCTCATTGGCCAGGTCGACCGGCCTCGTCATCAGGTGGTTGAGGGAAAAGCTGAAGATCAAGCGATCCGCAGCGCGATGGCTGAGGCATTAGCCTCGGTAAGAGGCATTATCAAGCTCGTTTCCCGTTGATTGGAAATGCCGGCGTCTTAGCCATTCTCAATAGCCCGTCAATGCGCCGTTATTTGCGCCCGGTAGGCTCTCCGCCGCGATAATCTATTGGAAAATCTGAGACTAAGTCGGCTGTATCAAAAGCTGTGCGGCTGGTCCTGAATTCGCGCTGCTGTGGCGCCGCCGATCTTTTTTTTGCCACTAGAATCACGAGTTTTCATAAGGGGTTCTAGGAGCGAGATATAAATGACTCGAATACATCAGAATGTTGATGAGATGCTCGTCCGGCTGACGGAAGAAGCACAGGGCGAGACGGAATTGATCCGGGCCCTTGGCGATGCGATCCGTCGCGTCGATGAGCAATTGCTCCGGGAAGTTCGCAACGTGACGATCCAGCATGAAATGCGCCGCGAGGCGATCGTGGGCGAATTGCAGACGCTTGCGACGCGGCTTTGCGCTTTGCCTGCACGGAACGCTGCGCGTGCGACGGTTGCGGCGATCGATCAGCCGCGGCCCTACGAGCATCCCGAAGTCGAGAACACCGCCGGCGGCGCCGACTGGCGCGAGGCGGCGCAAAATATCAATGATGATTTTGAATTTACGTTTCAGGAGCCGCGGCACTGAGTTCAGCGCCGCGAAGATCTCACCGGTTCATCATATTCATGAGGGGCGGCGCATGGCGTCGTCCCCTTTTTTATTGCGAGACTGCGTCAGCGCTGCTGGTGCTCGCCGCACGTCAGCCAGAGCGGATTGAACCAGCGATCGGCGGGGCCGTCGTAGGGCAGGCGGGTCACGTCCCAATGGCTGACGTAGCGCGCATAGATATCCCACACCGGAGGACCGCCGCCGATGAAGACGACGCGGCCAGCGTAGTGTTTCAGCGTCTGCTCGGGGTCCATGTGCGAGCGCAGAACTTCAATCGTCCGATCCGCGAATGCAAACTTCGGAACGCTTGCGATGGTCTTGGGGCCTGCAAGTAGAACGTGGCCTCGGGTGATGTCGAAGAAGCGCGCGACGTCGGCGACGTATTCCGGTGACGGATTACCCTCCCACGGCAAAACGCCGTTGTGGCCGAGTTGTCCCGATTGGCCGATTGCGCAAATGACCCTGACGACTGTCTGTTCCACGAACTCATCCTTCGATCGAATGGCGTCTATCGCAGCGTTCCTGGACGTTCGCCGGATCGGCTTCTTTTTTGCTGACGTTACAGGAAAGTAAATAGGTAATTCGGAACCAACGTGTCTCAATTCACTTGTGATTGTAGTGACCGGCGCATGCTGCTGGCCGTCTCCGGCGACGTTCTGAAAGCCCCCGAATTCGTCTCTCGCACTGTCTCTCAATTTCCGGCTTCCAGCGCCTGCCCGTCCGTGTTGGTTTCAAGGAGTGATCGGGATGACATCTCATAAGACAGCCCGGCGTGCCGGGGCTCTGCTTGGCGTTCTGCTGGCGTTTGCATCGGGCGTCGCCAATGCGGCCATCCCTGCGTCGTCCAAGGCGGTCAAAGACGACGGTGGGAAGTACTTCGACGCCAAGGGTGACCCGACCTACAAGATTTCGCCGGATGGCAAAGTCGACTGGTATACGTTCTCGGGCTTCCGGCGCTACAACGGGACGTGCGATGTGTGCCACGGGCCGGACGGCGCAGGTTCGAGCTTCGGTCCGGATCTGACGGATGCGCTAAAATCGCTCAGCTACTCTGATTTTCTAGGCATCGTTTCCGGCGGCAAGCAGGACGTCAACACGGCTCAGACGTTGGTCATGCCGGCGTTTGGCACGAACAAAAACGTCATGTGTTATATCGACGACATTTACATCTATCTGCGTGCCCGATCGGATGGCGCGCTAGGTCGCGGCAGGCCACAGTCGCACGAAGACAAATCGAAAGAGGCGACCGATTTCGAAAACAGCTGCATGGGTCCTTAAGGGATATCCGCGCCGGGACCGTTCACCAGAGCAGATAGCGGATGGCCATGTCCGTCAGGCGATTGAATGGGGGACGGAGCAGTCCGCCGAAATTCCAGCGCGACTGAACGAAGACGCCCTTGGCATGGCTGAAGGATTTGAAGCCTTCTGGACCGTGATAAGCGCCCATGCCGCTGCTGCCGATGCCGCCGAACGGAAGTGCGTTCTGGACGTAATGCATCAGCGTGTCGTTGACCGTGACGTTGCCTGATGTTGTTCGCGTCAGCACGTTGCGGCGCGCGTCGCCGTCGCTTCCGAAATAATAAAGAGCCAGCGGCCGAGGGCGGTCGTTGATGAAGGCGATCGCAGCTTCGATGTCGTGATACGTCACGATAGGGAGCAGCGGCCCGAAAATTTCTTCGCGCATCACGGCCATGTCGTCGGTTGCGCCGAGGATTGCGACCGGATCAAGCTTGAGACTTTGGGCGTTGGCGCTTGAACTTAGCGCAACGTCGACGATGCGTGCGCCTTTCTTTTTCGCGTCGGTGACGAGATCGCGCAGCCGTTCGAGATGGCGCGCGTTGATTGCCGAGGTGTAGGTCTCGCTACCGATGCCGTTGGGATAGAGCTTTGCGACGGCTTCGCGATAGGCGCTGAGAAACGCCTCGGCCTGCTCGTCCTTCACGAGAACGTAGTCGGGCGCGATGCAGGTTTGTCCGGCGTTTGCGAGTTTGCCATAGGCGATGCGCGTCGCAGCCGTTTCGAAATCCGCATCCGGGCCGAGAACGACCGGCGATTTTCCGCCGAGTTCAAGCGTGACGGGGACGAGATTTTCCGCGGCCTTTTTCATCACGAGCTTGCCCACGGCCGTGCTGCCCGTGAACGCGAGGTGATCGAAGGGAAGGCTTGCGAACGTCGCACCGACGTCGGCACCGCCGGTGACGACCGCGACGCGATCTTCTCCGTAAAGCTCTTCCAGCATTCGCTTCAGAAATGCCGACGTCGTGGGTGCAAGCTCGGACGGTTTCAGCATCACGCGATTGCCGGCTGCGAGGGCCGTCGCGAGAGGGATCAACGCCAGTGACAGCGGATAATTCCAGGGCGAGATAATTCCAACGACACCGAGCGGCTGTTGCACGACGTAGGCGCGGGCACCGGTGAAATGGATCGCCACGCGTCGACGTTCGGGACGCATCCAGGCTTTGAGATTGCGTCTCAGGTAATTGATGGTCTGGACGATGGGCACCAATTCCATGATGCGCGTTTCATAGGCGGACCGATTGCCGAAGTCGGCATTCAATGCAGCTTCGATCTCGCTTCTTCGCGCGAGCACGGCGGTTTTGAGTTTCCTGAGGTCGGCCTTGCGTTGCGCAAGCGAGGGCTCGCCATCGCGATCGAACGCAGCCCGTTGCCTCGACAAAATCCGGCTCAGCAGGAATTCGTCTTTGACGAGGACTTGGGCTGTCATCAAAAACCTGTCTCCCAATGCAGGTTATGTGGGCAGGCAACGCGCCGGGCGATAAGTCATCGCCGGCAGGATAGGTTCCCTCATGCGCGGCTAGCCCGCTTTAACCATGCTGACCTTCACAGACAAGCTGCGGTCAGGCAACAGACTCGTTTGCAGGATTGGCGAAATGACGACCATGCGCGGGCATGCGACAGCGTGGAGCTAATGCTCCGACATTGCATACACGGAGGCGGTGACGCGCAAGTCACGCGAAAGAGCGTCGGAAAGTTCCAGCGAGCAGGAGAGGCGCGCCGGTGCGATTTCCGTCTTAGGCAGCGATATCGAGGGACCCTAGGACCCACTTCTCATAATCGCTGCTCAGATCCTCGATCCATTCGGCTGGGAAAACCGACGGTTCGCTGTGCTGGGCGGGTTTGACCGGCAGGATGACATGAATCTGCTTGTAGCCGTTTTGCATCGGGGGCGAACTGATGCTGCCGCCGAGATGTCCGATGGCGAGCGCTGCCTTCAGGAGGTCGCTCGCATGCTGGGGCGTTACCTGCATGGCGGGCGTGAAGAGCACGGAATCCTGCAGCGCCTTGCCCGGCTCGCAGTTGCGCGTTTCGAGATGGATGGTCGCCTCGCCCTGATCGTTGCGGCTGAGGTTGACCTGCAGAATGCTTCCCGGAGCAGCCCAGCGGCTCGCCGGTTCCATCAGCCGCTGCAGGATGGACTGGACGACAAAGGGACTTGTCCCGACGACGATGGATGCCGCGTCGCTGAGAATGCGGACGTGGCTTTCGCCGTGCTCTTCGTTGATGCTATCGGCGCAGGCGTTGGCGATGGCGACGATGTCCGCCGTCGCGCCCGCGTCATTGTTCGCGAACAGCGCACGGTCCATGAGATCTTCGGTCAGGCTGATGGCGCGCTTCGTCTCATCGACGGGAATGCGCCAATGGTCCTGGACTCTCAGCTGTGACCATTGTTTGCGCACGATCGAGCGCCAGCACGGCTCGGCCAATGCGTCCTTGAGGTAATGGTACATCGTGAGCGGCGCGTTGTTGTAGGGCAGCGTTCCCGCCATGACCGCCAGACCGTTCATGCGGTCGCGCAGAAGCGTGCGGTGCAGAGCGCTAAGCTTGTCGCGCAGAAGCATGTCGTATTCGTTCTTCAGCAGGAAGAACGTGATCGCTTGATCGATTTCCGCTTCGAGGACGCGCAGGTCCCAGGGCTTCGAAATGTAGCGAAGGATCTCGCCCTTGTTGACCGCGTCAATGGCGCTGTCGAGATCGGCATAGGCCGTCGTCAGCATGCGGATGATGTCGGGGCGCTCGCTCCGGATGCGGTTGAGCAAGCTGACGCCGCTGCGGCCCGGCATGCGCTGGTCGGTGATTACCAGTCCGATGTTGTGATTGCCGGAAAGAACGAGCGCTTCGGCTTCATCGGCGCTCGTTGCGGTCAAAACGTCGTATTTGGTGCCGAATGCCTTCTTGAAATACTTTACTGCCTGCGGCTCGTCATCAACGATCAAGATTTCGACAGGTTGATCAATAGGAAACGAGTCCATGAGGGACCTGGTCTTCTTTCTCTGACGAAAGCGGCAGATTGAATCGGAACTCGGTCCAGTCTCCTAGGGAACTCTTAACACTCAATGAACCACCGTGATTCGCTATGATCCGATGGCTGACGGCCAGCCCGAGCCCCATGCCCTCGCCAACGTCCTTCGTCGAGAAGAACGGGTCGAAGATCTGGCTCTGAATCTTAGGGTCGATGCCGGTGCCGTTGTCGCGAACTGAGACGAACAGTTCGTTTCCTTGAATCCAGGAGCTGATGCTGATCTCGGGTTGGCGCTTCTCCTCCACGGTGCGGACGGCGGCGATCGCGTTGGCGATGAGGTTAACAAGGACCTGCGTGATCGTCGATTGCGAGCCGAAGACTATTCCGTTCTCGCTGATGTCTCGCGTTATGTTTATGCCTTTCTGAACGTGTGCCGTGAAACGGAGCGCGTGATCGATCGCGGACTCGATCGGGAAGGGGCGCGGATGCTCCGGCTTTTGCGGCGCCGTGAAACCGCGGAGATCGGTTACGACCCGATGGATGCGGTCGTAGCCGGCCTGGATGTCCTTCATTGTGTCCGCCGTGTCGGGGTCGCCCTGGATCGTCGGATCGCGGGCGGCGAGCTGCAGCGCGGTTCCCATGAAGTTCAGAGGATTGCCGATCTCGTGCAGCAGGCCGGCGGCCATGGTGCCGAGGGCGCTGAGGCGGGCGTTCTGGACGAGGGCGGCCTCGGTCTCGCGCAGCTGTTGCAGGCTGTCCTTCAATTCGACGTTGGTGCGCTGGAGGTCGCGTTCCAGCTGGGCGGCGCGGATGAAGTTGGCGATGCGCGAGCGGACTTCGATGCCGCTGAACGGCTTGATGAGGAAGTCGTCGGCGCCGTTCTTCAGGGCGACGATCTTGGCTTCCTCGTCGGCGCGTGCCGTGAGGACGATGATCTTTATGGCGCGCGTTTCGGTGCGTTCCTTCAGGGAACGGCAGACTTCGAGGCCGCTGACGCCGGGCAGCATGACGTCGAGGAGGATGAGGTCAGGGTGGGCTGCGCGGGCTTTCTCGAGGGCGCTGATTCCGTCTTCCGCCTCGATGACGCGATAGGTCTCCCGCAGCATCGTCACGAGATAGCGACGCATGTCCGGCTCATCGTCGACGACGAGGAGGAGCGGCAACTCGGTCCGTGTATCGGGTGTCGCCGTGGCAGGGATCGGTGCGTCGTGCTGTGCCGGTTTCGCCGGCTCATCGGCCGTGAGTGCGCGAGCCGACGCCTTGCGGTCGAATGCGCGCAACGGATCGTTGACCAGGCGGTCGGGAGTGGCTTCGGGCCGGCCGGCGAGTTGTTGGCTTTCGGGCGCGGCCTGAGGGAAACGGAGCACGAAGGTCGTGCCGCGGCCGGAGTCGCTCGACACCGCCACGTCGCCACCGTGCCGGGTGATCAGCTCACGCACCAAAGCCAGGCCGAGGCCCAAGCCCTGGTGGCGCCGCGTGGCGGAGCCGTCGACCTGATAGAAGCGGTCGAAGATGTGCGGCAGCTGCTCGGGCGGGATGCCGATGCCGGTGTCGGCGATGCGAACCGTCACCATGTCGCCTTCGTGTGCGGCCGCGACGTCGATGCGTCCTTCGGGCGGTGTAAACTTGATCGCGTTCGCTATGACGTTGCCGATGATCTTTTCGAGCGCATCGGGATCGGCGTCGATCCGAAGGTCACCTTGCGGCTCCGAAAGGGTCAGCTCGATGCCCTTCATCGCCGCGAGGTGCTTCATCGATGCGGTGGTATGGCTCAAGAAATGCGCCATATCGATCTGCTTCTTGACGAGCGAGGCGCGACCTTCCTCAAGCCGGATCAGACCGAGAATATCGTTGACGAGACGCAGGAGGCGGAGGGCGTTGTTTTCAATGACCTCGAGCAGTTCGGCTGCCGGAGCGCCCAACGACGCGACATCGCTTTTGAGTTTTTCAACCGGCGCGAGGATAAGGGTCAGCGGCGTGCGCAGCTCGTGGCTGACGTTGGCGAAGAATTGAGACTTCAGGCGGTCGAGAGCCGACAGCTCCTCGTGCTGTGCTGCGAGTTTGTATTTGAGCTGAAACTCGTTGAAGCGGCGACGATAGTTGAAGTGGACCGCCGTCACGGAAATGATGCACGTGAGCACAAGGAAGTAGAGGTTATTGAGTAGCGATTTGACGGTGTTCTCGTGCTCGGGCTGAACCGAGCAGCCGATGATGTAGATGATGAGCGTCGCTATACAGAGAAGCGTGGCCTCGAACGGCTGCATCGGCGCCAGGACGCCGACGGCAAAAAGAATGAGAAACAGGCCCGTGTAATATGTCGATGCGGCGCCGTCGGTCATCGCGATGATAAGCGAGATCGAGGCAACGGCAATCAATAGTCCGGCCATCGTGAGATAGCGCACGTACGGCGTTGTCTTATCCCAGAAGTGCAAGGCATAGATGACCGCGATCAGAGCCGCGGCCACCAGTCGAATGGCTGCGAGCGATAGAAGCTGGTCGGGATAGGAAATGTAGTCGAGCGCAATGCCCGCCGGAATCAACACGATGCCCAAAATACAGGCTACCTTCGACTGCCTGAGCCGAAGTTCGTGTTCCTCCGCTTCAAAGGCCTGCCGAAGTCTTAGTGTCTCTTCCATAAGCCTAAGCTATTGGCTTAACGATCTCCAAAAAGACGTTAATGCCGGTATCGTCCGTATAAATTTTTGCCGCATTTGGATCGGGCGCCAAGCGCAACATATCTGACTCGTCCCGCATCACCAGATGCCATTCCATAATATGCTCCATCAAACCTTTCACAGGGTTTGACGAATGAACATTTGTCACGATCACGCGACCGCCCGGTTCGCACCACTCGTAGAAAAGCTTGACGAGCTTGGCGCAGACGCGATCCGAAAGGTAGTCGAACAGTCCGGCGCAGTAGACGATGTCATAGGTCGGTGAGTTCGCCGGCATTTCGATGGCTTGCCGCAGAAGGTCCTGCACCGATTTGAGGATGTAAGTAATCTTCGGAGCTTCGGCCTGTCCCGCGGTGATCGCCTCGATCTGCCGTTTGGCGTAGGCCAGCGTCTCGGCGTTGAAGTCGAGCAGGTCGAACGAGAAGCGGTGCGCCGATTTGTTTTTCGAGATGAAGAGCTGAAGTTCCTGAACCGGGCCGCAGCCGACGTTCAGGATGCGCGGGCACTTGTTGCCTTTGGTGGCCTCATCGGCAGCCTGCTCGAGCATTTTCTCGAGAAGGAAGATGCGATTGCGATGGGCCTGCGGCGGGCCGCCGTTGAGCAGCCACTCGTTGACGATCTGCGCGTAGGTCGTCTTTCCGCCCCGCTCCTTGCGGAACATCATGTTGACCATCTCGTAGTCGCCGGCATAGCCGAGCGGCTTTGAATAGACCCGGTTGAAGAACGGGGAGGCCATCATCAGCGGCAGCAGATCGCGCTGCGCCAGCTGCTTGTGGTTCTCGACCTCGTCGGCTTCGAGCTGCCGGCAGGCTTCCTCAAGCTCCATGAACAGCGCCGTCAGGCGCGGCATCACGGGGCCTTTGATCTCTTCGAATTTCGCGGCGTCGAGCGGTGTCGGGGATGTCGCCTGCTCGCCTTCGGTGGCGAGATCGACCTGATCGAGCCAGAAGCTCAGGTCACTCAAAAACGACCTGAGGTCGGCGACCTTGAGCTGATAATTGGGGTCGAGCTTATTGAGACGTTCCCATTCGTCGACGAAACGAGCAACTTCCGACCTCAACTGGGTCGGCTCCGAATCGAAGGTGTCGAGAGCCGTCCAATCGTCGACCAGGGTGGCCGAGACGACAACGAGAATGCTCGTCGTTACGACGCCGGTGACGACGGCATCGCCTTGATATACGAGGTTCTTGCCGCGGCGGACGCACAGGTCGCGCAACACTTCGCTCGTCTGAATCGGTGAGAAAGGATTGTAAATCTCGAAGACGATATTTCGTCTGGAAAGCTTGCTGAGTGTCCCTCTTACAATCGTCCCCTGACTGCTCTTAAAGGAGACCGTGCGGTCGATATCTCTCTCGATACGCAATGTCCGCTCCCATTCCCTGTCGATGTGACCCTGCGGTCGACCCTAGCACATCGTCCAGTTTTGGGGCGTCAGATTAATATCCCGTTTAGATCATTTTTTAATGTTTTGTTAATGGCTTGCGCGTGCCACATCATCAGGCACGCGTGGTAGGCATATCGCCGCAGTTTGCGTGCCCTTGCTGTTGTCGCTGGAAAACAACAGCTCTCCACCGAATGCCCAGAGCGCGCTTCTGCTGAGGCGTTCTCTATTGGGGCCGACGACGCCGAGTGTTGCGACGCTGGCGGATGTGATCCTCACCTCGTTGTGATCGCGGCGGCGGACGAACTCGATCCGAATGCCGGTGCGCCCGTCATGCAGGCTTTCGGTCGCGCTCTGTAACAGAGCAGACAAAACGAACGCCACCACTTGCTTGGGCATGCGGTATTGGAAATCGTGGCGTGCATCGAGTTCGATGAGTTTGCGGTTCGAACGCCTGCCGATGTTCTCAAGTGTTTCGGCGGCCGTTTCCGCCATCGAATAGGTCTTCATATTGACCAGGTCGGACAGGCTTTCGCTGAGCGCGGTGATCGGTTCGGCGAGAGATTTGCAATATGCGATATCGCGATGCATCTGGTCGGCCGCAGCGGCAAGCTTGCCGTCGCGATATCGCGCTGGCCAATTTAAGTTCTGCGAAACCCCGTGCAGCGAGGAGGGAATAGGCTGCATTCCCGTGAGCGCCGAGATGCTGGACGCTGCGGATTCGAGCGATTTCAGCGGTCTCGCGAGCTCCCTCGAAAGGACGGCCAACAATTCGACGCTCGCGCTGTGAGCATCCGTGCATTGATCGCTGCCGAGCGAGGGTACGGCGGCTTCGTTGATCAAATCTTCGCCGTGCAGGGCGTCCTTCATTGCGGCGCATAACTCGTCCAGGTCCCACGGTTTCGGAACGAAGCGGTGGATGGCGGCGCCGTTGATGGCCTGTTCGAGATCGATGTTGGCGTAGGCGCTGGTCAGGATGCGGACCGTCGAGGGCCACGATTTGCGGACGTCGCTCAGGAACGCGACGCCGCTGTCGCGCGGCATGCGCTCGTCGCTGACGACGACGGAAATGTCGTCACCCTTTGTTTCGAGGATCTTCAGCGCGGCTTCCGGCGAGTCCGCCGTCACGACATTCGCGTATTTGCCGACCGAAGCTTTGAAGTATTTGAGGGAGAGGGGTTCATCGTCGACGAACAGGATCGTTCCGGCGCGGACCGCCTCGTTTGCATGCTTGACGTTCATCGGAATAGCCTTCCGGCGTGTTAGATGCGCGTGCCAAGTTCACTCTCGACCGGTTAAATCGGAGTCTATGCAACAGCGTGCAATGCGTCATTGCGGCGGGAATTGTCGGTAATCTGCCGTAAGCTTAAATAAAGCTATCACGTTGCTCCGCGATGGAGCAGCCGTGCTCTCGCAGCGGTCCGCTGGTCCTTTATGCCCGCGTTGAAATCAGACGCTCAGGAGCAGGTGCTCGCGTTCCCACGGGCTGATGACGCGCATGAATTCCTCGAACTCGCTGCGCTTCAGCGCCAGATAAACGTGCGAGAACCTTTTGCCCAGAACCTCGTGAAGCTCATTGCTTTCCTCGAAGGCCGTCAGGGATTCCAGCAGACCGCGCGGCAACTGGCGATCGTTGCGATAGGCGTTGCCGACGACGGCCGCACGCGGCTCGATCGCGTTCTTCATGCCGAGGTAGCCGCAGGCGAGGCTCGCAGCGAGTGCGAGGTAGGGGTTCGAGTCGGCGCCTGCGAGCCGGTTTTCGACACGGCGCGCGGTATCGGGGGAAATCGGAATGCGCAGTCCGGCGGACCGGTTGTCGTAACCCCATTCGACATTGATCGGGGCCGCGCCGTTCGGCACGAGGCGGCGATAAGAATTCACGTACGGAGCGAACAGGCACATCGCATCCGGCAGGTAGGTCTGCTGGCCGCCGATGAAGTTGAAAAAGAGTTTGCTCGGTTCGCCGTTGCCGAGCGTGAAAATGTTCTTGCCGGTCTTGATGTCCACGATGCTCTGGTGAACGTGCATGGCGCTTCCCGGCTCGTTGGCCAGCGGCTTCGCCATGAATGTCGCGTAGCAGTTGTGCGTGAAGGCGGCTTCGCGGATCGTGCGCTTGAATAGAAAGACCTGGTCGGCAAGATCGACCGGGTCGCCGTGCAGCAGGTTGATCTCGAGCTGCGCCGCGCCGCCTTCCTGAATGATCGTGTCGATCTTCAGATACTGACGCTCGGCGAATTCATAGATGTCGTCGACAATCTTGTCATATTCGTCGACCGCGCCGAGGCTGTAGGCCTGCCGACCCGCGCCGGGTCTGCCGGATCGACCCGTCGGCGGTTCGAGCGGATAGTCGGGATCGGGGTTGGTTTTCGTGAGATAGAATTCCAGCTCCGGTGCGACGACCGGACGCCAGCCTTCTTTCTCGTAGAGCTCGACGATGTGCTTCAGCACATTGCGCGGCGCGATTTCGACCGGACCGCCGCTCTGCCATAGCGCGTCGTGGATGACCTGAGCCGTCGGGCTCGACGCCCACGGCGCGGGGCGGATCGTCGAAAGATCCGGCACCATCATCAGATCGCTTTCGGCGTAAAGCTGCTGGCCGTCTTCCTCGAAGCCGACGTAATCGCCGGTGATCGTCTGATGAAAGATCGAGATCGGCAGATGCACCGGATCGAGCTTGACGAATTTCTCCGCGGGCATCGTCTTACCGCGCGCGACGCCCGCGATGTCGGGAACGGCGCAATCGATTTCTTCGATGCGATGCTGGCGCAGCCAATGGCGCAAGGTCTCGGGCGTCGAGCCGACGCCGAACTCGCCGTCCTCGCTGGGTGTCCCTCCAAGTGGGGCAGTCATGATGGCACCTGGGTGTTTCGATTGGAACGGCGTCGAACGAAGCGGCGTCAATTACGGGCGTCGTCCGAGCCGCCAGGGTACGGATCGCAGAGAAGCATCTCCACGGATCATCGTCCCGTCGACTTAAGACTAGGACAGCCGGCAGGCTTAACGGAGCCCCTGCCGCCCATTTTCTATAGTCATCATAAACGTGCCGGAAGCTCAAGGCCGGGTGCGATGCAGTGCATCGACAAAATATGTCGGTCCTCCTTCCCGATGCGCTTGACACGACGAGCGACCTATGTCGCGAGCATCGTGACTTCAGATTAGGCAAAGGCATGTGCATTTTGCTGCGCGGATGTTGTTGTGCTTCGCATTTTTCCTGCGCAGAATAGTCGGCGTTTAGCATAGGCCGTGCGACGCGCCACCGCCTTTCCGCTCGCGGAATGGCCAAGCGGCGGGTCGGCTAGGGCAGACCTGTCCGTGGAGAAAGACCGATGTTGACGTTCGGGAAAGCGGCTCGGCGTGCCGCATGTGTCGCTTTATCTTTCGCAGCCTTGTTCGCCGGAGCGGCCACTCAGGCAGCGGACAAGGAAGTCAGAATCTTCAACTGGTCGGATTACATCGATCCGCAGATTCTTACCGATTTCACCAAAGAAACCGGCATCAAAGTCGTTTACGACGTTTATGACAGCAACGAAGTCCTAGAGACGAAACTGCTTGCGGGCGGCAGCGGATACGATGTCGTCGTTCCGACCGGGCCATTTCTTTCGCGGCAGATCACAGCAGGTGTTTTCCAGAAGCTCGATAAATCCAAGCTGCCCAATCTCTCCAACATGTGGCCGGAGATCATGAAGCAGCTTGCGATCTACGATCCCGGTAACGACTACGCCATCAACTACATGTGGGGTACGACGGGCATCGGCTACAACATTGGCAAGGTCAAGGAGCGCATGGCGGATGCGCCGGTCGATTCCTGGGATCTGATCTTCAAGCCGGAAATTCTAGCGAAGTTCAAGGATTGCGGCGTGATGATGCTCGATGCGCCGGACGATATTCTACCAGCGGCGCTCAACTATCTGGGTCTCGATCCCAACAGCAGCAAGCCGGAAGACATCGAGAAGGCCGGAGCGCTGATGGAAAAGGTGCGCCCGTTCGTTCAGAAATTCCATTCCTCCGAGTACATCAACGCGCTGGCGAACGGCGATATCTGCATCGCGGTCGGATACTCTGGCGATATTCTGCAGGCACGCACGCGTGCTCAGGAAGCCAAGAACGGGCAGGAGATCGGCTATTCGCTGCCGAAGCAGGGCGCGCAGATGTGGTTCGACGAAATGGCCATTCCGGCAGATGCAAAGCATCCCGAAGAAGCGCACGTTTTCCTGAACTACATGATGCGGCCGGAGGTGATCGCGAAGGCGTCGAACTATGTCTCGTACGCGAACGGAAACCTCGCCTCGCAGAAGCTGATCGACGAAACGATCACATCGGACAAATCGATCTATCCCGATCCCGATGGGATGAAGCGGCTGTTCGTCAAGACGGCTTACGATCCGAAGACGCAACGCGTCGTGACGAGAACCTGGACGAAAGTCGTTACAGGACAATAGGCAAATGACACACAGGGCTCGATCGATGATCGGGCCCTTTTTTGATTGCGCCGCTTTTTTGCGGTGCGCTGAAACAATCAATTCAAAGGATTTCGTCATGACGGTTGGGATGATCGGAGACGCCAAGCAGCCGGGCGCCGGTCCGCAGCGCGCCGGTCCGCGCACGGCTGCGCCGCAATCAGGCTTTGCGCCGTGGAAGGATCCCAACAAGTCGTCCATCGTCCGCTTCGAGAACGTCACCAAAAAATTCGACGATTTCGTCGCCGTCAACAATGTGACGCTCGATATCTACGAGCGAGAATTTTTTGCGCTGCTCGGGCCGTCCGGCTGCGGCAAGAGCACGTTGCTCCGAATGCTCGCGGGTTTCGAAATGCCGACAGACGGGCGCACGATCGTTGCCGGACAGGACATCACGAACCTGCCGCCTTACGAGCGGCCAGTGAACATGATGTTCCAATCCTACGCGCTGTTTCCGCATATGACGGTCGAGGGGAATATCGGCTTCGGCCTTCGTCAGGAAGGCATGGCGAAAGACAAGATCGCCGAACGGGTCGACGAAGCGATGACGATGCTGGAATTGCGTCCCTTCGCCAAGCGCAAGCCGAACCAGCTTTCAGGCGGCCAGCAGCAGCGCGTCGCTCTTGCCCGCGCCATTGCGAAGAAGCCCCGCATCGTGCTGCTCGACGAGCCATTGGGCGCGCTCGACAAGAAGCTTCGCCAGCAGGCGCAGTTCGAACTGATGCGCATTCAGGAAACGACGGGGACGACCTTCATCATCGTGACGCACGACCAGGAAGAAGCGATGACCGTTGCAAGCCGCATCGCCGTCATGGACAAGGGCGAACTGGTGCAGGTCGCGACGCCGGGCGATATCTACGAAAATCCGAAGACACGCTACATCGCGGGTTTCATCGGCGACGTGAATGTATTCGAAGGCAAGGTTTCGGCCGTTTCCGAAGGCTGCGTCGAAATCGATGCCAACGACGGATATAAATTCAAGACGCGCAGTGCCGAGCCCGTCACCGTCGGGCAGCAAGTGTGGCTGGCGCTGCGGCCGGAAAAAATCCGCATCGCGCATGACAAGCCTGCGAGCCCGCTCAACGCTATTCCGGGCAAGGTGGAGGACATCGGCTATCTCGGGTCGATCTCACATTATCATGTGCGGACAGCACCCGGCGAACGTGTGACCGCTCTGCGTGCCAATGCGGCGCACGCGGTCGAGCGCACGATCAATTGGGAAGAAGATGTGTGGCTGGACTGGCCTGTCGATGCAGGCGTGGTTCTGACGCGGTAGGAGTTTCAGATGGCAAGCGCGAACTCCTCCGGCCTCAAGCGATGGTATGTTATTGGGGCGCCGTATTTCTGGCTTTTCCTGTTTTTCCTCGTTCCGTTTTTCATCGTCTTCAAGCTGTCGCTGTCGGACTCGGCCATCGCCATTCCGCCGTATACGCCGACGTTCAACTGGAGCGACGGCATCAGCGGCTTCCTGTCGAAGCTCGATTTCGAGAACTACAAGTTCATCTTCAGCGATCCGCTGTACGTCAACGCGTATTGGTCGAGCCTCAAGATCGCGACCGTCGCGACGCTGATGACGCTGCTTGTTGCCTATCCGATCGCTTACGGAATGGCGCGGGCTCCCAAAGCTTGGCAACCAACGCTGATGATGCTCGTCATCTTGCCGTTCTGGACGTCATTCCTGATCCGCATCTATGCCTGGATCGGAATTTTGAAGAAGGAGGGGCTGCTCAACCTGTTTCTGATGCACTTCGGCATTATCAGCGAGCCGCTCAGCATTCTGAACACGACGACGGCCGTCTACATCGGCATCGTCTATTCGTACCTGCCATTCATGATCTTGCCGCTCTACGCGAGCCTCGAGAAAATCAGCCCGACGCTGCTCGAAGCCGCGGAAGATCTCGGCTCGCGCCCGTGGAAAGCGTTCTGGCAGGTGACGTTCCCGTTGTCGCTGCCGGGCGTGCTTGCAGGCTGCCTGCTGGTCTTCATTCCGGCCGTCGGCGAGTTCGTCATTCCCGATCTCCTCGGTGGGTCGGAAACGCTGATGATCGGGCGCACACTCTGGAACGAGTTCTTCAACAACCGTGACTGGCCGCTGTCGTCGGCGGTTGCCGTGGTGCTGCTGCTGGTGCTGATCTTGCCGATTGTCTTCTTCCAGCGACAGCAACAGAATGAGCGGGAGGCGGGCCGATGAAAAACCGGTTCTCTTGGTTCAACGCGACGTCACTGACACTGGGCTTCGCGTTCCTCTACATCCCGATCCTGCTGCTCGTCATTTACAGCTTCAACGAGTCGAAGCTGGTGACGGTGTGGGGCGGCTGGTCGACGAAGTGGTACGCCTCGCTGCTCGACAATACGGCGCTGAAGGAAGCGGCATGGGTCACCCTTCGCGTTGCCTTCATTTCGGCGACGGTCGCGACCGTGCTCGGCACGCTTGCGGCCATCACCTTGGTGCGCATGGGGCGCTTCCCCGGACGGACGCTGTTTTCGGGCATGATCTTCGCGCCGCTGGTCATGCCGGAAGTAATCACCGGCCTGTCGCTGCTTCTGCTGTTCGTCGCTCTCAACATCGATCGTGGGTTCTGGACCATCACGCTGGCGCACATCACGTTTACGATGTGCTATGCGGCCGTCGTGGTACAGGCGCGGTTGCAGGACTTCGACAAGTCGGTCGAGGAAGCGGCGATGGATCTCGGCGCGACGCCGGTCAACACGTTCTTCCAGGTGACGCTGCCGATCATCGCGCCGTCGGTGATTTCGGCGTGGCTGCTGTCGTTTACGCTGTCGCTCGACGATCTCGTGGTTGCCAGCTTCACGACGGGGCCGGGCGCCACGACGCTGCCGATGAAAATCTACAGTCAGGTGCGGCTCGGCGTGACGCCGGAAATCAACGCGATCTCGACGATCCTGATCGGCATCGTGACGGTCGGCGTGCTCGCCGCCGCCTATTTCACGAAACGGCAGTCGGAGCGTCAGGAGCGCGAGCGGCGTATCGCTTTCGGTGCGTCGGACTGATGACGTGTCATAATCGGCCGGCGCGATTTGTGCTCGCGCGCGAAGCAGGGTAATCGTGCTGGCCGTGACGGCTCAAGATCATATCAACTCCTATTACGCGGCGACCGCGAACGACCGGACGCGCTATCCGGCGCTCGAAGGCACGGTCAAGGCCGACGTGTGCGTCGTGGGCGGTGGTTTTTCCGGTGTCGCGACGGCGCTGACGATGGCGGAGCGCGGGCGTTCCGTCGTGCTGCTCGAAGCCAATCGCATTGGCTGGGGCGCGTCGGGGCGCAACGGCGGTCAGATGATCGGCGGCATCAGCGGCGAAGCGACGATCGAGCGTCAGCTCGGCAAGGCGGGCGCCAAGCTTGTCCGTGACATTCGCTATCGCGGGCATGAGATCATCGAAGATCGCGTCGCGAAATACGGCATCACCTGCGATCTGAAGCACGGCTGGATGGAGGTCGCGGCGCGGCCGAGGCACATGCCGGGTCTGCGCGCGCATTACGAAGAGCGCGTGAAGGAGGGCGAGGGCGATCATCTCGAACTCGTCGAGTCTGTCGATCTTCCGCGTGTGCTCGGCACGTCCATTTATCATGGCGGCTTCATCGATCGCCGCAGCGGGCATGTGCACGGACTCAATCTCTGTCTCGGGGAAGCGCGCGCCGCGACGGGCCTCGGTGTCAGGATTTTCGAAGACAGCCCGGTGGTGGCGCTCGAAGGCGGCGCGAAGCCGTACGTCAGAACCGAACGCGGGCGCGTCGAGGCCGGAACGGTGGTCATCGGCGGCGAAATTTTTGATCGTTTCGGTCAGGAGCGGCTTCGCGGTCTAATGCTGCCGACGGGAAGCTACATCATCGCGACGGAGCCGCTGAGTGAGGCGATGGTCGCAGAGATCAATCCGCAGGATCTCGCCGTTTGCGACAGCAATGTCGTGCTCGATTATTATCGCTTGTCGGCGGATCGGCGGATGTTGTTCGGCGGGCGCTGCAACTATTCAAACCGCGATCCGAAGGACATCGGCGCGTCGATGCGGCCGCGCATGATCGAGATTTTTCCGCAGCTCAAGGACGCGAAGATCGACTTCGCATGGGGCGGGCGGATCGCGATCGTCATGAACCGGGTGCCGGTGATCGAGCGCCTGGAGCCGAACCTTTATGTTCTGCAGGGCTATTCAGGGCACGGGGTGAACGCAACGCACATCGGGGCGGAGATCGTGTCAGACGCGATTTGCGGCGTGACGGAAAGGTTCGATCTTTTCGACCGCATCCGGCATACGCGACTGCCGCTCAGCGACGTGTTCGGCAATCAGATGTTGGCGCTCGGCATGCTCTATTACCGCCTGCGCGATCTGCTTTAGCGCGGCATCCGCAGATTGCGTTGGGAAACCGCCCAAGCGCTTCACGCCAGCCCAACCCGCTCCCATTGAAGTCCACTGGAAATGCGGAGCGCGTGAAAGAAACGTGGATGGCCGCCTTCGCGGCCATGACGGAAAGAGGAGAGTTGCGCGACCGGAAGTCTGTCTCCGCTCTAAAAGCACCAGTATGCGTCGAGGCAACGTGCGCTACGTTTGTCCATCTCACGTCATGGCCGCGAAGGCGGCCATCCACGCAAGCAGCAACGAGCGATTGTCAGGCGTCGGCTACCAGCGCAGGAAGCGCGCGCCGATCATTGCGCCGAGGGCGGCCATCAGTGCGAAGCCGAAGGGGTACCAGGCCATGACGAAGAGCGGACTGTCGTCGGCGCAGTGGCTAGCATAGAGCGTCGCCGCGATCGCTGCCGAGAGGATGCCGCCGACGGCGCCTGCAATCGCCGGGTTGGCCGGAGCCCCGCACTTCAAGGCATAGAGGATCGCCGCGAAGGGTGCCAAAGACAGCAGCGGGATCGTGACCATGCAATAGAATGAATTGTGGCCGATCATCCGCGCCTGCCAGGCGTCGGCCGGTACCGAAATCATTTCGAGTGCAATTCCGCCGATCAGCAACACGGGGCCAAGCGCCAGCCACCACAGTCGCTTGTCGAGCTTGAAATCGGGTCGTGACAAGCCGCGAACGAGCAGGAAGGCGGGAACAGCGAGGCTCAGCGTCACGACAAACTTGAACAGGAAGCGGATCGACGTCGATGCCGCTTGCGCGAAATCGGCGCGCATCCCGAGGGTTGCGAGGAAGGCGGCGAGCGACAGTAGCGCCCCGATGCCGACGGCGACGGCGAGCGTGCGCGCAATCGGCTGCTCGACGCTTTTGGCATCGGCGGCCAGGGCTTTGATGAGGTCGTCGGTCTTCATCGGCTCTTCTCTTGATAGGTATCGGCCAACGCCTTCAGGCTACGATGCAGGGCGACCCGGACGGCGACTTCGGTCATCCCTAAGCGATCGGCAACGTCACGCGCCGAATGCCCGTTGATGCTGATCGACTGGACGATGTCGCGGTTGCGATCCGACAGGCCATTCAGGATGCGCGCAACATCCTGGGCGTCGATCGAGGCTTGTTGATCGTCGCCTTCGATGTCGAATTGCGTCAGGTCGATCGGGATCTCCGGACGCCGGCCGCGACGGCGCAAATCGTCGATCATCTTGTTGCGTGCGATTGCGAGTACCCAGGGTCCCAAGGGCATAGCTGGGTCCCAGGTGTGCCGCTTCAAGTGGATCGCCAGCAAAGTGTCCTGCACCACGTCCTCGACATCGTCGCGCGCCACGCCGACGCCGGCAAAGCCGCGCCGCACGGCACCTCTCAAAAGCCGCGAAAGGTCTTCGAGCAACGTGCGGTATGCGGGTTCATCGCCCGCTGTTGCGGCGCGCATCAGCGCCGACCACTCCGCGTCTCGTGCCTTTCGGTCCAAGGTTTCGCCTTTAGGATATTTCGCCAGAGAGCGCCGAAACGTTACGGCGGCGTCGTTTTTTGCGGTCGGCAGGTTTGGCTCGCTGCATATGGCAGAGAGATAGCGGGAATCGCAAGGTGGCCGTTTGCCCGTTCAGGTAGCCGGCAGCCAGATCCAGAGCAGGGCGACGTAGGTCAGTCCATGAAGAAACTGGTCGAAGCCGAGTGCGCACCAATATTGCCGGTCGGCGAACTTCCAGCCGTAGTGGTGGACGATCTGCTCCTTGGCCCAATCGATGTGATAATGAACGAGAAATTCGCCGGCGAGCAGCGCGAGCGCAAGTCCCGCGCTGCCGCCCGGAAACAGGAAGAAGACCGGCGCCGTCAGCAGGATATGGATGAGGGCGTGAAGCAGGCCGCCCGGCGCGCCGTAGATCCCCTTCTGGCGATAGATCATCTGCGTCTGCAGAAAGAAATCCGCGACGGCGTGTTTGGCCAGCAGATACGTCATGGCGGCAAGAGCCGCGTGCGCGGGGGACATGGACATCCAGTGCTGAAGCGGCCTCGCTCCCGCATTCTTTTACGAAATGCTCGGCTCCGGCAGAAGAGCGGGCGGCGTCTTTTTTACCAAGGCGTTGGTTAGCGCAGGTGTCGTGTGCGGGACTGTTCCCTGGGGAACAGGCAGCTAAAAAACGTAAAGCCGTTCCGGGCGAGAATTCGTCGCCCGGAACGGCTTCTGTTTGTGTTCGTCGTCGTGCCGGTCAGTTGACGCGCTGCACCTCGACGAGATTGTCGGAGAACGTCGGGGCTCGGCCAAGTCCGCACCAGGCGTCGGATGAAATGCAGTTTACCGAGCCGTCGGAGCGGTTGAGCGAGCGCCAATAGCCGAGTGTCGCCACGACGACGCCGTTGGGCACGTCGTCCGTCACGTGCGCCAGACCTTCGAAATCGCCGCGATCGTTATAGACCCGCACCGGATCGCCTTCACGGATCGATCGCGTCGTCGCGTCACCGGGCGAGATCAGCACGAACTGATCGCCTTGGGTTTTGATCTTGTGCGGTTCGTTGGCGTAGCAGGAATTCAGGAACGCGTGGCTTTTCGGTGAGATGATATTCAGCGAATAGAGCTTGGCGCGTTCTGGATTGGTCTCGGGCCGTTCGCGTGCCGGGATGTAACCCGGCAGCGGATCGACCGGCTCGCCCGACTGCTCGCCGTCGTACATCGCGCGGAACGGACCGGCGACGAAGTTCTTGGCGTCGTGCAGCAGGAACTCGACCTTGCCGGACGGTGTCGGGAAGTGCCCCTCGGCGTGCGGTATGCGCGTGTCGGCATTGCCGACGTCGATCTTATAGAAGCCGTGCTTCTTGAAATACTCCATGTCGATGCCGCCCATCTTCGGGTCGGACCAATTGATGTATTCCGCGCACAACTCGCTGTCGGTCATTTTGAAGACGGGATCGTCGAAGCCCATTTCCTTGGCGAGCAGACGCCAGACTTCGCTCGTCGGTTTGCATTCGCCGGGAGGTTCGACGGCCTTCTGATTGTAGGTCATATAGAAATGACCCCAAGACCACATCATATCTTCGGCCTCGCCGGCCATTGCGGCGGGCAGAACGATGTCGGCGTATTTTGCCGTGTCGGTCAGGAAATGCTCGGCGACGACGGTGAACAGGTCCTCGCGCTGCAGACCCTGGACGATCTTGTTCGTCTCGGGTGCCTGCGAGACCGGGTTCGTGCAGAACACGAACAGGCTTTTGATCGGCGGATCAAGCGGCATCTCGCCGGTCAGAGCCGCGCCGAGCTTGAGGTTGTTGACGACGCGCGTGCCGGGTTTGATCCAGTCGGGGCGTGCGGCCTTGGCCCAGTCGATCGGGAAATCCCAGAGCGGCATTTGCAAAAGGCCGCCGCCGACATGGCGCCAGGAGCCGACGAGTGCGGGTAGGCAGCAGGCGGCGCGAATTGCTTGCCCCCCGCCGACGCTTCTCTCAAGAGCAACGCCGAGACGAATGACGGACGGTTGCGCCGTGGCGAACTCGCGGGCGAATTTGGCGATGTCGGCCGCTTTCACGCCGGTGACTTTCTCGACGTACTCCGGCGTAAATTCCGCAGCGCGTTCCTTAAGCTCCGGATAGCCGTACGTGTACTTGTCGACGTAGTCGTGATCGACGAGGCCTTGCTCGATGATCGAATTGATGAAGCCCATCGCCAGCGCGCCATCGGTGCCGGGGCGGGGGCAGATGTGCCAATCGCCAGCCTTCGCCGTGCGCGAGCGATAAGAGTCGATGACGACGACTTTTGCGCCGCGCTTTTGCGCCTCGAGCACGAACGGCCAATGATGCAGGTTGGTCGAGATCGAATTGCACGCCCAGATCACGATATATTTCGCATGGACGAAGCTTTCGGGATCCACCGCGCCCGTTGGGCCGACGGTCAGCAGCCATGCGGTCGACGAGCCGGAGGCGCAGAACGTCTTCTCGTTGACCGTCGATCCGAGCTTGTTGAAAAACGGGTCGCCGGAATTGATGCCCTGCACGAGGCCCATGTTGCCCAAATAACTGTAGGGCATGATCGCCTGGCTGCCATACTCGGCGATGATCGCGCGCCAGCGCTTGCCGATCTCGGAAATCGCCTCGTCCCAGGTGATGCGTTCGAACTGCTTCGAGCCTTTCGGCCCAGACCGCCGCATGGGGTACATCAAGCGGTCGGGGTTGGCGTGATGGTCGTGGAAGTCCTTGAGTTTGACGCACAGGCCGCCGCGCGTCATCGGGTGCTCTTTATTCCCGCGCACGTAAGACAGGCGACCGTCGACGACTTCGTAGATCATCGAGCAGGTGTCGGGGCAATCATGCGGACACGCCCCGAAAAAGGTCTCACGCTTCAGCTGTTCGTTCATTGTTCCTCCCGCCGTTTTTTTCGTTGTTCCGTAGGTAATCCTACGCGTTGATTTGCGTCAATTTGGCATTAGACGGTGCCGTTCCCAAGCAAAATCGTTGCTTGGATCAGCATTCCGCTGCGATAGCGGACGCCCGAATTTGCTGATTTTTCAGGGACAATCTATGCATTGATCGTATGATATCAGCCGGTTGGACCGGTTGATCCGCATGCGTGGAGCGAATGATCCGTGAGCAAAGCACTTTATCCTGACCGGCGCGTTCTGTGGATGCCGATCGGGGATTGGAAGCCGCCGTCAAAGTCGGCTGTGCATTGCTGCGCTGCAATGGTGAAGGCGCTCGAGTTTGATTGCGATCAGCACATCGATCCGTTCGAATGTGCGGACTCTCTCATCGTCTACAATGAGGCGATGGACGAGTACGGGCTCATCATTCATGACGGCAGTGCGTCGTATCTCCTGATCGACCACTGCCCGTGGTGTGGAACGGGATTGCCCGAGAGTGCGCGCGACAGGTGGTTTGATGAAGTCGATGCGCTCGATCTTGCGGAGGCCGCTGACCCGCCTGCCAAGTATTTTTCAGGCGAATGGCGGCGGCGGGGCTAGAGACGTGAGTGGTGAGTGGGCGCCATGGCCCCGGTTCCTCCTGTACGGGAAGACACCGAAGTAACCCGTCGTCAGGGGATGTCGGGGGCGGAGCAGCAGTCGTCGTAGATGTGTTCCTGATCGTATGCGTCGCGGAGGCGCGTCCTGCCGGAGGACTCGAGGCTCGCGTAGGATTCCAGCGGCACCTTGCCATGTGCGCCGGGGAGATCGAGCACATATGTCGGCAGTGCGAGCCCCGAAAGCCGCTTGCGCAATTCGCGCATCACGGCTTGCCCTTTCGCGATCGTGGTGCGGAAGTGGGCGGTGCCGGGCGCGAGGTCGCCATGATGCAGGTAGTAGGGCTTGACGCGCAGTTCGACGAGCGTGCGCATCAGGTCTTCGAGCGTATCGGCATCATCGTTGACGCCCTTGAGCAGCACGGTCTGGCTGACGAGCGGGATGCCGGCATCGACGAGCTTTGCAACGGCAGTGCGTGCCGATCCCGTCAATTCGCGCGCGTGATTGGTATGAAGACCGACGAACACGGTCTTGTGCGTGGCTTTCAATGCGGCGATCAGCTCATCCGTCACACGATCGGGATCGACCACCGGCACGCGCGTATGCCAGCGCAGGATTTTTACATGCGGAATGGCCGAAAGCATCTCCGTCACCTCGCGAATGCGGCGCGGTGACAGAACGAGTGGATCGCCGCCCGTCAGGATCACCTCCCAAACGGCGGGCGTTGCGCGGATGTAAGCGACGGCGGCGGCGAGATCATCGGCCGAGAGGGTTTCGCCATTGGCAGGGCCGACCATTTCGCGGCGGAAGCAGAAGCGGCAATAGACCGGGCAGACGCTGGCGATCTTGAGCAGAACGCGGTCCGGGTAGCGATGGACGACGCCGGGCGCTGGGCTTTTGATGCGATCGCCGATCGGGTCTGCACGTTCGGCCGCGTGGGTTTCAAGCTCGCGCGCATCGGGAACGAATTGCCGGGCTATGGGATCGGCCGGGTCATTGGGATCGATAAGATCGGCAACGGCGGGCGTAACGGAGATGGCGTAACGCGCGCCGACATTGTTCAACGCGTCGCGCGCGGACGCCGGCGCAAGCTCTGCAGCAATCAGGTCGTCGACCGACGTCAGTTTTCGTGGCGTGCGTGTCATCGTTTGGGATGCTGCTCCGGCCACTGTGCCGTGTCGTGATCGGGATGCTGATATGACACCATGTCGTGCAAGAACGGCGCGGCATTGGCATCGGCCAGTGTGTGATGGGAGGGCAGCGCGCCGATCGTGTCGACGTAGGGCAGCTTGCCCTCGATGCCCCATTGCAGTTTCGGCGTGATATCCGCCGGGTTGTCGAAGGCGCCGATCGCGAGCGCGATGCCATCGGGAGCTTCATAGGTCAATGGGGTGCCGCATTCGGTGCAGAACCCGCGCTCGACGAAATTCGACGAGCGGAATTTCTTCGGTGTGCCGCGCGTCCAGGTGAGCTTGGCGTCGCGGACCGAGACGAGCGGGGCGTAGAAATTTCCGAATGCCTTCTGGCACATCCGGCAATGACAAACGGAGGCGTCGCCCAGGCTTCCTTCGACGCGAAATCGAATGGCGCCGCATTGGCATCCGCCAGAATGTGTTTCGTTCGGCATGGCCTGTCTCCATCTCCCTTTCGCCTGGTCTTGTGCAGGGAGAGGGGAGCGATTGTTGCGCCCTATGTGCCGCTATCGGGCAGCGGCGTCCAGATGACCTGTTCGATGCGCTCGGCGCCGGATGCGAGCATTGCCAACCGGTCGAAGCCGAGAGCGCAGCCGGACGCGGGAGGCATCGCCGCGAGCGCGCTCAGGAAATCCTCGTCGATCGGGTATCGTTCCCCGTAGATGCGGGACTTATCGGCCATCCATGTTTCGAAGCGGCGGCGCTGCTCGCCGGCATCGGTCAGCTCGCCGAAGCCGTTCGCCAGTTCGACGCCGCACACGTAGAGTTCGAAGCGCTCGGCGACGGCGGGGTCGAGCGCCGTCGGGCGAGCGAGAGCAGCCTCGTTGATCGGGTATTCACACAGGATCTCGGGCCGATGGACGCCGAGCCCCGGTTCGATCTTTTCGACGAGAACCTTGCTGAAGATGTCCGACCACGTATCATCGTTACCGACACGAATGCCTTGAGCCTGCGCGTGCGCGGCGAGCCTATCGCGATCGACCGACGTCGCGGTCATCGTTTCATGCAGCGGAATGTCTGCGAAGTGCACGAAGGCCTGATAGAGCGTCGTCCAGTCATAGCCCTTGGTCAAATCGCACGACTTGCCGCGATACGACCATTGCATCCGCTCGCAGGCGCGGGCGGCGATATACAGGATCGATGCGCAGTCGCTCCAGAGCGTCTCGTAGGGCTCGCCCGCGCGGTACCATTCGAGCATGGTGAATTCGGATGCGTGCAGCTTGCCGTGTTCGCGGTTGCGGAAGACCGGGGTGAACGTGAAGATCTTCGTCTCGCCCGCGGCCAGCAGCTTCTTCATCGCGAATTCGGGCGAGGTATGGAGATAGAGGTCGCGGCGCGTCAAATCCGTGCCGACGAGTTCCGTCCGGAAGGCATGCAGATGGGTTTCGTTGCCCGGAGAAACCTGCAGGCATCCGGGCTCGACCTCAATGAAACCTTGCGTGGTGAACCAATCCCTTAACGCTGTCTTGATGCGCCCGCGCGCCACAAGAAAGGGCCTGCGATCCGAATGCCGGCCGGGATTCCACCAGGGAGACGCTTGCGACATGGCTGAAAAATGGGCTTTCGCGGTGCCGTTGCCGCACTTGGCGGCCGAAAGGTAAGCAGGTAAGAGGACGCGACAGATTCCCCGAAGGGTTGCCGCCGACCGGCCGCCAATGCGGCGGACGCGGCTATTTTGAATTTGAGAACGGAGACGTTAGGTGGTCAAGGTTATCGCAAGCTCGGTCCGCAAAGGCAATGTGCTCGATCTCGACGGAAAGCTTGCCGTCGTCATGCACGCGGAAAACATCCACCCCGGCAAAGGTACGCCCGTCACCCATCTCGAAATGCGCCGCATCGCCGATGGCGTGAAGGTGACCGAGCGCTACCGCACGACCGATCAGGTCGAGCGCGCCTATCTCGATGAAAAGGACTTCAATTATCTTTACGAAGACGACATGGGGTACAATTTCATGCACCCCGAGACCTTCGATCAGATCACGATCTCGAGGGATGTCGTCGGCGATCAGGGACAGTGGCTGCAGGAAGGCATGACGTGCCTCGTGGCGCTGCATGAAGGCAACCCGATCTCGATCGAGCTGCCGGCGCGTGTCACGCTCGAAATCATCGAAGCCGACCCGGTCGTGAAGGGGCAGACGGCGTCGTCGTCCTACAAGCCCGCGAAACTTTCGAACGGCGCCCGCGTGATGGTGCCGCCGCACATCGGCACGGGGACGCGCGTCGTCGTGATGACCGTCGATGGCTCATATGTCGAGCGTGCGAAGGACTGATCGGGTTTAACTCGATCTTGCGCCGCACGGTTTACGTGCGGCGCGCGATGCTCAGATGTCGAGCTTCAACACTTTCACAGGACTTCCCGCAGGTTGCGCGGGGGCGTCGATGGGGACCACGATCAGGCAGTCGGCGCACTGCAGGGCCGTGATCATTCCGCTGTCCTGATTTTTGAACGGAACGGCGCGCGGCGGTGCGGTCGTGAGATCGAGCCGGGCGCGCATGTAATGCTCGCGCGGGCCGTTAGCGGGTAGGGCATCGCCGAGTACGGCGTCGATGGCTTCGAGCGGAACATCGCGGCCGAGCAGGCGCCCGAGCAGCGGAACGAGAAACACGCGCGAGCAGATCAGCGAGGCAACCGGATTGCCCGGCAATCCGAGGCAGTGCTGCTGATTTTTCCCTGCGGTTCGTGATCCGAAGAACAGTGGTTTTCCTGGGCGCATCGCGATCTTGTAGAACGCGAGCTTCGCTCCGGCGTTTTCCAGTGCCGGGCGGACGAGATCGTAATCGCCGACCGACGCGCCGCCGATCGTCACCAGGATGTCGGCGCCATCGGCTTGTCGAATAGCATCGTCCAGGGAGTCGAGCGTATCACGTGCGATCCCGAGGAGGCGTGCTTCGCCGCCTGCCGCTTCGACGACGGCTGCGAGGCCGAAGGAGTTCGACGCGGAAATCTGTCCAGGTCCGAGCGGCGTTCCCGGCTCGACGAGTTCGTCGCCCGTCGCGAGCAACGCGACGATGGGTTTGCGCACGACGGGCAGCGTGCCGTGTCCGGCGGCGGCTGCGAGAAGGATATCGCGCGCGGTCAGGCGCTGGCCTTTTTCAAAAAGCGCGCGGCCTTTGGTGAAGTCCTGGCCTTTCGGGCGAACATTATCGTCGCGATCGGCGGCTTCGCGAAAGGTGACGGCCGCGCCGTCGGCCGTGACGTTTTCCTGAATGACGACCGAGTCCGCGCCGCTCGGCATCGCCGCACCGGTGAAGATGCGTACAGTCTGACCTTTTGCGACGGTGCCGGAGAACGGCTGGCCGGCTCCGGCTTCGCCGATCAATTTGAGTGTAACCGGAACCTCCGAGACATCCTCGGCGCGGACGGCATATCCGTCCATCGCGGACGCGTCGAACGGCGGATTGTCGACGCGTGCTTCGATCGAACGCGCGAGCGTGCGGCCAAGCGCGTGACGAAGCGAGACGTCTTCCGTTTCGAGAGTGTCTGCAGATTCCAGAATGTGCTTCAGCGCTTCGGCGACGGGAAGCAGCGCCATGACGTCAACGTCCTTTGGGTCGTGCGGGAGCTTTGAAGGTTCCCGATTTTCCGCCTGTCTTTTCGACGAGGCGAATGTCCTCGATGGTCATCGTTTTGTCGGCCGCTTTCAGCATGTCGTAAAGTGTCAGACATGCGACGGATACGCCCGTCAAAGCTTCCATTTCGACGCCGGTCGGGCCTGCGACCTTGACTTCGGATAAGACGTGGATGCCGGGAGGCGATTTCGAGATCTCGAATTCGATCGTCGCCTTGGTGATGGCGAGCGGATGGCAGAGCGGGATCAGCTCGTGCGTTTTCTTGGCAGCCATGATGCCGGCGATGCGCGCCGCGCCGATTACGTCGCCCTTTTTCGCTTCGCCCGCTTCGACGAGGGCGAGCGTTTCCGGCTGCATGCGGATGAAACCCTCGGCGACGGCACGGCGGTCGGTCACGGCTTTATCGGACACGTCGACCATGCGGGCTTGGCCCTTGTCGTCGATGTGGGAGAGCTTGCTCATTGCGAGGACGCGCCGCCGAGCAAGGTTTTCGTCGCGGCCGTCACGTCGGCCTGGCGCATCAGGCTTTCGCCGACGAGATAGGTGTGGACGTGCGCCTTCGCGAGGCGCGCGATGTCGGCCGGTGTGAAGATGCCGCTTTCGCCGACGACGATGCGGTCCTTCGGAATTTTCGGTGCGAGACGTTCCGTCGTTTCGAGATTGACCTCGAACGTCTTGAGGTTGCGATTGTTGATGCCGATCAGGCGGCAATCGAGTTTCAGCGCGCGATCGAGTTCTTCCGCGTCGTGCACCTCGGCGATGGCGTCCATCTCCCAATCCTTGGCCGCGGTCGCGAGATCGCGGGCCGTTGCGTCGTCGACTTCCGCGAGGATGATCAGGATGCAATCGGCGCCCCAGGCGCGTGCTTCCGCGACCTGATAGGTGTCGATCATGAAGTCCTTGCGCAGCACCGGCAGATGCGTCGCCGCGCGCGCAGCGGTGAGAAAATCCGGTGCGCCCTGGAACGAGGGCGTATCGGTCAAGACAGAAAGGCAAGCCGCGCCGCCCGCTTCATAGGCCTTCGCGAGCGTCGGCGGATCGAAGTCGGCGCGGATCAGACCTTTCGACGGCGACGCCTTTTTGATTTCGGCGATCAGCGCGGGCTTTTTGGCTTTGAGCTTTTCTTCGATCGCGCCTGCGAACGGGCGCACGCGCGGCGCGGATCGCGCGTATTCGGAAATGACGCGCAGAGGCTTAAGGGTTTTGGCGCGGGCCACTTCTTCGCGTTTGTAGGCGGTGATTTTGTCGAGAATATCGGCCATCGGTCACACCGTATCGTTGGTAACGGCGACGAGACGGTCGAGCGCTTGTGCCGCGCGGCCGCTGTCGATGGATGCGGCGGCTTTCGCGATGCCGTCCGGCAAACCGTCGGCCTTTCCGGCGACGATCAAGGCGGCGGCGGTATTCAGGAGAACGATGTCGCGATAGGGGCCCGGTTCGCCCTGCAGAAGCGTGCGGATCGCCGCTGCGTTCGTTGCCGCGTCGCCGCCTTTGAGAGCCGCGATATCGCTGCGGGGAAGGCCCGCGTCTTCCGGCGTCAGGTCGAATGCAAAGATATCGCCGTTCTTGAGTTCGGCGACGTGCGTCACGCCGGTCGTCGTCAATTCGTCCATGCCGTCTGCACCGTGCACGATCCAGGCATGTTCGGAGCCCAGCTTGCGAAGCACTTCTGCGAGCGGCTGAACGAGCTTCTTGTCGTAGACGCCGAGGATCTGGCGCGTGACCTCGGCCGGATTGCACAGAGGTCCGAGCAAATTCAGGATCGTGCGCAGACCGAGATCGGCGCGTACCGGAGCCCATGCCTTCATCGCGGGATGATAAAGCGGCGCCCACAAGAAGCCGACGCCCGCATCGGCGATCGCGCGGGAGACGATGACTGGCGGCACGTCGAGCTTGACGCCGAGCGCTGACAGAACATCGGACGCGCCGGAGAGCGATGTCACCGCGCGGTTGCCATGCTTGGCGACGATCGCGCCTGCGCCAGCTGCAACGAGCGCAGCGGCCGTCGATACGTTATAGGTTCCGCGGCTGTCGCCCCCGGTTCCGACAATATCGATCGACCCGGGTGGCGCATCGACCGTCGTCATGCGGCTGCGCATGAACTTCGCAGCACCGGTGATTTCTTCCCGTGTTTCTCCGCGCAGGCGCAGACCCATGAGGAACGCGCCCATCGCGACCGGCGGGGCAATGCCGGACATCAAGAGATCGAACGCGTCCTGAATGCCGTCTTCGCCCAGCGTCTCGCCGTCGGCGATGCGGTTCATCAGGCGTTTCAGTTCGCGAGCCGGGTTCGCGACAATCGAGGTGTCGGGCGCTGTGCTCACGGTCAGGCCGCCTTACGGCTTTTCGGCGTGAAACCCGCCAGCGCGAGGAAGTTTGCGAGCAGCGCGTGGCCCTGCTGCGAAGCGATGCTTTCCGGATGGAACTGGACGCCGTGCACGGGATGCGTCTTGTGCTGCAATCCCATGATGATGCCGTCGTCGGTTTCGGCGGTCACCTCGAGGCAATCCGGCAGCGTTGTGCGTTCGACGATCAGCGAATGGTAGCGGGTGATGTCGAATTGTTTCGGCAGGCCCTTGAAGATGCCCTTGCCGGTGTTGGTGATCGTCGAAAGCTTGCCGTGCATTGGCACCGGGGCGCGGACGACCTTGCCGCCGTAAGCCTGTCCGATGGCCTGATGACCAAGGCAGACGCCGAGCAGCGGAATTTTCGAACCGGCCTTTTTGATGAGATCGAGGCAAACGCCCGCTTCGTTCGGCGTGCACGGTCCTGGAGAAAGGACGATTGCCTGCGGCTTCTTTTCGAGGACCTCGTCGGCCGAGACCTTGTCGTTCCGGATCACGACGCTTTCGGCGCCAAGCTCGCCTAGATAGTGCACGAGATTGTACGTGAAGCTGTCGTAGTTATCGATCAGAATCAGCATGTTGGCCTTTGTGCGCAGGATGGCTTCAGACGCCCCGCAGCGGGATTTCGAACCTATCTAGCAGACACGCGGCGGGGGGCGACACAAGAATATGGTCGTCCTAAACCCGCGCTTCAAATGCGCTTCAGGCGCGATCGCGCGGGGTGATGAATTGTTCGAGGTATCCGGACGCGGGGCCGACATCGCGCCAGGCCGTTTGCGGGAACGTCAGGATTGCCAGAGAGGCGGTCGGAAATTTGTCTTCGAGACGCGATATCGATTTGGCGTCGCCGCGTCCGGCCAGCTGCAGTGCAAGCTCGTGCAGGCCGGGGTTGTGGCCGACCATCAGGACTGTTTTGGCGGGCGCAGGGACGCGGCGCAGGCGATCGAGAAGTGTCTCGGCGTTCGTTAGATACAACTGCTCCTCGAACACGACATCGTCGCGCGGCTCGCTCAATTTCGGATCGATGAGGTGCAATGTCTGGCGCGTACGTTTGGCCGGAGAACAGAGAATGATCTCGGGTGCGAACGGAAATTCGCGCAGCGCTTCACCCATGACGGGCGCGGCGGCTCGGCCGCGTTCGTTGAGCGGCCTGTCGAAATCATCAAGGTCGCTGGCGTCCCAGCTCGATTTTGCATGACGAAGGAGTGCGAGAGAAAGCATTCTGATCCGGAGCTGGCGTTACGGCAGTTCGCGCAAGTCTACAGTACGCCGCTGGTGCCGTTAAGCGGGTTGGTCAAAGTTCGCACTGCCGCAATGAAAGGCTGGTGACAGATGGACTACGTGCTCGCGCCTTTCCTTTGGCTCATCGGAGTTTTGGTTAGCATCGTCTTCTGGATCGTCACGCAGATTCTATGGATATTGCTGTGGTTGATCCTTCCTCTCCTCGTCATCGCGTTCGTTGCCCTGCGGATTGCTGAGCGCGTACTTGGGCAGGAGAAGGTGCGCGGGTGGGTGCGCGCAAGAACGCAAAAATACGGGTCGCAGGCGTCGAAGCGCGCGCAGAGATGGATTTTTGCGTTGGGCGTCGTGCCGGTGCGCGTGCTCTTCTGGTTCGTGTTTTATGCGATCTGGCACAGCATCGTCAGTCTCGTCTGGCGGCCGCACTGGTCGCCGTGGCAGCGCGCGTGGGGCAGGCGCTGGCGAAAAGAAGAACAGTTGCAGCCGAAGACTTGATCTGAGCGAAGTTGCGTTCGGAGCGTCAGCCGAACGCACCGCCGTTGCCGCTGCCGGTTCCGATCTTGCCGGACGTCACGGTGCCCTTCGATGCGAAGCGCACTGCTTCCTCGGCGGCTCTGACGACGGCTTTCGCCTTATTGATGCATTCCTGCTGTTCGTTCTCCGGAATGCTGTCGTGGACGATGCCGGCGCCGGACTGCACGTGAATCATGCCGTCCTTCACGATGGCCGTTCTGAGCACGATGCAGGTGTCCATCTCGCCACCGGCGGAGAAGTATCCGACGCATCCCGCATACGGGCCGCGCTTGGCCTTCTCGAGTTCGGCGATGATTTCCATGGCGCGGACTTTCGGCGCCCCCGATACGGTGCCAGCCGGGAAGCCGCCCATCAATGCGTCGATCGCATCGTGATTGGCTTCATCCAGTGTCCCGATGACATTCGAGACAATGTGCATGACGTGGCTGTAGCGCTCGATGACGAATTGGTCGGTGACCGTGACGGTGCCCGGCGTCGCGACGCGGCCGACGTCGTTGCGGCCGAGGTCGAGCAGCATCAGATGCTCGGAGCGTTCCTTCGGATCGGCGAGGAGTGCCGCGGCGAGAGCCTTGTCCTCGGCTTCGTTGGCTCCGCGACGGGCGGTGCCCGCGATCGGGCGGATCGTTACCTCGCCATCGCGCACGCGCACGAGGATTTCGGGCGAGGAGCCGACGAGCTGGAACGAACCGAAGTCGAGATGGAAAAGAAACGGCGACGGGTTCAGTCGCCTGAGCGCGCGATAAAGCGCAAACGACGGCAAGGCGAACGGCGCGGAGAAGCGTTGCGAGAGCACGACCTGGAAGATGTCCCCGGCCTTGATGTACTCCTTCGCTTTCGCAACCATCGCCATGTATTCCGGCGCGCTCGTATTCGATTGCGGCTCATGAAGCGTCGCGGGCGCAGCGGCTGCCGACGATCCGTGCTGCAACGGCACGTCGAGGCTTTCGATTGTGGCGGTCAGACGCGCGATCGCGGCTGCGTAGGCATCGTCGGCCGAGACTCCGGCAGCGGGACGCGCGGGCGTCACCAGCGTCATCTCATCCTTCACGTTGTCGAAGATGAGCATCAACGTCGGGCGAATGAGGATCGCGTCGGGCACGCCCAAGGCATCGGGCGTCATCTCGGGTAGCTGCTCGATCAGGCGAACGGTGTCGTAGCCCATGTAGCCGAAGATCCCGGCTGCCATCGGCGGCAGGGTTTCGGGCAATGCGATCGCGCTTTCGGCGAGCAGGCGGCGCAGCGACGGCAGCGGCGGTCGATCATCCGGAGTGAACGCGGCCGGATCGGTCATCGGCGTCCGGTTGATGTTCGCCGTGTCGCCGTTGGCGGTCCAGACGAGGTCGGGCGAAAAGCCGATGACGGAGTAACGCCCGCGCGCCGAGCCGCCCTCGATCGACTCGAGCAGGAAGCTCATGGGGCGCCGGTCGCAAAGTTTCAGGTAAGCTGAAACCGGCGTTTCGAGATCGGCGACGAGGCGCGTCCAGACGACCTGCGCCGTGCCGTTTTCGTAGGCCTTCGCGAAGTCGCTGCGGCTGGGAAATACCTCCGTAGCGGCTCCGGCTCCTGCGTCGTTGGCCGACGGCGCTGACGACAATGTGGTCACCTGATCTACTCTTGCGTGACGCCGACGGCCGACTTCAGCTCGGCCTGATTGACCGAGGCTCCGAAGCGCTTCTTCAAGGCTTCGGTGTATTCGGTGAGCGATTGATTGGCCAACTCGTCTTCGAGGCGGCGGGTCAACTCATCGGTTTCCGTCAACGTCAGCGCGGCGGCTGGCGTGACTTCGGCAACGCGGAACACGATTTCGGTCGTATTGTCGCTCGATGGGCCGTGACCGGCTTTGCCTTTTGCAAGCGCGAATGCCTGCGCCACCATCGATTGGCTGATGCTTGGCGGGATCGTCTTGCGGGTGATCGGTTCCGTTTTTTCGACCTTGCCTTTGGCCTCGGCTTCGATGGAGGCAATGGGCTCGCCGGCGTTGACCTTGTCGGTCAGCTTCTTGGCAAGCTCGTCGAGCAGACGGTGATGCTCGGAGGACATGTAGTCCTGCTTCACCGCGTCTTTGACTTCGTCGTACGCCTTCTGCTTCGGCGCGTCCGTCGAAAGCACGTTCACCCATGCGTAGCCGTCGTTCGTGAGATCGATGGCCGAGTCGTCGCCGGTGTCGGGTGCGAAGGCGCGTGCGGTGATTTTGCGGATGTCGGCCGTCTCGAGGACAGGCTTGCCGTCGGGCCCAAGTCCGGTGACGTCGGTTGCCGGGATTTCCTTGTAGGTGAGCTGCAGCTGATCTGCGACCTCTTTCAGCGTTTTGCCGGCGAGACGCGCATCCTCGACGTCGTCGCGTTTGCTCTGCAGATTGCCGTGAACTTTGTCGTTCGCGAGCTTGTCGCGCACCTGTTCCTTGACGTCGGCGAGTGTTTTCGTCGTGCCCGGCTCGATCTGAGTGACGCGAACGACAACGGTCGCGAAACGTCCATCGATGACGTCCGAATACTTGTCTTTCTCGAGCGAAAAGGCCACGTCTGCGACCTTCGGATCGATCAAGGATTTCTTGGTGATAAGGCCGAGATCGACATCGGTATCCTTGGCGCCGGTTTCCTTCGCGACATCGGCTAAAGACTTCGTCCCGTCGCGCAGCGCTTTCAGCGCCGTTTCGGCCGTCGCGCGGTCCTTGAATGCGATCTGCTGGACGCGGCGCTGCTCCGGCGTGTTGAAGCTGTCCTTGTCGGCCTCATAGGCCTTGGCGATTTCGTCGTCGGTGATGGTGATGCTCTTCTTGAGGTCGTCGGGCGTCAGCATCAGCACCTGCACCTTGCGGTATTCCGGTGTCATGTACTTCGCCTTGTCGTCTTCGTAGCGCTTCTTGAGCGTTGCCTCATCAGGCTCGGCGACGGTGACGGCCGCGGGATCGATTTTCACCCATTCGAGAACGCGCTTCTCCTGATTGTAAGCGTGGATCTCATCAAGAAGCGGCTTCGGGACCGTCTGGCCTTTGATCAGGGCGCTGACGATCGCACCGCGCAGTTCGTCCTTGCGGCGGAGGTTGAGGAAGCCCTGCTCGCTCATGCCGATCTGCTGCAGCAGGCCTTCGAAACCCTGTCTGTTGAACTTGCCGTCGGTCTGGAAATTCGGATCGGCCTGAATGCCTTCGGCGAGTGTCTTGTCGGAAATCGCGAGCCCAAGCTGATCGGCGTGCGCTTCGATGGCTGCGCCGGCGATCATCTGAGCCAGCACCTGGCGATCGAGACCGAACGCATGCCCCTGCTCGGCGCTCAGCCGCTGATTCGACTGGCGTGAAATGCGATCCAGCTCGTTCTGATAGGAGCGGCGAAATTCTTCCGCGGAAATTTCGGTGTGGCCGACCTTGGCGACGAAGCCGCGTCCCCAGCCTTGGAACACGTCCGCCACGCCCCAGATTGCGAAGCTTACGCAAAGAAGTCCGAACAGAAGCTTGGCGACCGGTGTCTGGGCGCCGCGTCTCATTGCGTCGAGCATGGGTATAGAAATTCCCGTTGATGGAAGCGTGACGCTGCCGCGCGGGAGGGCGTAGGGTCAAACGGCTTCGTGGCGGACAGCCCCACGTGACGGGGCGGATCAACATGATATGAAGCGCAGGCTGTCGCAGATTGCAAGGGCGCAGGGTGCCCGAACGCCAATCCGGAGAAAGCTGCGAAGAAAACGGCGGGTCCAACATTAAAAAAGGGACACTATGGCAGGGCAAGGACACTCTATTCGGCCGCTCGTTGCCGGCAACTGGAAGATGAACGGTCTTAAGGGAAGCCTCGCCGAAGCCGTGGGCGTTCGGGACGCGCTCGCCGGTCCGTTAGCCTCGATCTCCGCCGATGTCATGATCGCCCCACCGGCAACGCTCATCGCGCCGCTCGCTGAGATTTCAGCCGGATCTCGTCTGGCGGTCGCGGCGCAAGATTGTCATGCGAAAGCTTCAGGCGCGCATACCGGTGACGTTGCAGCGGAGATGCTCAAGGACGCGGGCGCGGCGGCTGTCATCCTCGGCCATTCGGAGCGCCGGGCGGATCACGGCGAGACGAATGCCGAAGTCAAAGCAAAAGCCGCTGCCGCGCATCGCGCGGGCCTGATCGCGATCGTCTGTATTGGGGAGACGCAGGGTGAGCGGGCTGCCGGGGCGACGCTAAAAGTCGTGTCGCGGCAACTCAAGAATTCGCTGCCTGAGGGCGCGACCGCCGCGAATACCGTCGTTGCGTACGAACCCGTGTGGGCGATCGGCACCGGGCTGACGCCGACGCCTGCCGACGTCGAACAGGTCCATGCCGCCATCCGGCGCGATCTTTCGGAAGTCACCGGCGCGGAAGGGGCGAACATCCGCATTCTTTACGGCGGCTCCGTCAAACCGGATAATGCTACGGAGCTGATGGCGATTCCCAATGTCAACGGCGCGCTCGTCGGCGGGGCGAGTTTGAAAGCCAGTGATTTTCTGGCCATACTTCGGGCTTATGAGGGCCGATGATGCTTTCTGGACGCTTCTGTTGGCTGGTCTTCGCCGCTGTTCTCGTTCCGGTTTCCGCGCACGCGACGAAGCCGAAGCTCGATAGCGACACCTGCGTGCAATTGCGCGCGGAGGAGAAGAAATTCCGCCAGTCGGGCATCCTCAACGACATGAGCAAGGGGCCGGAGTGGGCGAAGGCCAACCTGTCGGCGGCGCGCTTGCGCGAGGTGCAGCACTACATCGAACTCGACGAGCAGGTTCAGTTCGGCTGCCGGGATGCGCGGCTTTCGGTCGATGCCTTGAAGGCGAGTGCGGCCGCAGAGCGTATCGAGATCAACTCGGATGCCGATCCGACGATCCCGGTCGTCAAGGACCCGGTCAAGCCGGGCGCGGTGCCCGCAGCCAAAAAGCCGCCCGCGGAGAAAACCACGCGCAAAAAGCCCAAGACCGGCGATCCGAAGTCGGGCAGCCTCGAATCGCCGGGAAGAGCAGCTTCGGCGCGCGCGGCGGCATCTCCGTCCGTGCCGCCTTCCGCCGCAGACGGGACTGCGTCGACGAGCGCCTCGACGGCACAATCTCCGGGTGTTTCCGGCGATCAGGGTGAGAACCAACTGATGTTCGGGTTTGGTGAGACCATGGTGATGCCGCATTCGGGGCCATGATTTTAACCGGCCTGGGGCTGGCCGGAACCGGCGCGCTGGTGTATAGCGGCCCGTCGCGGGCGAAATTTGCTCCGTTCAACAACGCTAAATTGCTGGATTCGAGACCACTATGGCCACCGTTCTCCTCGTCATTCATCTCATGATTTCCACGGCCTTGGTCGGTGTGGTCTTGCTGCAGAAATCCGAAGGCGGGGCGCTCGGCATCGGCGGTAGCGCTGGTGGCGGCGGCGGATTTCTTACCGGGCGCGGAACGGCGAACCTGCTGACGCGCACGACGGCGGCGCTCGCAGCCGCATTTTTCGTCACCAGCATCTCGTTGACGTTGCTGGCGCGGCATTCCGTAAATGCCGGCTCGGTATTCGATTCGACGCATCCGGCGGGCGCGCCTGTGACCGGCCCTGCGACGCCTGGCGAAAGCGCTCCTGGCCGTGGCGGCATCCTGGACAAGCTGCAGCCGTCGGGTCCGGCGGTTCCGCAGAACCAGTAAGCGCGACCTGCAAAAGCTTTGTTCATAGCGGCTTTCGCTTCCCGAAGGCCGATGGACCTCCGACGCGTTCCCTGCAAGTATCGCTACGGGCGACGGTGGGGGACGTGGGATCATGGCAACGCGCGGTTGGAGCGTTTTGCAGGCGGGTGGCGGCTACAGCGCTATTTCGCGAGGAAAGCGGGCAGTTGCGATCTTAGCGGCGGCCATTGCCGTCGCAGCGATCGGTGGCTGCAGCGCAAATCTGGCCGACGGCTCGACCGCATCTATTGCCACCTATCAGCCCGCCAGTCTGTTTTCGCCGAACGGTTACAGCGTTTCCGCCAATGCCGACGGCAGCTTGCATGTTACGGCCGCGGGGTCTCCGGGCACACCTGCGGCGCGGCTTGAAAAGATCGCGCTGGCGCGTGCTGCGGAATATGGCGACGAGCAGCGCGCGAAGACCTTCAAAGCGTCGGCACCGCAAACTGGCATCACCTGCGGCAAGACGAAAATCGCGACCAAGGAAGGGCAGCTCAACGTCCGGCCGCTGGATTACAGGGCTGTCGCGGTCGATGTGACCTACGATCCCAAGGAGCAGGGCGCCGACGTCCGCCCGACCCGGCAGACCGCCTCAGCGCTCAAGGCCGAGCTTCAATCCGATTCCGTGCCGCCCGAAGCGCAGGCTGCGGCTGCCCAGGAAGTCGCGCAGCACTGCGGCAGGTAGCTGCAACGTAGCCAAATCGGCAACGATCCGGGATTGCGACCTTTTCGGTTGGTGACGATGCAAAAAAGCCGCTTCCGAATCCGGGTCCGGCTGTGCGAGAACCAAGGCCCATGCAACGGTATATCTTCATCACCGGCGGCGTGGTCTCCTCCCTTGGAAAAGGTCTCGCTTCCGCCGCCCTTGGCGCGCTTCTTCAGGCGCGTGGTTATTCGGTCCGGCTCAAGAAGCTTGATCCCTACTTGAATGTCGATCCGGGCACGATGAGCCCGTATCAGCATGGGGAGGTTTTCGTCACCGATGACGGTGCCGAGACGGACCTCGACCTCGGCCATTATGAGCGGTTCACGGGCGTTCCGGCCAAAAAGTCGGATAACGTCACGACGGGGCGCATCTATCAGGACATTCTCGCCAAGGAGCGGCGGGGCGATTTTCTCGGCGGCACCGTGCAGGTCATTCCGCACGTCACCGACGCGATCAAAAGCTTCGTGCTCTCGGGCAACGAGGACGTGGATTTCGTGCTCGTCGAAATCGGCGGCACGGTCGGCGACATCGAGGGCCTGCCGTTCTTCGAAGCGATCCGCCAGCTCGGCAATGAGCTTCCGCGCGGCGCGTCGGTGTTCATCCACCTGACGCTGATGCCCTACATTCCGTCCGCCGGCGAATTGAAGACCAAGCCGACGCAGCATTCGGTCAAGGAGTTGCGCTCGATCGGCATCCAGCCCGATATTCTGCTTTGCCGTTCCGATCGCGATATTCCGGTCGGCGAGCGCAAGAAGATCGCGCTGTTCTGCAACGTCCGCCCCGAGGCCGTCATTCAGGCGCTCGACGTCGCGTCGATCTATGACGTGCCGCTGGCATATCACCGCGAAGGGCTCGACCGCGAAGTGCTCGCGGCGTTCGGCATCACAGGTGCTCCGAAGCCCGATCTCGTGCGGTGGGAGACGATTTCGCGCGGCATCGCGCAGCCCGAGGGCGAGGTCACGATCGCCATCGTCGGCAAGTACACAGGGCTCAAGGACGCTTATAAATCGCTGAACGAGGCGCTCGTTCACGGCGGCATCGCCAACCGGGTCAAGGTCAACCTCGAGTGGATCGAAAGCGAGATCTTCGAGCGTGAAGACCCGGCGCCCTATCTCGAAGGGCTCAACGGCATTCTCGTGCCGGGCGGGTTCGGCGAACGTGGGTCGGAAGGCAAGGTGCTGGCGGCGAAATTCGCGCGTGAGCGCGGTGTGCCTTACTTCGGCATCTGCTTCGGAATGCAGATGGCGTGTCTCGAAGCGGCGCGCAATCTGGCGAACATCCACGACGCAAGCTCGACCGAGTTCGGTGAAACGAACCAGCCCGTCGTTGCGATGATGACGGAATGGATGCGCGGCAACGAACTCGAGGAGCGCCGCCAGGGCGGAGAGCTCGGTGGCACGATGCGCCTAGGCGCTTATGCGGCGGAACTCCAACCGGGCAGTCATATCGCCAAAGTCTACGGATCGACGACGATCTCCGAGCGGCACCGCCACCGCTATGAAGTCAACATGCGCTATCGCGATGCGCTGGAGCGTGCGGGCTTGCGGTTTGCCGGTCTATCGCCGGACGGATTGCTGCCTGAAACGGTCGAGTATCCGGATCATCCATGGTTCATCGGCGTGCAGTATCACCCGGAACTCAAGTCGCGGCCGTTCGATCCGCATCCGCTGTTCGCGAGCTTCATCGCGGCGGCCGTAGAGCAGAGCCGGCTGGTCTAAGACCTTCGAGGTCGCCGACAGCGCTCGGCGATCGTTCAAATCAAATCCACAAACGAAAAATCCCGGCTGTCGAAGCCGGGATTTTGTCTTTGATCTCCTGAGCCGGGCGTCGACGTTATGGCGTCGTCGGGGCGGGTTCTGCCGGAGCAGCGGCCGGTGCGCTGGTTTCTGCCGGCGTCGTAACGGTTTTGACATCGAGGCGCAGTGCGCCCGAGTAGAGCAGTCCGCCGAACACGACGGCGAACACGAGTGCCGTTACCAGCGCGTTCAAGAAGCGGTTGGAGAAAGAGATCAGATTGCCGATCAGATCGAGAACGAAGACGATCACGGCGCCTATCAGAACAGGCTCAATCCAAGGATATTGTTCAAGCATGCTAGTCCCCAAGTCCCTTTTGTTTATGCCGCCTCCCGAGTCGCGGCTTGCAAGCGTTTCTATAGCATAGTGCGGGGAATTTGGCCTATGGCGTTGCACAATAGGGCGGCAGGGATCGCTGGTCGCCGTGCGTGACGCGAAGCATGGGCCGATAGCGGGGCGCATCACCCTCTTCATCGCTTGCGCGATCTAACTATATGAAATGCTATAACAGTTCGCGATTTCGTGATCACGAAAAGTTTGAACGCCGTTAGTGAAAAGAGATTGGTGTTTTATAGGTTAGCTCACTAAGTACATTCGCAACAGGAACAACCTGTCGAATACCGAGGAGGACACACCATGAAAGTCTGGACGAAACCGGCAGTTCGCGAGCAGGAAGTTGGTCTCGAAGTCACGAGCTATCTCCCGGCTGAGATCGATCTGATCTAACGAATTCGAACCACACGGTTCCTAGAACGGCGGCCCAATCGGCCGCCGTTTTTGTTTATGCGGGATGACGTGCGTGCAGGGCTCGCGGCGCCGCGTCCGGGTCGCTATAAACCTCTCATGACACATCATGAAACGCTGAAGCCAGCGTCGCAGGTTCGCGCAGGCAACGTCCTCTTCGCCAACGATGCTCCAATCTCGGTGCTCGCCGGGCCTTGCCAGATGGAAAGCCGGGCGCATGCCCTGGAGACGGCGGCGGCTCTGGCCGAGGCTGCAAAGAACCTCGGGATCGGTCTCGTCTACAAATCATCCTTCGACAAGGCGAACCGGACTTCGCTTTCCGGGCGTCGTGGCATCGGCTTGGACGCGGCGCTGCCGATATTCGCGGAGATCCGTGAGCGTTTCGGATTGCCGGTTGTGACCGACGTGCACGAGACGGAGCAATGCGCACGCGTTGCGGAAGTCGTGGATGTTCTGCAGATCCCCGCGTTTCTATGCCGGCAGACGGACCTGCTGATCGCCGCCGCCACGACGGGCCGCGTCATCAAGATCAAGAAGGGTCAGTTTCTCGCGCCCTGGGACATGAAGAACGTCGTCGCGAAAGTCACCGGTTCGGGAAATCCAAACGTGCTGGTCACCGAACGCGGCTCGAGCTTCGGCTATAACACGCTCGTCGTCGACATGCGGGCGTTGCCGCAGATGGCGGAGACGGGCGCGCCGGTCATTTTCGATGCGACGCATGCGGTGCAGCAGCCGGGCGGGCAGGGGACATCGTCGGGCGGTGACAGACGGTTCGTGCCCGTGCTGGCGCGTGCGGCGGTTGCGGCGGGCGTGGCGGGTCTTTTCATCGAGACGCATCCGGACCCGGACCATGCGCCGTCCGATGGACCCAACATGGTGCCGCTCAAGGATTTCGCAGCGCTCATCTCTGAGCTTCAGGCGATCGATCGGGTCGTGAAGAAAAAGAGCGCGAGCCAGGCTTGAGGACTCGCGCTTGTTTCGTGCCTGAGCGATCGTCTGCGCAGGCGATTTAGGGCGTGGCGCGGATCGACGGGCATTCGCAGCGCTACGAATGCTTTCGCTAATTCCCTCGCGCCAGTTGGAGGTCGTCGTGACCAGTGTGAAGCCGCGACGGCTGGCGCGAGTCTTTGGCTTTAGATTTTCGCAGACCAGAACTTGATTGCCAGCCGGTCGACTTGAGACTTGCTGGTGAGGGCATCGAATTGCGTACTGTTCGCGACGACGATGCCGGCGGTGCAGGCATGGCCTGCGCAGGCGAGCAGCGGCGCGGACTTTCCAACGTTGATGGCGGCAATCGCCATCGACGTCATCAACAGGCTCATTGTCGAGAAGCAGGAAACGTAGGCAAGGGCACGCGAAACAATTTCGTATTGCATCTGTCAACCTCACAAAACGCGAAACAGGGAAGACGACACATCGCTTGCAGTTTCGATCTGGGGGCCGGGAGAGGCGCGGATCGAATGCATTCAAGGTATGTCAACCTTGGTTAAGGGCGCGTTAAGGCTAACGAGGCGTGAAGATTTTTTTCGAGTCGATGAGTGTGGATTGAAACGCGTGTGCGTCGGCGGTCAGCGGATAGCACGTCGCGTGGATGGCCGCCTGCGCGGCCATGACGAAAGTGGACAGCTATCCGCCCTCATCCTTCTACGCTTTAGGGCGGCTCCGCCGGGAAACGTCTGGCATCCGCCCACACAAAAACACCGTCATGGCCGCGCAGGCGGCCATCCACGGCATTGATGGGGAACGCGCGATCAGGCCGTGTCGTGCGATGCAGCTGCTGCTGGATGTACTGAGGAAGCGTTAGCTCTTCATCTCGGCGCGGATGGCGCGGGCGATCTCGCCTGCGCGCTCATCGATCAACTGCGGGATTTCGCAGGCGATCGGAATGTTGGCCTGCTTTTCCTGGAAGGTGCGGATTTCCCACTTGTACTTTTCCACCGCATCCGACGCGCGACCGGCAACACCAACGTCAGATCCCGGATCTTCCGCGGCGGCCTGTTCTTCCGGCTGAATCTCTAACGCTTCTTTCTCGATCTCTTTAGAGCGCTCGACCTGACGCTTATGGAATTTCTCGATGCCGCTCATGACGGTCTTCCGGTCGTCGTTCGTGCGCGCCAGCACAGCGGAGAACAATTCAGTCAGCTTTGCATCCCGCTGATCCTCGGGAAGTCCCGCCGCGTATTTCTTGATCGCGGTGTCGACTTCGTCGGATTTCACCCGGCGCGAAATGACGAATTGCGAGAGCTTTCTAATCGCGTCGTCTTTGTGCCAGCTCGTCGTATCGGTGATTTCGGGGCCGTCCCAGATCATCGCGGCGGTGAGTTGCGGCACCTTGCGATAGATGCACGGCCACTCATCTTTTTTGACTTCGGGTTTGGCATCCTCTGCAAACGACGGAGCGGAGATCAGAGCGACGGACGCCATCGCGGCCAGGCCCGGCAACGACCATCCGGCCAATTTCGAAATGAAGTTCGTGATCATATCGCACCTCATCATGCTGGACCGCCCGGTCCGCCCCGACGAGCAATCAAGCCCTTCGAGGGATTGTAGGCAAACACCGCCGCGCCGAGGAAAATCACCGTGCAGGCGACGACGATGGCAAGCGAAATCGTGTCGATCTGTCCGTACAGCGCGAAGCGGACCAGTTCAACCGCGTAGGTGAAAGGATTGAGGCGGCAGATTTCGTAAAGAAGCGGGCTCGCCTCGCGAATGCGCCAAAGAGGGTAGAGAGCGGACGATGCGAAGAACATCGGGAAGATGACGAAGTTCATCACGCCCGCGAAGTTTTCGAGTTGCTTGATGACCGATGAAATGAACAGCGCCAGGGCGCCAAGCATCAGGCCTCCGAGCACGATCGCCGGGACGACGGCGATGTAGCCGAGGGCAGGCTGAAGGAAGTCCGGAACCGAGAACAGCGTGTAGACGATCGGGTCGCCCATCGCCGGGATCACGTTGCCAGCCCAACTTGGCGGATCGAAGAAGGTGAAGAGCTTCACTTCCGTGATCGGCGGCGGCTGGATGCCCCACCAATAGGCGACGAACAGGAAGGCAAAGGCTTGCAGCAAGGCAACCGAAACGCCGCCGAGAAGCTTCGACAGCAACAGGAAGGAGCGCGGGAACGGACTGACGAGCAGGGTTCGCATCGTGCCCGTTTCGCGGTCGTAGACCATCGACAGCGACGACTGCATCGCGTTGAAAAGCAGGATCATCGCGATCAAGCCCGGAGCGATGAATTCCTCATAGAGGACGTAAGTTTCATAGGGCGGAATGATCGACACACCGAGCGTCTGGCGAAACCCGGCCGCAAAAATAAACAGCCAGATCAGCGGGCGCACGAGTGCTGAGAGGAAGCGTTCGCGCTGGTGTAGGTAGCGAAGAATTTCGCGCCAGACGATGCCCTTGAAGCAGGCCACATAGCCGCTGATGCCGAGGCGGCGGCGCGCGGCGAAATTCGTCTCCGCGAGGCTTTCGGATGCTGCGGTCGAAAAGGCGGACGTTGCCATCAAGCGGCCTCCTCGAACGGAGCCTTGGTACCGGTGATAGCGCGAAACGCCTCGCGCACGCTGCTGGTGCCAGTTTGCGAGAGAAGTTGCGGAACACCGCCGCTGAAAAGAACGACGCCTTTATGCAGGACGATGACCTGGTCCGTGCGCAGGACTTCGTCCATGAGATGCGTCGCCCATAGTACGCCCAGGTGTTCCCTGGCCACGAGATCGCGGACGATTTTGATGACGCCCTCGCGCGAGCCGAGGTCGAGGCCGACTGTCGGCTCGTCGAGCAAGAGCAAGTCAGGCCGATGCATCATCGAGCGGGCGATCTCGACGCGGCGGAGCTGGCCGCCCGAGAGAGCGCGGACTTTTTCATTGCCGCGATCTGCGAGGCCGACGAGTTCGAGTGCGAGGCGCGCGCGTTCCGTTGCCTCGCGATTGGAAAAGCCGTGCAGCGCGGCGTGATATTTCAGATTCTGCGTCAGCGTCAGATCGATGTCGAGCGTGCGGCTTTGAAAGACGACGCCTAAGCGCTGCAAGGCCTGCGAGGGCTTGCGACGCACGTCGTAGCCGCAGATTTCGATCTCGCCGGTGACGTTGTCGTAGAGGCGGGTGATGAGCGAGAACAGCGTCGATTTTCCGGCGCCGTTCAGTCCCAGAAGCATGACGAACGCGCCGGGCTCCACGGTCAGCGAGACGTTGTCGAGGACTTTCTTGTCGCCGAAACTATGGCTGACGCCGTCGACGACGAGCGCCGGCGTCCGGCTGGTGTCAGCCGAAGCCGGTTTCGGATCTGCCATTGTCGTCGTCATCTGTTCTCGCAATCCGTTTGAAAGTCCCAATCAGTCCGGCGATATCACGACGCCCCAGGGATAGCGTCCGACCTTGATCGACTTGATCGCCTTCTGATTGGCAACGTCGATCACCGTCACATCGTTCGAAGCACCGTTTGTCGTGAACAGCTGTTTCCCGTCGGGCGTGAAATACATCTGCCAGACGCGTTGGCCTACAAGAATGTATTTCAAAACTTTGAGAGTGGCGGTGTCGACGACGGCCACGCGGTTGGCCGGGCCGAGCGCGACGAACGCGATTTTGTCGTCCTTGGTGATGCGCACGCCGACCGGCTGGATGGCTTCTTTCGTGATGCCGGGAATGTCGAACGTGACTTTGCCGATGATCTTGCGGTCGGCCGGGTTGATGACCGTGACGGTGCCGCCGACCTCGGAGGACACCCAGAGCTGCGTCTGCGTATGATTGAATATCGCGACGCGCGGGCGGCTATCGACGAGAACGTTGTCGAACGTCTCGTGCTTCGTCGTGTCGATGAAGTGGGCCATGTTCGTCGTCTCCGACGTGTTGACCAGCACTTTGCCGTCGGGGCTCATGCCCATGCCTTCCGGCTCGACGCCGACGGGGATCTCGGTGATGACCTGCGAGGTGTGGATGTCGACGACGGTAACGAGATTGTCGTCCTCGTTGGCAACGTAGAGGCGATTGCCGTCGGGATGCAGGGTCAAAAGTTCCGGATCGGGGCCGGATGGCAGCGACTTGACGTATTCGAGCGTCTTGGCGTCGTAGACTTTCACGTCATTGTCGTCGCTCGTGCAGATGATGATCCATTTGCCGTCATTCGACATCACGATGCCGCGCGGGCGCTGGCCCACCTTGACCGTCTTGATGACTTCGAGCTTGTCGGTGTCGATGACGCTGACCGTGTTGTCCTTTTCATTCGTGATGTAGGCGGTGTAGGCGTCGGCAGTGCTCGTGCCCGAGGCGATGGCGGCCGCCGACAGGAACGCCGTAAAAATCGCTGAAGATCGCGACATCGCTAGTCTCCGAAGATTACGTGGGGGATTGAGCTGCCGTTGCTTACCGGGTTCTGCTGGCATCGGCATCATTGCGTGTAGGCTTTGCACTTGGTTTCCGGCTTATCGTATCCGAGCGTGTCCAGAACACTGGTTTGATGCAGGAAGCCTACTTGCGGCGAGACGCTGACGGGTAGCTTCGCCGTACCGATAATCAGCGGCTCGCGCAGTTGTCCGTTCCAGGTCCGGAAGCTTGTCGCAACGCCTTTGAATGCAGCAACCTCGAAATCCGGCGACTTGATGAAGGCGCGCAGCGTTTCGAAATCGCCTGCATGCTTGCGAGTTGCGGCTTCGCCGATCGCACGTGTCGCGACCCATGCATCGTAGTCGATGTTTCGCATCAGGCGGCTGTTCAGCTTGCGGAAGCGATGCTGGAATTGCGTGCCGCCCCAGAACTCGAGCGCCGGATGCCAACTCGCCGCCGTCAATCCGGCAGAGCCAGCGATGGGCCGCGGGACCCAGGTCCGGAAGGGAAAGTAATCGGCGAAAAGATGCTTTTCGTCGGCGATAATGATGACGTCGTGATCCTTGGCGTTCTGCAGGAACGTCGGGATCTGTTGCTGAACCTGCTCATAGCCACCGTCGGCGCGGCGGCTGCCGGTGTCCTGCTTGAACTCGAGTTCCTGGACGATCTTGCCGCCAAACTTCTTGGCCGAGCGCCGGTAGGCGTCAGCCAGGAGTTTGTCTTCCGGCGTTGGTCCGTAGACGAGCAGCCAATTGCGCCATTGCTTCCAGACGAGATATTGCGCGAGCGCGTCGGTCAGCATCGATCGCGTCGGTGCGATGTGAAGGACGTTGGCGCGGCAATCCTCTTCGCGAAGCCGGTCGTCCGGATTGCCGACGTTGAAGATCAGGGCATTCTTGCCCTTCAAGGCATCGGCAAATTTCAGCAGAGCGTCGGGTTCCATGTCGGCGATGATGAAGTTGTCGCCGGCGTCGATCTTTTCCGTCGCGCCCTTGATCAGATCGTCGACGCTGCCGTTCAGCACGTCGAGCTTGTAGGCCTGGTTGAGGAAGCGGCCGGTGGTATTGTTGTCGGCGATCGCGAGCTTGGCTCCGGCGACGCCGTCGTCGGCGGCCGGGAGATCGAGCATCGAAAGCGGCAGTTCGTCTTCGGTACGATCCTGCTTGGCGTATAGGATGGAGATCGTGATCTTTTTCTTCTCGGAAGCGTTCGTGTTGGCGGTTTCGGATTGCGCGGCTGGCGTGGCGGCCGAAGGCGCCGGCTGCGGGGCAGTATCCTGAGCAAAGGCGGGGGACGCGAGGGCCGCGCATCCGACGAACATGCTGGAGATAGCGGTTGTCCAGGGACGCGACCGTTGAGCAGAGCAGACTGGGCGCAAAGGCAATGATCCAACTCCAGTATAGCTTTTGGACAAGCAATCGCGGACCGGACGGCCGACCGGTCCCGGGGGTTCTAGGTGTTACTGTATTACCTTAAAAGGGGGTGTCTCGTCGGCTTGTCAAGGCGGAGCCGTTTGGCTCGCGCGTTTGTGACCGGGCGTTTTTGCCAAAGTCCGAAGGAACCTCTTGCAATATCGTCGGGGTAACGAGCACGTAAGAGACGGCGCGCTTCGGCCGAGCGCAATTGTTCACTCCATGGGCTAGCATCCTCGCCGGCTCGAAATCGAAATGGACCGAAACGCCCATGTTTCAGAGGATTCTGTTTGCTTTCGCCGTGGTGTTGCTGGCGACCCCGGCGGTGGCTGCCACCAAGGCTGCGGTGTTCCCGTTCGACTTCCACGATGCGCAGCAGGACGGCGAAATGTTCCCGCAGAATGATCCCGAAGACTTGCGGCGCCTACAACTCGTATCCGACGAGCTGAGATCGTTGATGCAGAAGGATGAGCGTTTCGACGTCGTCGATCTGTCATCGAAGGCAAAGGAAATCGATGCCGCGTCGCCGTTCTATAAGTGTGACGGCTGCGAAGCGCCGATCGCCAAGGACGCAGGCGCCGATATTGCGGTGACGGGCTACGTCGACAAGCTTTCGAGCGCCGCGCTCAATTTGCAGATCATCGTGCGCGACGCGGCGACAGGACAGCCGACGAAAACCATGTCGGCGGCAATCAGCGGCAACACCGACGATATGTGGCTGCGCGGCGTGCGTTATCTTTGGAAGAACCGTTTCAACGCCGAGGCCGAACAGAAATGATCGATCTCACTCGCCGTCAAGCTCTTGGCGCTGGGCTTGCGCTGTCCGCGACTTCGATGTTTCCGCGTCTGGCTCGAGCATCGGTGCCGGTGCGGCTGACATCGGTCAAGTTCGGCTCGGTGAGCTGGCTCATCGATACCTTGCGCGCAGAAGGCATCGACAAGAAGCACGGGCTCGATCTCGATGTCGTCGAAGTCGCGAACAATGCGGCGGCGCCGATCGCTCTCCTCTCCGGTAGTGCCGACGTCATCGTCAGCGATTGGACCTGGGCGTTGCGGCAGCGCGCCAAGGGCGACGATCTGAAATTTGCCCCTTATTCCGCCGCGCTCGGCAGCCTGATGGTGCCCAAGGACAGTCCGATCAAGTCCTTCGGTGATCTCGTCGGGAAGAAGATCGGCGTCGCGGGGACGGGCATCGACAAGAGCTGGATTTTACTTCGCGCCTATTCGCGCAAGGTGATCGGCAAGGATATCGCAAACGTCGCTGAGCCCGTTTTTGGTGCAGCGCCGCTCGTCACGGCTGAGTTCAAAGGTGGACGCCTGGATGCTGTCTTGAATTTCTGGACGTACGCTGCACGTCTGCGTGCCGATGGCGCGCGGGAAGTTCTTTCGATGGCGGATGTGGTCAAAGGCTTGGGCATCAGTCCGACGCCCGCGCTTGTCGGGTTCATCTGGTCTGAAAAGGCGGTGGCGAAAAAGAGCGTGCCCGTTGACGTTCTTTTGAACGCCGTTGCCGATGCGAATGAGGTACTGGCAAAGTCGGACGCCGCATGGGAGCGACTGCGGCCGTTGATCAAGCCGGCCTCGGACGCCGAACTCGTTGCGATTCGCGACTACTACAGGTCCGGAATCACCGGAGCATGGCGACCGGAAGAGACGGCGGCAGCCGAAAAGCTGACCAACCTTCTCATCGAACTTGGAGATGCGGAACTCGTAGGCGATGGCACCCGTTTCGACCAGCACCTCTTCCATACCTAGGCCGGCGCGCGCGCTCGGCTTCAATTCGACAATCGAGCGCTTTGCCTGGATGGCGGGATCGCTGCTGGTCCTCGGTCTCTTCTGGCATGTGCTCGCGGTCGTCCTTCAGAACAGATATCTGCCGACGCCGGTCGCCGTCTTCGACATCATGATGCGGGAAGCGGAGAGCGGCGAGCTTTGGAAGCATACGTCGGCGACGCTCGCGCGTGTCGCGATCGCCTTCATCTTCTCGATGTTCATCGGAACGGCGATCGGGCTCGCGCTCGGCAAATATAAAACCGCGGACAAGTTTTTCGATGCGTGGCTGACGCTGTTTCTGAATCTGCCCGCGCTCGTCACGATTACGCTCTGCTACATCTGGTTCGGGCTGACGGATGTCGCGGCCATCGTCGCAGTCGCGTTGAACAAGATCCCGAATGTCGCGGTCAATATGCGGGAAGGTGCGCGCAGCCTTTCGAAAGACCTCGCCGAGATGGCGGCAATGTACAAATTCGGAAGCTGGAAGACGCTCCGGCACGTGACGCTGCCGCAGCTGGCGCCGTTCTTTGCGGCCGCCGCGCGATCGGGCTTGTCGCTCGTGTGGAAGATCGTGCTGGTCGTCGAAGCCTTCGGGCGTTCAAATGGCGTCGGCTATCGGTTGGCGATTGCGTTCCAGGAATTCGACGTCGGCACGATCCTGGCCTATGCGCTGGCGTTCATTCTGATTGTGCAGATCATCGAGTTTACGATTTTGCAGCCGCTGCAAGCACGGGTGAGCGCATGGCGGCGATGAACGGCAAAGATGCAAGCGGCGCAATCCGCGTCGCGGTCAAGCGCAAGATTTTTCCGGCAGTCGGTGATCGCGAAGCGCAACTCGTGCTGCAGGATATCGCGTTCGAGGTTGCGCCGCGCTCGTTCCTCGTCATCACGGGACCGTCGGGCTGCGGGAAGTCGACGCTGCTCAATATCATCGCAGGTCTCGACAGGGACTATGAAGGCGCGATCGATCTCGGGCCTGCGAAAGACGGTGTGACGTTCATCTTTCAGACGCCGCGGTTGCTGCCCTGGCGGACGCTTTACGAGAACATCGCGCTGGCGCTTCCGGACGGCGATCCTCGGCACGCTGAGATCCCCGCGATGCTGGACCGCGTCGGGCTGCGCGAAGCGCAGAACGCCTATCCCGAGATGCTGTCGCTCGGCATGCAGCGGCGCGCGGCGCTGGCGCGGGGGTTCATTCTCGAGCCCAAGATCCTGCTGATGGACGAGCCCTTCGTGTCGCTCGACGATCCGACGGCGGCGAGCCTCAGAGAACTGTTAATGGATCTCTGGCGACGGCACCCGACGACGGTCATTTTCGTCACCCATGACCGCTCCGAGGCAATACAACTCGGGACGCGCATCTTGCGCCTCGCGCCGGGACAGGCGAGTGTCGCCCAGGATGTGGCCGTGGCCCTGACGGATGCTCAGCGCCATGACCGGGCTGCGGTGCTCCAGGAGCAGAGCCGCATCTTCGCCATCTGATCTCCCTCGGATCTGCGATTTCATACTCTCGGACGATCGAATGATTGATAATTTGAAAGGGCGGCGTCCCGCCTTTCTGGCGAGCGTGACGAGCGCCGCTGAAGCGAGCCTGGTGCTTGCCGGTGGCGCCGGCGTGATCGATTGCAAGGACCCGTCGGCGGGCGCGTTGGGCGCGCTTCCCGAAGCTGTGGTTCGCGAGATCGTGGAAGCGGTCTCCGGCCGGCTGCCGGTTAGTGCGACTGTCGGCGATCTTCCGCCTCAGCCGAGCGCTCTCGTTGAAGCTGTTGAGCATATGGCCGCGACCGGCGTCGAGATCGTGAAAGTCGGATTTTTCGGCGATGACGATGCGCGACCGGCGATCTCGGCTCTCGGGAAGGCGAAGCTCGGGCGCGCAAGGCTTGTCGCGGTGCTGATGGCCGATCAGGCTCCGGACTTCGATCTCATTCCGCATTTCGCTGCGAACGGTTTTGCAGGCGTGATGCTCGACACCGCGAACAAGGCGGCTGGGCGTTTGCCGACGGTGCTGCCCGCTAGCGAGCTTTCAAAGTTCGTTCTGCTGGCGCGGAAATCCGGATTGATGTCGGGCCTTGCCGGGTCGCTCAGGCTGGAGGACATCGCGCCGCTCGCAAGCCTCGGTTCGGATGTGCTGGGCTTCCGCGGCGCGCTGTGTGAAACGGGCCGTTCGAGCAAGCTCGATCCGGCGCGTGTCGCTGCTGTCCGGCTTGAAATCAACCGTGTACAAACGATCGAAACGGCACGGGAGAAGTCCGTAGCATGACGGAAAAGAAAAAAGCGGCCAAGCCCGCGCGCGACGACAAGGCGGCAAAGCTCAAGCGTGCGGCCGCCAAAACGCGGCAGATCGGCGACAGCATTTTCGTGCGCGACTTCATCGTTGATTGCAATGTCGGCGTCTACGCCGAGGAGCAGGGCGTCACGCAGCGTGTGCGCTTCACCGTCGACGCACGATTGGCGCGCGACGTGTTCACGGTCGACGACAACATGGCCGACGTGCCGTCTTACGCCGACATCATCGACTTCATCGTGGCGTTGGCGCGTGCGGGCCATATCAACCTCGTCGAGACGTTTGCAGAGCGCATCGCGGAGCACGTCCTTTCCGACAAACGCATCATCGCGGTGCGCGTGATGCTCGAAAAGCTGGAGCGCGGTCCGCTGCGCGGCGTCGAGATCATCCGTCCCGCGACACGGGACGCGGCGCGCGAGTTTGGCCGTGGCTGAGAGGTCGGCGGACACTGTCTCGCCGCTTGTCGTGAAAGTGGGTGGAAGTCTCGCTGAAACGGGACGTATGCCTGCCGCGCTCTCCTTGATCGCAGCGGCGCGCGTTCCGGTCGTCGTCGTTCCGGGCGGCGGTCCGTTTGCCGACAGCATTCGTGCATTGCAGCCGACGATGAAATTCGGCGAAGCGCTGGCGCATCGATTGGCGATGCTGGCGATGCATCAGATGGCCGAGCTGATCGTCGCGCAGAATGATCGTTTCACTGTTGTGCAATCGCTGGCTGAGATTTCCGATGCGGTGCGCGACGGCAAAGTGCCCGTCTGGGCGCCGCTGCGCATGATTGCGGGCGATGCCGCCGTTCCGGCGGGATGGATGGCGACGTCGGATACGCTTGCCGCTCGGCTTGCGGAGCTTCTTGGCGCGCCTCTCGTGCTTCTCAAATCCGTCGACGTTGAAGAGGGTGGCAGCCTCGATGACTTGGCGGCACGCGGCGTGGTCGATCCGGTGATGCCGTCGATCGTTGCGCGCGGCAGCCTTTCGTGGTCCATTTTCGGGCCTTCGGATGAGGCGCGGTTCCGCGCGCTTCTCGCGGGCGAAGGAGAGCGCTGATGCCGCGCATCGTCGAGACGATCATCACGACAACCGATGCATCGGGCGAAGCGTACATCGCGCCGCTTGGGCTGATCGAGGACGGGGCGCATTGGATTATCGCGCCGTTCAAGCCGTCGCGGACGCTCGAGAATTTGAGAGCCCATCCCTTCGCGGTTGCGAGTCATACGGATGACGTGCGCGTTTTCGCCGGTGGTGTGACAGGGCGGAAGCTCTGGCCACTCACAGCCGCGACGACGATCAAGGGGCATCGCCTTGCCGATTGCGTGTCGCATTGGGAATTGAAGATCGAGCGCTTTATCGAAGACGAGCAACGGCCGCGCTTTGCGTGCGCCATCGTGCATCAAGAGACGCATAAGGTCTGGGAAGGATTCAACCGCGCGCAGGCTGCGGTTCTAGAATTGGCGGTGCTAACGACGCGGCTCAACATGCTGCCGTCCGAGAAAGTCGAGAACGAGCTCAAGTATCTCGAAATCGCGATCGCGAAGACCGCCGGTCCACGCGAGGAAGAGGCCTGGGAATGGCTGATGGAAAAAATCAATGCCTGGCGGCAGGCACGTTTCGATAAGTCGCCCGAACCCCGATGACGCGCAAAGATCCCCAGAAAGCCGAGTTCATTGCGGCGCTTGCCGCAGCGCTCGAAGGCAAGACGTTCATCAAGCTGACGCTTGGAAAATTTCGCGGCGAGGGCGAGGCGAGCAAAGCCGTCGCGACGCTCGTTGCCTTGAAGGACGTGCCGCATCTGAAGCTCGTCACAAGCTTCGCGCGCAAGGACGATACCAAGACGTTCTCGATCAACGACGGCATCAATGCCGTCAAAGTGCTCATCGGGGAAACATACCTCAGCGCGACGTTGTTCTCGGCGGAACGCGACGTGACGCTGACGTACAGCAAAAAGCGCGAACCGCATCTGACGTCCGGCAAGCCGACATTGAAGCCAACCGAACCCGTCGCGCATGATCGGAGCAAGTCGTATCTCGTTCCGCCGGATCGGCCCTATCTCAAGGCGCTGCAGGTTTCGGATGCGGAAGGTCGCGTCAAGCCGACGATGCAGGGCAAGTATCGCCAGATCTGCCGCTTCATTGAAATCTTCGATGGATTGCTGAAGGAAGGCAAACGGGATGGTGCGCAGACGCCGTTATCGATCCTCGATATCGGATCGGGGAAAGGCTACCTGACGTTCGCGCTTTACGATCACCTGACGACGGCGCTTGGACAAGATTGCCGGATGACCGGCATCGAGGTGCGCAGCGATCTCGTCAAGCTGTGCAACGAGCTTGCGCGTGCGTTGAAGTTTTCGGGTCTTTCGTTCGATGCGGTTGAGGCGCAGCAGAAGCGGGCCGCCGCCGATGTCGTCATTGCGCTGCATGCCTGCGATACGGCGACCGACGACGCCTTGGCGCTCGGTATCGGCGCCGACGCGAAAATGATCCTCGTGGCGCCGTGCTGTCAGCATGAACTCGCGCCGCAGATCAACGATGCGCATGCAGGACTTGCGGGCATCATTAAGTATCCGCTGCTGAAGCAGCGTCAGGCCGATCTCGTCACGGACGCGGCGCGGGCACTTTTGCTCGAAGCGTCGGGATACAAGGTCAAGGTGATCGAGTTTGTCTCGACTGAGCACACCGCAAAAAATATTCTCATTGCCGCGACCAGATCGGCGAGCGTCAATCGCGATCGTGCCAAGCGCCAGTATCAGGAGCTGAAGCGCGCCACGGGGTTCGTAACGCAGCACTTGGTGGCGCAACTTAAGGGTGTCGAATGATCGCAAGTGTACCGATGGGATATTGTCTCACGCCGCGCTTGGGGTCATGACTCGGGAACCATGCTGCGCTGCAACGGTTGTCAGCATGCCCTCCCGACCAGAATTTCCAGAAGAAGGTAGAGTTTGATGATTGAAGTCTCTCGCTTTGCGCGCCGGGCATTCGCAGTCGCCGCCATGGCGTTCGCGATGTCGGCCCCCGTTCTCGCGGGCCACGACGTGGTGCGGGACGATCCGGGTGTCGTTTCCGAACGCCTGAATCGCATGGGATTCATTTCCTGGCGCTACGTCAAATGGGACCACGGCTACTGGAAGATCGAAGATGCGCGCCGTGAAAACGGCCATCGTTATGATCTGAAGCTGGAAGCCGGCACGTTCGACATCGTGCATTTGAAGCGCGATCGCGACTAAGCGAAGCTCGCGCGACTTCATCGACGGCCGCGGCAGTCACTGCTGCGGCCGTTTTTGTTTTCAGCTGGTCTTGCTTTGCAGCAATGCGACGGAAACGGCGGGCGCACACCGCGTCGCCCAGATGCGAATATCCTCAGGAGCATCTATCAACGTACCGAAATCGGTGACGGGCAAATTCAGCCGCGATGCGATTTGCGCGATAACCGGCGCGCCGATACCCGCAGAGATGACCGCATTCGTCATGAGGCCGGGACGCGAGAGAACCTGCAGCACGCCGTCGTGGATCGAGCGCAACTGACGCTCGGCGATATATGCGGCGGACGCGCGCCACGTCGCCAGATGGCGGATGTCGGCATCACGACCGAAGCCGCGCGCGAACCGCGCGAGACTTTCCGGCACTGATTTGCCGCGCTCGTCGGCGGTTCCGTGCACATCGACGTCGTCTGCGAGTTCGCCGAGGATGCGCCGCACGTCCGCCATCGTCGCGAAGGTGTCGCGCGCCAAGCCTTGCCATTGCCCTGCCAGCGGCGCACGTGTCGCGACGGACGGCACCGGTGTTCGCGTCAAGCCAGTGTAAACAAGCTCTCCGGTTTGCAGACGCTCGGCATCGCTCAAGCCCTGCGGGCGGTCGCAAGCGACGATGTCGGTCGTCGTCGATCCGAAATCGATCAGCAATGCGTGCGGCTGCCGCTCGGCGATGAGGCGCGCGGTCGCGAGGAAGTTTGCGGATGCGACGGAGAGCGGATCGCCGCGCGCCGCCTGCACGTCGGTGAAGCCTTTGAGCCCGGTGAAGATCCGGAGTTCACCGGAAATGCGTTGGCGCAGTTGCTCGAGCAGGGCGACGACGCCGTCTTCGCGGCTCGCAAAAATTTCGGTCAGCTCGGCCGTCATCGTGACGGCGTGGATCGTCGCATCGCTGACAATCGGAGCGGCGCTTGCGAGCGCGGCATCGAGTCGATCGAGGCCCTGCCATAGCGGGCATGCGATCTGCCGGACTGCGGCGAGACGGCCGTTTTCGATACGCGCAACTTTCAAGTGTGCGCCACCGACATCATAACCGGCGACAATCGTCATATCGTCTTCACCTCGCCATTCGACCCCGTGATACACTCAATTGGCGAGGAGGCAAGCAGTGGACATCATTCCGGTTATCGACGTGTCGCGAGGCAAGGTCGTACGTGCGATCCAGGGGAAACGCGCGGCGTATCTTCCGATCGAAACACCGTTGGCGGCGACGTCCGAGCCCGGCGACGTCGCGCGCGGCTTGAGGTCGCTCTATCCGTTCCGCAGGGCCTATGTCGCCGATCTCGATGGCATCGAAGGGCGCGGGCGAAACACGCATCTCGTTCCGGAACTCAGCCAGGCCTTGCCGAATACCGAGCTTTGGATCGATGCGGGAACGGGATCGAGAAGCGCGGCGCGCGCTGTTCTCGCGGCGCCGGTCGCGACGCTGGTCGTCGGTTCGGAAAGCCTCGAGAGCGTTCGCGCGTGGCACGAGATTTCGGCGGAGGCTCCGGGCCGCACCGTGCTGTCTCTCGATTTTCGCGGCGACGAATTCATGGGACCAGAGGCGCTGTTGGCCGACGCCGCGCTCTGGCCGACGCGCGTGATCGTCATGACGCTCGATCGGATTGCGAGCGAGGGCGGACCGAATATCGCGCTTCTCGAAACGATCGCGGCGCGTGCAGGCGGGCGGCGCGTCTATGCGGCGGGCGGCATTCGTAGTCTCGAAGATCTCGCGCGCATCGGCAAGGCAGGCGCCGCCGGAGCGCTCGTCGCGTCGATCCTGCATGCGCAAAAAATTTCGGCCGGCGACCTCAAAGAGATCGCCGGCCGGTAGAACTTCGATTAAGCGGCAGCCGCTCCAGCGAACCATTAACCGCGGTACGATGCGGCTTCGGTTCTCATCTTAACCGCTGTAACGGCCTGAGAGCAGTCTACCCAATCGCTGCAGCAGACCCCCCTTCATGGGAGGGGCAGAGTTATTATTGTTTTCGACCTGCTGAGGACGGTTTCCGCTTCAAGTCTTCGCACCGAACGGATGCTGGACCGAGTTGCGCTGAGCGGTCGCTTCAGCAGCGGTCGGCTTGCCAGCGACGGCGCGTGCGATCGACTCTTTCACGGCGCGATAGTTGTAGTCCTGGATCTTCGCGTCGTCGGCAGCTTCCCAGTGGATGAAGACGCCAACGGCGATGTAGAGATCGTCGGCTTCAGCGGCCGGGATCACGCCCTCGGCAACCGAGTCCTGAACGGCCTTGGCGACACCGTACTGTGCCGGTCCGAACATCTGAACGGCCTGACGCGCGTCCTTGATGGTGACCTTGTTGTAAAGGATCGTGTTCGGCTTGCAGGGGAGGTTCGGCGCGATAACGGCGAGAAGCGTCGTGAAGCCGTCCTTGTTGTTGGTCAGCGCGTTGCAGAATGCCGTTTCGGCTGCCGAGCCGCGCGGCCCGATGATGAGATCGATGTGAGCAACTTCGTTGCCGTCGCCGACGAGCGACTCGCCGACCATCACTTTGTTGATTTTGGCCATAAGGGGGGTTCCTCCCACGAATGAAACGATACGAGCTCCAACTCTCCCCCGTCAGATGCCGGGACTTTGCTGAACTGCTCGGGCGATGAATATCCATGAACGTCGGTGCCCAGGTGTCATGAGTACCAGCGCCAGCCGCAATGGATAGGCCCGTAAAGCTTACGGACACGGGCCTGTATTAGCCTCAGGTTATAGACCGAGACAAGTCCTTTAGTAGGAGTTTGCGACGTTCACGCAGGTTTCTGGCCGATTAGCCCTGCGACGAAGAGCGTGGCCACCACAAAATCCGCGGTCGTGCCCGGATTGCGGCCCTTTGATTTCATTATTGCGTCGAATTCTATTAAAGGCGTCATCGATTTCGCAGACGCAACAGGAGACCAATACGCTTTCAATGCGCGCGCTTGTTCGCGGATTTCCTCCGCAGCGGCGGCTCCGTATTTGCGAGCAATATGAGTGTCCGGAAATTCCGCGAGCAACGACATATGCAACGTCGTGACCGCAAGATCGGAATCGATCGCAACTCGCCGGGCATCCTGAAAAACAGGTAGCGCAAAATCGAAAATGTCGGAGTACGCGGTGACGTACGCATTGGCGATGCGATCGCGTTCGGCCGCGAGATACATCGCCTTGATTAAAGTCAATCGATCGGGGTTATCGCGAACATCTCCCTCGTCGACGTGTCCAAGCCCGGCAGGATTGGCGATGCGGATCGCCGCGAACGCGTCGGTCGCATCCTGTTCGTCGAGCGCGGCGAGGATCATGTCGAGGCGGCGGCGCAGGCCGATGGCGAATGTCGTTTCGCTCGCCGCTTTGGCGAGCGGCGCGCTGAGAAGCACGATACCGAGGTTGGTGTTGAGGCCGGTGGCGGCGACGCTCGCTTCGGTCGCGCGCAATATGCGTTTCCCGACGCTCAGGGATGGATCGGCGATTGGTCCGGCGGCAGCTTCGGCGGCGCGTTCGAAATGCGCGACGTCCATGCCGTGCCCGGCCGAGTGTCGATGAACATTGCCTGGCTTCAGGGCGTCGAGTTCGGCGCGGCAGGCTGCGAGGAACGCGGAGGAAATTTGCTCTGGATTTAAAGCCGTCGTCATGATGCGGCGGCGAGCGCAACCGGCGCGCCAAGGCCGAGCGCTGCGCGATGGGCAATGACGGTTTTCAGGAAGTCTTCGGCGATCGCCCACGCGATGTTGACGTCGGCGACGCTCTGCAATCCTCGCCAGGCGGGATTGGAATTGACTTCGAGAACCTGTAGTTCGCCGTCGGGCGTGCGGATCAGATCGATGCCGGCGTAATCGGCATCGACGGCACGCATGGCCGCCATCGAGATCGCCGCCATTTCCTCGTCGGGAAGATACGCGCGCGCCTTGCCGCCCTGATGGATGTTCGTCACCCAGTTCGTTCCGCGACGGGTCATTGCCGCGATGATGCGATGACGGCTGGCGAGCACGCGCCAGTCTTCGAAGATGCCGTCCTTCGGCGCGATGTAGTCCTGCATGTAGTACATCTGGTCGACGGCTTCGGGCGCCGGCAGTTCACTCTGCGAGGAGATCATGCCGATGCCTTTGCCCTGGCTGCCGAACAACGGCTTCATGACCAGCGGGCGATCGAGGCCTTCGGTATATTCAAGCGCATGAGGAAGCGTTTCGCAGACGCGCGTTCTGGGCGTCGCTACGCCGTGCTTGTGCAGCAGAAAAGTCGTCTGGGATTTGTCGACGCAACGTTCAATCGCGCGGGCGTCGTTCCAGACGCGGACGCCGCTTTCGCGCAGCGCGTGCAGAAGTCCCAAGCGAAAGGTGATCTGCTCCAGCGTTCCCGCTGAAATCGAGCGGACGAACACGCCGTCGGGCAAGCGGCCTTTGAAGCCCGGAATGTCGATGCCGCTTTCGAGCCCGGTGTCGAACGCGCAATGGGGAAGCGAGGAAACGGTGACGCGCGCGCCCATGGTTTCGAGCGAGCGCACGATGCGGCGCGCGTGCCATTCGCCCCGCCCTTCCTCAATCAGAAGGGCGAGGTGGAGACCATCGCCTGGACCTCCCGAAGGATCAGGCTTTATCTCAGCGGAAGCTCGCATCGACGATCTCCGGCGCCAGCTTGCCCGCGTGGAAGGAGTTGCCGGTTTCGACATTCGAGACGATGACCTGGGCCGGCGAGAACAGCATCGGATCGATCTTGTAGAAGTCGCCGTTGACGTCAGCGAAGATCTCGGCGAACGGCTTGCCGTAGGCGCTGCAGGTGTTCGACGGAAGATTGTCGGCGAGGCGCTTGGCGTCGCTGTCTGGGCCTTTGACGAAGAGATGAATGCGGCCACCGTAGATGATGGCGTCGTTCGTGCGGCCCATCGCCTTGACGAAATCGGGGAAGGGCGGAGCGATCGGCGTGGTGCCGGTGCCGTCGAGAATGTTCTCGAGCGGGAAGTGCAGAGCGTGCGCCTTGTGGATAGCAACTTCGAGCACCCGCGCGGCGATCTGCACGGTGCCTGCAAGGCTCCACGTCGTTGCGTAGAGGATCGACAGGCCCTTCGGATCGATGCCGCAGTGCTTCGAGATATGTTCGATGGCCGCTGCTGGCGGAGCCTTGTCGCCCTCGATGACGAGCGCCGTCTGCGGATTGCTGTCGATGTAGCCGAGTTCTTTGTAGAGTTCCTCGACGCGCGAAAGAGCGCGCGCCGGACCGGAACCAAGTGCGAAGAAACCCGACGCCTCGTCCGTGATCGTCCAGCCTGCGTACTGGCTTCCGAGGCAGGCGATGACCGGATGATTGGAACTGACGACGACGCCGAGCGGCCAATTCGTCAGACCAGAGGATTGCGTGAAGGCAACGGTGCCGAGTCCGCCCATGCAGACTTCGCCGAGACGACGTCCGGCTTCCAAGCCTCCGACGACGTTGGCGCCGAGATCGATGATGCGTTCGCCGTGGCTTCCGGTTGAAACGGAAATGCGGAGCGCGTCGGCGTCGGCGACCATCGCGTCTACGAGCTTGGCGGCGCGCGCGGACACGCTCGGTTGTTTAGCATGTTGCATTATCGGGATGCTCCGGTCGGCGTAAGAATTAGGAGTGTTCGTATATCAGGTCTTCGAGTTCAGCCAAGCGCGCCCTGGCGAGCGCTTCTGCCGCATCCGCCGTTGCTGCGTCGGCGAAAACGCTGGCAAGCGGCGCGCCTTTAGGGATGTACGTTCCGGGCGGGCCGCGATCGGCGCTCCACACCGGCCACTGTGTTGCTCTGAGAGTTAACGCGCCGCGATCGGCGTGAAGGATCGCCATCGCCCGAGCAGATGTCGGCGCGTCTGGCGTAGCACCGGTTTCAGCGACGCCGAGACATGCCGCGACGTGCGCGCGAAACAGCGAGCCTTTATCATCGTCGAGCACATCCAGGGATGCGCCGGGCCGTGGATTGACTTCGAGCAGGTGTGGTGTCCCATCCGATACGATGAAGTCAAACGATGCCATGCCGACGATGCGGAACGCCGACGCGACGTCGCGCGCGGCGCTTTCGAGTTTGTTGCGAAGCTTGGGAGCGACATCCGGTATCGAGACTGCGCCGCCGAAGCGGAACGGTTGTTCCGGCGATGGCGCGATCCACTGGCGCGACAACGCGATACGCGTGCGATGCGTTCCAAAGACGCCGCCGACCGACAGGCGATCGCCGGAAATCCGTTTCTGGAAATAACGGCGGCGGCGCTCGGAGGTTGTCGCGTCGCAAATGCGGATGTGACGTCCGCCGCTACCGCCGATGCGTTTCGTCAGCCAGCCTTCGGGATCTGTCGGCGGATTGGAATGCGTTTCGGGGTGCGCGATACCCAACGCGTCGAGTTTTGCGAAAAAGACGGCTGGGTCTTTGCAGGCTTTGTAGGTCGTTGCGTCGTTGCCGATCAGAGGATAGCGGCTGGCGAGCGTCGTGATGAGGCGCGGCTTATCCTCAAAGCCTGAGCCGAGAATGAGTCCGACCGGCTTGGTTTCGGAGGAGGCCGCCAGTGCGTCGAGGGCTTGGATCAGCGGCTTGGTTCGAAAGCCTGTCGCCATCGCGCCGTCGATGACCTGAACGGCGGCAGCAGCGTTGCGCGTGTCGAGATCGCCGAATGCGTCGGCGACCAGAGGCCGGTAGCCAGCGCGTCGGGCGGACTGTGCGAGAGCCCGCCCGGAGAATGCTGCTATGAGGACCGGTTCGTCGGTCACATTCTTAGATGCCGACGAGTTCTTTGGCTTTCGCGTAAGCGTGGCGGAAGTCGAGCGCCAACGGCTTGTCGGACGTGAGCATCTGCTTGAAGAGGCCGGACTCGCACTTGTACTTGATGTCGCCAATCGCGAGCGGGCCGACGCCGAGTGCATCGCAGCCCGGAAGCTTGTCGCCGTTCATGAACAGTTCCATGCCTTCGACGCCCGCAGGCGGCACGGCGTTGACGTCGGCGATGACCTTCAGATGCTTCGCGAGCTTCTTGTGCTCGCCGGAGACGACCTGCACACCCGCAGCAGCAGCGGCGAAGATGACATCGGCGTTGGCGATGATGTCGGCTTTCTGCTCCGGCGTTTCACCGGCGACGGCTTCGAGATCGACGCCGAAGCGTTCTTTCGAAACCTTGGCGCTCTTGATGACGCGATCAACGCCGCGGTGTGCGACGAGACGGACATCAGCGCCTTCGAGGGCAGAGATGATCGAAGATGCGAATCCAACGACGCCCGTTGCGCCGAACACGGCGACTTTCACGCCCTTCCAGCCGGTGTTGAACTTGTCCTTCAGAACCTTTTCAACGCAGGCGACCATCGCGGCGGCGGTCGTGAACGAGCCGGCGGGATCAGCGAAGACCGAGCATTCGAACGGCGGCACCATCGCCTTCTTCGCGGCTTCGATCATGTCGAGCGCCAGGATCGCGTCCTTGCCACCCATGAAGAAGCCGGTGCGCACACCGTAGTTCGGGGGACGCGAGAAAATGGCGTCCTGGATGAGGCCAGCGACTTCGTTCAGCTCAACGTTAATGTAGGGGACGATGACCTTATAGCCGGCATCCGCGGCCATGTTCACGTCGAAGGGGCTCATGTGCTTCTGCGGCGCGAGCATGTGCAGAATAGGGGTTGCCTCGCTCATGGATCTTTCAAGCTCCGTTTCTTTGGCTTTAGCTGGCTTCGATGCTGGCGCCGGTGTTTCGGCCTTGTGCAACGAGAATGCTGAGACCGTCGCCTTTAGCCTCTTCGACTAAAGAATCATAGAGGCGTTGTGCTGCATCGGGGCTGTCGACAAACGCGAACCCTGTGGGGCCCCATGAGCTCTGTCCGATTCCCCGTGCGCCGAGGTCGCGCATGCGGTGGGCGAGCCGTCCAACGGCGGGGCTCGTCCAGACGCTGCCGCCCTGCTTGCTCGCGAAATAACCGCCGACGATCTCTTGTATTTCCGTCAGCGCAGAGCCGAACGCGGCGAGGTCAGCTTCCTTCAATCCCGGAATAAGTTTCATCAATACGAGGTGGCAGATGTGCGCTGCCGAGCTTTGCGAAAATTCGGGCAGGTCGGCGAAAGCGGTCGTCTCGGCTTCGCCAGAAACGCCGGCGCTGTCCCTTTCAAAGATCAACATGACGCGCCAGGCGTCAGGGAAGTCGCAGCGCACCGTCAGGGGAGGGGGACGGTCGTCGGCGCCCTTTCCTCCGTCGACGATGAACCCGCCCGACGCAAACGCCGCGAGGCCGATGCCGGACCGAGCGCCGCGTTCGCCGAGTTGCGCGAGGTCGTCGGGAGTGAGCGTCCGGCCTTCCATCCGCGCGATCGCAGCGCCGATCGCGAGCGCGAGCTGCGTGCCGGAGCCCAAGCCCGCATGGGCGGGAATGGCTTTTTGCACGTCGACGGAATAACCCGCGCCTTTGGTGTCGCCTGCGAATTTTTTGACGAGCGCCAGCGCGCGTGCGCTTTCGAATCCGTGGGCCTCATGCCGGGCGGAACGTTTCAGCGTCAGTTCCGTCTCCGGGTGATCAACGGCCAGTCCGATGCTGCCAAAACGCCTGCCGATAGCGCCGTTCAAGTCGAGGAAACCAAGGTGCAGCCGAGCCGGAGCCCTGACGCGGATCGTTGCCGAAGACGCGGATGAGAGACTCACGAAGCGGAATTCCTTTCCTTGGTGTTGTCCAAGCAGCTGCATCGGGTTTGCGTTGGCGGGGGAAGGAGCGCTAGGCTCCAGGTCGAGTTGTCCGACAAAAGGAGAATAAGGGCAAGATGAGTGCGGAACGTGAAAAAGCGATGTCTGAAGCCGACGTTAAGGCCTGGTTAGAGGCCAATCTACCGGCGTGGAAGCTTGAGGACGGCTGGATCCGGCGCACCTACAAGACGGCGAGCTGGAAGGGTACGCTGATGGTCGTCAACACGGTCGGGCATCTGGCCGAAGCAGCATGGCATCACCCGGATATCACCGCGTCTTATGCCTGGGTTGAAGTGCGTTTGGTGACGCATTCCGCAAAGGGCATCACTTCGAAGGATCTCGAACTGGCGAAGAAGATCGAGGACGTGGTGCATTGGCAGCCGGGCAAGGAAGGCAAGGGGCTCGAAGGCACGCCGCATAACGATCAGCGGTTCGCATATATCAAATACGACTGAGCCGCACGCCAGATGCCGCAAAGTCATTCGGGCCCAGCGACGAAAGTTCCACGCAATCCATTTGACGCTGTGCTGGGGCTGGGTTCGAACATCGGCGACAGGGTCGGCAATATCGAAGATGCGATCGCGCGTTTGACGGCGGACGGCGTCATCAAGCTCGTTGCGCGTTCGCGATATTATCGAACCGCGCCGTGGGGCGTGACGGACCAGGATTGGTTCGTCAATGCTTGTATCGCGGTTAAAGCTGACGTTTCAGCGCGAGAACTGCTGGCGCGATGTCAGGCGGTCGAAAACGGCATGGCGCGTGTTCGCACGCAGCGCTGGGGACCGCGCAATATCGACGTCGACGTCCTAACCTTCCGCGACCAGAAAATCGTTGAGCCTGATCTTGTCGTTCCGCATCCGCGGATCGCCGAGCGGGCGTTCGTGCTCGTCCCGCTCAAGGACGTCGCTCCGGACATCAGGATCGATGGCGCGTCGATCGACGAGATGTTGTCGCGTCTTGACGCCAGCGACGTGCAGCCGCTCGCCGGGGCCTGACGATCGAACGGCGATCTGTTTCCTGTTGGGATATAATTATTCTTCCTGAGCGCAAAAAGAAAGCGCCGCAGAACCCCTCTGCGGCGCTTATGTCGATCGAGCAGGTCGGAGCCTACTTCAGCGTCTTGAGATATTCGATCAGGTTGGCGCGATCGCCTTCGTCCTTGATGCCTGCGAAAATCATTTTCGTGCCAGGAACGTCCTTGGCCGGACCCTGCAGCCACTTGTCGAGCGACGCGTCATCCCAGGTGATGCCCGAATTCTTCAGAGCATCCGAATACTTGTAGTCTTCGAGCGAGCCAGCCTTGCGGCCGATGAGGCTGCCAAGGTGCGGACCGACAGCGTTCTTGTCGACCTGGTGGCATGCTTTGCACTTGTTAAAGACAGTTTTGCCCGCGTCCGCGTCAGCAGCAACGGCTGCGACTGGCACTGCGGTGATCATGGCGGCGGCCAAAATCCACTTGCGCATCTTGAGGTTCCTTCCCGTTTCGCCTTTTAGCAACGACAACTCTGCAACTCATAACTGAGTGCAGGAAGAATGGCATTTTTTTTCTGAATGGAAGACGAACAGAATTGACGCACGGAAGCGATTAATTGCTTGCAGGGCCAAAAACTTGGCCGCTAGTTATCCGATGTAGCCTTGATCGGCCCCATGCGGCGGTAGACGAAGGGCGGGGGCGCGGCTTCGGCGCTCTCCTGCTCGGCGGCTGACACGAAAGCGGCGTGATATGGCGAGAACTTGCACGCCGGATCGGTGTTGTCCGCGTCGCCCGTGAAGGCCATCGCCTGGCAGCGGCAGCCGCCAAAGTCGATTTCGGCGCGGGGGCAGCTGCGGCAGGGCTCTTTCATCCAGCTCGTACCACGATACTTCTGGAATGCCTGCCCGTTGAGCCAGATGTCGGCCAAGCGCCGATCCTTGACGTTATCGAAAATCAATCCGGGAATCGTTTCGGAGGCGTGGCAGGGAAGCACCTTGCCTTGTGGGGTGACGTTCATGACGCCGCGGCCCCATCCGCCCATGCACGGCTTGGGTGTTTTTGCGTAATAATCGGGAACGACGAAGTCGAAAACGAGAATGCCCTTCAGGCGTTCCTTGGCCTCCTCGACGATCTCGGCGCTCTTGATGACTTGCGCGCGAGTCGGCATGAGGCTCGCCCGGTTCTTCAATGCCCAGGCGTAGTACTGAATGTTCGCAACCTCGATGCGACCGGCGCCCATCTCGACCGCGAAGTCGATGATGTTCGGCAGGTTCTCGATATTGAAGCGATGGATCGGCGCATTGATGGTGAGCGGCATGCCGAGCTTGCGCACCCACTTGCCGACTTCGCGCTTTTTCGCGAGGCCGCCTTTATATGCAGACATACGCTCGGCGTTGGCGTCGTCGACATCCTGGATCGACAGCTGAACGTGGTCGAGGCCCAGGTCCTGAAGCTTCTTCAGGCGATCTTCGGTCAGCGTCACGCCCGCCGTGATGAGGTTCGTGTAGAGGCCAGCCTTCGCCGCCACATCGACGATATCCTCAAGATCCTTGCGAAGCGTCGGCTCGCCACCCGAAAGGTGGATCTGCAGGATGCCGAGTTCGGCTGCCTGACGCATGACGTCCTGCCACTCGGCCGTCGTCAATTCCGTGTTGACGCGGTCAAGCTCGAGCGGGTTCGAGCAGTAAGGACACTGAAGCGGGCAGCGATGCGTCAGTTCCGCGAGCAGGCCGACCGGGGCGCGTGCGCAGACTTCCGCCACTGGGTCTGGCGAAAACTGCTCCAACGGTGCGATTTCGTTCATGACATCGGCTCCGTTCTGTTTCACGCGTCCTAGGCTTTGACCACGCCCTTGTCCGAGAGTTCCTGCAACATGGATATGGTGTCGGCGAGGATCTCTTGCAGCGGTGCATTGTACTCTTTTGCGAGTGCGGTGGCGATTTCCTCAACACTCGTCGCGCCATCACAGCGCTTCAAAATCTCGACAGCGATAGGGTCAGGCTCGAACACGCGTTCGGGAGCAAGCACGTGCCATCGGCCGCGGCCGGCGTCGTGGCGCAGCTTGATGTGCGTCGGCAGTCCCGGCTTGGAAGCCGGGACGACCATCGTTCTCGTACGCGGTGCGTCTGCGTTCATACGTAAGCCTCGTTAATTCTCCGGCCGGAAAGCTCCCGGAGGAATGTGTCCGTCGACGTAAGCGTGGTAGAGCGCGTCGAGCTGCACCCAGAGAACATTGCATTTGAAGCGCACCGCGTCGATGCAGGCTTGCTGTTCGTCGCGCGTGCGGGCGTTCTCGAGTATGTAGTTCAGTGCGAAATCGGCGTCGCGCGGAGCCTGCGTCAGGCGGCGTTTGAAATACGCCATCACCTTGTCGTCGATGAAGTTGTAGTTCTCGAGCATGCCGGCGATGCGTTCTTTGTGAATCTTCGGCGCGAACAGCTCGGTCAGCGAGGAGGCGACGGCGATCGTCAATGGCTGCTCGCGCACGAACGTGACGTAAGCCTCGACGGCAAAGACGGTCGCCGGAAGCGCGCCGCGCCGCGAGATGACGTACTCGCGATCGAGTCCAAGGCCGTCCGTCAGCACGAGCCAACGCTCGATGCCGCCTTCTTCATCAGGAAGCAGACCATCATGATCGAGAATGCGATGCGTCCACTCGCGGCGAAGCTCGCGATCGTAAACCCGGCTGATGAGCGCTGCATCCTTGCGCGGAACGGCGGACTGATAGCAGAAGCGATTGAGCGCCCAGGCCTGCACCTGTCCCTTGTTCAGCTTGCCGCCGTGAAGCATGTGATGGAAGGGATGCAGGTCATGGTAGCGCTCGGGTCCGACCGCACGAATGGCTGCTTCGAATTCGGCGACCGGCATCGGCGCCTCGTCACCGCGAAGCTCTGCTAATTTCTTTCCAACGCTGACCGGGTTCATAAGCGGACCTCCATTCCATCAAAACCAACCTCCCACCCGGCTGTTTCAACAGCTTTTCGAGCTTCCGAATTTTCATCCAGGATCGGGTTTGAATTGTTGATGTGAACGTAAATTTTTCGGCGAACGTTGAGATGGCTCAAAGCCGCGATAGAGCCTTCGTGACCGGAGACCGAAATATGGCCCATTCGCTTGCCGGTCTTGTTCAACAATCCTTGAGCGATCATTTCGCCGTCTTCGTAAAGCGTGCCGTCGAAGAAAATGACATCGGCTCCGCGGATGCGATCGGCGAGCGGCGCGTCGACTTCGGCGCAGCCGGGAATGTAGAAAAACGACTTGCCGGCTTTACGATCCGTCACTTTCAAGCCGATGGTGTCGCCGTCGCGGCTGCCGTAATTTTCGTTGGCGCCGCCCTTCTCCAGAAAGAGCGCAACCTTGCCTGGGACAGGGAAGGCTTCGACCGTCAGTCCGAGGTCGACGCCGGCGCCATGCAGTTCGGTCGGCCTGTCGAAGGGCAGTTCCAAGCGCGGTACGATCTCGGGGTTGCAGACGTTGAAAACTGAATTTGCCTTCAGCGTCGCGAGGACGAGGTCGGAACCGTAGATCGAAAACGGCTGACCTTCGCGGAGGCCGATCAGTCCGATGATGTGATCGACGTCGGCATTGGTGACGACAACGGCCTTGATCGGCGAATTACGCTTTGCGCCCGTCGTTTCAGGGTGCAACTCGGGCGTCTCGTTGATCTGCTGGCGAATGTCGGGCGAGGCGTTGAGCAACACCCAATTCTTGCCGTCGCTCGAAGCGGCAAGGGACGATTGCAAGCGCGCCTTAAACCCGGCAGCGCCTGAGCGAACCTTTGCCGACTGCATGCCATTGCAGTTCCACTGCGGGAATCCACCCCCAGCGGAGGACCCGAGCACTTTTATGATCATGGATACCGGTGTCTTGCGCCCGCCATCTCGCCGAAGAGGCTGCGCAGAAAAATTTGCAAGGATATGACTGCGGCGGCCGATGAACCGCACCGACCGCCGCGCCGTTATCTCACCAGTGTTGTGAGACCGAAGAAATCAATCCTCAGATGAGGTCGATTTCAGCCGGCAGGTAGCTCGTCACTTCGAGACCAACTTCCTGCTCGCGCACAGCGGGCTTCGTCCAGATTTTCATTGTGGTTCCTCCAAAGCGGTAACTGCTTTCCATTCCTGCAAGCCCCGCCGAGGGCCCACCCGATTGGTGCAGGCACGTTTCTTGTGCGCGCCCAATCTGCGGATCGATCGACCAAAGTCAAGATCGTCCGGGTTCGTAGTATCAACATCACCTCGCGATAGAACTTTTCAAATCAATGTCTATCACGTCTGCGTGTGAGTGCTTTCGCGGCGCAATGCGGTTGGCCGGTGCTGGTGTTGGATTTTTTCTTGAGCCACCACGACCGCGCGGCAGGGCCATTCGCGAGGCATGTTGCTCCGAGCTGCCCAGGTGCGCGGTTCGGGCGGGTTGGAACGGCTGCGCGCCGCCCGAGAAATTGGTGGCATGTTAGAAAATTATTCTTATATTTGGGGTTGAATGCCGCATCGGTGTAGAAAATTCTTCCAACAGGACGTAAAATAAGCTTATACGGATGCGCGGAGGCTTCCTGGCAACCATAAGCCAAAGGCATCCGCAACCTCACCGCCAACGGTTTGTTTTTCTATCCCGCCGGTAAGCCTCATTAAGTCTTGCTGGCAAAGGGTTTTCCGATCGCTCGAATGTGCGCTGCGGCGGCGTCGGTAGATCGGCCAAGTGTTACGAGGAGAGCCTTCGGTGACTGCCATTCCACTGCTTCCGCATAACGCTCCGTTTGCGCCGGAAGACATCGACACGCTGAACAAGGTCGTTGCAAAGACAACTCCACAGCAGCGTGCGTGGCTTTCCGGGTTCTTCGCGGGGTTTGAAGCAGCCCAGGGCAGCGGCGCCGTTCAGGCGGGCATTCCGGCCGCCAAGCCGCGGCAGCCCCTGACGATCCTGTATGCGAGCGAGAGCGGGAATACCGAGGCGCTGGCTGGCAAGGCGAAGAAGCTTGCTCAGAAGCACGGTCTCGACGCCAAGGTTTTCGATATGGCGGATGCCGATCTGGCGTTGCTGCCAAAGGCGAAAAACATCGTCGTTTATGCAGCGACCTGGGGCGAGGGCGACCCGCCGAGCCGGGCCGTCGACTTCTATCAGGCTTTGATGAGCGATGCCGCGCCGCGTATCGATGGTGTCCGCTTCGCGGTACTGGCGCTCGGCGATACGGCGTACACGCAGTTCTGCGCGACCGGAAAGGCGATCGATGCGCGGTTGGAGGAACTCGGCGGCGTGCGCGTTGCTGACCGCTCGGACCTCGACCTCGATTACGCAAAGCAGGCCGCTGACTGGACGGAAAAGTCCTTAGCCAAGTTTGCGCCGCCTGATGCGGCTGCGGGCGGCACGGTCGTTCACGTCGATTTCGGAGGCGCGATTGCGCCGGCGGGCGATGATGACGAGCCGCGCTATACGGCCGAAAATCCGCTCGAAGCCGAGATCACTGGCCTCGTCAATCTCAACGGCACGGGATCGTCGCGCGAAACGTGGCATGCGGAGTTTGCCTTCGAAGATCCCGCATTCAGCTATCAACCCGGCGACGCCATCGGCATCATTCCCGAGAACGATCCGATTCTCGTCGATGAGTTGCTGAAAGTGGTTGGTCTATCGTCGGATGCTGCGCTGCTGCTCAAGCTGCAGAAGTCGTACGACGTAACCACGCTGTCGCGCGGCACGGTTGAAAATTACGCCAAGCTCACCGGGCGCAGCGACGTCAAGGCTCTGCTCGAAGGCGAAGCGTATCCGAAGTTCGCGGCCGACCGGCAACTCGTCGATCTGTTTGAAGCGTACCCGGAAAAGCTGACGGCGGAACAACTCGTCGGGCTGCTCCGTCCGCTGCCGGGACGGCTCTATTCGGTGGCGTCAAGCCTCAAGGCGCATCCTGGCGAAGCGCATCTTCTGGTCGGCGCCGTGCGCTGGACGTCGCATGGCAAGGAGCGCAAGGGCGTGTCGTCGACGTATCTCGGCGAACGCCGCAAGGTCGGATCGACGGCGAGGATCTACGTCAAGCCGAACCGGCACTATCGTCTGCCGCCGGACGGGCACACGCCGATCATCATGATCGGAGCGGGTACGGGCGTCGCGCCCTATCGCGGATTTGTCGAGGAGCGGGTTGCAACCGGCGCAAAAGGCAAGAGCTGGCTGTTCTTCGGAGAGCGCAACTTCACGAACGATTTTCTCTATCAGCTCGAGTGGCAGGATTATCTCTCGTCCGGCGATCTGACCCGGATCGACGTTGCGTTCTCGCGCGATCAGCCGGAGAAAATCTACGTCCAGCATCGCTTGTGGGAGCGCCGGGACGATATCGCCGGATGGCTCGCGGACGGCGCGCATCTTTATGTCTGCGGCGACGAGAAGGGCATGGCGAAGGACGTCGATCAGACGCTCGTCAAAATTCTCGCTGAAGCCGCGAAGGGCGACGAAGACGCCGGTCGCGCCAAGCTCAAGGAATTGACGAAAGCCGGACGCTATCAGCGCGACGTTTATTGAGACGGCGATCACACTGCATCAGAGGACTGTGCGCGGCAAACTTCGTTCCGCGGGGATAAAATGACAGACGGCAAGCCATCGAAGACCGAACATATCAAGGAAGCCAGCGACTTTCTTCGCGGCACGATCCGCGAAGGGCTGGTTCACGTCGAAACCGGCGCAATTTCTGACGACGATACGCAGCTCATCAAATTCCACGGCTCCTACATGCAGGATGACCGGGACGTGCGCGGCGAGCGAGGGAAGAAGAAGCTCGATAAAGCTTACTCGTTCATGGTGCGCTTGCGGATCGCGGGCGGCCTGGTCACGTCTTCGCAGTGGCGTCAGCTCGACGACATCGCGGTGACTTACGGCAACAACACGCTGCGCATCACGACGCGCGCGACGTTCCAATTCCACGGCATCATCAAGTCGAACCTGAAGCGCGCCATGCAGGCCATCTATGCCTCGGGCCTGGATTCCATCGCGGCGTGCGGAGACGTGACGCGTGGTGTCATGTCGATCGCCAATCCGTACCTTTCGAAAGCGCACCGCGAAGCCTACGAACTCGCCAAGCGCACCAGCATGCATTTTCTGCCGAAGACGGAAGCCTACAGCGATATCTGGCTCAACGGCGAACGCATCCCCGGCAAGGAGACGACGGCGCCGGAGAAGGAAACGATTTACGGGCAGACGTATCTGCCGCGTAAGTTCAAGTTCGTTTTCGCGGTGCCGCCGGACAACGACGTCGATGTCTTCGCGCACGATTGCGGCTTCATCGCCATCGTCGAGAACGGCGAGATCGTCGGCTGGAACGTGACGGCAGGCGGCGGCATGGGCATGACGCATGGCGTAGCGGAAACGTTTCCGCGCCTCGGCGACGTGCTCGGCTATTGCAGCAACGAAAGAGCGATCGAGGTTGCGGAAGCCATCCTCACGATCCAGCGCGACTGGGGTAACCGTTCGAACCGCGCGCGCGCGCGCCTCAAGTATACGATCGAGGATCACGGGCTCGAGAACTTCAAGGCCGAAATCAACAAGCGCCTCGGCTACGATCTGGCGCCCGCGCGACCCTACACGTTCACGCGCAACGGCGATCACATCGGCTGGCGTCAGGGCGAAGACAAGAAGTGGCATCTGACGCTTTACGTCGAAAGCGGACGCATCAAGGACGTGCCGGGCCATCGTCTCCGGAGCGCCATGCGTGCCGTTGCCGATCTCGATGTCTGCGATTTCGTTATGACGGCGAACCAGAACCTCATTCTCGCGAACATCGGTGCGCGCAACAAAGCCAAAGTCGAGAAGGTTCTGGCAGATCACGGAGTTGCGCCGAAGTCGCTCTCCGGCGCGCGGCGAAACAGCATTGCGTGCGTCGCGCTGCCGACGTGCGCGCTGGCGCTGGCCGAAAGCGAACGCTACCTGCCGCACTTCCTCACGAAGTTCGAAAGCATTCTCGACAAGGCAGGACTCAAGGACGAAGAAATCGTCGTGCGCATGACGGGATGCCCGAACGGCTGCGGACGTCCGTACCTCGGAGAAATCGGTTTCGTCGGCCGGTCGCCCGGTCTCTACAATCTCTATCTCGGCGCGGCGTTCGATGGAGCGCGCATGAACAAGCTCTACGCGCAGGACGTGGACGAAGAGAAGGCGTTGAAGCTGCTTGAGCCGATCGTGCAGCATTACGCGAAAGACCGCGAGAAGGGCGAGCACTTCGGCGATTTCACGATCCGCGCCGGTTATGTGAAGCCGACGCTGGTCAGCAACCAGTTCCATAACGACGTGAAGCTGGCTTGAGATATCGGAGCCTCGGCAATCGAGCCTCCGCCATTGTCCTACGTGCGTTGATGAGGGCCGCACCAGCCGGGCAGGTATGAGGCGGCAGCGCTCTTGGCGAATGCGAGGGCTTCTTCAAGTGCCGTCTCGGGATCGCTTTTCGCGGTTTTTGAATCGACGCGGCGGCGCAGCGCATCAGCCCAGAGGAATTCGCTGAAGGGCGTCGCGTCCTTAGCGTAGCCGCCTGCGAAACGCAGTTCGCCTGCGAGGCTGCGATAGGGATCGTCTTTTAAGTCGGCGACAGTCTTGGGCAACTCGGAGCGCGATTGCCGGACGCCATCGGCGTCGAAGGGATGCATCCAGCCGCGGTTGTCGAGAAAGCGCCAGAACTCTTCCTTATCGAGTGCCCGCAGGTCCGCGAGCGTCGATGTCAGCACCTCTTCGACGCCTTCATCGTGTAGGGCGCGCGCGAGATGATGATGATCGACGACGTACAGCCTGTCTTTGGGTCCGCGCACGACGGGGATCATGTGACGACCGAGGAAGCCGGCAGATTTCTTAATGTCGAGGCCGCGCCATGCTTTCCGCTTTTCCTCGACCTCGCGCATGCCGACAGTCATTTGTGTCGGGCGAAGATCGGTGATCGAAACCGTGTGCAGTGCCGGCGACGGGGCGTGTGCTTGAGGCTCAGCCATGATGACCATCCTTTTACAAATGACTAGGATCGGCGGTTGCGTTCGGCGCGGAGCTTGGCCCAATAATCGAGGCGTTTTTTTAAGTCGCGTTCAAAGCCGCGCTCGGGTGGATCGTAATATTTCGGACGCTTCTTGAATTCGTCGGGAAAATAATTCTGGCCGGAAAAGGCTTCCGGCTGATCGTGATCGTAAAGGTAATCGGAGCCGTAACCTTCTTCCTCCATCAGTTTCGTCGGTGCGTTCAAAATCGTCTTCGGCGGCGACAGCGAGCCGTGCTCCTTGGCGGCGCGCATCGCGGCTTTGAAGGCGACGTAGTTGGCGTTCGATTTCGGCGCGGTCGCCAAGTAGATGACCGCTTCGGCAAGTGCGAGTTCCCCCTCCGGCGAGCCCAGAAAATCGAAGGCTTCTTTTGCGGCGTTGGCAACGACGAGGGCCTGCGGGTCGGCGAGGCCGATGTCTTCGACGGCCATGCGGACAAGGCGGCGGGCGACGAACAGGCGATCTTCGCCGCCGTCGAGCATGCGGCAGAAATAATAAAGCGCGGCGTCGGGATCGGAGCCGCGCACGGCTTTATGCAGCGCCGAGATCAGATTGTAATGGCCTTCGCGCGACTTGTCGTAAAGCGGCGCACGCCGCTGCACGAGCTTGACGAGCGCATCGCGCGTGAGCGCTTTTCCTGACGGCGCAACCGCCGCGAAGACGTCTTCCGCAAGATTGAGAATGGCGCGGCCATCGCCGTCTGCCATTCCTTTCAAGGCTTCACGCGCATCCGCATCGAGTGGAAGCGGGCGTCCGACATCCGCTTCGGCCCGCTGCAGCAGCGTTTCGAGCGTCGCGTCATCCAAACGATTGAGGACGAGCACGCTGGCGCGCGAAAGAACAGCGGCGTTGAGTTCGAACGAGGGGTTCTCGGTCGTGGCGCCGACGAGCGTGATCGTGCCGTCTTCCATGTACGGCAGGAAAGAATCCTGCTGCGAGCGGTTGAAGCGATGGATTTCGTCGATGAAGAGCAGCGTGCCCTTGCCTTGTTCGCGCATGATCTTGGCGCGCTCGAAGGCTTTCCTCAGATCGGCGACCCCGGAAAAGATCGCCGAGAGCTGCTCGAAGTTGAGGTTCGTTTCGTTGGCGAGCAGGCGCGCGATCGTCGTCTTGCCGGAGCCCGGCGGTCCCCAGAAGATGAGGCTCGGCACGCGGCCGCTTTTCAGCATGCGGGTCAGCGTTCCATCGGGACCGACGATGTGATCCTGGCCGGCGACCTCAGGGAGCGTTTTCGGACGCAAGCGATCGGCAAGCGGACGCGGTGCGCTTTTTTCCAGTCCAGCGGCTTCAAAGAGATTGGTCATGACGCGCTTATATAGAGCCGGGCGCGCGCCGATCCAAACGCGAAGGTTCGGCCTTTATCGGCCATCCCCATATCCCGGATTATGACGCGTAACTGGCCCTACGGCCGGACCGCGACATGAACGGTCATGGCAGGGCCGGAGCTGGCGCCCGATGCATCGGCCACGGACACGTCGAACTGGGCTTTGATGCCGTCAGACCCGTCATGGGAGAAATAGACTTGGCCGCCTTCGAGGTCGGCCTGCGAGAAGGTGGTGACCGGCGTCTTTTGGGCCGCGGCGAACGCCACGAAGCCGCCGTTGGCGTTCGAGACGGAGAACGTCAGATCCTCGGGCTTGTCGTCCGGATCGACGGCGTTCAAGTCGGCCAGCGTGATGCGTACCGAGCGGCCCTTGTCGACGGAGAGATCGAGGTCGCCCGCAATTGCCGGCGGGATGTTGCGGACATGCGCGGAAAGCTCGGCGCCTTCCTCCATCGCGAGGCGGCCGTATTTGATCTTGCCTGCCGCGGTGCCGGTGCTTTTCAGAGTGAAGAGCTGCTGAACGCGGACGTCGCCCTGAAGCGTGCCGTAAACTTCGGCGGTGTCCGTTTTGACGTTGCCGAAGACCTTGCCGCCCTCCTGGACCACGAGTTCGGAGGCCGTCACGCCGCCTTCGACGTAGCCCCAGACTTCGACGCGGCGGCCCTGTTTGACCTCGCCTTTCAGTACGGCGCCTTCGCCGAGGATCAAGACGCCTCGCGTATCGGCCATTGGCGCAAACTCCCTCACACACGCAGTACAAGCATCGAACTTCGACCAGGATTTTGTCTCGACCGTGACGGGTGTCGGCGTTAACCCTATGCAAGCTCAGGTGGCGCGCTCCACCGCATCGGACCAGAGTAAAAAGGCGTTGATCGCCGGTGCGGTCGAGCATGCCACGCTTGACCTCAAGGCGAATTCCGGGCTCTCCCATATCCATGAGCGTCGAGACGATTACAGTTGCGGATGGCGAGGCGGATATGCGCCTCGATCGCTGGTTCCGGGTGCATTTTCCGGAGGTCGGCTACACGTACCTTCAGAAGCTGCTGCGTTCGGGGCAGGTGCGGGTCAACTCCAAGCGGGCGCAGGCCAACGACCGGTTGAGCGCCGGAGCCGAAATTCGTGTTCCGGCCATCGTGCGCGAGCCGAAAAAGCTAAGCCCGACAGGACGGCCGGCGCTTGGCGTCTCGAAGGGCGATCGCGACGCCATCGAGAAGATGATCCTTTTCGAGGACGATCATGTGCTCGTCCTGAACAAGCCGTTCGGTCTGGCGGTGCAGGGCGGAACGGGGACCAAGAAACACATCGACGGCATGCTTGAAGGCATGGCCGACCGTTTCGGCGGCGAGCGGCCGCGCCTCGTCCATCGGCTCGACCGCGACACGACGGGCGTGCTTCTCGTTGCGAAAACGCGTGAGGCGGCTGCGAAGCTCGGCCGGACATTCCAGACGCGTTCGGCGGCCAAGACCTATTGGGCGCTGGTCAAAGGCGTTCCGAAGCCGCCGCAGGGCAAGGTCGAAGCCGCGCTGGTCAAGGCGTCGGGACCTGACGGCGACCGCGTTCGCAAAGCGCGCCCCGGCGAGCAAGACGCGGCGATGCACGCGACAACGCACTATTCGGTGGTCGACCGCGCCGCGCACAAGGCTGCGTGGGTGTCGTTGAAGCCGGTGACCGGACGTCAGCACCAGCTCCGCGCGCACATGCACCTCATCGGGCATCCGATCGTCGGCGACAACAAGTACGAAGGCGACGTTCACATGCCGGCCGAGAACATCGAGAAGAAGCTGCACCTGCATGCGCGTCGTCTCGTCATTCCGCATCCCAAGGGCGGCAAGACGATCGACGTTACCGCGCCACTGCCCGCGCATATGCTCGCGTCGTGGGACCTGCTCGGTTTTGATGTAAACATGTTCGAGGACTGACGCCCGGTCACCGGGCTCTCGCAATGCGCGGAGGTGAGACATGGCTGACCTGATTGCGTCCATCATCCGCTTCGTGCTGTCGAATTATTCGCTGACGTTTCTTGTCGTCGGGTTTGCGTTCGCATTGGTTGCCATTGCTCGCGCGGAGAAGCCCGTCTCCAGCGCAACCGTCGTCGAAAAGCTACTGTCCTGGTACGTGTTCTGGTCGATCGGCGTCGGCTATTTCTATAATTTTGTGATGCACGCTTTCTTTGGAGAGATGGTCGCCTCGTTCATCGGCTGGCCCGATAGCCCGTTCCAATTCGAGGTTGCCACTGCGAGCCTTGGCTTTTCCGCCGTCGGATTTCTTGCAGCCTTCCGAAGTTTCGATCTGAGGCTTGCCGCGGTCGTCGGCCCGGCGCTGTTCATGCTCGGCGCGGCGGCGGGTCATGTCTACCAGATGGTCGAGCACCGGAATTTCGCGCCGGGCAATGCAGGCGTGGTTTTCTATATGGACATCGCCATTCCGCTCATCGGGTTCGGTCTGCTTTGGCTGCGTCACCGCTCCGGCCGTCAAGAGATGCCCGGCTAGACCGCCTGCCGCCTGCCGCCTGCCACCCGCCGCGACGTGGCGTCGCTCGACGAAATCGAGCATCGCACGGAATTTGCGGCGATATCGGAGCGTGCTAGAACGCAGTCATGAAACTCATCGTTTTCGATTGCGACGGCACCATCGTCGACAGCCAGGCCAGTATCGTCCTGTCGATGGAGCACGCCTTCAAATCGCTGCGCATGATTCCGCCGACGCGCGAACAGACGCTCGCCGTCGTCGGCCTGTCGCTTCTCGAAGCGTGTTCGGCGCTGGCGCCGGAAGCGGAGTACGGGACGTGCGTGGAATTGAGCGAAGCCTACAAGTCGGCGTTTCGCGATCTCGACCGAAATCCGTCGGACGCCGATGTCCTCTTCCCGCTGGCGAAGGAAACGATCGCGCATCTGGCAGCGCGTGACGATCATCTGCTTGCGATCGCGACCGGCAAGTCGCGGCGCGGTGTCGAGCGCATGTGCGAGCGCGAAGGTTGGCAGTCGAGCTTCGTGACCATTCAAACGTCGGACGATCATCCGTCGAAACCGCATCCGTCGATGCTGCTGCAGGCGATGCGGGAAGCGGGTGTCGAGCCTGGCGATACGGTGATGATCGGCGACACGACGTATGACATCGACATGGCACACGCCGCTGGCGTTTCGGCGATCGGCGTCGCGTGGGGTTATCACAGCGTCGCGGAACTCACGACCGCAGGCGCGCACCGGATCATCGAGAGCTTCACCGATCTTCCCGCCGCGATCGACGTCGCGCTTGGCACGAAAAGCTGCGCGGCATGAGCGGCTCGTCTTCCAACGGAAACGGCAACGGTGAAGGCAAGGGCGATCATCGCGCCGATCTGGAGCGTGCGTCGGGTGGCCCGCGAGGCACGATCAGCGACAGTCTCGCAAAGCCGCTCGCACGCCGCTTCTATAAGGAAGCCAGCACGGGCGACGTCGCGCCGTTTCAGATTTTGCTTGATGGACGCGCCGTCAAGACGCCGAAGAAGCGAGCACTCGCCGTTCCGACAAAGGCGTTGGCCCTCGCTATTGCCGACGAATGGCAGGCGCAGGTGGATACCATCGATCCGTCGCGTATGCCGCTGACGCGCTTCGCCAATACAGCGATCGATGCCGTCAGCGAAACCCTGGATGCTGTCGCGGCGGACATCGTCGCCTATGCCGGCAGCGATCTCGTTTGCTATCGCGCGGAGACGCCGGATGAACTGGTAGCGCTGCAGTCACGCGACTGGAACCCGATCGTCGCCTGGGCGGACGCCACGCTCGATGCGAGGTTCAGGGTCGTGCCGGGCGTGGTCCATGTCGAGCAGTCGTCCGAGGCGCTGGCCGCCGTCGGACACGCGCTGACGCCGCACGATCCATTCCGGCTGACGGGGCTGCACGTCCTGACGACGCTGACGGGTTCGGCGCTGCTGGCGCTTGCATTGGAAAGCAAAGCCGTGACGGTGGACGCGGCCTGGAACGCCGCGCACGTCGATGAGGACTACCAGATCTCGCTTTGGGGCGAAGACGCGGAAGCTACCGCTCGACGCCGAGGCCGCCGCGCCGAATTCGATGCGGCATGGCGCTGGCTGGCACTGCTCCGAACCTAAGGGTTGCGCCTGCGCGCCTTGGAAACCCGGTTCGCCAGGACCTTGTCGATGCGGCGGCCGTCGAGGTCGACGACTTCGAACCGCCACCCGTCGACTTCGAAATATTCGCCCGTCTTGGGGATGTGCTGGAGCGCGGACAGGACATATCCCGCAACGGTCTCATATGAGCGGTTCGCGGGAAGCGGGACGCCGATCTTGTCCGACATTTCGTCGACGGGCATTGCACCAGAAAGCAGCCACGATCCATCGTCGCGTTCGACCGCGTACGGATCGAGGCCTTCGGTATCCGACTTGAAGGTGCCAGCGATGGCTTCGAGGAGGTCTGCTGGCGTCACCAGACCTTCGAAATCTCCATACTCGTCATGGATAAGCGCCATCGGGACTTCCGCATCGCGGAGCACCGCCAGCACAGCTAACGCGTCGCTCGTTTCAGGAATGACGGGCGCTTTGCGGATATAGGAATTGATCTCGAATGCCTTGCCGGCGAGCAGGCCCGAAAGCAAGGCGCGCGTCTGGATCACTCCGATCAGCTTGTCGACCGATCCTTCTCCCACCGGCAAACGTGAGTGCGGTGTCGAAATCAGACGCGCCTTGATGACGTCGTCGGACGCGGCGATGTCGATCCAATCGACATCCGTGCGCGGTGTCATCAAGCCACCAACGGCGCGGTCGGCCAAACGCATCACGCCTGAGATCAGGTCTCCTTCACCGCTTTCAAGAACGCCGGCAGTTTCGGCCTCGGCGATGACGGTTTTGATTTCTTCATCGGTGACCCGGCTTTCGCTTTGCGGCGAAAGGCCAAGAATACGGAATACAAAACGCGTCGACGTGTCGAGCAGCCAAACGACGGGACGCGCGAAGCCCGCAAAGGCGGTCATGATTGGCGCGACAAAGCACGCAATGCCTTCAGCGTTGCGAAGCGCGAATGTCTTCGGGACGAGCTCTCCGGCAATGACTGAGAGATAGGTGATGATCGCGACGACGAAGCCGAATCCGAGCGGATGAGCCAGCGTCGGACTTAAGCCGAGACTTAAAAGGTATTCGGCTGCGTACTCGCCGAATGTTTCGCCGGAATAGGCACCATTGACGATTCCGATCAGCGTGATGCCGATTTGAACCGCCGAAAGAAACTTGCCGGGATTGTCCGATAGGGCGAGTGCGCTTTTGGCGCCTGGGCGTCCTGACGCCTCGAGTGTCTTTAACCGGGGTCTTCGAGCCGAAACAATTGCCAGCTCAGACAGCGCAAATAGGCCGTTAAGGCCTATTAAGATCAGAACAATCAGTAGCTCTATCACGAGATTTCGGCTTCCGGAACCGCGTCCGAGCCACTCCCATTGTTGAGTGAAGGCGAAACATATGGCTCGCCGGTAGCTGGTTCAAGAGGTTGTGTCACTGCGCGCAGCCTATTCTGCAAATGGTGCGCGCCGCTGCGCCGAACGCGTTCGATGGTTGCTATCGCGATATGATTGACCGAGAATCGCGCAGATGATTCTCAGAAGCGTAGGCTGATCCAATGCTGCACAGGCCGCGCATTCCGGAACTTGCACAACGCGACCGCTTCATTCGCCGGGCGGTCAGCGAAGGGCGGGTGCTGACATTCGCTGATGAAGAAACCGCATCCGTTCCGTCTCAGAAAGTCAAAGGTAGGACGGTACAACTTTTCTGGTCGAGCCGGATCGAAGCGACGCGGTGGGCAGAGGCGCTTGCCGGCAACAACGAGCTGCAGGACATTGGCCTCGTCACGTTCGCGGCCGAAATCCTGCCCGGCATCGCCAAGGGCAAGGGCTTCGCAGGAACCGACTGGGTTTCCGATCCGATCGAAGCCGAGGTCGATCCCGTCGATCTGCTCATCCGCCTCAAGACGGAAGCTGTGCCTTATTACGCCTCGGCCGCTACTGGGCGCGGCGAGGTTTTTCTCGTCGCAGACGAAACCGGGCCGATCCTGACGCCTGCCGGTCCGTGGGCGCCATCCGGTGATCTGCTGCACGTCTTCGCGGCGCGCGCCGAGGCCGAGCGGCACCTGAAGCAGGCTGGCGGCAAGCGGGTGATAGCCGCTTCCATCGCCGATCTCGTTGGCGTGACCCTTCCCTGGGCCGCCACGCGCGCCCACGCGGTCGCGATCGAGCCCATCGCCGGGGCGGGGTTTCTTGAGGTTAAGATCGGTGAGTTCGGGCGCCAACTTGCCGCGGCACAACCGTCAGCGTAAACCCCACATCCGGCAGCTTTCCGGTATTAAAGGCCGTCCGGCGCGGCCCGCGCTGGCCGCCGATTTCTCGACATTTGCGCTCTCGCGAGGCCGTGCTAGAGAGCCAGCGCATTCATCACGGCAAGGCAGGGTGGCTATTTCATGAAAGACATCATCGGGGAGCTTGAGACGCGGCGCGCGAATGCTCGTCTGGGCGGCGGCCAGGCCCGTATCGACTCGCAGCACAAGAAGGGCAAGCTGACAGCCCGCGAACGCATCGAGCTGATGATGGACGAGGGCTCGTTCGAGGAGTTCGACATGTTCGTCGAGCACCGCTGCACCGAGTTCGGCATGGAAAAGACCAAGGTTCCGGGCGACGGCGTCGTGACCGGCTGGGGCACCATCAACGGGCGCACGGTCTATGTCTTCGCCAAGGACTTCACCGTGATGGGCGGATCGCTGAGCGAAACGCACGCCAAGAAGATCACCAAAATTCAAGACATGGCTCTGAAGAACCGCACGCCGATCATCGGTCTGTTCGATGCGGGCGGCGCGCGTATTCAGGAAGGCGTCGACGCGCTCGGCGGCTATGGCGAAGTGTTCCAGCGCAACGTTCTGGCTTCCGGTGTCATCCCGCAGATTTCCGTCATCATGGGACCGTGCGCTGGCGGCGACGTCTACTCTCCCGCGATGACCGATTTCATCTTCATGGTCAAAGACACGAGCTACATGTTCGTGACCGGACCGGACGTCGTGAAGACCGTGACGAACGAAACGGTGACGGCGGAAGAACTCGGCGGCGCCAAGGTCCACACGACGAAATCGTCGATCGCCGATCGCGCCTACGAGAACGACGTCGAGGCGCTCTTGCAGATGCGCCGGCTGATGGATTTCCTGCCGTCGAGCAACAAGACGGGCGTTCCCGAAATTCCGACCGAAGACAAGCCCGAGCGCATCGACCATTCGCTCGACACGCTCATTCCGGACAATCCGAACAAGCCTTACGACATCAAGGAACTGATCCTCAAAGTCGTCGACGAGGCGGACTTCTTCGAAATCCAGGAAGCGTTCGCGAAGAACATTGTGACCGGCTTCGCGCGCATGGAAGGCCGTACCGTCGGCATCGTCGCGAACCAGCCGATGGTGCTCGCGGGCGTGCTCGACAGCGATGCGTCGCGCAAGGCCGCGCGCTTCGTGCGCTTCTGCGACTGCTTCGATATTCCGATCGTCACGTTTGTCGACGTGCCGGGCTTCCTGCCGGGTACGGCGCAGGAATACGGCGGGCTCATCAAGCACGGTGCGAAGCTTCTGTTCGCTTACGCCGAGGCGACCGTTCCAAAAGTCACCGTCATCACGCGCAAAGCCTACGGCGGCGCCTATGACGTGATGAGCTCGAAGCACATTCGTGGCGACGTGAACTACGCTTGGCCGACGGCCGAAATCGCCGTCATGGGTGCGAAGGGCGCGGCCGAGATTCTCTATCGCTCCGAGCTTGGCGACGCTAAGAAGATCGAAGCGCGGATCGAGGAATACAAGAACCGTTTCGCCAATCCGTTCGTCGCCGCCGAGCGCGGCTACATCGACGAGGTCATCAAGCCGTCAACGACGCGCAAGCGCCTCTGCCGGGCGTTGAACATGCTGCGCAACAAGACGCTCGAAAATCCCTGGAAGAAGCACGACAACATTCCTTTGTGATTGATTGCCGTTTCCGACTCCGCTTCGCGGAGCCGGCCGGAAACGGCGGTCGCACCTCGAATGTTCGCTGTTCCGACTGTGCTCCGCACAGCCAGCCGGAAGCGGCGAAGGGGTATGCTATCCGCCGGCGAGCGCGCCGATGATCAGGAAGGGTTGTGCGCCGGATGCGACCGCGTCGGGTAACGGCGCGTCCGGTTCATCGTGCGACAGGTCCCGCTGGCACGCGAAGAACCGCACGAACGCTCGGCGCTTGAGCGTGCCCTGTTCGCGGATGGCACCGCGCAAAACCGGATAGTGCGTCTCCAGCGCGTCGAGCAGCGATTTCTGTGTGGCGGGTCCGTCGACGGCGAGCATCACCTCGCCATTGACGTTGGCGTGCATCTTAAGATGTGCGGGAAGCACGACGCGGATCATGCCGGCTTACCTCAAGGTCTGCGCTTCGACCGAGAGCACCGGAGGAAGATCGCGAACGATGGCTGCCCAGGTGTCACCGGAGTCTGACGAGGCGTAGACTTGACCGCCGGTCGTTCCGAAATAGATGCCGCAGGAGTCGAGCGTATCGATCGACATGGCATCGCGCAGCACATTCACGTAGCAGTTGGATTGCGGCAGTCCGTTGGTCAGCGCTTCCCAATCCTCGCCGCCCGTGCGGCTGCGCCAGACCTGCAATCGTCCGTCTATCGGAAAGTGCTCTGAATCGCTTTTGATCGGCACCACGTAGATCGTCTCGGGCTCATGTGCGTGAACGTCGATGACGAAACCGAAATCGGTCGGCAGGTTGCCGCTGACCTCGCGCCACGAGTTGCCGCCGTCGTCACTGCGCATCACGTCCCAGTGCTTCTGCATGAACAGGACATTGGGGCGCGACGGGTGCATCGCAAGCCGGTGAACGCAATGGCCGACTTCTGCTTCTGGGTCCGGGATGTACTCCGATTTGAGCCCGCGATTGATCGGCTTCCAGGATTCGCCGCCGTCTTCGGTGCGAAATGCTCCGGCCGCCGAAATCGCAATGAACATGCGCTTGGCATCGGAGGGATCGATGAGGATCGTGTGCAGACACATGCCGCCGGCGCCGGGTTGCCAATGTGCGCCCGACCCGTGGCCGCGCAATCCGGGCAATTCATGCCAGGACTTGCCGCCGTCGTTTGAGCGAAACAGCGCTGCGTCTTCTACACCAGCGTAAACGGTATCGGCCTCGGTCGTGGAGGGCTCGATATGCCAGACGCGTTTGAATTCCCACGGATGCGGCGTCCCATCGTACCACTGATGCGTGCCGGGGACGCCGTCATAGGCGAACGTATTGTCGACGGGTTGCCATGTCTTGCCGCCGTCGTCGGATCGCTGGATTTGCTGGCCGAACCAGCTGCTCGATTGCGAGGCGTAGATCCGGTTTTCGTCAATGGGAGAACCTTTGACGTGATAGATTTCCCAGCCGGCGAAATGAGGACCGCTGACGTCCCAGCTTTTGCGCGCTTCGTCCGATGTCAGCACGAAAGCGCCCTTGCGGGTCCCGACCAATAATCTGACGCCAGCCATCGCTGTCTCCCTTGTTTTGCGCCGGCGTCTCGCATTCCGCGAACCGTCCGCAATCGCGCTATTTCAAGACCACGGCAGGAAGGATTTCAATTCGGCACACGCGATCCCTGCCGATTACAAGGACGTTCTTTGGAGGGCGGTTCCGACACGCTCACCAAAAAAGCCGAATTGAACGGTGTCGAGCCAAAGTCCAGGTGTCTGGTAATCGAGGCTTTCACGATCTGTGGAGTTTCAGCGTAAGACTTTCTCAACCAGTCTGAATGGCGGCGGTCGCGAATAAAAAGTTTTAAATCGTGCGTAACTTTGCGAGCGTACCTTTTGCCCGGAAAAATGTGGGGTATGGGTCCGTGGTTGAGACCGACGTTGCCATCGTTGGGGCGGGGCTGGCTGGTTCTCTAGCCGCGGTGATCCTGGGACGGGCCGGTTATTCGGTGGCGCTGATCGATCCGTTCGACCAGGCGCGTCCGGATTTCCGTTGTGAGAAGATTGAAGACCGGCACGCCGACTCCCTCGCCAAAGCTGGTGTTCTGGACGAGATTCTGCCGGCTGCGCGCAGGTATGAGAACGTGTGGGTCGCGCGTCTTGGCCGCCTCGCCGAGATCAAGCCGATCGTTGAATACGGTCTCGCCTACGGCGACTTCGTCAACTGCATGCGGCGCCTCATCCCGGCGCAGGTTGTTTTCGTGCACAACAAGGTCGGATCGCTGACGCTGAGCCCAGAGCGTCAGACGTTGACGCTGGTCGGCGGCGAGCAGATTTCGACGCGCCTCGTCATCGGAGCGACCGGACTTGGCGCCGGATTTCTCGACCGCATCGACATGCACCGGCGCGAGATTTCAAAATGCCATTCGCTGTCGATCGGGTTCGATGCCGAGTCCGATGAACTGCCCTTCGATTCCCTGACGTACTTCGGAGAAGATCCGTCGCATCGCGTCGCGTACATCACGCTGTTCCCGCTGGCGACAGGGCTGCGCGCCAACATCTTTTCCTATCACGACCTCGATCATCCGTGGGTGAAACGGCTGCGCATCAATCCGATGGACGCGATCGCGGAAGCGTTGCCGCGCCTCGAACGTCTCGCTGGCCGCCTACGCGTGCGCGGTGCGATCAAGATTCGGCCCGTCGATTTGATCGCGACGGAAAATGCCGTGCAGCCGGGAATCGCGCTGGTTGGCGACGCGTTCTCGACAGCCTGTCCGGTGAGCGGCACGGGCGCGAGCAAAGCGCTCCTCGATGCCGAGCGTCTCTGTAACGTGCATGTCCCGGAGTGGCTGGCGACGCCGGGAATGAGCAGCGACAAGATTTCGACCTTCTATCGCGATCCGCAGAAGACGGCGTGCGACACCCAATCGCTCAAGAGTTCTCTGTTCTCGAAGCGCAGCGTGCTCGGACAGTCGGCACTCTGGAGCGCCTACCGCTGGGGCTGCTACGCGGGTTCGGTCGGGCGAAATCTTATCGAACACAAACGCTTTCCGCGCGTTCCGGCGAACGGCGCGATGCAAGGTGGAATGCCCGCCAATCACTGACGGGCACGTTTCAAGCCGCTATTTCGAGCCAGCGTCCTTCGCCGGTAAGCCTCCGATGGCCGACCAGTCGAGGTTGTCGCCGCCGTTGGCGAGTAGCGTCAGATAACGATCGCGCAGCAGGCTCGCTAACGGCAGCGGAACGCGGAGGTCGTCTCCGGCTGCAAGCGTCAAACGCACGTCCTTCAATCCGAGCGGCGCGGCGAACCCCGGCGGTGAGAACTTCTCGTCGGCGATCAACGTGCCGTATGTCTTGTAAACCGGCGCGCCGAATAGCGTCGACGTCATAAGTTCGAGATACTGGTGCTTGTCGATGCCGGCCTTGCCGACAAGCGCCATCGCTTCTCCGAGGGACTCGATGACGGAAGCGATCAGAAAATTGCCGCTGAGCTTAATGATGTTCGCGGCGGGCGCGTCTTCCGAGACCGTGAATGTTCTTTGGCCGATGGCATCGAAAATCGGCATTGCGGTTTTGACGGCTTCGGGTGGGCCGGCCGCAACGATAAACAGCTTGGCTGCCGCAGCAGCTTCCGGTCTGCCGAATACGGGCGCTGCGACGTAGCGTTGTCCTCTGCCAGCGTGATGCTCAGCGAGGCGCTTCGAGAGCGCGACGCTGATGGTGCTCGATGAAATATGGATGGCGCCCTTCGGCAAGCTCGCGAGCACGCCGCCGTCGCCGTAGACCGCGCTTTCGACGGCGTCGTCATTGGAGAGCATCGTGATGACGGCGTCGCCGCGACAGGCATCGGCGATATGATCCGCAACTTTGGCCCCTTGCGATGCGAGCGCATCGGCTTTCGCACGGGTGCGATTGTAGACGGTCAGCTCGTGTCCGGCTTTGAGCAGATTGGCGGCGATGCCGGTGCCCATCTGTCCCAAGCCGATAAGTCCAATGCGCATTTTGCCGATCCTGCGATTTTTCGATGTTCCGGAGCGTAGCAATTCCGAGCGTTGTGAAGGTATGCGCTTTGGCATACCTCGGCGGCGCGGGGCGATGGGGGTGCCGAGCAATCGCCGCTTTCGGGCCTGAACCCGAGACTGTAAACTTACAATTTCGCGTGCCACCTTGCGGAGGTTTCGAGAATGGAAATGCCACTCTATCCGAGTGTCACGGATATTGCGCTCCGTCTGTTCTTGACGGTGGTTGCGGGAGGGCTGATCGGCATCAACCGGGAAGCCGGCGGACATAGCGCGGGCTTCCGGACGACGGTGCTGGCGGCGCTTGCGGCCTCGCTCGCGATGATCCTTGCGAATTCCATTCTCGATGTCGGCGGCAAGACGCCTGGCTCATTCGCGACCATGGACCCCATGCGGTTGCCTCTCGGAATTCTGACCGGCATGGGCTTCATCGGCGGCGGCGCGATCCTCAAACAAGGCAACACGATTTCGGGCGTCACGACGGCCGCGACGCTCTGGGCCGTGACGGTTGTCGGTTTGTGTTTCGGAAGCGGCAACCTGATACTCGGCAGCGTCGGTACCGCGATCATCCTGCTTACGCTCATCGGATTCAAATGGGTGGACTTGCGCGTCGCGCGCAGGCGGCGTGCGCACGTGGTGATCGAAGGCGCACGGAATACGCCGACGCTCGCCGAGTTTTTCAAAACGGTGCAGTCCGAGGGATATGGCGTCACGTTCCTCAGCGAAACGGACGTTGGCGACGAGCGCAGGCACATGACATTTGAAGTGCACTGGGAGCAGCCCGAGATTGACGGCAATCCGCCTCCGCTGCTCGATTTTCTGACGAGCAAGTATAATCTTCAGTCGTTCGAGATGGTTGCCGAGGGCTTCCGCTAGGGGCTCGAATAAACATCGAAGTGCGCGAATTGCGAACGCGCGGGATCGGAGCCGATATGACGTCGCGGTCGCTGACATCCGCGCTGGCGCGAAGAAACGTACACTACGGCTGGGTCGTCGCCGCCGTGACGTTTCTGACGATGCTCATCACGGCCGGAACAATCGGTGCGCCCGGCGTCTTCATCGTTCCGCTCGAGCGTGAGTTCGGCTGGACGACGTCGGAGATTTCCTCGGCGCTTGCGCTCCGCTTTTTGCTTTACGGATTGATGGGGCCGTTCGCCGCCGTCCTGATGAACCGCTTCGGTGTCCGCCGCATCGTGCTGCTGGCGCTCGGCATCCTGACGGTCACGCTCGTCACGTCCCTGGCGATGACGAGTGTCTCGCAACTGATCTTGCTCTGGGGCGTCGGACTCGGCATCGGCACGGGACTGACGGCGATGGTCCTCGGCGCGACGGTCGCAACGCAATGGTTCTCTGAGCGGCGTGGCCTTGCGATGGGCTTGCTGTCCGCGAGCACGGCGACGGGTCAGCTCGTTTTTCTGCCGCTGCTTGCGAGCCTGACGGAAGCTTACGGCTGGCGCATAGCACTGTGTTTCATCTGTGCGATGCTGGTTCTCGCGACATTGCTCGTCACGCTGTTGATGTGCAATCGCCCGTCCGACATTGGTCTCGCGCCGTATGGGGCGACCGACATCGTTCCTCACGTCCGGCCGAGCGGCGGTCTTGGCGAACTTCTCACCTCGCCGGTTCTCGTGCTCATGGACGCAATGAAGAGTGGTGCGTTCTGGGTACTGTTCGGCACGTTTTTCATTTGCGGGTTGAGCACCAGTGGTCTGATCCAGACGCATTTCATTGCGCTGTGCGGGGATTTCGGCTTGGCGCCGGTGAAGGCGGCGAGCGTGCTCGCGATGATGGGCGTGTTCGACTTTTTCGGAACGATCGGATCGGGCTGGCTCTCGGATAGGTTCGACAATCGCTGGCTGCTGTTCTGGTATTATGGCTTGCGCGGGCTATCGCTCATCTATCTGCCGTTCACGGATTTCACGTTCTACGGGTTGTCGCTATTCGCGATGTTCTACGGACTCGATTGGATCGCGACCGTGCCGCCGACGGTGAAACTCACGTCGCGCTATTTCGGCGCCGAGCGCACGAACGTCGTGTTCGGCTGGATCTTCGCGGGGCATCAGCTTGGTGCAGCGGCCGCGGCGTACGGTGCGGGACTGACCCGCACGGAATGGTCGACGTACCTGCCGGCGTTTTTCATCGCCGGCGCGGCGTGTCTCGTCGCGGCACTGTTCGCGCTGTCGCTCGGCAAACCGGGACGAACGGCCGTTTCTCCAACGGCTGCGTTCGAACCCGATCCCGTGTGACGTTGCGAACTCCGCGTCAGCCGATGTCTGTTGCGCGAAGGCGGAGTGCGTTGCTGATCACGCTCACGGACGACAGCGACATCGCAACGGCGGCGACGATCGGCGACAGCAGAAGTCCGAACGCCGGGTAGAGGACGCCTGCCGCGATCGGCACACCGGCTGCGTTATAGACAAACGCAAAGAAGAGGTTCTGCCGGATGTTGGCCATCGTCGCTTCCGAGAGGCGGCGGGCGCGCGCGATGCCTTCGAGATCGCCCTTCAGGAGCGTGATGCCTGCGCTTTCGATCGCAACATCGGTTCCGGTTCCCATTGCGATACCGACATCGGCGGCGGCGAGGGCGGGGGCGTCGTTGACGCCGTCACCCGCCATTGCGACGGCGTGACCATTGCGGCGGAGTTCTTGCACGATCTTCGCCTTGTCTTCGGGAAGCACGTCGGCTTTGACGTCCGAAATGCCGAGCTTGGCTGCGACGCTCTTCGCCGTCGTCACGTTGTCGCCCGTCAGCATGATGATATGGATGCGGCTGTCGGCGAGCTTGCGTAGCGCGGATGCGGTCGTCGCTTTGATCGGATCGGCGACGGCGATCACGCCTGCGGCCTTGCCGTCGAGCGCGACGTAGACGGCCGTTCCTCCGTCGCTGCGCAGGCGTTCGACTTCATGATCGAAGACGGCTGTGTCGATTGCAGCATCGGCCATGATGCGGCGGTTGCCGACGACGACGCGGTGTCCTTCGATGACGCCGGATACGCCTTTGCCTGATGGTGCGTCGAAGTCCGAGACAGGAGCCAGGGCAATATTTCGTTCCTTCGCGGCGGCGACGACGGCCGCGCCAAGGGGATGCTCGCTCGCATGCTCGAGGCTCGCCGCGAATTTCAGAAGATCGGGCTCGCTGACGGACGATGCGGTTCGCACCGCCGTCACCTTCGGTTTGCCTTCGGTCAGCGTTCCGGTTTTGTCGATGACGAGCGTGTCGATCTTTTCCATGCGCTCGAGCGCTTCCGCGCTTTTGATCAGCACTCCGGATTGCGCGCCGCGTCCGACGCCCACCATGATCGACATCGGCGTCGCAAGGCCAAGTGCGCACGGACAGGCGATGATCAGAACGGAAACGGCTGCGATCAGTGCGTAGGAGAAGCGTGGTTCCGGCCCGAATGTCGCCCAGGCGATGAACGCCAGCGCAGCGGCAGCGATGACGAGCGGCACGAACCAGCTTGCGACCTGATCGGCGAGGCGCTGGATCGGCGCGCGGCTGCGTTGAGCTTCGGCGACCATCTGCACGATGCGTGCGAGCATGGTATCGCGGCCGACGCCTGTCGCGCGCATGACCAGCGTTCCGCTGCCGTTGATCGTTCCGCCGATGAGCTTCGCGCCGGTTGCCTTGCTGACGGGATTGGATTCGCCGGTCACCATCGACTCGTCGACGAAACTCTTGCCGTCGATGACGTCGCCATCGACGGGGATGCGTTCGCCGGGACGCACGCGCAAGCGGTCGCCGACGGAAACGGCGTCGATTTCGATTTCCTGTTCGCTGTCTCCGGCTGCAAGACGCCGCGCGGTTTTCGGCGTGAGATTGAGCAGCGCGCGAATGGCGCCACCGGTCTGTTCGCGCGCGCGCAGTTCAAGAACCTGCCCGATCAGCACGAGAACGGTGATGACGGCGGCGGCTTCGAAGTAGACGGGCACCGAGCCACCATTCGTGCGCAGCGCGGGTGGAAAAATATCCGGCAGGAAAGTCGCGACGACGCTGTAAGCCCAAGCGACGCCGGTGCCGATGGCGATCAGCGTGAACATGTTGAGATTGCGCGTCTGGATCGATTTCCAACCGCGCTCAAAGAATGACCAGCCCGCCCACAGCACGACCGGCGTCGCGAGAGCAAACTGCAGCAAGTTGGATGCAGCCGGGTCGATCAGATGGTGCAGTCCGAAGAGATGGCTGCCCATCTCCAGAATGAAGACGGGTGTGGCGAGCACGAGGCCGATCCAGAGGCGGCGCGTCATGTCTGCGAGTTCAGGATTGGGAGCGGCGTCGGCCGTGATGATGTCGGGCTCGAGCGCCATGCCGCAAATCGGGCACGGACCAGGTCCGACTTGCCGGATCTCGGGGTGCATCGGGCAGGTGTAAATCGTGCCTTCCGGCACGGGCTCGGCGGAAGCCTCAGCGGGACTGAGATACTTTGCAGGGTCGGCGACGAATTTCGTGCGGCAACCGGCGCAGCAGAAATAGTACGTGTGCCCGGCGTGCTCGGCGCGATGCTTGGCGGTATGCGGATCGATGTTCATTCCGCAGACCGGATCTTTATTCAGGTGCTCGGACTTTTGTTCGGCTGCAGCGGGATTGAGATACTTCTCAGGGTCGGCAAGGAATTTCGTGCGGCAACCAGCGCAGCAGAAATAGTACGCGTGTCCGCCATGCTCGGCGCGATGCTTGGCAGTCAGCGGATCGACGCTCATTCCGCATACGGGGTCTTTTTCCAAAGGCTCCGGCCTATGCTCTGCCTTCGCTGGCGCGGGGTCGTGACCACAGCCGCAGCAGCTTTTACCGTTCTGTGTTTCGCCTGCGTGTCCGTGCGATCCGTCGTGATCCGTTGCCATAGAAAATTCCGTATGCCCTATACCCCATGAGGGTATCTCCGATATTTGACACGTATACCCCCATAGGGTATGAGTCAAGGTATGCACAAACACATGAAATCGTCCTGCCTGAAACGCCTGAACCGTATCGAGGGACAGGTGCGTGGCCTCGCGAAAATGGTCGAGGACGATCGTTATTGCATTGACGTCGTCACGCAGATTTCAGCGGTACGCGCGGCGCTCCGCCGCGTCGAAGAAGAGGTGCTGCGCGATCATGTCGCCCACTGCGTCGAGCACGCGATCGCGAGCGGTAACGCTGCGGACCAGCGGCGCAAGGTTGCGGAGTTGATGGACGTGCTGGCGCGCGCATCGCGCTAAACTGCAAGTCTTGCTCCTTCAATTTGTAATGTCGCAGGCGGTGCTGTGCCATCGGTTCGCCACGCGAAAGTCTCGTTCGGGCGCGACATACACCCGACGGAACGATAGGCTCGCAGCGTTGTTGTGGGCTCTGTCGGAATGACCACCGCGGGGTCCCATGAAAACATTCATTGCAACCGTTGCCGCATTTCTCGTGTCGACGACGTGGTCAACGCTGGCTTCAGCACAGCAGTGGGACCCGTGGGACGGCGGGCGCGGACAGATCTACAGCGATCAGGACGATGATGATCGCGGCTACGATGACAATCGCTACGGCGGTCCGCGCGTCTACCGGCGTTTCGATGATAACGACGATCGGCGCTATGATCCCCGATACAATGGCGGACCCGACACCAGCGTCAGGCGCGACGATCGATATGACGGCCGCCGGTATTTCGATGATCGCCGTTACGACGGCCGGGACGACTATGGAGCCTGGGATGCCGCGCCGCAGCCGGACGTAGAACAGCAGCTGAGCAAGACGCCCGGATCGAACGGCGGAAGCCGGCCTTACATTCAGGCGGTGGCACCGCCGGTGGTGCCGTTCAGCGGCCCGTATTCTCAGGGCTCGATCGTTATCGATGCGAGCAAGCGCAAACTCTATTACGTGCTCAGTTCAACGTCGGCGTATGCGTATTCGATCGGTGTCGGACGTCAGGGTTTCGGCTGGTCGGGCAAGGAAAAAGTTTCGCGCATCGCGGACTGGCCGGACTGGTATCCGCCTGCCGACATGCGCAAGCGCAAGCCGGAATTGCCAACGCGCATGCTGGGCGGCATTCGCAATCCGCTCGGTGCGAAGGCGATCTATCTCGGCAACACGCTTTACCGCATTCACGGCACCAACGAGCCGAAGTCGATCGGGCGCGCGGAATCGTCGGGCTGCTTCCGTATGCTAAACGAAAACGTGCTGCATCTGGCATCGCTCGTGCGCGTCGGCACCGAGGTGACGGTCGTGCGATCGCTCGACGGCAAGATCGCGTCGGCCGCGAGTTCCAAGCCGGTCCGGGCCAAAGCAAGCGACAGAGCACGCCCGCAGCGCTTCGATCGCCGCGATTTCGGTGGCCGAGGCGCTGACTTTGACGATCCGTATGCTTACGAACCCTGGCGGTGAGATCGCCTAGGATCGTTGCGATTGTCCGTTATTGACGGCCGCTTCAACTGGTGAAGGAGCGACTGCGATTTCAGCAACGGCGATCTCGCCATCGGCAATGTAGTGGTTGACACGCTCCAGCTTGTCGCCAGGCTTGAACAACGTGGCGTGGCGGATCGTGCCGTGTCGCGTCAGGTCGTCGACAATGAAATCGCGCTCGGCGTTGGTGTCGGCGTCCGTGGCGTGCGTGAGTTGAAACGTGAGCCACGTCAGCGAGAATCCGGTGTCGCGTGTCCCGGCTCCGACCCATAGCGTGAGGGGATGACTGGCAACGTCCAGCCGCGCACCGTCAGTGTTCGAAGCGTCGCCCTGCGCCCAGAAGCGGACGTGATGGCGTTTGCGAGGGCTGTCGCCGATGGCTTTTTGAAACCCCACGTCTTGGCCCCGGCCGTACAGATAAAGTGTGCTGAAGGGCGCCGAGGGATAAGGCGTGTTCAAAACGAATGAGCGGGCCATGCGCCACGAACTCGCCAGATTCAAAGGCGCGGCCTCGATCCATCCCGCGTTGACGAAAGCGTTGCGGAGTTGATCAAACGTGCCGACCAGCGCGAGATTGACAGGATCTCCAGGCAATCCATCTCCTGTGACGGTGAAACGCGGTACGTGGTTGCGCTGTTGGATTTTCAGTCCCGTGTTGACGACGCGTGGAAGGATGACGTAGGCCGCCAGCGCGTAAGTCAGACACAGCGCCAGTATTGGCGGCGCCCGGCGGTCGACGAACTTAAAGACGTCGACGATCAGCCAAATGCTGACAATGCCGAGCGCGACGATCGTCACGCGCTGGATGAGGCGAATGATTGCTCGCACGATTTGCCTTATGCGCTGCCGACATCGGGATCAATTTTGTAATTCCGGCGATGTTAGCATGCTCGGCTTTGCCGGCAACGGTGCGTTCAGTGTATCGTGAGGGTGGCGTTAAGGAGCGATGGTGGGCATGAACAAAAAAAGCCGCCCACGGCGAGGTGGGCGGCATCAATGCGTGGCAAATCGCGGCTATGGATTGGACGGAACCTGTGGCGGCTCCTTCGGAACATTGACGTCAACGCCCGGCGCCTGAACGCGCGTTCCACTGCCGTCCTTTTCGACATGTGCAAATGGAGCGTCGACGGTGGTCTCGCCGGTGGCTTTGTTCGATTCAACACGAACCGCCGGGCTATCGACGAGCACTTCCGTTTGCGAGCGCTGGTAGGCGTAAACGCCGCCAGCGATCAGCGCGAACAGCACAATGACCAACGCGATGCTGCCGAATCTGGGGCCATTCATTTGCGACCTCGTTTGCTATCAATTCGGTCAGCAAAACGAGTTTCGGGCGCGAAATGTTCCGAATGCCAGTTTTCGCGAAGCTTATCGAGATCAGCGCGACTTGATGTTGATGCCGATCTCGATCGAGATCGCGCCGTTCACGCCGCTTTTCAAAATGTAGCGCTTGCCATTCTCGGGGCTGAAGCGCGCGATCTCGCTTCCCGACGAAAGAAAGCCAGCCGGCTTCGTGAACGTGATTTCGCCGACGCTGCATGAGCTCTGGGTGATCGTCATGCGCGGTTTGAGATCGCGCGTCTTGCCGAGAAACCGGTAAGCGACGATGTCGGCCGAGGTATTGACGACCTCAAATTTGACGCCTTCACTCGCGGGGCGCCCAAACATTTCGACGGAGATATACTTCGGCACGGGGTCCGGTGATTTCGCGACGCCGACACCGATCTCGGTCGCGGACGCCATCAGGATATTGGCGCGATGGGGCGCCGAGTTCATCCAACCAGCGACGGCCTGCATCGCGAGCTGGCCGGTATCGAAGCCCTGTCCCGACCGGTCCATGGCGATGTTTTCGGCAACGGCGCACGGCTTGTAGCCCGCCGTTTCCGCGCGCTTTCCAGGATTGCCGCCGTCGGCGGTGTGGGAAAACTGGCCGCTGCGTGCGAGGCGTTCCGCATACGCGCGTGCAGCCTTGGCGAGCATGGCGTTGATGCGCAGCGCGTTGAGGTTCTGCTCACGCCGGACCTGATTGGTCATCTCGACGATCTGCAGTTCAACCTTGGGTAAATCCGGCACCAGCGCCGCCATCCGCACCAATCCTGTTATCGTGGCAAATCAATCTGTTGGCAAATGATGTGCTCGCCGTGACACTCGCGCACCATCGCAAAAGCTTGCGCCCAAATAGCACGCTTTTCATAAAGCGGCAGTGTGGGCGCCATGGCGGGCTTGAGAGCCTTGGGGCCGCGCTGTAGGGATGCGCCCATGACGACAAAACCGATTCTTCCTGGCGACGGCCCGATCGAGCCCGTCGAATTCCGTACCGCTCTCGAGGAGCGGTATCTCGCGTATGCGCTGTCGACGATCATGAACCGGGCGCTGCCCGACGTGCGTGACGGTCTGAAGCCCGTCCACAGACGCATTCTCTATGCGATGCGCGAACTCAGGCTCAATCCGGAAGGCGGCTACATCAAGTGCGCGAAGATCGTCGGCGAGGTGATGGGTGACTATCACCCGCACGGCAACCAGGCGATCTATGATGCGCTGGCGCGTCTCGCGCAGGATTTCGCGGTGCGCTATCCGCTGGTCGACGGCCAGGGCAACTTCGGCAACATCGACGGCGATAATCCGGCGGCGGAACGCTACACCGAAGCGCGCATGACGGAGACGGCGGCGCTGATCCTCGAAGGCATCGACGAGGACACGGTCGAGTTCCGTCCGAACTACGACGGCCGCGTCGAGGAGCCGGTGGTTCTGCCGGCGGCGTTTCCGAACCTGCTGGCGAATGGCGCGTCGGGCATCGCGGTCGGTATGGCGACGAACATTCCGCCGCACAACGTCGATGAGCTTTGCGCCGCGCTGCTGCATCTCATCAAGCATCCGAATGCGACGATCGAAAAGCTCGTCGAGATGGTACCGGGGCCGGATTTCCCAACCGGCGGCGTGATCGTCGAGCCGCGCGATGCAATTCTGGAAGCCTATAAGACGGGCCGCGGCGGTTTTCGCGTGCGCGCCCGCTGGAGCAAGGAAGATACGGCACGCGGCGGCTATCAGATCGTCGTCACCGAAATCCCCTACGGCGTTCAGAAGGCCAAGCTCGTCGAGAAAATCGCCGAGCTGATGAGCGACAAGAAGCTGCCGTTCCTTGGCGATGTGCGCGATGAGAGCGCGGAAGAAATTCGCCTCGTGCTGGAGCCGAAGACCCGCGTCGTCGATCCCGTGCTGCTGATGGAGAGCATGTTCCGCGCTTCGGAACTCGAAGTGCGCGTCGGGCTCAACATGAACGTACTGTCGGCGGGCCAGGTGCCGAACGTGCTCGATCTGCGCGATGTGCTCTGGCAGTGGCTGGAGCACCGGATCGAGGTGCTTGTTCGCCGTTCGACGCATCGCCTGAAGAAGATCGAGCATCGCCTCGAAGTTCTCGACGGCTATCTGATCGCCTATCTCAATATCGATGAGGTCATCCGGATCATTCGTCGCGAAGACGATCCGAAGGCGAAGCTGATCGCGAAATTCAAGCTCAGCGATGTGCAGGCGGAAGCGATCCTCAATCTACGTCTGCGGTCGTTGTCGCGGCTCGAAGAGGTCGAGATCCGTTCCGAGCACGACAAGCTTTCGAAAGAGCGGCGCGAGCTGAAGCAGCTTCTGAAATCGGAAGAGCTGCAATGGGAGCACGTCTCGAACGAGGTCAAGACGACGCGCGAGGCGTACTCGAAGAAGACCGCAATCGGCCGCCGACGTTCGACGTTCGCCGATGCGCCGGAGGTCGAGGTCGATCTTGCAACGGCCTTGGTCGAGAAAGAGCCGGTCACGGTCATCCTGTCGGAAAAGGGATGGGTGCGCACGCTCAAGGGGCATCAGGACGATCTCTCGAAGCTGGACTTCAAGCAGGGCGATGCTTTGAAGCGCGCCATCAAGGCGTTGACGACCGACAAGCTCGTGCTGCTGACGACGAACGGCAAATTCTTCACGCTCGAAGCAAACGCGCTGCCGGGCGGGCGCGGTCACGGCGAGCCCGTGCGGCTGATGATCGATCTCGAAGAGAACCACGACATCGTCGAGGTGTTCGTGCACGATCCGTCGCGCAAGCTGCTCGTCGCTTCGACGGCGGGCTACGGCTTCATCGTGCCGGAAGAGGAAGTGATCGCGTCGACACGCAAGGGCAAGCAGGTCCTGAACGTGTCGGAGCCGGATGAGGCGCGCGTCTGCGTCCCCGCCGAAGGCGATTACGTTGCGACGGTCGGCGACAATCGCAAGCTTCTCGTCTTTAAGATCGACGAGGTTAACGAGATGACGCGCGGCAAGGGTGTCATCCTGCAACGCTTCAAGGACGGCAGCCTGTCCGACGTTCGCGTCTTCAAGAAGTCGGATGGCTTGACGTGGGTCGACAGCGCGGGTCGAGAATTCACCCTCGCGTGGGGTGAGATGCGCGACTGGGTCGGCGAGCGCGCACAAGCCGGGCGTGTCGTTCCGCGCGGGTTCCCGCGATCGAACTCGTTCGGTCCGCGATTTTGATTGCGGATGTTGACCGGCCGCGCTTGTCGCGGCCGCTCGGCACGGCTACGACCATGTCGCATGGGTGGGACGTTTAAAAAAGCGGCTTGGATCGTGGGGGCGGCGGCGATGATGGGGATCGGGACCGCCGATCTCCGGGCGCAAGGCACCGAAACGACGTGCCAGAAAGAGGACTTCGAGGCTGTCGTCGAGGCGACGGCGTCGAGCCTGCGCGATCTCAACAGCAAGAACCGGCCTGAGTTTCAGGAAAAGCTGCGCGAGCTGAAGTTGAAGCGCAACTGGAATCAGAACGATTTCATGGAAAAGGCCGCGCCGTTCGTGCGCGACGACAAGACGGCGGTCTACGACAAATCGACGGACGAACTGCTGTCGGCGATTTCGTCGATGGGTCGCGAGGGCGCGAGCGCGGCGAGCCCGGACTGCGCGATCCTGCTGGAACTCAGAGCCCGGATGAATGTGCTCGTCGATACTCAGACGGCGAAGTGGCAGTACATGTTCGACAAGCTCAATGCCGAGCTGGCGAAGTAAGATCAGCAACCCTGAAGGTCTGCGCTTTTAGAATTCCTCGGCGTCTTCGGGGACGCGCTCCCAGCGATCCGGTCCGAGGCGTTCTTGCGGCTGGAAGCGCGTTTTGTACGCCATCTTCTTCGAGCCCTCGATCCAATAGCCGAGGTAGACGTGCGGCAGACCGATGCGCTGCGCGAAGGCGATATGCTCCAGGATCATGTACGTGCCGAGACCGGAGTCGGCGCCATCGGGATCATAGAAGCTGTAGACCATCGAGATGCCGTCGCTCAGCCGGTCGCACAGCGCCACGGCCTTGAGCGGCCAGGAGTCGAATTCGGAATCCGGCGCGCCGTCCGGCCTCTGGCGGTATTCGGTCAGGAACGTGTCGATGACGGTGTCTTCGACCATCATGCGGTAGTCGAGCATCGTCATGTCGGCCATGCCGCCGTCGCTGTGGCGGGCATCGATGTAGGCGCGGAAGAGCTTGAACTGTTCCTGCGTCGGGATCGACGCGGTGCGGCGCGCGGCGAGCTTGGAATTGCGCACCCAGCTGCGGCGCATCGATCGATTGCTTTTGAACTCGTTGACCACGACGCGCACGGACACGCAGGCCTGGCAGCCCTCGCAGTACGGCACGTAGGCGATGTTCTGGCTGCGGCGGAAGCCGGTTGTCAGCAGGCGGTCGATGAGTTCCGGCGGCTTGTCGTGCGTCAGATGCGTGAAGAGTTTGCGTTCAAGCCGGCCGGGCAAATACGGGCAGGGCTGCGGAGCGGTAACGTAGAACTCTGGAAATTTCTTTTGTTGCTCCGTCATTCCGACGCGTCCCTCGGGGCACCAGCCTTCTACGATGATAAAGGGAGGCGCAGGTCAGGATCAAGGCACCGGCGATTATCCATAGATAGGATCGGTGAATGGGAGGCAAAAATAGTACGCCGCGCACGCGCGTTGCGCTGCGAAAACGGGTCTTATGGAGCCTGCGAGCTACAACACGAGTGGTCGCGCCGGCGCGTTTGGTGCGAAACGACGCGCACGCAGCTTTCAGCGCGTCTCAGACGCCGAGCGGGGAGGTCTGAGTTGTCGCCGCAGGCGAGTTGCCAGAAGTCGTCGCTTCAGCGTTGGCCACAATCGCGTAGAGGGCGCATGCCGAGATGATGCCGGCCACGACGATCGCCGCCCAAAGGGCCGATCTTCGCAGAAACCACCCGACCGTCGGAGCCCCGGATTTGGTTTTACCGTCCCACGCCGCACTTTGAGCCGAAGAGGCCCCGTAAGTCGTCATTTGCCGCCCTTATATCTGTCTCGGGACTCGCGCGCCCACTTCTCGCTCTTAACCCTGTCGGTGCACAAGCACGCAGCTGCCTCAATCCGCAGAAAACCGAATCGTTTGTTGTATTTCGATGACTGATTATGCGCGGGTGGGCATTGTGCGAGGCTGAATTGTGGCTTATCGGCTACTTTTGCGGCGAATTTTCGAGCCCAACAAGACACACTCGGATCTTCAAAGCGGCATGAACGCGATTTAGCATTGAGCCGCGTCGGTCGCGTTCTTGTGCCTGACCGAAATTCCCACATACTTCGGGAAATAATCTCGACGATAACAAACAGGCATCGAGGAACCGCTCAAGGCAAGCCGGATCACTCTTTCGAGTGATCGTCAGACTAGACCTGGAGGTTCCATGATCGAACTCGTCGTCGCCGTCTGCATGATCGACCAACCGTCTCGCTGCCGGGACGTGACCCTCAATTTCGAGGGTGAGAGGGTCACCGCCCAGCAATGCGCCATGAACGGCCAGATTGAAATGGCGAAATGGATTGGTGAACATCCCAACTGGGTAATCCAGAAGTGGCGCTGCGGCATCGCCGGCCAGTTCGCCAAGCTTTGAATAGCTTTTGCAGAAAGGCCGGTTGACAGACCGGCCCACGCTGCGCTCCCTGACGGCGCAAAAAACGCCGCTCAGGAGTTCTCACATGACACAGTCGCCGACGCAAAAGTTTGCGACCCAGGCCGTGCACGCGGGCGCAAGCCCCGATCCCGTCACAGGGGCGCGCGTGACGCCGATCTATCAAACGACATCCTTCGTGTTCAACGATCCGGACCACGCGGCGGCACTGTTCAATCTCGAAGCGTTCGGAAACATCTACACGCGGATCAACAATCCCACGCAGGCAGTGCTCGAAGCACGCGTTGCCGCGCTCGAAGACGGCACGGCGGCGCTGGCCGTTGCGTCGGGTCACGCCGCGCAATTTCTCGCGCTGCACACGCTCCTCGAGCCGGGTGACGAATTCATCGCGGCGCGTCAGCTCTACGGCGGCTCGATCAATCAGTTCAATCACTCCTACAAGAAATTCGATTGGAACGTCGTCTGGGCCGACGCGACGGACGCGTCGAGCTTTGAGCGGGCAATAACGCCGAAGACGCGCGCGATTTTCTGCGAGAGCATCGCCAATCCTGGCGGGATCGTCAGCGATCTGCCGGGCATCGCGGCCGTTGCCAAGCGCGCCGGTGTTCCGTTCATCGTCGATAACACGCTGGCGACGCCCTATCTCTGCCGGCCGAAAGAATTCGGCGCCGATATCGTCGTGCACAGCCTGATGAAGTTCATCGGCGGACATGGCAACTCGGTCGGCGGCGTGATCGTCGATTGCGGCACGTTCGACTGGCTGAAAAGTCCGCACCGATACAAATCTCTGGTCGACCCAAATCCGTCCTACAACGGAATGAAGCTCGCCGAGGCTTTCGGCCCTATGGCGTTTGCGATTGCGGCGCGTGTGCTCGGTCTGCGCGACCTCGGTCCGGCGATTTCGCCTTTCAATGCGTTTCTCATTCTGACCGGCGTCGAGACGCTGCCGCTCAGGATCCAGCGTCAGGTCGACAACGCGCGCATCGTGGCGGAATGGCTGGAAAAGCAGCCGGGCGTCGGTTGGGTGAACTATGCCGGGCTGCCCAAGAATCCCAGCTACGCTCTCCACCAAAAGATTTGTCCAAAAGGTGCGGGTTCGGTCTTCACGTTCGGCCTCAAGGGTGGTTATGAAGCGGGCGTGAGGCTGGTCTCGGCCTTGAAGCTCTTCAGTTTCCTTGCCAACATTGGGGACACCCGCAGCCTCGTCATTCATCCGGCGTCGACCACGCACCGGCAGCTTCGCGACGAAGAGCGCGCAGCCGCAGGGGCCGGCCCGGATGTTGTCCGCCTGTCACTCGGTATCGAAGATGTCGACGACCTCATCGCCGATCTCGAGCAGGCACTTGCCGCGATTTAGAAATGCCGCCAGGAAGGGGCCATGAACTACCAGCTTGTTTTGCAATTTCAGGGTGACGACGAGGATACGCTCGACAAGGTGATCGAACTCGAGGACCGCCTGATCGACGCCCTCGGCGGTTCGACGACGGCGGAAGTCGATGGGCATGAGCCTGGCGACGGCGTCATCAATCTCATTCTGCTCGCGAAGAACGCGACGAAGGTTTGGGAAAAGATCGAGCCGATCGTCGAGGGCGCGTCGGACGAACTCGACATCAATGCCGTCGCGTTTCGCGCGCTGGAGGGGGAAGACTTTACCGTCCTCTGGCCCGTCGATTACGAGGGCGAGTTCGAGCTGGCTTGATGAATTGCGCTTTGCGGCTTCCCTAAGGGGCCAGCCGCAAAGCGCGAAGCCGGCCAGCTTGCCTTGACATTAGCTCGCCTTGACGTAGGAGCCCGGCGCATCCTCGATGACGCCGAGCTTTTTCCCCGGAGCGCGCGCCTCGATCCAGCCTCCGGACTGCTGCGACAGCCATTCAATCCAGTAGGGCCACCAGGATCCCGGCGTGACGGACGCTGACGTCTGCCAGTCGGCAAGGTTCGCCATGTTCGTGCCCTTCGTCCAGAACTGGTATTTGGCCTTGCTCGGCGGATTGATGACTCCGGCAATGTGGCCCGATCCTGCGAGCACGAATTCGACCGGGCCGCCGAGCATCTGCATGCCGCGGAAAACCGATGCCGCGGGCGCGATGTGATCCTCGCGCGTCGCGACCGAGAAGATAGGCAGCTTGATCTTGCCGAGGTCGAGCTTGATGCCGCCGACGTCCATCTCACCCTTGGCAAGACGGTTCTCGTTATAGAACTCGCGAAGATAGAATTTGTGATTGGCGGCGGCCATGCGCGTCGAGTCCTGGTTCCAGAACAGGAGATCGAACGGGAAGGGCTTCTTGCCGAGCATGTAATTGTTGATGACGTACGGCCAGATCAGATCGCGCGGCCGCATCATGTTGAAGACGTTGGCCATGCGTGAGCCGTCGAGAAAACCCTTCTCGGTCATCAGGGCGTCGAGGCTGTCGAGCTGGTTGTCGTCGGTGAAGAGCAGGAGATCGCCGGCGAGCGTGAAGTCGACCTGTGTCGTCAGCAGCGTGCAGCTTTTGAACGGCTCTTCGCCACGCTGCGCGAGGTACGCAAGTCCCGTCGTCAGCGCCGTGCCGCCGACGCAATAGCCGAGCACGTTGATTTTCTCGACGCCAGACTCCTGTTTGACCGCGCGGACCGCTTCCAGGATGCCTTCGAGAATGTAGTCTTCGAACGTCTTTGCAGCGAGCTTTTCGTCCGGATTGACCCACGAGACGACAAAAACCGTGAAGCCCTGATCGACGACGTACTTGACGAAGCTTTTCTGGCTCGTCAGATCGAGGATGTAATATTTGTTGATCCACGGCGGGATCATCAAAATCGGGCGCTCACGGACCTTATCCGTCGCGGGCACATACTGAATGAGCTGCAACAACTCATTCTGGAAGACCACCTTGCCGGGCGTGGTGGCGAGGTTGCGGCCAAGCTCGAAAGCGTTGGCGTCCGTCTGACTGATTTTCATCAGATCGCCGGACGACCGCAAATCCTCGGCGAGAAGATTGGCGCCTTCCAGGAGATTGCGCCCGTTCGTCTCGATGGTTTCGCGCAGGACTTCCGGGTTTGTCGCGAGGAAGTTCGTCGGCGAGTAGGCGCTCGTCAGCTGGCGAAGGTAGAACTCGGCGCGGTGGCGCGCTCGCTCATCGAGACCCGGCGTCGTCGCCAATTGATCCTCGGCCCATTTGCACGCCAGCAGATAGGCCTGCTTGCAAAAATCAAAGAAGGGGTTGGCGCTCCACTCGGGATCCTTGAAGCGATTGTCGGTCGAAGCTGGTTCGATCAGCGGAGCGATCGGCATGCCCATGGCGCGCGCCAGGACGTTGTTCCAGAGATTGGCGAACTGGCCGAAGAAGAGTGTCTGCGCCTCCGACAGCTTCACCGGATCGGAAAGCCATGTCTGCGCCAGCGACGTCAGCGTCTCGGTCGCGGCCGAGAACTCGCTCGCGGACGTGTACGGGCCGACCTTCGCGTCCGGGCGCTCGGCAAGTTGCGCGAGCGCAATGCTGCCCCGCTCGTAGGCGCGGAGAAGGTTCGAAGCGAACTCTTCGGGGTTGGCGATCAGGTAACGCGACAGGAACGGAGGGATTTCGGGCTTGAAGCTGTCCTGGGGCATGGCGGCGTTTAAATGCTTTCCAAAATGCGGCGCCGACAGTTCAATCTGCTGCCGGCCGCAGCCATTTCACCTTGGGTAGAGTGCCCCTCGGATGGGGAGCGATCAAGTCGAATCACGGGTGCCCGATATAGCCTCTAAGTAGGTGGGGGGCGGGAAAAATCAAACTCGGTTGCGGCCGTTTTTGCGTTGCGAAGGTGCCAATCTCATGACTTCCGCACCGTTTCCCAGGTCGTCGCCCCGCGGCACTGGACGGAGCATGGCGGGCGAGCGTAAACAAGGCGGCGATCGGCGCACGGTCTTCGTTAACCGATCCCGGGTTCATCCCTAGTGCAAAAGCGAAATATCTGTGACGCCGGTGACGAACGGCGTCGAGGGCAAAGTCTGTTGAGCGAAGATTTTCACCGCATCAAGCGCCTGCCGCCATACGTTTTCGCGGAAGTGAACCGTTTGAAAGCCGCCGCGCGTGCGCGTGGTGCCGACATCGTCGATCTCGGCATGGGCAATCCCGACATGCCGACCCCGCAGCACATCGTCGACAAGCTGATCGAGACGATCAACAAGCCGCGCACGCATCGATATTCGGCGTCGAAGGGTATCCCCGGTCTGCGCAAGGCTCAGGCGGCCTATTACGAGCGCCGCTTCGGCGTGAAGCTCGATCCGGAAACCGAGATCGTGGCGACGCTCGGTTCGAAGGAAGGGTTCGCGAACATCGCGCAGGCGATTGCCGCGCCGGGCGACGTCGTGCTCGTTCCGAACCCGACTTACCCGATCCACGCGTTCGGCTTCATCATCGCCGGTGCTTCGATCCGGCATCTGCCCGCCAACAACGGCGAGGACTTCCTGCGCGCCATCGATCATGCGGTGAAGCATTCGATCCCGAAGCCGCTGGCGGTCGTCATTTCATTTCCGTCCAATCCGACCGCGATGGTCGCCGACCTCGAATTCTACAAGGACGCAGTGGCTCTGGCGAAGAAGCACGACATCATCGTGCTCTCGGACATCGCCTATGCCGAGCTTTATTATGACGGGGTGCCGCCACCTTCGATCCTGCAGGTTCCGGGCGCCAAAGATGTGTCGGTCGAGTTCACGTCGCTGTCGAAGACCTACAACATGCCGGGCTGGCGCATGGGCTTCGCGGTCGGCAACGAGCGGCTGATAGGAGCGCTGGCGCGCGTCAAATCCTATCTCGATTATGGTGCGTTCACGCCGATCCAGGTGGCGGCTGCGGCGGCGCTCAACGGCCCGCAGGATTGCGTCGACGAGATCCGCGCGATGTACAAGAGCCGCCGCGATGCGCTGGTCGAAAGCTTCGACCGCGCCGGGTTCCACGTTCCCGCGCCTCCGGCAACGATGTTCGCCTGGGCGCCGGTTCCGGAGAAATACAAGCACCTGGGCTCCGTCGAATTCGCCAAACTGCTGATCGAGGAAGCCGACGTCGCAGTTTCGCCGGGCGTCGGGTTCGGTGAATATGGCGAAGGCTTCATCCGCATCGCGCTGGTCGAAAACGAACAGCGCATCCGCCAGGCGGCACGATCGATCAAAAAGCTGTTCTCTGAAACGTCTCAGGCCGATCAGCGCGCCGCTCCCTCTCAGAAATCCGCATCACGATAGTTAGTGAAAATGGAACCCCTTAAACTCGGTATAGCCGGAGTTGGCACGGTCGGTGGCGGCCTGCTGGAACTTCTCACGACCAACGGCGCGCACTTCGCGAACATCGTCGGACGTGAAATCCGCGTCACCGGCATTTCGGCGCGGAGCCGCGAGAAGGTTCGCAACATTGCGATCGACGGCTATCAGTGGTTCGACGATCCGGTGGCGCTTGCCAAGGACCCGTCGAACGATGTCTTCATCGAATTGATCGGCGGCGAGGACGGCGTCGCGAAGGCGGCGGTCGAGGCGGCGCTGCAAGCAAAAAAGCATGTGGTGACGGCCAACAAGGCGCTGCTCGCCAAGCATGGCATCGCGCTCGCCAAGCTCGCCGAAAAGAATGGCGTCTCCTTGAATTTCGAGGCGGCGGTCGCGGGCGGCATTCCGATCATCAAGACGCTGCGCGAAGCGCTGGGCGCGAACCGAGTGCGGCGCGTCTACGGCATTCTGAACGGCACCTGCAATTACATCCTGACACAGATGCAAAACGACAAGCGTCCGTTCGCGGACGTTTTGAAGGAAGCGCAGGCGCTCGGATATGCCGAGGCCGATCCGACGTTCGACATTGGCGGTTTCGATACGGCGCATAAGCTCGCGCTGCTGACCAGCCTTGCGTTCGGCACGAAGGTCGCCTTCGACCAGATCCATGTCGAAGGCATTCAGACGATCACGGAAGCCGACATCGAGGCAGCCGACAGTCTTGGTTATCGCATCAAGCTGCTTGGCGTGGCGTCTGAATCTGAAACGGGCATCGAAGCGCGCGTGTCTCCGGCGCTCGTGTTCAAGGATTCAGCCATCGCGGAAGTCTCGGGCGTCACCAACGCCGTCGCCATCGAGGGCGATTTCTCGGGCAGCGTCCTGCTGGTCGGGGCGGGCGCGGGCGCGAAGCCGACGGCATCCGCTGTTGCCGGCGACATTCTCGATGTCGCGCGTGGGTTGATCGTGCCGCCGTTCGTTACGCCGGTCGCCAAGCTCAAGACGCACAAGCGCGCCAAGCTCGATCAGCATTATGGCTCCTATTACGTCCGCCTGGCTCTCTACGATAAGCCGGGTGCGATGGCCGCCGTCGCCAAGAGCATGAGCGATCAGGCGATCTCGCTCGAGAGCATCGTGCAGCATCGGCCGCAGACGCTTCACGCGCCGCGCACTGCTCCGCAGCGATCGAAGGACAAGGCACAGCCGGTCATCATCATTACGCATGAGACGACCGAAGAGGCGATGCGCAAGGCTTTGGCGGCGATCGAGAAGGACGGCAACGTCACCGAAGCTCCGCAGATGATCCGCATTGAAGAGCTGTAGAATTCGAACATTTGGCCAAGCATGGTCCGGAAGGATGAGAATATGAGCAAGACGGAGCAATCGAACGGGCACGGTCCGGGGTTGGAGCGCATCCTCGTTCTGGAACTCGCGCGCGTGACTGAGGCGGCTGCTATCGCAGCAGCGCAGCTCCGCGGACGCGGCAACGAGAAGGCTGCCGACAAGGCCGCCGTCGATGCGATGCGCCGGGAGCTTGGCCGCGTCGAAATCCAGGGCACCGTCGTCATCGGCGAAGGTGAGATGGACGAAGCTCCGATGCTGTACATCGGCGAGAAGGTCGGCACCGGCGAGGGTCCGGAAGTCGATATCGCCGTCGATCCGCTCGAGGGCACGACGATCTGCGCCAAGGCGATGCCGAACGCGCTGGCCGTGCTGGCTATCGCCGAGAAGGGCGGCTTGCTGCACGCGCCGGACATGTACATGAACAAGATCGCGGTCGGACCGGGCTATCCCGACGACATCGTCGATCTCGATGCGACGCCCGCGGACAATCTCAATGCGCTCGCCAAGGCGAAGGGCGTGCCGATCAACGAAATCATGGCCTGCATTCTCGATCGTCCGCGTCACGCGGAACTGATCCGGGCCGTGCGTGAAGCGGGCGCCGGCGTGCAGCTCATTCCCGACGGCGATATCGCGGGCGTCATCTGGACGACGGACCCCAAGGAAACCGGCATCGACATCTACATGGGTTCCGGCGGCGCGCCCGAGGGTGTGCTCGCGGCGGCGGCGTTGCGCTGCATCGGCGGACAGATTCAGGGCCGTCTGATCCCGATGAAGGACGAAGAGCGCATTCGCGCCGAGAAGATGGGCATCAGCGACATCAACCGGAAGTTCCGTCTGCAGGACATGGCGTCTGCCGACGTCGTGTTCTCGGCGACGGGCGTCACCGACGGCTCGCTGCTCAAGGGCGTGCGCATTCGCGGCGATTTCGCCGAGACCGAGACGGTCGTCATGCGCTCCAAGACAGGCACGGTCAGGCGGATCAAGTCGACGTTGCGCAACGTCGGCGCACGCTTCATTTAGCCTGTAAGCTGCCGTTTTCTCTGTGTTTGTGCTGTGGGCGATTGCCGCCCGCGGCAGCACGCGCATGCGAATCGACATACAACTTGGCGACGGAAAGCAGAGGGGGCTCCGGTGCGCTCAACAAGTCTGGCGAAGGCGGCAATAGAGAGCCAGGACGACGGCGGCGCGTTTCTCGGCGTGCGCTCGAGTGCGCGCGGCTTCCAATGGCGCGAGCGGCTGCGGCCCGAGTTGAAGTCGCTCGCGACGGCGATCGGCCAGCATCACGGCTTGCCCGAAATGATCGGCCGCATTCTCGCGGCGCGTAACGTCGGGTTGGACGCCGTGCCGGGCTTCCTCGATCCGACGCTGAAATCGTTGATGCCCGATCCGAGCGTGCTCCGCGACATGGACAAGGCGGCCGCGCGACTCGCAGACGCGATCGAAGGCAAGCAGCGCGTCGCGATCTTCGGCGACTATGACGTCGACGGCGCGTGCTCGTCGGCGCTGCTGCATCGCTTTCTTTCGCATCATGACGTGCCGTCGCGCATCTACATTCCGGACCGGCTGTTTGAAGGCTACGGGCCGAACGTCGGCGCCATCGAAACGCTCGTCAACGAAGGCGCGAAGCTGATCGTGACCGTCGATTGCGGCACGACGAGTTTCGAGCCGCTAGCTGCGGCGCGCAAGCTCGGCGCCGATGTCGTCGTCGTCGATCACCATCAGGCCGACGAGCGGCTTCCCGATGTCGAAGCGGTCGTCAATCCGAACCGCCAGGACGATATTTCGGGGCAAGGAATGCTGTGCGCCGCGGGCGTCGTGTTCCTCGTTCTCGTTGCGGTGATGCGCGAGTTGAGACGGCGCGGCTTTTACACCAGCGTGCGCGAGCCGGATCTGCTGGCATCGCTCGATCTCGTGGCGCTCGCGACCGTCGCCGACGTCGTTCCGCTCGTCGCTCTCAACCGCGCCTATGTCAAAAAAGGTCTCGCGGTGATGCGTGCCCGCGAGAATGTCGGTTTGACGGCGCTGGCCGATGTCGCAGGGCTGACGACGCCACCAACACCCTATCACCTCGGGTTCATTCTCGGACCGCGCATCAATGCAGGCGGGCGCATCGGCAATGCGGCCCTCGGCGCGACTCTGCTTTCAACGAGCGACACGGTCGAAGCACAGAAGATCGCCGAGCTTCTCAATCGCCTGAACAAAGAGCGCCGCGACGTCGAAGCGATCATGCTCGAGGAAGCGCTCGCGATCGCCGATCAGCAGGTGGCCGACGATCCCGCGCGCGCGATGGTCATCGTCGCGTCGGAGACATGGCATAAAGGGATCGTCGGGCTCGTCGCCAGCCGCCTGGTCGAACGCTTTCGCAGACCCGCATGTGTCATTGCGTGGGAAGCAGAAGCCTCGCGTCCGAACGAGGGAACGGGCTCGCTCCGATCCATACCGGGCGTTGATCTCGGCGCGGCCGTGCGTGCGGCCGTTTCTGCTGGGCTGCTCGTCAAGGGAGGCGGCCACGCGATGGCGGCCGGATTGACGGTCGGACGGAACAATCTTGCGGCGCTCGAAGCTCATTTTCAGACGCAGCTCAGGACGGCGACCGTCACAGCGAACGAAGCCGCAGGGCTCGATATCGATGCTGCGCTCGTCGCGTCGGGCGCCACGACCGAGCTGATGGATATGATCGAGCGCGTCAGTCCGTTCGGGCAGGGGAATCCCGACCCGCGCTTCGTGTTCCCTGCCCATCGGGTGAAGTTCGCGAAGGTGGTGGGGGATGCGCACGCTCGGGTGCTGATCGAGGGCGGCGACGGCGCGCGTCTCGACGCCATCGCGTTCCGCGCCGCAGGCCAGCCGCTGGGCGATCTGCTGATGTCGGGCGGGGGAATGCCGCTGCACGTCGCCGGGCACCTCCGGCGCGATACCTGGGGCGGGCGCGACCGGGTCGAACTTCAGATCGAGGATGCGGCCGATCCTCGCCGGCAGTCCTGATTTAGGGCCTGATTTGCGGCTTGGTTTCGGGCCTGATTTTGAGGTCCGGATCGAACGCCATCCTGTCGCAGGAACGTGCCGATGAGCCGCGCTTGCCAAGGACGCCCGAAGCCGATTATAGGGTTGCCTTTCCAGGCGGTGGCCACGCTCCCTTCGTCTATCGGTTAGGACGTCAGATTTTCAATCTGAAAAGACGGGTTCGACTCCCGTAGGGAGCGCCAGCGGCACCGGCCGCATCTGATTTCGCTGGCTTTTTCTTATTATTTGTCCCACTAGATTTTATATCTGGGATTGGTGGGACGCTTTCTCCTGCCTGGACACCCTTTTCCAAGAACGCCATGCCCAAGGCCGCCATTTTTTTCCGCTCGGCGGCGCGCGTATATATCTCGGCCTCCGCCAAGCTTCGCCAACCGAACATAGCCATCAACTGATGTGCCGTGGCGCCGGCTTCCGCCGCGCGCGTTGATCCAGCTTTACGCAGCCCGTGTGCGGAGCATTGTGGCAGACCAGCCTCGATGCATCGGTCGTGAAACCAGTTCCCGAAACCGGCGATCGTGAAGGGCTTACCGTACTCAGTCAAAAGGTAGACCATGTCACCGGTGGGCCCGGCCTGTATTGCGGCGGCAAGCGGCTGCAGCATGGGGATGTGAATGATGGTGGGATACCGGTTCCGGTTCTTGTGGGCCGTCCATCGGAGAGAATCACCTTGTTCGTGCTGCCGGCCAAGCTGCACCGCATCCGATCTCCGGGCGCCGGTATACAGCATAATAGATAGGGCGAGGTGCGCCTTAGTTCCTAACGGATGGCGGCGCTGGAACGCTTCAATCTCATCCGGTAGCCAAGTGTGGTGACCGTTCGAGATCAAACGAGGTTTAGTTAGGCTGATCGCGGGATTCGCAACGCAATGCTTTTTGGATGTCGCCCATTTGAACATCGGCCGAAGTGCCTTGACCCGGTCTGTTGCGGCACCCGGCAGAGCCTTCTTGCGGTCGCGCAAAACTTCTAGGTCCGACAGTTTAATGCGGTCTAGAGGGAAGTTTCTGAATGTCTCAGCGGCCTCCTGAAAAATCGGCTCATTCAGCATCGATTCGAGTACGCGTGCTCTCGTGCGCTGTGTCGACGGATCGAGATTGGAGAAATCCTTCGATGCGCGGAAGGCCGTGACGAGCCACCCTAGGGTCCCTGGTACCGCGCTGACTGATGTCTTCTCGGCTTCTTTATAGCAACCCGTCGCAAACTGCTCGATGAGGGAGCTATAACGTTCTGCAAACTCGGGCGACGTCGGTCTCTCTCGGAGACGGATCTTCCGATATCCCGGATACCGAAAATAGATGCGCACATTGCCGTGCCTGTCGGTATCCTCGACGAGATACCGGTATCCGATGCGCATGTCCGCCCCCACGGTCATACGGCGGCGCGGTCCCAGATGTCACCAAGAGAATCACGATCGCCATCGGTATCGGGCAGAGCATCGAAGTAAGAGTCAAGCTTGCGGAGATCCCAGACGCGGCGGCCCCCTATAGGTTTGGGCTTAGGCATTAATCCGTCATCGACCATTTTGTCGAACTTACCGGGACTTATGCCGATGTAAGTCGCGGCTTCCTCGCGCGACAACCCGCGCGGCGCCAGATTGGCCGGCAATCTGCTCAGGCGATCAGCGCGAGATTTCGTCATCTCCCCTTACTCCTTCTCCCTCTCAAGCAACTGCATCGGTGACCTTGCCAATATCTGTTCCGCAAAGTTGCTGGTCCTCACCGTTATGGCCCCGTCATCGCCTTTGAAGCTGTTGGGATCAGCAAGAATAGAAAGTCCGTCTCGAAGGTGCTTTATCTCTGCCTCTAGAAGCGCTGTTTGGTTTTCGATTTCAGTCATTCTTCCCTCTCAAGTCCTGGATGTGAGTGGTGTAGTGAACGGATGGCTTTCACTCAGTCCTCGCGAACTCACCATGGTATTTTTGTGAACCTGCAATGTAGGCTGCGTGAGCTTGTTCCGGAGTGTCAAAGTAGCCAAGGCCGATTGATCTGCCGTGCACCCGGATCTGAGCACGCCAGCAGCTTCGGCGCGCAAAGAAACTAACTCCCTTAAGTCCAGAGGTATTGTTGCGGCGTTTGCGGGAATTGCATTGATTTTGTGTTTGGGTCGCTTCGCGCAAATTCGCGAACCGATTATCATCTCGAATGCCATTGATGTGATCTAGCAGTGCATTCGGCCATTTCCCGGTCATATATAGCCATGCAAGCCGGTGGGCGAGATACATGTGGCCGCCTACTTTTATGTTTCGATATCCGCAACTCTGTTGAGAGCCCGCTATCATGCCAATCCGGACAGGTCGAGCGACGCGGACCTTCCAAACGAACACACCACTATCAGGATTATAGTGGAGGACTTCTCGCAATTGTTCGGCGGTAACTGCGCAGAATTTCTCGCTCACCAAATTATTCTCCCAAAATCCTGAGAGCTTCTACCTTTGCTTCACGAGCACGACGGAGATCCTTGGCTGTAAGGTCGGAGCCAAGAAGAATGAGACGGATCTCTTCGTCGTCGACTTCCGCAGTATCAAAGCCGTCGATGCATTCTTTGAACGGCTCTACCGCTTTCATCAGTAGGTCTATGACTTGCTGCTGGCGCTCGATGATCTGATCTCTCGTTGGCTCGAAGCCGTTTGCAAGCCGTGCTTCGTACGACAGGCAATCAGGCCAATAGAGGTGGTCACACGATCCGGATGGGTTGCGGACGGCTTTTGGTCCGCCGCAGTGAGCGCAAGTGTCTGTCGCTTCTTGCATTGGGCTTAGTCCTCAGAATGGAATCTTTGCGTCTTCGTCGAAGTCGCCTCTGTTCAGTTCTGTGGCAGGAGGCCCGTTGTGCCTGCGCATGGCGGCATCAGCGATCTGCTTCGCATTCTCAGGGTGTAAAAGGCCGCGTTCGCAAAGCATGTTGATCACGTCCCATCCACTGAGCGGATAATCTTGCGCCGCCCAATCGGCCAGTTCTTCGGCCAGCGTCCAGATCGGGCTTGGAGGGAAGTCGGATTTTGTTTCGCTGTTTCCCATTCTCTACCCTTCCTTAGACTGGGTGATGTTAGGAACCGGGACCATTTTTCCGGCGTCGGGGTTTTCGTTTTCTAGTTCTGTGAGATGCTGTGCAAACCACTCGTCCTTGCAGATTGGGCAAAAGATCTTGAGCGTCGCACCGATCTTTGGAGCCGTCGTCTCAAGAACGTAATTATGCTTTTGGCACCTGTAGACGTACGGAGACCGCTTTGGCGCCGACTGTTCAGCTGGAAGAGTGTCGGAATTCTTTGTCATCCCGCTTTCTCCGTATGCTTTGCTTCTTCCTCTCCGTCGCCCATAGCGTCGGCGGCATCGCTCGCCATATCCGAGAGATTTCTGAGTGCCACATGCAGCATTTCAGTTGCCACGTCGGCGTCTTTTCCGCTGCCCTCAACCGTCGCGTCAATTCGAACCGAATAGTCGCCCTGAGAAAGCCGCACCCGCACGAACGTATCGCCGTTCGGATATTTCCCGACTTCAGCTGGCATCAGCTTTCTCCTTTGCTTCTTCCTGGGCAATGAGGGCGGAGACGGCGCTTTCTTGGATTCTCGCGGCCCAATCGAGTACTATGGCTTCGATTGCAGCATTTTCGAAATCTCGCTTGGCGCAATTCACGAAATAGCAAACGAAGCGAACGTTATCTTTCGTGTAACCTCTAGCAGGGTCGATCCGATCAATTGAGGGTGTAGTCGGGAATGGCTTCCCTCTGTTCTGTCCACGGCCTGGAGACATGACAACGCCAGTTGCGGGGCATCGTGGGTCCAACCGCAGACGCTCGACCTGTTCGAGCGTCCATGCATGATCTAAATCGAATTCCATGCCGAGTTTCCCGGCGCGACGGCGCGCAGAACTAACTTTGTGGACGATATCTTTTCGCCAGTCTGATCGCGTCAGCCGATAAGTTTCAATGTCCTTCTGGCGGCGCTCCTCTAGACGTTCCATGCGCACCCTGGCGCATGTCGCGCGGTGTTTATCCGTATTTTTGGCATAGTATCTCTTGTGTCTGGCTCGTTCTTTGTCGGGGTTGTTTTGTCGCCATTTTCGACGGCGCTCTGTGTCGTGTTGATAACGTTGCTCGACAGTAAATCCAGATAAATTGGTTCGTGTTCTTCGGGGTTTTGAGCGTGACGCATCCGTCTCAACGGCGCTTGCTGAGTCCTCACGTATGCGCTTCTGTAGGGAGCGGAGGGATTCTAGGTCGGTCATTTCGACGCCCTCAAGCAATTGCGAACAGCATCCATTTTTAGTTTGTTCTCGATGGCCGCAATGATCTCGCGCCCGCGTTTTCCGGTTGGTGTGACCTCGCGCATGAACGCGTTGGTTATGTACCAACATTCTGCCGTCCGCTTGGCCGTCCACCATTCTACGCTCGATGCGCTCACCTCGAAGTAGTCGGTTCCCAGAGTCCGCACTCGGAGAGCGGACTGCTTCTGCAAGGATTTGAGTGTGGGGAGGTCGGTCATATGTCGAACTCCCAGTCACGCATCGGGTCGACGGTGCCAGGGACCATGAGGCACTGGAAATAACGAGCGCTCGGATCGACCGGTAGGCTGCTGCAATACGATACGCGCCTGATCTTGAATTGCGCCGTATACAAAATGAACATCACGAACCCCAACGTTCAGATGCCACCACGCGCAGTCCGTGTGGATTGTGCGACGCCGATTTCACTTTCTTGAGTTTGACAAAAAGCCATTCGTCATACGATTTTCCGTCGTCATCTTTGGCGTCTTCGAACTCAGCCGACCAACCCTGCGATACACATGCGCGCTCGATGACGACACGATTTGCGGAATGAAATGTGCCTTCGATCTCGGCTTCAGAGCCACTCGTCATGCGCTGCCAGAGCTGGCCGAATTCGCATCCGTGAACAAAAGCGTGTTCTTCAGGCATTGTCCCGTAGAGCCCGGAAAAGCTGACAACGAGATCGTATGCGGTGTTGTTAGCATTTTCCATCTATTCACCCCCTCGTTCAGATGCTTCAAGAGTGGTGCGGGCTTCGTCAATCGCGTGGTTTACTGATATTCCAAGATCGACGTGCGCGCGGCTTTGGAGCGCTGATGTCCTACGCGCTAAATCCCGCATCGAGATCAGCGCGTCTTTTGCCTGTTTCAGCGCCTTTTCAAGCTCTGCTATACGGGCGCTTTCGGAGGATGAGCATGATGTCCGCACACGTCGCTTGATTTCATCGCGTTCAGCCGCGGTGAAGTATTTGGCGATTGCGGGGCCATCGATGAACACCTCGAAATAGTCCTCGTTGATCTCAATGCTCATGACTTACCTCGCGTCATCAGAGGATCGATGAAGCACGCCGCATAAGAGTGCGCGCGCTTGTAGCAGTCCCATTGGACGGTAACAGTCCCCGCATAACCAGCGGGCGATACATTGCTGACGGAAACGACCGTGCCTCTGTTGACGCGTTTTTGCACGATGTGCTGCACGCGCCCGTACTCCGATGGCACGACGCGACTGCCGACTTTGAATTGCTTCTTCATCAGGAGGATGTCGCTCAGCATGACTTGCTCTCCGAAAGAAGGGTGCGGATGATCGTTGCAATGCTCATGCTGGCGTCCATGACTGCGCTCTCATAATGAGTGCGCGCTGTGTCGTTCGGGTATTCAAGCAGGCGCATGTCACACGCTTCAGCAATCGCCGCGCATTCCTCTATCGCAGCCGCGCGCACGGCGTCGATTTGGTCGTCGAGCCCCTTACCGAGTTGTTCGAGCGCTCTTGCGGCATCGCGCTTGTAGGCGTCACGATCGGTTCTCGCCTCATCGAGTTTCGTTTTGAGGTCGGCGATCTCGAAACCCTGATTGACGCAAGTTTCATTCAGCGCAGCGACGGTTCCGTCACGCACTTCAGCAGCCCGTTTCACGCCATCGAGTTGAGCGCGAAGGGACGCGATCTCGGCGTCTTTGGCTTCGATCGCAGTCGGTTTGCGCATGCGGGACTTTGGCGATCCAGGCTCAAAGCGCCAGCCGCATTCAGGGCACGATAGAACCCCGTCTGAGCCACGAACAAGCGTCCCGCGACATTCGTCTTGATTAGGTGTCCCGCTCACTTCACCGCTCCATTAGTAGAGGGGGCTTCAACCGTGCCACTGCCTCCGCAATCGGGACACTCGGCTACGGCTTCATCACCTTTGTCGCCGGTCCGAGGGTTCAAATACCGATCCCAATCGGTGACAATCTCGCCGTTCCCTTGGCAGCGTTCGCACGTCATCCGCGCACCTTTTCATCTGTAGAGGGGGCGCTGAGAGCAGCGCGGTTTTTGTGCTTGCAAAGACAGCATCGACGCCCAGGCCGACACCAGCTTGTCCAGCATCTAAAGCGGCTCGACATCACAGCACCTCATCAGTGCTGAGCTTCCCCGCTTCGCTTGAAGGCTGAGAGGAAGTATCGGATTTCAAGCTGACGCCATCGCGCTCGGCGTCGTTCGAGAAATTCAACTCGGCAGAACACATTCTGCGAAAATGTTCGATGCGATCCGCAGCTACCTTCAACGCCTCGAAGGCTCGTCGCGTCGCCTTCGTGCGTGAACCACACTCATCTGCAAGCAGATCGCAAATGCCCATTGCTGATGAAAGTCCCGCACGATAAGCGCCAACAAATTCGGTGCCGCGAGATCGGTAGCTCTCGAAATCGCGAAGCAGGAGTGCCTCTTGCTCTGATGGCAAGGTGACTTTCTCGGACAGAGCAGGTGCACTGGCGTCAGCTTGATAGGAATCACTTCCTGAATGATGCCGATCGTTTACAGGGAGGGTGGAGAGAGCGGTGTCGATCTTCTGGATTATGGCGTGCTTGTCAGGATCAAATGCCGGGTCATCGATCCCTAGCCGAACAGCGGTCCAACACATTCGACGCGCTTGTTGTAGCGCCTCTCTCATTGGCTCATAGGCGTTGCAGGCGGTGACGATGAAGTGAGCGTTGGCCGCATTTTCCTCGGGCGGACGCAAATTCGAAACGACGGCTCCGATCGCCAGGCGATCCGCCGGATGATGAATGTTGTAATCGCCAAACTGATCAGGCCCCTCGATCGTCCAAGGTCCCGCAGTCCTATCTTCTGTCGGCATTTCTTCTTTATCGGGTGTGGTCATGACTCGTCCTCTTGGCGCTCGTATCGTCCAGCGGCCCAATTGAATTTCGTTCCCGGCTTCTTTGAGAGAGCCGACTTCTTACGCATCGATTTCGAGATGATGTGCTTGGCGGCCATGCGTCGTCCGTGGCCAGCTGTAGCGTGATCGTGAGCGTCCTTCTTCGGCTTGCACCAGGCGCATGTGAGCGTCAGATTTGACCAGTCGTTCGTGCCGCCATTCTCAAGAGCAAGCGCGTGCTCCACGATCCAGTCATCAGCCGGCATGAGCTTGCGCCCACATTGACTGCACACGCCGCCGCGTTCGAGAAACAGCTTCGCCGCCTGCTGCTCTGTCAGGAACTTGCGCGGCTCATGGTGCCAGGGTGATCTCACAGCCCTGCTTCCTCATTCACATTGATAGCAATCGTCTTCACGATCCTTGGTCGGATTTCGGAATCGTTCTGAGGCGCAACAGCTTTTGAAATAAGAACCGCAGCCACAACGAAGATGAGAATGAGCAGGCATACGCCCGTGGCATCGGAGGTCATTCGGCGGCCTCGCGACTTAGGTATTTGTCCGAAAGCGTCGCGATCGTTTTGTCGATCTCCGCAAGGAACAACCGGGCCTCGCGCTCCAACTCCGCGATAAAGCCGTCATCGCGGGGAACGCGCTGAACGAACATCTGCATTTCTGCCGGCAGGCGCGGGTCGAACGAAACGAAGTCGCACCAAGCCCGGCCGCAGCAAGCCATCTGCCACTGCATCTGCTTGATGTATTTGCCTTCCACATCCTCGCTCAGCAGCGTTTCAATGTGCGTCGCGGTGTTGGGGCATTTGATTTCGATGAGGCCGGCATCGCCAACAAGACCATCCGGAGAAGCGTGGCTCTTGTTGATGGACGGATGCAGGACGAGGCCAACTTGCTGAACGGCAACGTCGCGCATGAATTCATACATTGCGCGCGCCTGCGGCTCGGTATCGTGTCCCCACTGCATCGCGGCGTTCGTGTAGGACTCTTGCGGGGTTCCGGTCAGGCGTTCGCAAACGATACGGGCAGCTAGGTTGAACCGCGATGCGCCCCAGCCTGTTCGCGTCTTGGCGACCATATCGGCAATGCTCGAGGCCCCAAGGTTTCCGCAGCGCGCCGCCAGCCACTCCGCGCTATTCTGCTCACAGTCGATGACGTTCATTTGGAAACGTCCTTCTTCTTTTTGGAGAGAAGAAGGGCTTTCGCCTTCCCGAAATCTGCGGTGGTTATATCGGATAGACTTTCGACCTTGCCGATCTCGAGGAATTTGGCGATGTCAGTCTTTGTCTCGGTGATCAGTGCGGTCAGTTCCTCGACCTGCTCATCACTGATAAATGAAACCACGCCAGAAGCGTTTCCGTCGTCATCGCGATTACCTTCCTTGGTGGCAATGCCGGTGACCGCCTCGAACGTCGCGAGCTTCAAATAGGTCAGCGTCGATTTGATTTGCTGCAGCGGGTTCTTCGCGCCCGATGTATCCGGAGTTCCGACAAGCGAGACGCTCTCCGAATGACCAGCGACATGCGTTAGGATGCAGGTGACGCGGATGCCGTTCGACTGATCAAACTGCCAGTCGGCGTCCAGACCATGTTTGCTCAGCGCCTCATTGACGGCGTTGACGACGCTCCCGATCGACGCGTATCGGGAATTATATTGATTGTTCGTTTTGTCCTTCGTGATCACCGGAGCGGACGCTTTGAACGCGGCCTTGGCTTCGATGAATGCCTTCTTGGCTTGCGCTTTCTCCCACCGATCATTTAGATCCATGAGACGTTCGAGCTTGTCGAGGCTGTCACCGCGGGTAATGGCGGAGTTTAACATCTCCATTGGCGTGATAGCGACGGGCGTTTGAGTTATTGTTGCGAGAGCGCTCATCCGACATTCCTCCCTGCCGATGTTTGACGATTGATGTTCGAGAGCCGCTGAACGACGACGGTGGCTTCAGCGGAGCTTCGACGTTTCAACTCAGTGAACATTCGCTCGATCTCGCGCCGGAGTTCGAAGTTGGATTGCATGTTCTTGGCGTAATCAGTCAGTGCCATTGGAGGCCTCTTTCAGGTCTTTGTTGCGCACGAGTTCGTCGAGGCTTCTCACGCCCTCGAACACGCCAAGATCAACTTGCTGGCGGAGCGCGCGATACTGAGCCCGCAGCCGATCATCCTTGGCCTGCGCCAGGGCAACTTCAGCCTTGGTAATCTCTGCTTCGAACTCGGTTTTGAGAGTTTCGAGATAAGCTTCCGCTTCCGCCTTCGCATCTTCGTAAGCCTTCTTCAGGCGGTCACACTGGCATTCGAGATCAACGACGGTTGGCGTTGAATCGAGTGCGGCGCGTGCAAGGCTGTCGAGTGAATGCAGCGGACGGATATTGCTTGTCGGCTGCGTCTTGGATGCGCGTTCGAGCAGTTCTCGAAACGATGACTTTGCGAACGACGGCAGCATCTAAAATCCCCCTGAAACGTACAACAAACCCAACGCAAACCACCCGAATGCACTCGCTAGAATTGCGAGGCCCAAGGCCTCCCACAGTCGGCGGTCGATCATTTTATCCTGAGTAGTAGAGGGCCATTCCCATGACACCGATGGCCCAGAGCACGAGCAGTGTTATTCCGAGATCGAACTTTGAAAGCATGACGAACTCCACATTGAACTCAGCGACGGTTGATGAAGATCGCGACAGCCCAACAGAACGCCATGGTGTGAGCGACCGTAACGAAGATCGAGAAGCCAGGGTTCTGCCGGACGAATTCGAGGAAGTGTTCGAGCATCACGCGATGTCCTCAGCGATTGCCCGGACCTTGCTTTGAATTGCCTGCGTCTTGTCGAAGAAGAAGTCGTCGACGACCTGCTGCAACTCACCGGCAAGCGTGCGTTTGTCAGCAGTCGGAGCAAACGGAATGAAGTGCTCGGCAAGGTCGAAGCACTTGCTGTCGATTGCCGGACGGCGTTTGAAATCGAATTGAAGAGGGAGCATCAGGCGACCCTCCCGCGGAGAGTGCGATGGGTTCCCCACTCGGAACGGGGCGACCAGACCTGCTCAAGATTTGAAACCGCGTGATCCGTAACGGCGTCGGTGATCTCGTCTTTGCAATCGACTTCGAGAACCTTGGCCAGCGCCTTCACGGCGCGATCTGTCAGATTGTCGGTAACGGCGTGGGAGTTCGGAACGCGGTATGTAATGCGGTCATCGCCTTCGCCGAGCCATTCCCGCGATATGAAGATGATCGTTCCATCGGTCTCGATGTGAGCTTCACCGCCCCACATCATCTTGAGGCCATCGACCTCGAATTCCGTGTCGCAGAATGGAATGGCTCGGATGCCATAGCAGTCTCGGGTCTGCATTTTGTAATCCCCCCTAAGTGCCGGGCGAGACAGAGGACAGTGTCCCTCTCATCCACTGGCCCACCCGGCTTCGATGCTCATGCCGCCCCCGCTTGGATACGCACGGCACGAGATTGGAAATCTGCTGACCGCTGCCCCAGTGGCGGTTTGCTAAGACGGTGGGAACACCCCAGGGCAGCGGTATCGACGATGGAGACGGGATGGTCTGTCGCTCGTTGATGTGAGTAACTTAGACTTACTTTTCTCTGCGCGTCAACATAAAAAAGTAAGATAGAATTACGCGCATGGGCCGAAGTCTGTCACAATTCGAGCGATTGTTGTATGGTGCCAATTACTTGCGCTTATCGATCGTAGTGGGGGATGGCATGGGAAACGATCGCGAGATCGACGACGAGACAGCAGCGTTGCTCACCTACTTGGCCACGCCAGATGGCATGGAGATTCTGAAAGGCGGGATGTCAGCCGTTGTTTCTGGGGTCCTGATTATCGGCGCATGCTTGCTGTGGTGGCCGGAAAGCGAAATCGCTCAGGGAGTAGTGCCGATTGCTGGTGCGCTAACGGTTTTCGGTCTTCTTAGCGCGATGCGCGGCGCCTATTTTCTGTATCGAGACGGCCTCAGTGTTCCTCCGCCGGAACTCGCGTGGGTGACGCACGATCTAGCGCCAGAAGACCCGCGCGCGAGAATAATTGCGGAACGTATGGCGCGCGAAGCCGAAAAGTGTGCCGCTCGTCGGGCGCTTCCGTTCTGGCGACGAGCGATCGACGGCATTGTTTGGGTGTGGAAGTTGGCGGGCACCGCCCTGAGAGCGCTGATATCTCTAGCTCTGATGGGCCTTATCGCAATCATAGCGATCTGGGTAAGCTATTGGATCTTTGACCGCGCCACCGGGGATTATGGGTTATTGGCCGGCATTCTCATCGCCTGCCCATTTTGGCTGGTGACGTGGAGCGTTGCGTGTGTGCTCTGGAAAGCTATTCTTTCTGATTGAATAGTTCGGATCGGTCTAGCGCGCTCGCTTCTTGAGCGGCATCAAGCACCCACCGGAACCAATCGGGGCCGTAGATGGTTTCACGCGGCCTTTGATTCCCCACCCGAACTCTCGCTGGATGATCTTTTTTTTATAGCCAAAGGAAGAAGGTCATTTGGCTCAACATTCAGCAGCTTACAGATGCGTGTAAGCGTGTAGACGTCGGGCATATGCGTTCCTCGCTCCCATGAGCGATAGGTGTGCTCCTCGATATTGAGCACTCGCGAAAACTCGTTTGCAAAGCGGAAGCCAGCCTCCTTTCGGGCGAGCTTCAATCTCTTGGCCAACGCCTTCTTCACCTGATCTTCGAGCCTTTCCATAGCGGGTAATTCTGCCTTACCCGCGGACTTATGCACGTCAAGCAAACTGACGAGCGCAGAGGTCTTGACCATAGCGAATGAAAAAAGTAAGGTCAAGTTACGCGGACGCCTTTCATACCATGAGCGGGGGACAATGATTCCGCCATGCAACCGTCAGTGTGCATCGCAAAACGATAGGACGTGCACTGCATGATCATCGAAGTCCCTAAGCGCAGAGCGGAGGCGAGAGTCGCATGAACAATGCTGCTGCATTACGAGCTCTTCAGGAGATGCCTCAGGTTTGCAACGTCGACGCATCACGGATCGTCCGTCTTATGGACGATGGAGGCGATGATTTGTGTCGCAAATCCGCTGGCGGCTTCCTGCGCAAATTTATTCCATTCGTCGGGAACTTTTGGCCATGGCGGCCCTACGTTGATGTCGTTGACAACGGCGGTTTCAAACGAGGCGAGACGCCGTCGGAAGGTATCGCGATCCTCGCTCCAAAGAAATCTTGTAACCAAGATTTTGATCATTGAACCGAAAGCAACGTCGGCCGCGCGTTCTGTTAGTCGGCCTCTGATCTCATCGTCCATGTCGGTCCCTCCTGTTGAGGGCCTGACCCTACCACGAGTCCTAGTCTCAGTTGCGTAAGCGTACACCCGGCGCAAAGCCGCTGGGCGGTCGCGTATTGCCAAGGTGATCCGTTCCGAAAGGGCGGTAGGCGCTTATCTCCCGCCGAGACACCTAACGCACGCCCCACGCGACCGCCTTGCCGTTTGCGTTTCCGCTCGCACCGCTTTCCTGGGGGTGATGCCGTGCATCCTACTAACTGAGAGAGATCTGATCGGAGGTGTGAGCGGCCCCAAAATTGGGGGGACACCTATGTCCGCAAATCAGATCGTCACGGCACTTTTCTACGCAGAAGCAACAGAAGGACGAAACAGAATGCTGACAGTGAAATACATCGAACCGGATGGCCCGGAAAGAGTCTTCGCCATCAAGGAAATTGAGTTCCTCGAAAATCGCTTACTGTGCCAATCCTTAGTAACCGAGATCGGGCGTGTTCCCTCAAAGGGACGCCTACGTTTCATCTACGCGGACGGTTCCGACTATTACGTTTACGGCGGCACCGTTTGCGCGATGAATGAGAACGGCAAGACGGTCGCGAAGTACGATCTCGGCGGCGAGAAGCACCATGCTGAATGCACGGTCACGTACAGCGATTTGAAAAGCGCGGGCGCAGCAATCTTGGGCAACGCCGATCCGCAGCTCCGAGGCGGCATTCCACTTTGAAAACAAAAGAGCTGGCTCCGGGGGATTGGAGCCAGCTCTGACGCTAAAGTTTTGGGGGTACAAAACCGATGACACCAACAGACGCAACACCGAACGCTGTCACCGAAGATAACGTCGGTGATTTGAATGGCGAAAACAAGACGCGGTGGTTCTCAACGTCCGTCGAAATCTTCGATCGTCCGGTCTTGAATGTTGGCCCCTTCGACCGCCGCTCAGCTTGGCAATGGCTGATAGCCAATGCCGCTTGGAAGACAAAACGCGTCAATCACAAGGGCAAGATGATCGATCTCGATCGCGGGCAGGTTCTCATCGGCCGCGCATTCTTGGCCGAGACGTGGGGATGGTCGGAGCAAACCGTCAGAACCTTCGTCAAAATTCTCGTGGCCGAGAACATGCTGGAAATCAACCAGAGTGGCGGTCACTTCGCGAACATCGCAACGATATGTAATTACGACAAATATCAAGCGCGTCAACCAGAGCGCAACCAGTCAACCAACCAGAGCGCAACCAGTGTCCAACCAGTGTCCAACCAGACTCTTACAAGGAATACAAATACTACAACTACCCAAGTAGCTTCTTCCCTACCAGAACCCGCGCGCGATGACGCCACGCCACGCTGCGAGGATTTGAAAGTTTTTTACGATCGGCTTTGCGACGCCGCCAGCGCCTGCCTCGACAACCCTGCAAACTGCCAAGGCCTGATCAACACAATGATCCCGCAAACGTGGATCAACTCGGGCTGCGATCTCGAACTCGACATCCTGCCGGCGTTGCGCGCCAAGGCCGCGACGCACAAGGGGCGGCGGGTGTGGAGCTGGGATTATTTCACCAACGCCGTTGCTGACGCGCGTGTGAAGCGCCTAGCGGCATCCAAGCGCATTGCGACGGCCACGGTTCCTTCCGGCGCCAAATCAGCCACCGGGCGAGCGCCAACAGCATCGCCTCGCCTGCTGCATCTCAACGACGAAAGCTGGAAGGAGCAGATCGCCAACGAGATGGTTGAACAGGGGCTCGCCAATGTCATCAACTAGATCGATTTTCGATTGCCGCACAGCCGACGAAGCCCTTGAGTTCATGAACATTGCCGAGTACCGCGCGCGATGCTCGTCAACGCCATGCGAAGAAACGAGCGGACGGGAAAGCTAGAGCCGGTGGGTTGGGAATTCTCCGATCGCTTCCTGCCGCATCCATGGGTACGCGAAGCGATTTCAGAAGGATGGGGCAAGGAACTTCGCAGCCATCTGATCCTGACAGTTAAGAACCGTATCTGCCACGGCAAGCCTTACGACAACATCGACGAACTGATGCCGCCCCGAGAATGGGTCGCGTACGCGAAGCAGCAGGCAGAGCGCTATCGGAAGGCTGCTGAGTGGCGGAATGCGAACGTCCGAACCGGCGATATGTCGGGATGGCTGGCGAAGCTCATGGAGAGCAACCGCCGTAGCAGCGAGGAGGAAGCAGCATGAGAATTACGTTTTCAGAAGACAGTGCGTTAGCTGCGGCGTTCGGTATGGTCGCTCAAATAGTCAAGGAAACATCCGACGATAGTGAGAAAACGCGGCTCTTCAATATCCTCATTGGGTGCCACAATGACTTTGCTGAGACGCTGAAAGCTGCTGGCTTCGATCTAGGCGCTAGGGATCAGATCTTGGACTTTATCATTCGGGAGGCCCGCCGTGCCCAAAACTAGAGACATAAGCGATGTCCCAAACTGGGATATGGAGAGATGCGACACGTGTCGGTTTTGGGATCGCGAGCACGCCCAAGAAGAGTTCGATAAAGGACAATGCAGACGCCACGCGCCGAGAGCGGTTTTTCGAGTTTTTGTTGAGCGCTCGCATGTGCCGATTGAGATGCCGGTGTCGCCTGAATCGCAGAAGAAGCGAGATATTTTAGGAGTATGGCCGCATTGGTGCGCGGGGCCATGACATTGATATGAAGCCATCACATTCATTAGCTGAATGGCCGACAACTTTTATGGACGACGGGTGCGGAGAGCATGCCCCTAAGATTTTGGGGAAGAAATAATGCCCGGCTCCCTATGGAAATGGCTGCAAATATATCGCGATCACACCGCTAAGTTAGGCGGTGTGCGCTTGACCGACGGCGATCTTGAATTTCTGGAAGAGCATGTCGATGAAGATCCGCCAGAGAAGCGGCTCGGCATCGGCTGTCCTATCAAAGCAGCGGAAAGAGACATCTTATATCAGTGGATAGATGGACCGGCACAATAGGAGCAAGGCGGCGTGACGATTGGAGATTTCATGGCAGCACATCCGCTTTGGACGACGCTGTGGATAGTCTGCATATGCGTAGCGGCAGGACGTTGAAGAGATGACCGGCAAAACCCTTCGCGGCTACCGCATCACGAAGTCCGGAAAGGTTGAGAAGATATCCGGATACGGGCTCAACACATCTGCGAAGATCAAGCAGAAGAAGTCGAAGAAAACGAAACCGATAAGGAGGGTGCCATGAGCGTTTCGGAAGCCCTGAGAAACCAATTCACAGGTGTGCGTGAGATCGTCGATGCGAAGCCCATAAAGCCAAGATTTTGCATCGACTGCGGACGCCGCGTGCATTCGCTCAGGAGCATCCGATGTAACGCATGCGCTATTCAAATCAAAGAAGAGCGGGACCGCGCATCAGCAGCAAAGTCAGCAGCGGCAAAGTCAGCGATACGCGCTGAAGCGAATGCAATGATTTTGGCGGAACTTATCGGAATTTCATTCGATGAGCACAGCGAAGGCCTGATCAAAGCCGGGTATTCCATAAAGTGTTTCTACCAATCGCCGGAAATGGCCGTGAAGAGGAACACGCCTTGACCTGGTACGCCATACGCACCAATCCACAACGTGAATTCCTGCTCGCTGGCCGTTATGACGAGAACGGGGAATGGCGCCCCGGCGTGCTCGAGAAAAAGGGCTACGACCAAGTATTCTGCCCGACGGAAACGAAGTTCCGGAAGACGATCAAGAAGGGCCGCCGCGTCTCGATCCCCGTCCTCTATCCCATGTTTTGCGGCTACATTTTTGTCGGAGGGCGGTTCTCATGGCTCGAGCTGATGGCAGAGAACTACATCACCGCTGCTGTTGGTTTTCCAGATGAGTTCGGTAGGCGCCGGCCTGCACCGATCTCTGACTATGAAATGGCGAAGCTCAGAGAGATGTCAGGAGGGCTTATCCCGCACCGACGGTCGGTGAACACTCACCGCGCTTTCCGAGTTGGTGAGATGGCGGCAATCGCTGCGGGTCCGTTCGCGCATCAGGTTGCGCAGATTGCCGGCCTACACGGGACAAAGGCGCGGGTGTTTCTGAATCTTTTCAATGGAACGAGAGAGGTTGAAGTCGACCTTGATATGCTGGACGTGGCATGATCAAAATTGCCACCATAATCTATTGGTGCATCGATCACGGCATCGGTGACCTGATCTTTTGGCCTCTACTTCTGACGTTCTGCGGCTTCCTGATTTGGCTCGCGGAAGACAGCCCGCCTCAAAAGGTAAAACACGAGGATGAATCCTGACAAGCCACCCGAGAAATACGCAGCACGTCTGGCAGCAGATCAGGAACGATTTCGAAAGCAGCAAAACGCCCGCACGCAGGCTCTTGGCGTCACGATAGACTGGACGCTCCGCTGGGATAGAGCTTCGGGTTGCCGACAATGGCAGTGGGAAGATCGAACAAACACGAAAACTCCGGTCTATGCATCGTGGACGGCGGATGTCCAAGACAACGGCGATATCGTCGTGACGCGAACGGAATACGGGTATCTTCCGGCTGCAAATGAAAAGGGCGACCCCGAAGAGCCGCCCCTCTGAATTATATCAAGTAGAAGCTATAATTGCCTAAGCCCTGAGAGCGATCCTCAGTTGCTTCCCGTGACGCGTCACCTCCAGCAGGTCTTCGACCTCTTGCCGACGCCGGGTTGCAGCCCCTTCATCGATGCCGAGCAACTCAGCCAGTTGCCTGTGACTTGTGACGGATCCTCCGTTGCCTCGCAGAGCTTTGACGACGGGATGGTTTCGAAAGTCGATGACCTCTTTCGGGAACGGCTTGCGACGCTTGCCTTTCGGAGGTTCGGGCGGTTCCGGCAACTCAACTGAACTGGGGAACGAGGTTTGAAGCGTGTCGGCAACTGAGGCAAACGACTTGATCTGACTCGGCAATTGATCGTTTGCGGCAACTAAAACCGGACGCTTGCTTTGCCGGAACGCGAATCCGAGCGAGACGATTGCTCCGACTTCGAAGAACAGGGTGGTCAAGAAGGGCACCAGCAACGTCAGGACGGCAACGATCTGGGGCTTTGAAGCGGGGACAGGGAACAGCCGCACGATGTCGGCCATCGCTTCCGCCTTGGCATTGACGGGCTTCTGTGGGCCCAGGGCGGCGATTTCCGCCTCGAGCTGTAGGATGACGACCGTGATGTCTTTCGAGTTCTGCTTCCAGTCCTTGCAGCGCTGGCCGCAACGCTGCCCGGTCATCTCCCGATCCGCAGCACGGTCGGCATAGTCGCGCCGGGCTCGAGCCGCTTTCAGGTCTTCGGTCTTGTCAGCAATCTTCGTGTTGTTGTCTTCGACCGAGAGTGTGGTGGTGCCAGCGGTTTCAACCTGACGGCCAACGGAGGAATACACGACAAGACCGGTTCCCGACAGAAACAGCACGAGGAAGCCGAGAGTTGCGAACAGATGGCGGGCGCGCGCGGCGTCGACCATGAGATGCCCGGCCGCGATCGTACCGAAGACGGTCAGAATCGTGAGCCATTGCGACGAAGCCCATTCGAGCGGCCTCGTCAGGTCTTTGTCGAGCAGGATGGTCAACCCGCCAGCCGCAAAAGCGCAGCCGGCGATGATTGCGAGTGCCCGCCCCTTGAGAGAGGTGCTCATTTGCCGATGCTCCCCTCGATCATCGTTTCGACGAAGAGGCTCAGAACAACGACCGCGCCTAAAATAAGAACCGGTGATGCCGTGACGAAGACTAATAGGAGTGATAGTCCAGACATTGGGTTTCAATCCTTCTTGCTAAGGTTGAGATCAAGAGCCCTGCCGCGGTGTCAGCCGGTTGCGGGGCTCGATTGATAGAATACGCAATGATTGCGCTTTTCGTCAATAGCGAATCAACAAAGATTGCGTATTTTTTGCTTGAAATAGCCGGGTTTGATGCTAAAGGTTGCGTATTGGCAACGCAGAGCGGATCGCCCCTCAATGACCCCGGCCGAATACCGTGAAGCCGTGAAGGCGCTGAAATACACACAGACCGAATTTGCGGAACTGTTGGGGGCGAAACCCCGCACCGGCCAATATTGGGCAAGTGTCGCGGTACCGGGACCCGTTGCGCTGATTATCAAGTTAGTCCGGGTGCGGCCGGAGCTTCTTGGTGTGATAGAGGACCTAACGGGGAGAAAGCGCAAATGAAATTGGTGGGTGAACTCACGCAGCAGCAACTCAAGAGCGTGATCAAATACATCCCGGTTTGCGGGCTTTTCCTGTGGACGGAGAACTACCCCGGAAAGAGGCGGGGGACGGTGGTCTGTTCACCGACGACGGGGCAAATATACGTACATTTCCATTTACGGAAAGAGATACCCAGCCCATCGCCTAGCGTGGCTCTACATCTATGGGGAATGGCCACCAGATCAGATCGATCACATCGACGGCGAACCCTCCAACAACCGCCTGGATAACCTCCGGCTTGCTACAAACTCGGAGAACCAACAGAACAGAAAAATCGCGTCCAATAATACGTCTGGCGCGAAGGGCGTCTGTAAGATCGGAAACAGATTCAAAGCGCATATAGGCGTCCGGGGAAAGGTGAAGAACCTCGGGACCTATGGCACGTTCAATGAGGCAGCTGATGCCTATAAAACGGCGGCCGCGCAATATTTCGGCGAATTCGCCCGCCCGGAAGTTGGCGAATACAAGCCGCCTTCGATTAAGAGGAAAGTGATATCGGCTGAGCTACCAAAGCGAACTGTGGATGCCATGTCACGCATGTGCGGCGTGCGCCGCGGTCCTCTGGGATAGGCCTTGACGCACAAGGCAAATCACTCCACCGCTCTTGCTAGATTCTAGCGTGGCGTATCGGCTTTTTCTGTTTCTTGTCGGCCGACCGCGAGCTTAACAAAGCCCAGTATCGCAAGGCCAGGCTCGCATTTCCAACGGTGGTACCCGCAATCCGGGCCGCCGAATCCGGAAATGCGAGCAAAACGACCCCCAAACAATCCTGAAATCCCCGTCGCCGTGACTGTCTCCTGACCCGGGATTGTCACGACACATGCTCTGGCACCCGATCCAATGCCATGGATGCGCGGCGGCGGGGCTTGCTGTTGAAATTGACTCGCTGCCCATTGGCTGAGCCCTCCATCTTGTAGTACGGAAACGGGACGGGCGGCGATTTGCGCCCGTCCCTTTGCCCTATTGGGTGCCCGCGAGGGCGGGTTTATGGTTTGGCCGTCATTCTCACCTCCGCTTGAAGCTGCTGGGATGGGATGGTGCGCTAGTTGGGCCCGTAACAGGGCTCACCAGAGGCGACTTGGGAATCCAACCTCCCTTGTCGCCTTTTGCTTATGGCCAAGCACAGATCAGACGGCAATCGACGCCTTAGACTATCTCTGGGGGGTGGGATCAATAATTATGCGCGATAGCGATGTGCGCGAGGCGCTTCGTGCGCGATTGGGGGCCGAGCACGCTGGCGCTTCGGATACGCGTCTCGTTGAAGAGATGGGCATTTGGTCTGGCACCGTACGCATTGATGTTGCCGTTATAAACGGTGAGCTAAGCGGCTACGAACTGAAGAGCGACAGCGATACCTTAGAGCGACTTCCCGCTCAGGCCGACATTTACGGCAAGGTTTTCGACCGCATGACCCTCGTTGTCGGTAGTAAGCACGCAAAGAAAGCGCTCAAGATTATTCCCAAGTGGTGGGGATGTTTGGAAGCGCGGGTATCCGACAACCGTCTTGTGTTGAAGCACAAACGAAAAGCTCGGATTAATCCAGGCCGGGACGCTAAGATCATCGCGCAGCTTCTTTGGAAAGAAGAAGCATTAGCGATTCTTGACTTTCACGGGCTCGCAGGCGGGTGGCGCTCCCGCCGCTCTGCCGAGATTTTGGAGCGTCTTGTGGAGCGGATACCATTTGCTTCACTCACGGCGCATGTTCGCGCCGCGCTCAAGGCAAGGCCGTCGTTAGGGCAACGTGTGGCGTGTGATCTCAATATGCCGATTGAGGCGTCAGAAACCTAAATCGTAAATTCACCTCCTACCCGCAGGAGATTCCCATGAGCACCATTCCCGCGCCCGCCCGCCGGGGCCTGATCCCGGCTGTCTCGGGTCTGTTTTCAGCAGTCTCGCGCCCTGCTTCCCGGATCAACCTCGATCGCATCGCCATTGGCCTCGTCTTCTTCGCTGGCGTCGTCACGATCCTGAAGAAGAACGGCGTCGACGTTCCGAGCTTCATGGTGCTGTTCGGCTGCTCGCTCGGCATCGCCGGCCTGCTCTACGAGATGAGCGCCTCCCGATCGATGATGCGGGCCTTTTGGGAAGCCAAGCCGTTCTCGATGTTCTGCAACCTCACCATCTGGGTTGCGGCGTTCTCGTTCTCGATCTTCAACTGGATCGGCGCCGCGGCGGAAGGGCAGGCTGAGAAGACGAACATTCAGAAGGCGGCCTTCGTGCACTCGGCGGATGCGCGCACGCGTCTCGACATGGCTCAGGACGCCTTGAAGAAGGCCCGCAACGCCGCCCAGGAAAAGCACAATGCCGCCTGGGAGACGATCCCTGTCGTCGATGGGCAGAAGATCACCGACCGGGGGCAGGCCGAAGCGGCAATCGCCAAGGTCAAGTCGAACACCCGCTACTGGAACCTGACGAACGAGTGCCAGACGACTAAAGGCCCTCAGACGCGGAAGTTCTGCGCCGACTACAACGATGCGAAGGCCGCTCTTTCGTGGGCTGATACCCACCCGGCTCTGATCGAGGCGGCTAACGCAGCAGACCAGGACGTGAAGCGTCTCGAGCAGGAAGTCGTCATCGCCCGCAGCGAAGCGTCGAGCACGAAGGTCGTGACCTCTGAGGATCGCGCCGACCTGTTCATGCTGACGGACTGGGGCGGCATGAGCGAGTCCCGCGCGCAGCAGTTGACGGGCCTGATCTCGGTTCTCGTCATCTCGGTGTTCATCTCGTTCGGATCGATGCGCGATGAAGCGGCACGCCTGACGGCGGAAGGACCGCGCCGGAAATGGTCTTTCCTGTCGCGCACCTATCGTTGGGCTTATCGCAAGGTCTGGGGCCAGGAGCCCGATAACACGACCTACGTGACGAACTACCTTGATCCGCGTGGGGCGGAAGCGCTAGCGGCAGTAGAACGAGATCGGGAGCGCATTGTCCATGCCGCGCGCGCGGCTCAAGCCCGTCTCAATCCGCAGGGGAGCGTTCGCATGAACATTCAGAACATGGACTTCATGCAGATCGTTCACTTGGCCGGGCGCGTCGTGTGCGCGCTCGGCTTGGCGATGTTCTTTTTCAACATCAATCTCGGCATTCAGGCGTTCGCGCATCCCGGGATTGAGGTTGCGGCTGCCGGCTGGATTATGAAAAGCCTCTGATGGTGATCTCGCTCAAGCATAAGTTCGAGAGCACAGTCCCTGACCAGCCAAAACCGGGACTTGTTCGTCCTTCCAATTGGAATGACGAGCATGACCTCAAGATGTCAGGATCGCGCATTCTCGGTCGCAAGGATGGGGACGTTGGAACTGCGCAAGAGCTGACGGGCGCCGACGTAGCGGAGATGCTTGACGGTCAATTCGCGACGACTGCCCAGGGTGAGAAGGCTGATACCGCCGTCCAGCCCGAAGACACAATCGCGCCCGGGAAGGTCTCTCCTTCAAGCCTCGATTCCAGCAAAGCTGCCGAATTTCGCTCCGTCATCAAGGTCAGTGATACCTACGTCAACGTAAAGGACCATTTCGGCGTTAAGGGCGGTAACGATGCCGGGGACTGGGCGAAAATCCAGGCGGCACTTGATGCTGAGCCGAAAGGCGACATTCTCTATTTTCCGGCCGACAGCTATGTCGGCACGGTGCCGCTCGTCATGTCGAAGCACAAATCGCTGAAGCTCGACCCGAACGCCGTATTGACGTTGAGCAGCGCCGTTTCCTCCGATGATCTCTTGCGCATCGCGGTAACAAATCCCGCGTCCAGCGACGTGCGCAACATGATCATCGAGGGCGGCACTTGGATTGCGGACGCCCGCGCCAACTGCGCGATCAACGTCAACCCGGCCAACTCCACGCCGGGCCAGAACCCGCATTTCGAAACGCATATTCGCAATGGGATGATCACTGGCGGCCTCTGTGGCATTCGCATCGGCGGCGCAACACCGGCAGGCGACACCAATTTCAACACGATCGAAGGCTGCAATATCTCCATTCAAAGTTCGGGCGGCCTTGCCATCAACCTAGACGGCTGCGCCGACGGGCACCGCATTCTGAACAACCTGATGTTCGGACCCGGGACTGGCGTTCGCCTCAACCTCGTGCTCGGGGCGTATAAGACGCTGATCTCCGGCAACTGCATCGTGACGCGCGACGGTGCGCTGCTGGTCACGAACGGGTCGAACTGGAGCTTCGAGAGCAACCAGGTCGAGCAGCACGGCGGCACGAATTTGCTAGGTCAGCACATTCAGGTCCAGGGTCTCGCTTACCCGGCGAAGCATTGGCGGATCGTCGCCAACAATTTCGGCGGCGGCAGTGACGTAAACTATTCAATTTGGCTGATGAATTCTATCGCAGGTTTGATCGATGAAAATCAAATGCAGCTCTGCGCTATCGCGGACGTTGGTCTGGTCGATGGCGGTGACGGGTATGCACCAAGATACAACACGATTGGAGCGCGTAACACGTTCCGCGGCGCGCGCTCGATCCGGAGCGATCAGACTGACGCCAGCCGCCGCATGATCCTTGACGTAAGCCCAGGTATCAACAAAGACAAAGGCATTTGGCGCAGCGCTTCCGGACTGACGTACTCGAACAGTTGGGCGCAGAGCAATCTGCGACGCATGGTCGACGAGCACGGCATCCTTCATTGGGAAGGCGCGCTGAGCGGCGGAACGACATCGGCAGATACCGTCATTCTTGCAGCTGGCCAGTTGCCGGCCTGTGAACGCCCCATCGATACGACCGTGCGCGCACCGGTCGGAACTGCCAGCGGTGTTGGCCAGATTGAGTTCGGGACCGATGGCGGGCTGATCGTCAGATCGTTGCCCGCGGCAAGTCCTGTGCTGAGCGGAGTCAGCTACCCAGTCAAATGGTGGGATACGTACGAGGCGACGCCGTAACAAATGGCAGACAACACGGCCTTTCAGCCAGACGCCTTCCAGTTCGACGCCTTCCAGATCTTCGATGAAGATTTTGCTGATCTTCCTGCAAAGGTCACTGCGTCAGGCGCCGCAGTCGGGAAAGCAAAGATGAATGCGAGCCCGGTTCTGGATATCCAAGCTAGCGGCGCTCCTGGTCTCTGGAAGGTGAGATAGATGCTCGCGCCATCGAAATACTTCGTAGGGGCCGCAGTGAGGCTATCGGCTTCGTTCACCGATTCCGATGTCACGCCGTCTGATCCGGATACTGTCACCCTCAAGCTCCGGTCTCCGAGCTGCCAGTCATTCACCTACGTCTACGGCACTGATGCCAACGTCACGAGGCAATCGGCCGGCAACTATGCGGCAATCGTTACGCCCAATTGTGCCGGGCGCTGGTTCACACGCTGGGAGGGCACCGATCCTGACGGCAACGTGATTGCAATAGAGGGCAACTTCAACGTCCAGGCCTCACGCTTTGCGGGCCATGACTGTTGCTGCAGGGATTACAGATGATGCTCGACCCCGCCAGAGAGCGGTTTGTCCAAGAATATCACGCTACCGGTAATGCGTCGGAAGCCTTTCGCAGGGCAAAGCCGGCAGCGGTGAATTGGAAGGATACGACCGTTCATCCGAGGGCATCAAAGATGCTGGCTGAAGACAAGGTTCAGACAAGGCTTCATGAACTTCAGGCAGAAGCCCGCGAAAAGCACAACGTGACGATTGAAAGTCTCACGATAGAGCTCGAAGAGGCCCGCAACTTGGCAAAGCAGGAAGGCCAAGCCAGCGCCGCCGTGTCGGCAACTATGGGCAAAGCCAAGCTTCATGGGTTGGTCGTCGACAAGAACGAACTGACTGGCAAAGACGGCGCCCCGCTAGTCCCCGTGTTGAATGTCAGTCTCTCCCGAAATCAACCTTGAACTCCATCCGAAGCAAGCCTTAGCGCTTGAAACGGATGCGACAGAGGTTCTGTACGGGGGTGCTGCAGGCGGGGGAAAATCGCACCTTATGCGTGTCGCGGCAACGCTCTGGTGCTCTGCGATACCAGGATTGCAGGTCTATCTGTTCCGCCGCGTTCGCGAAGATCTGATCAAGAACCACATGGAGGGCCCGAAAGGCTTTCGCGCTATGCTGGCGCCGTGGGTTCTGTGCGGGTTCGTCCGCATTGTTGATGATGAGATTAGATTTTGGAACGGATCGAAGATCTATCTCTGCCACTGCAAGGATGAGAAGGACATCTACAAATATCAGGGCGCCGAAATACACGTCCTGCTGATCGACGAACTCACGCACTTCACCGAAAGCATGTATCGCTTTCTCCGCTCCCGCGTTCGCATGGTGGGCCTGAAGCTCCAAGAGGCTTGGAAGCGCCGCTTTCCCCGTATTCTCGCGGGCGCCAACCCTGGGAACGTCGGTCATCTCTGGGTTAAGTCGACCTTCGTTGATGGTGCCGAAAGCTATGCCGTAAGGGACATGGAGCCCGAAGACGGCGGCATGAAGCGCCAGTTCATACGCGCCGTTCTCGAAGACAACCCGTCAATGACGACGGACGACCCTGGCTACGAGCAGAAGCTGTCGGGGCTGGGGTCAAAATCACTCGTCCAGGCGATGCGATTTGGCGACTGGGATGTCATTGAAGGCGCGTTCTTCGATTGCTGGGCAACTGAACGGCACGTGATCCGGCCGTTTGCCGTGCCGGAGCTTTGGACGAAGCTGATGTCTGGCGACTGGGGATCAGCAAAGCCGTTCAGCTTCGGATGGTGGACCGTCGTAAGCGACGACTTCGAGGCCGAGACAGCATTGGGGCGCAAGATCGTTCTGCCGCCGCGGATGCCTTGTGCGTTACCGCGAATGGTACGGGATGCAGACAGGGAAGCCGAACACAGGCTTAAAGCTTACGGCGGAGCAGGTCGCTCTTGGCTTGGTCGACCGCGAGCCGACAACGGAGAAGATCGATTACCGCGTCCTTGATCCGGCAGCGTTCACAGCTGATGGCGGACCGTCGATAGCAGATCGTATGCGTGATGCAGCGAGAACGAAGACCAGGTCGTTGGTCTTCCGGCGCGCTGACAATGCGCGAGTTCCGGCTCGCGGAGCAATGGGCGGTTGGGATCAGGTTCGACAACGGATGATCGGCGACGAGGAGGGACGGCCAATGATGGCGGTCTTCTCGAACTGTCTGGACTTCATACGGACGGTGCCCGCCCTGCAACACGACCAAACAAGGCCGGAAGACATCGATACGGACGGCGAAGACCACGCGGGCGACGAGGGGCGGTACGCCTGCATGTCACGTCCGTGGTCTCGGAAGGCGCCAGCACCCACGACGGCCCAAGCCAGCGGCTACAAGCGATTGAACGAGGATAGGAATAGCGACGGATGGAAGTCTCGATGACTCCAAGCACCGCCCTCGTTCCGGCAGAGGCGCAAGCGTTTACGCCCGACCTTGGCCGCTACCGCAAATGGTTCACGGCCTACGAGACGAACAAGTCGGACGAAATCCAAGAGCAGCTTGTCCATGAGGCCTACTACAACAGCACGGGGCACTGGACAGAGGAAGAAGCCCGAAAGCTCAGGATACGCGGTCAGGCGCCGATCTTCGACAACCGCATCGCGCGCAAGATCGATTTCCTCGTCGGCGTTGAGCAGCGCATGCGCCGTGACCCCAAAGGCTATCCGCGCACGCCGAATGACGAGCAGTCTGCCGACGTTGCCACGGCTGGCATGCGCTATGCCTGCGACATCAACCGATGGGACTTCGTAGGCTCGGGCGGCACGCATGATGGCCTCGTGCGGGGGATTGGTGTCTGCTTCGTCGGCATCAAGCAGGGCATGACCGGACCTGATCCCGAGATCAAATCCGTCCAGAGTGATCGCTTCTTCTACGACCCTCGCTCAAAGCGCCCAGACTTCGAAGATGCTCGCTACATGGGCCTGCATCTTTGGATGGACATTGACGACGCCAAGGAGAAATGGCCGGACAAGGCGCAACAGGCTTCAGCAGGTCATCGACAGTGTGGCGGCCGGCGGCATCCTCTCCCGTGTCGATCAGAACCAAGAGACTGCTTGGGCTGAGTTCGAAAGCCGCCGCGTTCGCGTCGTCGAGTTCTGGGAGAAGACACCGCGGGGGTGGACGTACTGCTACTTCGTCGGCGAAGTGATGCTCGACGGCGGAGTTTCGCCGTATCTCGATGACGAAGGAAAGCCGGATTGCCCGTACGCGGCATGGTCGCCGTATGTTGACGAGAGAGGCAACCGTTACGGCCCGATCCGCAGCATGAAGCCGATGCAGGACGAGGCGAACCATCGCCGGTCCAAGGCTCTGCACCTGTTCACGACCAAGCAGCTGCATTTCCGCAGAGGAACGCTCGAAGACGTCGATAAGACGCGATCGGAACTCGCGAAGCCCGACGGCATGATCGAGCACGACGGAGATTGGGGCAATGAGGTCGGCATTGTCGACCACTCGATGGACGTTGCTGGGCAGATGCAATTGCTCGAGCAGGCGCAGGCCTCGCTTGAAAACCTCGGGCCCAACCCTGGCCTGATCGGCAAGGGTGGCGGCGTCGCCGATCAGTCCGGCCGGGCGATCCTTGCTCAACGTGACTCGGGCATGACGGAACTGTCTCCCGTGTTCGAGCGCAACAGGGACTGGAAGCTCCGCGTCTATCGCAAGCTCTGGTCGCGCATCAAGCAGTCCTGGACCGCAGAGAAGTGGATCAGGATCACGGACGAGAACGACGCGCCGCAGTTCATCGGGCTCAACCAGTACAACATCGACCCTCAGACCGGGCAGGCGGTGAGCCAGAACGTCGTCGCCATGATCGATGTCGACATCATCATGGAAGAAGGCCCGGACGTTATCACGATGAACGAGGAATTGCTGCAGACGCTATCGCAGCTTGGTCCGAACGCGGTCCCGCCGAAGGTGCTGATCGAACTTTCTAACGCTCCGAATAAGGAACGTCTGTTCAAGATGATCGACGAAGCGACACAGCCGGACCCGGTTGTGCAGCAGATGCAGCAGCGTATGGCGCGGCTTGAACAGCTGGTACAGGCATCGACGGTCGACAAGAACGTGGCGCAAGCCGAGTATCAGAGGGCCCAGGCCGTTGCGGCGCTCGCGAAGGCGTTCACACCGCAACAGCAAAAGCCGATGATGGACGAGATGGGCAACACCATCCCGCAAGCACCGCCCGCGGCGCCGGACATGATGGCTGCGATGCAGGCGTTGAACATGTTCCCGCTGCAATATCGACAACCGACAATCGAGCAATACGCGGAGAACGCGTCACCGCCCCAGGCACCGGATAATCCAGACGATCAGCAGCAACCCGGGCAACCGTTGCCGCAACAGAACGCAGCCTTACCGCCTCCGTCAGGAATGCCGGGCGGATCACCCGTCAACCCACAAATCGCAGGGATGCAGTAATGGACGATGAACTTCTGAAGCTCGAATGCCTCAAGATGGCGCGGGAGACCGTCCATTACGGGGCTGACCTCACCACGGAAGCTCAGAGGCTATTCGATTTTCTCAAGGGTCGCGGCCAGACGGCCGAGCCCGATAACGAGCGTCCCTTCAAGGATTACAAGCCCGAGTAGGGTTGCGTTTCGTGCGTAAGACTCGCCGCCTCAAGCGGCGCTTCGCGACCATCCGCGCGTAATCGGATGAACCTCGCACCAGCCGGGCGACATCGGCTGCTTTCGTGACCAGCAACGATACTGCGGAGAGAGACAATGACGACTGAACAGTCGGCAGACGATACCCTTTTGAATGACGTGTTTTCGAGTGGCCGCGAGAGGGGGGCAGATACCGCCGCTCCCGCCGAGCCGGAAGCCAGGGCAGAAGAGCCAACAGCCGAACCGCAATCGAAAGAAGCGGCAGAGCCAGAGGCAAAGCCCGAAGCAACCGACGCGGAGCCCAAAGGATACCGCGATCCATCAACAGGGAGATTTGTCCCTCTCAAAGAGCTGACCTCAGAACGTGAAAAACGCCAGTCGGCGGAAAAAGCACGCGATGAAGAGGCTCGTCTGCGCAAGGATGCCGAAGACAACTGGCGCCGCACTCAGGCCCAGGTCGAAGAAATCCAGCGCAGAATTCAGGCGCAAGCCCAACCGCATCAACCGCCGCCCGATCCGAACCTCGATCCGGCCGGCGCCATGGCGTTCCAGCAGGAACAATTCCAACAGGCTCTCCTCAACCAGCGCTTGAACACCTCCGAGATGTTTGCCCGGAACAAGCACGGCGATCAGATCGTCGACGCCGCGTTTCAGGCAGCGCAGCAGGCCGGTGTTCTCAAATCCTTCGTCGGCAGCAGAGATTGCTACGGCGAGCTGGTGAAATGGCACCGTCATCAGCAGGTCTTGGCCCGAGTGGGTGAAGATCCTGACGCCTACGAGAAGACGCTTGAGGACAAGATCCGCGCCAAGGTGCTGGAAGAATTGAAGACCGGAAACCGGGCAGTGATGCCGGGACAGACGCCGCCCCCAGTACAGCAGTTCCCAGGCTCCCTCGCAGACGCGACCGGAACGGGATCGAACGCTGCTGTGCCCGTTAGCGACGAAGCCATCATGGGCAACGTTTTCGGTTCAAACCGAAAACGAAAGTAAGCCGCATCAGATGCGCTTCGTGATCCCCAACCCCTGATCACGAAAGATCATCCAACATGGCAACCACTCCGACCCTTTCCGGGCTCGAGCTTACCAAATGGCGCTCGAAGTTCATCACGGAGTACATCCGTGACACCGGCTTTGACACCTACATGGGCGATGCCGAAACCGACATCATCCACGTCGTGAACGATCTGAAGACGGACGGATACACGATCCGTATTCCTCTGATTGGCAAGCTTGGCGGCTCCGGCGTCACCGGCAATACCTCGTTGACCGGTAGCGAACAACCGCTTGATCAGTATTACCAGGACATCACCTGGGATTTCCGGCGACAGGCCGTGCTCACGACGAAGAAGGAGCGGGAAAAATCTGCCGTCGATTTCATGGCCCAGGCCCGTCCTTCGCTGAAGACTTGGTCAACCGAGAACGTCAAATACCGGCTGATCGAGTGCTTCCATAAAATGTCGGACGGTACGCCGTTCTCGGCAGCCGATGCGACCACCCGAAACGCTTTCTCTGCCAAGAACAAGGATCGCATCCTCTATGGCAGCACGCAGGCGAACTATTCGCCGACGCATGCGACCGGCCTGACCGCAATCGACAACACGGACGACAAGCTGTCGACCAAGGTCGGATCGCTGGCGCGCTTCATGGCCCGCCAGGCGCGTCCAATGATCCGGCCCTACAAGACCGGAACGCAGGGCCGGGAGTTCTACGTGATGTTCTGCCATCCGCTGGGCTTCCGCGATCTCAAAGCGGACCCGGTCATGCAGCAGGCCAATCGTGACGCGCGTCCTCGTGATGTGGACTCGAACCCGCTCTTCCAGGACGGCGACCTGATCTACGACGGCGTCATCTATCGTGAAATCCCTGAGTTCTATCAGGGCAAGGACACGGCGGACGCTCCGAACCCTGAGACGACGTTCTCGAACGGCACCATTCAGTGTGGTGTTTCGTTCCTGTGCGGCTCCCAGGCCATCGGCTTCGTCAACAAGCAGGCCGCGATCCCGACGACCCGTGCAGACGATGACTACGGCTTCCTGAAAGGCGTCGGCATCGAGTTTGCGGACGGCATCGACAAGCTGCGCTGGAACAACAACCCGCAGGGCATCAACAACGGCAAGGACGTTGGCATCGTCACCGTCTACCACGCGGCCGTGGCCTAAGGAGAACCCGAACAATGGCTATTTACGCAACCTCTCAGTCTCTTCCTGGCGGCAAGACCAAAGGTCCCGGCGCTTCTACGCAGGAAGTCGTCATCCCGTTTATCGTGGCTGTTTCGACGGCCATGATCGACAACGCCAACGATGAAGTTGGATTGGCTTGGGTGCCGAAAGGCTTCATGCCGACCGGCATCGTCTTCAACACGACCGATATGGACTCATCCACGGGCCTGTTGTGGGACGTTGGCGATGATGGTGACGAAGACCGTCTCATCGCGGCGTTTTCCGGGCAGGCCGCAGGCACGTCTCAGACGCTTAGAGATGTCGGGCTCCTCTACAAGTATACGGCCCGCACGCTGATCAAAGCCTACGTCAACACTGCTGCGACCACCGGTGTCGCGGGGACGCTGAAAGGCGTGCTCAAGGGCATCGTCGACGAAGACTACGACACGACCCCGCTGGTTGCGGCCTGATGAAACGAGAGCGGCGGGCAACTGCCGCTCTTTCTCTTTGAGGAGATCAGATGAAATTCAAATTTATCGGTAGCGAGCCGTCCGAGTTCATGGGGTTCCAGTGGTATCCCGGAACCGAGCATGACGTGACGGACGATCACGCAGTCCGGAAGCTTTCCAACAGCGTCCTGTTTGAGAAAGACGGAACGGAAGCGAATAAAGAGCCGAAGAAGCGCGGCGCCAAGCCCGCTCAACCCGTGAGCGACAATGGCGACGACGCGAACTGAGCTTGAGCTGGCGACAAACGTCCTGCTGCATTTCAACATCATCGCAGCGGAGGAGTCGCCGTCAGCCAGCGACAGCATGTACGTCATCGGCCGCTATCGCGACCTTTTCAACGAGATGACGTTGAACGACGAGACGTACTGGAACATCGGGCAGGTGCCGGCCGAAATCTTCGAGCCGCTCACCCAGATGGTCGCCCTGACGGTCGAGAAGGCGTTCGGGAAAGCTGCCGCCATGCCGCCTGCTGACTATGCCCGCAGCCTGGATGAAGGGATGCGCATCTTGCGGCGGAGGCTTCGCCGAACGGTCAATGTGCGCTCGGCCGAGATGCCAACCTATGCGGATGATTTCTGATGGGTATCGTTCCTCTCGCGCTTCCGTCCGGATCAAGCCAGGCCCGGTTCAATCAGGGTGGCGCGGCGCAGCTCATCAACTGCTATCTCTCTCCCATTGGCGAGGAGGGGAAGGTCAAGAACGCAATCTATTCCTCGGATGGGTTGCAAGGTTTCGCGCTTCTGCAAGGCGTGGCGGCAGGGCAGGGGTGCCGGGCCGGAATCGTTGTGGATGGCGTCCTGTACGTCGTCGCGGGCGTGTCGCTCTATAAGGTGACAACGACCGGCGTTCAGACCCTCATAGGGTCGATGAACATTTCCAAGACCGCTCCGGTATTCATGGAACGAAACCGCAGAGCAGTGCCCGACATCGCGATCGTGTGCGATGGCCTAATGTTCTACTGCCGGGGCGATGTGCTGGCGCAGGTAACGGACCCCGATCTGTTCGCGCCGATCACGCTCGCATTCTCGGACGGGTATTTCGGGATCACAACGGCACAGAACAAATGGCAGATCGGCGCCATTGACGACGCCAGCGCATGGGATGGACTGGACTTTGCCACGGCCGATGGCGACCCCGATGCTCTGATCCGCATCGCGGCGCTGCAGGCGCAGTTCTATCTCTTTGGCGAGAAGACAATCGAGGTTTGGCAGGACAGCGGTGGCGCGGACTTCCCATACGCCCGGTCATTCGTCATGCCGATTGGATTGCTCGCGTCGAATTCAGTTGCCACGGTTGCCGAAACGTTTGCCTGGGTTGCCCATGATCGCACGGTCCGATTGCTCGGATCAGGCGACAGCGCGCAGGTAATCTCCACACCGAAGGTCGAAAGCGACATTCATGAAGTCGAAGACCCGTCAACGATCCGGGCCGCGTCCTGGTCGTCGCGAGGTCATACGTTCTATGCTCTGACCTGCCCGCAGTGGACTCACGTCTACGACACGAGAATGCAGCGGTGGCATGAGCGTCAGACCTACGGTCGGGAGAATTGGCGGATTGCCTTCGTCGTTCCGTTCGGCACGAAACTCATCGCAGGAGATGCCGACACCGGCGCGCTCTTTGAGATGGGACCGCAGTTCAAGGACGATGCAGGCGATCCGCTGGTATCGTCCGTCATTCCACCGACAGTTCATGCCTTCCCTCAGAGAGTGACGCATAACGCGCTCTATCTCGATGTGCAGAGGGGCGTTGGAACGGGCCAAGGCGACCCGCAGGACGTTGATCCTGAGATCATGCTGGAATGGTCGCATGACGGCGGGCAGACGTTCAGCACGCAACGGATGATCAAGCTCGGGCAGCAGGGGAGGAACCTGACACGCATCCGTACGCATCGGCTGGGGCAGGCCCCTGAAAATGGCCGGGTGTACCGGTTCTCGTGGTCGGCAAAGGTCGACCGGGCGCTCTATGCGGCCTCTGCTGATCTTGAAATGGATGCGGCATGACGAATACGCCGCTCGCGCCACCGCCACCGAGAGCCTTGCTCGATCCGAACGGAAACATCTCGGATCGGTTCTATCAGTGGCTCGGTAGTGTGCAGAAAGGGATTTCTGGGGCGTTCTCGGGTATTGGTGAAATCAATGCCAAACAGGAAGCCATCGACTTCACCATCGAGAGCCCGGACAACCAGGACTATCTGTTCGAGATCGATTGCCCGTTCGGATACAAGATCACTCAGGTTGGCAGCAAATGTCGGTCGGGAACCTGCATTGCGACGACGAAGATCGGCACCACGCCTTTGGGGGGCGGAGCAAATTCAGTCTCCTCGACGCTGCAAACGAAGACGCATACCTCTGACAACGTCATCGCAGCCAATGGAACGTCCGTTGTTACGATATCATCCAATAGCAGTTGTGCCGGGCTTCGCTTGACGTTCTGGATTACCCGCACGTGAGTGTCAGACGGCGCTCGATCAGTTACGGGGGGGCGCTACCCGCTAGCCTGACGTTTCTAACATCGAGTCGAAAACCAACTACGTCAGGAACTCACACCTATACCGGCGTGTCGTTCGGAACGGCTAGCAGTGACCGTTGCATCATCGTTTCACTAACGTCGAGCCTCACGACAGCAACTCCGGTTACGTCGGTGACCATCGGCGGCGTCAGCGCGACGCGATGCGCCATCAGTTGGTATTTTAATAACACCCTGCCGGTCGAGATATGGATCGCGCAAGTTCCGACCGGCACCTCTGGAAACATCGCAATCACGACTTCGGCGGGGGGCGGATGGACATCGGTTATCGGGGTCTATGCCGCGACGCGGCTCAAGAGCATCGTCCCAGTCGCCACAAGTATCGATCAGGACTTCAACGGATCGACCTGGAATAAAGTCGTCAATACCTCGGTTTTCGTTCCTGCCGGTGGCTTTGCTGTGTCAGCCGCGCGACTTGGTAGCGGGACATATTCTTCTGTTGCATGGACCGGGGCAACGCAGGACTTTGCTCTAGCGCAAGTAACGGCCAGCGAAGGGGCGCTCTCCGGAGCCAGCCTCCTGGCCATAGCGAACACGACCGCAAACATTTCGACGACGTTCAACGCTGGCACCGCAATCGGGCTTATCGGCGCCACTGTGTCCTTCCGCTAGCCGTCTCCCTCTGACTGAATAAGGAAATCCCATGGGGTTCTTTTCGGACTTCACGGGCGCCTCCGCGCGCTCTGATATCAACAAGGCCAATAAGAACGCCAACGCGGCTCTCGATCAGGGCTACAACACCTCGCAGGGGTACTACGATCAGGCGGCAGGTTCGTTCGATCCGTACGTGTCGTCAGGAACCGCCGGTCAGAAGATGTACGGCGATCTTCTCGGGCTCAATGGCACCGACGCGAGGTCATCGGCTCAGGACATCATCACGTCCGATCCGCTCTGGTCCGGAAAGCTTGGTGAAGACACCAACGCGGTCCTGAAAAACCTCAATGCTCGGGGCATGGGCGCTTCCGGAACGGCGGCGCTCGCCGGTCAACGTGTTCTGCTTCAAAACTACAACGACGTGCTCGACCGATATCAGGGCATGGGCCAGACGGGCCTCTCGGCCACGGGACAGCAGGCCGGTGTTCGAACGGCACAAGGCCAAAACGCGTTTGATTACGGCGCGACCAAAGCGGGCAATGCGATAAATTTCGGAAACGCGATGGCCGGCACGCGTAACGCTGGTCTGAACAACGTGCTCGCTGTGCTCGGGACAGGCGCCAAGGCTTACGGCGCCTACAACGGAGTAAAGTGATGCTGGATCAAGAACGTCTCAAGCAACTTCTCTCATATGATCCAGAGATCGGGGAGTTTCGTTGGATTGCTCCGACTGACAGAATGAGAAAGAAAGGAGCCGTTGCCGGTTTTCTCGACGCCAAACGCTATCGCAAGATTAAGATAGATGGCGTCTGCCATTATGCGCATCGGTTGGCGTGGCTGTATGTTCATGGCGAATTTCCAAAACTTCTGATCGACCACTGCAATCGCGATCCATCTGACAATCGGATGGAGAATTTACGAGAGGCGACCTACGGAGAAAATGTCGCCAACAGTGTAATTCGCAAGTCGAAGACAGGGTATCGCGGCGTGAAGAAAAACAGCCGTGGTGCTATGTTTTCCGCATCCATTATGAAGAATGGACGTCATCACTTTCTCGGAAACTATAAGACTAAGGAAGACGCTGCAGCAGCATATAACCGTGCCGCTCGCAGCCTTTTCGGTGCGTTTGCGAGGGCTGATTAATGGCTTACATTCCGCTCCCAGCTTATCGTACCGGCCAAGGGATCAACCTGGAGCCGGTCAACGCTGCACTCGACAGCATCATGCAGCAGAACAACCAGAACCGGCAGTTCGGCCTTCAACAACGGGCTTCTGACAGAGCCGATCAGCAATTTGCATTTGAACAAGGCCAAGCCAAACAGGCGGCGGACCGTCAGAATGTCGAATTGTTCGGGAAACGAGCCACGGCGATCGATCAGGCGTTCCCAGTAGGCGATCCCCGCCGGGCGCAAGCCTATCAGAACTTGATTTCAACTCATCAAAAGATGTTTCCGGGTCAGGCATTGACCGGGGAAGAACTGGACCCCGCCAATGGTCCAAAGCTCATGGCAGCACAAGCGGGAATGTACCTCGACCCGCGAGACAGCCAAGCGAAGGATCTGGCCCTTCAAGAAACGCGAGCCAAGATCAACAAGCTGAACACGGAAGCGGCGAACGGCGGGGAAGCCTACGGCAAAACCGGTGCGATCTTCCTGAACCCTGATACCGGCCGATATGAAGCGGTTCAGTTTGGTGGACGAGGGCAGGTCAAGCGCACGGAGCTTGGAGGTTTGACGCCATCACGCGGGACGGGCGAAATCGATACCGGAACCGGAACGCAAATCATCGACAAGGCGACGGGCCAGCCCATCAGGACGGTGAATAAGGACGTGGCCGGTGCCGCGAGCCTCCGAGAACAAGGCGAAGCCGAAGGTAAGGCCGTAGCCGATCTTCCGCGCCAAATCGATAACGCACAGTTGGCGCTCGACACTATCGATGCGATCCGCAAGCATCCGGGAAAGCAATACGGTGTCGGCGTTTATGGCGTCCTGCCCGGCATCCCGGGAACTCAACAGCGTGGTTTCGTCAATCTGGTCGATCAGGCAAAGGGGCAAGTCTTCTTGCAAGCCTTCAATTCGCTTCGCGGTGGCGGCCAGATCACCGAAGCGGAGGGATCGAAGGCAACGCAAGCGCTCGCTCGGATGGACAGAGCACAGAGCCAGGAAGACTTCGACCGCGCGCTCGATGATTATTCCGCAATCGTGCAGAGGGGGATGGATCGGGCGAGGACGCAAGCAACGCGAACGCCGACGACTCCCGGAACCGTTCCCGCGGCCCCCCAAGCGCCCGCGAATAACGGCTGGACCATCAAGAGGGTGAACTGATGGCCACATTCCATGTGAGTGGCCCAGACGGCGCGCAGTATGAAGTCAATGCGCCGGACAATGCATCGGATGCCGACATCATGGCGTACGTGCAGAAATCGGCAGTTCCGGACCCAAAAACACCAGCGGCGCAGCCCGAACAACCGCAACGATCCGATCTCGACAAGAGAATGGACGAACGCGTCGCGAAGGAAGCGGCCGGTGGCTTTGCACCTCATGCGAGCCCGGCGCAATATCTGCCGTTCGGATCCTGGCTCGATGAAGCGTCGGCAGGGATCGATGCAGGACTGAACAAGGTCAGCGGCGGCCGCATCGGTGCGCCTTATGATGAGGCAAAGGCTTATCAGGACGCTCGTCAACGCTACATCGACAACAATGCGAGTGGCCTCGAGAAGGGCGCCGCGATGGTCGGGGGCGTCGTCGCCAGTGCTCCATTTGGCGCTGCTCGCGTCTTTCGCGGTACGACCTTGCTGCCGGAAATAGGCAATGCCGCGCTCACGGGAGCCGGGTATGGCGCGCTGTACGGCGGCGGCGAAGGGGAGGGTGAAAACCGCGTACTGAATGCGGTGAAGGGCGCAGCCATCGGCGGAACTGTGGGTGGCGTCGCTCCAGTTGTCGCCCGAGGGATCGGCAACGCCGTCAGCTACGCTACGAACCGAGGCGCGACGTTGCCGCCCGCTCTCCAACCGTTTGAAAGAGGCGCAGTCAATCGCGTTGCCGACGACATTGCATCGTCAGGTCTAACGCCACAGCGCTATGCGCAAGAGGCCCAGGAACTCGGCCCGCAAGGCATGCTGCTCGATATGGGTGAGGATCTTCGCGGATCGGCTGAGACGCTCGCCAACACGCACGGTCCCCAGCTTCCGATCGTCCGTGGTGAACTCAATGCACGTCGTGCCGATGCTCCCGACCGTATCCGCGCCGGGGTCGACCGAGCACTCGGCCCAGAGCGAAACCTCGGCCAATTCGTTGAGGCGGTGAACACTGGCGCACGTCAAGCCGCACAACCGCATTACGAGCAGTTTCACAACACCTCGATTCCGATCACGCCCGAAATCCAGAATGTGCTCGACAGCATCCCAGCGTCAGCGTTCAACCGGGCTCAGACGCTCGCGCGCGCCGATGGCTATCGTCAGCAATTCCGTTTGCGGCCCGTCAATGATCCGATGCAGGCCATGACGGGGGTACAGAGAACAGCACCCGAAGCTGTCCCGACAGGTCTGGAATACGATTATCTCAAACGCGCCGTGGATGATTTGGCGCGCAGCGCGGAGCGGGGGAGCAACGAAGCCCGCATTTACGGCAATCTTGCCCGCCAGCTGCGCACCACCGTCGACACGCACTTGAACGCGGCAGATCCCACGCAAAGCTCATGGGCCCGAGGCCGAGCCATTGCCGGAGATGGCTTGGAAGGCCGGGAAGCGGCGGAACTGGGTTCGACCGTGTTTACGTCAAAGCGCGACCCAAACATTGTTGCTGACGAACTTTCGAACCTCTCACAGGCCGGTCAGACCATGTACCGCCACGGCGCGCGCAATAACCTGCGCCAGATCATGGGCCGCGCGGCAACGAACTTCGGAACCAACGGGGATGCCACCGCGAGGCGTGCGCTTAACAGCGAGTTTGCCAGGCAGAACGTTGCGCAAATTGCAGGTGGACGAAACGCCAATCACTTGGCCCGTATGGTCGATGCGGAAAACCGCATGGCCGAAAGCTTCAATGAGATCATGCGGAATTCAGCGACCGCGCGGCGTCAGGCGGGGCAAAGCCGATTGCCGGTCGGCGCCGGAGCGCCCGTGAATACCGAGGCTCCGAGGTCGACCGGGGAACTCGTGTTCGCGATCGCGCGGCGCGGCGTAAACGCTCTGATGAATAATGCCCTGGGGGAACGTGCCGGGCGCATCATGGCGGACCAAGCGCGTATCCTGACGGCCCGGGGGATTGATCGTGACACCTACGTCAATGCCTTGATACAGCTTGCCAACCATCGGCAAACGACGGCCGCTCAGCGCGATACGATCATCCGTATCCTGAATGCGGTTGGACAGAACACGCGGCAGCCTCTCATCGAGAGCCAAACTTCCGCGCAAGCCAATTGAAAATACGGTGATAGTCTTCCCGGTCGCGCGCATCACCGACGAAATAGCCGAGAACGAAGGGCGCGACACCAGCGAGCGCCAGTAGCCACCACGATCCGGAATCAATCCAGGATCGAACGTAAGATCCGTACCAGAAGCAAAACGCAAGCGTACCGATGATGACAACCAGAGCGGCAATCCCGCCCGGGTTGAATACCGGTTCTCTCATCTAGGACCCCCCGCATGACTGACTCAACCTATGTGTTCCCCCCTGGGGAACGCATCACAGATGATTCAACCGGTGCTCCGATCTCTGGAGCGACGATCTATTTCTATGACGCTCAGACCACTAATGCCAAAACGGTCTATGCCGATGCCGATCTGACCGCAAGTCTCGGAACCTCGGTTGTCACGGATTCCCAAGGCTATCCGACAACCAACGGCATCACCCGGACCCTGATCTATGTCGGGACAGCACCGTATAAGATCGTCATCAAGGACAGCAGCTCCAACACCATTGCGACGCACGATAATATCCCCGGCGCCGTCGTTTCTGCATCGTCCAGCGATGTTGCCGTCACCGCATCGTTTCCCGTCGTCACGAAATCCCTGAACTACACGGTCGTCAAAGACGATCAGAACAGCCTGTTCAAAATCAATTGCTCATCAGGCGACGTGACGCTCACCCTGCCGTCTGCGGTCGCAATGGGGAACGGCTGGTGCATTCGGGTCCAGCACGCCGGATCGGCAAATCAGGCGATCCTGGCAACTGTATCCTCGCAGCTCATTTCCGAAGGCTCGAAATCGTTTTCGACCGGATATGCGCTGGCGCTCAACGGCGAAGACATCGAACTCAGGTCGGATGGTGGAAACTGGAGCGTCGTTTCCCACACCTCGCCTTTCATCAAAGTCGCTCAGGGCATCATTCCGATCACGGATAGGCTTTCGGCCCCGCCGGTCTCTCCGCAGCATGGGGCGTTCTATCTCCTCACGTCATCTCCATCCGGCGCATGGTCGACCTTCTCCCAGCACGACATCGTGCAGTATCACGGTGGATCTGCAGCCTGGGTGAACTTCACCCCGTACACGGATTGCGGATGGTTCGCGTACGTCGCGGATGAAAATCTGAACTATCAGTTCCGAGACTCGGCTTGGGTGCCAGAGAGCGCAACCAATTCAGTTGCCGGAACGGTCAAGACGGCAAGTCAGGCGGTGCAGGAAACCTCAACGGCAACCGATACCGCAGTCACGCCCGCAACTCAGCAGTTCCATCCGAGTTCTCCGAAATGGTGGCTGGAAGCCACAGTATCGGGCGGCACCCCGACCGTCGTGGCCTCATACAACAACACGTCAATAACCGATGCGAACGTGGGCGTTTTGACAGCAACGATCGCGACGGATTTTTCCAGTGCGAACTGGGCATGTCACGTTACCTGCCGGGGGGCCGGACACCACGCAAGGGCGTGCTGGATGGGTGTACGACTCGTCGCAGTCCGCAGGAGCAATTACCGGTCTCTGCTACACCCTCGGTAGTTCATCGCCCTCGAATACAGACCCAACGGCTTGGTATCTCTCGGGGCTCGGCGATCAATGACGCGGGAGAGGATCCTCGACACCAGAACGGGTGGAACGGTCGCCGTCACCTGCCCGGCGGAGAGCGGCATCAGCTATTTGATGCGCGGGGCCGCCGATCCGTTTCATCCCTGGCACGGACGGGCGTGGTGGTTCTGGATCGTCCAGTTCAACCGGATGCTTGCCCGCGGCGTGAGGCCCGGAGCCGCTTATCGATACGCCCGGATGATGATGACCGGCGGATGCAGCCGGCGGCAGGCGATCGAGATCATCGCGGAACGGGACTGCGGACATTTGGGAACGGCGATCGAGATTGTCGACATCGACGACCTTCCGAAAGACCGGACCTACCGCGCCGCCTGGCGAAGAAGCCGAAACGGCGGGCCTGTCTGGGTTGACGAGGACCGCGCCCAGCAAATCGATGAAGAGCGCATGTGGAGAGACTTCGATGCGAGAGCCTGAAGAGATGGGCTGGTACGCCGTCACGATAGAGGATGGATCGGAACGGGTGATGCACGCGGCTGTTGCTCGCGCTCCGGAACACGCACGGCGGATCAGTGAGCAGGAAGCGCGGGCGATATCGGAGGCGCTCCGGCTCGAGCGCGGGGACGATCCGGCGCCGACCGCTCCGGCGGCCGAAGTCGACCTCTCCGGAATTAACGCGCGTCTCGACGCTCTCAGCGAAGAGTCAATCGCTCACACGGAAAAGCTCGAAGCCATCACCAGTCAGGTTGAACGCGTTGAAGGCGCTGTCAACGACATGACGGCGGGCCTCACGGGGGAGAAGATGGAATGACTAAATGGCTCGATATCGCATGGGAACAAGAGCAGTCGGACGTCGAAGAGATCGCTGGGCCGGCCGCAAATGCGACGATCATCAACTACTTCGCGGGCGTGGATCGGCCCGACGTTAAATCCGATGAGATCGCCTGGTGCGCAGCCTTTTATTTCTGGTGTCTGAAACGCGCGGGCGCCGATCTGACGCCTATCCCGAAGGCGGAACGATTGCTCGCGTACTCGGCGACAAGGTTCGGCACACGGATACCAGAACCTCGCGTCGGCTGCGGTTGCATTATGAAGCGGACCGGAGGCCATCACGTTACGTTCGTCACCAAGTGGACGAAGACGACGATAACCGGTGTCGGCGGGAACCAGTCGAACAAGGTTTGCGAGGCGACGTTCAAGCGAACCGCTGACATGGTGTTTATCTGGCCTGAGATCGTGACGCAGAAGCAAGTCGATCAGGTGTCGGATATCGCGGCGACGGCCAAGACAATTCAAGCCGACATAGCCAAGACGGGGATTTCGAATACAACCAATCAACTCTTGCCGTCTCTGCCAGATGCTTTGCCACCGCATGAGCAGTTAGCGCATTCGGCAAGCGCATTGAAATCGTCCCTTCAGACAGGGTTCGATTTCGCGACTTTCTCATATTCAAAAATCTGGTTCGTCGTTGCGGCGCTCAGCGCCTACTGGGTGCTGCGCATCGCCTGGAATTCGAATTGGATCAGGAAGTGGCGGCACGAAGACGCTGCGACTGGCGTGCAGCCGCTGCCGGTTCCCGTCACTGAGATGGAGGGAGCGGTCTGATGGTCGTGATCGAAAACATTCTCGAATTCTTCTTCGACAAGGTTGGCGGCAAACTCATTCTTGGTGGAGCTCTGATCGCCAGTCTCATCACATGGTTTGCGTACGAACAAAGAAGCATCGGAGCGGCAAAGACAGTCGCGAAGATAGAACAACGGACACAAGCCAATGTCGAAAAAGCTCAAGCCGCTCGCCGCTCGGTCGAAACCCTTCCTGCTGACAGGCTTACTGATCGCTACCGTAGGGATTAGCGGCTGCTCGAGCGTGCCCGTCGATTCCGGCTGCCGTTCCTTTAAGCCCATAGGCTGGAGCAAGGCCGACACCGAGCCGACGAAGCGCGCGGTCGTCGCTCACAACAAAGTCTTCGACGCCATTTGCCCGAACTCGTGAGGCTCTCGCCAAGAACTAAAAGTTTGCGAACTCGCGATGGTATTGGTTGGCGACTGTCAAATAAGCCGAATACGCCTCTTCTCTCGTGTCATAGCAACCGATGTTGATCTGATTACCGTTGACTCGTAGCTGCGCAAACCACTTCTTTCTATCGGCGCGCCAACAAACGCCTTTGAGTCCAGATGTATTTCTCGGGGGCTTTTTACGGTTATATAGGTTTTCGGATCGTGTGGCCTCGCGAAGATTGGCAAGCCGATTGTCGCCTTTCTGGCCATTGATATGGTCGATCTCAGCAACGGGCCACGCTCCAGTCTCGTAAAGCCAAGCAAGCCGATGTTGGAGATAGCGTCTGCTATCAATACTTATGTCTTTGTAGCCGGTATTGTTTGTTCTTCCGGCGACATCTCCGACCTTGACTCTATTGCTTCTCGAAATCTTCCACAAGAACACGCCGGTGTTCGGATCGTAGTCGAGAAGTTCTCTCAGTGTTTTCTGATCCATATCGGAAGAGTATCTAATTCGAGGAATCGCGAGAAATGCCCGATTACGTTCCTCCACAGAATAAGAAGGACTCCGAATTAACATATCGGATGTCGTTTTTGCCGTTCGGGACCTACGCAAACCCGGACGGAACGGAATCTCTCGGGCTTGCAATTCCTGGAATGATCCAAGAGCCGATCAACGCACTTTCTCGTCTCTTCGGCACGCCTTCCAATCCAGGAACCTTCGGACAAGGCCCAGATGCACCGGGCAATGCCGACGATATGCGCACCCTCCTGATGTCGATGTACGGCGGGAATGCGATGAACCCGGCAGCGGCTATACCAAAAGGAGCGCTTTCATCTGGCGCCCTTCGCGAGGCGCCGCAGCGCATGTATCACGGGACCGCGGCGGCAGAGGACTTCCGGAATTTTAAGCCGAGCTCCGAAGGCTCATTCGGCCCCGGTGTCTATCTCTCTGAAAGCCCCGCCGTCGCCTCAGAGCGGGCTCTTACAGATACCGGATCACGCGTGTTCCCGGTCGATGCGCAAGGTCCGTTTGCATCCGTGGATGATTACCTGACTGCGCTCCATGGCAATGGGAGAGATCCAGTCGCAGCACAGCAGTCGCTTGGACAACAGGGCTACACGGGCGTTTCTGGCGACCTTGGGAGCTATGGCCATCCGGCGCCTGTCACGAACGTTTTTCAACCTGGGAGCATCCGCAGCGCCACGACGGGCGAAACCCTCTACTCAGACGGCCTTCCGTCGATCTGGGGCAACGCTCTTGCACCCTCTCAAGACGAACCCCGTAACGCTCTCCTGAACTACTAGTGCCCGCGTTCCAACAACCGGAACGAAAGAACATGTCAAATGCAGGACTCTCCCGGGTCGCTTCCGCCCTGGCTTATGAACTGGATGCTGGGCGTGGAAAGCCGCTTAGGGAACATCCAGGGTCAACTTCGGCACCTTGGAGCCAAGACTACGGAGAGGGCCGAAGGACGCCCAACCTGGCAGCCTCGCGATTACATGGCGGCGGGAGCTGGTATAGCGATGGTTCTGGCAGCGATCGCGGACAAGATCGGGTGGACAACCCTCGCAGCTTCCCTGGTCAAGCTCTATGGCGGACGATGAAGGCTGCCCTCTGCCCCGGGACGTGGGTGTTTTGTGTCTGCCTCGCCATAGCGACGTTCATAGTGGTGGTTTAGGTGGGACACTACGGCTTGCGACGCAAAGAAACACCGATGGCACATTTTGCGTCCCACCATCAATTAAGTCATTGATCTTTGGCGTTTTTGACACTCCCGTAGGGAGCGCCAAGTCTTTTAATGAGTTGGCGCCGAGCCCCCGGGTGGGCCTATGTGCAGGCCACCTCTCCAAGCATCCCTTAACGAGAATACGCCTGATGTCGGCTGTCCGGAGCCGGCCTCTAGAGCCAGCGGCGTTTACGCCAACGATTCCAAAAACTCATAGACTTCGCGCGCAGGTTCTCCGCCCATCTTGGCGTGAACGATGAGGGGGATGCCGTGCGCCCCTAAGGATTTCCGGGCGTCGGGGCATGCCGTCAACGCTGTTTTGACGACATCCAGCATCCCGAGCATCGCGGCAGCGAAAATGTCGAGGCGCGCGCCGCGCTCGATCAGCAGCAACGCAATTTCACGGCGCCCTGTGTGTGCCGCCGCTCCGAGACCAGACTCGAAATCGCCATCGCCCCAGTCCCAGCTGGCGTTGACGAGTTTTGGCTCGATCTCCAGCAATTCGCGCACGCCGTCGATATCGCTATGAGCTTTGCGGACAAACTCGCTGACAAGTTCTGGCGCTAGTGGCGGAGATTTTTCCATTTTTGCTTCTTTGGTTCCGATCTTCCGAGGCGTGAAATCATCGTCGAACTAAATTGCTCGCTCGCAGAGAACGTCGTGCGCGGGCGGGTGCGATAAAGTCGCGTGGTTGTTTCCGATATAAATATACAATTTCATTTTTGAGAGAAGATCGTGCGTTTGGACATGTTGTCCCTGAGCTTCTCCGTCTGCGCACAGGTCTTTCGAGATGGCTGCCCCGGACGCCGATGGTGGCAAAAGCGGTACGCTCGCCGGGTTCATTACGGGAGCCCCTCCTTGCAAGGCACCGATTCTGTTGTCGGGGTTTGCGCGCTCAACTAGTTTCCGGACCGATATTGATCATTTTTGGAGGGGCAAATGCGGTCTCTGAAATTAGGCTTCGCAACGATTGCTGTGGTCTTCGCACTCTCGGCGACGGCTCAGGCGGATTGCGTCAAGATCGGAGCGGTCGGCCAGGCGGTGACCCACGATATCGCCGTGCTGTTCTCGACGCATGGTCTTGCAAACGTCATCTATGGGCAGGGCCGCGTGGGCAAAGGGCCGGTTCATACGAAATGCGACGATGCCTCGGCCATGACGACGTGCCATTCCTCGCAGATGGCGTGCAAAGTGACGACGCCTAAACCCTGCATCGGCGCTTGGCTCTGCTTGTAAGCAAGCTCGCCCGCGCAATCCTGGTGAAATCAAAAAAATGCGGCGGCCGTGACAGCCGCCGCAAACGTACTCGATCTATCGCTCTTGCCTCAGATGCGGACTTCGGCGTGCTTGCGCAGACGCAATGAGAAGCCGACGAGCAGGAAGCCGTAGATCAGCGCAAAGATGCCGATGGTGAAGGCGAGGCCGAGTGCGCCGGCGCCGGGGAACATCAGGATCAGAACACCGAACAGCACCGAGACGACACCGCTGGCGATCAACAGCCATTCGCCATCGATTTCCTTGCGCAACCGGATCGCGCCGACGATTTCGAACACGCCCGCGGCGATCGCCCATCCGGCGATGAAGTAGAGCAGCACCAGTCCTGTAATGCCAGGCCAGGCTAACGTGACTGCGCCGGCCAGAATGCCAAGCACGCCGACGAGTGCCAGCCACCAGCGTGGTGTCGGCGTATCGCCCATGATCGCGGCGCCGATCGCGAAGCCTCCGTCGAACAGAGCGAACACGCCGTAGAGAATGACGAGCGTCAAAAGCGACAGTCCGGGCCACATGATCGTCAGTAGCCCGAAGATGATGGCGCAGATGCCGCGCAACAGAATGAGCCACCAGTTACGAGCCAAGCCATCAAGCATGGGACGCATAAGAACGGTGCCGGGAGGATATGTGCGTGTTGCCATGTCAACCTCTCTAAAGCTGAAGCTTGGAAAGGATCAAACCGTGTATTCAGTTTCACGACTGGCCGCGATGCCGTCAATCGCGGAGATCATCAGGCTGCGGCTGAAACGGACGTTGGTAAATAAAAACGGAAATACGACATCGAAATCCAACGAGATATAGCATTGTTTTCGAGGGTCTGGGAGACCGCGCAGGCGGATACCCGATCATTATTCATTGGTCAGACGCTTGTTTCGCTTTGCGGAGCGCTGCTTTTCTTGTTTCTCAGCGTGTTTCGCTTTCTTTTTCGAGGCCGGAGTTTCGGCTTTCGATTTCTTTGCCGTCTTTTTCTTGTGACTTTTGGCGCGCATATCGTTCTGCGTGTCGTCGCTTCTGGACGCCGTTGATTTTGCGGTGGGCGTGTCCGCGCGTTTGTTCGCATCGCGAGGAGGCGGCATCTCTTCGGCCGACGCTTCCTCGATGAATTTCGGTTGCCGTTGTTTCAGCGCAGCGAAGGTTTGCTCGTTGAGCGTGAGCTTTTCGGCTTTGTGAGGAGTGCCGCGCTCCTTATCGGCTTTATCGGCTTTTTTCTCTTCGCGCGCTTTCGGCGCAGCGTCGTCGGCTTTCGCGATCTCGGTCCGCTTCTGTTTCGGTTCTTCGGTTTTCTGTTTGGCGGGCGGCTGCTTACCGGCGTTCTTCGCGGCAAGGATTTCCTGACGCGTCCGCTCGACCTCGGCCTTTGAAACTTCGCCGTCGGCGATCAGCGCATTGAGGCAGGACTTCGAAAGCTTCGGGCCAGCGCGCCGCATGCAGATGCGCAGCTCTTTCGATCCGACCTGGAATTGGCTGCAGTAGGCATAATAGTCGCTTGCGCAGCTCATCTGGGTCATAAACCCGATGGCTGAGGCGTTGGAGACGGACAGCATCAGGGCTGCCGCTGCTAAAGCGAGTGTTCTGGTCATGGCTCAGAGCTATCTGTACTGCGCAATACCTCACATAGTTCCAGATATGCCCCTTGAGGCCGTGTCATATGCGCGTAAGCGGTTCAGGTCCACTGAATACGGCCCTGAGGCCTGCGCCAGATGGCGAAATCGGCTAAACTCGAGGCAGCGCCGATCGCTGGTAAAACCAGATTGCGGCCAGCACGATGAGCGAGCCGATGACCGCGGCAATCACGTCGCGCAAAGAAATCGAGTACTTATCGAGATCCGGAAAAACGCCAAGGACGCGGAACAGAAAGCCGCCGATCAAAGCGCCGGCCAATCCGAGCGCGAGATTCTTCGCACGTCCGAAACCCTGTTTACTCCACGTGCTGAGCGATCCGGCCAAGGCGCCACCGATGAGACCGATGACAAGCCAGACGATAAACTGGTCGAGTGTCGGCATGTTGCGACTCCAGCGTTCGCGCCCGCCGAAATCCTACACCGATTTGCAAACCCAGAATAGTTTACGGCGCATGCCGTCGCCCGATGAGGGTTAACGGGATCGTGCCAGGTGTGTTCAAGTGTTCATTTCGCGCGATGTTGCTAGGTCATGTGGTCGATCAGCCGAACGTAAAGGCGTAAGCGTTGACGCCGGGATCGAGAAACTCGATTGCGAAAGTGCGCTCTCGAATATCGCCGCTCTGCCGGACGAGCTGGTAAAGCTTGTCTTCCGTCACCGTTCCACTGCCGTCGGGAGCGACGTCAAAGCCGTGACTGTCGCCGGGCTCTTTGCCGTCGATCGTCACGCGAAAGCGAATGGGTTTCTTGTCGGCACTGGGACCCAGAACGAGATGCAGATCGCGCGCGCGGAAGCGATAGACGATGCTGCCGCCCGCGGTATTGAGCGCGGCATGCTGGGCTGCGATGGTCCAGTTTCCATTCAAGCTCCATTCGTTCAGCGTTTTCGGTTCGCCGCTGTAGGTGTGCGCCGTGTCGCGTGGAGCGCCGTCGGCGGACACGAAGTTCGCGGCTCGCGCATAGCCGACGTACGTTTCCGGCGACGCGACGTTCGCGAATACTGATGCGGCTTCGACGCCCGAGGCAGAGACGCTCACCGTTCCATCGGCGACGTTCGCTTTGCCGGCTTCGGCCAGAAGCTTTTGAATGACGCGCTCCGAGGCCGCGTAGCCGCCTTCGCCGAAGTGATGATGACGAATGTTGCCGTTGGCATCGATGAAGTAGTGCGCGGGCCAATACTGATTTTTGAAGGCGCGCCAGATCGCGAAATTATTGTCGACGGCGACCGGGTACGCGATCTTGAGATCGGAGATGGCATTTCGGACATTCGCGACATTCTTCTCGAACGCGAATTCGGGAGAATGCACGCCGACGACAACGAGACCCTGATCTTTGTATTTTTCGGCCCAGGCGCGAACGTAGGGGATGCTTCTAAGGCAGTTGATGCAGGAGTACGTCCAGAAGTCGACGAGCACCACCTTGCCCTTCAAATCGTCAGGCGTGAGCGGCTTTGAATTCAGCCAGTCGACGGCGCCGGTCAGTGCAGGCGCACGGCCTTCGATGGGCAATGTTTCCGACGCAGCGGCTAGCTCGCTATCGGTGCTCGCACCGGGCGTGCGATGAAGCATGTCGACGAGGCGCTGCTCCAGCGGCGCTGTGCTCGCAAGCGACAGTCGTGTCAGCAATCCGGTATCGGCGCCGGCTCCGATCGCGACGACGGCGACGAGAACAGCAACGCCTAGTCCGCGACGAACCCATTCGCCCGTGCCGAGCGAGCTTTTCATCGCGTTGAAGATGCGTCCGCCCGCAAACAGCGCCAGCGCGAGCGATGTCGCGGCTCCGGCTGCGTAGGCTGCGAGGAGGAGTGTCGTGCGCGCGCTCGCGCCTTCGAGCGCCGCACCGGTCAAAATCAAGCCTAGAACCGGTCCGGCGCAGGGCGCCCAAAGAAGTCCCGTCGCAACGCCGAGCAACAGCGATGACCAGGGTGATGATTGTTCGCCGTTCGCTTCGGCTTTTTGTGCCAAGCGATTTCCGAGCGCGACGGCAGGGCGCGACAGGCGTTCCGACACTTCCGGGAAGATCAGCGTCAACCCGAAGACAGCCATGATGATGAGCGCGATGATGCGGCCATAATCGTTGGCGGCAACGGTCCAACCTCCGCCGATCGCGGCAAGCGAGGCCACCAGTGCGAAGGTTGCCGCCATACCGGCGAGGATCGGTAATCCGCTCCTGAGGAATGGCTGACCGGCGCGTGAAAAGACGAACGGCAGCACAGGTAAAATGCACGGGCTGACGATTGTGAGAATTCCGCCGATATAAGCGAGAAGGATGAGAAGCATGCCGGTTCACCATATCTGTACGCCGAAGCCCCGAGCCTCGCGAGCACAACGTCTACGCGCGCGCGCACGGCGACGTTACGGCATTGTCTCCGCCTGACGCTCTGGCAGGGACGGATTAGACCCTTCGGCCAGTGGCGACGGCCGGGATCCGAGCTTGGCGCGCGAAACACCGTTTGCTAGGCTCTCGCAACTTCGCTCACAACAGGCAGGATCGATAGTCCAAGCGTGATGAAACATTTGAAATCGGCGCTTGGCGCGGTCCTTGGGATTGCGACCGCATTGCTTTCCGGTGGCACGAACGCAGCGAACGACGCCGCTCCGGTCGATACTGCGCTCGTCGTTTCCGTCGACGTATCGAATTCCGTCGACGAGGCGCGCTACAAACTGCAGATGGAAGGCATTGCGAAAGCTCTCGAAGACCCTGGCGTGATCGAGGCGATCACAGGCGGGTCGAGCGGTGGCATCCTGTTCTCCATGGTGTCGTGGGCCGACAAACCGGCGCTCGTCATTCCGTGGATCCGCATCGCGAACAAGGCGGATGCGCTGGCGGCTGCGCAACGCGTTCGCAAGCTGCCGCATCAAGGCGGCGAATTCACGTGCATGACGCGCATGCTGCGTTCGGCGAACGATAAGATCGTGCCGCAAATTCCGGCCAAAGCCGCGCGCATCGTCATCGACGTATCGGGGGATGGGCCGGACAACTGCAATGCCGACGAGCCGATCGAAAAAGTTCGCGATGAGCTCGTGGCGAACGGCGTGACCATCAATGGCCTGCCGATTTTGCTGGATACGCCGGACGCCGGCGCGCTGCTGCCCAAGGCCGTGCCGGGCGGCAAGCCGCCGCTCGAGCAATGGTACCGCGAGCACGTCATGGCGGGGCCGGGAAGTTTCGTGCTTCCAGCGCTTGGTTATTCAGACTTCGAACGCGCCATTCGCCAGAAATTCGTGATCGAGGTGAGCGGCGTTCTTCCGCCGCCGAATTTGACGTCGGTCGCGAGTGCCGCTCGCTAGCCTCAGATGTCGTCCTCGCTCGTCGAGGCGCACCGCCAGCGCTTGATCTGCCAGCCGGGGTGATCCTCGTTCCACTGCGCGAAGTAAGGCGGCGCGTCCGTCATGCAGTGCATGGCGTCGATACCTTCCTTGATCGGGATTTTGTAGTCCCTGCAGACGGACGGCTGATTGGCCATGCAGGCCGACAGGACGATTGCGAGCATTTGGTTCGAAGCCCTCGGAGCGAGCGAAAGATCACGCAATTCCGGCGCGATTTCCATGTTCGCCCGCTCACAGAAGGAACGGTCGCTGCAACTCGCGCCGGGTTTGAAACCCTACTACGTCAACGCCGTCGAGGGTATTACGTGCCAGCCGCGCGCGGATGCGTAGAGTTGCTACGCAGGCAGAAGGATTTCACCGCGACCGATTGTGGCCATGTCACCGCCAATCTTACGGACAAACAAGGGCATAGGCGCCGGAGCGAGAGCGCCGAGCGTGTCCTTCAGATACTTCGAGATGACGCGCACGATCACGAGATCGTGTTTGCCGCAGTCGACGAACGTCGGCAGCAGGCTTTCGACGCTCGGTCCGATCAGGGTGCCGCGCCGCATCATGAAGCCGGGACGGGGACCGATGCCGCCTTCCGCCCAAATCGTTCCGCCGATCATGCGCGAGCCGGCACCTTCGCCCGTCTTGCCTTTGACGAGGATCGTGCCACGCCGCATCTTGTCCCCCGCGCGGGCGCCGATGTTGCCGCCGATCACTGCCGTGCCGCCGAGCATGCCGAAGCGATCGCCGGGAATGAAACCGCCGGCGTTGTCGCCCGCGTTGCCCGAGACATGGATGAAACCGCCGGTCGATCCGGACGCGAGGTAGTGTCCGGCGTTGCCGCGAATCTCGAGCTTTCCGCCTTTCATCTTGCGGCCGGCGTAGGAGCCGACGTCGCCGACGACGCGGAGCGTGCCGCTGTCGAGGCCGCCGCCGACAAAGTCGAGGTTGGCGGTTGCGCCTTCGATCGTCAGCGTTTCGCCCGGGCTACCGCTGATGTCAAATGCGTCACCAAGAGCCAATCCGCCTTTATCGATACCGATATTGATCAGACCGATCGAGTGTTCAGACAGCTTCGACAGAACGGCGGGCGTGATGCCGTCGAGATTGATCCGCGCTGTCGCGGGCGCCTTGAGGCGCAGCGTGAGGCCGCTCATCAGATCAGATCCTTCAAATGGTAGTGGTGCTGACCAAGCTTGCCGCCGTAGTTGCCGGCAGTGATGCGGGTGACGCCGCGTTTGGCGCCGGTGTCCGTTACGGCCTTCAGACCGGCGCGCATCGCGTCAGCAACCGATTTCGAGGTGAGGCCGTCGATGACGATTTCGAGGACGGCGAGCGTGTCGGCGCTGAGCTCGCTTTTGACCGTTCCGCGCAGCGTCGGGCAGAAGGCGTGGTTGGTCGACGCAAACATGCCCGCGTATTTGGCTCCGACTTTACTGCCGGAGCGCACGATGCCGCCGGGGAAGGGCGTGATCACGTCGTCGATCTTGGCGATCGCGTCGACGGCTTCTTCCGCCGTCTGGAGCAGTCCGGCGCGGTCGGTGCCGAGGATCAGCATGTTGCCGCCGCCGACGGCTTCCGTCGTGACGCCGGTTTCTTCCTCGATGACGAACTCGCCATCCATGACCGGAACACGCCAGTAGCGGCTGTCGCCGAGTTTCTTGGATGTCTGATAGCCGTCGCCGAAATAGCGCGGCGCCTTGCCGAGGCCGAGCGATTGCGCGGCTTTCAACCCTGAGAAGCAGGCCGAGCCCGGGCTCGTCAGGACGCACTGGCCGATGCGGTTGCGAATTTGCGGTATGAGCGCATCCGGCGAAAAGCCGAAGATCAGAATGCGGACGCCGGGGCGGCCGTCGGGCGTCTCGTCGGGGCTGAGTTCCTTGTCGATGCCGCATTCGGCGCCGCAGCCAATGACGGATGTGCCGAAGCCGGTGGCGACGGTTGCCGCGATCCGCGCCCATTTCAGGGTATCGGCGGTGATGATGATGCCGGTGCCGCTCATGCCGAAGGCTTCGGCGAAGGTATCGTCGATTTCGACACCGTTGACCGTCTTGCTCATGCTAAGCGCGCCTTCGTCGGTTGGATGATAAGGGAGCCGCGGCCATGGTCTAGAATCTCTTCATCCGACACGCGGAAGTTTTCCATCCGCACGGTATTGTAGTCGTCGAAGTAGCGCTTCAGCTGGCGTTCGATGCCGCGATCGTAGGAGGGGCGTGCGACGTGCGTCGCGCCGTTCACCGCCTTGATGATCTTGCCGTTGCGAACGATCAGCTCGCCGTTCTTGAACAGCATCTCGGGCGTCGCGAACATCGCTTCGCGGTCCGGGTTGTCGTCATAGACGGTGATGTCCGCGCAGGCGCCGACGCCCAAGTGTCCGCGATCGGCGAGACCGAGGCTGCGCGCCGGTCCGGCACGCGTCATGATTGCGATCTCGTAGAGCGTGTATTCGCGATCGAGTGACGCGAGCGTCGAATACTTCAGCGCGTCCTGGTTGATCGTCTGCATGACGTCCTGGCGGAACGCTTTATCCATCAGCAACCGGATCAAGTGCGGATAGCACGTGAACGGTCCGCCGTTCGGGTGGTCGGTCGTCAGGAACAGACGCCACGGGTCGTTGATCAGCAGGAACAGCTCAAGGCCGATCGCCCACTGCAGCGCGTTCACGAAGCTCTTGTCGCGATACTTGAACGGGACGACGCCGCAACCGGCGTCGCACTCGATGTCCATCACGACCCACTTTTTCGGATAGGCCGAGCGGGTGTTGACGAACTGGCGCATGGAGTCGCCCGAGGCCGTGCACGTCTGGCCGAACATCACCTGGCCGACGTCGCACGAGACGTTCGGATTGGTGTTGACCGCCTCGGCAACCTCAGCGGCGGCAGACGAAAACTTCATATCGCCTTCGGTGCCGTAGCTGTGGAACTGGATGTGCGTCAGATGGATCGGCAACCCTTCGGCGCCCTTGATCGTCGCGAGCGTCGTTTCCACGCCGCCCGGAATGCCGAGGTTGCAGCCGTGAATGTGGATCGGATGGACGACGCCGAGTTCCTTCAGGCCGCGCGCCAGCGCGAGGATGATGTCACGCGGCGTGACGCCGTAATAGACATGCTTCTCGTCGAGATCGAGCTTGCGCTGGTTGAACTTGAAGGCGCTGATGCCGCCGGGATTGACGACCTTGACGGCAATCGCCTGCGTCGCATGCATCGTCCAGGCGATGTAATCCTTGATCGCCGAGAAATCCTGCTTGCCCGCGAGCTGGCGCAGGAAGAAATCGTCCGACCCGAGCATCGCGAACGCGCCCTTGTCGATGATCGCGGTATCGGCGAGTTCCATGTGCGCCTGGCGCGCGTTTGCCGGAAGCATCGCCGGCTCGAATGCCGCCGTGTAGCCCATCTCGGCGTAGCGATAGCCGGCCGTCATCGTCGAGGGAATTGCATGGCCGACGCCGGCGCGCGTGATGTCGGTGCGCTCGACTTCCTGGCCGATGTGATCCTCGGGCAGCATCATGCGGGCGATCGTCATCTTGCCGCCGCCGATGTGCGAATGCGGATCGATGCCGCCCGCCATGATCACGCGCCCGTGCACCGGATATTCGTGCGCGACTTTCGCGTTCGGAGACGGGTCAACGATACGGCCGTTCTCGATGAAGATATCGCGAACCTCGCCATCGATCCCGTTCGCAGGATCGTAGATGCGGCCGCCTGTTAGCTTGATGAGCATTCTTGATCTCGAATGTTGGCCTAGAGGGCGGCTTGGATGGAGGCGAGAACGTCCATGGCGGACGGCAGCTTGGACTGGCGAAGCTGGCGCAATGGCAGCGAAACGACGTTGTCGACGCGGATGACGCGTTCGGCATGATCGACGCCGGGTGTGCCGACCGGAATGAAGACTTTCGGTTTGCGGCTGAGCTTCAATCCGGGTGTGCCGAGAACGATCGTCGTTACATCGGTTTCGGGCGGGACGAGATCGTCGCCGATCGATGCGAGCCAGACGAGCAAATCGCTTTCCTTGGCCGCTAGCATACGCTCGGCATCGTAGAGATCGGCGTCGTATTCGGGCTTGCCATTCGCGTAGGAGACACGGAGCGGGTAACCCGACTGCCAGGCGCATACCGAGACGGCAGAGGGCAAGCCTTCATTGCCGCCAAGCGCCAATCCGGCGGAACGTGTCGTGGCGTTGGCTTCCTTGATGAATTCGCAGATCGCCTGAACGGTCAGATCGCCGCCTGCGAAATCGAAGCTCGCCGGGTTCCAGACGACGACGCTGTAGCTCGCCGCCTTGAAGCGCGCGAACAGGTCTTCAACGGTTGCGCGCGGGACGCCGCCGATGGTTTCATCGGTGATAATGGCGCCCTTCTGAATCGCGCGCATTGCGTCCAGGATTTCGCCGACGCGATCCGTCTTGCACGGGATCGTCACGACTTCGCCGACGCGAGGCCCAGTGGCGGCGGACGGGTCCAGTCCTTCGCCGAGGAAAACGACGGTCCGCTTCGGCGGATTGTCGGAGAACATCGAGGCTTCGTTGCAGACGACGCGCTCGAAGAAGCGCGGGTTGCTCTTGTGGATGTCGCTACCGGCGATGATGAAAAGATCGGCGCGGTTGCGCGCCTCGGTGAGAGACGTCGTCAGCCAGCCGCTCGACTGCATGACGCGAGTATTGCGATAGGCGGATACGCTCAAGGCGTGATCGACGACGCCACCGCCGGCTTCGGCCAGCGCCATGACGGCGCGCACACCTTCGACGCCCGTTCCGAGACCGCTGAAGACCGGCAGGCGGCTCTCGCGGATCAGCTTCGCGGCCGTCGCGACCGCTTCTTCGAGAGAAACGCTTTTGCCATCGACCTCAGGGTTGGGTTCAACCAGGGGGCGCCCGAACCCGGCGACGGACCGCGCGCAGCCGTTCTTGAGAACCTTCAGGCTGCCGCTGGCGGAGGGGCCGATCTCGAGGTCGTCACAAGCGATACCGCAGAAGGGACACGCTATATTCTCGAAATGATTTACGCCGTTCCTCGACTTTTCGGATTCCAATCCATCACCTCTCAGAGCCAAGGACGCTACCCACCGGGATTCGACATTCGTATAATGCGGGAGGTAAACCAACTCTCACCCTGGTGGTCAAGCGTGCTAAGGGGCTTCGGCACGGTGCGATACAATTTGCCGTCTCGGGGTGAAGTCTGGCGCGCCTGCCGTCCGTGGTCAGCCGAAAGGCCCACATCGGACTCTTGCAACTGAAGTCTCCGGAGGAATTGCATGTTGAAACGCTTGGCGATCGCGGCCGCGATCTTGAGTTCTCTGCCGATCGTGGCCTGGGCTCATGGTCCGTCGCGCCAGAAAGTTACGGAATCCATTGAAATCAATGCGCCTGCTGAGAAAGTCTGGGCCCTCGTCGGCAACTTCCAGGACGCAAGCTGGATCCCAGCCGTCGCCAAGACCGAAGGCACCGGCGACAACACGCCGGCGAGCGGAACGGGCAATGACGGCGCGAAACGCACGCTGACGCTCCAGGGCGGCGGCGTCGTCGAAGAGGCGCTCGATGCCTATGACGCCAAGGAAATGACCTTTAGCTACGAGATCACCAAGGTCGACGTAAAGGTTCTGCCGGTTAACGATTATTCGTCACACGTGACGGTGACGGCGAACGGCGCGGACAAGTCGACGCTGGAATGGAAGGGCGCGTTCTATCGCGGCTTCATGAATAACGATCCGCCGCCGGAGCTTAACGACGAGGCGTCGAAAAAGGCGGTTACCGATCTCTATAAGAGCACGCTCGAAGCCGTGAAGGCCAAGCTCGAAGGCGGCAAGTAGTGCTGCATCGCATTCGCGCCGGCGTGGCGGTTGCTTTTCTCGCCCTGTGCGGACAGCAACCCGTCGCGCTGGCGGCCGAAGCGTTGACCACCAATCAACCGGCCGACAGTCTGTCGTTCGTCGATCTCGCGACGATGAAAAGCGTCGCGACCCTCGCGATCGGCGGCAAGCCGGCCGGCATCGCGCTGTCGCCAGACCGGACGAAGGCCTACGTCACGGCGCCCGACAGCAAGGAACTCGTCGAGGTCGATGCGGTTTCGCGCGTCGTGACGCGGCGGCTGGCCTTAGGCGGCGGGCCGCTTGGTATTGCCGCGCATCCCTCGCTACCCGAGGTTTATGTCGCCGACTGGTTCTCGCACCGGGTGATCGTCGTCGACGCGCGATCTCTGACGGTTACGGGGACGATCGAGGTCGGCCAGTCGCCGTCCGGCCTTGCCGTGACGCCGGACGGGCGTCTCCTTCTCTCCGCCGATCGCGACAGCGACTCCATCTCGATCATCGACATCGCGGCGCGGACACGCGTCGCGTCGATACCGGCGGGTCAGCGCCCCTTCGGCGTTACGATCGATGCAAAAGGCGAGCGTGCTTATATCGCCAACGTCAAAAGCAATAACGTCAGCGTCATCGATATCGCCGCCCGGCGTCTTATCGGCACGATCCCGACCGGACGCCGACCGTATGCGGTCGCGCTGGCGCGGGGCCGGGGCTTCTCGACGGACCAATACGGCGGCGGCATCACCGTTTTCGATCTCGGAACGTTATCGCCGATCAAGACCGTCCGGCTCTGCGATCACCCCGAGGGGATCGAGGCCGATGCATCGGGGGGCGATGTGTACGTGGCGTGCTGGGGTGACAACGTGCTGATCCGGCTCGATGCGGACACGCTCAAGGTTACCGGCAAGGCCGACGTCGGCGACGGGCCCCGCGCGTTCGGGAAATTCCTGCGCTAGCGCGAGGTTACGCGGTTTTAAGTTCCGCGCGGGGGCTTCTTCCGGCATCTTGCTGCCAAACTTACCCAACCGCCCGGCAGCCGCAGTTACCGGATATTCCGACGATAGCTGGTCAATCCGCGGAGCTAAGGCTAAAGAGCGGGAAAAACAAGCAAGTTTGGACGCCTGGAGGAACCCGTGACATTGAGAATTCCCGTTGTTGCACTCGCACTGTTTGCCTTGCTCGTTCCCGCAGCGGCGGGCGCCTCCGATCTGCCGAAGCCGACCGATCTTCTTTTCAATAGCCCGCATATCTCCAACATCGCCGTTGGCACGGTGCTCGATTACAAATTCAATCGCAAACCGTCCAACGAGCAGATGCTCGGCGCGGGCTACACCGACGACATCACGGTGACCGTTGAAAGCGACGCGACGGAGGGGAAGAAAAACGTCATCGTGCAGATGTACACCGGCGATCGCGCGCGCGATCCGCAGCGCATTACCGGCATGGACGGCAACCCGATGATGGTCGTGTGCCTCGACAACGCCGTTTCGCACTTCCGCCAGCTTGCGGGTGGCGACAGCGCGTATCTGAAGAACACTTTCAGCCGCTATCTGGCGGAGCGTGCAACGATTGCCCCCGTCAAGATCTTGTATAAGGGCGCTGAGGTCGACGGCTATGAGATCACCGCGACGCCTTATGCGGATGACCCCTCGAAGTCGAAGATGGGCGGATTTGAAAACTCGACGTTCAAGATCGCCCTCTCCGATAAAATTCCGGGACATCTGGCGCGGGTGATCGCAGATATCAGCAACTCGGACAAAGCCGCGCCGACGCTTCTCGAAACGACCACTCTCGAGGGTGTAGGAGACGTAAAATGACAAAGACTGGAAAGCACAGACTCTTTGCGCTGATATTCGCAGCTGCAACTCCGGTGGCGGGCATAGCCGTAGCGCAGGAACTGCCGACGAACGAATATCCGACGGTCGCGCGTGCCGACTATGTTTACGCCTGCATGGCCGTCAACGGTCAGACGCGCGACGTGCTCGAGAAGTGCTCGTGCTCGATCGATCAGATCGCGTCGCTTCTTCCTTACGCGGAGTATGAAGAAGCCGAGACACTGTTGTCTGTCGGTTTGAAGGGCGGTGAAAACGTCGCCTGGACGAAAATTCCGCAGATGCAGGAGAAGATCAAAAACATGCGGCGTGCGCAGGTCGAAGGCGAGTTGCGCTGCTTCTAGTTTTGCGTTTGACGACTCTCCTTCGGAGAGCTGGCCGCCAAACGCGAAGTCTTAGTTGCGTCCTGTGAGCTTGTTTGGTTTGCGTCCGGCGACTCCGCTTCGCGGAGCCGGCCGCCGGACGCAAATATTACTGGCGCTTGGCGACTCCCCTCTGTGGGAAGCCGGTCGCCAAGCGCATCATTCCCACTCGAGTTCGGTGAAGGCGGCGGTGACGTTCATGCCGTTGAGTTCGGCGAAGAGTTGCCAGTTGTCGCGCTCGGACTGACCGGCCGTTTTGAGCGCCTGCTCGAGCGTCGCACCGTCCTTGATCAAGGTGCGGACATCGCGTGCGATCGTTTCCAGATAGCGCTGCTGCGGCAGCATCGCGTCGGGCCACGGCATCGATTTCGGCCCGTGTCCTGGAATCGCGCGCTGAGCTTTTTCGTTCATGAGTTCCGGGATCAGCTTCAGCCATCCGACGATGGAGCCGTCGAGCGTCGGAATGTGTCCGGAGAAGAGCAGATCGCCTAGCACGAACGTACCTGTTGTGCTGTCGAACACCGTCAGGTCATTGTCGGTATGCGAGGTCGCCCGCGCCTTGAGCGTCAGACTGCGCCCTCCGAGATCGAGGTCCAACGTATCGCTGACGAGCTTCGTCGGAATGACGATTTTCGTTCCAGCAAAGCCGGTTTCTCCGAGCCTCGTCTGCGCAGTCCGCAGATAGCTTTCCGCGCGCGCCGAAAGCGCAGCCGGGAGCTTGGCGTGCCCGACGAATTCCGTACCGTTACCTTCGAAAGCCGCGTTTCCGAGCACATGATCGGGGTGCATGTGCGTGTTGATGACGTAGCGGATCGGCTTGCTGGTCACCTTGGCAGCGGCGGCGCGTAGCGCCTTGCCGACGAGGTACGAGCCGCCGGTATCGATAATCGCGACGGCATCGTTACCGACGATGATGCAGGAATTGGATATGTCGCCGTGGTTGGTCGGTTCGACGAGTTCGTAGGGCGCGACGTGAACGAAAACTCCAGGCGCGACTTCCGACACCTCAGCTTCGTATGTTTCAGCCACTGAAACGCGAGGAAACAGCGGAAAAAGCGCTGCCGAAGCGGCACCGCGTAGGAATTCTTTGCGCGTCGGACGGGAGAAAAGGCGGGATTTTTCTGTCATGGCTATGTCTCTGCAATAAGCTGAAAATCCCGATCGTTGCAAAGGCTGATTAGCGCTCGCGTGCGATCACGAACGCGCGATTTCGCGTGATCGCACGACATAATTTTCCCGAACGTCACAAGTAGTCGTGCGCCGCAGCATTTGTGGTGCAGCGCGAAGATTGCCTTTGTTTTCTGAGGATTTTTTGGTCAGAGACGTTGTCCTAATTTGCCACATGCGCACCGGCGTCGCAGTTCGTGTTGCGGACACTGGGAAAAAATGTCTACATGCCGACCGTTCACGAGGACCTACCGGTTCTACACGGTTCCGTGAAGAAACCCGCGAAGTTGAGATTAAGACGGGAAAAAATCCCGCAAAATCCTCAGCTTCGAGGCGGAAAAACCGGAAGGTTCTCGGGATCGACTTGCAAGCGTGGCAAGACTTTTCTCAAAATGGAGGAAGCGCAATGCGCAAAAGTGCATTCGCATGTGGGTTACTAGCGACAGTCGCGTTTACGGGGCCCACGTGGGCCAACGAATCCGCGATCAAAGCCGCTAGCGATCCGAATAACTGGGCAATCCAGTCCGGCGACTATGCCGGTACCCGTTACTCGACACTCGACCAGATCACGACCGAAAACGTCGGCCAGCTCAAAGTGGCTTGGACGTTCTCGACCGGCGTTCTTCGTGGTCACGAAGGTGGCCCGCTGGTTATCGGCGACACCATGTGGCTTCACTCGGCGTTCCCGAACATCGTGTTCGCTCTGAACCTCGCCGATGAACAGAAGATCATCTGGAAGTATGAACCGAAGCAGGACCCGTCGGTCATTCCGGTGATGTGCTGCGATACGGTCAACCGCGGCCTCGCTTATGCCGACGGCAAGATCTTCCTTCACCAGGCTGACACTTCGCTCGTAGCTCTCGATGCGAAGACCGGCAAGGAACTCTGGAAGGTCGTCGACGGCGACCCGAAGAAGGGCGAGACCGGAACTCAGGCTCCGATGGTCGTCAAGGACAAGGTCGTTATCGGTATCTCGGGCGCTGAATTCGGCGTTCGCTGCCACATGACGGCTTACGACATCAACAGCGGCAAGAAGGTCTGGCGCGCCTACTCGATGGGCCCGGATTCGGACATTCTCGTCGACCCCGAGAAGACCATGATGCTCGGCAAGCCGGTCGGCAAGGACTCGTCCTTGAAGACCTGGAATGGCGATCAGTGGAAGATCGGTGGCGGTTCGACCTGGGGCTACATGGCCTACGATCCGGACCTCAACCTGATGTACTACGGCACCGGCAACCCCTCGACCTGGAACCCTTCTCAGCGTGCGGGACCGGATGGCAAGCCGATCGATCAGCTCTACTCGATGACGATGTTCGCTCGTGACGTCGACACTGGTGTTGCCAAGTGGGCATACCAGATGACGCCGTTCGACGAGTGGGACTATGACGGCATCAACGAGCCGATCCTGGCCGAGCTCGACTTCGACGGCACGAAGCGCGCGATCGCAACGCACTTCGACCGTAACGGCTTCGGCTACACCTGGGATCGCGCTACGGGCGAGCTTCTAGTCGCTGAGAAGTATGACCCGGCCGTGAACTGGGCTACTGGCGTTGACATGGACAAGTCCAGCAAGAACTATGGACGTCCGATCCGCGTCGCCAAGTACTCGACGTTCAAGGACGGCAAGGGCGCCGACGTCAACACGAAGGGCGTCTGCCCTGCGGCTCTCGGCTCCAAGGACCAGCAGCCGGCTTCGTTCTCGAAGCTGACCGGCTTGTTCTATGTCCCGACGAACCACGTGTGCATGGACTACGAACCCTTCAAGGTTTCGTACACGGCTGGTCAGCCCTACGTGGGCGCCACGCTCTCCATGTTCCCGGCTCCGGACAGCCATGGCGGCATGGGTAACTTCATTGCCTGGGATGGCGTGAAGGGCAAGATCGTCTGGTCGAAGCCTGAGCAGTTCTCGGTCTGGTCGGGTGCTCTCACCACGGCTGGCGGCGTTGCCTTCTACGGCACGCTCGAGGGCTACTTCAAAGCCGTCGATCAGAAGGATGGCAAGGAACTGTTCAAGTTCAAGACGCCGTCGGGCATCATCGGCAACGCTATGACTTACTCGCATGGCGGTAAGCAGTACGTCGCCGTGTTCTCGGGCGTTGGTGGCTGGGCCGGTATCGGTCTTGCTGCTGGCTTGACGAACCCGACCGATGGTCTGGGTGCTGTCGGTGGCTACGCTGGCCTCAAGCAGTACACCAACCTTGGTGGCTCACTCACCGTCTTCGCTCTCCCATAGGAGTGAAGGTCACGATTTGGGGGTCGGCGCAGGTTAACCTGCGCCGGCTCCTTTTTACGTTTTATGGCCGTCGGTCGATGCGATTTCGAAAGTTTTGCCCAAATGGGCAAAATCAAGAGACCTCCCGGGAAATCTGCTAGGAATTCTCCCGCTGCTGCGCCCTCATGTACCGGATAAACAAGCAAATGGGGTATTGAGCGCGGCGCGTAAGTTCCATACCAAAACAAAGAAGGTGGGATACAACGAACCCATCCGGCGTTTAGATAAGACACAACGACAAGAGGAAACTCGTGGGAAAGTTCAGTAAAAAAATCGCGGTGGCAGTCATGTCCTGCGCCGCCCTAATGACGACGGTCTCCATTCCCGTGATTGCTGAGGACGCTGCACCAACCGATATCAAGGATCGCACTTCTCCACCCGATCCGGTTTCGGAACTCGCGAAGCAGGACGGTTACAAGTTCGAGGACGGCCGCTATCGCAATAAAGACGGCGACCCGCAGCCGGTCGCGACCAAGGACTACATGGTCGACTGGGGCACATGGAACGGTTTCCGCCGCTATCATGACGCCTGCCACGTCTGCCACGGTCCGAATGCGTTGGGCAGCACGTTCGCGCCGGCATTGGCCGACTCGCTGAAGACGATGGACTACAGCACGTTCGTCGGCATCGTCTCGGCCGGCAAGAAAGAGGATAGAGGAGGCACGATGTTCGTCATGCCGTCGTTCGGCGAAGACAAGAACATCATGTGCTACCTCGACGACATCTACACGTACATCAAAGCTCGTTCGCTCGGCATCATGCCTCCGGGCCGTCCCAACGGACGCGAAGATATTTCGGACGAAGCGAAAAAAGCAGCTGATGAGTGCACTGGCTGAGGGACTGTAATTTCCCAAGCTCACTAAAGTTTGATGCGTCTTGCGCTCTCGGCGTTGCGGAAGACACCCAATATCCGTTCGACAGATTTACTGTGGGGGCAGGTCGTGATCCGGCTTGCCCCTTTTCGTAACGGATCGTTCGAACCACGTCGCAAAATAAAAAAGGGTCACCGCTGTGAGGAAGCAAGCTATCGCAAACACGCTATCGCCCGTGCCTGTCCTGGCATTCGCTCTCGCTGGAGTCATCTCAGCGTTGGCGTTTACGAATTCGGCACACGCTGCCGACGTGCCGCGCGCCGATCTGGTCAACCGCAAGGAACTCAGAGTCTGTGCCGATCCTTCTGATCTGCCGTTCTCCAATCAGAAAGGCGAGGGGTTCGAAAACAAGATCGCCGACATCATCGCCGATGAGTTGAAGATTCCCGTCGCCTACACATGGTACCCGAAGTCGCTCGGTTTCATCCGCATGACACTGGCGGCGAAACGCTGCGACCTCGTGATCGGATGGGGGCAGGGCGACGATATCGTGCTCAACACCAACGCCATCTATCGATCGACATCGGTTCTTCTCTACAAGAAGGGCACGGGCCTCGACGGACTCGAAACGTTCGCTGATCCACGTCTCAAGGGTAAGCGGATCGGCGTCGAACAGGGGACGCCGGGCGGCAATGTCGTGGCGGCCAACGGTCTGATGAGCAATGTCCGCGGATACCGGATGAACGTCGACCGGCGATACTTCAATCCGGCGGAAGAAATGATCAACGACATCCGCAAGGGCGATGTCGATGCCGGTGTTCTTTGGGGGCCGATCGGCGCCTATTGGGCGACGCGCGGCGGCGAGCCGCTGGTTGTCGTGCCACTTCTGAAAGAAAAAGTCGGCGGCAAGATCTCGTTCCGCATCACGATGGGCGTGCGCAACGGCGACGATGCGTGGAAGCGTCAGCTCAACGAAATCATTCGCAAGCGCCAGGGCGACATCGACAAGGTGCTGCTCGACTACGGCGTGCCGCTTCTCGTCGACGACGATACGTCGATGGAGATGGTGACGAAGCCGCGGACGACCGCAGCAGCGGGAGGGTCGGCCGCGCCTGCGGCAACGGCAGCAACGCCGGAGCAGCCCGCAGCCGCTGCTCCCTGATTTTTGCGACTTCCTGATTTAGTGGGCGAGCGCACGTCGTTGTGCGCTCGCCCTTATAGCTTCCGCGCAATCTCAAAAAATGCCAGAAAGCTCCGGGGTTGATGTGCCGGAAGCCTGCAATGAAATCATCACGACGGATGCGATTGCGATACGGTGTCCTGGGCATCTTCGGCGTCGCCAGCGCTCTGTTCGCAGCGGCCGCGACGGCGTCATCGCCTTCAGGCACAGTAGGCGACGCTGACGTCGCCATCACATCGCCCACGCCTTCGACGCCGCGCACGCCGCCTCCGGAACCCGACGCCTATCGAACCGACGATTATCGCTCTCCGGTGCCGCTGACGCTGAAGGGCGCAACCATCCTGTCCAACCGCGATGCGACGGAACTCTGGCAAGCGAAGAGCGCCGTCTTTATCGACGTCTATCCACATCCGCCGAAACCGCCGAATTTGCCGGCCGGGACGCTGTGGCGCGAGACGACGCATCAATCCATCGAGAACGCCGTCTGGCTTCCAAACGTGGGTTACGGGGTGCTGTCGGAAGCGAACGATAGCTACTTTCGGCGCAGCCTCGCTGAACTGAGCGGCGGCGACACATCGAAACGGCTCGTCTTCTTCTGCCTCAGGGACTGCTGGATGAGCTGGAACGCCGCGAAGCGTGCCTTGACCTACGGCTATCGTAACGTCGACTGGTATCGCGACGGCTCGGACGGCTGGCAGGAGGAGGGCGGGTTGCTGGAAGAGGTTCATCCGCGGCCCTAGCCGTCAGCGCATGCCAGGGTTGCTCAATCGCGGATTATGCGGGCTCGTGCATTGACGCGCCCCGCTTATCAGCCTTCTTTGCGAAGCGCCTCACATACCTCGGCAATTCACGACCCCTGAAACTGCGAGTTTGCCTGAATTAAGCCCGGCTTATTGCTTCACGGTTCGCCCGGATTCGTGCACCCGCCGATCCTGTAGTATTCCGCGTACTGCAAATGACTTCAGAAATCCCTGGCCCAGAAGATGAGGAACGAGCGTGACTCTCCATGAACTCGCGATTCTGCTCGCTGCCCTGGCACTCGCTGCACCGCTCGCGCGCTGGCTCGGAATAGCAGCCGTCCTTGGTTATCTGGTCGCCGGCGTGATGCTCGGGCCTTTTGGAGCCGGTGCCCTTTTTTCCGAGCAGGACGCAGAGCAGGTTCTGCATTTTGCCGAGTTCGGCGTCGTGCTTCTGCTGTTCCTGATCGGGCTTGAACTCAGGCCGAAGCGTTTATGGGCGATGCGCCAGGCTGTGTTCGGTCTCGGATCGGCGCAGGTCGTACTGACGGCGATCGCGCTCGGTTTCATCGGCATGCTGTTCTTCGACACGCAATGGCAGCCGGCGCTGTTTGCTGGCGCAGCCCTGGCGTTGTCGTCGACGGCGTTCGCGCTGCAGGTGATGGAGGAGAACGGAGAACTCCAGACGCGTCATGGCCGTCTCGGATTTTCCGTGCTGCTGTTCCAGGACATCGCGGCAATTCCCTTGATCGCACTCGCGCCTTACTTCGCCGTGAGCGCCATGCAGCAAGCTCCGCACATCGATTATCTGACGTTCGCGAAAGGCTTGGCGACGATCGCAGCTGTCGTCTTCGTCGGCCGCTACGCGCTCGATTTCTTGCTGCGCCTCGTCGCGCTTTCGAAGGTCAAGGAAGCCATGACGGCGGCGGCGCTGCTGACGGTCGTCGGCGTGACGCTGATCATGGAGGCCGTCGGGCTTTCCGCATCGCTCGGCGCGTTCATCGCGGGCGCGCTGCTGGCCGAGAGCAGCTATCGTCACGAACTCGAAGCCGACATCGCGCCGTTCGAAGGATTGCTGCTGGGCATATTCTTCACCGCGATCGGCATGTCGCTAAACCTGAAATTGCTCGTCTCGGAGCCGGTGCTGATCGCGCTGCTGACTGTCTCCCTGATCGCCGTAAAATCGGTCATTCTCTTCGGCCTCGGCCGCTGGCAGGGGCTCGAAGCCGGGCCTGCGCGGCGCTTGGCCTTCGCCCTGTCGCAAGGCGGAGAATTCGCGTTCGTGCTGCTGTCGGTCGGTCGCGCAGCAGGCGTGCTCGGCACGCGCCCGTCTGAGATCCTGGCGGTCGTCGTGACGCTGTCGATGGCGATGACGCCGCTGCTGCTGATGCTCGAGCGCGTGCTGTTCAAGAAGCAGGCGCCGCAGCGTGCATTCGATCCGATCCCAGAGAACGATGGGCACGTCGTCATCGCGGGCTTCGGCCGCTTCGGTCAGATCACGGCGCGCGTGTTGCGTGCCAAGGGCATTCCGTTCACCGCGCTCGATATCAGCGCCGAGCAGATCGAGTTCGTCAAACGCTTCGGCAACAAGGCGTTCTTCGGAGACGTCAGCCGTCCGGAAGTTCTCGAAGCGGCGCAGATCGGAAAGGCGCGGGCGTTTGTCCTCGCAATCGACGACGTCGAAGCTTCGATGCGCGCGGCGGAAATCGTCAAGACGCGGTATCCGCATGTGCCGGTCTATGCGCGCGCCCGCGATCGTATGCATGCGATGCGATTGCTGGATCTCGGCGTAGCGGAACTGCGTCGCGAAACGTTCCTGGCCTCTCTCGACCTCACGCGCCTGCTATTGCTTGGGCTCGGTTATTCGCAGCGGGTCGCGGAACGCACCGTCAATACCTTCCGGGATCACGACGAGCGACGCCTGAACGAGGACTACAAGCACACCTCGGACGCCGACAAGCTGATCGAACGCGCGCGCTCGTCCCAAGCGATGCTCGAAAAGCTGTTCCAGGAGGATGAGGTCGAAGAGGCCGCGCTTGCCCGTTCCGAGGCGACGCCCCGCGAGGCAAAGGCTAAATCACGGGCCGGCGCGGCGTGACACTTGGTCATTGGTTGTCAAGTGCTCGAAAAGCCAGCCCTAATTCCCTTGACAGGGGTTAACCGCGGTAGACGGCCCCCCGTTCGCCCGGTAAATGTCCGTCAAAGTTTCATGACGGTGCGCGAGGCGCCACAAGACGGGATCGACCAATAAATGACCAAAGCCCAGACGAAGGCGGTGACGTCGCCGGCCCCTAGCGTTCGCGATATGGCCAACGCCATCCGCGCGCTCGCCATGGATGCTGTTCAGGCCGCGAATTCCGGGCATCCGGGTATGCCGATGGGCATGGCCGACGTTGCGACCGTTCTGTTCACCGAGGCGCTAAAGTTCGATCCGGCGGTTCCGGGCTGGGCCAATCGCGACCGTTTCGTTCTTTCCGCCGGCCACGGCTCGATGCTGCTCTATGCGCTGCTGCATCTGACTGGCTATCCCGGCATGACGATCGAGGAGTTGAAGAACTTCCGGCAGTTCGGCTCCAAGACGGCCGGACATCCGGAATATGGCCATGCCCCCGGCATCGAGACGACCACCGGTCCGCTGGGGCAGGGCCTCGCCAACGCCGTCGGCATCGCGCTGTCGGAGCGTTTGCTTGCGGCGCGCGTCGGCAACGATCTCATCGACTACCATACTTACGTGATCGCCGGTGACGGCTGCCTCATGGAAGGCATCAGTCAGGAAGCGATCTCGCTCGCGGGGCATCTGAAGCTCGGCAAGCTGATCGTTCTCTGGGACGACAACTCGATTTCGATCGACGGCGCGACGAGCCTTGCCGTCTCCGACAACGAGCTTGAACGCTTCGCGGCGTCGGGCTGGAACACCGCACGCGTCGACGGTCATGATCCGGCGGCGATCGCAGCCGCGATCAAGGCGGCGAAGGGCGATAGCTCGCGTCCGTGGCTGATCGCATGCAAAACCGTCATCGGTTACGGCGCGCCGAACAAGGCCGGCAAATCCTCCGCACACGGCGAACCGCTCGGCGGCGAGGAAATCAAGGCAACGCGCGAGCGTCTCGATTGGCCGTATCAGCCGTTCGACGTGCCCGATCACATCCTGTCGGCATGGCGTGCAGTCGGAAGCCGCGGCGCGAAAACATATGCCGATTGGGCGAAGCGTCTTTCGGGCGCCAACGCCGAAGCAAAGGCACTGATCAGCGGGCGAAAGCTCGACACGGCGCTTGCGTCCGCGATTGCGGCTGCGAAGACTGCATTCGCCGCCGACGCAACCAAGCGTGCAACGCGTGTCTGGTCGCAATTGACGCTGGAACATTTGGTTCCGGCGCTGCCTGAACTCGTCGGCGGCTCCGCCGATCTCACCGGATCGAACCTCACCAAGACGAAGGCTCAAGTCTCGATCACGCCCGAGAACTTTGCGGGCAATTACGTCCACTACGGCGTGCGCGAGCACGGCATGGCGGCGGCCATGAACGGCATCGCGCTGTCGGGCTCTTTCATTCCGTATGGCGGCACGTTCCTCGTCTTCACCGACTATTGCCGCCCCTCGATCCGCCTGTCGGCATTGATGGAGCAGCGCGTCGTCTACGTCATGACGCACGATTCCATCGGGCTCGGCGAAGATGGTCCGACGCATCAGCCGGTCGAGCACCTGAGCGCGTTGCGCGCCATTCCGAACCTCAACGTCTTCCGCCCCGCAGACGGCATCGAAACGGCCGAGTGCTGGGAGCTTGCGATCGCGGCGAAGAAGACGCCTTCGATCCTGGCGCTGTCGCGGCAGGCCGTTCCGAACCTGCGGAGCGACGGGCCGGAGAACCAGAGCGCGAAAGGCGCTTACGTCGTCAAGGCGTCCGAAGGCGCGCGAGACGTGACGCTGATCGCAACGGGATCGGAAGTCGGCGTTGCGATCGAGGCGGCGGCGGCGCTCGCGAAGAACGGAGTTTCGGCTGCGGTGGTCTCGATGCCGTCGTTCGAATTGTTCCGCGCGCAGCCTGAGAGCTATCGCAACAGCGTGCTCGGAGAAGCACCGCGCGTCGCCATCGAAGCGGGCGTTGCGCAGTCCTGGTACGAGTGGCTGAGACCTTCGGACAAGTTCGTCGGAATGCCGGGATTCGGTGCGTCGGCTCCGGCTGCGAAGCTGTTCCAGCATTTCGGCATCACCGCCGCGCACGTTGCCGACATCGCGCAGGCGCTCGCCAAAAAAGCGAACTAGGTGCGGCGCGTGACGCGCGCTGCTGCTCAAAGGTACCGGTACAAGGCATGAATCTGGACAAGCTGAAGACTACGGACGGCATCGACGTCGCGGGAAAGCGCGTGATCGTGCGCGCCGATCTCAACGTGCCGATCAAGAACGGCAAGGTGACCGATGCGACGCGTCTCGAACGCGTGGTTCCGGGCCTCAAGGCGTTGAGCGATCGCGGCGCGAAGGTCATCGTGATCTCGCATTTCGGACGGCCCAAGGGCGTTGATCCGGAGCTGTCGCTTCGTCCCGTCGCGCAGACGCTGCAGGACCTGCTCGGGCGGCCCGTGAAATTCGGCGAGGATTCCATTGGCGCGGCCGCCGAAGCGGCGGTTCAATCGCTGTCGAATGGCGACATCGCCGTGCTCGAGAACCTTCGCTTTCATAAGGGCGAGGAAAAGAACGATCCTGAATTCGCGAGCGCGCTCGCGAAGCTCGGCGATGTGTTCGTCGGCGATGCGTTCTCGTGCTCTCATCGCGCACACGCCTCGACCGAGGGCATTACACATCATCTTCCGTCCTACGCCGGGCCGCTGCTGATGGAAGAGATCAACGCGCTGCGCACGGCACTCGAAAAACCGCAGCGTCCGACGGCAGCGCTCGTCGGCGGCGCCAAGGTCTCGACGAAAATTCCGGTGCTGACGAACCTTGTCGCGAAGGTCGACAAGTTGATCATCGGCGGAGGTATGGCCAACACATTCCTGCAGGCGGCCGGAACCAACGTCGGCAAATCGCTTGCCGAGCCCGAGTTTGCGGAAACGGCTCGCGAGATTCTCGCGAAGGCCAAGGAGAAGGGCTGCGAGATCGTCCTGCCCGTCGACGCCGTGATCGCGCGCGAGTTCAAGGAAGGCGCGGCAAGCGAGGTCGTTGCAATCGACGATGTGCCGGCGGACGCGATGATTTTGGATGTCGGGCCGAAATCGGTCGCGCATGTAACGGACGTGCTCGCGGGAACGAAGACCTTGCTCTGGAATGGTCCGATGGGAGCGTTCGAGATTTCGCCTTTCGGCGACGGGACGTTTGCCGTTGCACGCGCGGCTGCATCGCTGACGAAGGCTGGCAAACTTGTTTCGGTCGCGGGCGGCGGGGATACCGTCGCGGCGCTGAACGCCGCAAATGTCACGGACGAGTTTACGTACGTCTCCACGGCCGGTGGCGCGTTCCTCGAATGGCTCGAAGGACGAGAGTTGCCAGGTATCGCAGCGCTGGCGCGCTGACCAAAGCAGAGCGAACTGCACGGCGAGGTAGATCGATAGAATGTTTGCAGATGCGCACATCTACATTGGCGTTGCTCTTGCCGGGCTCGCAAGCTTCCTGTCGCCGTGCGTGCTGCCGCTGGTCCCGCCCTATCTCGGATATATCGGCGGCACGACGCTCGATCAGCTGACGGGAGAGGATGAGGTCGACCGCCGCGTGTGGGGCAGGGTCGTCGTATCTTCGATGTTTTTCGTTCTGGGGTTCACGACCGTCTTCGTGGCGCTTGGCGCGGGAGCCAGCACGGTCGGACAGGTGATGCTGTCCTATCGCGCCGAGCTTGGAACGATCGCGGGTATCATCATCCTGCTGTTCGGATTGCATTTCCTCGGTGTGTTCCGAATTCCGTTGCTCTACAGCGAGGCGCGCTATTCGCACGCCGCCGAAGAAGCGAGCTTCATCAGCGCCTACGTCATGGGCCTCGCGTTCGCGTTCGGATGGACACCGTGCATCGGTCCGGTGCTTGCAACGGTGCTGACGCTGGCCGCGAGCGAGACGAGCCTCTGGGCCGGTGTGAAACTGCTGTTCGCCTACTCGCTGGGCCTCGGCGTGCCGTTCGTTCTTGCGGCCATCGCGATCCGGCCGTTCCTCGGCTTCATGAAGCGCTTCAAAAAGCACTTCACGACGCTGGAGAGGATCATGGGTCTGCTGCTGATCGCGATGGGCCTGCTTTTCATCTTCGGCGCGCAGAACTGGTTCAGCCAGTGGATGCTCGAAAACTTCCCGGGCCTCGCCAAGATTGAATCGCTCGTCACACCGGCCGGTCTTGAAGGCCAGATCCTTCAGAAAGGAACGCCCTGAGCGCGGAGCCTACAGCACCGATGGCTCCCACAGCGCCGCCGATCGCGCTTACCATTGCGGGCTCCGATCCGTCGGGCGGCGCGGGCATTCAGGCTGATCTGAAAACCTTCTCGGCGTTCGGCGTTTACGGCGCGTCGGTCATCACCGCACTTACGGCGCAAAATACGACGGGCGTTTCGGGCGTGCTCGGGATTGCGCCCGATTTCATCGCCGCTCAGTTCCGCTCGGTCGCTTCGGACCTTTCTGTTTCAGCAGCCAAGACCGGCATGCTGGGCGATGCGGCAACAGTCGAGATCGTGACGCGGCTGCTTTCCGAAATCCCATCCGTGCCGGTGGTCGTCGATCCGGTGATGGTCGCGACGAGCGGGGACGTTCTGCTCGCGCCAGACGCGATCGATGCCATCCAGCAATTGCTCATTCCGCGAGCGTTCCTGATCACGCCGAACATTCCCGAGGCTGCAAAACTGCTCGGAGGCTCGGACGCCGAAACGGAAGCGGACATGCGCCGCGATGCCGAGAAGCTGATGCAATTCGGATGCGGCGCCGTTCTGCTCAAAGGCGGCCATGCAAGCGGCGCGGAGGCGGTCGACATTCTTTTCGACGGCGCGACGCATCATGTTTTGCGGCGGCCGTGGGTCGAAACGCGCAACACCCACGGCACGGGCTGCACGCTGTCGGCGGCGATCGTCGCCAATCTCGCGCTTGGACGCCGGCTCGAAGAGTGCGTTGCGCGGGCCAAATCGTTCGTCTGGGAGGCGCTCGATGCCGGCCAGCATCGGCGCATCGGCGCAGGCAATGGCCCGGTCGATCATCACTTTGCACTGCGAACGCACCGGCACGATCATTGATCTGCGATGCACTCTGCGCCAGCAATCGTTGCTGCATCGCAGCGGTTGCTGTGGCGTCAAAGCATCGTAGAGACAGACTCGTTTTCGTCATTTGTCGTCAAGACTTGCGATGCCGCCTTCACTTTGGCAGCTTGCGCGCGGCTCCGGCACTTGTGGCCGGAAATTATCTCCGGGGGGAGCGCTAGGCTCGATCCAGAATCTTGGAACGGAGCTTAGCAAAACCGGTCCGCCACTGGCGGGCCGGTTTTTTGTTGCGCTGCTGGCACACGGGCAAACTATCTTGCCAGATTGATTCGCGGCTGTTGGAAAGAGGCCTGCGCGAGTGGCGCGGTTCACGTATTGTGGCAGAATACGGCGGGCGCCTTGAAGCGCGCCTGAGGGGGCCCAATCACGATGCCGATCACGCGCGACATGCGGAAATTTTCCTATGCTGGAAGTTTTGCTCTCCTAGCGCTGGGGTTAGGGGCTTCGGCCGCATCCGCTGGCGGTTTCGATATTCACGAGCAGTCGACCGTGTTCATGGGCTCAGCTTCGGCCGGCTCGGCCGCAGGCGGCAGCCTTGGTTCGATGTTCTGGAACTCGGCGGCGACGGCACAATTCCCGGGGCTCAATTCGGAATCGTCCTACACGCTCGTTCTGCCCTACGGAAATATCGACATCACCGGATCGCCACTTGGTACCGGCAGTAGCGGCAACATCGGCATCGATGCGACCACCAGCTCAAGCTACGGCGCGTATCAGGTCGGGCGCGATCTCTGGGTCGGCATGGCGATCACCTCGCCCTTCGGCTTGGCAACGAAGCCTGAGAATACACTCTATCCCGGCTCATACCTGGGCGTGACCACCAAGCTGCTGACGATCAACGCCAACCCGACGGTCGCCTACCGCATCGCGCCCGGCATCACCGTCGGCGCCGGCGTCCAGATCGAATGGGCGCAAGGCAAACTGCAATTCCGCGATTCCCCAGACACCATCGCACAGTTCGGCGGGACCGACTGGGCATTCGGCGCGACCGCCGGCATTACGCTCGAGCCGACGGCAGGAACGACGATCGGTCTCGGCTATCGCTCGCAGATGACGCACGATCTCGATGGCAAGTTCCATTCCCTCAATACCGGCACGCTGCCCTCCATCGGGACGGTCAACCTGCCGGATATCGTGACGCTGAGCTTGCGGCAGGTCGTGACGCCCACCACCCGCCTGCTTGGCACAGCCCAGTGGTCGAACTGGAGCCGCTTCAAGGATCTTTCGCTTTCGACGCCTTATGGGCCGGGGCCGTCCGTTGCCGCGAACTGGAATGACGGCTGGTTCTTCTCCGTCGGCGGTGAGTACGATTATTCGTCGAGGCTCACGCTGCGCAGCGGTGTTGCCTACGAGATTTCTCCCATTGACGATGCATCGAAGCGGCTGGTTCAGATCCCGGACAACAACCGCGTCTGGCTGAGCATCGGCGCCAGCTATCAATGGAGCGACTCGATCACGCTCGATGCTGCGTACTCGCACATCTTCATCCAGGATGGCGGCATCGATCTTTACACCGCAAGCCCTGCGAACGTTGGGCCGTTTACCGGCAACGTCCAAGCTTCCGTCGATCTGTTTTCGGTCGGTATGCGGACGCGGTGGTAGGCGGCGTTCGTCATTGAATGATGGCAATAAAAAACCGGGCATCGCGCCCGGTTTTTTTATGTGTCGATGGTCGATCCTTTACGCGCCGTCATCAACCTTCAGCTCATGGAGCACGCTTTCGAGGACGCCCTCGAGCTTCGTCGCGGCGGTATCCAGTGCATTGGAGGCGGCGACGGCGCGGTGCGATTGCGCTGCCTGCGACTGGCTCATCGCGTAAAGTTTGCCGGCGTTGCGGGCGATTTCCTCGCAGCCTTTCGGATCGAACGGATTGGCCTGCAGCGACCACGCGATGTCATGAATATCTTCCGCAGCCTTGAGGATGGCGTGGGTCGGCAAGATGCTTTCATCGACCGTCGGCCGGGCCATGAGCCTGGCGCGCGTCTCGGCGAGGTCAGCCTTGACGGTTTCGATTTCGGCTTTCAGCTGACCCAGAAGCGCGGGCGGTTCGCGCAACGAGTTCTGTAGACGCGTGATCGCATCTTCGAGAAGATTGCTGTCGAGACGCCGGGCGCGGCGGCCATGCTCGGCGAGAAACCAGCGGCCGCGCGCGGTTTCGAGAAGCGTCGCTTCGATCGCGCGATATTCGGTTTCAGCGTCCTCGGCAACCGGTAGAGACAAAGACTGCATCGTCGTTTTGTGCTCCGCAAAAAAACACTCAACGCATAAGCGATTCTTGTGCGATGAGCAGACTGTGCCTCCCCCGTTCCTAGGGATAAGCGGCGGCGCACAAGACGCCGTCGTAATTTCGCATCGCCGCTCTATGGTTGAATCGCGTCTGAGTATTTCGGGGATCTCTTGTGTCCGTCATCGAAGATAAAGCCGGCGCCTTCGCACTGCCCGTCGCGCTTTTCTACGGCGCGCTGTTCGTCGTCTACGGCATGTACGTGCCGTTCATGCCGGTCTGGCTCGATTGGAAGGGACTGACAGCGGGCGAGATCAGCGCGGTCATTGCGGCTCCGCTGTTCGTGCGCGTGCTCATCACGCCGGCCGTGGCGGTTGTCGCCGATCGCAGCGGTGTGCGTCGCGGTCATCTGATTGCACTCGCATGGGCGGCACTGGCATTCGTGCTGGTACTGGCCATCGCACCGTCATACTGGGCGATCCTGATTTTCGCGGTCCTGCTGATGGTCAGCAACTCGACGATCATGCCGTTGATCGACACGATCGCGGTGCAGGGCGCGCGTGCGCGCGGGCTCGATTATGGACGGCTCAGGCTCTGGGGATCGCTGAGCTTCGTCGCGGCGAGTTTCGCCGGAGGCGTCGCGATTACCGAGTTCGGAGGCGGGGCAGGGATCTGGCTGATTGCGTTCGGCTGCGCGCTGACGTTGATCGCGGCGTATCAGGTGCCGAGCGTCGGCGGTGCGCCGGGCCCGTCCGCCAACGCTGCGCAACCGTTCTGGAAAATCGCGGAACCGCGCGAACTTCTGGCGCGTCGCGAATTCCGGCTGTTCCTGATTGCGGCGGGCCTCGCGCAGGCTGCGCACGCGACGTTCTTCACGTTCGGCACGATCATCTGGCAGAAACAGGGGCTATCGGCAGCATGGTGCGGGACGCTCTGGGCGATCGGCGTTTTCGCGGAAGTTTTGCTTTTCACGTTTTCGGGGCGCGTCGCGGCAAAGTTCGGCGCAGTCCGACTGATCGCGATTGCGGGGCTCGCATCCATTGTGCGGTGGCTGACGCTGGCCAGCGATCCGTCGCTTGCGATCCTTGTGCCGCTGCAACTCCTGCATGGCGTGACCTACGGCGCGTCGCACATCGGGGCGATGCACTTCATTCACGACGCCGTTCCGCGCGACCGAGCTGCGAGTGCGCAGGCTCTCTATGCGACGGTATCCGCGGGGGTTGCGATGGGCGTCGCAACGCTGATCGCCGGTTATTTCTACGCAGAGGCCGGTCCGCTTTCCTATGTCGCGATGGCGGTCATCGCGGCGGTGTCTCTCGGCGCAGCCGTGCGGCTGATGCAAACGTGGAATGGCGGTGTGCTGATCGTGCGGGAGGCGTCGTAAACGTCAGCCCCAGAGCGACCGCTCGGGCGGCGCAATGCGTCCGTTCTCGATGTGAATTGGCGGATCGCGATCCCGCGCCAGAAGCAGCGGGCCGTCGAGATCGACCCAATCGGCGTTGCGTGCGAGCAGCATCGCAGGCGCGACGGCGAGGGAGGTCGCGACCATCGATCCGATCATCACCTTCAGGCCGAGTTCCTGGGCGGCCTTCTCCAACGCGATGGCACCGGTGAGGCCACCGGCTTTGTCGAGCTTGATGTTGACCGCATCGTAGAGGCCGTTGAGGCGCGCGAGATCGGCAGCCGTGTGCACGCTTTCGTCGGCGCAGATCGGAACGAGGTGCGTGACCGAGGCGAGTGCTTCGTCCGCACCGGCCGGCAGCGGCTGCTCGATGACCTCGACGTTGCATTCGGCGGCGACCGCGAGCAGGCCCGGCAGCAATTCCGGAGTCCAGGCTTCATTGGCATCGACCAGCAGCCGCGCATCGAGCCGCGCCAAACGCACCGCGCGCATGCGGTCGGCATCGCCGGCGCCGCCGAGCTTCAGTTTCAAGATCGGGAGGCTCAGAGCTGCCACGGCCTTTGCCGCCATCGTCTCCGGCGTGTCGAGGCTGATTGTGTAGGCCGTGTCGACCGCTTCGGGCTCGGGCAAGTCTGCGAGCGCTGCGACGGTGCGGCCTGTGCGTTTTGCTTCGAGATCCCAGAACGCGCAATCGAGAGCGTTGAGCGCCGCGCCGGGTTTCAAAACCCGAGCGAGGTCAGCGTGAGCCTTGATGCTCGATGCCGCGTCGTTGATTTGTGCGAGAACGCTTTCCACCGTCTCGCCGTAGCGCGCGTAGGGTACGGCCTCGCCACGGCCCGAGACTTGGCCGTCGCGAACAGTCGCGACGACGACGTGCGCGGATGTTTTTGCGCCGCGCGAAATCGTGAAGGCTTCCTTCAGCGGCCAGACTTCGCTTCGGACTTCAATGGCGAGCGAGGACATCAGCGACAACCGAGGTTGCTGAGTTGAAACGCATGTCCGCAGCAATCACGCTTCTGCGCGATCAGCGGATGCGCCCTGCAGCATGGGCAAGGAACAGGTAGACCCGGCCGGTATCCGACACGAGATGGTTCTGCGCGGCGCGTCCGCTCGGATCGCGGGCTTCGGCATCCTTGATGATGCGCTCGAAGTCGGTCAGATAGCGGAAAATCGACTGCTCGAGATCGCGATCGACGCGGACGCGGTTGGTGATCTGGTCGAAGAGAGCGCGCGCTTCCGGCGCGTAGATGCTGCGCACGAGGACGTTGCGCTGTCCGGCGCGGATGCGGCCCCAGATGGCCGAGGCGGTCGACGGATCGAGTGCTCGCGCGATCGTCGCGATGTCGAGGCGGGCAGGCGAAGCAGTCGGCGGCGGCGGTGCGCTCGGTGCCTGCGGCGCCTGAGCATGGGCGTGCGCGCTCTGGGCTTCGTCCTCATGCGAAGCGCGCGCCAGCAAATCGCCGAGCGACCAGGATTCGCGTCCGTCCGGAGACCCTGACGGTTTGCCCCGGCCTGCACCGGGGCCCTGCTGGCTCAGCGCCGAGGTGAGTGATACCGGCGAGCGTGCGCCGGACGGCAGCTCCGGCCGGACGACATCGCGGGGCGCGTTGGCGCGCTGAGAAATCTGATTGAGCTGCTCGATGGCGCGCAGCTGATCCTGCAGGGCGCGGCGCATCGATTCCGCCGTCTCGCGGGTCGAAGCGGGAAGACGCGCGGCTTCTTCGCGGATGCGGGCCTGCTCGCGGGCGAGCGTCGCGGCGGCCTCGGCGGCGCGCTCACGCGTTTCATCGGAAGCCGACGCCAGCCGCGAGGAAAGCTCCTCGAATTCGCGCGACAGGTCCCCGGACACGCTCTGGAAGCGCGTGCGCAGATCGGCGATGGCGCGATCGCTATGGGCTTCGGTCTCGTTCTTGACGCGGTCGAGTTCGGCCATCAGCACGCGCGACTTGCTTTCGGCGCCGTCGCGCAGTTCGTCGGCGATGGCACGGGCGCGGAGTTCGATGTTCGACAGCGAGCCTTCGAGATCGGTCGAGTATCCGGCGAGCGTGCGGCCGAACTCGTCGGCCTTGCCGGAGAAGCGATCGAGCGTGCTGCTGAGTTCGGCGTGGCGCGACTGCAGCGTCGACTCGATGCGGAGATTGGCGGTGTCGAGAACGTTCGCGGCTTTCAGGATCTGTTCGCCGTGGCTTTCGAAGCGGTCGGTCACGCCATGAATTTGCGAGAACAGGTTCTCGGCGACGTTCTGGAGTGCGCCCGACTGCTTGGCGAGGCCGTCGATCGCCTTCATCGTCTGGCGGGTGATGTTCTCGCTGGTGCGGCGGACGGCGCTGATGCCGTTCATCACCGAGTCGTCGAGGTCGGCAGCCTGGCGCGAAATCGTTTCGCGGAACGAATGCGCATGAAGCTCGAGAGCGTTGGTCAGCAGCGACGCCTTCTCGCTGACGGCAGTGTCGATGGCCGTCGTCGAGCGCATGATCTGATCGTCGAACAGCTCGAGGCGCTTCGAGAAGGCTTCGTCGAGCGAGCGCGTCCGTTCGACGAGCTGGATATCGAGCGCTTGAGCCCGGTTCGACAGCGTCGTGTCGAGCGCGCGCGCGTATTCCTCGAATACGGTCTGCAGGTTCTCGGTGCGGTTGCCGAGCGTCGTGTCGAGGGTCTGCATGTAGCCGTCGAACGTCAGACGCATCTGCTCGGTTCGCGCGCCGAGCGCCGTTGCGAAGGCTGCGGTGTAGTCTTCGAGAACGGTCTGAAGCTGCTGTGTCCGTGCGCCGACCGTGCCTTCGAAGCGGCCGGTCGCGGTCGCGAGCGAGCCTTCGAGATTGGCGAGGTTTTCGCCGGCGCCGGAGATGATCTGCGAGAGTGTCACCTGCTGCGTCGAAAGCTTTTCGATCAGCATCGGGATTTCGGTGCCGAGAGTCCTCAGCGTATCGGTGACGCTGGTCGAGGTATCGACGAGGGCGTGGCGTTCGCCGCTCAGCTCCTTGATCAAGTCGCGGATGCGCTGCTCGTTCTGCTCGTAGGAGCGTTCGAGTTCGGCGATCTGGTTGTGAACGAGCGCCTCGAGTTCGCCCGCACGGCCAAGGGCGCGCGAGACGGCGTCGTTCATGAAGGAGACTTGCCGGCGCACGGCCTGGCCGAGGCTCGCGATCGATTGTTCGGCGGTGCGGTCGGGCTCGGCGAGGCGGATCGCGACTTCGCTCATCGTGGAGGATTTGAGCGCCAGCGAGGCGACGTGCCAGCTCAGCAACGCGAGCAGCCAGATGATGCCGATCGGGGCGACGATCGCAGTCGCGGTATAGAACGTCGTCGGCTGCACCAGGAGCGTCGCGAGCGAAGCGCCTTCCTGCCACTGCGGCGCGAGCGTCAAGGCGCCGATCGCGAGCCCGCCGATGGCCCAGACGATGCTGCCGATGGTGGCGAGGCGAAAAACCTTGCTCGAGGGTTTCTGCTCGAGCGCGTAGATCAGACCGCCGATGCTCGGCACATCGTCGTTAGCGGCGATCTTACCGCGAACCGGGCCTGCGGGACGGCGGCGCGCGACGCGCCGGGCCGGTGCCTCTTCCACTACCGGCGCAGGCTTTTCAGGCTTCGGCTGATCGGACGGCGAAAGCCCACCCAACAGAGGCGGAGGCAGAGCCAGTGCGGGCATTGATGTGGAAGGCGGAGGTGTTGACGGTTCGTCGGTTGCTGCCGGCTGGCCAAGCGTCGGCTCGACCGGCGTCGCCGTTGCAGGCGCCCTCCCGGCGATAGCCATCAGCTTCGCAATCTGATCTTGCGACATTGCGCAACGCCCCCCACTCGAACCGGCAACCGCTAACGATACCCCGTGCGCCCGGGGCAGCCGGAAACTCTCTTTGCACACTATCGGACTTTATATGCGTCCGCAAAACACAAAGACATATCCTTTGATAAGAAATGCCTATGCATCACTGGCACTTAGCAGCCTACAGCGACGTTTGCGGCTGGATTACGGCGAAACCCAAAACGTAACCATGCAGCCGACCACGTGACGCGCCTGGACAAGCTTTCCTAAGTAATCCCTACCGAGACACTTCGAAATAGACACTTCAACTTTACCCAGAGTTATTCCGCATTTGCCACAATTACTAGAAGACCAAACCTCGCCGCGCGGGGAAGAAGTCGCGATCTGGGGAGATGGAATGCATAGAGCGCCAAGCCCGACAACCGGGCCGGAAGCCGTTCCGGCGTTCGTCGAGGCCGATGCAAGACCGTCCGAACCGGTCGATTTCCAGCACCTTCGCCGTTACACCTTCGGCGATCAGGCGCTGGAGAAGGAAATCCTCACCCTGTTCCTGGGACAGCTGCCTGAGACGATCGCCACGCTGCGGTCCGCAACCAGCCAGAAAGAGTGGAAAGTGGCGGCCCATACGCTCAAGGGCTCCTGCCGGGCGGTCGGGGCGTTCCGGCTCGGCGACATCGCCCAGGAGGCTGAAAGACTGGACTTTGGTGCCGTGTCCGAGGCCTGCGCGGACGCAATTCTCAGCATCGAGAGCGGTGCGGCCGAAGCCGGCGCGTTTATTCGCAGCACCTACGAAATCACCTGACCAGCCGGTTCTTTAGCCGGTCCCTCTGCCGCCCTAAAGCATGCATGGCCGAGCGTTTGGCTTGAAATGCCGCAACGGTGCCTCTAAGTGTGCGCGCTATCGTAACTTCCAAATCAGCAGTGACATGCAAGCCCCCCCTTTAGGGATTGCGAAATAGCGACAGGACGCGCACGGACCCATGACGAAGATCACGTTCATCCAGCCAGACGGCGAAGGCCAGACGGTGGAAGTGGAAAACGGACTGACTGTCATGGAAGCCGCCAAGCTGAACGACGTCGCCGGTATCGAGGCGGAATGCGGCGGGGCATGCGCCTGCGCAACTTGCCATGTCTATGTCGACAAAGCCTGGCGTGAGAAAGCCGGCAAGCCGTCGGAAATGGAAGAGGACATGCTCGATTTCGCCTTCGACGTGCGCGAGGAGAGCCGACTGTCCTGCCAGATCAAAATCAGCGACGCGCTGGACGGGCTGATCGTTCGCGTCCCCGAGAAGCAGTTCTGACAACACTTACGCATTGGGCATTCGAATGACCGTGACCGCACCGGCGCAAGAGGCAACGACGACAGCCGAGATCATCGAGACCGATGCCGTCGTCATCGGCGCCGGACCTTGCGGCCTGTTCGCGATCTTCGAACTCGGGCTTCTCGATATCAAGGCGCACGTTGTCGACATTCTCGATCGGCCGGGCGGACAGTGCGCCGAGCTTTATCCTGAAAAGCCGATCTACGACGTTCCGGCGCTGCCAACCGTCACCGGCCAGGAACTGACCGACCGGCTGATGGAGCAGATCAAACCGTTCGGGGCGACATTCCATTTTAGCGAGCAAATCAACACGCTCAAACGCGAGGCGGACGGGCGCTTTCGCCTGACGACGGATGCCGGGACTGAATGTCTGACCAAGGTCGTCGTCATCGCCGCGGGCGGCGGCTCGTTCACGCCGAAGCGTCCGCCGCTTGCAGGGATCGAAGACTACGAAGGAAAATCGGTCTTCTATTCGGTGCGTAAAATCGAGCAGATGCGCGGCAAGGACGTCGTCATCGTCGGCGGCGGCGACAGCGCGCTCGACTGGACGCTGAACCTCGCGCCGGTCGCCAACAGCCTGACGCTGGTCCACCGTCGCGATGAATTTCGCGGCGCTCCGCATTCCGTCGAGAAGATGCGCAAGCTGGTTGCGGACGGCCAAATCCGTCTGTTGATCGGGCAGGTGACGACGCTGGAAGGCGCAGACGGCGAACTTTCAAGCGTTCAAATCAAGACTGCGGACGGCGTCGAAAGCGTTCCGTGCACGGCCATGCTGCCCTTCTTCGGACTGACGATGAAGCTCGGTCCGGTCGCAGACTGGGGTCTCAATCTTCATGAGAACCTCATCAACGTCGATACGGAACGCTTCGAGACGAGCGAGCCGGGCATCTTCGCCATTGGCGATATCAACTGGTATCCCGGGAAGCTGAAGCTCATCCTGTCGGGTTTCCACGAGGCGGCGCTGATGGCGCAGGCGGCGCATCGCATCGTCTATCCCAACAAGAAGCTGATGTTCCAGTACACGACGTCGTCGTCGAACCTGCAGAAGAAGCTCGGCGTCAAATAGAGCGTCGCTCAGTCGATAATTTGATTATCCCTGCGCCGAAGCGCCCGTGAGCCCCTGACGCATCAAACGGCGCAGAGGTTTTGGCACGGCTTTGAGTGCCGACTTCAAGCGCGGGCGCAGAAACTCGAGATAGACGCGCGCGTAGAGGTAGCCCTTCGCGCTCGAGGGGATCACCCAGTCGATGACCGGCTCGGACTTATCGCACCAATCCATTTTATAGGCGTCGCCAGGCGCCATCATATCGTAGACGTCGAGCTTTTCGGCGTAGCCCTGTTTCAAGTTCTGTTCGAGCAGCAGCACGCCGACGCCGGCTTTTTCGAATGCGAGTTCGAAGGCCATCACATGCACGACAAGACGGCCCTTGCAGGTGAAGGAAATCTCATAGGCGGCCGCGTCTCCGCACGTCTTCAGAATCGAGACGACACATGCAACCGGTTTGGCTTTGCTTTCTGCGACGTCGCGGAAAAAGCGAACCGTGCGGTCGTCGTTCAAGGCGCTCGATACAAGTCCGCGATCCTTGAGCCAACGATTTTTGACGGTGATTGCGTTCGCGGCAAACGCGCCAGCCTCGGCGCCGCCATGCAGGCGCAGGAATTCAAGCGGGCCTTTTTCTTCCAGCCGTTTCGTCAGCCGCCGACGGTTGCGGCGCATCTTGGTTGAGAAGCTCTGCTCTTCGAACGCTGCGAAATCCTTCGCGCTCGCGAGGTCCATATAGGGCGCGACTTGCGTGTCCGCGATTTGAGCGCCGATGTCGCACATCAAGCGCGCGACATTGGCGTCAGCGCGGACACGTCTCAAGCGCAAAACATCCGACGACAGATTTTTGCGGATGTACTCCAGTCCTGTGCGCAGAATTTCGGACGAGACGCTGCCGGTGTCGATCAAGGCGTCGCCGTACTGCGCGACGGGCTCACCCATCCAATAAACTTCAGTGATACCATTCGCGCGTTCGGAGACGAGCGGCCAGATCATCACGAGGCGACCGTTCTGACGACCGGTCAGGATCGCGAGGCGAGGTCCTGACTTGGCGCCGTCTTTGGCGAGAAAGCCGTTGGCCCAGTGCCAGCAGAAATTGAAGGATTGGAAGACGTGGATGGATCGGGCCGAGCGTTCGAACAGATCGTTCCACTCGGGCTCGAGCGCATCGAACGCGCTTCGTTCGGTGATGAGCGTGAGATCGATGCGTGGCGCGATCCCGTCGCGCGTCACAGTTCGCGATGCCGTGTCAGGCGATGACGGTGTCAGCGAGGCGACCGAACGGGCGGCGACGTGCATGTTCGATTGTTCCATAAGAAATCGTGGCGCGAGCGACGTGAAGCGCGCTACCGGCAATTCTTTCTAGAGGGCAATCGTTAGGCGACGGTTACGCGGCGCGACTGAAGCGTTCGTTTACACGTGTGCGATTTCGAGAAATGCCAGCGCCAACAATGATATGGCGACCGCTGCGGCAACGAGCTTGCCGCGTCGCGAGGGTGCCGCCGTGCCCATGATGAGCGGGACGATGAGTGCGGCAGCGGTTGCGAAATTGATGGCGATCAGGCCACCGGGTCCGATTGCGCCACGGGCGGCGGGGAATTGCAATCCGATCCAGACGCCCGCGGCGATGCCGAGCGTCATGGCTCCGACCAACCTTGGCCAGAAGCCGGTGCTCGGACGTTCGAACCCAAGCAGTGCGAGTGTCGTCAGCGGGGCTAGAAACAGCAACGCGCCCGCAATCGCTTTGACGAAAATTTCCGCCCACAGAATTTGCTGCACGCTATCGCATCCGGTCTTTCGGATTGGAACTCGGTGCGGTCACGAGCGGGTCCGCACGCGGCTTACCGCATCATGTCCTGCATGTTGGCGCCTTGATTGCCGGACGATGACGACGATGAGGATTTGCCCCAGCCTCCGAACAGGCTGTCGTCTTCGGCGACTTCAGGCGGAGAGGGTGTGAAGTCGCCAGCCAGATGGCGGTTCAACGCCAGCTTGATGCGTGCCGTCTTTTCCGCCGAGCAATAATCCGGTTTGCTGACGAGCGCCTTCGAGACCGTATTGAAGGACGCGTCGTAGATCTGCGTCAGCTTCGGCAGATCGGTGGGGTTCGCAGCGGACTGGGTCGCGAGGAAATTGTTCTTCAACTTCGCGGGATCGAAATTATAGCCGCACTTGATGGCGCGGGCCGACGTGGCAGCCACATCCATCGTGCGCGTCGCAGGGTCGTTGTTGCGGTCGATGGGGCTCTCCTGGTTTGCGCCAAAGAGCGAGCCAGTCGACAATTTCGGCAGGCTGGCGCCGCAGCCGCCGAGGCTCGCCGTCATCAGGCCCACGAAAAGAATTCGTGCGATCTTCATTTGGGAATGTCCCCGTTCCCCCGAACCCTCATGACATGGCGCAGGACCGGGGGCGGGTCAACCTCCCGAGGCCGACTCGTTCCTTGCTTTTCACCGCATTAACTCAGGCCGAGCACCCGTTCGCCCGCGCATGGTGCGTCAGCGCATCAGTTCGCGGGTGGCGGCGTCGAGGCCTTCGAGCGTCAAGGGGAACATGCGGCCGCCCAGCAGCGTCCGGACCATGTTGATCGACGGTGTCCAGTTCCAGTGGCGCTCATCGATCGGGTTCAGCCAGACCGCATGCTTGTAGATGTCCGTGACGCGCGTCAGCCAGAGGGCGCCGGGCTCCTCGTTCATATGCTCGACGGAGCCGCCCGGCACCGAAATTTCATAGGGGCTCATTGAGGCATCGCCGACGAAGATGACTTTGTAGTCGGCGGGGAAGGTGTTCAGCACCTGCCAGGTCGGGGTCTTGTCGGTGTAGCGGCGGGCGTTGTCCTTCCAGACGCTCTCGTAGAGGCAGTTGTGGAAGTAGAAATATTCGAGGTGCTTGAACTCCGTGCGTGCCGCCGAGAAGAGCTCTTCGACTTCCTTGATGTGGTCGTCCATCGAGCCGCCGATGTCGAAGAACATCAGGAGCTTCACGGCGTTGTGGCGCTCGGCGCGCATGCGGACGTCGAGATAGCCTTTTTCGGCGGTGCCGCGGATCGTGCCGTCGAGATCGAGTTCGGATGCTGCACCCGTGCGCGCGAATTGACGGAGACGGCGCAGCGCGACCTTGATCGTGCGCGTGCCGATTTCGGCGGTGCCATCGAGATCCCTGAACTCGCGCTTATCCCAAACCTTGATCGCGCGACGATGGCGGCTTTCGTGCTGGCCGATACGGATGCCGGCCGGGTTATATCCGTAGGCACCGAACGGCGACGTGCCGCCGGTTCCGATCCATTTGTTGCCGCCCTGATGGCGCTCCTTCTGCTCGGCGAGGCGCTTCTTCAGCTCCTCCATGATTTTGTCCCAGCCGCCAAGCTCGGCGATGCGCTTCTTGTCCTCGTCGGAGAGATGCAGCGTAGCGATGCGGCGGAGCCATTCCTCGGGGATTTCGGCTTCGATCGCCTCGGCCGTCGACTCGAGGCCTTTGAACACGTGGCCGAAGACCTGGTCGAAACGGTCGAGGTTGCGCTCGTCCTTCACCAGGGCGGCGCGCGACAGGTAATAAAAATCCTCGACGCGCGTGCCGGCCGCGCCTGCCGCGACGGCTTCGAGCAGCGTCAGGTATTCTTTGAGCGTGACCGGGATCTTGGCCGAGCGCAGCTCGCTGAAGAACGTTTCAAACATGGGCGAGACTTTAGACCGGTGGCCGCCTGACGTCACCGGCCGGGGTGTCGCTCGTCTGCGGTCATTGCAGGGCGGCGGTTCGGCGTGGGTGGCCGCCTTCGCGGCCATGACGGTCGTCGAGGTACGCAAGCCTGGAGAGGTCGGTGCAAAAAAAGAAGCCGCCCGGTGAGGGGCGGCTTCGATATTCGCGGTTTCTGATCGAATTAGAAGTTGATCAGAGCACCGAAGGTAACTTCCTGGAAGTTGTCGGTCGAGAGACCGCCTTCAACATCACCGACCGCTTCGACGCCTTTGAAGCTGGCATCGATGTTGCGGTACTTCAGCCAAAGAGACATGGCAGCGGCATCGACTTCCTGGACAACACCAAGACCCCAGAGGCGAGCCGACGAGCGGTCGTAGTCAAAGAGATCGACAGAAGGACCATCAGCGAGGTTGGTGCCAATCGTGCCGCCGTTGCGGTTCTCGATGTGCTCGTACTCACCATAGAATACGGTGTGGCCAAGCGGGTTCAAACGCTTACGGATACCGAGCTTACCGTACCAGGTGTTGTTGCTACGATCGTCGGCACCGTAAGAGTCGCCGAAACCGAGGTGTCCGTAGGCGCCGTAGGCGAACAGGCCTGTCGGCACGTGTTCAACATAAGCGCCGATCTGGAAGTATTCGGAGTCGGGTGCCTGAAGCGTATTGCCCGTCGGGAAGTAGGCGTTCGTGACTGCGTTTGACGTCTGGCTGTATGCTGCAGCGAGAGAGACCTTCACGCTGTTCCACTCGCCAGCATAGCGAGCTGCGACATCCCAGAAGTCGTCTTCACCCCACGATGCCGACACAGAGAAGCCAGCGAACGTCGGCGAGTCATAACGAACCGAGTTCGTCGGAAGACCGTTGACGTCACCCCAGGTTCCCGTGCCTGCCCAGTTCAGGTTCGTCAGCTGACCGTTCTTCTGTCTCACGAAGAATGAGAAGAAATCGAACGGAACCCAGTTTGCCGGAACGAGCGAGCCCGAACCGTCGACCAGGATGGCCGTGTTATCCGAAGCCTGCGACTGCTTACCAACCGAGATCTTGCCCAGCTGGTCGCTCTTGATGAACCAGAACGACTGCAGCGTGCCGACCGAGTTCGTCGCGCCACCGCCGGAAATCGTCAGTACAGACGGACCGTCAGCGATACCCTGGCTCGTCGTCAAGCTGTCCGAGCCCATTGCTTCCAAGTGCAGCACGTAACCAGCGGTCCAGCCCGGCATGATCTGCGCCTGGCCCGTGAACATCACGTGGCTGGCGAGCGTCGTGCCGAGATCGGTCACGTAAACGTTCGATTGGCCGCCGTCATCCCACCAAGTGACCTGCTGGCCAACCCAGCCAGAAATCGTCAGCGAGACTTTGCGATTGCCCTTGCGCGCCGTCGTGGCTTCGAGTTCCGCGATGCGTTCCTCGAGGTCCGCGCAGCAATTGCCGCCCAGGTCCGCAGCAGAGGCGCTCGTGGCGAATCCGCCAGCGAGAACGCCTGCAGCGACCAGTGCGCCTAGGCTATATTTCATCATTCTACCTTCTCCCGTCTTCATCACTTCTAGTGGTGGACGCGGTACTTGGCGTTCGCCGTTATTTAGAACTGCGCGACTACGCAGTTCACGGCGGTACACCTGCCAAGTGACGTCGCCGCTTGAGGGGGAAGCTCTGTGATTCGTCCCTTTGCAACAATTACGGTTTGCAAATTCGCCGTGACGAATCCCGCGTTGTGGCGAGAGGGCAACTAACGGAACAAGGTCCACACCTGTGGCTGGACCGCATAAATAACTGAATTCGCTACGTTAAAGGCGATTGATTGCGGTGTGTCCGTGCAAAATGAGTTTTCCACGCATCACATGAGGACAAGCTGTGCATGACGCAAAAGAAAAGGCCGCCTCAATGGGCGGCCTTCGCTTTTTTCGATTTTTAGAGGTTCTGATCAGAAATTGATCAGAGCACCGAAGGTGACTTCCTGGAAGTTGTTGGTCGCAAGACCACCGTCGCCACCCTCGATTTCAACACCCTTAAAGCTGGCGTCGATGTTGCGGTACTTCAGCCAGAGTGACATGGCGGCCGAGTCGATTTCCTGGACAACACCAACACCCCAGAGGCGAGCCGACGCTTTGTCATAGCCGTAGAGCAAATCAGGTGTGTCGGTATCCGGGCCTGCGCCATTAGCATAGATATCGCCACCGTTGCGGTTTTCTATGCGCTCGTACTCACCGTAAAGAACAGTGTGGCCAAGCGGATTCCAACGCTGACGGATACCGGCCTTGCCGTACCAGGTCTGATTGCTGCTAGCGGACGAGTCGTGGAAGTTGAGGTTTCCATACGCTCCGTAGGCGAACAGGCCCGTCGGCATGTGCTCGACATATGCGCCAACCTGGAAGTAGCCTGTATCGAACGGCTGCAGAACGTTGGCGCTGTTGCCCGACGAGCTGTTCGTCTGGCTGTAAGCCGCAGCAGCCGCGACCTTGAAGTCAGCCCATTCACCCGCATAGCGAGCGGCGACGTCCCAGAAGTCGTCTTCACCCCAAGATGCCGACACCGAGAAGCCACCGAACGACGGCGAGTCGTAACGGACCGAGTTCGTCGGCGCTCCGTTGACGTCGCCCCAGGTGCCTACGCCGCCCCAGGTCGTATCGGTCAGCTGGCCATTCTTCTGTCTAATGAAGAACGAGTTGAAGTCGAACGGAACCCAGTTGGCCGGAACGAGCGAACCCGAACCGTCGACGAGGATCGCCGTGTTATCCGAAGCCTGCGACTGCTTACCAACCGAGACCTTACCCAGCTGGTCGCTCTTGATGAACCAGAAGGACTGCAGCGTGCTGACGCCGTTGGCGCTGCCCGTCAGCAGATTCGGGCCATCCGGCACGCCCTGCGTCGTCGTCAGCGAGTCGGAGCCGATCGCCTCGAGATGGAGGACATAACCCGCTGTCCAGCCCGGCAGAATCTGTGCTTGACCGGTGAATTTCACGTGGCTGGCGAGCGTCGAACCAAGATCCGTGACGTAAACGTTCGACTGGCCTCCGTCATCCCACCAGGTGACCTGCTGGCCAACCCAGCCGGAAACCGTCAGCGAGACCTTACGGTTGCCCTTGCGGGCCGTCGTGGCTTCGAGTTCTGCGATGCGTTCCTCGAGGTCCGCGCAGCAGTTCCCCCCAAGGTCGGCCGCCGATGCGCTGTTGACCGACATCCCGCCTGCCAGCAGGCCTGCCGCCACCAGGGCACTCAGACTATACTTGCTCATGAACCTACTCCCGTCTGCTTCGACTGAGGAATGACGGACGGAACGAACTGTTCAGCCCAACACTCTTCTTATTCGATGGTCTTTTGTTTAAACCCGTCGTCAAACCCGTCTTCTGCGGTCCACGGGTTGCCCCCCGAATCACCGCTCAGGGCAATGCTTAAAGCAGATTAGATTCGCGGGTGAAATACCTTTGGCCAAAGCACCTGTGGAATTGAAGGAGTTTGTGACACAAAAGTCACGAGCAGAAGTAGTCAAACGAGAGCATATCAACGCCCCGTTGTGTGGATGTGTCGGCCTTCCGGGGATCGGTGCGGCGGCGCCTGATTTTGCAGTTGCTCATCGTGCGACGTTGTCTCGCCCGCGCAGGTAAAGACTTAGCAGGAAACCGAATTCGCCTTATTGAAGCGAAAACTTATCATTCTTCGGAGTAAAAAGGCTTCACTGGCGCGATCAACCGTCATCTGCCGGAATGCTGGCGAGGCCGCGAATTATTCCCGCTGGTATGCCGCCGATGCGCGCCTGCTGCGTTGGCCGGTTGATGATGCACGCGGAGGTTTTTGCGGCCGTTAACGGGCTCGCAACGATTGACGAGAAAGTCACACCTAGAATGGATCGACGTGGAAAATCTGCCACAATCGTCATTTAGCAAATCTCTTATTGCTAATTGGTGGGCGCTTGGCGGGAGCGTACACCAGACCATCAGACGCTCACCGCTCGGGCAAGCAGAAATTCGAACATGACAGGCAAACTACTCGATCGGCGGTCGGTTCTCGGGCAGGCTGCAATGGGAACCTTTGCCCTCGCGGCCGCCAAACTGGCGCTCGCTACGGATATTGCGGAGGCGGCGGGCGAGTCGTCGTCGCCACCAACGCCGTTCAGCACCTCGAACGTCAACGCCGAGGCGAAGCGCCTCGCAGATCAGCCCTTCGGGAAGCCGGCGCTCGATCTGCCGCCGCCCTTCAACAAGCTCAATTATGATCAGTATCGCGACATCCGCTTTCGTTCGGAGAAGGCGATCTGGAAGGGCGAGCATCTCAATTTCGAGATCCAGCCGTTCGCCATGGGCTGGCTGTACGACATGCCGGTCGATCTCTGGGTGGTCGACAACGGCGCGGCATCGCGGCTGGTCGCCAATGGCAAGCTGTTCAGCTTCGGCCCACTGATCGGCCCAAGTCCCGACGATGCGCCGTACGGGTTCTCGGGATTTCGCGTTCACGGACCGATCAACCGCTCCGACAATTTCGACGAGTATGCCGTATTTCAAGGCGCGAGCTATTTCCGCGCCGTTGGGCGTGGCCAAGGCTATGGCGCCTCGGCGCGCGGGCTGGCGCTGAATACGGCGCGTCCAGGCGGGGAAGAGTTTCCGTTCTTCAGGACATTCTGGCTCGAAAAGCCGAAACCCGGTGCAACTCAAGTCACGCTCTATGCGTTGCTCGACAGTCCGTCGACGACCGGCGCGTATCGGTTTGTCATTGAGCCGGGAGAAACGACCACCATGGACGTGTCGGCGACGCTATATCCTCGCGTCGCGCTGCCCCATGTCGGGATTGCGCCTCTGACGAGCATGTTTCTTAACGGCAACGCGACGCCGCGGCGAACACGCGATTTCCGCCCCGAGGTCCACGACAGCGAGGGGCTTGCGATCGTCAACGGTAGCGAGGAACGTCTCTGGCGGCCGCTCAACAATCCCAAAACCTTGCAAGTCAGCGCCTTCATGGACAAGGACCCGCGCGGCTTCGGACTATGGCAGCGCGACCGGACATTCCGCAGCTATGAAGATCTCGAAGCTCACTATGAGCAGAGACCAAGCGTTTGGGTGCAGCCCAAAGGACAGTGGGGCGAGGGCTATATCGAGCTCGTCGAAATCCCGGTCGAGAACGAAATCCACGACAACGTCGTCGCCTATTGGCATCCAGGGAAGCCGCTGACGCCCGGCGGACCGCACGTCTTCAACTACAAGCTCAGCTGGGGCAGGGATGTCCCGGCGTCGTGGTCGGGCGCACGCGTCGCGAAGACGCGTGTCGGCGGCGGCAAGAAACCGGAAAACCTTCTTTTCGTCATCGATTTGACAGGTCCTGCGGTGAAGGATGCGAAGGATCTGCCAGTCGCCGACGTTACAGCCAGCGCCGGCCAGATCTCGAACGTCGCGGTTCAACGCAATCTTGAGATTTCTGGTGTTCGAGTGACGTTTGAGCTGACGCCCGGCGACGCCGAGCTCGCGGAATTGCGGTGCATCTTGAAGGCCGGCGATCAGGCCGTCTCGGAGACTTGGCTCTATCGATGGACGAAGCCGTAAACGAAAACTTCAAAGGCGATTTTCCGCTCGACCCTGCGCAGCCCGTCGTGGCGCGTGACGCGGGTCCGTGGTCGCATTTGCCGGCGGCAGCGCCGCTCGACATGCCGGAGCAGGATTTCAGCGCGAAGATCGCTCGCATCGCCGAGCCGCGGCGGCGCGGCTATTGGGTGCCTCGCACCGCGATCTTTGCAGGCGCGGCGGCGCTGACTGCAGCCTTCGCGCATGAGCTGTTCAGCATCCTGGCGTTCGTCATGATCACGCCGGTGCAGTTTCTCTTTCTCATCCTGTCGACGATTGCGTTCGGGTGGATCGCGATCGGCAGCCTGAGCGCGGCGCTCGGCTTTCTGCCGCTATTCGCCGGCGAGCGCGCCGATACCATTACGCCGCCGCAACCGACCGAACCGCTGAATACGCGCGTCGCGCTACTCTTTCCCGTCTACCACGAAGAGCCGACGCGGATCGCCGGTGCGATCGAGGCGATGGCGCGCGAACTCGACGGCCTCGGCCGCGCCCGCAACTTCGATGTTTTCATTCTGTCGGACACGCGTGGCGACGATGACGGCGGACGGGAAGCCGACGTCTATCGCGCGCTGACGCAGGAAATCGCACCGTTCGTTTCCGTCTACTATCGCCGGCGCATGCAGAACACCGCCCGCAAGGCCGGCAACATCGCCGACTGGGTCAGCCGCTTCGGCGGCGGCTACGAGTCCTTCATCATTCTGGATGGCGACAGCGTCATGGACGGGCGCACGCTGGTCTCGCTGGCGCTTGCGATGGAAGCCGATCCGAAGGCCGGGCTCATCCAAACCGTGCCGCGCATCGTCGGCGGCGAAACGCTGCTCCAGCGTTTGCAGCAATTCGCCTGCAACACCTACGGCCCCGCAGTGTCGTCGGGTCTTGCCTTCTGGCATCGGGACCAGGGCAACTACTGGGGCCACAACGCCATCATCCGGACAGCCGCATTCGCGTCGGCTGCTGGACTTCCTGACCTCCCGGGCCGGAAGCCGTTCGGCGGCCACATCATGAGCCACGACTTCGTCGAAGCGGTTCTGCTTCAACGTGCCGGTTATGGCGTGCACATGATGCCGTCGCTCGAGGGGTCGTATGAGGGCATGCCGCCCAACATCGTCGACATCGTCGCCCGCGACCGCCGCTGGGCGCAGGGAAACCTTCAGCATCTCGCCATCGTGTCGCAAAGCGGCCTGACGCCGATGGGGCGCCTGCATCTCGGGATGGGCGCTACGTCGTATCTCATCTCGGCGGTCTGGGCCCTGTCGCTCGTCGTCGGCATCATCCTGGCCCTGCAAGGCCAGCAGATGATCCCGAGCTATTTCCGTGACGCGAAGACGCTCTTCCCGATCTGGCCGATCATCGACCCCGGCGCGGCGCTCAGGCTTTTCCTGGCGACGCTGGTCGTGGTGCTGCTGCCGAAGTTTCTGGGCCTGTTCCTCGCGTGGAAGGAAGCGCGTGCCCGGCATGACCTTCTGGGCGCGGTGCGCGTAACGGTCGGCGTCTTCGTCGAGACGATCTACTCGATGCTGATCGCGCCGATCTTCATGGTGACGCAGACGGTCGCCTCAGCCGAAATTCTGGCAGGTCTCGATTCCGGATGGAAGCCTCAAAACCGCAACGACGGCGCGCTGTCGTTCGATGACGCGATGTGGTTCGCGCGCTGGCACACGTTGATCGGTCTGATCGCGGGCGGCATTGCGTGGACGGTTTCGCCGGGCCTTCTCATGTGGATGGCGCCGGTCATTCTCGGCCTTGTGCTGGCCGGGCCGGTGAGCTGGATCACGTCGCTACGCGCCGGTCCGCTCGAACGCTGGGCGCTTGCAACCAACGTCGATCTGTCGCCGCCATCGGTTTTGATCGACGCCGGACACCGCTCGAATACGTGGGCGCGCCGCGCCGCGACGCCGGGCGGGTTGAATGCCGAGCCGGAAGCAGCGGCAGCGTAAGAGCGCCGTCTATTGCGGCTTGTCGGCTTTTTCCGAACCTCTGAGCGAGCGTATCAGCTCGCTGAAGATTTCGCGCACGCGCAAGGGTTCCGCGTCGAGATAGGGCAGCGGACGCGTGACCTCGACGGCGACCACTCCGAGCCGCGCGGTCAAGGCTCCGTTGAATGCGCCCTCGCCGAGACGGCGGGACAGTCTGCGAAGGACGTCCTGCCCGACGAATTGTCCGAGCAGATCATCGGTCATCGCGATGCCGCCGGTCGCGATCACGTGACCGACGACGAGACGCGCGAGGCGCAAAGCACCAAGCACGCCGGGCCGGCCGCCATACAACCCAGCAATCGCGCGGAACATCCGGACGTTCTCGACGAGCACGAATGCCATCGCGATCCACATGATCGGCGACAGCGCCGAGACGGTCGCAACGCGCTTGCCGGACTTGAGGATCACGCGTCGCGCTTCTCCGTCGATCGGATGCAGCAGCTCGCGGTCGGCAAGGCGCAGCAGCTCAGTCGGCTCCAGAACATCACCCAGATGATCACGCACGCGAGCGAGCCCCCAAGCGAGGTCGGCGCGCCCGCGATAATGCGAGAGCAAAGCATTGACCGCCGCGTGCTCGCTGGCGCGCTCAGGCTTTGCAACTGCGGATTTGACGAGCGCTCTGAGCTTGGAGAGCCGGGCGAGCCTGCGGAAGCCGATCAATTCCCGGAGCACGATGCCGAGCAGGGCGATGACGATGATCGACATCAGCGCGAACGCCAGCCATCCCACCCAATCCTGGCGTTCGAGCGCAACTGAGACGAAGCGGACGAACCAAAGCCCCGCGGCGAGCGAGGCCAACGCGGCAACTGCCGAGAAAATGATGCTGCCGAAACGGAAGCCGCGATTGATGTCGGTCACCGTCAGATGACGCGTTGGAACGCGCGCCGCGCGCCGTGCCGTTACCGCGCCGCCTTCGCGCGCGATGTCGTCAACTTGCGCCTCGGCGGCGACGTCGTCGGGCTTGAAGACGCGCGGCTTGCGCGGCGGCGGGACATCGTTCTCGAACGTCATGCGAGATAATCCGATACAAGGAAATCGAGCGCGCGATCCAATCTGATGTGCGGAAATGCAGCCGGCTTTCCGTCGGGCAGCGTATCGATAAGCTTTGGCGGCGCGAAGCGGACAAGCTCGAGCGACGCCGTTTTGGCGCTGCGCGCGGCGCTCAACGCGGCTGCGGCGTCGATCGGCAGGTCGCCCGGAAAAATCGCGGCTTCGGTTGCGCCGTCGAACGTCACGCCGCCGATCGTTTCGCCCTGGATCGGCGTGCCGCGCAGGCAGGGGAGGATTTCGCTACCTTGTTTCGCTGTCGTCTCACGCGTCGCGCGCAAGGCTGCGAGAGCGATTGCACTGACGCCCGCGCCTTCGGTCTCGGCGCGCGAGATCGCCTCGTCGACGATAAGCTTCAGAATGGCTTCCAGGCGATCGTGGCTCGACGCGGGCAAGTGATCGGCCTTAGTCGCGGCGAACAGAATGCGGTCGATCTTGCGTCCGATCAGTAGCGACAGCCACGAATTGGCTCCGGGGCGAAAGGCCTTGAGGATCGCGGTCATCGCGCGTTCGAGATCGCCGACCGCTGCCGCTCCGCGGTTCAAGGCGCCGAGAACGTCGACGAGCACGATCTGCCGGTCGAGGCGTGCGAAGTGGTCGTTGAAGAACGGTTTGACGACGGTCGATTTGTAGCTTTCGAAACGGCGCATCATCATCGCGGCGAGTGACGAGCGCGGCGGGCGTTCGCCGGATGCGAGCGGCATCGGAAAGAACGTCAGAAGCGGCGAGCCTTCGAGATCGCCGGGAAGAAGAAAGCGCCCTGGCGCGAGCGTCGATTGTGCGCCGCTCTCACGCATGCGGCGGAGATAGTCGGTGAACAGCTTGGCGCCGGTCATCGCGATCTGTTCGTCCTCGATCGCCGCAGGATCGGTTCCGGCAAGGAACGACAGAAACGGCTTAGCGATTTCGGCACGTTCCGGCGCGGCCGCGAGCGCCAGCGCTTCCGTCGAGAAAGTTCGGTAATCCTGATCGAGCAGCGGCAGGTCGATCAGCCATTCGCCCGGGTAGTCGACGATGTCGACGTGCAGTTTCGAGAGGCCGACGAAGCGCTTCAAGAGCGACGTCGACTGGTATTCGATCGTAACCCTCAGTTCCGAAATGCGGCGCGTGCTGTCAGGCCAGGACGGCGGCACGGAAAGCAGATCATGGAGATGCGCCTCGTAGTCGAACCGCGGGACGCTGTCGTCAGGCTGCGGCTCCAGGTAGGCGCGCACGATCCTGTGTTCCGCATCGGCTGAAAAGAACGGCAGGCGTCCGCCCGATACGAGGTTGCGCACCAGCGCCGTGATGAAAACGGTCTTGCCGGCGCGCGACAGTCCGGTGACGCCGAGGCGGACGCACGGCGTCAGATAGTTGCCGAGCCGCGTCTGCGCGTCTCTGATGAGATCGGAGTAGGTGAGGTCAGTCAAATCGCGCCGCGCATTTCGCAAGGATAAAGGGACCGTTCAGGACCCCTTAAGTGGCGTAACTCTCCCCATCCGACAAGATCGGATCGCGCGGCGGCCCGAGTGCGGGCGCAGCTTCAGCCGTAGAAAACGACGGCGCATCCGGCGGCGACCACGACGGCGGCCATCAGCATCAAAGCTCCAGAACGAAAGAATTCAGCCATGCACCTCTCCTCGCATTGCGCGTTTCGCCTCCCATCGTGGAGAGATCTAGCGCATGGCGGTTGAACGAGGGCTGACGTGCGGGTTCACGAGACGTTCATACGCGCGTCACGGAGGGAGCGGCGGAGGCGTCTAGGCGTCGTGCGCCTTTTTGACCTCGAAGATCTCCATGATGCGGCAGCCGCGGTGCGGCCCGTCGACGACGAACGTCCATTTGCCTTCGGTGAAGGTGTCGCACATCTTGACGCCCTTCACGAGAATCCAATGGCCTTCCTTGCCCTTATGGATTGCGAGAATGTAATAGGCCCACGCGTTGCGCGGTTTCTGCATCCAGGTCCAGAGCGTCGGACGTTCCTTGCGGGCGCGGTGAAGGTGCGTTTCCTTCAACACCATGCGGTAGCCGAAATGGGCGAGGGCGGATTCCACCTCGTCGGCATACGTTCCCTTGACGACGGGCTTGCGATGCGGCGGCAGCTCGCGGCCCTCGCGGATCACGTCCTCGATCTTGGAAATGCCGAAGCCGGTAATCGCGGAGAGCACGTAGGGTCCGCAAAATGCCACGCGTCCGGTGTCGTTGTTGGCGGCGTCGAGACTCGATGCCGGCCGGCCGCTGGAAAGGCGATCGCTCATGTCGCATATGCCCTATACAAGTAGGCGAACAATGCTCGGCCTATACGGTTAAGCAAAAGTTAATACGGGGTTCGGGCTGCAATGGGTGAACGCGTGAACGTCTCGTTTTTCCAGGAGCTGATGAACTCGATTGCCGAGCAGGGCCGGGCATTGTTGCCGAAGGCTCTGTTCGGAACCGTCGGCGGAGACTCGATCGAGGTTCTGGCGCGGGCGCTGATGTCGGGACGCGGCGAAGCGTCGGGCGTCGCGATCGCGCGACAGCTTCTGCTACAACTCAAGAAGGCGTCCACCGACGAGCGTCTGCAGTTCTACCGGTTCCTCGCGGATGAACTCCAACCGGATGCGGCGGAGGTTGCCGACGCGGCGCGCGGCTATCTCGATCAGCCGTCGGAAAAGAGCCTCGCGCGTTTGCAGAGCGCTTCCTACAGCCCACGCATGGAGTTCTTCCGGAGGCTCAACCTCGCGCCGGGAGCGACGGCGGAGATCGTCGCACTCAGAGCCGATCTCTTGCGGCATCTCAAAGCGGACGAAGCGCTCGCGGCGGTCGACCGCGATCTGCAGCGCTTGCTGACGTCGTGGTTCAATCGCGGCTTCCTGGTTCTGCGCCGCATCGACTGGCAGACGCCGGCGGCCATTCTGGAAAAAATCATCGCTTACGAAGCCGTGCACGAAATCCGCGGCTGGGACGACTTGCGCCGCAGGCTCGATCCGAAAGACCGGCGGTGCTTCGCCTTCTTCCACCCAGCGCTGGTCGATGAGCCCTTGATCTTCGTCGAAGTTGCGTTGATGCGTGAAATCCCGGGAACGATCTCAGCCGTTCTCGATGCGCACCGCGACGACCACGATGTGCCGCCGACGACGGCCGTCTTCTACTCGATCTCGAACTGCCAGGAAGGTCTCAAGGGCATCTCGTTCGGCAATTTCCTGCTGAAGCAGGTGGTCGAGGACCTCGTTCGTGACACTCCGAGCCTCAAGACATTCGTGACATTGTCTCCGGTGCCGAGCTTCGCGCGCTGGCTCGACCGCGTGCTTGCGATCGACGGCGAAACGGGGCTCGATCCGGAGGAGCGCGCAACGCTGGCGCGGCTCAACGATCCGCGGTGGGTCGATGACGTTGCCAAAGGCGCGCCGGGGAGCGAGGAGCTGAAGCCGGTGCTGCTGTCGCTCGCGGCGCAGTATTTTCTCGCCGTGCGCTCGGCGGACGAGCGGCCCGTAGATCCCGTGGCGCGCTTTCATCTCGGCAATGGCGCGCGGCTCGAACGGGTCAACTGGCTCGCCGACACGTCCGAGCGGGGCCTCAGGGAAGCGCACGGCCTGATGGTCAATTACCGGTACGACCTCGGCGAAATCGAACGCAACCACGAAGCCTATGCGCAGGACGGCACGGTTGCGGCCTCGCGCGGCGTCCGCGCCTTGCTCAAGTCCGGCACCCAAATTACGGATCTTGCGGCGACTTCCGGTCTGCTCGCGCTGCCGAGCGTGGCGTCGGCAAAACGGGCGCGCTCCATGGGCTCCGATTGAACCGTTTTTCGCTGCCAGACACGTAAACGAAGCCCTTGTCTTACCTATTTCCACGTGCAGTATGGCGCGGCTGGCGTTATGGAGCGCACGTTAATTTCTGCGGCGCTGTTTGATCCCGTAACGCGTACCTCAATTATAGGGCCGCCATGCGCTACGACGAGAACGACCGAGAAAGTTCGAATGTTGAAGATCGCCGCGGCCAAGGCGGCGGAGGCCTGCAATTTCCTGGCGGCGGAATGCGCATTCCGATCGGTGGCGGCGGGTTCAGCATCACGACGCTGCTGATCATCGGCGCGCTCATGATGTTCATGGGCATCAATCCGCTCGACGTTCTCTTCGGATCGGGCGGCGGCGGCCAGATCAACATGCCTCAGCTTCCGCAATCAGAGCGTCCGGCGCAGCGCGCACCGGGTAACAACATTCCGGGATTGCCGGGCTCGCCGCAGACGCAGACGGCCGGCAACGACGACGAAAAGGCCTTCATCAGCCGCGTGCTCGCCGACACCGAAGACGTTTGGACTTCCGTGTTCAAAAGCTTCGGCCGTAAATATCCGGACCCGCTGCTTGTCATCTATTCCGGCATCACGCGAACGGCATGCGGCGCGGGTCAGGCCGCGATGGGGCCGTTCTATTGTCCGCTCGATCAGAAAGTTTACGTCGACCTCGCGTTCTATGATGAGCTGAAGCGCAAGTTCAACGTCAGCGGCGACTTCGCACAGGCTTACGTCATCGCGCACGAAGTCGGCCATCACGTGCAAAAGCAGCTCGGCATTCTCGACAAGGTGCAGGAACTGAAGCAGCGCGCCGACGACGAAGTCACGGCCAACCAGATTCAGGTGCGAACCGAGTTGCAAGCTGACTGTCTGGCGGGCGTCTGGGCGAACCTCAACGATCAGATGAAAAAGCGCCTGCAGCCGGGCGACATCGAGGAAGCGTTGAACGCGGCCTCGCAGATCGGCGACGACATGATCCAGAAGAAGATGACGGGTCGCGTCGTTCCGGATGCCTTCACGCACGGCTCGGCAGCCCAGCGCGTGCACTGGTTCAAGGCAGGCTTCGAATCCGGCCGCATGGACGCGTGCGATACGTTCAACACGTCGAGCTACTGAAGGGCGGCTCGCCCGTCTCAGTTCATTCAGATATAAAAAAAACCGGCGGGCTCGCGGCGCGCCGGTTTTTTTGCGTTCTCAGCGTTGCGCTGTTTCGTCTTACAGCGCGTTGCCGGTGAAGTCCTCGACCGAGCAGGACACCGCCTGCGCCTGCAGATCGTTGCAGAGCTTCACCGCCTCAGCCTTCGACTTCACGGGGCCTGCGATCAGATTGAAGCTCGGGTTCGCCGGATCACCGTTGGTCGTATAGCGGGCCTTCAGGCGTTTCAGCTTGTCGCCATGCATCTGCGCGAGCTGGCTCCAATTCAGACGGAGGCCTTCGACGCTGGCACTCGATGCGAGCGCGATGCCGATCGGCTTTTTCACCGGCTTCACGACTGCGGGACCGAAGCTGATCTCATCGCTGTTGGCGGCGCTTGCTTTCGGCTTTGCCTGCGCAGGCGCTTTGTCGACGCTGCCGGTGACGATCTGTGATCTCTCGGGCGATGCGTTGATGATCTTGGTCTGCGGCCGCGCCTGATTTTCGGACAGATCGAGGCCGGCCGGCGTATCGTCGACTGCGCCGATCACGTCGGTTCCGGTGTGCTGCTGCGGAGCGGATGCCGTCGCAGGCGGTGCCGGCGGGGCTTCAGCAAGGCGCATCTTGTCTTCGAGCGCGGTCACTTGCGATCCGAGCTCCTGCGTATGCTGCGCCTGGGTATCCAGTGTCGACTTCACGCCGGAGACATCGATTTGCAGGTTGGCCATCGACGACTTCAGGCTGTCCACATCGGCGCTGAGCTTCATGAGCGAGGCCTGCGTCTCGGCGCTGTGCTCGACGCGGGCGCTGGGCGGCGTCAGGCTGCTAAGCCAGTCGGGCTGAAAAACCGCGACGCCGAGATAGACCAGGCCGAGTGTCCCGAGGGTCGACCAGAGAGCGGCGTAGGGCGTCAAAATCGCGTTCCTACGGACCGGCTTATCAATGGCGGGCTTGGTCATGAGGTGTGGTGTCCTAGTTTCCGAAAGGGTCCCGAATGCTGCGCGGCGGGATTTCTCAGGCGAATCAATTTCGCCGCATTGAGAACGTTGGGTCTCTGGGAAGGTGTTCGCAATGGCCGGTCGGCTTGTGTTGCATCGAAGTTGTGGATGGTGGCATCGATGTCCATCCGTCAGCCATCGCCTAGAAACATTTGAGCAAAATGGACGTCATCAGCGCAGCGACGCGCTCATCACGTGCACGCTCCCGCCATTTTGTGTGCCTCCCTTGCCGCGGGGGGATTTCGGGCGCTATGGCTTGGCGCCGCTGACGGGCCAGCCACCTGCCCCGCACGGATGAAAGTCCACGGCCGGACGCGGCCAAGCCCCAAGGTTTGTCATGAGCGCATCGCCCCCGTTGTTCGTCGTTCTCGCCGCCGGCAAGGGCACGCGCATGAAATCGAGCGAGCCGAAAGTGCTGCACAAGATCGCCGGGCAGTCGATGCTGGCGCACGTGCTTGCGACCGTTTCGGATGTCCAGGGCGATGTCGCCGTGGTCGTCGGGCCGGGGATGGAGGCCGTTGCGACGGAAGCCCGGCGCGTCACGCCGCCGGCGCAAGTGTTTGTCCAGGCAACGCAACAAGGCACGGCGGACGCGGTGCTCGCTGCGCGTCCCGCTCTCGCAGGGCATAGCGGCGACGTCGTCGTGCTCTACGCCGACACGCCGCTCATCCGCCCCGAAACCGTTGCGCGCTTGCGCGCCGCGCTCGACGCGGGCGCTCATATCGCTGTGCTGGGGTTCAGAGCCAAAGATCCGACCGGATACGGCCGGCTTCTGACCGACCCCAAGGGAACGCTGTCCGCGATCCGCGAAGAAAAGGACGCCTCGGAAGCCGAACGCCGTATCGATCTCTGCAACTCGGGTGTCATGGCGTTCCGCGTCCCGGACGTCGCCAAGCTGCTGGGGCAGATCGGCAATGCCAACGCCAAAGGCGAATTCTACCTGACCGATGCCATCGAGATCGGTGTTCGCAGCGGTTTGCGCGCCGGCGTCGTGGAATGCAGCGAGGATGAGGTTCTGGGCGTCAACGCCCGCGATCAGCTCGCCGAAGCCGAAGCGATCTGGCAGAAGCGCGCGCGCGCTCAGTTCATGGCGAGCGGCGTGACGATGATCGCGCCGGAAACGGTCTGGCTGAGCTTCGACACACAGATTGCGCCCGATGTCGTCATCGAACCGCACGTCATTTTCGGCGTGGGCGTCACGATCGAAGAGGGTGTCCGAATTCTGGGCTTCTCGCACTTCGAAGGCGCGGTGATCGGCAAGGACGCACGCGTCGGGCCGTTCTCGCGCTTCCGGCCGGGCGCCCGGATCGGGGCCGACGCGCACGTCGGCAATTTCGTCGAGGTGAAAAATACGACGCTTGGGCCCGGCGCCAAGGCCAATCACCTCGCCTACCTCGGCGATGGTGTGATCGGCGCAAAGGCGAACGTCGGGGCCGGCACGGTCTTCTGCAATTACGACGGCTACGCCAAACACAAGACCGAGATCGGAGAGGGCGCTTTCATCGGCTCGAATTCGTCGCTGGTGGCTCCGGTCACGATTGGAGCAGGCGCGTACGTCGGCTCAGGCAGCGTCATCACCCGGGACGTCACGCCCGGCGCGCTTGCGCTCGAACGCAGCAGTCAGGAAGAGCGCCCAGGCTGGGCTGAAAAATTTCGAACGCTGATGCTGCGCAGAAAAGCTACAAAGTGATGTGATTAGTTAACGATGCTGGTAACTTGCGCGCTTTCGCTGGCACGGCATCTGCATTCGTTAATACGAAACACTCTGTGATTTGAAAATAATTTGAAACACTCTCATCGTGCAACTTGAGGGTGAGTCATCTGGGGAAAACGTATGTGCGGAATCGTCGGGATTCTTGGAAAGTCTGCCGTCGCCAGTGATCTGGTCGACGCGCTGCGCCGCCTTGAATATCGCGGCTATGATTCCGCGGGCATCGCGACTGTCGAGGGCGGAAGGCTCGAGCGGCGGCGCGCCGAGGGCAAACTCAGAAATCTTGAGAAGCGGCTTATCGAGGAGCCTCTCGCCGGGCGTACGGGCATCGGCCACACGCGCTGGGCGACGCATGGCCGTCCGACGGAGCGCAACGCGCATCCGCACATGACCAACAAGGTCTCGGTCGTTCACAACGGCATCATCGAAAACTTCCGTGAGCTTCGCACCAAGCTGGAAGCCAAGGGACACCGCTTCGATACCGACACCGATACGGAAGCGGTCGTGCACCTGATCACCGACGAGCTCAACAAGGGCAACGATCCTGTCGCGGCGGTGGGCAGGGCGCTCGATCATTTGCAGGGCGCGTTCGCGCTCGGCATCATTTTCGCCGGTGAAGACGACCTGATGATTGCGGCGCGCAAAGGCTCGCCGCTCGCGATCGGGCACGGCACGGGCGAAATGTATCTCGGCTCGGACGCGATTGCTCTGGCACCGTTCACCGATGCGATCACATACCTCGAAGAAGGCGACTGGGCTGTGCTGCGCCGCTCGGGCGCGGAAATCTATGACCGGCAAGGCACCCGCACGGAACGCCCGGTCATCAAGGCGGTCGCAAGCTCGCTGCTCGTCGACAAGGGCAACTATCGCCACTTCATGGCGAAGGAGATCAACGAGCAGCCGGAAGTCGTGTCGCACACGCTCGCCAATTATCTCGATATGGCGACGGCGCAGGTTCGTTTCCCCGATCTCGGTCTCGATCTCGCGCAGATCAGCCGCGTGACGATTTCGGCGTGCGGGACGGCCTATTACGCCGGTCTCGTCGCGAAATACTGGATCGAGCGCTATGCCCGCGTGCCCGTCGATATCGATGTCGCATCCGAGATGCGTTACCGCGAAGCGCCGCTTCCGGAGAACGGCCTCGCCGTCTTCGTTTCACAGTCGGGCGAGACAGCGGACACGCTGGCGACGCTTCGCTACTGCAAAGCCAACAAGCAGCGGATCGCATCGATCGTCAACGTCAGGACGTCGACCATTGCTCGCGAGTCCGATGCGGCGTTGCCGACGCTGGCCGGGCCCGAGATCGGCGTCGCATCGACGAAGGCCTTCACCTGTCAGCTGTCGGTTTTGGCCTGCCTAGCAATTGCAATCGCGAAGGCGCGCGGTGCAATTACCAAGGAGCAGGAGATCGCGCTGGTTACGGCGTTGACGGAGGTGCCCCGGCACATCGCGGCGATCCTGCGCCAGGACGAAATCTATTTGTCGGTGGCTCAGGAGCTGGCGAAGGCGCGCGACGTTCTCTATCTCGGTCGTGGTTCGAGCTTCCCCATCGCGCTCGAAGGCGCGCTCAAGCTCAAAGAGATTTCCTACATTCACGCCGAGGGCTATGCGGCGGGCGAGCTGAAGCACGGACCGATCGCGCTCATCGATGAAAACGTGCCGGTCATCGTCGTCGCGCCGGAAGACGATCTCTTCGAAAAGACCGTGTCGAATCTCCAGGAGGTTGCAGCACGCGGTGGACAGATCATTCTGATTTCGGATGCCGCGCCCGAGAAGGCCGGCTGCACGCCCGCAGCGCACATTCAGATGCCGAAGATCGATTCGTTCATCGCGCCGCTGCTTTATGCCGTGCCGATTCAGCTGATTGCCTATCACACCGCAGTGCAGATCGGCACCGACGTCGATCAGCCGCGAAACCTTGCGAAATCGGTCACAGTGGAATGACGGGGGAAAACGTCATGAGAATCGGGCCCTGAAATTGCCCAGTTCGGCTGGTTGCAATAAGGGGAAGGGGGTATTGCGCCTAAAGTCGTCGGGAATGGGGAAAGAAACGCACATGACGCAAGTCCGGAAGCTCGTGCGTGGCACGGGGTTCGCCGCCGTTGCGGGCCTGTGCGCGTTTGCTTTCGCCGCCATCGGAAGCCCGTCGATCGCGTCGGCGAAGAAGGCCAAGGCTGCCGCCTCGCAAAGCGGATCGCAAGGCGGCGACGATTCGAAGCTGTCGCCCGAAGAGCAGAAAAAGAAGGCTTCCCGGCAAGCTTATGATGCCGGACTCAAGGATTTCGCGAACGGCCGCTATCAGCCCGCGATCGAGCAGCTGTCGAATGCGCTGACCACGGGCGGGCTTTCATCGCCGGAAATGGCGAAGGCGCTTTATACGCGCGGCGTCGCCTACAGGAAGCAAAAGCAGCCCGGACAGGCGATTTCGGATCTGACGAGCGCGCTCTGGCTGAAGAACGGTCTCAGCGCCGCCGATCGCAACACCGCGACGGCCGAACGCGCCGAGGCCTACAAGATGGCCGGCATCCAGGACACGGGCAAAGGTCCCGAGCGGGTCGTCGGCACGCCGATCACGGCATCGACAACACCGGCTGCGCCAGCGGCAACGCCGGCATCCGGCCCCAACGCGGGTTCGGCAGGATTGTCGGCGGCGGCGATCGCACAGGCGGCGGCAAACAACGGCTCGGGCGACGCCAGCGGTGGCCCGGTCTCGCGGCAGGACCCATCGAGCAGCGCAGCGCAGGATGCGGCCCGGGCTCGCGCAGCCTACGCGCCGGTCAATTCGCTCGCGTCGTCCTCGGTGACCTCAAGCCCAGCGCCCGCGCCTCAAACGACGGCGTCTGCGCCAGCGCAATCGGGGTCGTTCGGCTCGGGCGTGACGGGATTTTTCTCGAACATGTTCGGCGGTTCGTCTGCGGCACCGGCTGAGGCTCAGGCGCCATCCGGCGTCACGACGGCTTCGACCGGCGCGGTCGCGGAAACGTCGAGTTGGACCAATGCGACGGTCGTCAACGAAGGCGGCGCCGCGAAGTCTGGGGGCAAGTCCCAAAAAGTCGCCGCCGTCTCACCGAAACCGGCAGTCGCCACAAAGGGCAAATACAAGATCCACATTGCGGCCGTCCGGTCGCGTGCCGAGGCAGATGCGCTGGCTCAGCAACTCGTCGCGCAGCACGGCGCTGACCTCGCCAACCATGTCCCGACCGTCGATGAGGCGGTTATCGGAAGCATGGGCACCTTTTATCGGGTGCGCATCAACGGCTATGCTTCGCAGGAAGAGCCGCGTGGTCTTTGCGACAAGCTTCGGAGTAGTGGCCTAGACTGCCTGGTCGTGACAAACTGAGAGAAGCCCGATCTCCGTCGGGTGGCTGGCCCGAGTAGGAGACTATGAGCGCACCCCCGTCCGATCCAAACCCGGAACGCCGCTCCAGCCGTCAAAGGGATGCGGAGGCAGCGCAACTCACCGAAGGCCTGAAGCGGCTCGCAAGCAGCGAGGGCAAGACCGGCTGGCGGCTCGGCTCGCGGTTCCGAAATGCATTCCTGACCGGTCTCGTCATCGTCGGACCTGTGACGATCACGCTTTGGATCATGTGGGGCGTGATCCACTGGGTCGATGCGTGGATCAAGCCGCTTCTTCCGACGACGTTCAATCCCGACACCTATCTGCCGTTTCCGTTGCCGGGGCTTGGGCTTGTCGTCGCGATCTTCGGACTGACCGTGATCGGAGCGCTCGCGGCCAACTTGCTCGGGCGAACGCTTGTCTCGTCCGGCGAACTGATGCTGTCGCGTACGCCGATCGTGCGCAACGTCTACGGCGCGCTCAAGCAGATTTTCGAAAGCGTGATCTCGACGACAGGCCCGAACCAGAGCTTCCAGAAAGTCGGGATGATCGAATTCCCGTCGAAGGAAATCTGGAGCCTCGTCTTCGTCACCGGCGAGACGTCGGGCGAGATCAAGGATGTGGCGCCGGGCGGGACGAGCGATCTGCTCACCGTCTTCATGCCCACAGGCATCGTGCCACCGACGGGATTCATCTGCTTCGTTCCGCGCGAGAACGTCGTGTTTCTCTCGATGACCGTCGAAGAAGCGGCCAAGATCATCCTGTCGGGCGGTATCGTGATGCCGAACGTGGATGATAAAATGCGGCGCATCGGGGCGGGTTCGATGCCGGACTCGCGGTTTCCGTTCGGGCACGGAAAGAAAGCTTAAGCGGCGCGGAACAGGCGCACGGCTTCATCGCATTCGAAAACATAGAGCAGCGTGCGCAGCGCTTGCCCACGCGGCGAGGTGAGATTGGGGTCGCTGCCGAGGATCAGCGCCGCATCGTCGCTCGCAGCCGCGAGCAGCGTGTCGTAGCCCGGCACTTCAGCGACGCGAAATCCTGGCGCGCCTGACTGGCGTGCGCCGAGAATTTCGCCGCCGCCGCGCAATTCCAGATCCTTTTCGGCGATCTTGAAGCCGTCTTCGGTCTCTTCCATCATTTTGAGACGTTGCCCGGCCGTCTCTCCAAGTGGCGCTTTGTAAACGAGCATGCAGAACGACTCGCGTGATCCACGCCCGACGCGGCCGCGCAGCTGATGCAATTGCGCGAGGCCGAAGCGCTCGGCGTGCTCGATCACCATGATGTTGGCGTTCGGCACGTTGACGCCGACTTCGATGACCGTCGTCGCGACGAGGATCTTGATCGTGCCTTCCGCGAAGGCGGCCATCGTCTCGTCTTTTTCCTTGGCCGAAAGCGCGCCATGCAGAAGGCCGACGCCCTCGCCGAAAATCTGGCGGAGATGCGCGAAACGTTCTTCCGCCGCGGCAAGGTCGGTCAACTCGGAGCTTTCGATCAGCGGGCAGACCCAATAGACCTGCGCGCCCTCGGCGAGTTGCGCGCGAATGCGTTCGACGAGGCGTTCGAGCGATTCCAGCGGTAGCGCCTTCGTCGTGATCGGCTTTCGTCCTGCGGGTTTTTCCGTGAGCTTCGAAACGTCGAGATCGCCGTAATGCGTCATCAGCAGCGTGCGCGGGATCGGCGTCGCCGTCATGACGAGGACGTTCGTATCGTTGTTCGCGCCTTTTGCCTGAAGCGCGAGACGCTGATGCACGCCGAAGCGATGCTGCTCGTCGATGACGGCAAGGGCGAGGTCTTTAAACACGACGTCGGATTGAAACAGCGCGTGCGTGCCGATCAGAATGTCGGTTTCGCCGGATGCGAGACGCTCTAGGATCGCATCGCGTACCTTGCCCTTTTCGCGGCCCGTCAGCAGGGCGATCCGCAGACCTGCGGCTTCGGCGAGCGGCGCGATGGTTTCCTGATGCTGGCGCGCAAGGACTTCCGTCGGCGCCATCAAAGCGGCCTGCGCACCGGCTTCGATCGCGACCGCCATCGTCATCAGCGCGACCACCGTCTTGCCGGAGCCGACGTCGCCTTGCAGCAGGCGCAGCATGCGATGCGACGCCGCGAGATCGTCCGAGATTTCGGCGAGGGCCGTCTGTTGCGATCCGGTCAACTTGAACGGAAGCGCGTCTGCAATTTTCTGCCGGATGTCGCCTTTGCCGGCGAGACGCCGTCCGCGCTCGGCTTTCATATTCTGACGCACGAGCGCAAACGCGAGTTGCCCGGCGAGAAGCTCGTCATAGGCGAGGCGCTGCCACGGGCCTGCGCCGTTCGAAACATCCGGCGCATCGAGCGGCCGGTGAATGCGATTGATCGCGGTTTTGAAGGCGGGCCAGCCTCGCGCTTCCAGCCAGCGGCTCTCCTGCCATTCGGGAAGTTCGGGCACGCGATCGACGGCCTGACGCGCGGCCTTGACCATGATCTTGCCCGACAGTCCGGCGGTCAGCGGATAGACCGGCTCGAGCATCGGCAGATCGTCACGTGCTTCCGGCGCAACGATATAATCGGGATGCGCCATCTGCAGGGCTTCGCCGTAACGCTCGATCCGTCCGGATACGAACCGTATCTCACCTTCGGGAAGCTGCTTCTCGATGAACTTTCGTTCGGCGTGGAAGAAGACGAGATCGATGCGCCCTGTGTCGTCCTCGCAGGTAACTTTGTGCGGCGCCTTCCGGTTGCCGCGCGGCGCGGGCTTGTGCTTCAGCACACGTAGCTGCAGCGTGACGATGCTTCCCGGAACGGCCGAGGCAAGCTGAGGTTCGGCGCGCCGGTCGATGATGCCGGTCGGCATATGCCAGAGAAGGTCGATGACGCGCGGTTCGGCGACGCCCGGAGGCAGCGCCAGGCATTTCTTCAAAAGCAGGATGAACCGCGGGCCGATCCCGGAGATCGTCTGCGCCGACGCGAACAGCGGGTTGAGAAACGAGGGACGCATCGTCGACTTCGGCTTGCCATTGAGGAATTTCGCGCCCCGCCGCCGGTTTTGTGGAGAGCACGGCGATCGGAACGAAGGGTCGCGGCAATACGCACCGGCCTTCACGCTAGGCGTCAAGGACGGCGGGCGCTATAGGAACCCTTCGCACGGACGGCACACCGTGGCGGCTGATCGCTTTCCAGTCAAGCCGCGAGGGGCCGCACACCCATTTGCCATGCAACCCGGATTGACGATGGCGGACGATCTCGATGTGCGGCGGCGGCGCGCCTCCTACCGCGCGCATCACCGCGGCACCAAAGAGATGGACCTGCTGGTCGGGCGCTATGCCGATGTCCGCATTCCCGCGTGGTCCGAGGAAGCCGTGCAGCACTTCGAGAGGTTCCTGAACCTTCCCGATCCGCTGTTGCAGGCGTGGATTTTTTCCGGCGAGCCTGAAAGCGGCGAGTTTCAGGATCTGCTGAACGATATTCGCGTTTTTCACCGGCTCGCCGCTGGTACAGACTGATACTTTGCAATGACGGATCAAGTGCAGACCTCGCGGGTGATTTTTTCCGGCGTCCCGGAAGGGTTCGACGGCCGCGTTCTTGCGGACATCACACGCGCCGCCCGTGGTGGCGATCAGCCGGGTCTGCACCTGCACGTCGTGCGCGATGACAGGCGTCTCGAAGAATTGCAGGCGGCCGTCGCGTTCTTCGCGCCCGACATTGCCGTCGTGCCGTTTCCGGCGTGGGATACGGTTCCCTATGACCGCACGAGCCCCAACGCCGAGATCGTGGCGCGCCGTATCACGACGCTCGGACGTCTCGCGATTGGCGGACGCAAGAAGCCAACGCTGGTTCTGACGACCGTCAACGCCATTCTGCAGCGCGTGCCGCCGAGGAGTTTCATCCGGGGTGCGGTCAAGACCATCGCGCCAGGCCAGCGCATCGATCCGGCGGAGCTGATCCGGCGGCTCGAATCTTACGGCTACGACCGCTCGAGCACGGTGATGGAGCCGGGCGAATACGCTCAGCGCGGCGGCATTCTCGATCTCTATCCGCCGGGGCGCAGCAATCCGATCCGCCTCGACTTCTTCGGCGACACGCTCGAAAGCGTCAAAGCATTCGACGCCGAAACGCAGCGCTCGATGAAGCCGGTGCCGAAGTTTTCGCTGATGCCGGTCAGCGAAGTCGCATTCGGGGAAGCGGCGACGGCGCTGTTCCGGACGCGCTACGTCGCGCTGTTTGGCGGCAATACCGGTGACGATCCGCTATACGAGGCCGTCAGCAGCGGGCGGCGCTATCAGGGCCAGGAACACTGGCTGCCGTTTTTCCATCCCGCGCTCGAAACGCTGTTCGACTATCTGCCTGGCGTCGGCATCAGTTTCGATCACATGGCGGACGAAGCCGTGAAGCGCCGCTTCGAGCAAGTGCGCGAGCACTACGAAGCACGTGTGGACTCGCTCGAAGGGCAACGCTTCGGCGCACCGCCGTATAAGCCTGTGCCGCCGGATCAGATGTTCATCGACGGCAAGGACTGGGCGTCGGCGCTCGATGCGCGCACGGTTTCGCGGCTGACGCCGTTCGACGATCCCGGCACGTCGAACGTCTACCAGATGAAAGGCCGCCGCGGCCGGACGTTCGCGGCCGAGCGCGCCGATCCCGACAACAACGTGTTCGACGCCGTCGTCGGTCACATCCGGCGCATTCACGCGGACTCGCGGCGCGTCATTCTCGCGGCTTGGACGACGGGCGCACGCGAGCGGTTGATCACGCTGCTCGCCGATCACGGCCTGAAAGACGCGGAAAAGGTCGAAAGCTTCACCGAGGTTCAGGCGCTGAAGCCCAACGCGACGGCGTTCGCGGTGTTCGGCATCGAGGAAGGCTTCGAGACGCCGGACTTCGCCGTCATCGCCGAACAGGATGTGCTGGGCGATCGCCTCGTGCGCCAGAGGCGGCGCGCGCGCAAGGCGGCCGATGTTCTGACGGAGGCGACGGCGCTGTCGGTCGGCGACCTCGTCGTGCACAGCGATCACGGTATCGGCCGTTTCGCAGGATTGCAGACGATCACCGCGCTCGGCGCACCGCACGATTGTCTCGAACTTCACTACGCGGGCGGCGATAAGCTGTTTCTGCCTGTCGAGAACATCGAGCTTCTGTCGCGCTACGGCGCGGACGAGGGCGATGCGCAGCTCGATCGCCTCGGCGGCGTCGGCTGGCAATCGCGCAAGGCCAAGCTCAAGAAGCGGCTGCGCGAGATTGCCAACGAACTCATCAAGATCGCGGCGCTCAGAGCCTTGCGCGAAGCTCCCGCGCTCGTGCCGCCGACAGGCGCTTACGACGAATTCGTTGCGCGTTTCCCTTACGAGGAAACGGAAGATCAGGCGACGAGCATCGAGTCCGTTCTTGCCGATCTCGCATCCGGCAGACCGATGGACCGGCTCGTCTGCGGCGACGTCGGCTTCGGCAAAACGGAAGTTGCGCTGCGCGCCGCGTTCGTCGGCGCAATGAACGGCTTGCAGGTTGCCGTCGTCGTGCCGACGACGCTTCTGGCGCGTCAGCATTTCAGAACGTTCACGCAACGCTTCCAGGGATTGCCGGTCAAGATCGCGCAGGCGTCGCGCATGGTCGGCGCAAAAGGGCTCGCGGAAGTGAAAGCCGGGCTCAAGTCCGGCGACATCGACATCGTCGTCGGTACGCATGCTCTGCTCGGAAAAACAATCGAGTTCCAGCGGCTCGGCCTGCTGATCATCGACGAAGAGCAGCACTTCGGCGTCAATCACAAAGAGCGTCTCAAGAAGATGCGCGAGGACGTGCACGTGCTGACGCTGTCGGCAACGCCGATCCCGCGTACGCTGCAATTGGCACTGACAGGTGTGCGCGAACTGTCGCTGATCACGACGCCGCCTGTCGACCGCATGGCGGTGCGCACGTTCATTTCGCCGTTCGATCCAGTTATTTTGAAAGAAGCGCTCAGGCGCGAGCGCTTCCGCGGCGGACAAACCTATTACGTCGCGCCGCGCATTTCCGATCTCGACGACATTGCGGAGTTTTTGCGCGAGGCGGTGCCCGATCTCGTGTTCGCGCGTGCGACGGGACAAATGTCGCCGACCGAACTCGAAGACGTGATGACCGCGTTCTACGAAGGCAAATACGACATTCTGCTGTCGACGGCGATCGTCGAGTCCGGTCTCGACGTACCGAACGCCAACACGCTGATCGTGCATCGCGCCGACATGTTCGGCCTGGCGCAGCTTTATCAATTGCGCGGCCGCGTCGGGCGATCGAAGACGCGCGCCTATGCCTACATTACGACTCCGCCGGACAAGAAGCTGACCGAAGGCGCGGAGAAACGGCTCAAGGTTCTGCAGTCGCTCGATACCCTCGGCGCGGGCTTCTCGCTGGCGTCGCACGATCTCGATATTCGCGGCGCGGGCAATCTGCTCGGCGAAGAACAGTCGGGTCACATCCGCGAAGTCGGCTTCGAGCTTTACCAGTCGATGCTGGAAGAAGCGGTCGCCGCGATGAAGGGCGGCGAAATCGAAGCCGATGACAAGTGGAGCCCGGAGATCCAGCTCGGCACGTCGATCATGATCCCGGAGGCTTACGTCACCGATCTACAACTTCGTCTTGGTCTCTACCGGCGTTTGTCGAGTCTCGAAAAGCGCTCCGACATCGATGCGTTCGCCGCCGAGCTTGTCGATCGCTTCGGATCGCTGCCGGACGAAGTCACACATCTGCTCGACGTCATGGAGATCAAGGGCCTTTGCCGCGCTGCCGGCATCGCGAAAGTCGACGCGGGTCCGAAGGGCGGCGTGATCACGCTGCACAAGGGACGCTTCGCAAATCCGGAAGGCCTGATCGCGTTCGTGCAAAATTCGCGCGGGGCGCTTAAAGTGCAGCCCGACCAGCGGCTCGTCTATCGCGCCGATTGGGATTTGCCGGAAGCGCGGCTCAAAGGCGTTCGCGCGCTTATCCAGAAATTCGCAGAGCTTGCGAGCAAGACCAAGCAGGCGGCTTAAGACTTACCATCGACGAGGGACGGCAACGCGAGAGCCTTGCGCTGAACCTTGCCGTTGGGTGTGCGCGGCAGACGTTCGACGAAAACGATCTCGCGCGGAATTTTGTAGGCTGCGAGATTCCTGTTCGCGAAATCCTTGATCGCTGAAGCATCGCGGGGCGCGCCTTCGGCTGCCACGACGAATGCGGCAATGATCGAAACGTCGCTGCGGACGCGCATTTCCGTGCAGGCGACTTCGGCGACGCCCGGGCAGCGTCCGAGCGCCGCTTCGACTTCGAGCGGAGACACACGATAGCCGCCCGCGTTCATCAGTTCGTTGGCGCGGCCGAGGTGCGCAATATATCCCTCGTCATCGATCGAACCGAGATCGCCGCCGGTGAACCATTCGCCGCGCAGGACTTCGGCTTCTTCGTCGGGCCGCTTCCAGTATCCAAGCATGAGACCCGGATCGGAGCGGTGGACGGCGATGAGGCCTTCGCGGTTCGGCGGCAACGGTTCGTCGCTGCCTTCGACGGCAAGGATGGCAACGCGCCGACCGGCTTGCGCCTTGCCGACCGTGCCCGCTTTGTGCGGCACCGACGGGCCTGTCGAAATGTAGGTCGAGATTTCGCTCATGCCGAGGGCTTCATAGAGCGGCAGGCCGGTGACGGATGTCCATTCCTCGATCAATCCCGGCGGCGGCGTCTCGCCAGCCATCAGGCCGTGACGCAATTGGCCGAGCGCTCCAGGCTTCGGGCTCGCGTATTTCAGAATCTGACGATAGATGCCGGGCACGGCCGCGAACAGCGTCGCGCCGGTTTCGGCGATCACGTTCGGCCAAAGCTCCGGCGCTTTGTTCCCTGTGCAGACGATCGCCGTCGCGCTATTAGCCCAGGGATCCGTCAGGCCGACGCCGAGTGTGAACGTCCAGTTGAATGCGCCCGCGTGCAGCATGCGGTCATCGGAGCGGATGCCGTACCAGCCTTGATACATCGGCTGGCGGCCCAGCGCCGAGCGATGCGCGTGCAGGACGCCTTTCGGCCGCGCCGTCGTGCCGGAGGTGTAGATCAGGAACGCCGGATCGTCGCGCTGGGTCGGCGCGTATGGCTCATCCGTGTCGCGCGCGATCATGGCTGCAACGTCATCACGCGACAGGGTGAGGATGCCGTCTCGCGCAACGCTGTGCGGAGAGTCAGCGGTTGCAAGAGCGGCCGCGCCGCTGTCGTCAAGAAGTGCCGCAAGTTCGGAGGCGGTCAATTGATCGGACAGCGGCAGAGCGATGAAGCCGCCGGCCATCGCGGCGAAAAACATCAGTGCGGATTGCGAGGAATTGCCGAGCCGGATTCCGATGCGATCGCCGCGCCGCAAGCCTTTCGCCGCAAGCCCCGCAGCCAAGTTCCGGACCGCGCGATCGAGTTCGCCGAACGTCCAGGTTTCCAATGGCTCGCGCGGATTTTCGACGTCGCAAACGAGCAGAGCGGTCTTATCCGGTATCGCGCGCGCGTGGCGGCCGATCGCATAGTCGGCCATGTTGAAGGCTTCGGAGACTGTCGGCATCACTTGCTTTCGACCCACCACGTATCGACGGCATAGCCGAAGAGCGGCGTCTTTTCGGGATGTTTGAGCTTCGCCCAATACGCGACCCACTGGCGCGGCGTGTAGAAGAGGGGAACGACGTAATCGCCCGACAGCAGCACCCGGTCGAGCGCGCGCACGGACGAGATGAAATTCTCTTCCGTCTCGGCAGCGAGCATGGCGTTGATCATCGCATCGGCGGCCGGGTTTTTCACGCCCGCGAAATTGAATGAGCCCTGCGCATCGGCGGTTTTCGCCGACCAGCGGAACAGCTGTTCGTTGCCTGGCGACAGCGACGACGGCCATGTGTTCTGGATCATGTCGTAGTCGTAGCTCGACAGGCGTTCCTGATACTGCGCGCTGTCGACGACGCGGACGCGCGCGGCGATGCCGAGCGGCGCCAGGCTCCGCGTATAGCTCAGAAGCAATGCTTCCTGGGCGTTGCTGTTGGCGAGAATTTCGAATGTCAGCGGCTGTCCGGTTTTGCCGTCGACGAGCTGGCCTCCCTTCAAAATCATGCCGGCCTCAGTCAGCAGCTTGAATGCAGCTTTCTGATTGTCGCGGTTTCCGCCGCCGCCGTCGCTTTCCGGAAATTTATAGGTTCCGGCGAGGAATTCGGGGCGAACGGCATCAGGGTAGGGCGTCAGCAATTGCCGTTCGTAAGCGTCCGCGGGAATACCCGTCGAAGCGAGATAGGAGCGCTCGAAGTAGCTCGTCGTGCGCTTGAACAAGCCGTTGTACAGCGTGCGGTTCGTCCATTCGAAATCGAACAGCGTCATCAGGGCGCGGCGCACGCGCGGATCGGCAAAGACGGCGCGTCGCGTGTTGAAGACCAGCGCCGTCATGCCCGCCGGAAGCCCGATCGAAAATTCGGCCTTGATGATGCGGCCATCGCGGACGGCCGGAATGTTATAAGCGTCGGCCCAGCGCCCGGGGTCTTCTTCGAGTCTCAGATCGAGCGTGCCGGAGCGAAATGCTTCGAGCATCACGGACGCGTCGCGGAAATAGTCGAAGCGGATTTCATCGAAGTTGAAGCGGCCGCGATTGACGGGAAGGTCCTTGCCCCAATAGCCGTCGTCGCGCGCGTATGTCAGTGAACGTCCGGCGTCGACGCGCGAGACCGTGTAGGGGCCGGAGCCGATGAGCGGCGTCATCGAGGAGGAATCGAACTGCTCCGGCGTCATCGCGCGGGCTTCGAAGACGGGCATCACGCCGAGGATGAGCGGCAGCTCGCGATCGTCCGCATCCTCGAACGTGAACCGGATGCCGCGGTCGCCGACTTTCTCGACTTTCGGAACCTTGGCGAAATAGGTGCGATGGTTGGGCCGACCCTTCGTCTTCAGAAGCTCGAACGATGCGATGACATCGTCCTGCGTCACCGGCTGACGATCGGAAAATTTCGCGGCAGGGTTGAGCGTGAACGTGACCGACTTGCGATCGTCGGCAACGTCGATCGTCTCCGCCAGCAGTCCGTAGAGTGTGAAGGGCTCGTCGAGGCTGCGCGCCATCAGGCTCTCGACGGAGAACTCCCGAACGCCGGACGCGGGGACGCCCCTGACGATCAGCGGATTGAGGTTCTCGAAAGAGCCGAGAACGCCAAGGGTGAGCTTGCCCCCCTTCGGCGCCTGCGGATTGACATAAGAGAATGCCGTGAAGCCATCGCCGTACCGCGCCGTCCCGTGGAGCGCGATGGACGGCTGGGGCGCCGCCACGGCAGGGTGGCAGGCCAAGGTCCCGATGATCAATGCCGCGAAAAGCGAAAATTTCCCGAATGGCATACCGGCACCTAAAAATCGATCGACCGGCCGAAACCCATGCGAGCAAGTCCTGGCGGCGAGATGTTTTTTCGCGACGCGGAAGTTTTGTATCGGGGCATGACAGGGCTTGTCTAGCTTGTCGCAGTGGCATGGGCGCAACGACCGCATTTTGCGAGATGCATCCACCAGTTGTTGAGCCATCCGGCCACGGGATTGCCGCAATCCGAGCCTTACTCGGGCTCCGAACGGCGGGGTGCCGGGTCTAACGCAGAACAGGGACATACTGCTGCGTACCGAGGATAGGGGCCGGACTTCCGGCAGGATAGCACAAGCGAGGATTGTTACGTTGATGGCAAACGCGGTATTGCGCACGGGCGGCAGGGCGCTCGTTTCCGTCTTGGCTTTGGTCGCGGCAATGTCCGCGGCCTCGGCGCAGGATGCCGAAAAGGAAATTCAGATTACGCCGAAGAAGGTTCAGGCGGCGCCCGCCGCTAAAGCCGCGCCTGCTGCGAAGGCCGCTCCGGCGAAAGCTGCGGCGCCTGCGGCTGCCGGTGCTGCTTCGGCCGCTGCCAAAAGTGCCTGGGTGAAGCTTTGCGAGAAAGCCCCGGTCGCGAAAAAGGACAAGGACGGCAAGGAAGCGAACGAAGAGAAGCAGCTCTGCCTGACGCATCATGAGCGTCTTGACGGCAACACGGGCATGGTTCTCGTTTCGGCGGCCATCCGCCAGATCGAAGGCAGTCCGAAAAAGTCGCTGATGATCATGGTTCCGCTCGGCATGGCGATCCCGCCGGGCCTGCGCGCCGCCGTCTACAGCAAGGAAGATTGGGCAAAGGCATCGAAGAACGAAAAGGTCGACGAAGCCAAGCTGAAGCCGATCGAACTGCACTACTCGCTTTGCCACCCCGCCGGCTGCACGGCCGAAACCGAAGCGACGCCTGATATCCTCGATCAGATGTCGAAGGGCGGCGGTATCATGGTTCTGGCGATGAACGCAGCGGCTCAGCCCGTTGGCTTCCCGGTTCCGCTCGACGGCTACAATGAGGCGGCGGCCGGACCTCCGGTCGACAACAAGAAATATGCAGAGGCTCGCGGCGCGCTGATGCAGCAGATCCGCGAACGTCAGCAGAAGATGGCCGAGCAGTGGAAGGCCAACGAGATGAAGAACCTTCCGCTCGATGCGCCGGGCGCGCCGCCGACGACGACGGGCTCCACTGCGCCCAAGGCTGCGCCGAAGCAGAAGTAAGCGCCTAAGCTCAAACGAGTTACCAAGCCGCTCCGGCACCGCCGGGGCGGCTTTTATTTTGTGACGATTTCAACCAAAGGGCGAAACGGCGATCCGGCGCTGGGGCGGCTGTAACCCGATTGCTCAGTTGGCCGACCGTGGCCGCAGCCGGTATGTGCCGCCGGCGTCGCTGATGAAGCGGTCGGAAATATCGGGATGGCGAAGCGGCGCCGACGTCTCGTCGAGAAGGAGATTCTGCTCGGAGACGTAAGCGAGGTACGTTGTTTCGTCATTCTCAGCGTAGAGATGATAGAACGGCTGATCCTTCCGCGGACGCACGTCTTCCGGGATCGACAGCCACCATTCCTCTGTGTTCGCGAATTCCGGATCGATGTCGAAAATCAACCCGCGAAACGGATAGATGCGGTGACGCACCACCTGACCGATCGCGAACTTTGCATGCCGAATTGAACCCATAGCCCAAATGTGTGCCGGTTGAGCCGATCTCGCAAGAGGGCAGGAGGACGGATCGTCAGAGCGCGCCGTAAAGCGCCGCCCGTTCCGGATCTTTCGACGCGACGATCTTCGCCAGATCGACAATGACCTTCGCCTGTTTCCAGGTGGCGTCGTCCTGCATCTTGCCGTCGAGCATGACGGCGCCGGTGCCATCGGGCATCGCGTCGAGAATGCGCTTGGCGAATTTCACTTCGGCCGGATCGGGCGAGAACACGCGCTTGGCGATGTCGATCTGCGAGGGGTGCAACGTCCAGGCACCGAGGCAGCCCTGCAGGAACGCGTTGCGGAACTGAGCCTCGCAGGCGGCGAGATCCGAAAAATCGCCGAACGGGCCGTAGAACGCCTTCAACCCATAAGCCTGGCAGGCGTCGACCATCTTGCCGATCGTGTAGTGCCAGAGATCCTGCTGGTAGAAGGTTCGCGCCGCGGCTGCGTCTTTGCCCGGATCGGCAAGGACGCCGTAGTCCGGATGGCCGCCGCCGACGCGCGTCGTCTTCATGCCGCGCGACGCCGCGAGGTCAGCCGGTCCAAGGCTCATGCCGTGCATGCGCGGCGAAGCGGCCGCGATCGCTTCGACGTTATTGACGCCTTCCGCCGTTTCCAGAATGGCGTGGATGAGGATCGGCTTCTTGACGCCGTGCTTGGCTTCGAGCTGCGCGAGAAGCTGATCGAGATAATGGATGTCCCACGGGCCTTCGACCTTCGGCAGCATGACGACGTCGAGCTTGTTGCCGACGTTCGAGACGATCTCGGTCACGTCGTCGAGCACCCACGGCGAGTTCAGGCAGTTGATGCGCGTCCAGACGCCGGTTGCGCCGAAATCGTTGTCGCGCAGCATCTGGATGAATCCCTTGCGCGCATTCTCTTTCTGATCGAGCGGAACGGCGTCTTCGAGGTTGCCGAGCACCACGTCGACCTGCGCCGCGAGATCCTTGATCTTGGCCCGGATCTTGTCGTTGTGCGGCGGAACGAAATGGATCATCCGCTCGAGGTTGACGGGGAGCGTGCGGAACGGCTCGGGCGCGCCGATGGCGAGAGGGGCGAAGTGCTTAGCGGGCGTGCGTGTCGAGGCCATCGGCAGCGATCCTGTTCGAGTTCTGGGAAAATTTGGCCGCACCATTGGGCGTCATGGCGCCCATGTCAATTGGGCACTCTTTACGTTTCGGGCGGCCTTGGCGCGGGCTTTTGCCGTTCGTTAATGGGATCGGGCCAAGCAAACGCACGTTTCATTGAAATTGCAGCGTGCTGATCCCGGAACTAAGGTGCAATCGGCTTGACAGGTGAACGAGGCCGCGATGATCGATGTCACCAACCAGCCGCCACCGCTCGAGGATTACAATCTCTTTGACAGCGATGCCGTGCTGCGCGAGGCGGCCGGCCGCGAAGGTGCGAGCTGGGCGGAAAGCTCGCTGCAGGCGCTCGGCGCGCGCCTTGGCAGCGCGGACGTCATAGCGCTGGGAGCGGAAGCCAATCGCAACACGCCGACGCTCCGCGCTTTCGATCGCTCCGGCGCGCGGATCGATGAAGTCGACTTTCATCCGTCATGGCATGCGCTGCTCGGTCTCGCGATGGAGGCGGGGCTTCATTCAAGTCCGTGGGCGGAGCCGAAGCGCGGCGCGCATGTCGCGCGCGCCGCCGGATGCTTCATGCTCGCGCAGATCGAAAGCGGCGTCTACTGCCCGGTTTCGATGACCTATGGAGCGGTGCCGACGTTGAAGCGCGCTCCCCACGTCGCCGCGGACTGGCTGCCGCGCATATTCTCGCGCTCTTACGATCCGCGATTTCGCCCAGCGCATGAAAAAACGTCGGCGCTGATCGGCATGGCGATGACGGAAAACCAAGGCGGGTCCGATCTCCGAGCCAACGTCTCGCGCGCCGAGTTCTCTGAAGCCGACGGAGAGCGCCGCTATTATCGCCTCAACGGACACAAGTGGTTCATGTCGGCGCCGATGTGCGACGCGTTCCTCATGCTGGCGCAGACGGACGCAGGTCCGACGTGCTTTCTCGTGCCGCGATGGAAGCCGGACGGCACGCGCAACGCGATCCACATTCGCCGTCTCAAAGACAAGCTCGGCAATCGCTCGAACGCATCGAGCGAAGTCGAATTGGAGAATGCGCACGCTGAACTTCTCGGAGACGAAGGGCGCGGAATTCCGACGATCATCGAAATGGGCAATTACACACGGCTCGACTGCGTCATCGGGTCTTCGGGACTGATGCGCCAAGCCGTGGCGCAAGCCATTCATCACGCCCGCTATCGTACGACGTTCCAGAAGCATCTCGTCGATCACGCGCTGATGAGCAACGTGCTGGCCGATCTCGCGATCGAAGCCGAGGCTGCGGCGCTTCTGGCGCTGCGGCTTGCGCGCGCTTACGACGAGGATAGCGAGGAGGCGCTGACCTTCCGCCGCGTCGTGACGCCCGCCGCCAAATTCTGGATCTGCAAGCGCGCGCCAGCGTTCGCGGCCGAAGCGATGGAAGTCCTCGGCGGCAACGGTTACGTCGAGGATTTCGGGCTCGCTCGCATTTATCGCGAAGTGCCAGTCAATTCGATCTGGGAAGGCTCGGGCAACATCATGTGTCTCGATGTTCTGCGCGCAATCGCGAAGGCGCCGCTCGCCGCCGCCGTGCTGGCTGACGAAATGCGCGACGCGGCAACGGCCGACCGCCGTCTGGCGCAATTCCTTGCACGGATGCAGGCGACTGCCACATCCATTGGCGACGAAGCGCAAGCTCGTGTTTTCGTCCGCGATCTCGTCATCGCGCTGCAAGCATCATTGCTCATTCGGCACGCGCCGCAGATCGTGGCCGACGCATTCTGCGCATCGCGACTCGACGGCGGTTCGGGAGCGTTCGGCATGCTTCCGCCAGGAGTGGACACGCGCCGCATTGTCGAGCGCGCCGCGCCCGTGTTGCGTTAAGCGAATGTTATTGCTTCGCGACAAGTCTCGTGCGGCAGGATCGCGGTGGAAACAATGCGCGGCAGACCCACAAAGTGCGATGCCACATGATGATCAAAGTTCGAGGCTAACAGGCGCGGATGAGCATGTATCTCGTAAGCAAATCATTGAAAGCGCGTAGCGTCGGTTTCTGCATCCTGAGCCTTGCCGCGTGCATCCCCGCGGCGTCTGTCGCTCATGCGGATGACGAGTGCCTGAACGTTGCAACGAGCATGGCGGAGCCGGATTTCTCTCCATGCGACAGCGACTTGCCGCAAATCGATCTCGACGCCGCATTACAAGATCATGCCGGAGCAAAACCGGCAGCGTCGACAGCTTCAGCGATGCCGTGGATCGCGCAGCGAGACAAAGGCGTGCCGCTCCAGGTCAATTCGTCGAACTCGAACGTGTCGCTGCGTACGAGCCTCGACGATCTCAAGAACTTCAATACGCGGACCTTCGTCATCGATCACAGTGGCGCCAGCGCGCCGGCGCTGCCGAAGACCAATACCGCGCCGAACCTTCCCGTGGACGTGTGGACCAGCGTCGACGTCAAAGGCTACGAGGGCGATCGCGATCAATCGACCCGCACCGGCCTTGGTGTCGATTACAAGCTGTCACGCTCCGCCGTGATGGGCGTTGCGGTCGAGCGTGGCGATGCGCGTTCGGCCAGCGCCGCGACGGAACTGGACTCGAAGGCGTCCGCGTATGTCACTCTGCAAGCGACGCCGCTCATCAGCGTCGACGCGCGGACGGAATGGCAGGCCGGTAACGCCGGGTTCGCGGCGGCGAACGGCGCGTCCGAAAAGAGCGCGGTCATTCTCGCGCCGAAGATCGATCATTCCTTTACGCTCGGCGACGGCAAGACAATCTCGCCGTTCGTGACCTACAAGCGCGAGTTCGAAATGTCGACGGGCGCTGCGAGCCTCACCACTCCGGACCGATCCGCCGGAGCTGGCGTCACCTACAAAGACTCCGATATCTACACGCTTAGCGTGACCACGGACGTCGATGCGGCGACGGCGACCACGCCACAAAGCATCAACAGCAAATTCAAGCTCAGCGTGCCGATCAACTGAGCAATCACAACGGCCCTTTGAACACGAAGAAAGCGCCGGCAGCGATCAGCAGGAAGCCGACGGCGTGATTGATCGTCAACGCTTCCTTCAAATAGACGACGGAAAAAACTGCGAAGACGACGAGCGTAATCACCTCCTGCATCGTCTTCAGTTCGGCGGCCGAATAGACGGCATGGCCATAGCGGTTTGCAGGCACCGCCAGGCAATACTCAAAGAAAGCGATACCCCAGCTCACCAGAACGACGGCCCATAACGGCCGGTCAGTGAACTTGAGATGACCGTACCAGGCGGCGGTCATGAAGACGTTCGACATCGTCAAAAGCACGATCGGCAGAAGAGACGGCGAGATCATGGGCGGATGGGTCCAAAGGGGTGAAACGGAAAGGCGCAACGCAGTAGGCGAGCAACGCGGCTCGTCCATACAAGTCTATTAGCGAGTGAGTCCAGCCCAGCGCCTGGTCACTTCGTTCCGCGCGCTGACGACGAAGCCTCCGGAACCACAGCATTGTGGTGAGCGTTCTTATCTCACTGGTTTGATAAGGACGCGACCGACATGTCCAAGAGCATTCAGAAGTCTGTTCCAGGCGTCTTGAAGACGCTTTGGGACATGGAAAACGAACTGCGGAGCGCCGCGCAGAGCGGCGTCATCCTTCGCGGTGAGGACGCGCGCAATCACTTGCAACAGGCGCGTTATCACCTCGACCGGCTTCTCGGGCTCGCCAATGGCGCGCCGACCGCAGCGCAGGTCGACAAGTCAACGGACGCGACCGCGAACACCAACTCGAACGACAACTGATCCTGAGGAGACTAGCATGGCACGCGATCTCATTCTGTGGCTGGCAGGCGTTCCGCTGATCGTCATCATCGGACTGCACTTGTTCGGCTTCCTGCACTAACCCTTGTTCGTCGAAGCATTTCCAGCCCGGAGCATTGCTCCGGGCTTTTTTGTTGGACGGCGAACGTCAGCTAGATGCGTCGGTGTCGTCAGAGCGCGCGAGCATAACTGCGACGTGCCGGTTCAAGGCGTCGGCGACAAGCGTCGGGACAAGCGCCGGACCGATCGGCCCCTCGGATGCATTGTACGCGGTCCGCATGTCGCCGCGCGCGTCCCACACGACCAGCGCATAACCCGCGATGCGATCAAGGTCGGCGACGGAGACGCAGCATTTTTCCAGGAGCTCGTCGCGCAGCTCAGCGGCTTCCCGCGCCGTGCGATGTTGCCGTTCCGAAACGAGATTAATCACAGCCGCCATTGTTCATTCCTCGCGTGATGTCCCTAACGATAACGCGCGAGTTGACGCGTGGTTCTCGTGCGCCGCCGACCGCCGAAATTCGTGGCTCACCGTTGGTTACGCGCGGAACAGCGGGCCAATCTCAGTTGGCGTAACCCTTTCGCAACATGAAACCCCGAGGCCCAATTCTGCGAGCGGAGACGCGACAATGGCATCGAAACGGTCGTTCAAGACGATGAAAGCAGTCCTGACATCAGCAATCGCGCTCGGCGGCGCGGCGGTTACGGCAAACGACGCCCTGGCCGTCAGCCTCAGCGTTCAGCTCGCTTGCGCAACCGACTACTACGCGCATTGCAGCGCCTATAGCCCTGACAGCCCTCAGGTCCGTTCGTGCATGCGCGCGGCGGGCAGCAACCTTTCGAAACGCTGCGTCAATGCACTGGTTGCGGCGGGAGAAGTGTCCGCAGCGGAAGTCGCCCGACGGCGCGGGACCGCACAGACGGCATCGCGTTGATGCGAGATGCGCCGATCGAGGAATTCGCGCGTGTCAACTCCGGTCACGTTTAATTGCGCGGATGGGTCCCGACGTTCCGCGATGCAACCAATGAGAGGCCACAGCGTTGGTTCCATTATTCAACAAGGAGTGGCTCCCCAATGGCATCGACATCATCCACATACGGATCTTCCAGCTCAATTGAAGATATCAAAGGCCGCGCGCGGCAGACGATCGACGCCGCAAGCGAGGCCGCAGGAGACGCAAAGCAGCAGGTCGAGGAAATGGCCGGCAACGTCAAAGGCGCGATCGACAAATCCGTCAAGGATCAGCCGCTGACGACACTGCTCATCGCCGGCGCAGTCGGCTTCGTCGTCGGAGCACTTTGGAAGTCGTAAAATCCAAACCGTCCGCGACGTTCAGTCGACGGACGGTTCTTTTTTGTTGCGCGGACGGTCGGCCGGAACGCCGGCCTTTCGGCGTAGCTCGCCGCTATAAAGATCGACGGCCGCCATTCCGACTTCTCGAATGTAAGCTCGGGTGAGACGTGTCGTGATCGATCCCTTGACCCAGTGCATGATCGACTTGGAGAGCCGCTCGCGCATTTCGTAGGTGACGGCGGTCGCAGGGTTGAGAACGCGCGCAATTCGCCAGATCGACCAGGCTCGATCGGCGACGTCGTAGACGCCGCGCCAGCGATAGATCTGCGCAAACTGTGCGACGGTGAGGCGGTTGCCGAGCGGAAGCGACCCTTCGAATACCGGCCGCAGTCTGCCGCTTACCTGCTCGATCAACGTCAACGCTTCGGGAACGGTGAAGCGCAGCATCGGATCGGCGCGGTCGGGGTGATAAACCTTGGCGACCGTCTCAACCGTCTCGAGCCCGCTGTTCAAAAGGTCATTCCAGGATGCGATGGCCTCGGGCGATGTGGTGTTTGCGAGTTTCTCGACGGCGGCGGCCGCCTTCTTGCGGAGCGGGTCGTCATCGATGCGCAGCGTCGTCACTTGCAGCTCGGCATTGATCGGCTGCGATGGCGACGACGGCAGGGCCGCAACTTTCGGTCCAAGCGTCATGCGCTCGAAGATGTACGCGATGAGCGTGCAGGCGAGCGTCGCCAGCGCCCAGTGAATCAGAAATCCGTGCTGCCAGAGCCATAGACTTCCAAGCGGGATCAGTGCGAGCGTCGGAAGGAGAAGGCCCAGGAAGACGATTGCCAAGCGGAGAGGTGTGAGTGTGTCGCTCATGCGCTGCTCTTGCCGAACGCCAAACCGCTGATGTTTGAGGTCAGCAAGTAACAACGCCCGGCCGGGCGCACCGGTTCCGGACTCGGGGGCAGGGCCGGTTCTCAGTCTGAGGTTAGCTCCAGCGCCGGTTGGACCACATCCACTGCTCCGGCATCTCGCGAACCCACTCCTCGAACTGGCGGGTCATCGCAGCGGTCACCCACTTGACGTCCTCGCCGTGGTTGGCTGTGCGCGGAATGCGAAGCTCCTTGAGTTCGATCTCGAAGCGGCTGTCCTTGCCGATGCGCATGCAGCGCGACATCCAGATGCGGGCGCCGGCACGGCGGGCAATCATCGCCGGGATCGCGACCGTGCGCGCGTCCTTGCCGAAAAACGGCACAGGCAGGCCGGAGCGATCGTAGAGATCGCAGACGACGCCGAGACGTCCGCCGCGGCGAACGAAATCCATGATGATGCGCGCTGTTTTCTGCGAGTCGTCGTGCTCGCCTTCAACCTTGCCGCGGCCGAACATGCCGCCCGGATAGAGATCGCGGCGCTGATAGCGCAGATAGCGGTCGATGTAGGGATTGTTGACCGAGCGGTAGACGCAAGCCGGATCGGCGCCTGCGATGGTCAAAGGCCAGATCGCAAGCTCCCAGTTTCCCATGTGCAGCGACGCGCCGACGATCGGGCCGAGCTTGCTCGAGTAGCGTTCGAAGACTTTCGGGTTTCTGATGACCAGACGCGTCGGATCGGCGATCACCTGATCGATGCGCATCGTCTCGGCCATGACGCGACCGAGATTTTCCCAGTGGGCGAGTGCGATGGCCGTGCGCTCCGCCTCCGACTTCTCGGGAAAGGCAATCCGCAGATTGTCGAGCGCGCGCTTGTGCCGTTTCGGATTGATCAGTGGCGCGAGACGCCGCCAGCTCCATGCCGACAGGTGCGTCGCGACGTCGAGCGGCACGATGCGCACGATGCCGACGATCAGTCGCAATAGCACATATTCAAGCCTGAACTGCAGGTCACGCAGCGGCGATGCGGGCACGCCCAAAGACAGTGGTCAAATTCCCTCAGTTGAAAGAGATCAAGCGCGAAGTCTTGCCCGCCGGGGAACAGCCCCGTCAAGCTCGGGCGGCTGGGATTTCCCCGCTTCGATGCAACGGCCGCATAAACTCAGGCACGTCCGAGCCCGGCATGACGCCCTCGCGCATGACACGGGCGCGCAAGCGGCGGCTGGTTGCGAGCGCGAAAAGCCCGAAACCGCGGGCGAGATGGACGCCCGGAATCGAGGACAGCAACGACCGGTTGAGCACATCGACGGCAAAGACGCGGGAGGCGATATCGCGGCGCCTCAGCCGGTCGTAGTTCGCGAGGACCTCGTCGCCGCCGATGTCGGTCCCGGCGCGCCGGGCCGCACCAGCAAGCTCGGCGATCGTCGCCGCGTCGCGAAAGCCGAGATTGAGGCCCTGCGCGCCAATCGGCGGGATGACGTGTGCCGCTTCGCCAACGAGCGCGACGCGCGAACGGCCAAGCACGTCCGCCGTGCGGCCGGAAAGCGGGAAGGTCCTTCGCGGCGTAAGGCTGGAAACGGCGCCGAGCAGGTCTCCGATATGGGCCGAGAGTTCACGGCCGAAGCTGTCGTCATCGAGATTGGCAAGGCGCTGGGCTTCTTCCGGCGATTCCACCCAGACGAGGTTCGATGTGTTGCCGGGGGCGGGGACGACGGTCAGAGGACCCATCGGCTGATGCAACTCGGTGGAGATACCGCGGTGGGGCCGTGTGTGAGCGAATGTGGCGACGACGGCGGCCTGCGGATAGCTCCAGTTCGTCGTGCTGATCCCAGCGGCGGCACGGGCTGGCGACTCACGTCCGTCGGCGGCGACAATCAAACGGCACCTGATGACTTCGGAGGTGCTGGTCGACAACACTGCTTCGCTTCCGGCCAAGTCGGACACCGTCGCTCGCGGGTCGATGAGCCGCGTCAGAAGCGGATGCGACGTGGCTTCCAAAGCAGCAGTCAAAGCTGAGTTCGGGATGTTGTAGCCGAATGCTCCAAGGCCAATTTCGGAGGCTTCGAACAGCACTTCCGGAGCGCGGACGAGCCCGCCCGTAGCATCGATGAGGCGGATGCCTTGCAGCGGAGCCGCAGCGCTCGCAGCTTTATCCCAAACTGAAAGCCTTTTCAGGAGGTTGAGTGATCCGTCCATCAGCGCAGCGGAACGCCCGTCGCGGGGATCGGATCGCGGTCCAATCACAATCGTACGAAGCCCGGATTCGGCGCACGCGAGGCCGGCGGCAAGGCCCGCCGGTCCGGCGCCAACGACCGCAACGTCAAAGACAGTTTTCATGGCCACCGCAGCTATCCTTCAATGTGTCTCTTAAAGCACAGAAATGGTCTAAAGGACCACCTGTTGCTGCGTTGCAACTCTTTGAGGGCCCGACTGTCACGCATCTGTTAAACTGGCATGCTTTTCAGTGCCCAAGGCGCTGATTTGGGGAAAAGATATTTCTCACAGCGCAATGGCAGGAATTGTCCGGCGCGATCAGGGGAAATGGCGCGCCGTTCTGGTTGGGGTCTGTAAAAACAGAGGGGCACCGATGAAATCGGTATTCACACTATCGTGCAGCCGTCTTGCGTTGTTGGCGGCGTTTGGACTTGCGATGAGCTTTACGCAAGCCTCCGCAGCCGATCTGGGCGGCAACTGCTGCGCCGATCTTGAAGAACGTATCGCTGAGCTCGAGGCGACGACCGCCCGTAAGGGTAACCGCAAGGTTTCGCTCACGATTTCCGGCTGGGTCAACGAAGCCGTCTACTTCTGGGATGACGGTTCGCAGCGCAACGCCTACGTCGGCACGAACTCGCTCGAGCAATCGCGTGTGAAGTTCTCCGGCGAAGCGAAAATCGCCAACGGATACTCGGCTGGTTACACGTTGGAAATCGGCGTCCAGGGCAACCCCTCGAACAAGTGGGACCAGACCGGCCCGTCGAGCACGGATGCCAACTCTCCGAACAACTCGCTCATCGTTCGTAAGAGCAACTGGTGGCTGAAAAGCAAAGACTTCGGCAAGCTGACAGTCGGCCTCGAAGGCTCGGCGACGTACCATCTTCTGGACGATGCCGATGGCGTGAACACGCGCAACTACTCTGACGCCCAGGCTGCTGCCGTGGCGCAGGGCCGCTTCCAGCTGAGAAGCGGTGGCGCACAGGTTGGTGGCACCGCCATCCGCTGGAACGACATTCTTCGTGGCGCCGACAACGGCACGAGCGGTCAGAACGGCCGCCGCAACATCGTCCGTTACGACTCGCCGACGATCCTCGGCTTCGTGCTGACGGCTTCGTGGGGCGAAGACGACCAGACCGGCGTCGCACTGACCTACAAAGAAAAGTGGGGCGATTTCAACATCCTCGCCAAAGGCGGCTGGGAAAAGAGCACCGACGAGAATCTGACCGGCTGCGCGCCGTTCAGCGCGACGGGTGCGACCCGTGAGGATTGCGAATGGTGGGGTGGCGCGGCCACGATCCAGCACGCTCCGACCGGCCTCTATGTCTACGGCGGCTACGGCCAGACGATCGACCATGGCGTCGAGCTGATCTCTGCGGCCGCTGAGAGCAAGAGCGATCTCTGGTTCATCCAGGGCGGTATCGAGCAGAAGTGGCTGCCGCTCGGCAAGACGACGGTGTTCGGCGAATATCGCCATGACAACCTCGGATCGCGCACTGGCAAGACCTTCGCCGTTGACGGCGGGGCGTCGGGCTACGTCCACGACGGCGATATCAACTTCTGGGCTGCCGGTATCGTTCAGAACATCGATGCCGCTGCGATGGACTTGTACGTCATCTACCGTCATGCCGACGGCGACCTGACGAACTCGGCTGGCGATACCGCCTCGCTCGATGCCTTCGACATGGTCATCACCGGCGCACGCATTCAGTTCTGATCGCCTACCTCCCGTCTGCGTCAGAATGGAAGGGCCGCCCGCAAGGCGGCCCTTTTCGCGTGCCGCCGAAAACTGGCAAGTTCTGGGCCGTACAATTTGGGAAACTTCTGTGTCGCGTCAGCAACATGGCGATGATACAACAGCATCACCAGAAACGGCACCGTGAGGGCCAGGGGTCTGAAAAGGGCATTGAAGTTCGACGACCGACCGCTCATCAGTATTACATGTGCGTGCTTGCAAGGCATTGCGGGGTTTTGGTGAGAAGAACAGCATTGGTGCTTGGCATGTTGGCGGCCGTCGCCGCCGCTGCGACCACCGGAGCATTCGCGCTTGACGAGCAGCGTATGGCGATCCCGAACGGAGCGCCTGATGCTCCGAAAGCGCAAGTGCAAGATCAGTCGACGCCGAAGAGCGAGGAAGGCGCCGAGATCCGCATCCCGGGTCTTGGTAAGCTCGGCACGTTGCCTAAAATGGACTTCGGCCTCGAGCTGCTTTACGGCGCGGCCGAAGACAATCGAAGCGAACAGAACAGCGAACCGGCAGCCGGTCCGGAAGCGCCGCAGGATCTTACGATCCACGGAAGCATGAAGCATCGTTTCTAGGCCGTTGGCCTGACTCAGCGGATCGAGCCTGCCTGTACTTTCCCAATAGCCTGACATCGCGCAGACGGACCACAACGTCCGACGTGCGTGCTCGCCTGTGCCTGGCCGCAAGTCGCAGAATCCAACAAGGCCGAGCCCATCCAGCCGCGCGGCCGCCCGAGACATTCGCGATTGAAATCTCGGATGAATTTACCTGCCCTTAAGCGGACCGCTCCATAACATCGTTCCCATCAACGATCTCCTCCCTCGGAGCGTGAATCAGTGCTGCGTGCCAATAGGCCTGAAAGGCGAAATAGGCATCGACATCTCACCCGGCAGATATTCGTGTTGCTTGCCTGCCTGACGTCGACGTCCTATTTCGTCTATCATGCCCGCTACGGCCGGCATGGATTTGAAGCGCGGACGCGCCTCATCGAACGATCGGCGCTTCTCGATTTCGAGAACAGGGGCCTCGAATCCGTCCGCGCGAAACTGCGGCGCGACGTGGCTCTGCTCTCTCCGGAAGTCCCCAATTCCGATCTGGTCGAAGAAATCGCGCGCGATGTGCTCGGCTACGTCCGCAGCAACGATAAAATCGTAGCGTCGCGATAGGCCACGCAAACCCCGCATTTTCGGCTACAAGAACGCGCTGCACGCAACGCTCTTGCGATAGCGTCCTGCGCCTACTAAATTTGCCCGATCCCCTCTGTATCGCGTATTGAAGGCGCCGTTGACATGAGCAATCTGCAAGACACCGAACGGCCCCTGGAACTCGATATCCCTGATGGTGTCCCGGAAGCCCAGCAAGCCGTCGAACTGATCCGCGCCTGGGTCGCGGATGGTGCTCTGATGGTCACCATCAACGGCGAGGCGCTCGGCGATCAGCTGCAGGATTGGGGACGGCTTCTCGCGCAGATCGGCCATCACGTCGCAAATTCGGCCGCGCTCAACGGCCAGAAAAGCGATGCGCAGGCGCTCGAGGAGATCCGCAAAGGGTTCGACTCCGTGCTCCCGGGCAGCGCAAAGGCGGCGGGTAAGGTTCGCGGGCGCAGAGTCCACTAGCGGTCCACGAAATCGGATGCCGTGTGAAACGCGGGGCGCGCTTGACGCCCGGCGGCCCGGCATGTGCTGTCGCTGTTGCGTATCGGCACCATGTGGCTGATGTCCACAATTTCGAACTCCTCCGCTTCTGTTCGTTGGGGACGAGGCGCCCCGCACGGCTTGCGGGTGCAGCTTCACCATCCTTAAGCAGAAAGCCTGTGCGCGTGCTGTTGCAGGTTGCAACGATCCGGGGGTGGAAGATGATTGAGGGCGCAACGGGCAAGCTTGCTTTGGCCGTGCTTGCAGCGGGACTGACCTGCGGATGCGCGGACGGTTCGAATTTCGGTCTTTCGACGCAATCGCTCGGTCCCGACACGACGGCGGCCAAGTCCGACCCGGTGTGCGTGTCGCTCGCGAGCCAGATCAACACGCTGAAAGGCGACGGCACGATCGAACGGCTGGAAAAAGCCGGCGACGGAAAGACCGTCAAGGTTTCGGTGAAACGCTCGGCTCTGCAGAAGCAGGCTGAACTCAACAAGGCCTACGCGGATTTCCAGACGCGTTGCGGCCCGAAGGTTCCGGCGCAAACCGCTCAGGCGCAGCCTGCTGCTCCGGCCGCGCAGACGGCAAGCACGCAGCCCGCAGCTCCGGCTGCTGGCACGCCGGCAGCGAACTGACGCTCGACATTATCGGATGCACGGAGATGCCTCGGCATCTCCGAAACGCGTGAGTTCACGCAGCAGAGTTCTGCTCGCATTCAGTCATGCTCAGAGTGCGTCGAACTCAGACGATGCTGCATCGTTGCCACATGAAGGCCATCAGGAGTTGCAAAACGCAGCCGCTCTATGGTCTTTAGTGTGCAGTGCGTATAATCGGGCTTCGCTGCCATTTATCAAGCCAGTGGGATTGTGCGGAATGCGGGGTTTCATTGCGATCGTAACGGTCGCCGCTTTGTCAACGCTTCTGCAGGGATGCGGTGGTGCATCCGGCAAGGGCTATCAGGATCCGGGTCCTCGAGCGTTGCCGAGCGGCGAAAGCTGCGACTCGATTCGTGGGCAGCTCAATCGTCTCGATTCCAAAGGCGTGCCTGCGCAGGTCGAACGCGCGAGCAGCGGCGGCAGCCTGTCGGCCGGTCAGCGCGCCGACGTTGACAGGTACAATCAGCTGCTCAATCAGTACCTCGGCGCTCGCTGCCACGTCTAAGGCAGCGCGCCGGTGGCAGGTGAACTCCTGTCGGGCATGCGCGCGGGTGTGAGATTGCAAGACTTTCGAAGCCAGAATTTCGGAGGCTGATCATGGACGAACAAACGCGCGATCTGCTTGTCTTCGCAGTCATCGGCATCCTTGCCGGTTTCCTCGCTTCGTTCGTCGTCGGCGGCAACGGTCTGATCCGCTATCTGATAACCGGTATCATCGGTGCATTCGTCGGCGGCTATCTGTTCAAGGCGCTGGGCATCAACCTCGGCATCGGCAACGCCTTCGTATCGCAAATCGTTACGGCGGCGATCGGCGCCATCATCGTCGTGCTTCTGGCGCGTATTCTCGCCTGACGCGATTCTCGATGTTGCGCCGCTGGGCCTCATCCACGGCGCTCACTTTGTGCATTATGGCAACTAATCCCGTGACGGGCACGGGGTTGGGCAGTCGCGCCAGATCAGGCGGCCCATAGCGCCGCCGAATTGCAGCCATGCCATCATTCAAGACCACACGCCACGTCGCCTTTACCGCCAACCAGATGTTCACGCTCGTCGCCGACGTCGAGCGCTATCCGGAATTCCTGCCGCTGTGCACGGGGCTCGCCGTGCTGTCACGGCAGCCGGTGGGTGAGGGCGAAGAACTCACTGCGCGGATGAATATCGGCTACAAGTCGATCAGCGAAAGTTTCACGACGCGCGTGCTGACAAAGCCGAACGATCTGAATATCGATGTCAGCTATTTGAACGGCCCCTTCAAGCGCCTGATCAATCACTGGACGTTCAAAAACGATGCTGCCGGCACGGGTTCGACGATCGATTTCTTCATCGACTACGAGTTCAAGTCGATGCTGATGGGCGCGCTGATGGGAGCGATGTTCGACCAGGCGTTCCGGCGCTTCGCGCAAGCCTTCGAAGAACGGGCCGCGCACGTTTACGGTCCGTCGACACGGGTGTGAGAACAGCCTGAAGGCGCCAATGATCCGGCGGTGCAGCGCAAAACCTTTTGCTTGTCGTGGATGGCCGCCTGCGCGGCCATGACGAAGGTGAGGTTGGCAGGCGCACTGCGATGACGACGTCGGATGTTCATCTCAGAACGTCATGGCCGCGGAGGCGGCCATCCACGCGTGCTCCCGATGCCCTGGTTTCGTTAGGCGCGTGGATGCGGATGCGGGATCGCCAGCGCTCTAGCGAATTGTCTTTTCGAAGTTTCGCGCCAGAGCCAGGCCCTTCAGGCTTTCGAGACCTTTGGCATCATGCAGCTTGGCGCCGTCGAGGTTGGCGCCGGTTACGTCGGCGCCACTGAGATCAGCACCCGTCAGGTCGGCGCCCGAGAGATCCGCGCCAGTCAGCACAGCGCCGGAAAGATCGGCCTCGCGCAAAATAGTGTCGTGCAGGGAGGCGTCTCGCAGCACTGCGAAGCTGAAGCGCGTTTGCGTCATGTTGGCTCGCGTCAGCTGCGCGCCGGAGAGGTTCGCGCCCGACAAATCGGTTCGCCAGATGTATTCGATAAAGCCGGTCTTGTTCAGCGGGGCGCTAATGGCATCGGTGAGATCGGCGCCCGCGAAGTTTGATCCGGCAAAGACACCGAAAAGCTTCGTGCCCTTAAGCGAAGCCGACTTGAAGCTGATCGCTTCGCCCTGGCTTGGCGTCAGCGTCGCCGTCGTCGATGGGCGCATCAAGCTGGCATTGTCGAGGTTTGCGCCATCGAGCCGCGCCGCGATCAGCGTCACGCGGTCGAGCATCGCGCCGGAGAGATTGGTGCTCGAAAGGTCGGCACCAGAAAGATCAGCGCCGAACAGATCCGATTTGCTGAGGTCGGCGCCCTTGAAATCGAGGCCCGCGAGATCGAGCCCTTGCAGATTCTTGCCACTGAGAACCGGCCGGTTTCCGGGAGCCGCCTTGAACAGAAGCGCCGACACGTCGCGCGCTGTCAGATCGGCGGCGAACGCGGGCGCGACCCAGAACGCGGCGGCGAGCAGGGCTGCGAGACGGTATCCTCTAGCGCAGGGAAAGAGTGCTCCGAGACGGGTCATTCGCCAGCCCTTTCGAGAAGTCTCAAAGCTTCGCGCACGGTCGCCAGACGAACACCGTCGCGACCGATATCGCCAAATTCGAAGCGCTGGACATGGGTTGGCGTCTGTCGCGATGCAAGCCCGATAAAAACCAGCCCGACGGGCTTTCCAGGCATGGCGCCTCCGGGACCGGCGATGCCGGTGACGGCAACGGCGACATCGGCGGAGGCGGTTTTCAGCGCGCCCTCGGCCATCGCACGTCCAACTTCGGCGCTCACGGCGCCATGATCTTCGAGCAATCCGGCGTCAACGCCGATCATCGCCGTTTTGGCCGAGTTGGCGTAGGTCACGAAGCCTTGATCGAAAACGTCGGACGATCCGGCGATCGAAGTGATCGCTCCGGCGATGAGCCCGCCTGTGCAGCTTTCGGCCGTCGCAACCTTGAGATGCCCAGCGCGCAACTTGGCTACGATCCGAGCGGCGCTTGCTTCGATGTCGGGTGGAAACACGCGCGCCTCTCATTCAGCCGGACAAGTTCAGCACGGCAGCCCAAAACGAAACCGGAGAGTGCTTCGGGCGGAAGCACTCTCCGGTAAGGCTATCCAGAGAGAGGAGAATGTGCAAACGACCTGGCTGATCAGGCCGCGGCTAAGACCTCGGCATGCGAAAGCAGGCTATCGAGGACGATGCGACTGTCGGAGCCCATAGCCCCGACCGTCCGCTTCTGCGCGTCCTGCCATATCGGGTATGCATCCTTCAAAACGGCCTGACCTTTGGGCGTAAGGTGCAGACCGCGGCCACGCCGACCGGCGGGCGGATCCATGATGATATGGCCAAGCGCCAGAAGACGCTTGAGATTGCGCGACAGTGTCGACTTCTCGATGTCGAGATCGTGTCCGATCTCGACGGCAGTGATTCCGTCACGTGAGGCCAGCTGCGCGAGCAAGGTATACTGGCTCGCGGTGATGCCGAGTGGGCGCAAGGCATCATCGTAGACGCGCGTGACGATGCGCGAAAGCTGACGCACACGGGTGGCGAGGCACATCTCGGCGGTTGTCTCGGCGATGGTGCTTATGGCGGCATCGGCGGGCATACGGTCAAGAGTGTGGGGCATGACGTTCATATCGGCTCCCGTGTGTGAGCGCTTTCGTGTGGCTCGTGGCAATACAACCACATAACCCTTTGATGCCGCGATTCTGGCAGGCGGGTCAACGCTCAAAGCCGTTGCAATTGCGCATCGAAGCTCTCGATGTTGAGCTTGGACGATCTGCAACCTGTGCCTTGCTCAGGGTTTGGCGGCCTGGTGCTCGGCGCGGGCGGCCTCGTAGACCTCTTTCGCAGCGCCGGCGTTGATCGCGGCGATGCCCAGCCCGACGATCAGGTCGGGCCATCTTGACGCGGTTGCAGCCGTCAGCAAGCCAGCGACGATGATCGCGATGTTGGCGATGACGTCGTTGCGCGCTGAAAGAAACGCGGCGCGCGTCAGGCTTCCTCCGGCCGTGCGGAACGGCGCCAGCATGCGGGCACAGACAAAATTGACGGCGAGCGCCCCGAGCCCGGTTACGGTGAGCGCGAAAGGTTCCGGCACGGCCCCGCTCGAAAAATTCTGCCATGCCGTCCAGAGCGTTGCGAGCGCCGGGAAAAGAATGATCGCGGCGAGCAACATTCCGAGCTTCGCACGCCGTGCGGCCGAGAAGCCGAGCCCGGCGAGGATCAACAGGTTGACCGCGCTGTCCTCGAGAAAGTCGACGCTGTCTGCGAACAGCGCAACGGAGCCGATGGCGAGAGCAACCGCGAACTCGACCCCGAAATAGGAGAGGTTGAGCACCGCGACATTGCGCACGATGCGCTGTAAAGGCCGGTTCTCACTGATGTCCGGAAAATCGTCGTCGTCGTCGCTCATTCGTTCATTCGCTCAAGCCGTATGGCAGCAGCACGCTTGCCGACGCCATTGCGGCGATGCCTTCGCGGCGGCCCGTGAAGCCCATACCCTCGGTCGTCGTCGCCTTGATGCCGATGCGATCGGGCGTGAGACCGAGCACGTCTCCGATCAGCGCTTGGATGGCGGGGCGATGCGGGCCGACGCGCGGCGCTTCGGCAAGAACAGTGATATCGACGTTCACGATGCGCCCGCCGCGATCCTTCACGCGGCGCGCCGCATCTTCGAGAAAGAGACGAGAGGCTGCGCCTTTCCATTTCGGGTCCGACGGCGGGAAGTGCTGGCCGATATCGCCATCGCCGATCGCGCCGAGCAGTGCGTCGGTCAGCGCGTGCAGAATGACGTCGGCGTCGGAATGACCTTCGAGTTTATGCGTATGCGGAATTTTCACGCCGCCGAGCCACACGTGATCACCCTCGGTGAAGCGGTGCACGTCGAAGCCCGTGCCGGTGCGCGGTTCGAATGCAATATTTGAAGTCATCTGCCGATCGGCCAATTTCAAATCCTCTGCGGTGGTTAGTTTGATGTTTCCCGTTTCGTCTTCAACGATTGCTACGTCGAAGCCGGCCCACTCGGCAATGGCAGCGTCATCGGTGAATTTGTCGAGACCTTGTTCAGCCGCTTTGCGATGCGCATCGAGGATCGGCTCGAAATGAAAGCCTTGCGGCGTCTGCGCGCGCCAAAGCCCGGCGCGGGGGATCGTATCTTCGACGACGCCGCGATCCGACGCGCGCTTCAACGTGTCGGTAACGGGCAGGGCGGCGAGCGCGGCGCGTGCGGACTTGAGCGTCGCGATGACCTTCGAGATCGTCGCGGCTGAAACGAACGGGCGCGCGGCGTCGTGAATGAGCACGAGATCAGGCTTCGAAGCGGCCAGCGCTTCAAGGCCGCTATGCACGGACGCCTGCCGCGTCGCGCCGCCTGTGGCGGCAGGTGAAAGCTTGGCGGTGCAGCCGGACGCGTGCGCATAAAGTTCGCCGTCGTCGGCATGGATCACGACCTTGATCTCGTCGATCTCGGGATGATCCGCGAACGCCGCGATCGTATGGGCCAGCACCGGCCGGCCGCCGATCAGCGCATATTGCTTCGGCCCGGCGCCGGGCGCCGCGGCGCGCGTTCCTCGTCCAGCCGCGACGATCAAAGCGGCGATGCGCACATCTGTTCTCCCGATCGAAAAAATGAACGGCAGCCGTCTTGCCGCCTGAACGAAGCTCAGTGCCCCGAGTTGGCGCAAACCGCAACGGCCGTCAGGTGTGCGACGCGGCGCGCATATGCTGGGGCTTGCATATTTAAAAGGCGCATCCTAGTCTGCTTAAACTAATGGCACTTATGAACATTGATTAAATTATAGGCAATACGTCCCTCGACGGTCAGGATTTATGCTGAAACCCTCCGCTGACGGCAATCCGATGGTGGCGTTGGCGCCCATGTCCGGAGTGAGCGACCTTCCCTTTCGCCGTCTGGCGCATCGGCTTGGCGCGACGTTCGTCGTTTCCGAGATGATTGCGAGCGAGGAGTTGGTCAAGTCGCGGGCCGACGTCCTGCGGCGCGCCGAAGGGCGCGAGTTAACTCCGTTCGTCATGCAACTCGCAGGGCGCGAAGAGCGCTGGATGGCCGATGGGGCGCGGATCGCCGAGGCCAAGGGCGCAGATGTCATCGACATCAACATGGGCTGCCCGGCGAAAGAGGTGACAGGCAAGCTTTCGGGCTCGGCGCTGATGCGCAATCTCGATCATGCCCAGTCGCTGATCCGCGCCGTCGTTCAGGCGGTCAATGTTCCAGTCACGCTCAAGATGCGTCTCGGCTGGGATGAGACATCGCGCAACGCCGCTGATCTCGCGCGCCGGGCGGAAGCCGAGGGCGTCAAACTGATCACCGTGCACGGGCGCACACGCTGCCAGTTCTTCACGGGCACCGCCGACTGGCAGGGCGTCCGGCCCGTCGTTGAGGCGACCTCGCTCCCGGTGCTCGTCAACGGCGACATCAATGGTCCGTCGGACGCGCGCAAGGCACTCGACGCATCCGGCGCGGACGGCGTTATGGTCGGACGGGGCGCGTATGGCGCGCCGTGGATGCCGGGACGCATCGCGGCGACGTTTTCGACGGGCAGAGATCCCGGCGATCCGAGCCGCGCCACCCAGCGCGAGATCGCGCTCGAGCACGTCGATGCCATGCTCACGCACTATGGCCGCGAGCTTGGCCTCAAGAACGCGCGCAAGCATATCGGCTGGTATCTGCTGTCGAGCGGCGCCGACACGGCGACGGTCAAGGCGTGGCGCGCGCGGCTCTGCACGGCGCTCGATCCGCAGCACGTTCTCGACGGTCTTTCGGCGTTCTATTCAGGTGCGGAGCCCGTCGCGGCATGAGTCAGAAGGCAACCGCGCGCAAATCGAATATCGCGGCGCTTCCTCCGCCACCGCCGACCGTTGATCGCGAGAGCCTGCTCGGCGCGCTGCCGCATCCTATTCTCGTTGTCGGCGAGGAGGGCACCATCGTTTTTGCGAACGCCGCGGCCGAAGCGTTCTTTTCCATGAGCGCGCCGATGCTGCTGCGCAGCCGCCTGTCCGACATCGTGGCGTTCGGCTGTCCGCTGATGGCGCTGGTCGAGCAGGTGCAGGCTACGGGCGCGACGATCAACGAGTATGGCATCGAGATCGCGACGCCGCGTTTCTCGGGTTCCAAGCTGGTCGATATTTACGGCGGACCGCTGCCGGAAGAACCGCGCAACATGTTCCTGATGCTGCAGCAGCGTTCGATGGCGCAGATGATCGAGCGGCAATTGACGCATCGCGCCGCCGCGCGCTCGGTTTCCGGAATGGCGGGCGTGCTGGCGCACGAGATCAAGAATCCGCTTTCCGGCATTCGCGGAGCGGCGCAACTCCTGGAACCTGGACTATCGGATGAAGACCGCGCGCTGACGCAGCTCATCTGCTCGGAAACGGATCGCATCTGCACGCTTGTCGATCGCATGGAAGTGTTCGGCGACGAGCGGCCGCTGGCGAAAGACGCCGTCAACATTCACGACGTTCTCAATCACGTACGCCGCATCGCAGAGCATGGGTTCGGGAGCGGCATCCGCTACGTCGAAGATTACGATCCGTCGCTGCCGTCGGTGCTCGGCAATCGCGACAAGCTCGTGCAGGTTTTTCTCAATCTTCTGAAGAACGCCGCCGAAGCGATCGGCAGAAATCCCGAGAACGGTCGCATCGTTCTGCAGACGGCGTTCCGGCCCGGCGTGCGCCTGTCGCTGCCGGGTACAGACACGCGGGTCAGCCTGCCGCTGATGATCCAGATCGAGGATAACGGCTGCGGTATTCCGGAACATCTGAGGCCGCATCTTTTCGATCCGTTCGTCACGACGAAAGCCTCGGGCAGCGGGCTCGGACTGGCGCTCGTCGCCAAGATCATCGCCGACCACGGCGGCATCATCGAATGCGATAGCGAACCCAAACGCACAATCTTCCGCGTTCTGCTGCCGATGCAGCGATCGCGAACCGGCACGTTGCAAACGTCGAGAGAGGGTTGATGGCCAGAGGCACTGTTCTCATTGCCGATGACGACACCGCCATTCGCACGGTGCTCAATCAGGCTTTAGCGCGTGCAGGCTTCGCGCCGCGCGCCACGGGAAACGCAGCGACGCTGTGGCGCTGGGTCAGTCAGGGCGAAGGCGATGTCGTCATCACCGACGTCGTGATGCCGGACGAGAACGCGTTCGATCTCATTCCACGCATCAAGAAGCTCCGGCCCGATCTGCCGATCATCGTCATGAGCGCGCAGAACACGCTGATGACGGCGCTGACGGCGACGGAGAAGGGCGCGTTCGAATATCTGCCGAAGCCGTTCGACCTGAACGAAGTCGTTGCCGTCATTTCGCGAGCGCTGTCGGAACCCGGCCGCAAGCGTCAGGCACCCGCCACGGAACGGGAGTCCGACGAGCTGCCGCTGATCGGCCGATCGCTGCCGATGCAGGACATCTATCGCGTGCTCGCACGTCTGACGCAGAGCGATCTGACCGTCATGATCAACGGCGAAAGCGGGACGGGCAAGGAACTCGTCGCGCGCGTTCTGCACGACTACGGCAAACGCCGGCACGGGCCGTTCGTCGCCATCAACATGGCGGCGATTCCGCGCGAGCTGATCGAAAGCGAACTCTTCGGGCACGAGAAGGGGGCGTTCACCGGCGCGCAGACGCGAACGCCGGGCCGCTTCGAACAGGCCGAAGGCGGTACGCTGTTCCTCGACGAGATCGGCGACATGCCGCTCGAAGCGCAGACGCGATTGCTACGTGTGCTGCAGCAGGGCGAATACACGACCGTCGGCGGGCGCACGCCGATCAAGACGAACGTGCGCATCATCGCCGCCACGCACCGCGATCTCAAATCGCAAATCCAGCAAGGCCTGTTCCGCGAAGACCTGTTCTATCGCCTCAACGTCGTGCCGATCCGTCTGCCGCCGCTGCGCGAGCGCCTCGAGGACGTCGGCGATCTCGTCCGGCATTTTCTCCGACAGGCAACGCGCGAAGGGCTCGGACAGAAGTCGATCGAGAGCGCCGCCATCGAGCGGCTGAAGTCGCATCCGTGGCCGGGCAATGTGCGCGAACTCGAGAACGTCGTCCGCCGTCTCGTCGCACTGCATCCGCAGGACACGCTGACGACGCAGATCGTCGAGCAGGAACTCGCGGGCTCGGCCATTTCGCCGCCGCTCGGAGGGGGCGCGGACAACGGCGATCTCAGCGAGTCGGTGGAGCGATACCTGTCGCGATATTTTTCTTCGTTCGGAAACGAGCTGCCGCCGCCGGGGCTGTACGATCGCATCATCCGCGAAGTCGAAAAGCCGTTGCTCAGCGCTGCGCTCGCCGCCACACGTGGCAATCAAATCCGGGCCGCCGAGCTTCTCGGGCTCAACCGGAACACGCTGCGCGCGCGCATTCGCGACCTCAGCATTCGCGTTTTTCGCACCGTCGAAGGCTGATCTAACTCGTTGGGGAAACTTCGGCTTTTCCCCACCCAATGGCGTGCGAAACGCCGCAGACCGGTGCCCGGCGCTTGATCTGCACCATTAATGTCGCGAAAATGTCACAGTTAGCCTGTTGGGTCGCAGGGGTGTAGCCGAAGGGCTGCACCCAATCGCAGGCCGAACACGTTGTCAGTCTGCGAGACGTCTTCGGCGGCTTCGTGGGCCGGCGGGGGGGCAATCGCAAGGAAAGTGGTGTCAGTTTCGATGGCGGGGTCGAGTGACAAACTGATGAACGGCAGCAACAGCGATACGGATGCCGTATCAGCCGATCGATCCCGGCTATCGGCGGACGCGCTGATGGAAGAGCGCGCGACGTCGCTCAATCCCTCCGAGCGCGCCTTCTGGTTCGGCCTTGGCGTCGTGCTGCTGTCGATGCTGTCGGCGCTCGCGAGCTACATCATCCTGACGGGGCTCACCGCAATCACGCCGCGCAACGAATACGTCTGGGCGGCGCTCGCGGTGAACGGGCTGCTGATCCTGACGATGCTGACGATCGTCGGCTGGCAGGCGCTCGGACTGAGGCGGGCGTGGATCGACAAGATCCCGGGTGCGCGACTGCATACGCGCATCGTCATTCTGTTCAGTCTCATCGCGGCGCTGCCGGCGGGGTTGCTCGCCGTTGCCGCCACGACGACGTTCTCGCGCTCGCTCGACGGCTGGTTTTCCGGACGCACGAGCGCGATCGTCGAAAATTCGTACGACGTCGCGAAAGCCTACGTCGACGAGCACAGCCAGATCATCCGGACCGACATCGTCAACATGGTCCGCGACATCAACGGCGAAGCCGCGACGCTCAGCGTCGATCCGGACGGGTTCCAGAAATTTCTCATCGGGCAGGCGGGCCTGCGCGATCTGACATCGGCCTACGTCGTCGACGGCGACGGCAATCCGATCGTCCTCGCGCTCGATGATCCGAAACTGCCGTACGTCGTGCCCTCGCTCGCCGACATCAAACAGGCCGAGGCCGGTCAGGTCGCCTTGTCGAGCCCGTCGAACGATTATCGCATCTCGGCGATCGCGAAGATCGACAGCATGCCGGGCCGCTATCTCTACGTCGCGCGCGGCGTCAGTCCGAAGGTCATCAATCACCTTCAGAGAACCGAGCAGAACGTCTACGAATACACGCGGCTCAGGAAAGCGAAGGGCGGCCTCAAGGTTGCGCACGGCCTGATCTATTTCATGATCTCGGTGACGTCGCTGCTGGCCGCGATCTGGGTCGGCATGTGGTTCGCCGGACGGTTCGTGGCTCCGATCCGGCGATTGATCGCGGGCGCGCAAGAGGTGTCGAAAGGCAATCTGCAATTCGCGCTGCCCGAGAAGCGCGGCGAGGGCGACCTGCGGCGTCTGTCGCAGACGTTCAACCTGATGACGCGCGAACTGAAGCAGCAGCAGGACGCGCTGCATCAGACGAACGTGCAGCTCACAGAACGGCATAACTTCATCGAGGCGGTTCTGTCCGGTGTTTCGGCGGGCGTAATCGGCCTCGACAGCGCGGGCCGCATCACGTTGCTCAGCCGCTCTGCGGAACGGCTGCTGGGCCTCGCGGGAGCGAACGCGGTCGGAAGTCCGCTCGCCGATATCGTTCCGGAATTCGCGTCGGCGCTTCGGTCCGCCGACGAGCCGGGCTTCAAGAGCAAGGGCCTCGACGAGGTCAAAAAACAGATCGGCGACGAAGAGCGCACGTTCGCCGTGAAGGTGACGCACGAGCGGGAAGGCGAGGGCGACGTCGGCTCGGTCGTCACGTTCGACGACATTTCAGAGCTGGTTCAGGCGCAGCGCACGAGCGCCTGGGCAGACGTCGCGCGGCGCATCGCGCATGAAATCAAGAACCCGCTGACGCCGATACAACTTTCAGCCGAACGCCTGCGCCGGAAATTCGGCAAGCAGGTCTCGGAAGATCGCGAGCTGTTCGAGACGCTGACGCAGACGATCGAGCGGCAGACCGATCACATCAAGAGCATGGTCGACGAGTTCGCCTCCTTCGCGCGCATGCCGCAACCGGTCATGGCCGATCAGGACGTGCGTCTTGCCGTGCAGGAGCCGGCGGTTCTCTTCCGCGAAGGCCACAAGGATGTCGATTTCAAGCTTTCCATTCCGAGCAGCCCGGTGCGCGCACGCTTCGATCTGCGGCTCGTGTCGCAAGCGGTGACGAACCTCATCAAGAACGCGGCCGAAGCGATTGAATCCTATGGCGAGCCGCAAGGACGGCCCGATGGCTACAAAGGCGAGATCGAGGTTCGCGTTCTGCCGGCCGCCGATCGCGTCGCGATAGAGGTCATCGACAATGGTATTGGCCTGCCGAAGCAGAACCGTGCGAAGCTGCTCGAACCTTACGTGACAACGCGCGCCAAAGGCACCGGCCTCGGCCTCGCAATCGTGCAGAAAGTCGTCGAGCAGCACGGTGGCACGCTGACGCTCGAAGATGCGCCCCACAGCGAAACAAGAACGCGGGGCGCGCTCATACGAATGACATTGCCTACCAAGCTTGAAAGCACGCACGACCTTTCCACTGAACAACTTCATAATGCCTCGCGTGCCGCGAGTGGAGCATGATACAAAAGCTTAAGTCCCCAGGAGCGCTGTAATGTCCGCTGATATTTTGATCGTTGATGATGAAGCCGATATTCGGGATCTGATTGCGGGTATCCTGCAAGACGAAGGTCACCGGACGCGCCTCGCACGCGACAGTGATGAAGCGCTGCGCGCCATCGAAGATAGAAAACCTCATCTTGTCATTCTCGACATCTGGCTGCAGGGCAGCCGCCTCGACGGCCTCGAGGTTCTGACGATCATGAAGCGGACGTATCCCGATCTGCCGGTGGTCATCATTTCAGGACACGGCAACATCGAGACGGCCGTCACCGCCATCAAGCGCGGCGCCTACGATTACATCGAGAAGCCGTTCAAGGCCGATCGCCTGGTGCTCGTCACGATGCGCGCGCTCGAAGCTTCGCAGCTGAAGCGCGAGGTCCGCGAACTGAAGGAGCGCTCCGTCGTCTCCGCCGAAATGATCGGCAAATCGCCGGCGATCAATCAGCTGAAGAACAACATCGACAAGGCCGGTCCGACCAACAGCCGCATCATGCTGCGCGGCGCGTCGGGCTCCGGCAAAGAACTCGCGGCGCGCGTCCTGCATCAGAAGTCGCTGCGCGCCGACGGTCCGTTCGTCGTGCTCAATGCGGCGGCGATGGTTCCGGACCGCGTCGAGGAAGAACTGTTCGGCACCGAGGATCGCACCGGCGGGCCGCGCAAAGTCGGCGCGCTGGAAGAAGCGCACACCGGCACGCTCTACATCGACGAAGTCGCCGACATGCCGATGGAAACGCAAGGCAAGATCCTGCGCGTGCTCGTCGAGCAGAAATTCCTGCGTCTCGGCGGCAGCCAGAAGGTGTCGGTCGATGTCCGCATCATCTCGTCGACGTCGCGCGATCTCGATCAGGACATTCGCGAAGGCCGTTTCCGGGAAGATCTCTACCATCGTCTCAACGTCGTGACGTTGCGCGTGCCGAGCCTTGCGGAGCGGCGCGAGGACATTCCCGATCTGATCCAGTATTTCGTCGGACAGGTTGCGCAAACGTCGGGTCTGGCGCCGCGGCGGATCGGCGAGGACGCCATCGCCGTGCTGCAGGCACACGACTGGCCGGGCAACGTGCGCGAGCTTCGCAACAACGTCGAGCGCCTTCTGATCCTGGCGGGCGGAGATGCAAGCGCCGCGATCACGGCGGACATGCTTCCCGATGAAATCGGCTCGAACGTGCCGCTCCCGGTCAACGGCGGCGCGGAACATCTGATGTCGTTGCCGCTGCGCGAGGCTCGCGAAATCTTCGAGCGGGAATATCTCCTGGCGCAGATCAATCGCTTCGGCGGGAACATCTCGCGCACGGCCGAGTTCGTCGGCATGGAGCGATCGGCGCTGCACCGGAAACTTCGTGCGCTGGGCGTCTCGTCCGAACAGCGGGCCGGCGATCTCAGATCCGTTTCGTAAGGGACGGACAGCAGCGTGACCCGCATCGTCTACGTCAATGGCGCCTACAAGCGCTACGCCGAAGCTGCGATCCATGCCGAGGATCGCGGCTTTCAATTTGCCGACGCGGTCTATGAAGTCATGGAAGTGCGCGGCGGCCGATTAGTTGATGCAACCCGGCATCTTGCGCGGTTGAACCGCTCGCTCGGCGCGTTGTCGATTTCGGCGCCCATGTCGAATGGCGCGCTCTTACACATCGTCGGCGAAGTCGTGCGCCGAAATCGCGTTCGCGACGGACTCGTCTACCTCCAAGTGACGCGCGGGGCAGGTCCGAGGAATTTCTCTTTTCCAGGTCTGGAAATTTTCCCAACACTTGTCGTTCTCGCGCGCTCGCAGCGATTGGGGTGGGCGGACGAGCTTGCCGAGCACGGCATTGCCGTCAAGACGATGCCCGACAATCGCTGGGGCCGTTCCGATATCAAAACCGTGATGCTGCTGCCGGCGGTGCTCGCCAAGGACGCGGCCCATAGCGCGGGCGCTCATGAGGCGTGGTTCGTCGATCAATCCGGCGCTATTACGGAGGGCGCATCGAGCAATGCGTGGATCGTGACGCCCGGCGGCGTGCTGGTGACACGTCCGCTCGACCCGCGCATTCTGCCGGGCGTCACGCGCGCGACCGTTAAGGACGTCGCTGCGGCAGAAGGGCTGAAGCTCGAGGAACGCGCGTTCACGCTTGCCGAGGCCATCGGCGCCCGCGAAGCTTTTGTGACGTCGGCGACGAACACGGTCATGCCGGTAGTCAGCATCGATGCGCGGCAGGTCGGCGATGGGCGGCCGGGTCCGGTCGTGCGCCGGCTCAGGTCGCGCTTCCATGAGCTTGCCGAAATTTCAATCGTGTAGTGCGAATGTTGCCGCATTGTGCGGGGCAATAACACCTGTAAAGTGTCACCGCTTCGATAGTCATCCCCCCGATGCCCGTCGAGATCCCCGCTAGGACGCCTCGTCGATTTTTCAAGCCCGACAGCGCCCGGCGCGTTTCAAAAGACGTCGAAAAAAACGGACAAAAATTATGGCGGCTGAAAAAACTCAGAATTTACAAGACACCTTTCTTAATTATGTTCGTAAAAACAAAACTCCGCTGACGATCTTCCTCATCAATGGCGTCAAGCTGCAGGGCATCGTCAGCTGGTTCGATAATTTCTGCGTTCTGCTTCGGCGCGACGGGCACTCGCAGCTCGTTTACAAGCATGCCATTTCGACGATCATGCCGGGCGGTCCGGTCAATCTCAACGATCAGGACGGCGAAGGAACTGGTTGACACCAATTTCCAATAATCCAGACGGCGAGGACGCTTCGCCTCGTAAGCGCCGGCGTACGAGTCAAGATACGCGTCAGCCGAGAACGCGCACGCTGGTCCTAGTACCGGTTCTGAAACGGCCGCAACGCTCGGGCGATGCGGCTAAGACCGCGGGCGAAACGCACACGCCTGAAAACCGATTGTCCGAGGCTGTCGGCCTCGCGAACGCCATCGATCTCGACATCATCGACTCCGCGATCGTTCCCATGTCGGAGCCTCGGCCGTCGACGTTGCTCGGATCGGGCAAAGTCGATGAACTCGGCGGGCGCGTGCGCGATCTCGATATCGGGCTGGTCGTCGTCGATCATGCTCTGACGCCGGTGCAGCAGCGCAACCTCGAGAAGGCGTGGAACACGAAGGTTGTCGACCGCACAGGTCTCATTCTCGAAATTTTTGGCGCGCGAGCACGAACGCGCGAGGGCGTCCTGCAAGTCGAGCTTGCGCATCTTTCGTATCAGAAGGGGCGGCTCGTTCGCGCGTGGACGCACTTGGAACGTCAGCGCGGCGGCGGCGGCTTTCTCGGCGGCCCGGGCGAAGCGCAGATCGAACTCGACAAACGTATGCTTCAGGATCGCATCGACGCCATCAAGCGCGATCTCAAGGACGTCGTTCGCACGCGTGATCTGCATCGCAAAGGCCGGCGCAAGGTGCCGTATCCGATCGTAGCCGTCGTCGGTTATACGAACGCGGGCAAGTCGACGCTGTTCAACAAGATCACCGGCGCGGGCGTTGTCGCGATGGATCAGGTGTTCGCGACGCTCGATCCGACGATGCGGGAAGTGAAGCTGCCGAGCGCGCGGCGCATCATTCTGTCGGACACTGTCGGCTTCATCTCGGATTTGCCGACTTCGCTGGTCGCGGCGTTCCGCGCGACGCTTGAAGAAGTGGTCGAGGCGGATCTCATTCTGCACGTGCGCGACATCGCGCATGAGGAAACGGAAGCGCAGGCGCGCGACGTCGAAAAGGTTCTGAGCGAGCTCGGCATCGACACGCTGCCGGTCGACGGGCATATCCAGGAAGTCTGGAATAAGATCGACCTTCTGACCGGCGATCGTCGCGCGGAGCTACAACACGAAGCCCAGCGCAACGAACGTCCTCCGGTTCTCGTTTCGGCCGTGACGGGCGAAGGCATCGTGCCGCTGCTCGACGCGATCGACAGCCGCCTCAGCGTCGCCGACGAGATCCTCGACGTCATCATTCCCGGCAGCCTTGGGGCGCTCCTCAACTGGCTGCATGAAACGTGTGACGTGCTGGCGCGCGAGGCGCGCAAGGACGGCAGCATCGAACTGCGGCTGCGCATTCCGAGCGAAAAGAAAGACCGAGTTCTCGGGCAGTTGCGAAAAGCGGGGTTGAAGGTCTGACGCGGAGGGCTAAGCTCGCGCTATGGATCAACACGTCACCTGCTGCATTGCCGGAGGCGGACCGGCCGGAATGATGCTCGGCGTGCTGCTCGCGCGCGCTGGCGTCGATGTGCTCGTTCTCGAGAAGCACAAGGACTTCCTGCGCGACTTTCGCGGCGATACGATTCATCCCTCGACCTTGCGTCTGATGGAGGAACTCGGGTGGCTCGATGAGTTCCTAAGGCTGCCGCATCAAGAGGTGAAGCAGCTCTACGGGCAGTTCGGCGAAACGCGCATCAAGCTCGCGGATTTTTCGTCGCTGCCGATTTCGACAAAGTTCATCGCGCTGATGCCGCAATGGGACTTTCTCGATTTTCTGGCGGAGAAGGGGCGCGCGTATCCGAAGTTTTCGCTGCGCATGAACGCCGAAGCGACGGATCTCGTCCATGACGGCGGTCGCGTATCGGGCGTCAAAGTCACGACACCCGAAGGGCCGCTGACTGTCTCTGCCGATCTTGTCGTTGCGGCGGACGGGCGTACATCGACGCTGCGCAAAGCGTCAGGTCTCGTCAGCGAGAACTTCGGCGCGCCGATGGATGTCATGTGGTTTCGTCTGCCGAGGCTTCCGACCGACACAGAAGAGACGCAGGCCCGGTTCGATGCCGGACAGATTTTCATTATGCTCCAGCGCGGCGACTATTGGCAGTGCGCCTACGTCATCCCGAAAGGCGACGACGCCAAGGTGCGTGCGGCAGGTCTCGACGCCTTTCGCAAGTCGGTCGGCGCGTTGCTGCCGTTCGAAGCGTCCCGCGCCGATGCCATCGCCGATTGGGATCACGTCAAGCTTCTGACCGTCGCCGTCGATCGGCTGAACGAATGGGCGAGGCCCGGATTGCTGTGCATCGGAGATGCGGCGCACGCCATGAGCCCGGTCGGCGGCGTCGGCATCAATCTCGCTGTTCAGGATGCCGTCGCGGCGGCCAACAGTCTGTGGCAGCCGTTGAAAGAGAAACGGCTGACGTTCGACGATCTCAAGACGGTTCAGGCGCGGCGGGATTTTCCAACGCATGCGACCCAGCGCCTGCAACTCACAGTGCAAAACCGGGTCATTGCGAAAACGCTCGCGAAAACGCGTGATGTGAAGCCTCCGCTCGCCTTTCGCCTGTTCAACAGCTTGCCATTTCTATCGCGCATTCCGGCGCGGCTGATCGGCCTCGGCTTTCGGCCCGAGCATGTGTCGGACGCGATCCGGAAGGGCAACGGCGCTTAAACTTTTTTTGCCGTCGCGCTCTTCTCTATCGCTTTGGCTTCGTCCCACAGCGCGTCCATTTCTTCGAGCGTCGATTGCGACGGGGTTTTGCCGAGCTTCTCCAAACGCGTTTCGATATGCGCGAAGCGGCGCACGAATTTCTGGTTCGCCGCGCGTAACGCCGCTTCCGGATCGAGATGCAAATGCCGCGCGATGTTCGCCATCACGAACAGCATGTCGCCAAACTCTTCTTTGATGGCGTCCGGCGACTCCCCTCCGGGGAGCCGGCCGCCGGACGCGGAGAGTGGCGCGCCTTCCGGCCGGCTCGCGGAACGCGAGTCGGAAGGCGCCAATATAGAGTCCCTTCGTGGATCATTTGGGAGGGCGACTTCTTCGAACTCGGCGATCTCTTCTTTCAGCTTGTCGAAGACGGGGGCGAGGTTCGGCCAATCGAAACCGACCTTCGCGGCTTTGTCCTGCAACTTGATGGCGCGCGTCAAAGCCGGGAGCCCGACAGGAATATCGGCGAGCGTCGATGGTTGCGGTTCGGTGCCTAACTCTGTTTCGCGAACGGGGAGGGGTGAAGAAGCAGGCGCAGTCTGCGCGAGCCGGGCGCGCTCGGCGGCTTTTTCGGCGCGCTCTTCGGCCTTGATCCGATCCCACGCGGTCTTGACCGATTGCGGATCGCGCGCCGTGCCGTCAGCGAAGACGTGCGGATGCCTGCGGATCATCTTGCGCGTGATCGCCTCGACGACGTCGCCGAACGCGAACGCGCCTTGCTCCTCGGCGAGCCGCGCGTGATAGACAACCTGAAGCAAGAGATCGCCGAGTTCGTCCTTCAAGTCCGGCAGGTCGCGGCGGGCGATCGCGTCGGCGACCTCGTAGGCTTCTTCGATCGCATACGGCGCGATGGTTTCGAAATTCTGCTCGAGGTCCCACGGGCAGCCGGTGACCGGCGTCCGTAGCGCCGCCATGATTTCGATGAGCCGCGCGATGTCGCGCGAGGGCTTTATGGCGTCCGTCATGAGCATCCTCTCGATTGCGCCGGGGAGACTAGAGGATGCGGGCGTTGCGGGCGAGGGCGGCCGCTGCGGCTATCGCGACAGGAGCCTCGCGAAAGCTCGCGGGTTCGACAGCACGAGCGCCAGCGGCAGCATCCAACCGAGCCAGGCGGACGCGGCATAGACCGGCTCGAACGGCAATCTCAACGCGATGGCCGTGCCGGTGATCACGCGGAACCAGACGGCTCCGGTCGTCACGGCCACCATCGCGGTCATCAGGTGGGCATGGCGGGGAATGTCGCGTGCGCGGATCGCGACGTAGGCTGCGCCGAGCAGATAGAGCCAGACCAGTCCTTGCGCGAAGAACCCGGCGCGCGCCAAAGGCGTCGAGTGACTTATGATGGCTACAGGAAGCGCAGTCAGCCCACCAATCACCACAAAGAGGCCCAACAGCCGGCCAAGCGGTCTGTGAAACTCGGGACGGCGTCGCGTCAGGATAACGGCGGGCGCCAGCAGAAGCACAAGCGCCGATGCGATCATGTGAGCCGGAAAGAGAAGGGGCGCACGGCGCGCCAGCTCGAACATCTCATAGGGCAGCGCGATCACTCCGGCACCGGAGCCGAGCGCGACGAGCCCGACAGGCACAACGAGGACCATCGTGATGACAAGAATTGCCATACGCGACAGCATCCGGCGCAGCTTTCCGTCGCGAGCGTGGCGCGGCGCGATTGCGGGAAGCGTGATCGTGGCGTCGGTCATGCTGGCATCTGTCATGGCGAGAGCCATCATCGCTCCGAGTTTTGTCGGCTCTGCGGCGGCTGAGACGAACGACCAAGCGACGAGCGCACCAGCGGCGACGGTGTCGCTCGCCGGACGCTGGAGCGGCAAGCGGCACGGCTACGGCCGCAGCGAGGCCGAAAGCGATTGCAGCAACGGATGCGCGCTGACCTATGATTTCGTCGCGTGCAAGGACGGCTGGTGCGGGATTGCGGTGAAGGACGACAAGACGTGCGGCGCGATCGGCGTGCGGCTCGCGGCGAATAACGCGGTCACCAATGGCGGGGGAACCTATAAAGGGCAACTCCTGCTTGCCAAAGACACGGCACCGTATGCAGTCGAAGCCTGGTACAACAGCGACGAGGGGGCCGCGAAGCTGCATTTCCTCGGCGACACGGGACCAGAGCTTCGCATCATGCGGCGCTCGTTTCCATTCGAAGCCGAGCTGGCGCGCACGGGAGATGCAACCTGCACACTGGAGAAAGCAACGTCGTGACGGTCGACTCGCTTGTCATTCGCGATGAGTGGCCTGCGGACGCTGATGACGTCGAGAACATTCTCCAGGCGGCCTTCGCCGATCATCCGCACAGTCAGCAAACCGAACATCTGATCGTGCGGCGATTGCGGGAGGCCGGCGAACTCGTACTGCCGCAGGTCGCGGTTCTCGACGGTACGATCGTCGGCCATGCAACATTCTCAGCGGTCCAGCTGAGCCCACAGCATGAAGGATGGTACGGGCTGGGACCGGTCGCCGTCGCGCCGGCTTTCCAAGGACACCGCATCGGCTCGGCACTGATCGACGGCGGCCTCAGAGCTTTGAAGGCCATGGGTGCCGCGGGATGCGTCGTGCTGGGTGAACCGCAATTTTATCGCCGGTTGGGATTCGAGCGAGGCTTGGGTGTGACGTTCGACGGCGCGCCTCCCGAGTATTTTCTGGCGCAGGCTTTTCGCGGAACGGTTCCGTCTGCCGCCGTTTCGTATCACCCGGCGTTCTTCGGCGCCGACTGACAACGCCAGTGTCCGAGCGGCACCGACTAGTGCTACCTTCGCGCGGGGGCAACGCCAGGGCGCGACGATGTACATTCTCTTCAACGGCCTGTTGATGGCGCTGGAGCTGGCGGCGATCTACGCCGTCGCGTGGCTCGGCTACACCGCGCCGATCGTCTTCGCCGCGGCAACGGCCGGGCTGGCGCTGGTCGTCGGCGCTGCGCTCGAGATCGCGCGGCTCAAGTACGAGTTTCCATTCTATTTCGATCGTGCTCCCGGACGGTCGATCTATCTGATCGTCGGGGTCGGGGCGCTGGAGTCGATTACGAAGGCGGTGCTCGCGGGCGTCGTCGCGCTGCTGACGTTTCTCGGTACCGATCAGGAACGGCTCAAGATCGTTGCGATCGTTTTCGCGGGGTCGCTGTTTCTTGGCGTGCAGGTCGTGCGCTTTCTGATGGGACGCCTCAAGGCGCGTCCGCTGCGCTGGGGATACTTCCGTCTCGCCGCGCCGCTCGGGCTGCTGTTTTCGGCGGGGCTGACGTTTCTGCCTGCGCCCGGCATCACGGAACTCGCGAAGCGCGCGGCTTTCGATCTTCCCGCCAAGCCGTCGATGGAGCAGGCGAGCGAGTTCCTGTTCCTTCTGAAACAGAGCTTCGACGAGATCGTGGTACGGATGCTGTCATGGGTGTTTGATCCGTCCGTGGCGCAGGCCATAGGCGCCATCGTCTCCGTCAACATGCTGTCGGGGTTCGTGCTGGCGCTATACGCGGTGCTGATCGCGGAAGGGATTAGGACTCTCGAAAACCGGGTTTGATCTTGGAGGCGTCCGCATGCCGCTCGTTTGCGCTCACACGACGCTGATGCTGCCGGAGGCCATCGTCATAGAGAGCCTGCTCGAGGCACACGGCATTCGCTTCGCGCTGGCGGGCAAGGACATCATCTCGCAGTGTCCGCAGTTCAACATTCTGTTCGGCGGCATCAGCTTTCTGGTCGACGAGGACGATCTCGAAACGGTGCAGTCGCTGATCGCGGATGTCGAGACCGTACCGGGCTACGCGTCGATCGAGAGCGCCGGGTTCGAGCGGCGGCCGGTGCGCAATGCGATCCTGGCGTTCGCCATGCTGCTCATCGGCGCGCCGTTTCCGTTCTGGTATCGCGGCTCAGGGCTGCGAGAAAACGCTTAGCGTCAAGATCGCCGCAATTCACACCTACTTACCTACCGATCGCAGAATGCGAAATGAGGAAACGTCAGATGGCGAAAGTGCGCGTCGCAGGTTTCTCGCTGTCTCTCGATGGATTTGGCGCAGGTCCCGATCAAAGTCTGGAAAATCCGCTCGGCAAGGGTGGGGAGGAGCTTCACCGGTGGATGTTCGGAACGCGCATGTTCAATGCGATGATCGGCAAGAACGGCGGATCGGACGGGATTGACGATGCCTACGCCCACCGTTCGATGGACGGGTTCGGCGCGTTCATCCTGGGGCGCAACATGTTCGGGCCGGTCCGTGGTCCGTGGCAAGACGAGAGCTGGAAAGGCTGGTGGGGCGATAATCCGCCGTATCACGCTCCGACCTTCGTTCTGACGCATCATCCGCGTGATCCGATCCAGATGGACGGCGGGACGACATTCATCTTCGTCACCGAGGGCATTGAGGCGGCGCTCGATCAGGCAACGCGCGCAGCAGGCGGCCGCGACGTGAAGATCGCCGGCGGCGTCGACACGGTCCGTCAATATCTTCGTGCCGGCTTGATCGACGAGATGCATTTCGCCTTATCGCCGGTCGCGCTCGGACAAGGCGAGGCGATGTTCGCCGGGATCGACCTGCCGGCGCAGGGATTTCGTGTGGCGGAGTATCAGGCGACCGAGCATGCAGCTCACGTGCTTCTTCGCCGATAACAACCGCGCGCTGAACGCCTCCGAGGCTGCTATAGTGGCATTTCGCATAACATAGATTATGGAAAATATTTGTCGGCGCGCTATATGTATCAATATGATACGAGATTTTGAAATTGTTCAGCCGGCCGTTTTTGGACCGGCTGAACAAGCTCGCCAATTACTTCTCGCTCTTCTCGTGGTGCTCGGCGACGAACCGGTCGAGCAGCCGGATGCCCCAGCCGGCGCCCCAGCTCTGATTGATGTCGTTGCGCGTGCCGTCCATCGCGGTGCCGGCAATGTCCAGATGGCACCAGGGCGTGTCCTTCTGGACGAAGCGCTGCAGGAACGCCGCGGCCGACGCTGAGCCGCCCCAGCGGCCGCCGGTGTTTTTCATGTCGGCGTTTTTCGAGTCCATCATCTTGTCGAACGTCTTGTCGAGCGGCATCCGCCAGACCTTCTCTCCCGTCGTGCGTGAGGCCGACTGAAGTTCATCCGACAGCTTGTCGTCGTTGACGAACATGCCCGCGTACTCCTTGCCGAGCGCGATCATGATGGCGCCGGTCAGCGTCGCGAGGTCGATGACGAGCTTCGGCTTGAACTTCTCCTGCGCGTACCAGAGCACGTCGGCGAGCACGAGGCGGCCCTCGGCGTCGGTGTTGATCACCTCGATCGTCTGGCCGGACATCGACGTCACGATATCGCCCGGACGCACGGCATTGCCCGACGGCATGTTCTCGACGCAACCGACGAGGCCGATGGCGTTGACGTTCGCCTTGCGCTCGGCAAGTGCGTACATGGTGCCGATGACGGCCGCTGCGCCGCCCATGTCGCCCTTCATGTCTTCCATACCGGCGGCGGGCTTGATCGAGATGCCGCCCGTATCGAAGACGACACCCTTGCCGACGAAGCAGATCGGCTTCTGCTTCTTCGAGCCCTTGGCGCCGTTCCAGGTCATCACGGCGAGGCGCGAAGGACGCGCACTGCCCTGCCCGACGCAGAGCAGCGAGCCCATGCCGAGCTTTTCCATATCCTTGACGTCGAGGATATCGACGGAAACGCCGAATTTCTCGAGGGCTTTCGTTTTCTCCGCGAGTTCGACGGGCCCAAGGATGTTGGCCGGTTCGTTGACGAGATCGCGGGCGAAGTTGACGCCGTTCGCGACGGCCTTCAACGGCTGGAACGCCGACTTCGCCTTGTCTGCATGGGCGACGTGGATCGTGATCTTTTTCAGGCCGTCCTTGTCCGCCGCGTCATCGTTGGATTTCTTGGTCAGGTACTTCTTGAAGCTGTAGTTCCGGAGGAGCGCGCCCTGCGCGATCAACGCCGCGGCCTGTTCCGAAGACACATCATCGTTGCCGTCGACATCGACGATGACGCTCGCGGCCGATGCCTTGCGCGCCTGGATGGCGCCGAGAATGACGCCGCCAAGATCGACGTACTGCTGCGCGCTGAGCGAGCTGTCCTTGCCGAGCCCAGCGACGATCAGGCGATCGATGCCGATCTTTGCGGGCGCCAGGATCTCGATCGTCGACTTGTATTTGCCTTTGTAGTCAGCGGCTGCGGCGGCCTTGCTGATCGAACTCGCCGACTTCGTCTCCAACTCGCGCGCCTTGGAGCCCAGGTCCAAACCATCGCCGGCGAGGATGACGGTCACCGCCTCGGGTTCGGCGCTGAGGGATGCGAATGTGATTTCAAGACGGTCGGACATTTCTGAAGAACTCCATCGGGATGGTTCGCGCGTGGCTAGCGCTCAGGTGGGACGCGGCGCCGATCCGCAGTCCTAACCCGGCGTCGCCGCGACGCGAGACTGCAGAGAGGGCGAAAACTCGTGGCTGAGTGATGCAACTTAGTCTTTCGCTCGATCCTGGCAAGCCGGGTTTTCCACGCTCGCCCGATAAACCTCCGGTTTGGCCTAATACGTTGTGCTGCATACTCATTCCCGCCCGCCAAGGCGTAGCAGCCGAAATTCCGCCATTGTGCTATGGGAGCCGGATCGAAGGGTACGGTGCGATTTGCGGCGGGGGCGTCGCGAGGCGCGTTGCCGGAGGGGACCGGCGAGCCATGCGAATCTTCTCGAAGTACGTGTTTCGTCAGGCGGCCGGGTCATTCGCGTTGATCATGGTGTCGTTGACGGGCATCGTGTGGATCGCGCTGGCGCTGCGCCAGTTCAACGTCGTGACGAGCCAGGGCCAGGACACCTGGATGCTCATCAAGATGACGTCGCTGGCCGTCCCGAATCTGATGGCCGTCATAGCCCCCTTCTCGTTTCTCATCGCCGCGCTTCACACGCTCAACCGGCTCAACACCGACAGCGAGTTGATCGTGATTTCGGCGTCCGGCGCGAAAGTGTGGACGGCCGCGCGTCCGCTCTTGCTGCTCGCGTTGCTTGTCAGCATCTTCCTGGCCTTCGTCAGTCACTTTGCGCAGCCCTGGAGTATGCGTCAGTTGCGCGATTACATGGTGCAGGTCCGCAGCGACCTCCTCACGCAAGTCATTCAGCCTGGCCGGTTCACGAGTCCGGAAACGGGCCTGATGTTCCATATCCGCGACCGTGACGCGAACGGAGAGCTGCTTGGCCTGGTGATGCACGACACGCGCGACAAGGCGCAGTCGCAAAGCTATCTCGCAGAGCACGGCACGCTGGTGAAGCAGGACGGCACCGCGTACCTCGTCATGACAGTCGGCCACATCATCCGCCGAACGGACGCCAACGGGCCGCCGCAGATCGTGGCCTTCGATAAGTACATCGTCGATCTCGACCGCTTCGAACCGCAGGACGGCGGACCCGGAGACCTGAAGCCGCGTGAACGATATTTCAGCGAACTCATCAATCCGGATCCCGAGAGCAGCTCCTATAAAAATCAGCCGGGGCAATTCCGCTCGGAGTTGCATGAGCGGTTCGTCACGCCGCTCTACCCTCTCGCCTTCGCATTCCTCATCATCGCGTTCGTCGGGCAAGCACAATCGACGCGCACGAGCCGCATGCAGAGCCTCGTCGTGACGTTCGTCATTGCCGCGACGTGCCGCCTCGCCGGGCTTGCGATCACGAATGCGATGGTTCGAAACCCGAGCATGGTGGCCGTCGCCTACGGATTGCCGATCGGCGCGATCGTCTATTCCCTGATCGTTCTGAAGCGCTCGGAAAAACAGCGTGCGGGCGTCGGATTGTTCGGCAAGCTTATGGACGGCATCGCATCTCTGTTCGAAGCGATCCGCAGCCGGCTGGCTCCATCGCGGCCCAAGGGGGCGGCGTCATGATCGCAGGCTTCACGCTGACGCGATATATCGCGCGGATGTTCATCGTCGCGATCGTGACGACCCTGACCGTGTGCGCGCTGCTGATCTTCATGATCGATTTCGTCGAGCTTCTGCGCATGGCGGGAAAGTACGGCGCGGTGCCGGGGACGACGCTGCTGCGCATCGCCCTCCTCCGCCTCCCCGCCTACATCGAATTCCTGATCGGCTTCGCCGTTCTCGTCGGCAGTATCAGCGCACTCATCTATCTGAACAGAAAAAGCGAATTGGCCGTGATGCGGGCCGGCGGCATGTCCGTCTGGCAGTTCCTCGGCCCAGGTCTGTTCGTCGGGCTGGCCGTCGGCATCTTCGCGATGGCGGTTTTCAATCCGCTGGCGTCGCGCGGCCGTGCAACCTCGGAAAAGCTCTACGCGAAGGCCTTCGGAAACGAAGCCAATCTGCTGCGCGCGCAAGGCGGCGGCTCGTGGATTCGTCAGAACGGCGCTGACGGCGAGTCCGTGCTCGGTGCGGCGGCCGCTTCGAACCAGGGGCTGACGCTGACCGGTGTTCTCGTTTTCGCTTATGATCGGGAAGGACATTTCTCCGAGCGCATCGATGCCGGTAGCGCCGAACTCAAAGACGGCTACTGGGAGTTGCAGGACGCGTGGGTCACGCGCCTCGGCCAGGAGCCGGAAAAATTCAAATCCTATCTGCTCTCGACCTACCTAACTCCGGACCGGGTTCAGGATGCGCTGGGCACCGTCTTTTCGATCTCGTTCTGGGACCTGCCGGAACTCATTCAAGCGGCTGATAAGGCGAAACTTTCAACCGAGCGGCTGCGAGTGCAGTACCAGTCGCTTCTGGTTCGGCCCATGCTGTGCCTCGCGATGGTCCTTTTGGCGGCCACTGTGTCATTGCGGTCATTCCGGTCCGGCGGCATCCAGACTATGGTTGCGACAGGGATGATCGGCGGGGTTGGATTCTTTTTGCTCTCGGAAATTGCACGACAAATTGGCATCGCTGGACTTGCGCCCGCGTGGGTTGCGGCCTGGATGCCGGTTGTCTTGGTTCTCGCTATCTCAACGACGGTGCTTCTGCACCAGGAGGACGGCTGAGTGATGCGTGAAGTGCGGACACCGCACTGGGGTTGCGGAAGGTCACGCGGGGGATCCTGGCGCTTTACGGCAGCCGGGTTCGCTCGTGCGCTTTCGTGCGTCCTCGGCGCGGCGCTCTTCACGATCCATTTTGGCGGTTCAGCCGAAGCTGCTTCGAAGCAGCCCTCGACGTTCGGCAAGGCAAGCATCTTCGGCAAGGTCAACACGCAGGTCGACAAGACTCAGCCGATGCGCCTGCAGGGCGACCAGCTGATCTACGACAAGGCCGGAAATCGCGTCATCGCGCGCGGCAACGTCGAAATCTATTACAACGACAACATCCTGACCGCCGACGAAGTGGTCTACGATCAGGGTGGCGGAACGCTGACCGCCGTCGGTAACGTTACCCTCAAGGAGCCGCAGGGCAACGTCATCCGCGCCGACCGCTATACGCTGACGGACGACTTCCGCGACGGCTTCGTGCAGTCGCTGTCTGTCGTTTCGCAGGACCAGTCGACGATCACCGCCGACCGCGCCGTGCGCCGGGGCGGCAACGTCAACGAATTCGAGAACGGCCGCTTCACGCCTTGCAAAAGCGATGGCGGAACGCCGCCGCTCTGGTGTCTCAGCGCCGCGCGCATCATCCACGATGCCGACGCCGCGACGATCACCTATCAAGACGCCTACTTCGAGATCTACGGGCAGCCGGTTTTCTATCTGCCCTACTTCCAGTCGCCCGATCCGTCGGTGAAGCGTAAGTCCGGCTTCCTGACACCGCAGTACGGCCATTCATCGACGCTCGGCTATATCACCGGCATTCCCTACTACTGGGCGATCGCTCCGAACTACGACCTGACGCTCACGCCGACCTACCTCAGCGATCAAGGGTTGCTGATGCAGGCGGAGTGGCGCCACCGTCTCGCGAACGGACAGTACAATGTGAAACTGGCCGGCATCGATCAGAACTATCGCGACCTTCCGCCTGACGGATCGCCCGACAACATCGGCCTCAAGAGCTATGACGGCTTGCGCGGGAGCGTCGAGACGCACGGCGTCTTCGCACTTTCGAGCTGGTGGAAGTTCGGCTGGGACGTGACGGCGGAAACGGACGATCAGTTCCGCCGCTTCTATAAGCTCGACAGCGTTCTCGTCACCGACCGTGTCAATCAGGTCTACCTGACAGGTCAGTCCGACCGGAACTACTTCAACGCGACGCTCTATCAGTTCCAGGGGCTGCTCAGCACCGACACGCCGCAGACCGAAGGTTATACGCACCCGATCATCAACTATAATTACGTCTTCGCCGATCCGGTGCTTGGCGGCGAGCTCAAATGGAACACGAATGTTCTGAGCTTTACGCGCGAGGATGGCTCGCCCATCGATCCGATCACGGGGCGGGTCGAAAACGAAAACATGCAGCGCGTCGTCACCGAATTCAAATGGCGCCGCCGCCTGACGGACTCGATCGGCATCAGCTACACGCCGTTCGCCGACGTGCGTGGCGACGTCTATTCATTCGATAATGCAGTGGATCCGACGACGGTCGTGCAACAAGGTGTGCTGCCGGACGGCGATCCTCGCTATGTCGGTGACGTTCGCAACGACACCGTTGCCCGTGGTGTTGTCGACGGCGGCATGACGGTGTCCTATCCGTGGGTCGCGAACACGGCGAGCGCCAGCCACGTCATCGAGCCGATCGGCCAGATCGTCGCCCACCAGGAAAGCATTCCGCAGCGCCGGATGCCCAACGAGGATGCGCAGAGCCTCGTGTTCGACGACACGAACCTGTTCGCGACGTCGAAGTTTTCGGGCTATGATCGGATCGAGACGGGAACGCGCGCCAACGTCGGCCTGCAGTACACGTTCCAGTCACGCGATGGCGGCTATGCGCGCTTCCTCGCGGGCGAAAGCTACCATCTCTCCGGCGACAACATTTATCTGAACCCGGGACGCGACGCTGACGGCAATTACATCTATACGCCGGTCAGCGGTCTCCAAACGTCGCGCTCGGATTACGTGCTTGGCGTGTATCTGGCACCGATCGACGAATTCAGGATCATTTCGCAGAGCCGCTTCGACCAGGAGACGATGCAGCTCCGGCGCGAAGACGCGGCCATGGTTTTCAACTTCGGCCCGCTGTCGACGCAGATCGGATACAGCTACAGCAGCGATGCGATCTTGGTTGATCCCACCGATCCAGATCCGGTCCAGCAGGAACTTCTCGCGTCGGCGACTCTCCGCCTCACGGATCGCTGGAGCATCGGCGGCATGACGCGTTACGACGTCGATAAGAAAGAACTGCGCTACGACAGCGTGCAGATCAAATATGCCGATGAGTGCTTCGCGCTCACGGCGTCCTATATCGAATCCAACTACTCCGAGCAAACCATTGAGGCCGACCGCACGTTCATGTTGCGCTTCGAGCTGAAGCATCTTGGCGATTTTGCCGCCAAGACTGACGCTCTGGACTTTAACCTTGGCGGCGACGAGCGCGTGAACTGACGCTCGCTTCGCCGCTCAGGCGAATGGGCCGGATTTTGGCCACTCTTGATGTGGATAAGCGCCAAAGGCTCAGCGCGGCTGCAGTATCCTGCTGGCTTGAGCGATTCGACAGTGGACCTCCTGGGGATGCCGTTTTTATACGATAAGCGTTTGCCTTCGATTATCCGGCCGGCAGGGATCGCGGTCGCCGCGGGGCTGTTTCTGACGTTCGGCGCCATCGCCGCTCTGGCGCAGGGCGGCACCGTTGCCGTAACGGGCGACGGAACCGGTGGTCTGCTCGGACCGCCCACGGTCGGCAATACAGATGCCGCCGGCGACAAGGCAACTGACAAGAAGGGCCGCAAGAAGTCGGCTCCGGCAGCGAAGGGTAAAGGCTCCGAGACCGCGAGCCGCGAGCCGGTTTCATCCGATCCGGTCGGCGGCGAGAACGTGATCGAGGTCCTCGTCAACGACGAGCCGGTTACGGGTTTCGAAGTCGACCGTCGCGCGATGCTGCTCAGCGGCTCCGGCGTGCAGGCTCAAGCCAAGGCCAACTTCGAAGCCATCATCAAAAATCCGAAGACGACGGAACGTCTGAAGGCGCTCCTCAATCAGGTCGTGCAAGCCAACCAGGGCAAGTCGCGCGAAGAGATCATCGCCATCTTCGAAAAGAAGAAAAAAGACTTCGGCATGAATTTGCAACGCGAGGCATTCGAGAGCGCGCGCAAGGCGTCTCTGCCGGCGGTCAAGAAGCAGGCGATCGAGGAACTGATCGACGAGCGGCTGAAGCTGCAGGAAGCGAAGAAGCAGAGCGTCACGATCGAAGACTCCGAAGTCGACCGCGTGATCACCGGCATCGCCGAGCGCAACAAGATGACGCTCGATCAGTTCACCAAGCAGGTCGGCGGCAGCATCGATCCGATGAAGAGCCGTATCCGCGCCGCGCTGTCGTGGAACGAGGTCGTGCGTCGGCGCTTTGGCCCGCTGATCAACGTCAACACCAAGGACGTCGACAAAATGGTGGCGACGGCGGCCGGCTCGGCGCAGGAAGACGTTGAGTTGCAGATCCAGCGCGTACAGATCATGCTGCCGAAAAAGATGGAAGAACACGGCATCGCGCAGCGCATCGAGGAAGCGGAAAAGGTTCGTTCGCGCTTTACCGATTGCAAGTCGACGGCCGCGGCTGCGACCGGCATTCCGGGCGCCAAGTTCGAGAACATCGGCAAAAGGAAATCCTCGACGCTCCCCGAGCCGACCCGTACACTCCTGCTCAACGCAAGCGACGGAGAGATGTTGCCGCCAAGCGTCGGCGACGGCGCCGTCGAGCTTTACGTTGTCTGCGGACGCGACTCCGTCAAATCCGACGCGGATAAGCGCACGCAGGCCGAAGGCGAGTTGAAACAGAAAGAGTTCGAAGTCATGGCGCGCCGCTATCTCAAAGACCTTCGCGAAGACGCTCATATCGAGTACCGCTGACCATGGCCGCTCAGGCGAGCGCGCGTCAGGTTCCTCTCGCAGTCACTCCTCTGGCCGTCACGATGGGTGATCCGGCCGGCATCGGGCCGGAACTCGCCATTGACGCGTGGCGCACCCGCGAAACGAACGCGCTTCCCGCATTTGCTCTCTTTGCTGATCTCAACCTCATGCGCGAGACACGCCGGGCGCTCGGCGTCGACTGTGATGTCGTTGCCGTTCCCCATGCGCGTGCTGCGGCCGACATCTTTGCTCGGGCCTTGCCGGTTGTGGACGTGCCGCTGGTCCGCGCCGCGCAACCCGGCGTTCCTGACTCCCAGAATGGCCCGGCCGTCATTCTTGCGATCCGTCGCGCCGTCGAAGCGGTTGCGGCGGAACAGGCCTCAGCCGTCGTCACCAATCCAATCGCGAAGTCGGTACTCTACGACGCCGGCTTTCAATTCGCGGGGCACACGGAATATCTCGGCGCGCTCGCAAGCGAGCTCTGGCCCGCGCAGCCCGCCGAGCCGGTCATGATGCTCGCGTCGCCCGAACTCCGTGTCGTGCCCGTGACGATCCACGTGCCGCTCAAATCCGTGCCATCGCTGCTGACCTCCGAGAAAATCATCGAGACCGCGCGCATCGTTGCGGCGGCGCTGAAACAGGATTTCGGAATTGCCGAGCCTCGTCTCGTCGTGACCGGGCTCAATCCGCACGCAGGCGAAGACGGCGCGCTCGGCAGCGAGGATCGCGATATCATCGCGCCCGCCATCGCGGCGCTGCGATCGGACGGCATCGATGCGACCGGTCCGCATTCCGCCGACACGCTGTTCCATGCCGCCGCGCGCGAAACGTATGATGCCGCGATCGCGATGTATCACGATCAGGCGCTAATCCCGATCAAGACGCTGGCGTTCGATTCCGGCGTCAATGCCACGCTCGGGCTGCCGTTCGTCAGGACGTCGCCGGATCACGGGACGGCGTTCGGCATCGCGGGCAAGGGTACGGCGTCAGCGGCCAGCCTGATCGCAGCGATCAAACTCGCGGCCGAGATGAGCACGCGTCGCGCGCGCACGGTCGTGACATGAGTGCCATGACGACTGCCGATGGACTTCCACCTCTTCGAGACGTGATCGAGCGGCACGGGCTTGCAGCGAAGAAATCGCTCGGACAGAATTTTCTTCTCGACCTCAATCTGACGCGCAAGATCGCGCGCGCGGCGGGCGACATCAGCAAGAGCACGGTCGTCGAAATCGGTCCCGGTCCCGGCGGCCTGACGCGCGCGCTGCTGATCGAAGGCGCGAAGAACGTCATTGCGATCGAACGCGACGACCGGTGCCTGGCAGCACTCGATGAGATCGTGGCGCGATATCCCGGCCGACTCAGAGTTCATGCGGGCGATGCGCTGAAAACCGATTGGACGGAACTCATCGCGGGCGCGCATCCGGTCACGATCGCAGCCAACCTGCCGTACAATATTGCGTCGGTGCTTCTGGTCGATTGGCTGGAGACGGAGCCGTGGCCGCCGTGGTTCGACCGCATGGTGCTGATGTTTCAGCGCGAAGTCGCCGAGCGCATCATCGCCGCGCCGCGCACGAAAGCCTACGGCCGGCTTTCCGTGCTCGCGCAGTACCGGACCGAGGCGCGGATCGCCATCAATCTCCCGCCGGAAGCGTTCACGCCGCCACCGAAAGTTTCGTCCGCCGTTGTCGATTTTCGCCCCATCGCAGAGCCTGAACCGCGCTGCCGCGTCTCGACGCTCGCGCGCGTCACGGCAGCTGCATTCGGCCAACGCCGGAAGATGTTGCGGTCGAGTTTGAAGCAACTCACGCCGATGGCGGAGCTTCTTTTGCGCGAGGGCGGGATCGCGCCGGAGCGACGCGCGGAAGATCTTTCGGTCGAGGAGTTCGCGCGCCTCGCCGCGATCTTCGATCGTGGCGAGTGGGAGCGAACCTAGAGCACCGCCTGCATGTCGCGCACGAAGTCGGACAATCCGAGAAGCCGGTCGCGCTTCAGCCGTTCCGCGACCAGGATGGATTGCACGGCAGCCGCGCTTTTCTCGATCTCGGTGTTGACGATCACGTAGTCGTATTCGGCCCAATGGCTGATTTCGGCGGACGCGGCGGCCATGCGCCGGGCAACGATTTCGGCCGTGTCCTGCGCGCGCGATTTCAACCGATCCTCAAGCACATTGCCAGACGGCGGCAGCACGAACACGAGGACGACGTCGCCCTTCAGCTTTTCCGAAAGCTGCTGCGCGCCTTGCCAATCGATGTCGAACAGCACGTCCTTGCCGGCGGCGATCGCGGCTTCGACCGGCTGGCGCGGCGTACCGTAGTAATTGTCGAAAACGCGCGCCCATTCGAGAAGCTCGCCGCGCGACTTCATCGTCTCGAACCGATCGCGATCGACGAAGTGATAGTCGACGCCGTCCTGCTCGCCGGGGCGCGGCGCGCGTGTCGTGACCGACACCGACATCTCGATGCCGCTGTCGGCGGCAAGCAGCCGGCGGGCGAGAGTCGTTTTCCCAGCGCCTGAGGGCGACGAAATAATGAAGAGCAGACCACGTCGTGCGATGTGGGGTTCGGTTGCCGCGACGCTCATTGGATGTTGTGAATCCCTGCTCTCATTCTATTCGACGTTTTGGACTTGTTCGCGAAACTGGTCGATGACCGTCTTGAGCTGCAAGCCGAGCCGGGTGATGTCGACGGCGTTCGCCTTCGAGCACAGCGTATTGGCTTCGCGATTGAATTCCTGCGCGAGGAAATCGAGCTTACGCCCAACCGAGCCGCGCTCGGCGAGAATATCGCGCGCAGCGGCGACGTGGGCCGACAATCGTTGCAGCTCTTCTTCGACGTCGGCACGCGTCGCGATCAGCACGGCCTCCTGGTGCAGGCGCTGATCGTCGAGCGCAGCCGTCGTATCGACGAGACGCGCAATCGCATCTTTCAAACGGGTCATGACCGCCTCCGGTGCGCGCGACGGAGATGCCCGCACGGTCGCCGCCAGCTGCTCGATCTGCGAGATCTGATCGTGAATGACGCCGCCCAGGCGCGCACCTTCCGCGCGGCGGGCTTCGCCAAGCTTATCGAGCGCGGCTTCGAGACTTTGCAGAATTGTCTTTTCGCGGGTCGCGCGGGCGGCGGCGTCTTCGGTCGCCTGATCGGACGTCTCGAGCACGCCCTTGATCATCAGAAGCTGCGCGGCATCGGGCTTCGTTGCGCCGCTCAACGTCGAGACGCGATCTGCGGCCTTGATGACGTCGGCGAGCACCTGCTCGTTCAAGCGGATGGCACCGTTCGTCTGCTGCTTCTCGATCGACAACGACAGGGAAATGCTGCCGCGCGCGAAACGCTTGGCGACGGCTTCACGCGCCGGGATTTCGAGCGCCTCGTAACCCGGAGGCAGGCGCAGGCGTACGTCGAGCCCGCGACCGTTGACGCTGCGCGCTTCCCAGATCCAGCTCAAACCATCGGTCGAGCCGTCGGCGCGTGCAAAACCGGTCATGCTGGAGATTGTCATCGCGGAAGGTCTCGCCTGGCTTTTATGCGGCGCGCAACTTAACGGGTCGGGCCGAATACGCCAACCCGATCCAGCGAGAGCCTGCCTGTTTCTTGGTTACTGCTTCTTCGGCTTTTTGACCGGGAGCGGAACGTCGGCCGAGTCTGTGGCTCCCGAAGCCTGATCCGACGCTGCAGCGCCGTCACCGCTTCCTGCCGCCGCGCCGCCGGCCGGCCCCTGATTTTGCGCTGCCTTGGCGTTCTTGCGGGCCTGCTGGAGCGTCTTGCCCTTGCGCGCCTGATCCTTGGCGGCCGCGTCGGGCTTGGCCTGCGGGATGGGCGCGCTGTTGTCGTCCGGCTTGCTGTCCGTGCCGTCCGCCTGCTTGGCGCGCTGCTTCTCGACTTCACGCCATTTCTGGACCGCCGTGTTGTGGTCTTTCAGATTTTCAGAGAATGCGTGTCCGCCGGTGCCGTCGGCGACGAAGTAGAGGTCCGACGTCTGGGCAGGATGCAGTGCAGCCTGCATCGCCGACTTGCCGGGATTGCAGATTGGTCCCGGTGGCAAACCGCTGATCTGATAAGTGTTGTATGGCGACTTCGTCTCGATATCGAACTTGGTGATGCCTCGACCCAGCGCACCCTGCCCGCCGACGATGCCGTAGACGATCGTCGGATCGGATTGCAGCCGCATGCCCTTTCTCAGGCGATTGTAGAAAACGGCGGCGACGCGATCGCGTTCATCCGCGCGCCCGGTTTCCTTTTCGACGATCGAGGCGAACGTCACCAAGTCCTCGGCACTCTTGATCGGCAAGCTCGGATCGCGGCTCTCCCAGAGCGCACTGAGCGCCTTTCCCATCTCGGCCTGCATGCGCTCCAGAAGTTCCTGCCGCGGCGTGCCTTTCGAGAAATAGTAGGTGTCCGGCAGGAGCGATCCTTCCGGCGGAACGTGCGTGACTTCACCGCTGAGGCTCGGCTCGGCTTTCAGCCGTTCGACGATCTGCTCGCTCGTCAGGCCTTCGGGCAGCGTCGCCTTGTAGAGGATCGACTTGCCTTCGGAGAGCGTGTCGATCACTTCGCGGATCGACGCGTGCTCCTTGATTTCATACTCGCCGGCTTTGAGTTCGCCGTTCTTTCGCTGGCCGAAGAAGTTCTGCATCAGGTGGCCGCCGACGAACGTCCAGCGATTGGAAATGATGCCGTCCTTCTCGAGCCGTTCCGCGATGGCGATGCGCCCCTCGCCTTTCGGAATGACGACGACGCGCGGCGCATCGAGAGGGCCGGGGCTTTCATACTGGTTGTAGATAGTGAACGACATGCCGCCGACGAGCAGCATGCCAATCAGCGAAACCGTGAGCACGCCGCTGATGATGCGCACGATTGTCGACACCACGCGTGACGGCTCGCGCGCGTCGAGGCCGCGCGGCCGGCGGGGCGCACGGCCGGGTTCGAGGCGTTCAGCTGGGCTTCGTGCTCCGGCGGTGCGGGCGGTCTTGTTCCCGTCCGGGCGGCGTCTTTGCTGACTCATGATACTCAGAGCATTGTCCCTTGAAGAAGCGGCAGCGAGCGATTGAGAATAGCTCAATCACACACACTTCATCAGCCCCGCCCCTCGATCGGACGCTCAACGGAAATTGTGGCAAAACGGCGAAGCCGGCCGGTGTTTAAGCTGCTCTTCGCAGCACCAGGCAGGCATTGGTGCCGCCAAAGCCGAACGAGTTCGACAGCGCGATATTGATGTCACGCTTTTTGGGCGCGTGTGGCACCAGATCGATCGCGGTTTCGACGGACGGCGTATCGAGGTTGAGCGTCGGCGGCGCAATGTTATCCCGGATCGCGAGGGTCGAGAAAATCGCCTCGACCGCACCAGCGGCGCCGAGGAGATGGCCGATCGCCGACTTCGTCGACGACATCGCGAGCTTGCCCGCCGTGTTGCCGAACAGGCGTTCAACGGCCTTTAGCTCGATCTCGTCGCCCATCGGCGTCGAGGTGCCGTGCGCGTTGACGTAGTCGATCTCGCTCGGCGAAACACCAGCGCGGTTGAGCGCCATCTTCATGCAGCGGTAGGCGCCGTCGCCATCTTCAGCAGGCGCGGTGATGTGGAAGGCGTCGGCCGACATACCGTAGCCGATCACCTCGGCGTAGATCGTCGCGCCGCGCGCCTTGGCATGCTCGTAGCTTTCGAGAACGACGATGCCGGCGCCCTCGCCCATCACGAACCCGTCGCGATCCTTGTCGTAGGGGCGCGAAGCTTTCGTCGGCGTATCGTTGAAGCCCGTCGACAGCGCGCGGCAGGCGGCGAAGCCCGCCATCGCGATGCGGCATATCGGGCTTTCGGAACCACCCGCCACCATCACGTCAGCGTCGTCGAGCGCGATGATGCGCGCCGCGTCGCCGATCGCGTGCGTACCGGTGGCGCACGCCGTGACGACGGCGTTGTTCGGCCCGCGCAGGTTATGCATGATCGAGACGTAGCCGCCCGCGAGATTGATCAGCCGCCCCGGAATGAAGAACGGCGAGACGCGGCGCGGACCTTTTTCCTTGAGCAGGATCGACGTGTCGGCAATGCCCGACAATCCGCCGATACCGGAACCAATCAGAACACCGGCGCGCTCCTGCGCTTCGGCAGTCTCGAATTTCAGGCCGGAATCGCGAATGGCCTGCGCGGCCGCAGCGACCGCATAGATGATGAAGTCGTCGACCTTGCGCTGCTCTTTCGGCTCCATCCAATCGTCGGGATTGAACTTGCCTTCCGCAGTCGCGCCGCGCGGAATGAAATTCGCGATCTGGCAGGTGATGTCGGAGACTTCGAACTCTTCGACGCGGCGGGCGCCGCTCTGCCCCGCGAGCAGATTTTTCCAGGCTGCCTCAACACCGCAGCCAACGGGGGAGACGATACCCATTCCTGTGATGACAACTCGGCGCATGGCTTCTTCTTGCTTGGCTGTTGGAAATGAAGGTCGATCGCAATCAGCATGTGAAGGGGGCCGGTCATCCCAGCCCCCTTCAAATCCAATCCGATGGGCGCGAGTGCCCGCGCCTCAATTCTGCGGATGAACGAGGACGCTCAGGCCGCGCTGGCGTTCTTTTCCAGAAACTTCACAGCATCGCCGACAGTGAGGATGTGCTCAGCGGCATCATCCGGAATTTCGCATCCGAATTCTTCTTCGAACGCCATCACGAGCTCAACCGTATCCAAGCTATCCGCGCCAAGGTCGTCGATGAAGCTGGCGTTGTCCGTGACCTTATCGGCCTCGACGCCAAGATGCTCTACGACAATTTTCTTCACGCGCTCTGCAACATCGCTCATCGTCAATCCTCGTGTCTTTCTATTATTCGGCGAGCCTCAATGGCCCGCTCCGTTCGCTCTGCAGAACCCGCTGGAAACCGCATGCCTATTTTCAACTTTAAGGGAAATTCAGCCTGCTCGGATAGGGGCTCGCGTCCGTTTTCAGAAGTCTTTTCTTTGGTCCCCGTAGCGTGAGTCTTACCCCGGAGTACCGTATTCGCGTAACGCTACGCTGGTTTGTCCCCAGCTTCACGCCGTCCCGAAGGCGCGCTTTTCGCGCCTCAAAACCGTGGTGTCGTTAACACGTTTACGTGGCCTTGCAAAGCACACGGTGACGCAGCTCAACACGCTCGTACAGCACACGGGCAAAACCTAGGAAATTGAAGCTTTGCGGCCGTTTACCATCGTTTTCGGAGACGGTCAGACCATCGCCATGCCGCCGTTGATGTGTAGCGTTTGACCGGTCATGTACCCACCTTCGTTGGAGGCGAGATACAGGCAGCCGGCAGCGATATCCAGCGGCTCGCCGAAACGTTGCGACGGAATGATCTGCGCGATGTCGCCCTTCTGCTTGTCCGTCAAGACATCGGTCATCGCCGTCTTGATGAAGCCCGGCGCGACGCAGTTCGCGGTGATGCCGCGCGAGGCGACTTCGCGTGCGAGCGATTTGGTCATGCCGATCATACCGGCCTTTGACGCGGCGTAGTTGCCCTGTCCTGGATTGCCGAACACTCCCGACACGGAGGCGATATTGATGATGCGGCCATAACCCGTCTTGGAGCGCATCATGTGACGGGAGGCGGCGCGGCACAGCATGAACGTCGACGTCAGGTTGACGGCGATGACGTCGTCCCATTGATCGTCCTTCATCACCATGAAGAGGTTATCTTTCGTCAAGCCGGCGTTGTTGACGAGAATGTCGAGACGACCGCCGAGAACCTTCACGGCTTCGTCGATCAGCTTCGCGACGCTCGGGCGATCGGCAAGATCGCAAGGGAGAACATGGACGCGGTCGCCGAGTTCCTTGGCGAGTTCTTCCAGCGCTTCGACTTTGCGGCCCGAGATGGCGACCGTTGCGCCGGCCTTGTGATAGACGCGCGCGATTTCGGCACCGATGCCGCCGGTGGCGCCTGTGACGAGCGCCGTTTTACCAGTCAGATCGAACATGAGGTCTCCTTCAAGCATTGAGTGCGGCGAGCGCCGCGTCGATGTCGGCCGGTGCGCCGAGGCTCACGGCGCTGGCCGAAGCCGCGGTCCGCTTCACGAGACCGGCAAGGACTTTGCCGGCGCCGATTTCGTAGAATTCCGTCACGCCATCGGCGGCCATCGCGGCAACGCATTCGCGCCAGCGCACAGTTCCGGTCACCTGCTCGACAAGACGCTTCCTGATCTCGTCGGGATCGGAAATCGGCGCGGCGAGGACGTTGGCGACAACAGGAACGACGGGCTTGTTGACCGTCACCGTCGCGAGAGCTTCCGCCATCGCGTCGGCGGCGGGCTGCATCAGCGCACAATGGAAGGGTGCAGAGACAGGAAGCGGCACGGCGCGGCGGACGCCGTATTTTTTGCCGATCTCGGCGACGCGATCGATTGCGGTCTTGTGACCGGAGAGGACAATCTGTGTCGGATCGTTGTCGTTCGCGACCTGGCAGACATCGCCCTGCGCAGCTTCAGCGGCGACTTTCTCGGCGGCTTCCGCTCCAACGCCGAGCAGCGCGGCCATCGCGCCGACGCCGACGGGAACCGCTTTCTGCATTGCCTGACCGCGAAGTTTCAAAAGCCGCGCGGCGTCGGCAAGCGAGAAGGCTCCGGCGGCTGCGAGCGCGGAATATTCGCCGAGCGAATGTCCGGCGACGAACTTGACCTTGTCGGCGAGCGAGAAGCCCTTCTCTTTTTCGAGCACGCGCATGACGGCCATCGACACCGCCATGAGAGCCGGTTGGGCGTTCTCGGTCAGCGTCAGAGTTTCCTTGGGACCTTCCCAGATGATGGCCGAGAGCTTCTGGCCCAGCGCGTCGTCGACCTCGTCGAAAACGGCCTTGGCCGAGGGAAAGGCTTCAGCAAGGGCCTTGCCCATACCGACGTCCTGGCTGCCCTGTCCGGGAAAGACGAATGCGCGTGCCATCGTGGAGAGGGTGCTCCTTGGACTGAAGGATGAAATCTCTGCGAGAACGCAGATATTGGGCGGCCTTAGTCCACGCCGATCGCGCACGTGTCAAGAGCGGCAGGTAACAGCCCGCCGACGCCGCGCGGGTGAAGCGCAGGCTTATGCGCTGGTCTTCCGCTCGCGCAAAAGATCGTTGATATCCAATGCCTTGGTGAACATGGCAATCGCGCCGGACGCGTCGCGCGGCCAATCCGCCGCGGGCCTATCCCAGTAGAGCTCGACGCCGTTGCCGTCCGGATCATCGAGATACAGCGCTTCGCTGACGCCATGATCGCTGGCGCCGGTCAGCCGAATGCCCGCCTGCATGAGCCGGCGCAGCGCATCCGCCAGCGCCGCGCGCGTCGGGTAGAGCACGGCGAGATGGTAGAGGCCCGTCGTGCCCGGAGGCGGCGGCGTCCCTCCCCGGCTCTCCCAGGTGTTGAGGCCGATGTGATGGTGATAGCCGCCCGCCGATATGAAAGCCGCCTGATTGCCGTAGCGCTGCGTCAGCTCAAAGCCGAGGACTCCGCAATAGAAGCCCAGCGCGCGGTCGAGATCGGCGACCTTGAGATGCACGTGCCCAATGCGGACGCCGGGATCAATCGGCGTTGCCGTGCTTGTTGTCTCGCCGCGCGCCTCGTCCATCGGTCTGCCTCGTATGCCATGAGCGGATGGGAATTGAGATGGGCCGCTGGTGTCGTCCAGGCAAGCTCCAAGACGATCCGCCTTCGTTTTAACGAAACCCATATGCTAAGTTCGAGTGCCGCGCGGGTGGGCTGCGGAAAGGCCGTAGGCCTTTCGTCAGCAGGAGTTTTACCTAGCGGTCTCGGGTGATGAGCCTGATCCAAAAGCAAACTGTCGCTTCCGGCGCCCGCCGCAAGGCAGTCGCCGCGCCGCCCTGCGAGCAGACCTTCGGGGATTGCTCCCGTGACGTGGCCACGGCGCCGGAAGCGCTCCTACCAAGGTCACGGGTCACCGATGCAGCAGGAATCCGATCTCATCATGTCTCTGCCGCTGATCATGGCGCTCATCGTTGCGATCGCCATGGCCATTTACCTGTTCAAATTCGTTGCAAGTTCTGGAACGGTCGTGTCGGAAGGTCTGCGTGGCGTCGTCTACAAGGACGGCAAGTTCGACCGCGAAGTCGGGCCTGGACGGCATTGGATTTCGCCGCGTTCGACGCTCCGGACGATCAACGTCAACGAGACGGCGATCACTGTCGCAAGCCAGGAGGTGCTGAGCCAGGATCGCCTGGCGCTGCGCATGAGCGCAGTCGCCGTCGTCCGGGTGACGGACGCGCGTAAAGCGCTCGAAACCAGTTCCGAGGGCTATTACACCGCCATTTATCGTACGCTGCAGCTGGCGTTGCGCGATATCGCAGCGGCGGCGACGCTCGAGGAGCTTCTCGACCAGCGCGGCAAGCTGGATGAGCAATTGTTCGCGCTCGCGAAGGCGGGATGCGAGCAGCAGGGGTGCGATCTGATCCGCGCCGACGTGCGTGATCTGATGATGCCCGCGGAGATCCGGCGCATCGCGACGGATGCCGCACGCGCCAAACTCGAAGCGGCTGCGAGCCTCGAACGCGCTCGCGGCGAGCAGGCCGCGTTGCGTGCCCTGAACAATGCGGCACGTCTCCTGAAGGGCAATCCGGAATTGATGAACCTGCGCGTTCTGCAGGCGCTGTCAGGCGCAAACGGAAAATCGGCGCCGACCCTGGTTCTCTCGGGCGGCGCCGGTATTCTTCCCGTGCAAGCGACGCCAGCGGAAGACGCCACCAGCGAAGAAAGCTGAGCTTGCCTAGTTCTGCGCGACGCGGCGGGACCTCAGGTCTCGACCGTCTCGACCTCGCAGAGTTCGCCATCGATGAGGTCGAAGAGCACGTCTTCGCCCGAGGCTTCCGCCTGAGCGAGGGCTTCGACGAGATCGTCGTCGATCGGTGCGACTTTGAGGGACGCGGCATCGGCCGTAGAGCCCAACTCCTGCATCGTGGCCTCGCCTTCAGAACGGGCAGCTTCCTCGGTATCCTCGACCGCCCAGATGGTTTCCTCGGTATAAGCTGCGAACTTCATGCCTGTTCTCCCTCGACGCGCCGCCTGAGGCGTTTTGAATTGCCCGTTAGGCCATGATTCCCTGGCAGCGGGGCGACAGGCCGAAGTTGTCGACGAAGAAATTGCGCAGGTGCGGCGACCGAGCCTCAAAGATTGCGCCTGGCCGGGGCCTGGACGCCTTGCCGGATCGGCCAAATCCTGTATAAGCGCGCTTTCCGCTCCGGTTGGAGGCTGATCGGGGGCTCAGGTTGCATTTGCTATCAAATGCTGCCGAGAGGCGTTTCTGACGTCGTCCCCCAGTGTCTTCTCCTGATGGGTACCAGATCGGCCTTTCTCGGGCCTGATTGGGGCTTTGCGCCGGTGGGAAAGCGACCGCGTTCCAAGAACGCGACAACTCGAACCGAAAGGCCATCGTATGCCGCTTTACGAGCATACGTTCCTGGCACGCCAGGACGTGACCCAAGCTCAAGTCGAAGCCCTGATGAAAGAATTTCAGGACGTCGTCGAGGAAGGCCAGGGCAAAGTCACCAAGCAGGAATACTGGGGACTGAAGAACCTCGCTTTCAAGATCAAGAAGAATCGCAAGGCCCACTACGCCTTCTTCAACATCGACGCGCCGCCCGCAGCGGTGACCGAGATGGAACGGCGCATGGGCATCAATTCCGACGTCATTCGCTTTCTGACCATTCGCGTCGAAGAGCACGAGACCGAGCCCAGCGTCCAGATGCGCAAGCAGGACCGCGAAGAGCGCGGTGATCGCGGCTTCGGCGGTGGCGGCCGTGGCGGCCCGCCGCGCGGTGATCGCGGTGGTTTCGGTGGCGGCCGTGAAGGCGGCTCGACGTTCCGTTCGCGCCCGCCGAGAGACGGCGACCGCGGTCCGCGTCCGCCCCGTGATGGAGATGCGCCGCGCGCACCTCGTCCGCCGCGTGATTCCAATCCTGGCTCGGAGGGCTAATCCATGGCTGAAATCGCTTCCAGCGGCGGCGGTGCCCGTCGTCCGTTCCAGCGCCGTCGCAAGACCTGCCCGTTCTCGGGTGAAGGCGCTCCCAAGATCGACTACAAGGACGTGCGCACGCTCGGCCGCTACATTTCCGAACGCGGCAAGATCGTGCCGAGCCGTATCACGGCCGTCTCGGCCAAGAAGCAGCGCGAGCTGGCCCAGGCCATCAAGCGCGCCCGCTTCCTTGGGCTGCTGCCGTACGTAATCAAGTAATCATCGCCCTCTCCCCGTAAAGAACGGGGAGAGGGGAATTTCTCTCCGTTGGGTCGGGACGGGAAACCGGATCCGGCTCTAACCGCTCGAAATGCGGGACAGCAGGCGATGCCGACGAACGTTTTTCTTCTTGCCATTGCAGCGGGTATTGTTTCCGCGGTCGTTTTCGCTTCGGCGACGACTGGAGCGATGGTGCTGCGCGTCGTGCTGTTTCTGCTGACGCCGCTCTCCCTTTATCTCGCAGGTCTTGGACTGGGTGTGATCCCCGGCGCGATCGCCGCCATCACGGCGACGACGACCGTGATGCTGATCACCAATCCGCTGACGGCGGAAATCTATGCGATCAGCACGGCCATCCCGGCTTTCGTCTGCACGCGGTTCACGCTGATGAGCCGCGGACCGGAAGACCAGCGCGAATGGTATCCTATCGGCCGAATCGTCGTGTTCGCGGCGCTGTTCGCAGGACTGTTCGCGATGCTGGCGCTGATCATGATGGGCGGCGACATCGAAACCCTGACGAAGATGCTGCGCGGCGCCGTCCAAGCCTTCGTCAAATCCGAGCTGACGCAAATCCCCGGAGCGCCGGCGATCGGCGAGGCGGAGATCGATCAGATCACGCGTTCGACGCTCTCGACACTGCCCTGGGCGCTGGGCCTTCTGGCCATGGCGACGACATTGCTCAACCTCTGGCTCGCGGGCCGCATCACGCTCGCATCCGGACGCCTGGTGCGTCCCTGGCCGGATCTCGCGCAGTTCAAGATGCCAGCCGGGGCGACACTCGCGCTGTTCGTTGCCATCGGCCTGACCTTCACGGGCGGACTGACCGGCCTGCTCTCGGCCGGTGTCGCGGCGCCGTTCACGCTTGCCTTCGCGCTCGTCGGGCTTGGCCTCGTTCATGTGCTGACGCGCGGCTCGCCGTGGCGCAGCTTCATTCTGAGCTCGCTCTATATCGGCGCGATCCTTGTTCCGCACATCGGATTGCTCCTGGCCCTCGTCGGCCTCGCCGAAACCGTTTTCAACTACCGGAACGCAGGCAAGCCGCCTCCACCGCCAAGCTGAAATTCATCGCATTCAACAAACGCAAAAACCAAAAAGGAGTTCTTTTCATGCAAGTCATTCTGCTTCAACGCATCGGCCGCCTCGGACAGATGGGCGACGTCGTCAACGTCAAGGACGGTTACGCGCGCAACTTCCTGCTGCCGCAGAAAAAGGCGCTGCGCGCAACGGAAGACAACAAGAAGGTGTTCGAAGGCCGCCGCTCGCAGCTCGAAGCCGAAAACCTCGCTCACAAGGCGGAAGCCGAAGCGGTCTCGGCGAAGCTCGAGGGGCAGACCTTCATCATCATCCGCGCCGCCGGCGACACGGGCCAGCTCTACGGCTCGGTCTCGACGCGCGACATCGCAGAAACGATCAGCGCGGGCGGCTTCACCGTCAACCGCAACCAGATCGTTCTCGACAAGCCGATCAAGTCGCTCGGTCTCAACCCGGCGAAGGTTCAGTTGCATCCGGAAGTCGTCAGCACCGTTTCGCTGAACATCGCGCGGTCGCAGGATGAAGCCGACAAGCAGGCGCGCGGCGAAGACGTCGCGGTCGTCAAGGACGAAGCACTCGAACTCGAGACGTTCAATCCGGACGCCGTGTTCGAGGAAGGCCACACGACCGAAGATTCGGAAGACGCCGACAAAGCCTGATCCCTTCGCGATCAGGTTGCACAACCGGCTTGGCTGTTGCTCGATTCGCAACGGCCAAGCCTTTCCGGATCTTTCCGCCTCGTGGTGTTAATAACGGGGACGGATGCAGGAAGCGCCACCGCGGGTGGCGAGGCGGGAAACGGAATCTGCTAGCGTCCCGCGCATGGCAGATCCCGCAGTCCTCGCAACCGAGAAGCTCAAGCAAGCTGGCTCGGCAATTGAACCGCTGACCTTTCGTCAGCCCCCGCATAACCTGGAAGCCGAGCAGGCGCTTTTGGGCGCGATCCTCGTCAATAACGAGGCGCTCGATCGCGTTTCAAGCTTCCTGTCTCCCGATCATTTCTTCGATCCGCTGCATGGGCGCATCTACGAGACGCTCGCGGCGCTGATCCATGCCGGCAAGACCGCGACGCCGATCACGGTCAAGACGTTCTTCGAAAACGTCGAGCCGATCGATGCGACGATGACGGTGCCGCAATATCTCGGCCGTCTCGCCGCCAACGCGACGACGATCATCAACGCCGCCGAGTACGGCCGCACGATCTACGACCTCGCAACGCGCCGTTCGCTGATCCTGATCGGCGAGGACATGGTCAACACGGCATACGATGCCGCCGTCGACAACGCGCCGCGCGCGCAAATCGAAGAAGCCGAAGGGCGTCTCTACTCGCTCGCGGAGCAGAACAAGTACGGCAAGGGTTTCGAGACCTTCAAGTCGGCGCTGACGACCGCGATCGAGATGGCGAACAGCGCCTTCCAGCGCTCGGGGCATCTTTCCGGCGCGTCGACGGGGCTTTCGGATCTCGACAACAAGCTCGGCGGTCTGCAGCGTTCGGACCTCATCATTCTCGCAGGCCGTCCGTCGATGGGCAAAACGGCGCTCGCGACGAACATCGCCTACAACGTCGCCAAGGCTCATCGCGCCGGACAGCGTTCGGACGGGACGGCGGAAACGCTCGACGGCGGCATCGTCGGGTTCTTCTCGCTCGAAATGTCGTCGGAGCAGCTCGCGACGCGTATTCTTGCAGAGCAGGCGGAAATCAGTTCGGAGAAAATCCGGCGCGGCATGATCAACGAGGAAGAATTCCGCAAGCTCGCCGACGTCGCCAACGAGATGTCGCGCATTCCGCTTTACATCGACCAGACGGGCGGCATCACGATCGCGCAGCTTTCGGCGCGGGCACGTAAGCTCAAGCGGCAGCACGGCCTCGACCTGCTCGTCGTCGACTACCTGCAGTTGCTCGCAGGATCGAAAGCGAGCAGCAGCGCCAACCGCGTTCAGGAAATCACGGAAATCACCACGGGCCTCAAGGCGCTCGCCAAGGAACTGGCGGTTCCGATCATCGCCCTGTCGCAGCTTTCGCGTCAGGTGGAACAGCGCGAAGACAAGCGTCCTCAGCTCTCCGACCTTCGTGAATCGGGCTCGATCGAGCAGGACGCCGACGTCGTCATGTTCGTGTTCCGCGAGGAATATTACATCGAGCGCACGAAGCCTGCCGAAGGAACGCCCGAATTTGCCGATTGGATGACGAAGATGAGCGCGGCTTCGGGCAAGGCCGAGGTCATCATCGGCAAGCAACGTCACGGCCCGGTGGGTACGGTCGAATTGTCGTTCGAAGGCCAGTTCACGCGCTTTGGCAATCTGGCGCGGGACTATATGTTGCCCTCGCATTAGGCTCGGGCTGGGAAGGATCGAATGACGGTGAACGCACGCATGTCGGGCTCGCTGGCGGGCGCCACCGGCACGATCACCGTCGATCTCGCGCAGATCGCCGCCAACTGGCGAGCGCTGGCGGCGAAAGTCGCGCCGGCGCAGTGCGCGGCCGTCGTCAAAGCCGACGCCTACGGTCTCGGCGCGGAACGGGTGATCGCGGCGCTCAGCCACGCCGGTTGCACGACGTTCTTCATCGCGACGCCGGAGGAAGCGGAGACAGCGCGAAAGCTTGCGCCCGAGGCTCACATTTTTGCGCTCGATGGATTGGTCGGCGGATGCGCGACGGCCTTCGCAAATCAAGGCGTGACGCCAGTGCTTTCGACGCTTGACGATATTGCAGCCTGGGCGGCCCTGGCTCGGATGCGCGGCGAAACGCTTCCCGCCGCGCTGCACATCGATACGGGCCTCAACCGGCTCGGTCTGCCGGTGCGCGACGTTCGCCGTCTGACCGCTGATCCGAGCGTGTTGTCCGGCCTTCGCCTCGAACTGGTGATGAGCCACCTCGCTTCGGCGGACAATCCGCGCGATCCGAAAAACCGCGATCAGCTGCTGGCGTTCGAAACGCTGACGGCGCTGTTTCCCGGCGTGCCGAGAAGTCTCGCGGCATCGGACGGGCTGATGCTCGGTCCGGCGTATCACTTCAATCTCGTCAGGCCGGGATATGCGATTTATGGCGGACAGGCTTCACAGCTTGCGCCCGCGCCGGTGAAACCTGCGGTGCGCGTCGCGGCGCGCATTCTCGCCGTTGCCGACGTCGCGCCGGGAGAAACCGTCGGATATTCGGCGACATGGCGCGCCAAGCGTCCGAGCCGCATCGCGACCATTGCAGCAGGCTATGCCGATGGCGTGCCTCGGAATTCCAGTGCGCCCGATGGGCGGCCCGGCGGACACGTCCTGATCGACGGACACCTGGCTCCCCTCGTCGGCCGCGTCTCGATGGATCTCATCACGGTCGACGTGACGGACCTTCCCGACGGCGCCGTGAAGCCGCACGATTTCGCGACGCTGATCGGCGAAGGGCTGACGATCGAGGATGCGGGCATCGCGGCGGCAACGATCGGATACGAAATCCTGACGCGTCTCGGGCCGCGCTTCACGCGCCTTTACGTCGAGGACGCTGCCTGATGGCGAAGGCCGCGAAATCGCTTTACGTCTGTCAGGCCTGCGGGGCCACCGCGACGCGCTGGGCGGGGAAATGTTCCGCCTGCGGAGACTGGAACACGCTCGTCGAAGAGACCGACGCGGGCCCGCCTCCCGGCTCCGGCATCACGCGGCAATCGAAAGGCCGCGTTATCAAGCTTGAGACGCTCATCGGATCGGCCGAGGAAGCGCCGCGCTTTTCGACCGGCATCATGGAACTCGACCGCGTGACCGGCGGCGGCGTCGTGCCCGGCTCCGCCATTCTGATCGGCGGCGAGCCCGGCATCGGGAAATCGACATTACTGTTGCAGGTCGCGGCGCATCTCGCGCGGCGCGGCGGGCGTTCGATTTATTTTTCGGGCGAGGAAGCCATCGCGCAGGTCCGGCTGCGCGCCGGAAGGCTGGGGCTCGCGGATGCGCAAGTCGGCCTCGCGTCGGAGACCAATCTCTCGAACATTCTCGCGACGCTCAGCGACGACCGCCCGCCGGACCTCGTCATCATCGATTCCATCCAGACGCTTTGGGCCGACACGCTCGACGCGGCTCCCGGCACCGTCAGCCAGGTTCGCGCGGCGGCGCTGGCTCTGATCCGCTACGCCAAGATGGCGGGAGCCGCCCTGCTCCTCGTCGGGCACGTCACCAAGGATGGTCAGATCGCCGGGCCCAAGGTCATCGAGCACATGGTCGATACCGTGTTGTACTTCGAAGGCGACCGGGGGCTCCCCTATCGCATCCTGCGAGCGGTCAAGAACCGCTTCGGGCCGAGCGACGAAATCGGCGTATTCGAGATGGTGACCGGCGGGCTGAAGGAAGTCGCCAACCCGTCCGAGTTGTTCCTGGGAGACCGCGACAGCCAAAGCCCGGGCGCGGCCGTCTTCGCCGGGATCGAAGGTACGCGCCCCCTACTCGTCGAAATCCAGGCGCTGGTGGCGCCGTCGGGCCTCGGGACGCCCCGCCGTGCCGTCGTCGGCTGGGACAACAATCGGCTGGCCATGCTGCTCGCGGTGCTCGACGCCCGCTGCGGAGTTTCGTTTACCGGTCACGACGTCTACCTGAACGTTGCAGGTGGTCTCAAAATAGCGGAGCCCGCTGCCGATCTCGCAGCCGCGGCGGCTCTGCTGTCGGCCATGACCGGCGTGCCTCTGCCTCACGACGCCGTGTTTTTCGGGGAGGTGTCGCTTTCGGGTGCCGTCCGCGCCGCCGCCATGATGACGCCGCGCCTGAAAGAAGCCTCCAAGCTCGGGTTTTCACAAGCTTTTCTGCCCGAGAGCGGCGAAGTCGATACCGCGGGACTGAAAGTCTCGCTGTCCCGTATCGCACATCTCAAGTCACTTGCAGCGGCGGCGGCGCCATGCAACTGAACGTGCGGGCGAATCTCGGCCCTGGGGGGTGCTGGATCATAGAGGGATTTCGGCCATGGTTGGTCCGTTGACATACTTGGACCTCGCATTGATCGCGGTCGCGTTCATTTCAGGGCTTCTGGCCATGTATCGCGGCTTTGCGCGCGAGCTGCTCTCGATCCTGTCGTGGATCGCAGCCGCCGGTGTCGGGTACTGGATTTTCTCGACCAAAAAAGACATGACCGCGGAAATCGCCGCTCAGACGAGCCTTCCGCCGCAGATCGCCACCGTCGCCGTGGCTCTGGTCGTGGCGCTGATCGTCCTCATTATCGTTCACCTTATTACGGCACGCATTTCGGACGCCATTCTCGATAGCCAGGTCGGCATGGTCGATCGCGTCCTGGGTTTCGTCTTTGGCGTCCTGCGCGGGTTTCTGCTGTTCGTCATCCCCTACATGGCCTACGAGGCGTTCATCTCGCCCGATAAGGAAAAGCAGCATCCGCTCGTCCGCGACGCCTACTTTCGCGACTATGTGAAGTCGACAGGCGAAGCGATCCGTACGGTGCTTCTCGAGATCATTCCCCAGCCGTCGGCCAATCCGCCGCCGCCCACCGAGCAGCCCGGCGGCCAGCAAGGCTTTCTTGACCAAAAAGGGCGTTCCGTCGCGCTGGTCATCGGCGGTAAGCGGTACTATATGACGGTCGCGTGACGCGGCGGGCGTCAAGCCGCCACGGCGCGCTCGTTTGGAACTACCCGGCGTAATCGGACATTGCGGCGGTTCAAACGCGGGAGATGCTCATGGCACAGCAGGGCGGCGTGACTGTCGACGGTTTGACGATCACGCGATACGACGACGACCGGCTGCGCGAAGAGTGCGGGGTCTTCGGCATCTTCGATCATCCCGACGCTGCGGCGATGACCGCGCTGGGCCTACACGCACTCCAGCACCGCGGTCAGGAAGCATCCGGAATATGCTCCTACGACGGCCGCAACTTCCATTCCGAACGTCGCATGGGCCTGGTCGGCGACAGCTTCTCGAAAGCCGACGTCCTCACCCGCCTCAAAGGCCGTATGGCCATCGGACATGATCGCTACTCGACGACCGGCGATCCGCTCATCCGAAACGTCCAGCCACTCTTCGCAGATATCGATACCGGCGGTTTCGCCGTCGCGCATAACGGCAATCTCACGAACGCTCTGACGCTAAGGCGCGAGCTCATCTCGTCCGGCGCCATCTGCCAGTCCACCTCCGACACCGAAGTCATCCTGCATCTGCTGTCGCGCTCCAAGAAGCGCCGCATCGTCGAGCGCTTCATCGACGCGATCCGGCAGATCGAAGGTTCGTATGCGCTCGTCTGCCTGACCAACGACATGATGATCGGCGCGCGCGATCCCATCGGCATTCGTCCGCTCGTCATCGGACGCCTCGGCACGTCCTACGTTCTCGCGTCTGAAACCTGCGCGCTCGATATGGTCGGCGCCGAGTTCCTGCGCGAAGTCGAGAACGGCGAGGTTGTCGTCATCACCGACGAAGGTCTCGAAAGCCATCGCCCCTTCCCGATGCGACCGGCTCGTCCGTGCATCTTCGAGTACATTTATTTCGCCCGTCCGGATTCGATTGTCGGCGGGCAGACCGTTTATGACATCCGCAAGCGCATGGGCGTCGAGCTTGCACGCGAGGCACCGGTCAACGCCGATGTCGTCGTGCCGATCCCCGACTCCGGCGTTCCGGCAGCTATCGGCTTCAGCCAGCAGAGCGATGTGCCATTCGAGCTTGGCATCATCCGCAATCACTACGTCGGCCGTACGTTCATCGAACCGGAACAGCGCATCCGCCAGCTTGGCGTCAAGCTCAAGCATTCCGCCAATTCCGGTGTCATTCGCGGCCAGAGCGTCGTTCTGATCGACGACAGCGTGGTGCGCGGCACGACATCGAAAAAAATCGTCCAGCTCATCCGCGACGCGGGCGCGCGCGAAGTTCACATGCGCATCTCCTCGCCGCCGATCACGCATCCCGATTATTACGGCATCGATACGCCAAGCAAAAAGGACCTGCTGGCCGCGAACATGTCGCTGGAGGAGATGCGGACTTTCATGGGGGCCGACAGTCTCGCCTTCCTGTCCGTTAACGGCATCTATCGCGCCATCGGGCTCGATCAACGCGACGAGCGGGCGCCGCAGTTCACCGACCATTGCTTTACCGGCGATTATCCGACAAACCTCACCGATCACGATGGGGCCATCCCCCGCCAGCTGTCGCTTCTCGCAGAGGTCGGCTGACATCGCATCGCGGCCGAACCCGCAGCCCGAGTATTTTTCATGACGCAAAGCTTCGATGATGCGCCGCTCAAGGGACGCATCGCCCTCGTCACAGGCGCATCGCGCGGCATCGGACGAGCGGTCGCTCTCGGTCTTGCGAAAGCCGGCGCTCATGTCGTCATCACGGCGCGGTCGCTTGGCGCGCTCGAATCCCTCGACGACGATATTCGCGCGGCGGGTGGTGCGGCGACGCTTCTGCAGCTCGATCTCAGCAAGGGCGATCGCGTCGATCAGCTCGGGCCGACGATTTATCAGCGCTGGCAGCATCTCGACATTTTCGTCGCTAACGCCGGAATTCTCGGGCCGCTTTCTCCGCTCGGTCACACGACGGAAGAAGGCTTTCTCGCAACGATCGACATCAACCTCAACGCCAACTGGCGTTTGATCCGCACGCTCGATCCGTTGATGAAGCGCTCCGACGCGGGGCGCGCGATCTTCGTCACGTCGGGAGCTGCGAGCGGCAAATACGCGTATTGGGGGCCTTACGCCGCCTCCAAAGCAGGCCTCGAAGCGCTCGCCAAATCGTGGGCTGCGGAACTCGTGAACACGAATGTGCGCGTCAACCTGATCAATCCCGGTGCGACGCGGACGAACATGCGTGCGAGGGCTTTCCCCGGCGAAGATCCTGCGAGCCTGCCTGCGCCCGAAGAGATCGTGCCGCTGTTTCTCGAACTCGCATCGCCGCACTGCACGCTCAACGGTGATCTCGTGAATTTTCGTGAGTGGCGAAGCTCAGCGCGTCCCGGCGTTCGCTTGGATGGCAACGTCATCGACGCCGACGTTTGAGTCACGCGACGCAGCGACGGCGCTTGCGATGGATCGAGCCGCCAGCCCTCGTTTGATCTGCCATGCAGCCTTGGCGAAGCGAAGCGTTCTGCCTCATTCCCGACACAACTTCGCGCGTTTTGGGCCCGTCGTCGGGGGACGGCACGCAGAACTATCTGCGACTGCACGGGACGTGGGGACACTGCTTGAAATGCGAATAATCAGCTATTTCTTTATGATGCTCGTTGCCGCCGGGGCTGCGATGGGCGGCGCGAATGACGCGTTCGCCGACGCTTCGATGGATCGCGTGCTGGAAAAGCTCGATCCGGAGGAACGCGCACACCAAGCGTGCAGCCTGCGCGGCCTCGACGCGATCCGGAAAGGCACGCATCTCAAAGCGATCGACCGATTGAAAACCAGCAGCAGGAGCTTGGCGACGTTCAAGGATAACGTCGTGATGGCCAACGGCGCAGCACTCCGCGCGGGCAAACATTGGTATGCGCTGACGTACAAGTGCACGGTGTCCGACGACCAGATGAAAGCAAAAACGTTCGATTTCAAACTCGGCGCAGAAATTCCCGAGGACAAGTGGGAAGACTTCGGACTGTGGAAGTAGCGCCGGGGTGGGAGCGGCGGCAGAGTTCGCCAGCCGTGATCAGGTGAACGTCACGACCATGCCGTCATAGGCCGGCTCGACGCCCTCCGGCAGTTCATTCGCAAGCTTCTGATAGTCGAGTTCGCTGGTCATGTGCGTCAGGATCGTGCGCTTCGGCTTCAGGCGTGCTGCCCAGGACAGCGCCTGCTTGACGCTGAAATGGCTTTCATGCGGCGTGTAGCGCAGCGCGTCGACGATCCAGACGTCGAGGCCCTGCAGCAGCGATATCGAGGCTTCCGGCAAATCGTTGATGTCGGGCGAGTAGGCAAGATTGCCGATCCGGTATCCAAGCGACGGCATCGTTCCATGCGACTGCAGGATCGGCTGCGCCGTGATCAAGCCGCCGCTGCCGCGAACCGGGATGGGCGACACGCCGTCGATCTCGTGTCCGTTGAGGATGGGCATATAGGGCGAGCCGTCAGGCGTTTCGAAGCAATATCCAAATCGCGATTTGAGGCTCGCGCCGGTCGCGGCGTCGAAATAGACGTCGATGCGCTTCTTCATCGAAAAAGCGATCATGCGGAGGTCGTCGATGCCGTGCGTGTGATCGGCGTGATCGTGCGTATAGAGAACGGCGTCGAGGCCGGTCAGGCGCGTCGCCAGGATCTGGGCGCGAAAATCCGGCGACGTGTCGATCAGCACCGCCGTCTGTCCGCCGGGGCCTTTACGTTCGACGAGCGCGGAGCATCGCAGCCGGTTGTTTTTCGGATTTTGCGGATCGCACGCGCCCCAGTTCATGCCGACGCGAGGGACACCGCCGGAAGAGCCGCATCCGAGAATCGTGAACCTGTAAGTCATGCGGCGGCCGATCCGCGCGATCCGGCCGAGGGACGCTTGGCCTTTTGATAAAGGCGGAAGAAGTTGTCCGTCGTCGCGTTCGCTAGTTCGGCGTTCGAGATGCCTTTGACGGACGCCAGCGTCGCGGCGGTGCGCACGACGTAAGAAGGTTCGTTGCGTTTTCCCCGGAAGGGATCGGGCGCGAGGAACGGTGCGTCCGTCTCGACGAGCAGGCGATCGAGCGGGACGTCGCGGGCGATGTCGCGCAACGCGTCGTTCTTCTTGAACGTGATGACGCCGCTGAACGAGACGTAGAGCCCAAGCACGAGCGCGCGCATCGCGAGTTCGCGGCCGCCGGTGAAGCAATGCAGCACGGCCGGGAACGCGCCCTTCGCATGCTCGTCTTCGAGAATGGCGATGGTGTCGGCATCGGCGTCGCGCGTGTGAATTTCGAGCGGCAAGCCGGTTTCGCGGGCGGCTGCGATGTGGCGGCGGAAACCCTCGGCCTGCGCTTCCGGCGTCGAATGCTTGTAATAGTAGTCGAGACCCGCCTCGCCGACCGCAACGACCTTCGGATGTGCGGTGAACTCGATGAGCTTTTCGAGCGGGATGTCGAGTTCCTCATGCGCGTTGTGCGGATGCGTTCCGACCGAACAATAAACGTCGTCGAAGCGCTCCGCGACCGCACGCACTTTGTCGAACTGGCGGATGCGCGTCGAGATCGTCACCATCGTCCCGACGCCAGCTTCGCGCGCGCGCGCAACAACCTGATCGAGTTCGGGTGCGAACTCGGGAAAGTCGAGATGGCAATGATGGTCGACCAGCATCACGATTTCTTGCCCTTGGGCTCCTCGGGATCGACGTAGCGCGGGAACACGCCCTGCGGCTCCGGAATCGCAGTGCCGGCCTTGAGGCGTCCCGCCGATCCCAGACTTGCAAATGTGCGCGCTTCCGCCGGAACCGCAAGGAGGTCGAGCAGCTTTGCCGCGCTCTCGGGCATCACCGGTTGCGCGAGGATGGCGAACTGGCGCACGCACTCGGCCGTGACGTAAAGGATCGTCGCCATGCGCGCCGGGTCGGCCTTCTTTTTCGCCCACGGCTCTTCGGCCGCGAAGTAGCGGTTGGCCTCCGCGACGACGGCCCAGACGGCATCGAGATACTTCGTGATTGCCTGACGATCCATCTCGCCCCGCGCGGCCTCATAAAGCGCGTCGGTCGCATTGAGGATCGCGGTGTCTTCGGCGCTAAATGCGCCGGGCTGCGGAATGGCGCCGTCGCAGTTCTTGAAAATCATCGACAGCGAGCGCTGTGCGAGATTGCCGAGATTGTTCGCGAGATCGGCATTGATCCGGTTCGCGATCGCTTCGGCCGAATAGTTGCCGTCCTGCCCGAACATCACTTCGCGCAGAAAGAAGTAGCGCAACGCATCGCGGCCGTAGGCTTTGACGAGATCGAACGGGTCGACGACGTTGCCGACCGACTTCGACATTTTCTCTCCCTTGTTCAGCACGAACCCGTGGCTGAAGACGCGCTTCGGCAGAGGCAGTCCCGCGCTCATCAGGAAGGCTGGCCAATAGACGGCGTGAAAGCGCACGATATCCTTGCCGATGACGTGTACGTTGGCGGGCCAGTAATGCGCGCGCGAGCCCTGCGGATCGGTCAATAGCCCGGTCGCGGTCACGTAGTTGTTCAGCGCGTCGATCCAGACGTACATCACGTGCCCCGGCGCGTCGGGCACCGGGATGCCCCAGTCGAGCGTCGTGCGCGAGATCGACAGATCCTCGAGCCCCATCTTGACGAAGCTGACGACCTCGTTGCGCCGTTCGGCGGGCAGGATGAAGTCCGGATTGGCCTCGTAGTGCGCGAGAAGCTTGTCCTGATACGCCGACAGGCGGAAGAAGTAGGTTTCTTCCTCGTTCCACTCGACGGGCGTTCCGGTTGCGGTCGCGAAGCGCTGGCCCTCGCGGACCTCGGTCTCGGACTCCTTGTAATAGGTTTCGTCGCGAACCGAGTACCAGCCGCCATACGGACGCTTGAAGATGTCGCCCGCCTTCTCCATGCGGCGCCAGAGTTCGGCGCAGGCATCGTAGTGGCGCTGTTCCGTCGTGCGGATGAAATCGTCGTTCGAGAGGCCGAGCGTCTTCACCATCTCGATGAAGCGCGCCGAATTGCGGTCGGCGAGTTCGCGCGGCGTGACGCCTTCGCGCTCGGCCGTCTGCTTCATCTTGAGGCCGTGCTCGTCGGTGCCCGTCAGGAAGAAGACGTCCTTGCCGTCGAGGCGTTCGAAGCGTGCGATGACGTCGGTTGCGATGGCCTCGTAGGCGTGGCCAATGTGCGGCACGCCGTTGGGGTAGGAAATGGCCGTCGTGATGTAGAATTTTTCGCGCAACGGGTGAGCTTCCTTGTCGATCGTCTTTGGGCGCGGCAAAGGCTTCCGCTCAGCCGCGGCTCGCGGCCTCAAGACGCGCGAAACTTCCGAGAATGAGCGATTTGCGGTCAAGGTTCAGGGCAGACGTATCCGCCTTGTCGCGGGCCGTTGTTTCCCATAGCTCGGCGAATGTGGCAAGGCGTGCGGGTCCGATCAACCGGCCTGCGAGAGCGATGTCGCGCTCCGGGCCCTTCCCTGTCGCCTGGACGGAGATGAGCCGGGCGATGGTTGCCTGGTAAAGCTCGAAGAATAGCTCGAATTTGCGCTCCTGGGCGGCTGCCTGCAGGTCGTCGCCGAGGGCGTGCACGGCTTTGGCGTCGAGCTTCGGCAGGCCGTTCAGGATGGCGTCGATGCGGGCTTGGAGCGCCAATCCGCCGCCACCGAGCAGCGTCAGGGCGCGGCCGACACTGCCTTGGGCCAGCGGAAGCAGCGGCTCCCAATCATGGGCCTCGGGGACGGGCTTCCCGGCGCTCGTCAGAGCCTGCGCCGCGCCGCGCTTCAGATCGGCTTCCGAGAGCGGTGACAAGACCGCGATCCGGCATCTCGACCGTATCGTCGGCAGCAGCCGTCCCGGCGCCGACGTGACGACGAGAAAGATCGTGCGCGGCGGCGGCTCTTCGAGCGACTTCAGCAGCGCGTTGGCGGCGTTCGCGTTCATGTCGTCGGCGCTGTCGACGATGACGACGCGCCAGCCTTGCGATTCCGCGCTCAAGGCGAGGAAGGTTTTGAGGCGGCGCACCTCATCGACAGGGATCGTTTGCGAGAACCGCTTTGTCTTCGGATCGTAGGTGCGGCGGATGACGAGCAGGCCCGGATGCGACAGTGCGCGGATCTGCCGGTCGGTCGGCGAATTGGGCTCGATGCTCATGCCCTGTCCGAAGAGATCGCGTTCCTCGGGTCGCGCCAACGCGATCTTCGCGAACTGATACGCGAGCGTCGCCTTGCCGATGCCCTTAGGCCCTGCGAGCAGCCAGGCGTGGTGCATGCGCCCGCCTGCGAGCGTGTCGGTCAGCATCGACAGCGCCGCGTCGTGACCGATGAGCGAAAGCGTCTCGCGCGGATGCGGAAAATCGTCGAGCCGGTCGGCCTCTGGCAGTGGTTCGGCGTCGGCGATCAATGCCGCGCGCGCCATCAGCGCGCCTCGACGAGCAGATGCGCCGATACGGCTTGCCAGACGGCGGTCTCGACGCTCGAAACCGGCAGGCTCGCGTCAATCAGCACGCAGCGCTTCGGTTCGCTGGTCGCGATTTCGAGAAAGCCCTTGCGCAGGACTTCGTGCGTTTCGATGCGCTCGGCGTCGTAGCGCGAAAGCGTGCCGCGGTTCTGCGCGCGCTCGACGCCCTCGGTCGCCGGCAGATCGAGGATCAGGGTCAGATCGGGGAAATCGGGCGAGACCGTATAGCGCTCGAGAAGTGAAATCAGCTCGGGCTCGAGACCGTAGCGCTTGCCTTGATAGACTCGTGTTGAATCGATGAAGCGATCGGAAATGACCCACGTGCCATCGTCGAGCGCGGGACGGATCACAGACGTCACATGCTCGGCGCGTGCTGCCGCGAACAGCAGAAGCTCGGTCATGGGATCGGTCGGGCGATCCTTCATGATGAGGTCGCGCACATCCTCGCCGACCGGCGTGCCGCCCGGCTCACGCGTTATGATGACCGGCACGCCTGCACGCTCAAGGCGTTCCGCCAGGCGCTTTGCCTGGGTGGATTTGCCGACGCCCTCGCCGCCTTCGAACGTGATGAATTTTCCGCGCTTCATGGGCCTCGCCTCACTGCCTCGCGCGTACTCTAGAACGCCAAACGGCGCAATGCCATCAGAACGAGGGAATCGAGACCTTCGCGCACGATGCCGCCTTTTTGGACGTCCTCCGTGGCATAGAGCGGCAGTTCGTTTGACGCGCTCGTCGAACTCGACAGTTTCAGCGTCGCGACCTGATCGCCCTTCTTCACCGGCGGTTTCAGCGGCGCCTTATAGACGATCTCGGCCGAGATCTTCTGATTGGCGGGGAATTTCGGCACGGTGAATGTCACATCGGCATTGGCCGCGAGCGGCACATACCAGACCTTGCCGCCCCAGACACGCGCCTGACCGATGACTTCATTCGCATCGTAGAGCCGCACGGTGTTGAACGAATTGAAACCCCAGTTCAGAAGCTTGACGGCTTCCTCCTTGCGCTGGTCCGCTTTTTCCAAACCGCTGACGACGACGATCAGGCGCTTGCCATCCTGCACCGCCGATCCGACGAGGCCGAAGCCCGCGGCCGCTGTGTGTCCCGTCTTCAATCCGTCGGCGCCGATGTTCTGAAACAGCAGCGGATTGCGATTGATGAAGCGGTGCTTGCGGTAGAGGAATTCCTTCTGCGCGAAGACCGGATAGTAGTCCGGATACTCATCGATGATGTAGCGCGCCAGGACAGCGAGATCGCGCGCGCTCATCACCTGCTGCGGATCGGGCAGGCCGCTGGCGTTCGTGAATGTCGATTTCGTCAGGCCGATGCGTTTCGCTTCGTCGTTCATCATGCGCGCAAACGCGGGTATCGAGCCTGCCATGCCTTCGGCGACGCACATGGCCGCGTCGTTGCCCGACTGTATGACGATGCCCTGAATGAGTTCGTCGACCGTGACCTTGGTATTGACCGGAACCATCATCGCCGAGGTTCCGGACGGCGCGCCGCCGTTCCGCCAGGCGTTGACGCTCATCGTGAACTCGTCGGTCTTCTGAATGCGCCCTTCCTTCATCGCGCGGAACAGCACGGCAAGCGTCATCAGCTTGCTCATGCTGGCGGGCGGCGCGGGCTCATCGGCGTGCTGCTGAAACAGCGTCGCGCCAGTCGCTGCATCGATCAGAATGGCGCGCGGAGCTTTCGACGTGAAAGCAGCCTCGGCGGCGAGCGCCGGATTCGCTTCTGGACCTACCGCCGTCAAGACAGAGATCGCGATGAGCGCCGAGACAAGAACCCGGGCGCAGGCTTGGATCAACATCGGTCTGCAAACTCGCTTTCGACTGCTCTTCTTCAAGCAGCATTTTGCGACGAGCTTCAGTATCCAATCCGGGGGCGTCCTGGTCAACGCCAGCGGCCGCTCCGCCCACTAATCCGTGACGATTGCGCTGTTCGTGACACCGTAGGCCGCAATCTGATTTTGCGTCCGACCCGCAGCGTCCGGCGAGAACGGTCCCATGCGCACGCGATAGACCTGCATTCCATCAGCGGTTTGCACGGGCGCGACTTCGATCGGCCCCAGCGTCCCAAGCTCACGGCGCAGACGTTCCGCGTTCGAACGCTCGCTGAAAAGTCCGACTTGCACGTACGTCCGTGCCGGCGCGAACGGCCGAACGGCGGCCGGCGGTGCCGTCAGCGACATGCGCTGATCTTCGAAACTCGCTGTTTCAAGCGGTCGGTTCGCGTAGTCGCGTCGTGCCGGCGGCGACGGCTTCCCCGTCAGCCCGTTTCTGTAGCCAATCGGCGACCATTGCGCGGGTGCAGGCGGCGAGGCGGAGGCATAAGCTGGACGAGCGTTCTCGTACTGCGGTGGCGCGTTTCTGTATGACGGAGGCGCGTCATAGCGGTTCGATGCCTGCGCGACGGGCGGGAAAGAATTCCCGCGTCCCGACTGCTGCTCGGCGAGATACTGGCGCTCACGGCTGTCGTTGCCGTTCAGCGGCGCGCGTCCGGCATACTGCACCTTGACGCGGGCGCGGCCGTGATTGAGGTAGCCCAATTCCTTTGCCGAGGCATAGGACAGATCGATGATGCGGTCTTTCACATAGGGCCCGCGGTCGTTGACGCGGACGAGCACGCGTTTGCCATTGTCCAGATTGGTCACGAGCGCATAGCTCGGCAGCGGCATCGTCGGATGCGCGGCGGTCAAGGCGTGGGCATCGAAGACTTCGCCGTTCGCCGTCTTGCGGCCGTGAAAGTCGTCGCCGTACCACGAAGCGACGCCGCTCTCGACGTAATTGGGATTTTCGTGCGGCACGTACCAGCGGCCAGCGACCTTGTAGGGCGAGCCAAGCTTGTATCTGCCGCCGCCTTTCGGGACGTTGCGGCTGGCGGTCACGCGAGGGCTCGAGCTGACGCCGTAGTCGTCTTCGGAAAAGACCGAGCGCGAAACTCCGCCGACCGTGCGGACGGGCGGGTTGCTCGAACAGGCGGATACGATCGCCGCCGCGGTCGTCACCAGCATGGCGCGTACGGCCAGCCGGCCTGAGAGGCCCCTGCTCATTTACGCATACTCAACTCGATACGCTACGCCCGCCCAGCGCACCCTCGATGCTCAGGAAAGCACGCGAGGTTGGCCGAAGCTTGCCGGAAAGATGACAAATGCGGCTTAGGATCAGGTTAAGCGCCCGTGGGGCGTCACGCCGCTTGAGGACGGAAACCGAAACGGATAGGAGGGACGCTCCGGAACGCGGCACGCGGTAGGTCCGCGTTCGGCATTGCGTTGTAGCGACGCTTTGGAAGGGTGGCCGAGTGGTTTAAGGCAGCGGTCTTGAAAACCGCCGTGGGCGCAAGTCCACCGTGGGTTCGAATCCCACCCCTTCCGCCAGAAGCCGATGGGCCGGTGTCGGCCAGCGTCGCTCGATGCGATTTTTCTCATTGAATTCCCTTGAATAAGTTGGGCTGGCATCTATGTGCGTCGGCGGGCGTCGCTTAGCATCGCCTCAAATTTTGTGGACCAGTTTGTGGACCGGACATGCCGAAAACTACGCATCGACTGACCGCAGTCTCCGTCACCAATATTTCGAAACCCGGCCTGCACGCCGACGGTACCGGTCTCTATCTAAAGGTGAGTCCCACCGGCGCCAGGTCGTGGGTGTTTCGCTTCATGCGTGATGGAAAGCCTCGTTACCTCGGGCTCGGTTCAGCAAACACCGTCAAGTTGGCAGCTGCGCGCGGGCTCGCTGGACAGGCGCGACAGCTGCTTCAAAACGGCGTTGACCCAATCGAGGCGCGCAAGCAGGCAGTCGCTGCCGCACGTGCCGCTACAGCCAGAAGTGTCCCATTCAAGGAGTTCGCAGAGAGCGTTGTCGATGCGCGGGAGGCTGGGTGGAAGAACGCCAAGCATCGGCAACAGTGGCGCAACAGTCTAAAGACGCACGTCTACCCGAAGCTCGGCCACCGGCCGGTTTCGACCATTACGACCGATGACGTGCTTGAAGTTTTGAAGCCGATCTGGACGAAGACACCGGAGACGGCGTCTCGCCTCCGCGGCCGTATCGAAACAATTCTGGATGCCGCAAAGGCGCGGGGCGCGCGTTCAGGGGAGAACCCAGCCCGTTGGCGCGGGCACCTTTCCAACCTCCTGCCAAAGACGTCGAAGGTCGCACGCGTCATGCATCACCCAGCGCTGTCATTTTCCGACCTGCCAGTCTTCATGGCACGGTTGCGCGCGTTGGAGGGTGTTTCGCCGCGTGCGCTCGAATTCACGATCCTGAACGCAGCGCGGACCTGCGAGACGATCGGAATGCGATGGGCAGAAGTCGACTGGAAACAGAAGCTCTGGGTTGTACCCCCCGAACGTATGAAAGCGGGCAAGGAACATCGCGTGCCGCTTTGCACACGCGCCGTCGATATCCTGAAAGAACTCCAAACGGTGCAACTCAACGAGTTCGTATTTCCCGGTTTGAAATCCGGACGCCACCTTAGCGACATGTCCCTTCTCATGTTGCTGCGGCGCATGGATCGGGACGAAATCACTGTCCATGGCTTCAGATCGACATTCCGAGATTGGGCAGCCGAAACAACAAGCTTTCCAAATCACGTTGTTGAAATGGCGCTCGCGCACACGGTAGCCAATCAGGTCGAGAGTGCGTATCGGCGCGGTGATCTGTTCGAAAAGCGTCGCAAGCTGATGAACGCTTGGGAACGCTACTGCCTCTCCAGTTTGAATGTGATCGCGTTTCCGGAAATCGAGTCGGCGACGAAGGACAGAGCGCATGCAAGCAGATAAGCATCGCACCGATTTTCCCACGAGATATTCAGAGGAACTTGCTAACGATTTCTCTCAGATCCTGTGTCTTCCGAAAGCAGCCGAGAGGCAGTTCTTTTTTGACGTATATCTTGAGGTGTCCAACTTTCACTTGTTCGCAACTTGGACATTGCCAGCAGAAAGAAGAAAAGCCGATCTTAAAACGGCTTTTGTCGAACTCACCAAAGTGCAGGAGGCGGCCAGATCGTTACTCGCCTCATTAGAGCGTCTAAGTGAACATGCTCAATTGACGATGGCTATCTCGCTGATAACGGGGCTCGATGGTCCCACCGATTCCCGTGACTTCAGCCGAACCGCAATCGCTCGCGCCATCGAGTATTTTCCACGGTTGGCGAAAGGCATCGATAACATCGCCTCCATGGGTATAGAGCTAACCGCGTGTAAGGAGCAGCAAAAACTGCCGATTAATCCGAACAACACGGATAGTCTTCGAGTTCTTCCGAAAGTTGAGCGCGGACGGGATCTATGGGCATTTGAACACTTCGCTTACCAAGTCGCGCGATGGGCTCGCTGTTACGGGGGCACTGTAACAGTTGATAAAAACTCCGGTTCAGGAACTTTGGTTACCTTGCTCAGGGAGCTTGCAAGCTATCTTCCTTTACATGCGTGTCCGCCGTTTGTGTCTGACGCCACGAGTTTGAAGGGGTTGAGTCGGCTGGACAAAATCAGACAGTCGGCGGTGGAGGGCATCACTTGGCCAGTCTGGAAGAAGGTGTCACACTCCGTACTGGAGAATAAGACAGCCTAAAATATTCTCTTAGCTGTCGTAGAACCAAACCGCCGTCTGCGACACGCTCTCCGACGTAAAGCGACGGAGAGATTCTATGAAGCCATTAAAACGCCGACCAGCAGGCCGCCAACGCGCTGCAACGCCCTGTGCTGCTGCACCAAAATCGACACCCCTTGAAACTGCCGTGCGTTTCGAAACGATGGCGACGAATTCGCCGGTCCGACGCGCTGCCTTCACGATCGATGAAACGGTCGTCATGACCGGCGTTGGCCGGGATTTGATCTACGAGGCGATCAAGAGCGGGCGCCTTGTTGCCCGCAAGCTGGGACGCCGGACGATCATTCCAGCCGATGCACTCGAAAAATTTATCGCGCACCTTCCCCTTGTGGGAGCGGGCTAACCGAATAATTCGCGACAAACAATTTGGCCGCCCGGGTTGCACCCCGAAGCGGCCGAAAAACCAGCAATCGATGGCGCGAATGTAAGTTATTCGCGCGTTTTCCGCAAGCGTATCGCGGGCGCCATCTCGTCCGAACTGGGGATTCGGCCATGGCACATGAACTCGCGAGCCTGCTCGCGACGGACGTCGATAATGTAACGTGGGCACTGCTCGGCAAGCCATCATCTCTGTCCCGCAACGAAATCCGTTACGGGCGACATGGCTCGCTTGCGATTGTGCGCGAGGGACCAAAGCGCGGCGCTTGGTTCGATCACGAAAGCGGTGAAGGCGGTGACTTGATCGCACTGATCATGCGGGTGCATGGCGTCAATTTTCACCGTGCGCTCGATATCGCCCGCGCCTTCCTTGGAGGCCTGGCGCCGGTACACAAGCCACTTCCGAAACCCGCGCACGCGCCGCACAACGCTTCTGACGACGCTGAACGGCGGCAAGCATTCGCCGTAGCACGATGGCAGAAACGGCGCAGCTACCGCGGTTCACCCGCCCAGCGCTACCTTCTCTCGCGTGGGCTCGACGTCAGCGTCGCGATTGACCTCGATCACGTCCTCGGATGGGCCCCCGATGCGCATGCGATGGTTGCGCTCATGACCGATCCGGTGACCGTTGAACCCTGCGGTATTCACCGGACGTTTCTCGATCGCGATGCTCACAAGATCGAGCGCAAGATGCTTGGTAAGCAGGGCGTTATACGCATTTCGCCGGATTACGAAGTTGTAGAAGCCATAGGAATTTGCGAAGGGGTCGAAGACGCGCTCGCCATTCTCGACTCTGGATGGAACCCGATTTGGGCAGCGACCAGTGCCGGTGCCATAGCCCGTTTTCCAGTACTTAGAGACATATCATCAATAACGATTTTCTCTGACACGGACCCTGTCGGATCCGCAGCAGCGAACAAATGCGCTTCGCGATGGGCCGCAGCCGGGCGCGAGTGTGCCGTCGTCGCGCCGGGGAGCAATCCATGAAGGGGGTCGCTGCAAAAGATCCCCTGGATGCGAAATTGCGTGGCACAAATCTGCTGCACGAAGCAGACGCTGCTCCTCGCATATCGAAGAGCGAACGACCGCCAGAGAATACTCTCGCGGATAAGGTTGCAGTTATCAGACCTCGGGAGAATTCCGCTGTCAGCCAACTTGACGTCGACCGACCGAGCGGATTTTCCGACGAAGCGCTCGCGCTTGACTTCGCTCACTATCACCGAGACGACCTGCGCTACGTTGCAATTTGGGGTAAGTGGCTCCTATGGAGTGGAACGCAGTGGAGGGCTGACGATACACTCATGGCGTTCGACCTCGTGCGTCACGTTTGTCGCGACGCTGCGGCCCGGTGTAAGACCGAGCGACTATCTACTACGATCGCAAGCGCCAAGACCGTCGCAGCAGTCGAGCGCCTCGCCAAGGCTGATCGCCGACTAGCCGCAACGTCGGATCAATGGGATGCGGATGCTTGGGCGCTGAACACGCCGGCTGGCCTTGTTGATCTACGTACTGGCATACTCAAGCCAAGCTTGCCATCAGATTACAACACACGCTTAACGACCGTCGCACCGGGCGGCTCATGCCCGATTTTCCGCGACTTTCTCAATCGCATTACGGGCGGCGATAAGGAGTTACAGAAATTTCTACAGCGCGCATTTGGTTACGCCTTGACCGGTTCCGTGCAGGAACATGCTCTGCTTTTCTTTTACGGCACGGGTGCGAACGGCAAATCGGTGTTGCTCAAAACAATTAGCGACATCCTTGGCGACTACCACCAGCAAGCGCCGATCGAAACGTTCACGGCATCCATTCATCAGCGCCATGAGACTGAACTTGCAGCCTTAAGAGGCGCGCGTCTTGTAACAGCGGTGGAAACCGAAGAAGGGCGCCGATGGGCCGAGGCTCGCATCAAAACGCTCACGGGAGGTGACAAGATCTCTGCGCGCTTCATGCGGCAGGACTATTTCCAATTCGACCCTCAGTTCAAGCTTGTCATCGCGGGCAATCATAAGCCTGGATTGCGCACTGTCGACGAGGCGATCAGGCGTCGGTTCCACCTCGTGCCGTTTGCGGTAACGATACCTCCGGCTGAACGAGACCCGGATTTGACCACCAAGTTGCAATCAGAATGGCCAGGGATACTGAAGTGGATGATCGAAGGTTGCCTCGAATGGCAACGCCGTAGTTGAACAGCATGGTAAACTCCTGAAGCTCGCGGCGCGCCTGTTCGCAATCTGCGAGCTCACGCCGCACCTTCATGGCCAGACATTCTGCTTCGCAGAGCTTGCGAATGCCCTTGAATAGAGTGGAAACGCCGATGACGAGCGCGAGAAGCGCAAGTGCGACAAGAACATCGAACTCCATTGGTCCCCCAAATGTCAGGCGGGTTTTGCTTATTGAACATTTCAATTATTATTGCATTATTTGTTTATGCAAAAAGCCGAAGCCGTTATCTGACTATCCGCGCTCGCCCATGAGCAGCGCCTCGCGATCTTCCGTCTTCTGGTGAGGGAGGGACCGTCGGGCTTGCTCGCTGGAGAGATCGCCGAAGCCGTCGGCGCAACGGCCGAGGCCAGCGCCAACAACAGAACAATCAGCGTGCAGTCTTTCCCATGCGAACTTCACTTCCGCGCAAAGAGGTATTTGAGCAGCGCCGCGATGCCGAGCACCAGCGCGGCAAGTAGGAGCAGGCCGAGAATGTCCATGCCCCACATCATGCCGCCCATGCCATTGCCCATCATTACCCCGCCTCCTCAATGTTGAGGCGGCGTGTCCGCAGCGAAGCCTTCAGCGGCAAGCGCCAGCCCTTCACCAGCCCGTAGATCGCCGGGATGACGATCAGCGTCAGCAGCGTGGAAGAGACCATCCCGCCGATCATCGGCACCGCAATGCGCTGCATGACCTCCGAGCCGGTGCCGGTGCTCCACATGATGGGCAGCAAGCCCGCCATGATCGCCACCACCGTCATCATCTTCGGCCGCACGCGCTCCACCGCGCCTACCATGATGGCGTGGTACAAATCGGCGCGCGTATAGGGCCGCCCTTCAAGGATGCACTCGGCCTGCACCTCGCGCGAGGCGTGGTCGAGGTAAATCAGCATCACCACGCCGGTCTCGGCGGCGACGCCCGCCAGCGCGATGAAGCCCACCGCCACGGCAACGGACATATTGTAGCCGAGCCACCACATCAGCCAGAAGCCGCCGACTAACGCGAACGGCAGCGACAGCATCACGATGAGGGTCTCTGTGAGCCGCCGGAAGTTGAGGAACAGCAGCAGGAAGATGATCATCAGCGTCACCGGAACCACCAGCTGCATGCGGGCCTCGGCGCGTTCGAGGTATTCGAACTGACCGCTCCACACGAGATAGGTGCCGGGCGGCAGCTTCACCTGCTCATTCACCGCCTTGCGCGCGGCTTCCACGTAGCCGCCGAGGTCGCGGCCGCGGATGTCGACGTAGACGTAGGTCGCAAGCTTGGCGTTCTCGGTGCGGATGGTGGTCGGGCCCTGGGTGAGCTTGATGTCCGCCACTTCGCCCAACGGCACGGTGCCACCACCGGGCAATGAGACCACCACGTCCTTGGCGATGGCCTGCGGGTCCGAGCGCAGGTCGCGCGGGTAGCGCAGGGCGACCGTATACCGTTCGCGGCCCTCGACGGTGGTGGTGAGGGGCTCCGCACCAAGCGCCATCGAGATCACGTCCTGCAGGTCCGAGATCATCAGGCCGTAGCGCGCGAGTTGCTCGCGGTTGGGCAGGATTTCGAGGTAATAGCCGCCCATCACGCGCTCAGCATAGGCGCTGGAGGTGCCTGGGACGGTTTTGAGGACGGTTTCGACCTGGCGGGCGACCTGGTCCATGGCCGTGAGGTCGGTACCGATCACCTTCACGCCGACCGGCGTGCGGATGCCGGTGGAGAGCATGTCGATGCGGGCCTTGATCGGCATGGTCCAGGCGTTGGAGACGCCGGGGAACTGCAGCGCCTTGTCCATCTCCGCCACCAGGCTGTCGGTGGTGACGCCGGGGCGCCATTCCTCCTTCGGCTTGAGATTGATGATGGTCTCGAACATCTCCGTCGGCGCGGGGTCGGTGGCTGTCTGCGCCCGCCCCGATTTGCCGTAGACCGAGGCCACCTCAGGAAACGACTTGATGATGCGGTCCTGCGTCTGCAACAGCTCCGCCGACTTGGTGATGGAAAGCCCCGGCAAGGTCGTGGGCATGTAGAGCAGCGTGCCTTCGTTGAGGTTCGGCATGAACTCGCTGCCGACCTTGGTCACCGGCCATATGGAAACGGCGAGGATGATGACGGCGAGCCCAATGGTTAGCGTCTTCGCCTTGAGCACGGCTTTAATCACCGGGCGGTAGATGGCGATCAGCGCGCGGTTGATGGGATTCCTCTCCTCGGGGATGATGTGTCCGCGCACAAAAATCACCATCAGCGCCGGCACCAGCGTCACCGAAAGCAGCGCGGCCGCGGCCATGGCGAAGGTCTTGGTGAAGGCCAGCGGCCCGAACAGCCGCCCTTCCTGCGATTCCAGCGTGAAGATCGGCAGGAACGACACGGTGATGATCAGCAGCGACAGGAATAGCGCGGGGCCGACCTCCGCCGCTGCGCCGATGAGAATCTGGATGCGCGGTTTGTCCTTTGGCGCCCGCTCCAGGTGTTTGTGGGCGTTCTCGATCATCACGATGGCCGCGTCGATCATTGCGCCGATGGCGATGGCGATACCGCCGAGGCTCATGATGTTGGAGCCGATGCCGAGCGCGCGCATAGCGGTGAAGGCGATCAGGATGCCGACCGGCAGCATCAGGATGGCGACCAGCGCGCTCCTGACGTGCAGTAGAAAGATGATGCACACCGCTGCCACGACGAGGCTTTCCTCGACCAGCGTGTGCTTCAAGGTTTCGATGGCACGGTGGATCAGTTCGGAACGGTCGTAGACCGGCACCACCGAGGTCCCGGCGGGGAGCGACGGCATGATCTCCTTCAGCCGGTCCTTGACGTTGTCGATGACGGTCAGCGCATTGGCGCCGGAGCGCTGCAAGGCGATGCCGCTGGCAACCTCGCCATCACCATTGAGCTCGGCAATGCCGCGCCGTTCGTCGCCGGCGATCTCGACGTGAGCCACGTCCTTGAGCAGCACCGGCGTGCCGCCATCGGCCTTGACCACGATGTTGTTGAGGTCGTTGATGCTCCTGAGATAGCCGCGGCCGCGCACCATGAACTCGTGCTCGGACAACTCCAGGGTCCGCCCGCCGACGTCCATGTTGTTGCCGCGGATGACGTCGCGGATCTTGGAGAGTGGAACATCCAGCGCGCGCAGGCGGCTGGGGTCGACGACGACGTTGTACTGCTTGACGAAGCCGCCGACGCTGGCGACTTCGGCCACGCCTTCGGCCTTCGACAAGCCAAAGCGCACGTCCCAATCCTGCATCGAGCGCAGATCGGCGAGGGATTTGTTCGGCGACTGCAAAACGTATTGGTAGACCCAGCCCACGCCGCTGGCATCGGGGCCCAGTGTTGGTGTCACGCCGATAGGCAGGCGCTTGGCGGCGGCGCTGAGATACTCCAGCACGCGCGAGCGCGCCCAATAGATGTCGGTGCCGTCCTCGAAGATGATGTAGACGAACGACACGCCGAAGAACGAGAACCCGCGCACCACCTTGGAGCGCGGCACGGTCAGCATCGCGGTGGTCAGCGGATAAGTGACCTGGTCCTCCACCACCTGCGGTGATTGTCCGGGGAACTCGGTGTACACAATGACCTGCGTGTCCGAGAGGTCGGGGATGGCGTCTAGCGGCAAGGTCCGCACCGCCCACACGCCAGCCACCACCACGAAGGCGGTGGCGATGAGCACCAGCATCAGGTTTTTCGCCGACCAGGCGATGAGGCGCGCGATCATTGGCTGGCCTCCGTGCTGGACGGCGTGGTGGCCGAGGCGTCGAAGCCCTTCAGCGCCGATTGCAGGTTGCTTTCGGCGTCGATGAGGAAGTTGCCGTTGACCACGACCTTGTCACCTTCGGAGAGGCCACTGAGCACCTCGCGGAAGCCGTCGCCGGTGCGACCGAGCTTCACTTCGCGGGGCTGGTAGCGGCCGTTTCCAAGGTCGAGCAGCGCGACTTGCCGATTGCCGCTGTCGATCACAGCGCTGGCGGGGACGGCCAGGGCGTCGGCGTTGCCGCCGGTGGCGATCTCGACGTTGCCGTACATGTCCGGCAGCAGCGCCATGTCCGCGTTGGCCATCTCGATGCGGACTTGCGCGGTGCGGGTCTCCTTAATCAGGTGCGGGTAGACCACACCGACCTTGCCTTCAAAGACCCGGCCGGGGTACGCGCGCATCGTGACCTTCACGCGCTGTCCTGGCTTGATCAGGGCGATGTCGCCCTCGGCCGCGTCCGCCATCATCCACACCACAGAATGGTCGGCGATGCGGAAGCCCACGTCGCCTTGCTTGAATCCCTGGCCGTCGCTCCAGTTGCGTTCCAGTACGTCGCCGCTGATGGGGGCGCGGATGGTGAAGATGTCGGGCACCTGTCGGTCGCGCTTGACTTGGTCGATGAATTCTTGCGTGACGCCGAGGTTCTGCAGCCGGCGGCTGGCGCCGACCACACCGCCGGGGCCCTTGAGGCTGGGCGGGGTGAAAGTGTCGTCGCTGCGCGTGAAGCCGGAATTCTGCTCGATGAGCAGGCGAGCGGCTTGGTCAAGGATGGCTTGGCCGAACACCGTGGCCAGCACGTCGCCCTTTCGCACATGCGTGCCGGTGGTGATGTCGCCGACCTTGACCACGTAGCCATCGAACTTTGGCGCCACCACAGCAACGCGGCGTTCGTCGATGGCGACCGCGCCTGGCGCCTGGATGGTGCGGATGATGGGGTGGCGGCCGACTTCCACGGTCTCGACGCCGGTGCGCTGGATCTTGCCCGGCGACACCCTGATGGAGCCGTCATCGCTGTCGTCGCCCTCATAGACAGGGATGTAGTCCATCCCCATCGAGTCTTTCTTCGGCACCGGGGACGTATCCGGCAGGCCCATTGGGTTGCGGTAGAATTTGATCCTCTTGTCGCCGGGCGAGGAGGCCGCCCGCGCAACGGCTTCGGTCTTCGGCCTGGGCTCGAAGGATACGTCTTCGCTAGCCTGGACGGCGACGTAGGCCTTGCCATCATCCGTGTTGCGCGGCGCCAGCGAATAGAACGGTTTGCCGTTCGGGTCGCGGTAATAGACGACGGGCCCGCTGGCGGCGGCATGCGTTTCGGTCATAGCCGCTGCGGGCGACAGCGGGAGCTTGATGAGGCCGGTCTGGCAGGCCCACAAGCCGGCTCCCGCCGCAGCGATAATCGCTGCGGCGGAAACCAACCCCTTGGTCACGCTCATTGCTCGGCCTTGACGATGAGCTTGCTCTCGACCGTGCCGGTCTCGCCCTGCACTTTGGCGCCGAGGGAAAGGGCCCATTGCCCGACCATGCCGAGGTAGGTCTTGAACGTGTAGACACCAAGTTGGGTGGATGAGACGGCCTCGATCGGCGCGGTCATCGTCTCCATCCCTTCCGGCCCCATGTCGATGCGCTTGGCAAAGATCACCGCATCGGCGATGGCGCGCCCGGAGGGCTTGTGGACCAGCTTCACCGAAATGACCGCGGCCCCAGCCTTCACGTCCTTGTCGAGAAGCTGGAACTCGTAGTCCTCGGTGTTGGCAAATGCCGTGCCGGCCATGCTTATTAGCAGCGCGACGCCGATGGCGGCCGCGCGCAACGAGGATCGTTGCATGTTGGGTATCTCCTATTGTCATGAACCTTCCGCGCGGGGCCACCATTGGCCGACGCGCTGCAGGCCACGGCAATGCCGCGACCGCGTGGACGCCCGGAGGGCACGGTTCAGACGCTGGGAGGTCGGAGGAGTGGAGGGACCAAAGAGCCGGTGGTGACAGCGGCAGGCAGGGCTACCATGCGCTCCGCAATCACGTCACAGGACAGCCGCGCTTCGGAAATCGGCGCCAGCAAGGGCTGGAAGCATTTGACAAGGCAGCTGCCCATCTCCGGGCAAACTTTCTGCGGGCAGTCCGGGGACGACTTCATCGGCTTCTGGCAGGACATTTCGCCCTTGGTGTCCGCCATCGACATATCGTGGGAAACCGCCGTGTGCGTGCCGGCCATAGCCAAGGCAGAGGTCGCGGCGAGAGGCATGGATATGAGCGCCCCGAGCATGGCGATCATGCCGAGCGTCGCAAACCAGCGCTGGAAGAGCTTGTTTCTCACAGGACTCAAATTGGCACAGCTCGGCGTGGTCGGCAATCCACCCAGCGGAATCCGCCTCATGACGATTTAGACATGATGTGCGGCGAGCGCGGCTTCCCGTCGCTCCTGCCACGCCTGCCGCAAGATCTGCGTGGATGACGTCAGGAAGACGCAGGCCATGATGCCAGCCACCATCAGGTCGGGCCACGCACTGGCGCTGCCCCACACACCGAGCGCGGCGATCATCACCGCGACGTTGCCGATGGCGTCGTTCCGCGAGCACAACCACACGGAACGGACATTGGCGTCGCCGTCCTTGTAGCGCAGCAGCAGGAGGACGCTGGCGAGATTGGTGGCAAGTGCCAGCACGGCGATGCCGCCCATGATCTCGGCGCGCGGCAGGCCGAGAACAAGCACGTGGTAGAGCGTGCTGCCAAAAACCCACAACCCCATCAGCAAAAGGCTCATGCCCTTGAGCAGAGCGGCGCTGGAGCGCACCTGCAAGGATTTGCCGATCACCGCGAGGCTGATGCCGTAGGTGAGCGTGTCGCCGAGGAAGTCCAGCGCGTCCGCCTGCAGCGCTTGCGAGCCTGCCATCTGTCCCGCCGCCATCTCGATAAGGAACATGATGCCGTTGGTGGCAATCACGGTCCACAGCACGCGCTTGTAGCGCGGATCCATGCCATCGAAGCGCGGATTGCCGTGGCAGGCGCAAGCGGAGGATCGGCAGGAGTCGGTCATGGGCGCCCTTTCGTTTCGGTGGCCCAAAGCGTACGATCTCTAGCGACTAGAGGAGCAAGAGCTTTATGAGCGACCTTATGGCCATTGGCAATTTGTCCCGCAAAACCGGGGTGAAGGTGCCGACCATCCGGTATTACGAGGGGATCGGGCTGCTACCCGCGCCCCCGCGCAGCGAGGGCAACCGGCGGCTTTATGGCGCCAAAGCGGTGGATCGTCTGCGCTTCATCCGCCATGCGCGCGAGCTCGGATTCGAGGTCGAGGCGATCCGCGAACTGCTGGACCTGGCCGAACGGCCGCAGCTATCCTGTGCCAAGGTGGATGCGCTCGCACGCGAGCACCTCCGCACCATCACCAGCCGCATCGAGCGCCTCACCGCTCTCAAGATTGAGGTCGAACACATGATCAAGGCCTGCGCCAAGGGGCGCATCGCCAAGTGCCGCATCATCGACACTCTCTCGCACCACGAGCATTGTCTGCACATAGAACACTAGAATCTCTGTTAAAATGAAGAATCGATTGCGGACCTTGGTTTGCTTCGGGGTCTCCGCGGACTTTGTAGATCGAACTTCCGAATGCTCTGGAGATCAAACGATCACGCTGGAACGAGCCCCTCTGATACCTTTCGGCTGGGTCCACCAATTATCGCACTGTTTGCAGCCACAGGTTTCCATTATCCGATTGCGCCGAATTTGCGATTGATGCTTGGCGGATAGTCCGAGAGTTCGAGTGACCATGTATACACGTCATCCAAACCACACCCGACCGATGTCCCTCCGCTGATCTTCACGTTGGAATCGAAGGAAGGGCGGCTGTTCGGACCACTCGCCTTCACCAAGACCTTCGCCATGGCGGCCGCCGCCATCCTGTCGGTGACACTGGTACCAGCGCTGATGATCATCTTGGTGCGGGGGCGCATCATCCCCGAGGCGAAGAATCCGCTGAACCGCTTGCTCATCGCCATCTACCGGCCGGTCATCAAGGGCGTGCTCAAGGCCAAGACGCTGACCATCGTGCTGGCCATGGCAATCCTCGCCGTGTCGGTGTGGCCGATCACGTTGCGACACTGACTCGGGGTCGTTCGAGCCCAGTCAATTTCCTTTGACTTGCCGTCGGTGGTGTCTGGTCGGATTTTTGAGCCGGGTTGGAGTTTGGCGAGGAGCACGCAGCCGGCGCGCATGCGCGAGGTTGATCGGACGGGTTATCGCAGATCGGCTGGCTACGACCGTCAATGCAGAGACACTCGCAATCGGCCATCGCAGGTAAAACGCAGGGCGCCACGCCAAGCACACACGGCGCGAACGCACCCGCGTGCATCGATCCTGGCTCGGAGCACGAGTGTGCTCTAACCGCGCACCCATTGCGGCGCGAATTGTGGACCGGTTTGTGGACTCCTCAGCAATTCGTCCATAAAACTATTTAATATCAGGCACTCTTGGCGGACACCCCTTCCGCCAGAAGCTCTAATCCGCACCAATCCGAAGACATCCGCTCAAGTCCAAGAAATACCGATAACGCACCGTAAATATTGCGTTTTATCCCTCCGTTATCTCGTGGATTGCTCCGATTCCACGATGGAGCAATCTGGGTCGCCCCGTTGAATAGCTCTCATCGAATTGGCAGCACATAGGATAGCCCCAGACGCACTGTCTCCAAATCGCCTCCGAATTTCGTAAACTGCGGCGCATCAATCTCTTCGGAGAACGTTTTCTTCTCGACGGTATTCAACTTCGTGTATCGAAGTTCGACATTTACGTGCCAGTTTTCCGTGAGGCGATATTCGATACCTCCCCCAAACGTCGCTCCGTCCAGCGTCGCGTGGACCTGTTCAAGGTTGAAAGATTTCTCGAAGTTCTGTTCGACCCGAGAAACTGTCCAGCCGCCCAATCCGTATACCCAAGTGGTGGGCGATACTAGCCAACCGATTTTTCCTACGAAACTCGCCGACCATGCAACATCGCGGGTGCACCGACCGCTCTGAACATCCGAAACGAAGACATTGCTTTGACCGCCGTCCGACCAATAATAAAGACATCCAAGGCCTTGCGTAGATCCAAACGGGTCGTAGTCAACTGCCACCCCGATGACAGCATTCTGCAGGCGCCAGTTTGCAGCGACCGTTAATCCTCCATTCCAATTGGTGCTGCTGCTGTCTGTCGATCGAACCTGATCGACTGACCAATCGTTGAACGTCGCACTTTCAACAGAGCTGTTGAAATGGCCTAGTTGCGTATAGGCGCCTATCGATATCGCTGACCAGTCATCCGCTTTGCCATTCTCGGCTCCGCTAACAATCAGAATGGCTCCCAAAACGATCGCCGCGCTTTTCATATGATACGTCCTCCCCGAGCATTTCGGACCGTCGCATGCGGCGGCGAGGAGAAAAAGCCAGACACGTACCAGCGTGGGATAATCTGTGGGACGCCAGAGGAATGGTTTTGAAAAATCAAACCCCAATCAATACCTTACATCGAAATCTTGGCAGACACCTCTTCCGCCAGCCTTCGCGGTATTCGGCGGCGTGCCATAGTATCCGATGCCTGCAAGCAACGTACGATGGCTCTCCGGCGGCCGGCTTTTCTCACTGGCAAGCCGCCTGTCAGCTAGTTCCCTGTGGGTGGTCCTCCCCTGAGCCTTATCTCAGACGGCCTTGCCTATGAGAGCGCCAATTACGGCCGTGAACGCCAAGGCGACAGCTCCCCAGAACACAACCCGGATCATAGGCTTGAGCACGCTTGCTCCGCCCGCCCACGCGCCGATGGCTCCGAGGGTCGCGAGGCCGATCAAGCAGGCAATGGATACGCTCCAGACAACCGTTCCGGCGGGCGAAAGCAACGCGACGATCAGCGGTAGCGCTGCGCCAGAGGCAAAAGTTGCCGCTGACGTAAAGGCGGCTTGAACAGGGTTGGCCATCATATGGCCCGACAGCCCCAGCTCGTCGCGCGCGTGTGCCGCAAAAGCATCCTTTGCCATCATCTGCTTGGCGACCTGCAGCGCCAGATCAGGGTCAACGCCACGCTGCTCGTAGATCGCGGCTAGTTCCGCAAGCTCGGCTTCGGGTTGCTCGGCTAACTCTTGGCGCTCACGCGCCATATCAGCTTCCTCCGTATCGGCCTGCGAGCTGACCGATACATATTCTCCCGCCGCCATCGACATTGCGCCAGCCACGAGCCCGGCGACGCCGGCAACGAGAACCTCATGCGGTGCTGTCGTGGCGGCCGCCACACCCACAATGAGGCTCGACGTTGAAATCAAACCATCGTTGGCTCCGAGCACAGCGGCTCGAAGCCAACCTATACGCTCGATCAGATGGCTCTCTTTGTGGGTGGCGCGCATCGAATTCCCCGGCTCGAGACAGCTCATAAGCTCAGTTTTGTTATGTCATAGTCGCGACAAAAGACAGATTTGCTTGATGTTGGTGAATGTCTGCCTACAAAAATCGCATTTTATCACTGTATTTCACACATTTATGATGTTGCATTGACGTCAATCCTCAATCCTATCCCAGCGTTGGGGAAAGGATTTTAGACGGCGGGTCGCTCATGCGTTTCACCCACGATCACCGTCCTCATCAGCGATGGTTTTTGCGGTCGCCAGTCCATCCCTGCTTTTTTGGATTGATCTGCGGCAACTGAACCAATGCGAGAGAGCCCTTTTTATTCAGAGCCTGAGAGCGGGCGATAACGCTCGACCCGTCGCTCTCTGTACGGATGAATGAAAACAAGCATCTGATCACGATATTTTTCAATCAGATGCAAGACTGAAGCAACACGACTGTCTTTGATTATTCGTCATAGACGACACGAATGGCCGCATACAGAATTCACACTTGTGGCCATCGATATAGCTGTATAAATATATCGTGCGTTGCGGCTCGGGGGAGCCGGGTACTTTGGGGGAAGTCGTGTCTGAGTTTTTTCGCGCCGCTCATGCGGCTGCGCATCGTCAATCTGCGGTATACGGCGGCGGCAGACGCGTCGTCTCATCTGGCATTGCCCCAGACGAGACGGCTTCTTTGACATCGCCAGCAAAAGCCAACGCGCCTCCACAGATCCGCGCGACATAAGGCGCTAACGGCTTCCGAAAGAAGCCGATCACGGAAGCAAACACATTCAAATCAAAACGCTCCGCCCTTCAGGGCGGCATGCGTAAAACCGCGCATCCCGTTGGGAAGAAGCACAATGAAAAAGAAACAACTCGCGCTCAGTGGTGCTCTGTTGCTCGTTCCGATCGCTGCACTTGCTCAAGAGGCGAATACCGGCGACGCCGAACAGACTCTTCCGCCAGTCACGGTGCTCTCGGACAAGAAAACCGAGGCGCCTAAGCGTAAGGTCAAGAAAAGCAGCGAATCTAAAAAAGCAAAATCGACACCCATTAACGTGCCGGAGCAATCACCGGGCCAGGACGATTTATTGGCTGGGAATGTGCACGGGCTGCAACTCGACAGCCAGGGTATACTAGCACCATCCGTAACGGCGCAGACCGTCGGTGGCGTCATCGTGAGTGATCCGACGCTCGGACGCGCAAGCAGCGTCAGTCGGGAAGGGATCAATATTCTTGGCGGTCCGGCGCAGACGAGCTTCTATCAGGCTGCGAGCATCATACCGTCGGTCAATGTCGAAAGTCCTGACCCGTTTGGTCTCAGTGCAACGCGAAATATCAATATCGCGGGAAAGGGTGACTTTCATCTTTCACGCACCATCAACGGTCTCCCGATCATGGGAATCGTCGGCGGCAACGACCTCTATGACCTCCAGAACGTTTCGCGCCTCGACGTGTACAGAGGGCCTATTCCGGCCGATAGAAGCCTGGGAATTTCGAATGCTTCCGGCGTAATCAATCAGGTTCTTCTTGGGCCGCAGAGCACACCGTCCGTCTTTGCCGAGCAGAGCTTCGGCTCGTGGAACTTCAACAAAACATTTGCGCGCGTCGATACCGGCTTGCTCAGCACGGGCACGGAGCTTTTCATTTCCGGATCAACCGCCAGCGCAGACAAATGGTCGGGATCGGGTGATGAATCGCGCGATAACTTCGCCGTCGGACTGAGCCAGAGAGTCACCAAAGATCTCAAGGTCGACATCAACGCAGTCTACAGCAAGTTCGAGGGCAATCCCTACAAGGCGCTCACCTACGCGCAGACGCAGAACCTCAGCCAATACTACGGACTTGATTACGATAAGACCTTCAATCCGGCGAACAAAGCGAACTACTACAAATTCAATCGCGTAAGTTCTGAGGACTACGCCGTATTCGCCAGCGTCGACTATCGGCTCGCGGAAGGGCAGCACATCGTATTCAAGCCCTACTACTGGAACAACGATGGCGAGCAATGGTCCGGTGTCGGATCGGGCGCCAACGGTCAGCTCCAGATCTGGCGACAGCAGAACGACAATCTCGGCGGCGTGCTGGAATACGACGGGCACTTCGCGACGGGCACGGATGTCGTCGCGGGATACTGGTGGCAGTCGCTTGCACCGCCGCCGCCGCCGACCGATCAGCGCCGGTTCAGCATTTCAAATACCGGCGCGCTGACCTTCGCGAACTGGAATACGATCGCGAAAATCGACAACTTCGTCGTCAACAGCCCCTACGTTCAACTGACGCAGGAGTTCGGCACCGTATCCGTGACGGGCGGCGTTCGTTACATGAGCCTCGGCGCGCCGGAGATGCGTTATTACCGGACGGCAGGCGTTCCTAACGGAACGCTCGATGAAGCTTTGTCGTATCCCGGCCTTTCGGAATACAGCGACGCGTTTGTGACGGCGCGCGATTACAATGAATTCCTGCCCAACTTCGGCATCACGAACGACTTTGGCGGCGGCTGGAGCGCCAATTTCTCATATGGCCGCAACTTCGGACGTCCGGATTGGGGCCCGCAGGCAAGCAACTACATCAGCAATCGAACCGCATTCCAGAATGCGAATATCGATCTGCAGGATCTCGTCGACAATGTGCGGCCCGAGATCGCGGATCAATTCTCCGCTCAGCTTCGCTACAACAATCACGGGCTGACCATCGTTCCGGGCGTCTTTTACGCGCTCCACGACCACAAGCAGGTCAAGATCAATGATCCGGCCCTCAATAACCTCGCGTATTACGTTGGCACGGGGTCGACCACCGAATACGGGGCGGAACTGCAAGCCTCGTACAATTTCGGCGATCAGCTCTTTGCGTTCGCGTCGGCGACGGTGTCATCCGAAACCTTCGACGGCGATACCCAGACATTGAGCGGCGGCTCTCCGATCAAGACGAAAGGCAATCAGCTTCCGAATACGCCGCGTGCGATGTTCAAAGCTGGGGTCACCTATTCCTGGTACGACTTTGCGTTTACTCCAGTCGTCCGCGTCATTGGTGATCGATACGGCGATGCGCAGAACAAGAATAAGGTTTCGGGTTATGCGGTAGCCGATTTCACGGTCGCCTACAACATCAGGCAGAAGCTCGGCCTGGAGGAAGCTACGTTGAAGTTCGGCGTCGTCAATCTGTTCGATAAGGAATACATTTCGCAAATTTCGCCGAGCGACACCGATCTCAGTTCGGATGCGCAGTACTACGTCGGTGCGCCCCGGACCTTTATCGGGACCGTCGCGGTCAAATTCTGAGGATCGCCAATGGGGACGCTGTCAGCGTCCCCATTTTCCATTTGAACGACGGGTGGCAAATTCCGTCGATAGCTGGATACCGCTTCATGCACCTTCGATGCCCAGGTGTCCTCCATTTGCGAGTTTTATGGCTTGCCATCCTTCTCGCAGTCACGACCACGGTGCCGTCGTTCGCCGGTCGACTCGTGACGGACATGGCCGGGCGCTCCGTTGAGGTGCCCGACAAGATCACGCGAGTTGGAACGATCGGGCCAGTTCCTGTTCTCAACAGCTTCGTTTTCGCGATCGGGGAAGCGGGATCGATCGCAAATAACCTGCCGCCGAATCTCGGCGGCCCGCGCTGGCGGTTTCAGTACGTCGTCGCACCGGGTCTGGCGAGCCGTCCAGTCATCCAGACTGGTCAGGGTCCGAACATCGAAGGTGTGATCGAGGCGTCGCCGGACGTCGTCCTGACGATGGATCGCGCGACGATCGATCAGCTCGCTCGCACACATGTTCCGGCGCTGTACTTGTCGTGGCAAAAGCCCGACGACGTCAAATCCGTGATGCATCTGCTTGGCGAGCTGTTTGGAAGGCACGATGCGGCGGACGCCTATAGCAAATATTTCGATCAAACGATGAAGAGGGTCGCCAGCCGCGCCGACGGATTGCGGGACGATCAGCGTCCGCGAGTGCTTTATGCCAATTACAGAAGTCTTACACAGCCGCATAAAATCGCCGAGTGGTGGATCGCCAAGGCGGGCGGGCGCAGCGTCACCGATGATGGACGGATCGGAGAAGCGTTCAACTTTTCGATCGAACAAATTCTCGCATGGGACCCGGAGGTGATCATCGTCACAACCGAGAACGATATCTCAAATGTCTACGGTGATGCGCGGCTCGCCAACGTATCGGCCGTCAAGACCAAGCGCGTTTTCGCCATTCCAATGGGAGTGCACGTCTGGGGAAATCGAACCGTCGAGCAGCCGCTTACGGTGCTATGGGCGGCGAAGCTGTTTCATCCCGATCTCTTTGCCGATGTCGCGATCGAAGATGAAGTTCGAAATTTCTATTCCAACTTCTTCAAGGTCGATCTCAGTCGTGATGATGCCGAGACGATTTTGACGGGTCGCGCCGGGGCATCCAAATGATTTGCACCTTCGAGCGATCCTTTCGCCGCTGTAATAAAATGAGGGAACGATGCGGCAAGACATGAAGCCTGCAGCGCCAACATTCCGCATCGGCCTATCGGGGTGCGCGGGCGGACTTGAGGCAGTTTCGTCGTCGCGGCTGCTCGACTTGGCGGAACAGGCCGAGGCGTTGGGATTCGAAGGCTTGTGGCTAAATGAAGAGCACTTTCAGGGTAGTATCGTCGAAGTCGAAGGACGGCGTTGTCTTTCGCCGCTTGTTCTCGCTTCGGCGATGCTGGCGCGTACGCGGCGCCTTCGAATAGGGTTCTCGGTGTTGCTTCTGGCGCTGCATCATCCGGTACGGCTAGCGGAAGAAATCGCGACGCTCGACGTCATTTCGGATGGGCGCGTCGACTTCGGAATTTCACGCGGAGCCAACCCGCGCTACCTTGAGGTTTATGGCGTCGATCCGGAATCGGCGAATGTCAGTTTTCAGTCGCGGCTGGAGTTCTTGTTCGAAGCTTGGCAGGATCGCAAAGTGCCCTTCGGAGAGAATTCGTATTCCATCGAACCGAAGCCCGTTCAGAAGCCGCATCCACCCGTTTTCATCGGAACGTATACGGAGGAAACGGCCGCGTGGGCGGCGCGTCAGGGGCACGCGATCATCTGTCATGGTATTACGAACATGGCGAACCAGCGGCGCATGATGCGGGCATTCAAGGACGCGGGCGGCGATGTCACCCGCGTGCCGTTCGGGCGTTTCGTCTACGTCAGCGAGACGGATGCAAGCGCGCGGGAAGAGCTATGGCCGACGGTTTTGAAACTTGCGGGCAGGCTGAAGGGCTTCGGTCTTTTCAATCGCAAGGGGATTTTGACGGAAGGCGACCTCGATCCCGAGGTGTTCTACCGGGAGATGGTGATCGCCGGGAGTCCGGAGACCTGCGCGCGACGCTTTCTAGAACTCCATGACGAACTCGGCATCACCTACCTCAACGCTCTGAGTGCATTCTTCGGGTTTTTGCCGTTTGATCTTTTGGATCGCTCGCTCACGCTCCTCGGGCGCGAAGTTCGGCCGCGCGTCGAGCAAGCTCTCATTTCGCGGCTGACGACATGAAGCCCGGCGGCGCGGCCGCGCCAATATTTTCTTTGGGAGTTGTGCTGCTTGCCGCCATGGCGTTTTCTCTGGCGCTCGGACGCTATCCGCTCACGCTGAGCGATATCAGCGAATTTGTGCAAGCGAGCCTGGGATTGCGCGAGCTTGCGCCCGAACGCTATGCGCTGCTTCACAACATCATTGTCGATATTCGTCTGCCGCGTGTTCTCGCCGCCGCGCTGATCGGTGCGGCGCTTGCGATTTCCGGCACGGCGTTCCAAGCGATATTCCGCAATCCACTCGTCTCGCCCGGAATTCTCGGCGTGCTTGGCGGCGCAGGTTTTGGTGCAGCGATCGGCCTGCTGATTTCCGGGCACTGGATCGTGGTGCAGTTGCTGGCGTTTGCGATGGCACTGCTGGCGGTGGCGCTCGGCATTCTGATTGCCAATCTGTTTGGCCCCGGAACGATGGTCACGCTCATTCTCGGCGGGATCATCAGCGGAGCGCTTTTCACCGCGCTGCTATCGATCGTCAAATATACCGCCGACCCTTACAATCAGCTGCCTGCGATCGTTTATTGGCTGATGGGAAGTTTGCAGTCGATCGAGATGAAGCATATTTCCGTTGTGACCGTGCCGATTTTGGCGGGTATCGTCGGATTGACGTTGTGCGGCCGGGTGCTCGACGCGTTGTCGATGGGTGACGACGAGGCGCGCACGCTCGGCGTTCCCGTCAAGGCCGTGCGTTATGGCGTGATCATTGCGGCAACGCTGATCTCGGCGCTCTCAGTCTCGATTGCTGGCATCATCGGTTGGATCGGACTGATGATTCCGAATTTCGCGCGATTGCTCTTTGGGCCTTCCAATGCGCGGTTGCTGCCGCTTTCGGCGTTGCTGGGCGCGTTGTTCCTGCTGTGCGCCGATTGTCTCGCGCGTGGTATTACCACGGCGGAAATTCCGATCGGCATCGTGACGGAGTTGCTCGGGATTCCGGCGTTCATTCTGGTGCTTGGCCGAACGCGGCGGGCGTGGCTCTAACGGTTCGGAACGGGACGTTGACGGACGTGCAGCGAGAAGCCGGATCGGATGTTTCTTCGGCGGGACGCGTTGAAGCCCGCGATGTGCATTTTTGCTTCGATAAGCGTGAGATATTGAAAGGCGTCAGCCTCGTCTTGGAGCGCGGCGAGGTTGTGTCTCTCCTCGGCGCCAACGGAGCTGGAAAAACGACGCTGCTGCGGCTGCTTCTGGGGTTGGTGGCTCCGACACAGGGTGAAGTCTTCGTTGGGAATGTGCGTCTCGCGTCCTTGACCAGCCGACAGATCGCGACGCGCATTGCCTATGTGCCGCAAGTCCACACGACGCCGTTTCCTTATACGGTACGCGAGGTGGTGTTGATGGGACGGCTGCCGAAGCGAAGCCTATTGAGTAGCCCCCGCGAAGTTGATCATGCCGCCGTGCAGACGGCGCTTGATAAACTCGAGATTCGTCATCTTGCGGACCGCGTCTATAGCGGTATTTCGGGCGGCGAACGCCAGCTTGTGCTTATCGCACGCGCGCTCGCCCAGGAGGCTTCCACCCTAATATTGGATGAGCCGCTATCAAATTTGGATTTCGGCTATCAAGTAAAGATCGCGCAGCATCTGAAGGATCTCGCGAGAGACGGTCATTCGGTCTTGATAACCTGTCACGATCCGCAATTCGCTTATCAAGCGTCTAGCCGCATCGCATTGCTCATCAACGGCCGCCTAACTCAAGATGGGCATCCTCACCAAATCCTGAATAGCGCAAGCTTGCGAAGCCTCTACGGCATCGATGTTGAATGTGTTTTGCTGAGCAAAGATCGCGCCGCGTTTTTCCCACGCGAGCCAGGCTAGGCATGCACTTTTCAGATCGTCGGCACTCGTCACCTTCGCGATGGGGTCGCGAAGAGCATAGAAATCGATGCCTATAAGAGGTTGCGGGATGGCTCAGCCGAAATCGGCGTAGGCAGTGTCCGTTACTGTGTCGTGCAGGCCGCCGATACGTTTGTGGCCGTGTGGGAGGCCAGCCAGAGCGCGGCTTGAGACAGCACCTCGACCATGTGCGCATTCCCGTTGGCGTCAATCATTCCATGATCGAAAGCCGGAAACTCCCAATAGGTCAGATTGCATCGACCCGCGCTGGCGAACAGGTCGCCGACAGCTCGCGCAACATTTGACGCGCCTGCCCGGTCCCGCCCACCTTGAATAAGTAGAAAGTCCGTATCGGCGCGCAGCATGTAGTCGGCTGCGCGCCGGTCGATCGCATCGGCCCAAAAACGCAGGCTTTGCCCGGCCCACAATTCTGTGCTGTCCGGGTTCTGCCTTGCCCTCTCGAATGTGGCGTCAACCGTCGGCCAGCCTTCTTCGGGGATTGACTGCCGCACCATCTGGCCGAACGGCACACCGCCTCCGGTGGAGATCAGGATAGCCGCATCGGCCCGAACCTCTGGCGCGAGCATCGCCATAACTATTCCGCCTTCGGAGCCGCCGAACAGAACCAGCTTGCCATTCCACCACGCCGCATCGCGCAGGCTGCCGATGATCTGGCGATAATCCGCAACGCGCTGCGAAACCGTATGATGCTCGCGGAATGGCTGCGAGCAGTCCCCATGATCGTCAGTTGGATTGTCGCCCGGTTTGACGCCATATTTTTCGACCGTCAACGCGGCGAGATTTCCGAAGGCGGACCGGGCAAGCTCAAGATTCGAGCTTTGCATGGCAGCCGCACAGCCCGATCCCTGCGCAATGACGACCAGCGCCGACTTTGCTTCGTTGACAGGCAGATCGAGCATCCAGTGGATCACGCTGCCATCTGCGCGAGGCGTTTCGAACGACCGGGGTTCGGCCATCGCCGGAGACGCTGCTATGAAAGCGGCGAAGACAAACGTCGCAAAATGCTTGGCATGAGTGGGCATGGTTATACTTGAGAAGCGGTTTGATCGTGTCTTCCGAGCAGAAGCAATGGCGCAGCCGCCACTAGAAGAAGGGCGGCAATCTGCGCGACGGAAGGCGTGGTCAGCGCTACGGCGATCTCGCCGCCCTGCTGGGGACCTATGAATTTCACCTGTATCTCGATGACGGCCGCAGCGACAATCGTGAGACTCATACCGACCAGCGGCCACATGGCGCGCGAACGCTGGCGCAGCGCCATGAAGGCCAGCATCCAAGCAAGGATCAGCGGCGCGACGTATGCCGCGAATTGCGTCGTTCCCCAGCCCACCGTACCGAACCAGGCGGGAGCGATGGGTGACGTTGCAAAGATCAACGCACAGGTCAGAAGCGCGACGATTGCGCCATAGCTGACAATCGGAGCGATCAGGAAGACGGCCCAAGGCGTCTTGCCTGTCCAGCTATGAAATCGCCGGTCCGAAATCATTGGCTCAGCCAGCGTCTCGATGCTGCCGAGTCTCGATAACGCACGCTCTCGCGCCGCGTTCTCCGATATCCCCTCTTCCTCCAACTCCGCAGTCAGGTCATCGACGTGATCCCGAAGCTCGGACAAGTAGCGGTTGACAGTCTTGGGCCGTACGCCGGCACGCAAAAGCCTGTCGCGAAGAGGAGCGAATACGTCACGCATGGCGCGGCCCCTCCAACACATTGCGGATGGCCATTGTGGTGCGTTGCCATGAGCCTTGAATGTCGCGACGGCGGCGCTCGCCTACAGGCGTGAGGCTGTAGTAGATGCGGCTTCGTCCCGATACAGACTGACGTCGCGATTTAAGCGCGCCCTCGCGCTCGAGCATGTGCAGGACTGGATAGACCACGCCTTCACCAAGGACGATGGTTTCGCCGGTTGCTTCCTTGATCGCCTGAACAAGCTCGTAGCCGTACATTTCCCGCCCCTTGAGCAACTGAAGGACGAGCAGTTCGGGCACGCCGTTTAGAAAGCTAGGGTTCGCGTCTCGTTTCAAACAATCGCTCCATACCTATCATCTCAAGGCATATACCTCGTAGCGATAGGCATGGCAATCCGCCTCCGTGCAAAACGGTTGAAACTCGACCCATGCCTCCTGTCAGAACCTGGTGCCGGCGTGGGCAGTCAAACACCGCGCACCGCCGGATAAAGTGGTGCAGAGATCGACCATCAGTGCATCGAAATTCGGGACCAGCACTTCTCAATTCAAAGGCCCCGCTACAGCCTCGATCCGACGCGGCGGCGAACGCTCACCCGAAGCCGGAGTTCTTCGATCAACGAAACCCAAATCGCGTTGCGCTGTTGTCCTGAGGATGAAACACGCATCCGTCACGTACGCTAAAGGTTTCCGAGTGCTGATCGGCGACGCTCGCTCACAGGCGGCGTCGATGGTCATCGAGCCGGGCGGCAGAGAGGGCGGCCCGGATAACCGTCATCACGGAGCCGACCAATGGCTTTATGTCGAAAGCGGTCACGGCGAAGCGCGCATCAATGGGCATACCTATCCGCTCGAGGCAGGATCGCTGGTGCTGATTCAGCGCGGCGACCGGCATGAGATCGTAAACACCGGCCGCTCGACGCTCAGAACGCTGAATATCTACGTTCCGCCCGCGTATACGTACGACGGTCACGAACTACCACCCGCAAAGGCATAAGCAAGATCGTCCAAGTTGATAATTAGGATTTCGGGGGCTTGCCCGCGCGCGAGTTGTCGTCCGACGTATCGGAAAGATTCTCGCGCTCCTTGATGCGGTCTTCCGTCTCGATAATGCTCTGCTCTTTGTCGGATGGCGTGTGCTGTTGCCGCGGTTGCTGCGAGCTGTCTTCGTCCGGCTTCGCCTTCGGCGCCTTGTCCTTCATGCGTCGTGCTCCTCTCATGACGCGGGCTGCACTGCCCTGCATCGCGAATGAGCTAACGCTTATGCTTCAGCGTCGTTCCTCAACTGCGTTTGAATCACGCCGCATGCGAAATGGGAGAGATGTTTCAGAGCACTCTCCCCCAAGTCAGTTACGCGAAGTTAGCCGACGATAAAGGTCCAGATCGCGAACCCGAGAAGGCCGGCAACCATAACGACGTTGAACAGGCTATTGAGCTTCCCAACGTCGTTGACCGCTTTGGCATCATGATAATAGGCCATGGAAGTCCTCCTTAGCTGCATTACTCATGATGTGGGAACGCTGGGAGCGAATTTCCAGGCAACGGACACCGCGCCGCAGCATATGAGGCCCAGCCGGAAAAGGCGGAGCACGCGCTCGGAACAGGTTAGATGTCCACGCGTACCGATGCGTTGGTGTCGCAGCGAGAAACCGGCAAAATGGCTGCGTCCATCATTCCCTGTTGTGGCCGGTTACCACCGGCGCGTGCTTCGAAACAACGCTCAAGATCAGGGAGAGTTCAATCCATCGCACCGGTTTCAAGCGACCTATCTCTGCTGCGCGGATCAGCGCCGATTAAGACTGACCTTTGCGCCTTTGAGCTCGGAACCGGCCGTCGAAATGGTGATGTTGATCGACTGCTGCGATGCCGAGAACGCAATCGAGACCGTTCCCTCCAGACTGCCGCCGAAGTCCACGCGCAGCGCATTGTCGCTGATCGTGCCCGATGCATTGCCGGTGGCGTTATTCGTGCGTTCCTCCCACGTGCCCGACAGCTTTCCGTCCGCATATGCGAGCTTGCTGCGAAACTCGATCTTGTCCGGCTGGCCGGTGCAGCGTAACGCGATGCCGAGCGATTTGCCGCCGTCCGCGCTTCTATAATAGCCGAGGCAGCTAAGCTTGTCGGGCGGGCCGCTGGTATAGATCAGATCGCCTCCGCCGCCCCACGACCCGTTCAAAAGATTAAATGGCAAATCGCCTGCCTGTGCGGCGCTCGCAGACGCCCATCCAAGAAGCGTCGCGGCGGCCAAGAACGTGAAGCGCGTTTTCATCCAGTCCCCCTGTTGAACTGCGGCGATCGTGTCCTGCTGCAGGACATCGACGCAAGAATTTATTTGACCCGGCGCTCGTCGAGTTTGCGTTTCGCGCCTTCCCACATCAGATCGACGAGGCCGCTCTGCTTCGGCTTCGTCTTCACGCTTTTGATCTGCTCGTCGGTCGCCAACGCAAAGCCTTTCAGCAAGCTCTTCAGATCCTTTTCCGTGAAGCCGATGAAGCTTTCCCTAAAATCCGCATATTCGGCGCGCGCCGCGGCGAGAATGGGATCGGCGACTTTCGCTGCATCGGGACCCGAGAAGACGACAGTCACGCCGGCCGCGTCGAGCAGCCGCTTTGCAAACGTCGGATTGGCGACCGCCTCCTCCCGAATGACCTCGAAGATGCGTTCGAGAGCTTCGCCGGGTGAAACTGATTTGCTCACTGTACCCTCACTGGTTCGCGCTCAGTCTTTCCGCCACGGCTTTCGTCACCGCGACGAGATCGGGAAGTGCGTTGCCGTATTTCTCTCGCGCGGAACGAAAATTGCCTGCGCCGGGATGCGTCGCAGCGTTCTGAAGCGCTGTCGAATAAGGGACCGGACGCGGGATCGCGTTCAGCTCATACAGCCCTTGCCGAATGTGATGAAGCATCTCGCGCTGCGTGGTGTTCGTCGCATGATACTGCGTGATCAGCGGATGCACGCGCACGCGAGACGCGAGGCCGAGGTCGTCCGCGAGAATGAATCGCAAGAAATCCGTCAGCGTCGAATAGGCGTTCGTCTCCAGGCTCGTCGGCATGACGATGTGCTGCGCCAATCGCAAACCGGCAAGCCCGAGGACGCCGGGCCCAGCCGGACAATCGATCAGGACGACATCGTAGTTGGACTCGATCTGATACAGCTCGGCACGCAGCGCGTTCGAAAGCAGAACGTCGAGACGATCCTTGCGCCGCTTCTTGCGCACGGCATGCTCGAATTCTGGGAGCGTGCCGAGCAGCTCGTGGTTCGACGGGATGATGTCGATGAGCCCCGGCTGGCGGCCGCGAAGCTCGATCAGATCTCCGGCAGCAACGCGATGTCCCGCGAGACGAATGCTATCGCCTTTATGAAAAGACTTCAGAATGGCGCCGAGTCCGATCTGCCGCGATTTCAGCTCCTGCTCGGCGCCAATGCTAAGCAATGCTTTCGAAACTCCGGCTTGGGGATCGGCATCGATGACGAGGATGCGCGCGCCAAATGTCAGCGCAAGCCCATCGGCGAGCATCATCGTCGTCAGAGACTTGCCGACGCCGCCCTTCGGGTTCGCGACCGCCACGAAAATGCTCATCGCCGCAATTCCGTGATCCAGCTGAGCAGTTTCGTTCGGTCGTCCTGTGACAGGCGTGTTTCGACAAACTCGTCGAAAGCATCGGACGACGGTTCATGGCGGCGCGCGGGCAGATGCAAAACGTAGGACGTGAGATCGCCCGGCGTGCTGAACGTGATCAAGCCGACGCCGTAATGGGAACATCGCGACAGAATGGTTGAGCAGTCGGCGCGGGATTCATTCCAGTCGCCGACGTGCCAGACGAGATGCGTGAAATTGACAAGCGAGGTATGGTTCAACGCCTCGTGCACGGACTGAACGGAACACGCGCCTTGCGGCTTCACTTCAAAGCCGTGCAGATCGATCTGCCAGCTCAATCCATATTTCTGGCGGGAGAGGCTGATGATGCAAAGGTCGGGCTTCGACCAGATGCCCGTCGCGTTGCCGCCGGTGTTTGCCGTGATCGCTGTGATGTGACGAAGATCGCCGCGGGCCGGTTGCAGGCGATCGCGGAAACGGAGTTCAAGATAGTTGTATACGGGCTCGTACAGATCACGCTCGAGCATGCGCTACGCCCCCAACAAATTCCGCCGCAACCATAGGGAGTGAACGGCGCGAACGCCAGCGCATAGACCGCGCGGCCGGGTGTTTGTGTGACACGCAAATCACTGGCGGGTCGAGGCCAGCCAATCAAAGATCAAGCGGTGCGGAATAGCGCACCTCGGCGTCGTGCCGCTCACGATCGCGCGACTGCGCCGGCAGCGGCTTCGGCATTACCGCGCTTGGCGACCGTCGTCACCATGCGCAGCAATTCGCCGAAATCGAATGGCTTTGCCACATGAGCGGCCATGCCTGCCGCCATGCAGTTCTCGACGTCCGACGGGAAAGCGTTCGCCGTCATGCCGATGACGGGGGGAAGCGTGTGCTTCGGCGTCAGGCGACCGATCGCACGCGTGGCTGCGAGGCCGTCCATCCCTGGCATCTGAACGTCCATCAGCACGACATCGAATGAGTCATCCTCGACGCGTGCGATCGCTTCAGGGCCGCTGGCTGCGGTGATGACGTCGTGGCCGGCCCGTCTCAGCACCGCGGATGCGAGTTTTCTGTTCGGTTCGACATCGTCGACGACGAGAACCTTCAGCGGGCGCGGCTCGGCTCCGCCGGCATCGATTGCGTCCTGCTGCGCATCGCGATCGCGTGCGGCAATCTCCAGCGGGACCTCGAACCAGAACGTCGAACCCTCGCCCTCATGGCTTTCGATATCGATTTTGCCGCCGTTGGCCTGGACGATGCTTCTGCATATCGCAAGTCCCAGACCCGAGCCGCCGCGACGGTCGCGGCCATTATCGAGTTGGCTGAATCTCTGGAACAGGTTCGGTATCAGGTCGGCGCGAATGCCGGGCCCCGTGTCACGCACGAAAAAGCGAACGTTTGCCGAGTTCTCTTCCCTGTCGAGAATCTTGGCGCCGACCACGACCGATCCCTCCGACGTGAACTTGACGGCATTGTTCACGAGATTGAGCAGCACCTGCCGGAGGCGATGAGCGTCGGCCGTGAACGTCAGATCATGGAGATCGGGGTCTATTTCAGAACGAATGACCAAACCCTTTTCGCGCCCTTCGGCGAAGAAAAGCGCGACGCAGCCTTCGATCAGCGGCGGAAGCGTGACGCTGCTTTTTATGAACTTCAGCCGGCCCGCCTCGATCGCCGAGAAATCAAGGATATCGTTGACGATCGCGAGCAGCGCCTTGCCCGCGTCTCGCACGATGGACAGATCATTGGTGTCTTCGCGACTGAGACCTTGCCGCGCGAGCACCAGGCTCGTGTAGCCGATGATGCTGTTCAGAGGCGTGCGGATTTCGTGGCTCATGGTCGCGAAGAATTCGGACTTGGCGCTGGTCGCGCGCTCGGCCTCTTCGCGCGCCATCTTCGCCTCGGCCTCGGAAACCCGGATTTGATCGAGCGCGTGCAGACGTTCGAGGAACATGCGTCCGCCGATCGCGATCAAAAACAACAGGAACGCGAGGAAGCTTGCCGCGAGGGCGGCGAGAATGAAATTCTTTTCCGCTCCGAGGAGCCCCCATTTGACGATCAAAGGCGCGAGGATCGTGATCGCCGAGACCGCCGCTGCCGCCGGTACCGGCATCAACAGCAAACTCCCGCTCGCCGCCATTCCAACGGTCAGCGCAATCAGAATGATCTGGCGGTTATCATCGAGCCAACCAAGCCAGGTCACAGCGAGCACCGCCCAAGGCAACGAAAGCAAAAAGGCGTAAACGAGCGCGATATTTGCGCTGTGCACGTTTCGCCGCTTCGATTTCGTCTCAAACTTTCTCGCGTACGTCTGCAGGCCAATGCCGGTGCATATCGTCAACGAACAGATGGTCCAGACAAGTAGCCAGCCGAAAGGAATAGCGCCCACGAACGCGATGAACGCAATCACGGCGTTGATCGCGTACCCGATCATCGCGAACGTCGTTGTGCGCGCGATGCTCGTCATCTGCTCTTTGTAGACGCGGAGCCTAATGAGATGCATGGCGCAGATAATCTTCGATAGCATGAATTGCGCGGCCACCGGCATCGACGACGGCTGCTGAAAGGTCAGAGTCATACGGCGCATCTGGATCGTACCGGAGCTGATAGACCAATCGCTCGCTGGCAAGCGCAAGCTCTAGAAGGCCAAGCGTTTCAGCAGTCGTCGAGAGATCATGAAGAACCTTGAACTGCGCAGCAGGTGACGCGTCCTTGCATTTCTCGAATTCGTACAGCCGGTCGCGCAGCACGTCCTGAAAGTCGCCAATGATATCGAGCGCTGCAGACGTACCGATCGACTTTCGCATATCCGACAATCGTCGAGTATCGATGAGGGTTGCTGTAGATGTTCCGCCAAATACAGGCATGTCTCGATCAAAAATTCATCGGGTTACAAATCTAGCGCTATATTGGGGTATCCTGTCTTACCCCTGAATTAATCCGCACGCGGTCGCCGGCGACGAGCCATCGCTTCCTGCCCTAAAGTCGCAGGCTGGAGCCTTTGTTCCGGCGTTACAACGCGGCCATACGATCGCGGCAAGCCCCATTATTCGAGGCGTTTTTCAGGTGCTGACGATGTGAAATGAATTGTTAGCTATGATCGTAAATGCGGGGCCACGCACACGATCGGCGGGCGGATGTCGTCAGGATTTGTTCCGCCTGGCGACTAGTTTATCGGAGCCTGGGTGCCGGGTCTCAATCAATTTCCGTCCGACCCGAACCGTGTACCAAACGGCGAAGAATGGCGATGCCAGCAGGAGAACAGTGGCGTCCGACGTAAGACGGATACCGCGCACGACGACACGCGTGACGAGCGTTCTCGGACGCGGACCGTATTCATACGGCAATGCAGAAGTCTGAGGCAGTGGTGAACTCTGTTCCTCCCGATTTGCAACGGGAGCCGGGCGGCGCGCGACCGCAGATGACAACACGCGCCGTTTTGACGCCGCGAAACTGCGCGCGCGTTTTTTGAAGAGCGTTCGTTTTTGTGAGAGAGCGCTCGAACTCCGGGGCTTTACGCTTGACTGACCCACAACATCCCCGTTCCGTTCCGTCGTCGAAGCGCAAACGCGCCCTCGACGATCCTGGTTCCGCGAGATGTCTTTTTTGCGGCCTTCTTCTTACGCGGCAGCACCACGCAGAATGGAACGTCCGGCGTAAACTGCGACGTCGCCCAGCTCTTCTTCAATGCGGATCAGCTGGTTGTATTTCGCGAGTCTGTCGGAACGCGACAGCGAGCCCGTCTTGATCTGACCGCAGTTCGTCGCAACCGCAAGATCGGCAATCGTCGAGTCTTCTGTTTCACCGGAACGATGCGACATCACCGCGGTGTAGCCTGCACGCTGCGCCATGCTGACGGCGTCGAGCGTTTCGGAGAGCGAACCGATCTGGTTGACCTTCACGAGAATGGAGTTCGCAGTCGATTTCGCGATGCCGTCCGCGAGGCGCTTCGTGTTGGTCACGAAGAGATCGTCGCCGACGAGCTGGCAGCGGTTTCCAAGAAGCTCCGTCAGCAGCTTCCAGCCGGCCCAGTCGTCTTCCGCCATGCCGTCCTCGATCGAAATGATCGGGAATTTGTTGACGAGGTTTTCGAGATATTTGGCGTTGCCCGCGCTATCGAGCGTCTTTCCCTCACCCGCCAGCTCGTACTTGCCGTTCTTGAAGTATTCGGTCGACGCGCAGTCGAGCGCCAGAGCCACGTCCTCGCCCGGCTTGTAGCCGGCCTTTTCGATCGACTTGACGATGAACGACAGAGCTTCTTCGGCGCTCTTCAGGTTCGGCGCGAAGCCGCCTTCGTCACCGACCGACGTCGAGTGACCGGCATCCTTCAAATTCTTCTTCAGCGTGTGGAAGACTTCAGCGCCGATCCGGATCGCATCGGCGCATGTCTCTGCCGCGATCGGCATGATCATGAATTCCTGAATGTCGATCGGATTGTCGGCGTGCGCGCCGCCGTTGATGATGTTCATCATCGGCACGGGGAGAACGTGCGCGTTGACGCCGCCGAGATAGCGATAGAGCGGCAGGTTGTTGGAGATCGCGGCAGCCTTGGCGGCCGCAAGCGATACGCCCAAAATCGCGTTGGCGCCGAGGCGGCTCTTGTTCGCCGTTCCGTCGAGCTTGATCAGCGCCGCGTCGATGCCGCGCTGATCCTCGGCGTCCATGCCAGCCAACGCATCGAAGATTTCGCCGTTCACGGCGTCGACGGCTTTCAGTACACCCTTGCCGAAATAGCGGTCCTTATCTCCGTCGCGAAGCTCGATCGCCTCGTGCGCACCGGTCGACGCTCCGGACGGGACGGCGGCGCGGCCCTCGGCTCCATCTTCGAGGAGCACATCGACCTCGACCGTCGGGTTGCCACGGCTGTCCAGAATTTCGCGGCCGATGATATCGACGATGGCGGTCATGAGAGTTCCTAAATTTTGGCGTTGGTCGGCCCGGGCGGGACCAGAGAATTTGCGCCTGGGTTGTAAACTCTATTACTACAGGAGCAAAGTCCTGCCGGGCGATGTCTCCCTACCCGAACGGCTAGTTAACTGAAAGGCGGAGCGTATGGCGGAAGCGAAAACCTGGACGGGCGGCTGCCACTGTGGCCTGGTTCGCTACGAGGTCGAATCGGATCTTGCAAGCCTGGTCACCTGCAACTGTTCCATTTGCCAGAAGCGCGGATCGATCCTGACATTCGTGCCACTCGCCAAGTTTCGGCTGTTGTCGGGCCGTGAGGCGCTGACGGACTACCAGTTCAACAAGCATATCATTCATCACCTGTTTTGCTCGACCTGCGGCGTTGCTTCGTTCGCGGAGGGCGACAATCCGAACGGAGGCCCAATGGTCGCCGTCAACGTGCGCTGTCTCGACGGCGTCGATGTCACTGCAATGACGCCAACCCAATTCGACGGAAGAAGTCTCTAGACCGTGCCCCAAACGTCTGCCCTCGTCCTTTTTTCAGGCGGCCAGGATTCGACCGTTTGTCTCGCCTGGGCGCTCGACCGCTACGAACGTGTCGAAACCGTCGGGTTCACCTATGGCCAGCGCCATGCCGTCGAACTGGCGCAGCGGCCGGTCATCCGGTCCAAGCTTGCGAACCTCAGCGGCGGATCGAAGCTCGGCGACGACGCCGTGCTCGATCTTCCGGCGCTGCAGAGCATCAGCGACACGGCGCTGACGCGCGAAACCGAGATCACCTTCGCCGCGACGGGGTTGCCAACAACGTTCGTTCCAGGGCGCAATCTCTTGTTTCTCACCTACGCGGCGGCACTGGCGTATCGCCGGGGCATCGGGACGCTCGTCGGCGGCATGTGCGAGACGGATTTTTCCGGCTACCCAGATTGCCGGAATGCGACCGTCCAAGCGCTGGCGCAAGCGCTGTCGCTCGGGCTCGATACGCATCTCGAAATCGAGACACCGCTGATGTTCATCGACAAGGCGGCGACGTGGGATCTCGCGGACAAGCTCGGCGGGAAAGCCCTTGTCGATCTGATCGTCGAAGATACGCACACGTGCTATCTCGGCGATCGTTCGCATCGCCATGCGTGGGGATATGGTTGCGGAACTTGTCCGGCTTGCGAGCTTCGCGCCAAGGGATGGAATGAATGGCAGGCTCGGACGACCTGAAGCGCGGCGTCGAGTTGGCGCTCAATGGCGATTGGGAGGGCGCACACGCCATCGCGCAGCAGAGCGAGAGCGATCCGGACTTCTGCTGGCTGCACGCCTGCCTGCACAAGATCGAAGGCGATCCAAACAACAGCCGCTACTGGTACGTCAAGGCGGGGCGGCGGTTCGAGGATTTCAGCGAAACCGGCGACGAGTTGCGCGCACTTCTTGCGTCGCTCGCCTGAGAGAAATCAGAACTCGAAGATGAGGCACGTCGTCGTGGCGTGCGCGAGCAGTTTGCCGTTGGCATCCGTCAGGCGGCCTTCCGCCGCCGCGCCGCGCCGACCTCGGCTCAACAGCGTTCCTTCGGCGCGGACGATGCCGGTTTCCTTCGTCACAGGGCGCAACAACGAGACCTTGAATTCCATTGTCGTAAAACCGGTGCCCTTGGGCAGCGCGGAGAGCACGGCGCAGGCCATGCACGAGTCTAGCAGCGTCGCGGTATATCCGGCGTGCACGGTACCGATCGCATTGTAGTGCTCGAACACGGGTGTCGAGACGAACACGGCGCGCCCCTGCTCCACCTCGGCGAGTTCTAGGCCGAGCGTCTTCGCGATCGGCATGCCCGGCAACTCGCCGCGCTGCATTTTCTGCAAGTATTCGAGGCCCGTCATCGAGGCGAGCAACTCGGGGCTAACAATGACTGTCGAAACGTCGGGGGGCTGGCTTGCTGTCATGGCGGCCGTTCATGGCTTGCTTAGGAAAAACGCGCAACCGGCAGCGGATACGCAGCGCGAGATTCACGGCTCCGGTGCTTCGTGTCCACCCTTAACTTGGCCCGGGCAAAGGAACCGCAGGTCCACACGCTTCATACCGCTGAAGCAAAGCGCCGTGGGCCAGAATCGCGGCAGCCGAGGTGAGACAACCCATCTCGTCGGCTTTGATTCCTCGCAAATGGCGTTGCGAACGATCCGGCTATGCTCGCCGACACGCTCTCCAGCGATATAGCCATTTGGAAATTTGACGCTGGGCCGACGGCGGCGCCGCGCCGCATTTGCAGGAAACGCAATGGATTTTTCCGAACTGATCGCACAGGTGACGAGGCCTGACCCTCCGAAGGAGCTTGCGTTGCAACTGTTGCAGCGTTCGCGCGAACCGGCGCTCGCGTTGCAGCTCTTCGCCGCCGCGTCGAAGATCCGCGACGAGACGATGGGCAAAACGCTGTGGTGGTCGGCCGGTATCTCGTCGATGATGCCCTGCCGGGTCGAGCCGCTCTGCACATACTGCACTTATTTCACGGTCAAGTCGTTTCCGCTCGATGAGCTGGTTGCGTCGGTGAAGGCGATCGAAGACCTCGGAATCCGTCATCTGCATCTTTCCGGCGGCACCGATCTCGCAGGCTACGACAACGAACTCTGCGAAGCCGTCAATGCGATCCGCGACGTCTCGTCGATCGAGATCGAAATCAATCTCGGGCCATCGCTGACGCGAAACGGCGTGCGGCGGTTAAAGCAGCTCGGCGTCGCCAGCATTACGAGTTCGCTGGAAACGTTCAATCCCGAGATCTTCGCCAAGGCAAAACCTGGCGACAGCCTGGACGCCAGGAAGGCATTGATCGAGATGTGTCAGGACGAGGGGATGCCCGTGCGCAGCATGATCCTCGTCGGTCTCGGCGAAAGCGAGGCGGACCGGATCGACCATCTCTATTGGCTGCTGCAATTCCCTCGACTCTATCATCTGCGCTTCTCGCGCTTCATGCCTTATCGAGGCACGTCATGGGAGGACCACCCGCGCTGCTCGCCCTGGGAGGTCGCACGCCTCGTTGCGGTGGCGCGCCTCCTGATGCCGCATGTCGACCTTGGCCTCGCCGCCGGCAACAGCCCCGACGACATCCCGCTCTGGTATGCCGCGGGCGGCGGCAATCAGGTGCTCGGCGCGTCCGTCTCCATGCGCCAGGGCAGAGTGAAGGCCCAGCCGGGAGAGACCGTCATTCCGGTGACGGATCGGGTATCGCTGGTCAGCCGCATGGGGCACATCGAGCAGTTCGTTCGCGGTCTTGGCCGGGATATCGGCTCGGCGGCTCCGCAACTGCGCTAAGCCTCGGTGGTCTCGAAGCCTGCGACCTTAACTTGACTTGGCACACGGCGGCCCTAGAGCCTTTCCGAGGGAACCGCGGAAAGGCTCTAGCTCCTAGTGTTGTCGTGCTTCTGGTCGGAAAACCGGTTCCCACTTTTCCGGAAGCACTCCAGGTATCGCGCCATGTATGCCGTCAAAGAAATTTTCTACACGCTGCAGGGCGAAGGCACGAACGCCGGGCGGCCGGCGGTTTTCTGTCGCTTCGCGGGCTGCAACCTGTGGACCGGCCGCGAGGTCGACCGCGCCAAGGCCGTCTGCCAGTTCTGCGATACGGACTTCGTCGGCACCGATGGCGAGGGCGGCGGGCGCTTCCGAACGGCAGACGATCTGGCGCGGGCGTGCCGGGCCGCGTGCGGTTCCGATGGTGACATGCTTGTCGTTCTGACGGGCGGCGAACCCATGCTGCAAGTCGACCAGGAACTGGTCGACGCCCTGCACGCGCGCGGCTTCACGATCGCCATCGAAACGAACGGCACGCTGCCCGTGCTCGAGACGATCGACTGGATCTGCGTGTCGCCGAAAGCCGGTTCGCAACTTCAGCAGAAGCACGGCCACGAGTTGAAGCTGGTCTATCCGCAGGAGGGTGTCGATCCGGCGGACTATGCCGATCTCGCCTTCCAAACCCGTTTTCTGCAACCGATGGACGGGGCGACGCGCGAAGCCAACACGCAGGCGGCCGTCGCTTATTGCAAAGCGAACCCTGGGTGGCGGCTATCGCTTCAGACCCATAAACTGCTCGGAATTCCTTAATTTAACGCCTTTCCGCGCCAGCTTGCCGCGAACGCGGCCGACCGCGCGGGGTGGCGCGGCCCGGCGAAATCCCCTATTTCAGCGCGATGCAGATCTACAAAGACTTCAGGTTCGAGGCGGCGCACTTTCTGCCCTCCGCAGCGCCGGGCACGCCGAATGCGCGCGTGCACGGGCACTCGTTCCGCGCTCGCGTCGTCGTCGAGGGCGAGCCCGGCCGCGACACGGGCTACATCTTCCATTTCGATGAGCTGTCGTCGGCATTGCGCGAGACAGAGGAAGACCTCGATCACCGCATGCTGAACGACATCGAAGGCTTGAGCGCACCGACGCTCGAACGCATCGCAATGTGGATCTGGAACCGCTTATCGAACCGCGTGCCGGGTCTCGTTCAAGTCGAAGTGCATCGCGACAGCTGCAATGAGGGCTGCGTTTATCGCGGGCCTTCGCGCTCAACTCAACTCGCGGCGGAGTAACGACGATGGCTCGCAAGCCGCAGGTGAAACAGCTTGGCCGCAATGTCAGTCTGCCGCGCGATCCGGACGAAGCGGAGCTCGAACGCGTCGCAAATCCGCACGCCGACACGCATTACGCGGCGAGATTTACGGCGCCCGAGTTCACGTCGTTATGTCCGGTGACGGGTCAGCCGGACTTCGCGCATCTGGTCATCGACTACGTTCCGAATGCGTGGCTCGTCGAGAGCAAATCGCTGAAGCTCTATCTCGCGTCGTTTCGCAATCATGGGGCATTTCACGAGGATTGCACCGTGGCGATCGGTAAGCGCATCGCGGCGCTGATCGAACCGCATTATCTCAGGATCGGGGGATACTGGTATCCGCGCGGCGGCATTCCGATCGACGTATTTTGGCAGACGGGCACGCTTCCCAAAGATGTCTGGCTTCCCGATCAAGGCGTCCAAACGTACAGAGGACGAGGCTGAGCCTCGTCCTCCGCATAAATCCGTACGGATCAATCGCTACAGATTATCTGTAGTAGCGGTGATGACGGTGATGACGGTAGTGGGGGCGATAGTAGTTGTTACGCCAGCCGTAACGACGGTAGCTGTAACCCCACGGGCGAGCATACCCGCGATGACGCCAGTTATGGCGATGGCGCCAATGGCGACGGCGGTACTGTGTTTTCTCCACCAGCGAGTTGCCGGCCTTCGCGCTCGACTGCAGAGCCGAGACGTTGCTGCCGATCGTGGCAGCTTGCGAGCCGGTGGCGGCAAAGCCGAAGCCTAATGCGAAGGCGACTGCCAAAAATAGTTTACGCATCGAATTCTCCTAAGCTGAGTGTGTCGTAAGATTTTGTCCGCCGAGCTTCAATTCGAATGCTCGTTGCGCAGCGAACAACTCCGCTTCTGTTGAACGCCGCAGCACGGTTTGCGCTGCAGGTTGTGTTCTAGGAGACGCCCGAGAACATGTTTGTTGAACTCATCAACGGGCGTCATCCGTCGGTCTTTCGTATCGCCGACAAAGATCCCGTCTTTGTGACGCGCGGTTGAACGACAGCTGAACGTATCTGCGACTTGAAGCGATAGGTGCGCCGGCAGATAGATAATTTTCTGAGAAGCAAATTAAACTGGCGGCGCACGATCCTCGGGGAGTGGGATGAATTCCTGTTCATCGCCGGGAACAATATCAAACTTGGCTTGCCGCCAATCGTTCCGCGCTTCGTTGATGCGCTCCTTCGAACTCGACACGAAATTCCACCAGATATGGCGCGGACCATCCATCGGTTCACCGCCTAAAAGCATCAGGCGGGCATTCGATTCCGCCAAGATGGAGATGCGGTCGCCGGGCTTGAAGACCAGAAGCTGACCGCTCTCGAACGACTCGCCCGCGATATCGATGCGGCCCGCCACGACGTAGACGGCGCGCTCATCATAGCCGGGATCGAGCGGCAGAATCGAACCCGGCGCGAGGACCGCTTCGGCATAAAAGCAGTCGTGCGGAAAGCTCGCAGGCGACGTCGCGCCATACAGCGATCCGACGACGAGGCGAACGCGTTTGCCCTCGCCTTCAAAGCGCGGAAGTTCATCGACCGCATGATGCGCGAACGCCGGAGCGGTTTCCTCGTGCGACTTCGGCAAGGCCATCCAAGCTTGAATGCCGAAAAGGTTCTGGCCGTCGGTACGCCGTTCCAGTCCGGTTCGTTCGGAATGAACGATGCCGCGTCCGGCCGTCATCAGGTTGACCTCGCCCGGCCGGATCGCCAAGGCCGATCCAAGACTGTCGCGATGCATGATCTCGCCATCGAACAGGTAGGTGACGGTCGAGAGCCCGATATGCGGATGCGGGCGGACGTCGATACCGCGACCGGCGAGGAACTGTGCCGGACCCATCTGATCGAAGAAAATGAAGGGGCCGACCATCTGCCGTTTTGCCGACGGCAACGCGCGGCGCACCTCGAACCCGCCGAGGTCGTGGGCGCGTGGAATGATGACGTGCTCGATCGCGTCGCACGACTTGGCGTCGCCCGGGATGGGATCGTTGTCGGTCAGCCAGCTCATCGGTACTCCTTCCTGCCCGCCAACCAGATGAAGGCGGCTGTCGGCAAATCGCGGTAAGTTCCGGCGTTCATCTTATTACGTTTTCATATCGGTTCTGCGCTTCCTGCGCATGCGTGGGATGAGTAAAAGGCGTAGGCCACGTTTGGAACCATTCCCATGAAACGCCTGATCGCCACGATCGTTCTCCTGCTGCCCCTCGCTCCACTCTCTGCGTACGCGCAGAAGATCGACTGCGAGAACGCCTCGTCCACCGTCGAAATGAACTTCTGCGCGGAGAAGGATTTCAAGGCGGCCGACAAGGATTTGAACGTCGCGTATGCCAATGCTGTCGCGTTCATCAAAGAACGCAAGCTCGATAAGCCCTATGACTCCGCGAGTTTCGAAGAGGCGCTACGCGTGTCGCAACGTGCCTGGCTCGCCTTTCGCGACGCCGACTGCAAGGACCTGATCGCCCAGGAATGGAGCGGCGGTACAGGGACGGCCGCGGCCAGCCTCGAATGCATGACGGCCAAGACGCAAGAGCGGACGAAAGAACTCAAAGACCGCTACGAAGAGCATTGACCGGTTCGAAGGACAGGCTCCCCGCCCCGCGATAGATCGGCAACCGTGGAGGGGAAAACTCCACCGCAAGCGCCGTCACCGCCACCGATCCGACGTTATTGCCACTTTAAACGAGGCCTTATCGTCAGACCGCTGCCAAGGTGAGTGATGGCACTCACTGACTGTTGGCCGGTCAAAGGAGACACATGTCCATGAAGCCGTCGCTCGCCACAACGTCCTCCATTCTCGCAGCCGCCGTCGCGGTCGTTGCGGCCGCCAGCATCGAGGCAAAGCCCGCTGCGGCTGCACCGAAGATCACGCTCGGCACGTTGAAGTGCAAAGGCCACGGCGGGGTCGGCCTCATCCTCGGCTCTAAAGAACAGATGCGCTGCGTGTTCACGACAGCCGTCAGCGCGCGCCGGCATCCGTACATGGCGACGATCACGAAGATCGGCGTCGATATCGGCTTCACGGGCGAAAGCACGCTGGTGTGGACCGTTCTCGGCACGACGGTCGACGTCGCGGAAGGCGCGCTTGAAGGCGGCTACGGCGGGGTTACCGCAGGCGTAGCCGTCGGCATCGGCGCCAATGCGAACGCGCTTATCGGCGGCTCCGGCAAATCGATCGTTCTGCAGCCCATCAGCGTCGAAGGCCAGACGGGCCTCAACCTCTCCGCCGGCGTCGCCGGACTGACGCTGGAGCGCGGCTAAGCGCTCGTACGCAAATCCGGCGGGATAGCTTCGGCGGCGAGGGATTTCAGAGCGTCGTCGAGGCTCATCACGGTCTGATCCTGTGAGCCGAGGCGGCGGACCGAAACTTTCCGCTCTTCCGCTTCGCGCTTGCCGACGACGAGCAGCACCGGAACTTTCGCCAGCGAGTGCTCGCGCACCTTGTAATTGATCTTCTCGTTGCGAAGATCGGTCTCGACGCGCAGGCCCAGCGCCTTCGCCTTTTGAGCGACCTCGTTGGCGTAGTCGTTAGCGTCCGAGACGATGGGCGCGACGACGATCTGCAGCGGCGCGAGCCACAGCGGGAAATGTCCGGCGAAGTTCTCGATCAGAATGCCGGTGAAGCGTTCGAGCGACCCGAACATCGCGCGGTGGACCATCACCGGCGTTTTCTTTTCCGAGTGCTCGTCGATGTAGAACGCGCCAAGGCGTCCGGCGAGGTTGAAGTCGACCTGAGTCGTGCCGCACTGCCAGTCGCGGCCGATGGCGTCCTTCAAAACGTATTCGAGCTTCGGACCATAGAACGCGCCCTCGCCCGGCTGGATTTCGGTCTTGATCAGGCCGTTCGAACGCCGCTTGACCTCGTCGAGCACGTCTCCCAGCGCCTTCTCGGCTTTGTCCCAAAGCTCGTCCGCGCCGACGCGTTTCTCGGGCCGGGTCGAAAGCTTGATGACGATCTCCTCGAAGCCGAAGTCCTTGTAGATCGAGAGCATCAGATCGTTGATCTTAAGGCATTCCTCCATGATCTGATCTTCGGTCAGGAAGATGTGCGCGTCGTCCTGGGTGAAGTGGCGCACGCGCAGCATTCCGTGCAGCGCGCCCGACGGCTCGTAGCGATGCACCTTGCCGAACTCGGCGATGCGATACGGCAGGTCGCGATAGCTCTTCAAACCGTTCTTGTAGATCTGCACGTGGCCAGGGCAGTTCATCGGCTTGCAGCAGAACACGCGCTCGTCCGGCAGAACGGTCGTGAACATGTTCTCTCCGTAGTTTTCCCAGTGACCGGAGAGTTCCCAGAAGTGCTTCTCCATCATGTCGGGAGAATTCACTTCCTCGTATCCGGCGCGCTGCTGCTGACGGCGCATATACGCAATCAGCGTTTGGAAAAGCGTCCAGCCCTTGGCGTGCCAGAAGACGGAACCCGGCGCTTCTTCCTGGAAATGGAAAAGGTCCATCTCGCGGCCGAGCTTTCTGTGGTCGCGCTTCTCGGCTTCTTCAAGCTGATGCAGATAGGCTTTCAGCTCATCCTCGGTCGCGAAGGCGGTGCCGTAGATGCGCTGCAGCTGCGGATTGTTGCTGTCGCCGCGCCAGTAGGCGCCCGCGAATTTCATCAGCTTGAACGCCTTGCCGATCTGGCCGGTCGAGGTCATGTGCGGACCGCGGCAGAGATCGAGCCATTCGCCCTGCTTGTAGATCTTCAGGTCTTCGCCCGCGGGGATCGCGTCGACGAGTTCGATCTTGAAGACCTCGCCCTTGTCGCGGAAGAACTTCTTGGCGTCATCGCGCGACCAGAACTCTTTCGTGAACGCCGCGTTCTTGGCGATGATCTCGCCCATCTTCTTTTCGATCTTCGGAATGTCTTCCGGCTCGAACGGCTGCTGCTTGGCGAAGTCGTAGAAGAAGCCGTTGTCGATCACCGGGCCGATGGTCACCTGGGTGCCGGGCCAGAGCGATTGCACTGCTTCCGCCATGACGTGCGCGGCGTCGTGCCGGATCAGCTCCAAGGCTGCCGGATCGGTGCGGGCGACGAAATTGATCGATACGTCTTTGTTGATCGGGTCGGCCAAATCCGACAGCACGCCGTCGAGTTGCATAGCGACGGTTCGCTTGGCGAGCGATGGCGATATGGATTTGGCGATTTCGAGGCCCGTCGTTCCGGCTTTGACCTGGCGCTGTTTGCCGTCGGGGAACGTAATGGTGACGTCGGTCATGTCGGGCCTCCTGTGCTCACTCGCCGCCAACGGGCGCGGCGTAAGACGATGTCGAGACCGCTAATGGGGGGACGGCCGGTTCAAGTCAAGGCGTCTTAACGGTTCGTGAATTGTCCGGTGGCCGCAGGCGTTGCCGAAGTCCTTACGGGACCGACGCAATTCTAGGGATTCGCAGAGGCCAATTCTTACGCTTCTGGCGTAGCGTCAGTTTCTCAGATCGGGGGAGCCGCCGTGTCAGCCGCAAAACTTCTCATCCGCAAGCGGATGGTCAACATCCAGGGCAAGGTGCGCCCGACATGTTTCGTGCAGGCAGTTGTCGAGCCCGCCGTGCAGGCTGCGCTCGAAACGCATTTCATGACCGAGACCTTGTTCCGCCGCGCCGCCTATTCGCAGAGCTGGCCCGAGGGCACCATCAAGATCCCGCCTGCGGTCGCACCGTCGCTCGCCGCGTTTCTGAAGAACGACGCGTGCCCGGAGATCACGGTGAAAACCATTCTCGCGGGGCAATTATACCAGGGCGCCAATGCCTGGGAGATGATGTGCTTCGAGCTGATCGCGAAAGTCGCGTTCGACAACCTGCTCGAACTGATGCGCAGCGTCATGCAGCTCGATCGCGATGTTTTCTTTCCCGGGTCGGCTCATGATCTTTCGGCTTTCGAGGCCGATGCAGCGTCGGACGCTTCGGTGCCTCAGTCGTCGGTCGCGGCCGCCTGAGCGTGCCGTCCCCATCGCCCGTAGCGCCACGGCGCGAACGGGTGGCGATCGGCGCGAATGTCCGGCACCGGATCTATTCCGTGGGTGCCGCCCGGTCCGCAGCGCAGGAAGCGCGATAGCGTCAGCCAGAAGCCGCGCCACGCGCCGTTGAGCTCGATGGCCTCTAACCCATACTGCGAGCACGTGGGCCAGTGGCGGCATTGGCCGCCGACCAGCGGTTTGAACGTGACACGATAAACGTGGATCGGCGCTTTCATCAGCGCCTTGGCAATGCGGCTCATCGATATTGGCTGGCAGCTAACAGACACAACCCTCAGCAAAGCCCATGTTCCTGCAAGAGCGCAAGTGCGGAGCTTGCGGGGCCTTCATCAAAGCGAAATCTGGGTTGCGGGGAAGTTTTACGGCTGCGGCGAGGCGGGAGACGCCGGGGCTGATGATTTCGAATCCGATGGCTGAGCGGCAGCAGCCTTGGCGGCTTCGGCGTCTTTGCGAGCGGTCTGCAACTCGGCGTTCAGTGTCTCGATCTGCTTTTGAAGCAGCACGACAGCTGCCTCGGCATCCGCCTTGGCTTTTTCGGCCGTCGCCCTGGCGTTTTCAGCGTCGGCTCTCGCCTTCTCCTGCTCCGCCTTGGCTGTGTTGGCGTCGTCCAAAGCCCGACCCGACTTCGCCTGCTGGTCTTCCGTGGCGGCGAGCTTCGATTTCAGGTCCTGAATTTCCTTGTCCAAGCCCTGAGTTTTCGCTTCGAGTTCGGTGACCTTCGCCATCGCCGTCGAGACGTCGGCCTTGCCTTCCTCGACCTGACGCAAGGCGTCGGCCTCGGCGGTTTTCAAGCGCGCGATTTCTTCCTGCGCGGTTTTCCGCTGACCGAGCGCATTGTCGACCTGCTTTCTCAATGCGTCGGCTTCGCTCTTGAGGGTGGAGAGCTGCCCTTCGGCCGACGTCTTGCCCTGAAGACCGTAAATCGTGAGCACTGCGAGGACGGCGATCGCGCCCCATTTGATCGCGCCCATGGGCGAATGGCTATCGCTGCCCGGTTTAACGTTGTCGCCGCTGGACGCCATCAACACTCTCCATTCCCTTCATCCCGCGCCGGTCCCTATGCGTGAGCCAAGGGCGAACGCGCGCAACCCCGTAGGGCATACCCGCAGGCGCGAAAGACTTCCACTCCCAGTTTTCCCGTTCGGGCGGAACACGCATGAGACAATGTCGCGGGAAGAAATGCTGCTCGGGACCAGGACGCAAAATATCGGAAAACCGACCCTTGCTGATGAGCGCCGGAGCGAGGCGCCGAATGTTTTTGTCGTAAAGGTTATTGCCCGGCGACCGCTGCGTCGCGCCCGGCGGCGATATCGTCAAGCGCGCTTTCAACAGCATCGAACACAAGCAGGGTCGATGCGTGGCGAGCCTTATAATTGCGAACCGGCTCCAGCGTTGCGAGGTCGGCCCAGCGCCCGGCCGGTGGAGGGCCGCCGTCCTTCAACATGGCGCGCATCTTTCTGGCGACGGCGCGAAGCTCATCGGGCGTCGATCCGACGATTTCGCGCGCCATGACGGAGGCCGAGGCCTGGCCCAGCAGGCACGCCTTGACGGACTGTCCGTAATCGCTGACGCGGCCGTCGCGGAGCGACAGATCGATGGTTACGGTCGAGCCACAGAGCTTGGAATGGGCCGTCGCCCGGGCATCGGCATGCTCCAGGCGTTCGGTGTGCGAAATCGCACCAGCCAGCTCCAGGATGCGCGTATTGTAGATTTCGTCGAGGTCGGCCATGGAAACCTATGGTTCACCGACGCCCTGCATCGACACTCGTCCAAATGCCCGGCTCGTCGTATATTGGGCCTTCTATATAGGGTACGCCGGCCGCCAAGGCGAGGACCGGCATTCGCTCGCAACGCTACGGATCACATGAAAAAGCTCACCCTCCCGACGCCCGTTACCGCGCTGTCGCCGCGCCGCCCGTCGCGCGCCGAGGCCGAAGAGGCCGTGCGCACGTTGATCGCCTGGAGCGGCGACAATCCGGCGCGTCCGGGACTGGAGAAAACCCCGGAGCGGGTGGCGGAAGCGTTCGGGGAATACTTCAAAGGCTACAAGCAGGACGCGCTGGCGGAACTTGCCCAGACGTTCGAGGATCCGTCCGGCTATAACGAAATGGTGCTGCTGAAGGATATCGCCTTCGAGAGCCATTGCGAGCACCATATCGCGCCCTTCTTCGGCAGCGCGCATGTCGCCTATCTGCCGTCGGACCGCATCGTCGGCTTGTCGAAGATCGCGCGCGTCGTCGATATCTTTGCCCGGCGTCTGCAGACGCAGGAAAGTCTTACCGAACAGATCGCGACAACGCTCGAGGAAGGGCTTCAAGCGAGAGGCGTCGCGATCATGATGAGCGCGCGTCATCACTGCATGGCGGCGCGCGGTGTTCAGCAGCGTGACGTGGCCACCGTCACGTTTCGTTTTCTCGGCGAGTTCGAGCGCAATTCGGCGTTACGCGATCGCTTCATGGCGGTGGTCCGCGACTAGCCGCCGTTCCGCAACAGGATCAACATGACTGATACGAGCAAAAGTTCGCCTGCGCTTCGGCCTGGCGAGACCATCGAACAGACGTCGTCCTTTCTTCCCAAGTTCGGTTCCGACGGACTGATTCCCGCCATCGTTTCCGATGCGAGATCGGGCAACGTTCTGATGTTCGCGCACATGAACGAACAAGCGCTTCAGCAAACGATCGCGACCGGGTTCGCGCACTTCTGGAGCCGGTCGCGCGGCAAGCTCTGGAAGAAGGGCGAGGAGAGCGGCAATCTTCTCTCCGTCAAAGAAGTCAGAACAGATTGCGATCAGGACGTCGTCTGGCTTCTCGCCGATGTCGAGGGCGACGGCGTTGCCTGCCACACGGGCGCGCCGTCCTGTTTCTATCGCCGCCTCATCGCGTCGCCGGACTCATCCGGAAGCCTGAGCCTCGAATCCGCTGGCCTGCCGCTTGACGCCGATCACGATTGACGTTCGCGCACGAGCTTGAGTTGCTTCAGCTACAATGGGCGTAACCGACTGCGTTCATCGATCGGTTACCTCTTGGTAGCGGCGTCTTAATGCGCCCGCGTTAGCATTCTCCAAAAGGAAAGACCTGAAAGGCCATCGCGCTTCGACGCGTTCCGCCCGAGACGGTCGGGAGTGCCACATGCCGGGGATGTCGGACGTAAAGGTCGGATTGGCGTTAGGCGGAGGCGCGGCGCGAGGATGGGCCCACATCGGCGTCCTCAAGGCGCTGGCGCGAGCCGGCATTCAGCCTGATATCATCGCGGGCACGTCGATCGGCGCGGTCGTCGGCGGCTGCTATTCCGCCGGTCACCTCGATAATCTTGAGCAATGGGCGCTCGACCTGACGCCGAAGCGGATCTTCGGATATCTCGATTTCAACCTCGCAGGCACGGGACTGATCAGCGGCCAACGGCTTTGCGGACGTCTCGAACAGCATCTCGGCGATTGCAATATCGAAAGCCTGAAAACGCGCTTCACCGCCGTTGCAACGGAAGTCGGCACGGGGCACGAGCATTGGCTGTCTCGCGGGCGGCTCGTCGATGCCGTTCGCGCGTCCTATGCGCTGCCCGGCGTGTTCAAGCCGGTCAAGGTCAACGGGCGCTGGCTATTCGACGGCGCGCTGGTCAATCCGATCCCGGTTTCGGTGTGCCGCGCGCTCGGCGCGAGGTACGTCATCGCGGTCAATCTCAATTTCGATATTCTCGGGCGCGGCAGCGTCATGTCGATGCCGGAAGCGCTCTATCAGGGGGACGACGAGCAAAGTCTCGCGGTGGATGAAGACGCGCGCGCGGATAAGGCGACGACCGGCGTTCGCGCCTTGCTGCATCGGCAGTTCTTCGGACGTGGCGACGGAGCGCCAGGAATCTCGACCGTCATGGTCGATGCGTTCAACATCGTGCAGGACCGCATCGCGCGATCTCGCCTCGCGGGCGATCCGCCGGACGTGATGATCTCACCCAGATTGCAGGATGTCGGGCTTTTCGATTTTCATCGCGCCAAGGAGGCGATCGAACGCGGCAGCCAGGCGCTCGAACGTCAGCTCGACGATATCGTTCGCGAGATCGGAACGCGAGAAACGAAACGCGCGCCGAGCGTCGAGGAACGCGGGCGCGCGCTGTCCATGTCGTCTTCGAGTGCGCTTCAGCCGGTCGCCAAGTAGCCGCGCATCGCGGTCACTTCCAACTCGACCTCAGCGGTGTGATGCTTGACGATATCGCCGATCGAGACGATTCCGATGAGAGCGTCGTCGTTGATCACTGGCAGATGACGGAAGCGGCCGCGCGTCATCGTATCCATGATCTCGTCGATCGTGCAGGTTTCCGAGCACGATACGACGTTACGGGTCATGCCACGACTTGCGGGCATTTTCAGTGCTTCCGCACCATGCTCGGCGATCAGGCGAATGATGTCGCGCTCTGAAATGATGCCGACGACCTTGCCGGTCTCGCCAACGATAACGATGGCGCCAATCTTGCGGCTCGACAAGCGTAGCGCGATTTCCTGAATCGTATCTTCCTGCCGCGCCGTCATCACACCGCGCGCCTTCGACTTGAGTATCTGTCCGATAATCACAGCTCCAGCCTCCATTTCTGGAAGACCGCGCCGAATATAGCGGACGATATGCGCCCTGGTGTCTATGGCGCGCTGTCCGGTATCTGGCCCGGCTTCCGCAGCGTCTCCCACTGATATGTCCGCTCTTGGCGGCGAACTATATCGAAGGCTGAGGCAATTTTGTCGCGAATGCAAGCACTCAATCGAATTCCGACGCAGGCGGAGCAGTGTTTTGCGTTGCAGCATCAAAAGCGCCGAATGCGAATAGGCCGAATACATATCCGCCGATATGCGCTTCCCATGCAATCGCGCCACTTTCACCGAATTTGCCAAATCCTACAATTGCCAGGAGATTTACGCCGACGAATACGAGCGACGCGAGAACGACGCGGCGATCTTTCAGACTTTGCACAAGCGACATGCGCGGAATCGATCGCGGTTGCTCGCGAAGCAAATAGCCTTCGCGGCGATCAATGGCGTTGAACAGGAACCGCATCACGCCGCCCATCATCGCGGAGATGGCGCCTGACGCGCCGATCACCGGTGCAGCAAGACCGGGATTGAACACGAGAAACAGCAGCGCGCCTGCGAGCCCGCCCATGATCGAGAAGGCGAGGAAGCGCAGGCTGCCAAGCCGCGCGCAAAGCACGGAGCCGAATGCCAGAAGCCACGCCGCATTAAATCCGAGGTGCATGATGTCGGCGTGCACGGTCATGTGGGTGATCAGCGACGTGATCGATGCGGTGTCGCCTCCGGGCAGCTGGGAAGCGAAGCCCGCATAGCGCGCCGGGATGAACGCCAGGGCGAGAACCCACCACTCGTATTGCAGCGGGGACAGAAGCGAGAGCGCAACGTGAACGGCGATCAAGACGGCGAGCGTCGCAAGCACTCCACCCGGCACATTGAAGATTGGTTCTCGCTTGGTCACGGGCTTCCCACTCTGACGGCTGGAGGGTTCGCGGCTCCCCGGCCTCGTTAAGGTTCATGTCGATCGCAGGCGCGTTAACCGGCTGCGTGCGCCGGGCTCCTCCCCGATGGCATGAAGGATGCTCCCTCGTCCACAGGTCCGACACTCGCCGCGACGGCGTGTACCGGAATGGCACGGCTCAGGCCGATACCTTAGCCAACAGGACGGGCGCATGCTCATGCAAGAATCTGTCAGTCAAGCGCTCTATTCATATTGGAATAGTCTCCGCGGCGACCGTGTGGCGCCGAAGCGCTTCGAAATCGAGCCATCGTGCATTTCGGGAAATCTGCCCGACACATTCATCCTGGAACGCGTCAGCCCATCGAGCTTGCGCTTCCGCCTCGCCGGAACTCGCATCTGCGAGGCGTTCGGCATCGATTTTCGCGGCGTCGATCTGTTCCGGCTTTTCGAGGATGGCGACGCGCGCATCATCGCGCAGCAAATCGCCAGCGCTTCAGAGGGTGCCGTCTGCGTGTTTCGGATCAGCGCCGGCAGCACGAGCGGGCTTTCGACTGAGTTCGAGCTTCTGATCTTGCCGCTGACGCACACGCGCGACACGGTAGATCGCTTCCTCGGCGCGCTGACGCCTGTCGCGAGGCCGAACTGGCTCGGAACCGTTGCGCTGACCCAACGCAAGCTCCTCAGCCATGAACTGATCTGGCCCGACGGCGTCGCCCTTCCCACAGAGCAAGGCAGCAATATTCCAGTCCTGATGCCGACGATCCGCGAGGCGCGGATCGTCCGCTCGAACCGGCGTCAATTCAGGGTTTACGAAGGCGGTCTCAGCCGCGTCGATAACGAGTGATCATTTTGGCTCAAAACTAACCTTTCGGCGCGTTAAGGGCGGCGAGAGCCAACATCGCAACCGATTATGACGCGCAAATTAGAAGTTCATTAAGGACCGTTCCTCATAGTCGAGGCGGGTCGTCTCCGAGCCGCTCGCGGCCGATGTCCCAACCAGGTTTTTTCAGGACCTCAAGGACCGGCAATGGCCGCGTATTCGACAACACTCCGCGAACATTTGCGCCCCCAGGACGCAGCCGTCGCGCGCGACATGCGCCGGCATCGCCGTTTGCCGTTGTCGCTGGCCGGACGCTTCATGCGCGCCGACCGAAACGAATTCAACTGCCAGCTCGAAAACATCTCCGTCGGCGGCGCGGCTGTCGTCTCTCCGCACGCGCCTGAAGTCGGCGAGCGCGTCATCGCGTATTTCGATCACCTCGGAGGCGTCGAAGGCGTCGTCGCGCGTCACACGCCCGATGGTTTTGCCTTCAGTTTCAAAGTCACCGAGCACAAGCGGGAAAAACTCGCAGCACAGATTATGTGGCTCATCAACCGGAGTGACTTCCCGGAAGAAGCCGGCCGTTTGCACGAGCGCGTCGGAACTCGCGGGCGACGGACGACGTTGAGGGTCGAAGACGTCATCATCGACGTGGAACTGCTCGATCTTTCAGCATCGGGCGCGTCGCTTGGTACGCCAGCACGACCGCCGCTCGGGAGTTTTGTCGTTGCCGGCAAAACCAGGGCAATCGTTCGGCGACATCATGCGCAGGGCATCGGGGTGCAATTCTTGACTCTGCAATCTCCCGAGGCGTTGCGCGACAGTTTTCCATAATCGTTTTGCGTTGGTTGTGTGATGCCCCAAATCGCCCGCCGAGTTGCCAAAATCTCGAAGTTAAATTTTTATACGTTTTTAGCGCGAATGCCGATGACAGCATTCATGCTAAAAACAAGTGTTTCGCGTAGTGTATCGTACCGTGTTCGAGGGCGTATCATGATGTACGGTAGCGTGGCCATTGGCGTGGCCTTGAGTTTTGTGGCCATGGCTATGCCGGCGGCGGCGCAGCACCTTGCCATAGTCAGTCCGGCAGCGAAGCGCGCTCCGGAATTCATGCGGATCTACGGCAGCTCGCAGCCTCCTTATGGCTTCGTCTCGTTCTGCGAGCGGGAGCCGTCGGAGTGCGTCTCCAAGAATTACACCGACGCGCGCATTGAGGCGACGCCGGAGAACCTGAGCGAGCTCGACGTCGTCAATCGCACGGTCAATCATGAGATCGAACCGGCGACCGATATGGAAGTTTACGGCGTCACCGAATACTGGACGCTGCCGAAGACGCGCGGCGACTGCGAGGACTACGCGCTTCTCAAGCGCCACCGTCTGATCGCACGCGGCTGGCCGTCGAGCGCGTTTCTCATGACGGTCGTTCGCGACGAAAAGAACGAAGGGCATGCGGTGCTGACCGTGCGCACGACGCTCGGCGACTACATTCTCGACAACAAGATCGACATCGTCCGGCTGTGGAACCAGACGCCGTACCACTACGTGATGCGGCAATCGTTTGTCGATCCGAAGGCGTGGGTCTCGCTCGATCCGAACGATGCTTCGACGCCGTCGGCAATTGCGGGCGTTCAGTCGAACCCGGAACCCACCGAGTTTCAGGGCATCGAAGTCTTTCCCTGAACCTGGCCCTAAAACTGGCCCCGAAACTGGTTCGAGCAATCAAGTCTCGCCTCTGCCGTCGGCATCAGGCGAGACTTGTGACCGTCGCGTGATATCGCGATTGGCGTCAGGATGCCTGTGGCTTTAGTCCGGCGGCAAAGCGCTTCCAGTTGGCGACGTAGCGTCCCGCGCCGCGCTGAAAGCGCACGATCTCGTCATCGCTGATCTGACGGATGATCTTTCCCGGCGAGCCCATCACCATCGAACGCGGCGGAATTTCCTTGTTCTCGGGGATCAGCGTATTCGCTCCGATGACGCATTCGTCACCGATCTTGGCGCCGTTCAGAATGATCGAGCCGATGCCGATCAGGCTGCCGCGCCCGATCGTGCAGCCGTGCAGCATGACCATATGGCCGATCGTGCAATCGGCGCCGATCGTCAGCGGGAAACCGGGATCGGTGTGCAGCACGCAGCCGTCCTGCACGTTCGAACGCTCGCCGATCGTGATCCACTCGTTGTCGCCGCGCAGCACCGCGCCGAACCAGACGCTGGCGTCCTCCTCCAGCTTGACCTTGCCGAGCACCACCGCGTTGGGCGCGACCCAGAAGGCTCCACTGGCAGGCGTTGCAACGTCAACGCCGTCCAGGTTGTAGAGAGTCATCGGCAATTCCTCGCAGTCTCAAACGCCTTCGAGATCCATATCGAGGATGGCCATCTGCAGCTGATAGGAGATCTCGCCCTCGTCTTCTTCGCGATAGAGCGCGGCGACGAACTCGCCGTTGATGAAGACCTCGGCCATGTCGTCTTTCTTCGGCTGCGGCCGAACTTCCAACGACGGCGCGCCGAACGTTTTACGCAAATAGGCCTGCAGCTTTGCTAGCTCGTCTTTCTTCAAGTTTTTCTCTCCTGGTGAGCGTCAGAGGCCGCCGAAATCGTCAACCCAACCCTGCTCCATCGAGCGGGCGGGTTCCGAACAACCGGCACTGCCAACAATTTTTGCCGGAACTCCGGCGACGGTAACATTCGGAGGAACGTCCGATAGGACGACCGACCCGGCGGCGATGCGCGAGCACGAGCCGACTTTGATGTTGCCGAGGATTTTAGCGCCCGCTCCGACGAGGACGTTATCGCCGATCTTGGGGTGGCGGTCTCCTGTTTCCTTGCCGCTGCCGCCGAGCGTCACGGCATGCAGGAACGAGCAGTTGTCGCCGGCGGCCGCCGTTTCGCCAACGACGAAGCCGGTCGCGTGATCGAGCATGATCCCCTGCCCGAAGCGCGCCGCCGGGTGAATGTCGACGCCGAAAAAGCGCGAGCCCTGGCTTTGCAGATAAAGCGCGAAATCGCGGCGGCCTCTTTTCCAAAGCGCGTGCGCGAAGCGATGCGTGACCAGCGCGTGAAAGCCTTTGAAATAGAGCAGCGGGTCGAGATAGCGCGTGCAGGCCGGATCGCGATCGTAGACGGCCGAGAGATCGGCCCGGAAAATCTTGCCGAGTTTATTGTCGTCCTGAAGCACGCCGAGGAACGTCTGCGAGATCAGCCCGGCGTCGACGTCGGTGTGATTGAGACGCTGCGCGAGACGATGGCATATCGCCTCCTCGAGATGCTCATGGCTCAGAACCGTCGCAAAGATGAAACTGCCGAGCGCGGGCTCCGCCGTCATCGCGGCCTGCGCCTCGGACCGTATCTGCGCCCAGATAGGGTCGACGATCTGGATCTTCGTCGTTGCTGTCTTGGCGTTCGACACGTAAGGGCCTCTTGCTCGCAGGTTCCGGCATCATCAGGCCGGCAATATGACCCGTCCTCTGACGATTATCCCAGCCGATTAACGATGGCTCGCGCCCGGGTCAATCAGAGAACCTGTCCTCAGTATATAAGTCTTACCGCACCGCGCGCATCTGCCACCGGCGCCGATCTTTGCCGTACCCTGAATTGCTCATTAAATAGCCCCCCGACAGTCATAAGGATGGCCCGGAATGGCAGAGACCAACGGCGACGGCCCGACGCTAAGATATGGCAAAGACGGCGCAATCGCCTGGATTACGGCCGACAATCCATCGCGCATGAACGCGCTGACCGGGGGCATGTGGGGCGCGCTTCCCGGGGCGATCGAACGGGCCACCGCCGACAATGAGGTTCGCGTCGTCGTGCTGCGCGGGGCGGGCGACAGAGCCTTCTCGGCGGGCGCCGACATCTCTGAATTCGAGAGCGGACGCACCGGCGACGCCGCCAAGGTTTACGATGCGCTGAACGATGCCGCTTTCAACGCGTTGATCGATTGTCAGAAGCCGACGATCGCAATGATCCAGGGATTTTGCCTGGGCGGCGGTCTCGGACTGGCGCTCTGTTGCGATATGCGGATCGCGGACGACACGAGCCAGTTCGCAATTCCCGCGGCCAAGCTCGGCATTGGTTACAACGCGCGGTGGGTTCGTCCCATCCTTTCCGCTGTGCCTGCCGATCGCGCCAAACAGCTGCTGTTCACGGGCCGCCGTTTCCGCTCCGCCGACGCGGAAGCGATGGGGCTCATTACGCAGCTCGTGCCGAAAGGCGAAATCGAAGCGACCGTCAGAGCCCTGGCGCAGGAGATCGCCGAGAACGCGCCGCTGTCGGTCGCTGCCGCGAAATGCGTGATCGACGAAATCTCACGGCGGCCGGAGCATCCGGACATGGCGAAACTCGACGCCGCTGTCGAAGCCTGTTTTGCGAGCGCCGATTACGCCGAAGGCCGGCGCGCCTTTCTTGAGAAGCGAAAACCGGTTTTCAAAGGCCAATGAGATATTCGAGTCATAGATTTGCTCTTTCTCTGATCGCAGGACTCTCGGGTCTCGCGTTCGCGACGGCGGGGTTAGCCGCCGATGCGGCGGTTCAAAATGCGTGCTTCTCGGCCGCCGCGCTCGCAGGCGTGCCGGGAGAAGAGTTGGCCGCGAAAGGCAATCGCAGCTTCGATGCGCCGATCAAGCTCGGAGATTTCAAACCGGCCCCGGCCGTGCCGGATACACTGCGCGGCGCGATCCGGCGCGTCGATATCGCGAGCGGAGAAAAGGTCGTCGCGCTGACGTTCGATCTCTGCGAGCAGCGCGGCGAGATCGCCGGATACGATGGCCGCATCTTCGATTATCTGCGGCAGCAAGGCGTCAAGGCGACGTTCTTCGCAGGCGGCAAATGGATCGCCTCGCACCGCGCCCGCACCGAACAGCTGATGCTCGATCCGTTGTTCGAAATCGGCAATCACACGGAAACGCATGCGAACCTGAGACTGCTTGCTCCGGCTGTAGTGCGGCAGCAGGTGGTCGCTCCGCAAAAAGCTTATGCCGACGCGCGCGCCGATCTTGGCGGCAACCAGTGCCTCGCCACGTCGCCAAACGCATTGCGTGACATTCCCGAGCTGCCGAAAGTTTTTCGCTTTCCCTATGGCGCCTGCAACGACGCGTCGATGAAAGCCGTCAACGATGCCGGGATGCTCGCGATCCAATGGGATGTCGCGACCGGCGATCCCGATCCACATACGTCGGCGAAGCGCATTGCGGATGCGATGGTCAACGAGACCAAGCCCGGATCGATCATCGTCAATCACGCCAACGGGCGCGGCTGGCACACGGCCGAGGCGCTGCTCATCGCCATTCCGAAGCTCAAGGCGAAGGGCTACAAATTCGTCACCGTCAGCGAGCTTGTCGGCATGGGCAAGCCCGTCATCACGGCCGAGTGCTACGACCGCAAGCCCGGTGACACCAACCGCTACGATTTCATCGGCGCCCTGCAGCATCCGCTGAACGCAGCGTCACGCCAGCAATCGGTTGCATCAGCTCCGGCACAACGCGCGGCAACGGCGAAGGCAAGCAAGCCCTGGGCGACGTCGGTCAAGCCGCAGCAGCGTTCGCGCGCAAAGCAACCGGCCGACGGCGCGAAGTGACATGGCGAGCCTGCGCATGAAGGCCGTTCGGCTGAAGGGGTTCGACCTCGAGCCCATGACGCCGGTCGCGGCGAAAACCGTCGGGCCCCTGCTTTCACGTATCGATCCCTGGGCGCGTTATGCCTACACGGGCGAAGCATTGACGGCGTTTCTCGCGAACGAGGAAGCCGGCGCGCCGCGTTTCGCGATCAAGGCCGACCGCGTCATTGCTGGAGCGATCAGCATTCGAAACAACTGGCTGCGCGGTCCTTACCTGCAGTTTCTCGGCATTCTTCCCGGCTATCAAAGCCACGGTATCGGCGGCGCGATCCTCGACTGGTTCGAGAGCGAAGCGCGCAGCATCGGCGCGCAAAATCTCTGGGTCGCGGCGTCGGAGTTCAACACGCGTGCGCTGTCCTTTTATGAGAAGCATGGATTCAATCGCATCGCGACTCTGAGCGATCTCGTCGTCGAGGGAAGCTCGGAGATTTTGTTGCGCAAGCATCTGACGGCGGACTGAACGGCGATCTCTTCCGTCGTGAAGCGCATTTCAAAGTGTAAGGATAATTATTTACAGTTCTTTTTTGTGCGCCGCATTTCTTGCGCGGCTGGCGATCACGCCGTCAGATTTTTCGCAACGCATGAAATAAGCGCTTGGCGGATCGGCGATTGGAAACGTGGATTTTTCCGTCACTCGACGATCGAAGCCATCGCGACGGGCGTGCGATGCATATGACGGCTTCCGATGTGATCGCACGCGTCCCGACGTATCGAAACGCCTAGAAATCAAGGCGTTCTCTCTGCATCGCAAAATGCTTTTAACTTGTCAGCACTGCTTGCGGCTGCGTAGCTGTCATCACGCTTCGGAGAGAGGCGCGACGGAATCCAAAACTCTCATTTGAGAGGTGACGGTATGACCTTGCAAGCGAGTTTCAATGCCCTTGCTACTGTCCTGTCATTTGGTTTCGTTTTTGCGGTCGTGATCGGGGCAATCTGAGAGCGACTTTCGAGAGGAACGCCTGAATCGCAAACCCGCGGCAAACGCTCCAAGGAGCCAACGAGACGGGGACTTTGCAGGAAGCCTGGCGCGAGCCAAATGACCATCGGCGCGGCACTGATGTGACCGCGCCGATTTTTTTGGACATCCGTAGTGTTGGGTGATCAGGCCGCTTTCGTCGTCGCGGTCTGGCGGTCGTAATTCAGAACCGGCGACAGCCAGCGCTCGGCTTCTTCCACCGTCCAGCCCTTGCGCGCCGCATAGTCGACGACCTGATCGCGTTCAACCTTGCCAACGCCGAAGTAATGGCTTTCGGGATGCGCGTAGTAGAAGCCGGATACGGCGGCGCCCGGCCACATCGCGAAACTTTCCGTCAGCTCGATGCCGGCATTGTTCTGCACGTCCATCAGCTTCCAGATCGTGGCCTTTTCCGTATGGTCGGGCTGTGCGGGATAACCGGGCGCGGGACGAATGCCCTGATACTTTTCAAGGATCAGATCGTCATTCGTCAGCTTCTCGCCCTTGGCGTAGCCCCAAAGCTCGCGGCGCACTTTATGGTGCATCGCTTCGGCGAAGGCTTCGGCGAGGCGGTCGCAGAGCGCCTTCGCAATGATGCGGCTGTAGTCGTCGGTTTTCTTGATGTGCTTGGCGATCGCTTCGTCTTCTCCGATGCCAGCGGTCACGGCGAAGCCACCGATATAATCGGCGACGCCGGTTTCCTTCGGCGCGATGAAATCGGCGAGCGCGGTGTGCGCGCGGTTACGCGACGGATCGCGGGCGATCTGCTGGCGCAGCGTGTGCAGCGTCGTCAACTGCGTCGAGCGGGTATCGTCCGTATACACCTCGATATCATCGCCGATGCTGTTCGCGGGCCAGAAGCCGACGACGGCAGACGCCGTCACCCATTTCTCCTCGACCAGCCGCTTCAACAAAACCTGGGCATCGTCGAAGAGCTTCTTCGCCTCGGACCCGACCTTGTTATCGGTCAGAATTTGCGGATAGCGGCCCGCAAGCTCCCAGGCCTGGAAGAACGGAGTCCAATCGATGTACGGCACGAGAGAGGCGAGGTTGTAGTTCTGGAATGCGCGGACGCCGAGAAAGCTCGGCTTCACCGGCTTGAACGCGTTCCAATCGATCTTGAACTTGTTGGCGCGTGCGGCTTCGATCGTGATGCGCTGTTTGCGCGCTTCGTGTGCAAGGTGATTTTCGCGCACCTTCGCGTATTCGGTTTTGATGTTCTGGACGAACGGCTCTTTTTCGGTTTCCGAAAGCAGGTTCGAGACGACACCGACGGCGCGGCTGGCGTCGAGCACGTAGACCGCCTGACCCTTCTGATAGTTCGGGCTGACCTTGACGGCGGTGTGCACCTTGCTTGTCGTTGCGCCGCCGATCAGCAGCGGACACGCGAAGCCTTCGCGTTCCATCTCGGCGGCGACGAAGCACATTTCATCGAGCGACGGCGTGATGAGGCCTGAGAGGCCAATCATGTCGACCTTCTCTTTTTTTGCGGTCTCGAGAATCTTGGCGGCGGGAACCATCACGCCAAGATCGATCACCTCGTAGTTGTTGCACTGGAGAACCACGCCGACGATGTTCTTGCCGATATCGTGGACGTCGCCCTTCACCGTCGCCATCAGGATCTTGCCGGCTGATGGCATCTGATCAACGCCCGAGGCGATCTTTTCCGCTTCAAGATAAGGCTGCAGATAGGCCACAGCCTGCTTCATCACGCGCGCCGACTTGACGACCTGCGGCAGGAACATCTTTCCGGCGCCGAAGAGATCGCCGACGATATTCATGCCCGCCATCAGCGGACCCTCGATCACATGCAGCGGCTTTTCAGCCTTGGCGCGTGCTTCTTCGGTATCGACCTCGATGAATTCCGTGATGCCGTGGACGAGCGCGTGCGAGAGCCGTTGCTCGACCGTGCCTTCGCGCCAGGTGAGATCCTTCTCCTTGGCTTTCGCGCCGCCCTCGCCTTTGAACTTCGGCGCGGCGTCGAGAAGGCGATCCGTTGCGTCGGGACGCTTATTGAAGATCACGTCCTCGCAGAGATCGCGCAGTTCGACCGGGATGTCGTCGTAAACCGTCAGCTGACCGGCGTTGACGATGCCCATGTCCATGCCGGCCTGAATGGCATAGTAGAGAAACACCGAGTGCATCGCCTGGCGCACTGGCTCGTTGCCGCGAAATGCGAACGACAGGTTCGAGACGCCGCCCGAGATATGCACGAGCGGCATCTTCTCTTTGATCTGGCGCGCCGCTTCGATGAAGGCGATGCCGTAACCGTTATGCTCCTCGATGCCGGTCGCGACGGCGAAGATATTGGGATCGAAAATGATGTCTTCGGGCGGAAAGCCGACTTTCTCCGTCAGCAGCTTGTAGGCGCGCTCACAGATCGAGACCTTGCGTTCGATGGTGTCGGCTTGGCCGACCTCGTCGAAGGCCATGACGACGACGGCCGCGCCGTAGCGCAGAACCTTGCGCGCCTGTTCGAGGAACGGCCCCTCGCCTTCCTTCATGCTGATCGAGTTGACGATCGCCTTGCCCTGCACGCACTTCAGGCCCGCCTCGATGACGCTCCATTTCGAGCTGTCGATCATGACCGGCACGCGCGAGATGTCGGGCTCGGACGCGATCATGTTCATGAACGTGGTCATCGCCTTCTCGGAATCGAGCAGGCCCTCGTCCATGTTGATGTCGATGATCTGCGCGCCCGCCTCGACCTGCTGGCGCGCGACGGTCAGCGCACCCGCATAGTCGTTCTGCTCGATCAGCTTGCGAAACTTCGCCGACCCTGTGACGTTCGTTCGCTCACCGACGTTGATGAACAATTGCGCGGCATTTCCTGCTGTCATTTTTCTGATTTCACCCGTGGACGAAAGGTTCGAGGCCGGAGAGGCGCAGGCGCGGTTCCAGTTTCGTCGGCGTCCGCGGCTTGTAGTTCTTTGCGTGGTTGGCGATGTGCGAGATGTGATCGGGCGTCGAGCCGCAGCAACCGCCGATGACGTTGATCAGTCCGTCGGCAAGCCAGGGTTCGACCTTGCACGCCATTTCATCCGGCGTTTCGTCGTATTCACCCATCGCGTTCGGCAATCCGGCGTTCGGATAGGCCGAGATGCGGACATCGGCGACGTGGCAAAGCTCGGCGATGTAGGGGCGCATCAGCTCGGCGCCGAGCGCGCAATTCAAGCCGATTGAAAACGGCTTCAGGTGCCGCATCGAATACCAGAAGGCTTCCGCAGTCTGGCCCGACAGCGTGCGCCCTGAGCGATCGGTGATCGTGCCCGAAATCATGATCGGCAGCTCGAGATCTTTTTCCTCGAACACCTCGAGCGTCGCAAAGCCCGCCGCCTTGGCGTTCAAGGTGTCGAAGATCGTTTCGATCAGAATGATGTCGGCGCCGCCGTCGATCAATCCGCGCACCTGCTCTTTGTACGCGTCGCGCAGTTCGTCGAAATTGACGTTGCGAAAACCAGGATCGTTGACTTGCGGGGAAATCGACGCCGTACGATTGGTCGGGCCGACGGCTCCGGCAACGAAACGTGGTTTCTCCGGCGTTCTGGCGGTCGCGGCGTCGGCGGCGCTGCGTGCGAGCTTCGCGGCCGCGACGTTGATCTCGTAGCCGAGCTCGTCCATGTGATAGTCGGCGAGCGAGATGCGCTGCGCGTTGAACGTGTTCGTCTCGATGATGTCCGCGCCGGCGTCGAGATATTCGGCGTGAATGCCTTCGATGACCTTCGGCTGCGTCAGGACGAGCAGATCGTTGTTGCCTTTGACGTCCTTGGAATGATCGGCGAAGCGCTCGCCGCGATAGTGTTCTTCGCCGAGCTTGTGGCGTTGAATCATTGTGCCCATCGCGCCGTCGATGATCAGGATGCGTTCGCTCGCGGCCTTTTCCAGCGCTGCCCAACTCGGCTTACGTCTCATCTTATGCCTCGCATTCAGTGTGTTCGGGTCACGCCGCGTTGGCGCTGGCATCCGTTCTCGCAGACCTCAAGCCCAACAGGTGGCAGATGGCGTAAACGAGGTCGGCGCGGTTCAATGTGTAGAAGTGGAATTTCTTGATGCCTTCGTCGACGAGGTCCATCACCTGCTCGGTCGCCGCCGCTGCCGCCACCAGGTGCGTCGTCGCCGGGTCGTCTTCCAGGCCTTCGAAACGGCGCGCCAGCCATGACGGCACTGTCGCACCGGCGCGCTTCGCAAATCCCGACACCTGCTTGAAATTGTGGATCGGCACGATGCCCGGCGAGATCGGCACCCAGATTCCGGCGGCACGCGCGCGTTCGAGATAGCGCAGGAAGTGCGCGTTATCGAAACCGAACTGCGTGATGATGCGATCGGCGCCGGCGTCAACCTTGGCTTTCAGATTTTCGATATCGGCTTCGACCGACGGACTTTCCGGATGCGTCTCCGGATAACCCGCAACCGAAATCTCGAAGTTCGCGATCTTCTTCAGTCCGGCGACGAGATCGGCGGCATTGGTATATCCGCCCGGATGCGGCTCGTACTTCGTGCCTGCGCCCTGAGCCGGATCGCCGCGCAACGCCACGATATGGCGAACGCCCGCGTCCCAGTATGCTCTGGCGACAGCGTCGACCTCTTCCTTCGATGCATCGACGCACGTCAGATGCGCGGCGGGCTTCAGATCGGTTTCACGCAGAAGACGCGTGACGGTCGCGTGCGTGCGTTCGCGCGTCGAGCCACCTGCTCCATACGTAACGGACACGAACTCGGGGCGCAGCGGCGCAAGACGCGAGATCGACGACCAAAGCGTCTCCTCCATCTTCTCGGTCTTCGGAGGAAAGAATTCGAAGCTGACGACGATGTCGCCGGAGCCGAGAAGCTTGCTTTTGCGTTCGTTGCCCTGAGCCATCACCGAGCCTCCTCAAGAGTGCCGGTGGCCGCGGCATCTCTGTTCGTATTGCCTTTGAAGTCCCTCGGCCGCTCCGCAAGCCAAAGCGTAACCGTCAAGATTTTCTCGCTGCCTCCCGGCTTGCGGGTCAGATCACGCACCATGCGCGGAACGAGACCGGCATCCTTCAGCCAGTCGCTGATCTGGTCGTGCGAAAAGCCAAGACGCTCGTGCGCTTCTTCTGTGCGCAGGAATTCCAATTCGTGCGGCGCGAAATCGACGATCAGCAGCTTGCCACCGGGCGCCAGAACGCGCGCCGCCTCGCGGATCGCGAGCGATGGATCGGACAAAAAGTGCAGGATCTGATGCATCACGATGGCGTCGGCCTGGCGGTCGGCGATCGACAGCGCATAAATGTCGCCGTGCCGGACTTGCGCGCGCGTGCAGCCGTCCGTGTTCAGCTTGGCGCGCGCGTACGCCAGCATCGCCTGATTGACGTCGATGCCGAGCCCACGCTCGAAGCGATCGGAAAATAGTTCAAGCGCGCGGCCGGTGCCCGTTCCGAGATCGAGCAGGAAGCGAAACGGTCCGCTGCCCATCGCTTCGCGCATCGCGGCTTCGACTTCCCGTTCCGCGACGTGCAGCGTGCGGATGCGGTCCCAATCGGCGGCGTGCTTTTCGAAGAAGGCTTGAGCGGACGCCTCGCGCTCCCGCTTTAAAGCATCGGCCCGTTCGCGATCGAGGCGAACCGCCGCCTCGGACGGGTCGACGTCGGCCACGAGGCGCAATGCCAAACGGCCACCCGGCTGGCGGTCCGAGATGTGGAAATAGACCCAGCTGCCCTCGCGGAAGCGTTCGATCAGGCCGGCTTCGAACAGCAGCTTCAGGTGGCGGCTGATGCGCGGCTGGCTTTGCCCGAGGACCAGGGTCAGATCCTTGACGTTCAGCTCCCCGCCCGCGAGCAGCAGAAGAATGCGCAGGCGCGTCGGCTCGGCCGCTGCTTTCAGCGCCGTCACGAGATCCGATGTTTTGAGTTCCGCCGTCGACATGGCGGGAAACATATAAACATATGTTTATGTGTCAAGCTCTCTTTGGGCCTATCAAAACCTCGGACAGTCCTTAACCACGTTTTAGCAAGCGTCCGCATACCGTTCTCCAAGCGCCTGGGCGGCGTGGAAGCGGTGATGTAGATGCAGCAACAATCTCCTGAGTTCGTGGTGATTTCCGGCGCAATGTACCAGCTGCCGATCACTCTGCGACGCAGCGAGCCCAAGATCGCGAAGCTACCCGGCTTGCTTCTGATGGCAACGCTTGCAGCGCTGATCGTCGTCCCGCAAATCGGTCTGGCGGTGTACGCCGTAGCGTCGCCGGAGCTCCGCGCCGTGCTCGTGGCCAATCCGATCGCGGCCGTCGAGCTTGCGATCGCTCTCGTATTCTGGGCGGCCCTCGTCTGCTGGCCGCTGCGCAACATCGTCATCGCCATGGCGTCCGACCGCATCATCGATATTCGCAATGGCGACGTCATGGTCGTCGACAGAACGCCGTTCTCGACGCAGGGCTGGCGGATGCCGCTTTCGACCTATGCGGGCGTTTCGGTGAAAATCCGGACATCGCTTTCCAGCGTCGTGCGCGACGTCGTTCTGGTCCATCCCGAGGCAAGCCGCAGCGTCACGCTGGCGACGGCGGAACAAGTCGGACAGGGCGAAATTCTCGAGCTTTGCCGCATCCTTGGGCTGCCTTTGCTACGACCGGATGCGGTGACGGGGGCGAACGGGCCATCGGGCGGCCACAAATTCGACGCTGATCTTGCACCGGCCGGAGCGTAATCGGGCATCGTTTTGACGAGATTGTTGCTTCTCTACCGCGGTAGGTCTGGTTTGTGCGAGCAGACAGATGGCGGCACATCCCTTTCGGGCTGACTTGAGAAGAGAGAACTGGTAAGGGGCGACTATGCGAGGGTTAGACACGCAGATGACAATTTGGACGCGGACGCGCTCCGCCTGCTGGCTAATTGCCATAATGGTCTGCGTCGCGGCGCTGACGACAACGAATGCACGCGCGGAATCGCCCGCAGCCTATATGCAGGGCGTTCAAAACGAACTGCTGGCCGCGCAACGCACCGGCGGTGTCGTCGCCTTCAGCGACGTTCTGCGCAAGCACATGGACGTCCCCAACATCGGTTTGACGGCGCTTGGACCGCATGCGCGCACGCTGCCGAAGGCCGAGCGTCCGAGCTATTACAACGGCATGATCAACTTCATCGCCAAATACGCGGCGAAAACGGCTCCGGAATATCCGGTGGCGAGCGCTGTCGTCGTCGGCCAGGGTCCTGGCGATGCTGGCGGCACGAATGTCGACGCGCGCATCACACTGCGTTCCGGTGCGACGTACGACATCCGCTGGCTCGTGATGAAGTCGGGCTCCGGGTACAAGGTGCGCGACGCGCAGGTCGTCGGCTTCTGGATGACGTCGTTCCTCGACGATCTTTTCCAGAACTACATCACCGAGAACGGCAATAATCCCCGCGCGCTGGTGCTGGCTCTCAGCCGCTGAGCGCGATGAAATCACAGAATCGCACAACCGGCGGGCAGACGATTCCCGCCGGTTGTGCTTTTTGTGCACGCATCGAGGATATTTTTCACCGTGCCCGATGTGCCTCTTAATCTCGCTCGCATTGGCTCTTATGTGGATCGGATGCGCGCAGCGTGTCGATGGCGGCACGCATGTCCGCGCCTACGTTCCCATTCGCGGTAATCTCATTGACACCGCTGTTCGCCTGCGGGCGCTAGCGATGCTATCGACGTGTGATGCCCGGCACGTGGGATGCCGGTCAGGTTGAAGCTGGCTTGCAACATGAAGCAAGGCCGCGAAGCAGGTAAGGAGGCCGTCTTGTTCTCGGCGAAAACGTATTCTCTGGCGAGCGCTTCATTTGCTGCCGCCATGCTGGTGCTCGGAACTTCTCCAGGATATTCCGCGACGAACGACAGGATCGTTCTCGCGCAGCAGGCCGAGCCGGCTGACGCTGCACAGGCGGAACAGACCCTCTCCGCAAACGAGGAAACCGCGCAGGCCCCTGAGGCCGACGCGCCTGCGGACGGCCAGAGCGCGCCGGCACCGGAAGGCGGCGATACCGCAGCTCCAGCGCCGGAGCCCGAGGCTCCCGCTGCTCCCGCCGACGCCACCGAGGCCCCTGCTCCCGAAGGCGCTGCTCAGGAACCGGCCCCGGAAGCTCCGGCAGCCGAAGCCGCTCCGGACGCCGCGGGTGCTGCGAGTTCGACCATCGAAGCCAGCCAGCTCAAAATCGGCCAGGCCGTTCTCGGCTCGGACGGCGCGAAGATCGGCGAGATCAACGGCGTGAAGTCGGATACCTCCGGCAAGGTGCAGGAGATCCTGGTCACGGCCGGAACGCCCGCCGGCATGAACGCGCAGGTCTATGCCATTGGCGGCGACAAGATCACCGAGGTTTCCGACGGCGTGAAGCTGTCGATCAGTTCGGAGGAAGCCAAGCAGTTGCCGATCGTCGACAAAAGCAACGGCTAAGCTCCCTACACTGCCTGTTTTTTAAGCCGCGCTTTCTCGAAAGCGCGGCTTTTTTCATGGCGGTTTATCCAAACTGCCGATCCCCACTTGGCTAATGCCGGTTGAGTCCATTACCCAAGTTCCCGCACGCGATGAAACTCCGCGCAGCCGGGAGAGAAATTCATGACGCCGAGAATGAGCCGCTATGCGGCCGCAGTATTCGCAATTGTCGGAATGGCGATGCTTTTACCGGCTCCGTCCGGATGGGCGGACGAGGCGCTCGACACCAGCAAGCTGCCGCGCATATCCGGCGGCAAGGAAATCTACGCCAGTCCGCTGTCGACGATTTTCACCGCGCCGTCGTCCGTCGCCGATACGGCCGCCGAGACGCTCAAGGTCTTGAGCGCCGATGGCTGGCAACAATACGGCCGCGTCTCTGCGAGCGAACAGGCAAATCCCGACATGGTGCTCGCGTCTCTCAAGAAAGGCGCGCAGGGGCTTTCGGTTTTCATCAATGCGGCGCCCGCGCAGAATAATGCGACCAGCGTCACGTATTCCGGCGTGCCCCTGGAGCACGACCTGCCGTTCCCGAAAAACGCGACCGAAATCAAATTCGATGCCGATCGTCCGCATCTCAAATGCACGACGCCTGACACCGTCGAAGCCACGTCCGATTTTTTCAGAACGGAGTTGATCGCGCGCGGCTGGTCACCGTGGTCGAAGGAGGACTCGGCCAAAGCCGCGTATGCCGACAAGAAAACGGAGAAAGGTCTTTTCTCCTACTACGTTCAAGACAATCAAAAGCCGCTCATCCTGACGCTGCAAAAGAGCGACGACGGCAAGACGGCCGTCAACCTCGAGAGCATTCCGCCACAAATTCTTTTCGCGGCCAAAGAAGCGCCCGAAGACAAGCCGGAGCCGACTCCGCAGCCGTCCGCGCCGACGGCGCATGACAAGCTCGGCGACGCCATGGATGCGCTGGCGCTCGACATTATGGAGCAAGCGAAGAAGGCGACGAAAGACGCTCTTGCAGGCGTCACCGCACCTCAGCCGCCAGCCGATGCACGCGCCGCTCAGGCATCGCAACCGCAGTCGAAGCTCACGGCCCTTGCGGGCAACTCAGCACCGATCCCCGTACCATCGACGGCTGACGGTCTCGATTTCGACGGAAGCGCCGGACGTCTCGATTACAACAGTTCATCCAGCGTTGCCGAGGTCGTCGCATTCTATCGCGCCGAGATGCCGGCGCTCGGCTGGAGCGAGCGCAAGACCGTCATCAATCAGCCGAACATGGTCGCGCTCGAATTCCACAAAGGCGAGCAGGAGGTTTCACTCACCATCATGAAGATGGGAACGTCGGTCAATGTGACCGGCGCGGGCTCGGCTTTGCAGAAAGAGGAAGCGGTTGCGCCAGACGCCTCTGCTTCCGAGACTTCATCCGGCAATGACACGACGCAGGCGCTGGAAGCCGACGAAGCGGGCGGACTGCCTGTGCCGAAGCCGCACTCGCTGAGCGGGAGTGAAAAGTCGCTGTTCCGATATAGCGCCAATGCCAGCGTGCCAGCGAAGCTCGCGTCCGTTCTCGAATTCTATCGCGCCGAACTTGGCAAGCGAGGCTGGACCGAGGATACCTCCAAAGCAGTCATCAAGCCCGACGAGGTCGTGCTTTATTATACGATGCCCGAAGGTCCGGCCGTCCTGAGGCTCGGCCGTGCCAGCGGCGAGACGACGGCTCAACTGTCGATCCGGCAGACGGAGGCCGCGAAGAAATCCGGACTGATGCCGAAGCCAGGCCAGACGAAAATTCTATTCGGCAACATTCTCGAAACGCCCGCGACGCTTGTGATCGCCGGAAAGACGATCAAGATTCCGGGTGGCGCGGGGAGCAAAGCTCCTGACGGCCCGACGCTCGAACTCGCTCCGGGCAAGCACGCCTACAGCTTGAAGGGGTCGAAAGCTCCGATGGCCAACGATACCGTCGAGGTCGCAGCTGACGAAATCTGGGGCCTGATGGTCGGGCCGGGCGGCGTGCTGCCGGTGCAGATGTACTGACCGGCAGACAGTTCGCATTTGAACTAGCGTTCGAAGCGCTTGAACTTGATGCGATGAGGCACTCTTCTCTTGGCGCCGGCGACTCCGCTACGCGGAGCCGGCGGCCTGCGCGCAATTACCGCTCAAAGCGCTTGAACTTGATACGATGCGGCACTCTTCCCTTTGCGCCGGCGACTCCGCTGTGCGGAGCCGGCCGCCGGCGCGCAGTTACCGCTCGAAGCGCTTGAACTTGATGCGATGCGGCTCGACGGCCTCGTCGCCCAGGCGGCGCTTCTTGTCTTCCTCGTAATCGGCGAAGTTGCCTTCGAACCATTCGACGTGGCTGTCGCCTTCGAAGGCCAGAATGTGCGTCGCGAGGCGATCGAGGAAGAAGCGATCGTGCGAGATGACGACGGCGCAGCCGGGGAAATCTTCGAGCGCCGCTTCAAGCGCGCCGAGCGTTTCGGTGTCGAGGTCGTTGGTCGGCTCGTCGAGGAGCAGCAGGTTGCCGCCCTCTTTCAGGAGCTTCGCAAGATGCACGCGGTTGCGTTCGCCGCCCGATAGCAATCCGACCTTCTTCTGCTGGTCGGCGCCCTTGAAGTTGAACCAGCCGCAATAGGCGCGCGACGGCACTTCCTTCTTGCCGCCGAGCAGCATCTGATCGAGGCCGCCGGAGATTTCCTCCCAGACGGTTTTCTTGTCATCGAGGTGCGCGCGCGACTGGTCGACGTAAGCGATCTTCACGGTATCGCCGAGACGGATCGATCCGGCGTCAGGTTCTTCCTGGCCGGTGAGCATCTTGAACAGCGTCGTCTTGCCGGCACCGTTCGGACCGATGACGCCGACGATGCCGCCGGGCGGCAGCTTGAACGAGAGATTGTCGATCAGCAGACGGTCGCCGAAACCTTTGCTCAGTCCGTCGGCCTCGATCACGACGCCGCCGAGGCGCGGGCCGGTCGCGATCTGGATGCTGGCGCGGCCGTTCTCTTCGCGTCCGGCTTCGTCGGCGAGTTTTTCATACGCGGTGATACGCGCCTTCGACTTGGCCTGACGGGCCTTCGGCGAGGAGCGGATCCATTCGAGTTCGCGCGAAAGAGCCTTTTGCTTGCCCTCTTCCTGCGCCTTCTCGGCGGCTTCGCGCTTCGCGCGTTGTTCGAGCCAGCCGGAGTAATTGCCCTTCCACGGTACGCCCTGGCCGCGATCGAGTTCGAGGGTCCATTCGGTGATGTTGTCGAGGAAGTAGCGATCGTGGGTCACGAGAATGACACAACCCGTATATTCGCGGAGATATCGTTCGAGCCACGCGACGCTTTCGGCGTCGAGATGGTTGGTTGGTTCGTCGAGCAGGAGAATGTCGGGCTTCGACAACAGCAGCCTAGTCAGTGCGACGCGGCGCTTTTCGCCGCCCGACAGTTTCGTCACGTCGGAATCGCCCGGCGGAGACCGAAGCGCATCGAGCGCCTGCTCGACCTGGGCGTCGAGGTCCCAAAGGTTCTGCGCGTCGATCTGGTCCTGCAGCGCCGTCATTTCGTCCGCCGTCTCTTCGGTATAGTTGGCGGCGATTTCGTTGTAACGATCGAGGATCGCTTTCTTCTCGGCGACGCCTTCCATCGCATTGCCGAGCACGTCCTTCGTCTCGTCGAGTTCGGGTTCCTGCGGGAGATAGCCGACCTTGATTCCATCGGCCGGGCGCGCCTCGCCGATAAAGTCGTCAACGACGCCCGCCATGATTTTCAGAAGCGTCGATTTACCCGCGCCGTTCAAACCGACGACGCCGATCTTCGCACCCGGCAGGAACGACAGCGAAATGTCCTTCAGCACCTGCTTTCCGCCCGGATAGGCCTTGGAGAGCTTGTGCATATGGTAGACGTACTGGTGTGCGGCCATCGGGGGCGCCTCTGCGTAAGACGTTTAAGGGGTTAGGCGCGCGTTCTAGCCGATCGCTGCGCATTGCTCAAATATATCATTGGGCTCGCGTTTCAACCCGCTCAGACCGCCGCATGCCGCGGGTTCAGCGCGGCGGCGCCGAAACGAGGCCGGGGAGCATTTTCGCGCGTTTCGTCCAACGGCGCACAATCTCGGATGCGATCACGTCAGCGGAGTGAAGCGGCCTGTAGCTCCAGGTTTCGATTTCACTTCCGGGGGCTGGCGGCGGCCGCGTGACGCCGTGTTCGGCGAGCGCTTTATGGAAGCGATCGAACTTCGCGCCACCGCCGGAGGGCGAAAAAATATAAATCGGTCGCCCGGTCGCGGCAGCCTCGCACGTCATGCTGACGCTGTCGGCGGTAATGAGAAACATGTCGGCGTGGGCGAGAAAATCCGGATAGGGATTGTTTTCGCCGCCATCCCAGAACAGCGCATTCGTATCGCGCACGGCGTCCTTGATACCGGCCGCGAGCTTCTCCGGTGTTCGCCGCGATGTCGTGATCATCAGACCGAAGCCGCGGTGCGCGAAATCCTTGAGACATGCGACAAGCCGGGATTGGTCGTCGTCACTGTAGGTGTAATCGCCGTTCGGTCCGCCGATCAGGCAGGCGACGCGCGGCTGCGGCAGCGCGGCGATTGCCGCCGGCATGTGCGCGCGCAGAGCTTCGAGCCGTTGCGGCGAATAGCGATGCGGGGCGGTGAGCGTCGTGATGACATTCAATCCGCGCAAACGGTCATGCTCTGGAACCCAGATCAGGTCGGCGGTGCCCGGTCCCGTTCGCGGGTCCATGAGAATGACCGTGTACGTCTTAAAGCCTGCCAGCCGGCGAAGCGCGCGGAGATAGGGGATCGTCGTGCGGCCCGTCGCAAACGCGATGACCGGCCACGGGGGAGCAAACTGCGCGCCCGGCTGTCCGAAGCGTTCACGGGGCGCGACAGGACCCCAGGGCGCCATCCACTTGAAGACGCCGCTCGGCGCGACGCGCTTCACCTCGGCCTTCTGACCCAGCGCCTCGACGACGCCAAAGCACTGAGCCTCGTGCCCGGCCTTGCCGTCGGAGATGATCCAGGCCGTCTGGCCTGCGAGGGGGTGATCGTCGAGTGGAGAAGCGGTCATGCGGCGATGTTTTCATCTCTTCGGCGTCGGGTGTCGAGCCCCGAAGCAGCCGCACTAACGAAACAAACGAAACGTGGTGCGATGGAGCAGCGTTCCTGATATTACACTCGCGCCTCCTGGAACGAATGTTAATGGCAATAGAACTCGACGCGACCGACTGGCGAATCCTCAAAGAGCTGCAGGCCGACGGCCGGATGACGAACATCGCGCTCGCCAACCGGATCGGGCTTTCCGCGCCGCCGTGCCTGCGCCGGGTTCGCGCGCTCGAGGAAGCCGGGCTGATTTCGGGATACACGGCGCTGATCGATGAGGTCGCGCTCGGATATGCTCTGACCGCGTTCGCCATGGTCCGCCTGCACAATCAGGCCGAGTCCGATCTCCGCGCTTTCGAAAATCGCGTTCTCGGCTGGCCCCTCGTCCGGGAGGCCTACATGCTTTCCGGCGAAAGCGATTTTATGCTGAAATGCATCGCGCGCGATCTGCCCGAGTTCCAAAGCTTCGTGCTCGATGCGCTGACGTCGGCGCCGAACGTCGCGAGCGTCAAGACGTTCCTGACCATTCGAAGAACCAAGCGCGAGCCTGGCGTTCCGATTGCTGTGACTGGACCGGAAGAGACCTGACACACGAACGAAGTCGAGGACGCATGCAGGGCCTTATGAGCAATCCGACACTCATGCGCTTCATGCTTCTCGCCGGTTCGCTGTCACTCGGTGTGGCGAGCAACGCGTCGGCGACGTCGAGCGATCTCTACGATCGTTATTTCTCGAACGTGCTCGCCGGGCGGCCGTGTTTCGCGGCAACCTACAACGAAGCGCATCTCAAAACGCACCCGGCGCAACGCGTGCGCAGCATCGAGGTCGACTTGGCCAAAACGAACTCGGATGGCTCGCCGAATTCCGCCGATCGTTTCCAGCTCGGCTTCGCGCTAATGCTTTCAGTCAAAGACGAGTGGTACGGACAGGCTGCAAGCTGCAAGGCGAGCGATCAGGGTTTCGACTGCTTTCTCGAGGCAGACGGCGGCATCTTCCGCTTGAGCCCGATCGGCGCCGGCGGTCTGAGACTGAAGACGGGCGAAACCGGGCTAGCGCTCGAAGGCACGGCGGATACGGTCGAACTCAGCGGCACCGAAGGCGACGACAGAGTGTTCGATCTCCTGCCTTCACAGCGCGAATGCGACGCGGCGCGCGCCTACTTCGACGGCGATAGCGATTAATTCCAACGCAGACGAGAGCGCTGCGGCGGCGTTACTTCCAGGAGACTTTCAGAACTTCGAGGGTCCGCGTGCCCTTCGGCGTCGTGACGTCGACGCTCTCGCCATTCGTCTTGCCGATCAACGCGCGCGCGATGGGCGACGAGATCGAGATCTTGCCGTTCTTCAGGTCGGCTTCGGTGTCGCCGACGATGGTGTACGTCACCTTGTCTTCGGAATCTTCGTCCTGAAGCGTGACCGTCGCGCCGAACTTGACCGTGTCGCCAGAGAGCTTCGACGTATCGATGACCTCGGCGCGATTGATCTTGTCCTCAAGCTCAGCAACGCGGGCTTCGTTCAGCCCCTGCTGTTCCTTGGCGGCATGATATTCCGCGTTTTCCGAAAGGTCGCCGTGGGCGCGCGCTTCCGAGATCGCAGCGATGATGCGCGGACGCTCGACAGCTTTCAGCCGCTGCAGCTCCGTTTCGAGGTTCTTGTATCCCTCGATGGTCATCGGCACCCGTTCCATCATCTTCTCCACGTCTCGAACGGTCTCTACTCGCGGAGCGCCGGCTCCGACCCAGTTAAACTCGCGCTTTAATGAATAGAAAAGTGGCTGTGCTGGCACGCGCTATTCAAAAGCGTTCAGATCACCTGTATTGCGAACGGCTCAATGATGCGCAAAAGCCTGCAGCGGCGCCACTTGAAGCGTATCGGAATTCAACGCCCTGATGGCTCGTGTGACAGCCACTGCCCCTGACAATGTTGTATAATAGGGGATGTGGTGAAGCAAGGCCGTGCGCCGGATGTCCTTGCTGTCGCTCAGCGCCTTGGAACCTTCGGTTGTATTAAAAACAAGGTGGATATCGCCGTTTTTGATCGCGTCGACGATATGCGGGCGGCCTTCCAGAACCTTGTTGATGCTTTCGCACTGAATTCCGTTCGCTTCCAGGAACCGCTTCGTGCCGCGGGTGGCGACGACCTTGAAGCCCATCGCTTCGAGTTCCTTCACCGGGCCGACGATCCGCGCCTTGTCGCTTTCCTTGACCGACACGAACACCGTGCCGCCCGAGGGCAGCGTCTGTCCGGCGCCGAGCTGGCTCTTGCCGAAGGCCATTGCGAAATCGTGGTCGATGCCCATGACCTCGCCGGTCGAACGCATTTCCGGTCCGAGGATCGGATCAACGCCGAGGAAGCGCGCGAACGGGAATACGGCTTCTTTGACGGCGATGTGTTTGTAGACCGGCTTCTTCAGCTCGAAGCTCGCGAGGGGCTTGCCCGCCATGATCCGCGACGCGATCGAGGCGATCGGCAGCCCGATGACCTTGGCAACGAACGGCACCGTTCGCGAGGCGCGCGGATTGACTTCAAGAATGAAGACCTCGCCGTCCTTGATCGCGAACTGAATGTTCATCAGGCCGACCACACGCAGCGCCAGAGCAAGCTCACGCGCCTGCCGTTCGAGTTCGGTGATGATGTCAGCCGAGAGCGAGTGCGGCGGCAGTGAGCAGGCGCTGTCGCCCGAGTGGATGCCGGCTTCCTCGATGTGCTCCATGATGCCGGCGACGAACGTATCCTTGCCGTCAGAAAGGCAATCGACGTCGACTTCGACCGCGTCGGTCAGATAGCTGTCGATCAGAAGCGGGCGCCTCTCGGAGACGACGAGTTCGGACGGACGGTCGAGCGTCGCGGAAAGACGCGTGACGTAGCGATCGACCTCGCTGCCGTCGTGGACGATTTCCATCGCGCGGCCGCCGAGCACATACGACGGACGAATGACGACCGGATAGCCGATCGTTTCGGCAACGGCGCGCGCCTCGCCCGGCGTTTTGGCGATGCCGCTTTTCGGCTGCTTGAGATTGAGCTTTTCGATGAGCGCCTTGAAGCGATCGCGGTCTTCGGCAAGGTCGATCGCATCGGGCGATGTGCCGAGGATCGGAACGCCGGCTTCTTCCAGCGCGCTCGCGAGCTTCAGCGGGGTCTGGCCGCCGAACTGAACGATGACGCCCTTGAGCTTGCCCTTGCTGCTTTCGACGCGGATGATTTCGAGCACGTCTTCGGCAGTCAGCGGCTCGAAGAACAGGCGGTCCGAGGTGTCGTAGTCGGTCGAGACGGTTTCCGGGTTGCAGTTGACCATGATCGTCTCAAAGCCCGCCGCGGTCAGCGCAAAGCAGGCGTGGCAGCAGCAGTAATCGAACTCGATGCCCTGGCCGATTCGGTTCGGGCCGCCGCCGAGAATGACGATCTTTTCTTTGTCAGAAGGATCGGCTTCGCAGACGGGATCGCCGCTGAGGCCGGTTTCGTAGGTCGAATACATGTAGGCGGTGGGCGACGCGAATTCCGCCGCGCACGTGTCGATGCGCTTGAAGACCGGCGTCACGCCCAGGTCGTGGCGCGCGCGGCGAACGTCGGCTTCGCTCACCTTTGCGAGGTGCGCCAGACGCGCGTCCGAGAAGCCCTGCGCCTTGAGCGCGCGAAGCTGCGTCTCCGTCTTCGGCAGGCCGTGCGCGATGACGCGCGCTTCCGTATCGACGACGCCTTTGATCTCGGCGAGGAACCAAGGATCGATCTTGCTGTACTGGTGGACCTCTTCCTGCGAGAAGCCGAGGCGGAACGCCTGCGCGACTTTCAGGATGCGGTCGAAGGTCGGTCGCGAGACGGCGGCGCGCACGACGTTCTTGTCGTCGCCCTGCCCGATGCCGTCGAGATGGATATCGTCGAAGCCGGTCAGGCCCGTTTCCATCGATCGCAATGCTTTCTGCATGCTTTCGCGGAACGTGCGTCCGATGGCCATCGCTTCGCCGACCGACTTCATCGACGTCGTCAGCGACGTGTCGGAGCCGGGGAATTTCTCGAACGCGAAGCGCGGAATCTTGGTCACGACGTAGTCGATCGTCGGCTCGAAAGATGCCGGCGTCGCGCCGCCTGTGATGTCGTTCTGGATTTCGTCGAGCGTGTAGCCGACGGCGAGCTTGGCCGCGACCTTGGCGATCGGGAAGCCGGTGGCCTTCGAGGCGAGCGCGGACGAGCGCGAGACGCGCGGGTTCATCTCGATGACGACGAGGCGGCCGTCGGCGGGATTGACTGCGAACTGGACGTTCGAGCCGCCGGTTTCGACGCCAATCTCGCGCAGCACTGCGATCGAGGCATCGCGCATGATCTGGTATTCTTTGTCGGTCAGCGTCAGCGCCGGTGCGACCGTGATCGAGTCGCCGGTGTGCACGCCCATCGGATCGACGTTCTCGATCGAGCAGATGATGATGCAGTTGTCCGCCTTGTCGCGGACGACCTCCATCTCGAATTCCTTCCAGCCGAGGACGCTTTCCTCGACCAGGATCTGCGTCGTCGGCGAGGCGTCGAGCCCGCGCTCGGCGATCTCGAAGAATTCCTCGCGGTTGTAGGCGATGCCGCCGCCGGTTCCGCCGAGCGTGAACGACGGCCGGATGATCGCGGGCAGGCCGACATGCTCAAGGGCATCGGCCGCTTCTTCACGCGTGTGGGCGAGCTTGGAGCGCGGCGTCTCGAGCCCGATCGTCTTCATCGCCTCACGGAAGAGCTGGCGGTCTTCGGCCTTGTCGATCGCAGCCGCGTTGGCGCCGATCAGTTCGACGCCGTGGCGCTGCAGAATGCCCTGCTGATGAAGCGCCAGCGCGGTGTTCAGCGCCGTCTGTCCGCCCATCGTCGGCAGAATCGCGTCGGGCTTTTCCTTGGCGATGATTTTCGCGACGACTTCGGGCGTGATCGGCTCGATGTAAGTTGCATCCGCCAGATCCGGGTCCGTCATGATCGTCGCCGGATTGGAGTTGACCAGAATGATCCGGTACCCCTCCTCGCGCAGCGCCTTGCAGGCCTGCGTACCGGAATAGTCGAACTCGCACGCCTGGCCGATGACGATCGGGCCGGCGCCGATGATGAGGATGGATTTGATATCGGTGCGTTTGGGCATGCCGCGCAAGCGTTTGGCCGAGGCGAAAGCGGGCGACGCAGCCGGCTCGGCGATTGATGTTTCTGATCTCAGGCTAAGGGGGGCTTATAGGCAAAGGCGGACGGAGGGGGAACCCTGAAAATACTGCGGCATAGGGTTTCGCAACTGTCACACTGTGTCAGAAACTACGCCCTTTCCTCTTTCGCATGCTTCAAGGACGGCAAAAACAAGGTGAGCAGGCCAAGCAGCGGCAAATAAGAGCAGACGTGGTAGACATAGTCGATGCCTTTGGCGTCGGCGACGATGCCGAGAACGGCGGCAGCGATTCCCGCGATCCCGAACGCGAATCCGAAGAACAGCCCCGAGATCATGCCGACACGCCCCGGCACCAGTTCCTGGGCGAAGACGACGATCGCCGAAAACGCCGACGCCAGCACGACGCCGATGACGATGGTGAGCGCAATGGTCCACTCGAGATTGGCGTAAGGCAGCGCCAGCGTGAATGGCAGAACGCCAAGGATCGAGATCCAGATCACCGTCTTGGTGCCGATGCGATCGCCGATCGGGCCGCCGAGAATCGTACCTGCGGCGACGGCGCCGAGAAACGCGAACAGCATCAGCTGCGACTGCTGCACGGATACGCCGAATTTATGGATCGCGTAGAATGTGTAGTAGCTCGTCAGGCTCGCCATGTAGATGTATTTCGAGAAGACGAGCACGGCCAATGTCGCAATCGCAAGTATGGTGCGATCGCGCGGAAAGGGCATTGCGGCAGCTTCGGCGCCAGCTTTCGGACGCGCGCGAACGGCGCTTCCCCACTGGCTGATGCGCCAGAGAATGGCGATGCCGAGGAGCGCGACGAGCGCGAACCACGCGATGCTCGACTGTCCATAAGGAAGCACGATGAACGCCGCGAGCAACGGTCCGAGCGCCGTTCCGAAGTTGCCGCCGACCTGAAACAGGGACTGTGCGAGGCCGTGGCGTCCGCCGGATGCCAGCCGGGCGATGCGCGATGATTCAGGATGAAAGACAGCCGATCCGAGACCGACCAGCATCGCTCCGATGAGCAGCATCGCGTAGCCGTGCGCAAATGACAGCAGGACCAGTCCGAGCAGCGTCGAGGTCATGCCGGCGCTGGTCGAATATTCGACGGGACGGCGATCGGTGTAATAGCCGATGAGCGGCTGCAGCAGCGAGGCGGTGCCTTGAAACGCGGTCGTCAAAAGCCCGATCTGCCAAAACGACAGGCCGTAGCTGGTCTTCAGCATCGGATATACGGCGGGCAGCAACGACTGCATCACGTCGTTGAGCAGATGGCAGAAGCTCACCGCCAGCAAAATCGAGAACGTTACCTTGGCGGCCGCCGGTCGGGCGTCCACGGATGACTCAATTGCGCTCATGAGGATCTATCTCCGGCCGCCGCTTGTAGCGGCATAGCCGGCAGAGGTCATCCTTGGAGAGGGCATAGCAGCCATCGAAGCGCGGGCAGTACCGGCGACGATCCTGGAGGCCGTACCAGCGCCGCCTTACTTGCCGGTATCGGATGCCGCACCCGGAGCCGGCGCTGGCGAAGCCGGCGGCGCAGCGGCAGGAGCGGGAGCCGGAGCCGGAGCCGGAGCGGTGATATCCTTCGGCGGCTCGATCTTGAGGTCGAGCGGGAACGCATACGTCGTCTTGAAGATCGGCTTGTCGTCGCGGCCCGGAACGAGCAGCGCATTGCTGTACGGCAGGCCGGTCATGGCATCGACGTAGAACACGCGATAGGTCTGGTTTCGGAACGACTCGCCTTTGGCGGGCTGACTTTCGAGCTTGTAGGACATGACGTCATGTCCATCGACCTTGGTTTTGCCGTTGCAGGCGTAGCTGCCGATATCTTTCTGCTCGACGAGAACGGACTCTTCGACCTGCGTCTGCAGTTGTCCGGCGACGTTCGCGGGCATCGGCGTCCAGCTTCCCTCGCCGCGGCGCGACCACGCTTCACGCCCGATGAGGATGATCTCCGACGACGCATTCGTCACGGTGTTCGTCACCTTCTGGTGCATGCGATCGGGGAGGATGTAGTCAACCTCCATCGTCGACGGACCGTTCTCGGTGATCATGTTGCTGGTCATGCGGAACCAGGACGACTTGCGCAGCTTCTGCAGCGACGCGGCGACTTCCTGGCTGCACGGATTGGGCGGCGTCTTCGCTTCGGCGGCTTCAGGCGCGGCTCCGAGCGGGATCGGCTCCGCTTGCGCAACGCTCACGATTGAGGCGAAGGCGGCAAGGGCACTTGCAAAGCGACGCATTGACGAAATCCTTGAGAAAAGCCGGACGCAGCGAAATCTAATGAAGCTTTTGCACGGGCGCGTTTGCCGGCGCAACGATCTCGACATCGGTCGGATAGGAATACTTCACTTTCAACGCGGGAGGCGCGCTGCCGCCGAGCGCCGCGATGATATTGTAGGCGGGTTTGCCGCTTGCCGGATCGACGTAGACGGTACGCGCCATGACCGTTGATGGGTCCGCGCCGTCGGCGGCTTTCTCCGCAAGCCGGTACGCGACGAAATCCTGATCATCGACCTTCAAGTTGCCGACGCACTCGAAATCACCGAGGTTTTTCGGCGCGCCGACCGCTGAGGCAAACTCCGCGATGATCGATTGCGTGAATTGCGGCAGGAGTTCCTCGAACGCCCCGCCGGATCCGGCATAGGCGCGATTGCCGATCAGCATCGTCTGCTGCTCGCCGGGCATTGCGGGCGAGGTCACCGTCTGCAGCATCTTATCGGGCGGCATATAGTCGATAACCATATGCACTTCGCCTTCCGCCGACGGCTGGCTGAACTCGACGCGGAAAACCTTGGATGTGCGCTGCTTCTCGAATGCCGCGAGAACGTCCTTGCTGCAATCGGCAGCGGATGCGGGGGCGGCCACCGCAATCATGAGACAAGCCAAACGAAGTGCGCGCATCATTCCTCCGGGTGTTTTTCCCTGGCTTATAGCCAAGTTTGCCCGTGGCGCGTGCTTAAAGTTCAGCAAGGTTTATCGGGCGGCGATGGCTCGGCCGCCCCGGTCGCTTTGGCTCAGCGCTCGCGGCGCGCGGCCTGGCCTTTCTGCTCGCGCATCAGGTTGACGAAGCGCGTGAAGAGATAGTGACTGTCCTGCGGGCCGGGCGACGCCTCGGGATGGTGCTGCACCGAGAACACCGGCTTGCCTTCGAGCGCCAATCCGCAATTCGATCCGTCGAACAACGACACGTGCGTTTCGACGACGCCTTTGGGCAGGCTGTCGCGATCGACGGCGAAGCCGTGGTTCATCGAGACGATCTCGACCTTGTTGGTCGTGAAGTCCTTCACGGGATGGTTGGCGCCGTGATGGCCCTGATGCATTTTGCGGGTCTTGCCGCCGAGTGCGAGGCCCAGCATCTGGTGGCCGAGGCAGATGCCGAAAACGGGCTTGCCGCTCTCGACCAGCTTCTTGATTTCGGGCACCGCGTATTCGCCGGTCGCCGCCGGATCTCCAGGGCCATTCGACAAAAAGACGCCGTCGGGATTGCGCGCCAGCACGTCCTCGGCCTTCTCGGTTGCAGGGACGACCGTCACCTTGCAACCCGCCGAGGCGAGACAGCGGAGAATATTGCGCTTCAAGCCGTAGTCGATGGCGACAACGTGAAACTCGGGATTTTCATTGCGCGTGAAGCCCTGGTTCCAGACCCAGCGCTGCTCGTCCCACGAATAGCTCTGCCCGCTCGTTACATCGGGAACGAGATCGAGACCGAGAAGGCCGGACCAGGCTTTCGCCTCGGCCTTCAGTTTATCGATGTCGAAATTGCCTGACGGATCGTGCGCGATGACGGCGTTCGGCATGCCCTTCTCACGGATGCGGGCGGTGAGCGCGCGCGTATCGATGCCGCTGATGGCGATGATGCCGCGCGTCTTCAGCCAGGCATCGAGATTTTCGGCGGAGCGATAGTTCGACGGCTCGGTGATGTCGGCGCGCAGAACGCAGCCGCGCACGCCCGAGCGCGAGGCAAGGTTCGACGTTTCGGTGTCTTCCGAATTGGCGCCGACATTGCCGATATGGGGGAACGTGAAGGTGATGATCTGGCCGGCGTAGCTCGGATCGGTCAGAATTTCCTGATAGCCGGTGATGGCGGTGTTGAAGCACACCTCGCCGACGGCCGAGCCTGTCGCGCCGAGACCGCGCCCGGCGATCACGGTGCCGTCGTCGAAAACGAGGCGTGCGGTCAGGGGCACATCTGTCCAAGGTTCAGGTGCAGTCATCGGTCATCCGGGTGTTGGAGCGCCAAGCCGCTTAGCGGCTGAAATTGCGCCGGAACCTATGGGAACGTCCCTGCTCCGTCAATTGCGCGAGATATGCCGCACCGGGGCCCTCTCTTGCCCTGGCGGACATGCCCTCCTAAACCACGGTCTTGCAATTCAGGAGGCGACCATGCGTGCCAAGATCAGCAACGACCTCAAGGGGGCGATGAAAGCCGGAGAGAAACAGCGCGTCGCGACGCTGCGTCTCATCAACGCCGCCATCCAGTCTGCCGAGATCGAAGCGAAGAAAGACCTCGACGACGCGGGCATCCTTGCCGTCATGACCAAGATGGTGAAGCAACGCCGCGACTCCATCGAGCAGTACACCAACGGCGGCCGTCCCGACCTCGCCGAGACCGAGCAGGCCGAGATCGCCATCATCGAGGCGTATCTGCCCAAGCAGATGGACGAGAGCGAAGTCGCGGCCGCCGTTCAATCGGCGATTCAGGAAGCGGGCGCTGCTTCGGCGAAGGACATGGGCAAGGTCATGGGCGTGCTGAAAGCGAAGTACGCCGGGAAGATGGATTTCCAGAAGGCGAGCGCCGCCGTCAAAGCCGCGCTCGGCTAAAGCTTTCAGGCCCGCCCGGCAGGGCTGTGGAAAGCGGGTATGCTTGCTGGCATTTTGCTCAAGCGGCGCAACGCGCTCCGGCGAATCACTTAATCCAGTCGTACAGGACGAAATCTGGGATTTGCCGAGGCTTCCGCGCACCGATGCGATTCAATCCGAATTTTCTGGATGAGATCCGCGCGCGGCTGCCGGTCAGTCAGGTCGTCGGCCGCAAGGTGGCGCTGAAGAAGGCCGGGCGCGAGTACAGGGGCCTGTCGCCGTTCAAGACCGAGAAAAGCCCGTCTTTCTTCGTCAACGACCAGAAGGGCTTCTACCATTGCTTCGCCTCGGGCGAGCATGGCGACATCTTCACTTTCCTGATGAAGACCGAGGGCCTCGAATTTCCGGAGGCCGTCGAGCGTCTCGCGCAGGAAGCGGGCGTTCCGATGCCCAAGCAGCCGGAGCGCAACGTCGCCGACGAAGACCAGCGCGACAGGCTCTATCGGCTGCTCGAAGCCTCAGCGGCGTTTTTCGAGGAGAGCCTGCGCTCGGGTCTTGGCGCGGAGGCGCGGCGCTACATCGAAAAGCGCGGGCTTCAGCACGAAACCGTTCGGGCCTTCCGGCTCGGCTTCGCGCCGAACTCGCGCACGGCGTTGACGGCGCATCTCAAGGGCAAGGGTTTCTCGCTCGCCGACATGGCCTCGGCGGGCATGCTGATCGCGGGCAGCGACATCCCTGAGCCCTACGATCGCTTCCGCAATCGCGTCATGTTTCCGATCCTCGATCTCAAGGGGCGGGTCATCGCGTTCGGCGGGCGGGCGCTCGAAAAGGACGTTCCGGCGAAGTATCTGAACTCTCCCGAGACGCCGCTCTTCCACAAGGGGCACACTCTGTTCAACGCAGCGCGGGCGCGATCGGCGGCTCATGACAAGAACCGCGTCATCGTCGTCGAAGGCTACATGGACGTGGTGGCGCTCGCCGAAGGCGGTTTTGCCGAGTCCGTGGCGCCTCTGGGCACGGCGCTGACAGAAGATCAGGTCAAGCTGCTCTGGCGTTTCGCGCCGGAACCGACACTTTGCTTCGACGGCGACAGTGCCGGTCGCAAGGCCGCCGACCGTGCCGTCGAGGTCGCGCTGCCGTGGCTGAAGCCCGGCCATAGCCTCGGCTTCGCATTCCTGCCGGATGGCCTCGATCCGGACGACCTCATCCGGCAGCAGGGCGCGGCGGCGATGTCGGACGCGTTGTCGAAAGCGCGGCCGCTGGTCGACGTTCTCTGGGATCGCGAGCTTCGCGCCGCCCCCTCCGATACGCCGGAACAGCGTGCGGCGCTCGAAGCCCGTCTTTTTGCCCTGGTCGGTACGATTCAGGATGCAACCGTGCGTTCGCACTATCAGCGCGAGCTCCGCGACAGGTTGTATCAGCTTGGACGCAATCGATTTCCGCGCCCGATGGCGGGATTGCCGACCGGCCGGCAGGGTGGCGGCATCGCGCAGGCGTCTTATGCTCGCCCGGTCGCAGCGCCGGACTGGAAGGCGCGCGACCGTGCCCGGCTCAACGGTCCAGAGCGACGTTTCACGAAGAAAAACAATGCGCCTGAGTTGGTTAACGCCAGCCCGGAGCTCGCCGGACACATGCAAAGCGTGCTCCCGCGCGAGGCGCTGATCATGAAGACGTTGCTCAACCATCCCTGGCTGATCGACGAGCACTCGGAAGCCATCGCGGTCATCGAATTTTCATCGCAGCCGCTCACCGCGCTCCGGGACGAGATTTTAGCGGTGCATGCGCGGCAGAATTCCCTTGACAGGGCCTCTCTAGGCACCCAATTGAGCAAATCGGGGGTTGCAAAGGTGGTGGACCTCGTCGCGCGAACGATTACGCACATCAGCGACCGTTTTGCCGAGCCAGATGCCTCCGCCACTGATGTCGAAGCCGCCTGGAACCATATTCTTGCTTTGCATCAGCGGCAGGACGCTTTGGGGCGCGCGCTGAAGGCAGCGGAAGAAGCTTGGTACCGGGATTGCACGGAAGAGGCTGAGACTCACCTTCTCGACATCAAACGCCAGATCGCCCGCGAGGCGTCGATGGACCAGATGGATACCGAGATCGACCAACCCGCCGACGACACTCCGATCGTTAAGCGCGCCGGTTAGGCGCGTGGACGTTTATCCGGCCCCGGGCATTGCGATGCGGCAACCGTCCGGGACCTGAAAGATTGATCTTAAGGCCGGTCCCTCAGAACGGCCTGTACACAAGGACAGCAGAATGGCACGCGCCCAGCAGGCAGCTCAGAAAACGGAAGAGAAAGAGCAACCGGCAGCCGACGCGCCCGAGCGCGACAGCCCCCTGCTCGACCTTTCCGACCAAGCGGTCAAACGCCTTTTGAAGTCGGCGAAGGCCAAGGGCTACGTGACGCTCGATCAGCTGAACTCGGTGCTGCCGTCGGAAGAGGTTTCGTCCGATCAGATCGAAGACCTGTACGCGACGCTCTCCGACATGGGCATCACGGTCGTCGAGAACGAGGACGGTGAAGAAGCCGCCGAAGGCAGTGAAGAGAGCGGCGACGAAGAGGAAGGCCGCGCGCTGGTCGCGCAGAACAACGCCCTCGTCAAAAGCGAGACGAAGTCCGAGCCTGCCGAGCGCACCGACGATCCCGTGCGCATGTACCTGCGCGAGATGGGCTCCGTCGAACTCTTGTCGCGCGAAGGCGAAATCGCCATCGCGAAGCGCATCGAGGCCGGCCGCGAAGCCATGATCGCGGGCCTCTGCGAAAGCCCTCTGACGTTCCAGGCCATCATCATCTGGCGCGACGAACTCAATGAAGGCAAGATTCTGCTTCGCGACATCATCGATCTCGAAGCGACCTACGAAGGGCCGGAAGCGAAAGAGGTTCAGGAAGCCGCATCGGAAGATTCGCCCGAGCCGGAGCAGCCTGCTGCTAATCAGCGTCCCTCGGGCGCGCCGGAAGGCGAAGGTGATGACGACGACGAGTTCGAGAATGCGATGTCGCTCGCTGCGATGGAAGCCGAACTGAAACCGAAAGTCCTCGAGACGTTCGACCAGATCGCGGCGACCTACAAGAAGCTCCGCAAGCAGCAGGACAAGAAGCTCGAGCAGCAGCTCGTTGGCGACCAGGGCTCGCGCCAGCAGCAGAAGGCTTACGAGAAAATCCGCGACGAGATCATCGTCGACGTGAAATCGCTGTCGCTCAACAACAACCGCATCGAGAGCCTCGTCGAGCAGCTTTACGCGATCAACAAGCGCCTGATCGGCCTCGAAGGCCGCCTGATGCGTCTTGCCGACAGCTACGGCGTGCCGCGCCAGCACTTCATCGACGAATACTACGGCAACGAACTCGACCAGACGTGGCTCGACCGCGTCGCCGGCAACGGCAAGAAATGGGGTCAGTTCGTCAAGACCGAGCGGACGCAGGTCGTGGATATTCGCACTGAAATCCATCAGCTCGCGACGGAAACCGGCCTCGAAATTCCCGAGTATCGCCGCATCGTCAAGGCGGTGCAGAAGGGCGAGCGCGAGGCGCGTCAGGCGAAGAAGGAAATGGTCGAGGCCAACCTTCGCCTCGTCATCTCGATCGCTAAGAAATACACCAACCGCGGCCTGCAGTTCCTCGATCTCATCCAGGAAGGCAACATCGGCCTGATGAAGGCGGTCGACAAGTTCGAGTACCGCCGCGGCTACAAATTCTCGACCTACGCGACGTGGTGGATTCGTCAGGCGATCACGCGCTCGATCGCCGACCAGGCGCGCACGATCCGTATTCCGGTGCACATGATCGAGACGATCAACAAGATCGTCCGTACGTCGCGCCAGATGCTGCACGAGATCGGCCGCGAGCCGACGCCGGAAGAACTCGCAGAAAAGCTTGCGATGCCGCTCGAAAAGGTGCGCAAGGTTCTGAAGATCGCGAAGGAGCCGATCTCACTCGAAACGCCGATCGGCGACGAGGAAGACTCGCACCTCGGCGATTTCATCGAGGATCGCAACGCGGTGCTGCCGATCGAAGCGGCGATCCAGTCGAACCTGCGCGATACGACGACGCGCGTGCTCGCCTCGCTGACGCCGCGCGAAGAGCGCGTGCTGCGCATGCGCTTCGGCATCGGCATGAACACCGACCACACGCTGGAAGAAGTCGGCCAGCAATTCTCGGTGACGCGCGAACGCATCCGTCAGATCGAAGCCAAGGCACTGCGCAAGCTCAAACATCCGAGCCGGTCGCGCAAGCTGCGAAGCTTCCTCGATAACTGATCCAACAAAAAGGGCCGCGAAAGCGGCCCTTTTTCATTGGTGAGAAAATTCTCGCTTTATCCGACGACGACGTCGCTGATCTGGATGACGGGAGACAGGTCGGTGTAATTCTTGATGTCGGCCATGATCTCTTTCGCGTGCGGACCGAAGCCTGCCTGGAAGGCATCGACGGAATCGCAAAACAGGTGGCACATCGCGACGTAGGTGGCCGGAGCGCCGGGCGCGCCGCCCGCGATGCCTTTGTCGACCGTATAAGACTTGCAGCTGTCGCCCATTTTGGCTTTGACCATCGGCATGTGCTTTTCGGCGTAGTACGCGTGATCGAAACGCGCTCCGGGAGTGTTCGGGTACATCACGCTAACCTTGATCATGGCTGTCTCCTCCTTCAATCGCGCGGAAGCGCGCTCTGGCGCGTGCTTAGGACTGCCGGCGCACGTGTGCAACCAGGTTCGCGCCAAGTCATCGTATATGCGGCGGTCTATTCGATTTTTATGATTTCAGCTTCGCCGCTTCCGGCCTTGACGGTATCGCCTGCGGCTTTTCCCAGAAGCGCCTGGGCCAACGGCGAAACGTAGGAGATCGAGCCCTTCGCGGGATCGGCTTCGTCCTCGCCGACGATGCGGAATTTCTGCATGCGGCCGTCGTCGCGTTCGAGCGTGACGCGGGAGCCAAACGCTACGACCGAGGCGTCGCTCGCAGGCGGCTGAAGCTCCGCCGTCGCGAGGCGCTGGCTCCAGTAGCGGAGATCGTGGGATGCGCGTGCAATTGCGTTGCGATCGTCCGACTCGCGCGCGGCGTTCAGGTCCTCCTGCAGGCGCTTGATCTCGCCCTCGATCAGCGCGAGCCCTTCCGGCGTCACGAGGTTGCGATGCTCGGAAACCAGCCTCTCGGGAAGCTCGTCGAGCGCCTCTGTTTCTTTGACGAATGCTCTGCTCATTGCGTTAACATAGGAAGTTCAGGAGCCCGGTTCCAGCATGCGCCAATTGCAACAGACCATCACGATTAACACGGATGGCGTCAGCCTCACCGAATTTACGAAGACTGTCGCTGAGATCGTCGAAGCTTCCGGGATTGAAGCCGGGCTTGCGCATGTTTTTTGCCGCCACACCTCGGCATCCCTTTTGATCCAGGAAAACGCCGATCCCGACGTGCAGCGTGATCTCGTGGCGTTTTTCAAGCGGCTCGTGCCGGACGGCGATTCCCTCTTCATTCATCGCGCCGAAGGTCCCGACGACATGCCCGCGCACGTTAAAACCGCGCTGACGAAGACGACGCTGACCATTCCGGTTGCGAGCGGCAAGCTGATGCTCGGCACCTGGCAGGGGATCTATCTTTTCGAGCACCGGCGGCGGCCCCACGCGCGCTCCATTGTCGTTCACGTCGTCGGCGAGTGAGAACTCCGCTAGCCAAACGCGCTTTTTTGCGTTTCGAACTCGCCCGGACGTCAGAAATGTCGCGTTTACCGCAGTCAGCATGCGCATGGAAGGCGGGGGGCTGACCTGCTAAGACCGCCACGAGTTTTCATGAATCGGAAGCCTGGAGATCCCCGATGTCCGACACGACTGCTGAATCGCAAGCCCGCAGTGCAACCGCCGCTTTGATCCGCGATTACTACGCCGCCTTCAACCGCGGCGACACCGACGCGATGATCGAGTTCATGACCGACGACGTCATCCACGACATCAATCAGGGCGAGCGGCGTCAGGGCAAGGAGAAGTTTCGCGCCTTCAACGCGCGCATGACGCACAATTACAAGGAAGAGCTCAAAGACATCGTCGTGCTCGTGTCGAAGGATGCGACGCGCGCGGCGGCGGAATTCAACGTACACGGCGTTTACAAGAACACCGAGGAAGGCCTTCCCGATGCGGTCGGTCAGAAATACGTGCTGCCCGCCGGAACGTTTTTCGCGATCCGCGGCGGTAAGATCGCGCGCGTCACGACGTATTACAATCTGACCGACTGGATCGCGCAGGTCGCAGGCTAAAGAGGACGATGCGGATGGCAGCGGCGGAGAAAAAGAAGCTCGACGTCAAGTCGGTTACCGGGGAGGACATCTACAAGATCCTTCCCGATCTCGCGCGGCTGCGCATCGTCGTCTTCCGCGATTGGCCGTATCTTTACGACGGCACGCTCGAGTACGAAGAAAAGTATCTGAAGAGGTTTGCCGCTGCGAAAGGCGCCGTCGTCATCACGGCCTATGACGGCACGGAGATGGTTGGGGCGTCGACCGCCGCGCCGATGATCGAGCACGCGGACGAGTTCGGCGAGCCGTTCCTCAAGGCGGGCTACGACATCTCGAAGATCTTCTATTGCGGCGAGAGCGTGCTTCTCAAAAGCCATCGCGGCTATGGCCTTGGTCACGCGTTCTTCGACGGCCGCGAGGCGCAGGCGCATAAGCTCGGCGGATTTCAGTATTCGACATTCTGCCGGGTCGTCCGTCCCGACGATCACCCGTTGAAACCGGCGGATTATGCCCCACTTGATCCGTTCTGGAATAAGCGCGGCTACCATCCTGTCGACGGCATCGTTGCCACCTATGACTGGAAGGATGTCGACCAGCCGGACGAAACCCGCCACGACATGCAGTTCTGGATGAAGACGCTTTGACGAAGCAGCCAAAGTCTTTGAAAGTCGCGAGTGCGCAATATCCCATCGGCCAGCCGAATACGCTTGCCGAATGGGAGCAGAAGGTTGCTGTCTGGGTGAAGAATGGCGCCGCGACGGGCGCCTCGCTTCTCGTCTTTCCGGAATATGCCGCGATCGAGCAGGCCGCGTGCTTCGGGCCTGAGGTCTACGGCGATCTGAAGCTGACGCTGGCGAAGGTCGCGAAGCTGACCGCCGAGCGCGTGCAGTTCCACGCCGATCTCGCGAAGAAGCACAAGGTCCACATTCTGACCGGATCGGGGCCGCTGCTCAAATCGGACGGCAGCTACGTCAACGCGGCGCAACTCGTGACGCCGGACGGCTCAATCGGCGAGCAGGAAAAGCTCGTGATGACGCCGTTCGAACGCGACTGGGGAATTTCCGCCGGAACCGTCGTGCGCGTGTTCAAGACCAAGCTCGGCACGTTCGGGATCGCGATCTGCTACGACAGCGAATTTCCGCTGCTCGTCCGCGCGATGGCGGAAGCCGGTGCCGAAGTCGTGCTGGTGCCGTCGTGCACCGAGCGCGTCTCGGGCTATCACCGCGTGCGCACGGGATCGCTGGCGCGGGCGCTCGAAAACGGCATCGCGACGGTGCAAAGCCCGACCGTCGGCGATGCACCGTGGTCTCCGGCCGTCGATTTCAATGCCGGCGCGGCGGGCATTTACGTGCCTTCCGAACAGGGCGTCTCCGACACGGGCGTGCTCGCGCAGGGCACGCTCAACGCCGCCGAATGGGTTACGGCGGCGATCGATCTCGAACGGCTGCGCCGCGTGCGCGAGATGGGCGAGATGCACAATTACTGCGACTGGGCCTTGCAGCCCGGCGCGCCGATGCGGCGAGTCGACGTCGAGACCGTCGAACTCGCCTAACAATCTGCTTATTTCAGCGCCCAGGTTGTGGTGACGCGCGCTTCGAGCGTGCTCGTTCCGCGTTCGACCGGCACCGACGCGGCCTGCGCCTTGGCAAAGCGCGGCGCGGCGAAGACCACCGGAGCGTCGGGCGTCGTTTCTTCCGATATCTGAAGTACCTGCCCGACCTCGGCGCCCGCGGCGGTTGCCAACAGCTTGGCGCGGCGCAAGGCGTTTGCGATCGCATCCTTGCGTGCGTCGTCCTTCAGCGTTTCGGCTTTCGAAACCTCGAATGCCAGACCTTGAATCTGATTGGCGCCGGCGCTCACCAGATCATCGAGCACCGTTCCGAGATTTCCAAGATCGCGAACGATCACAACGACCTGATTGCTGACGCGGTAGCCTCTGAGCGTCGGCGGCTGGCCGTCCTTGGAGTAATCCATAACCGGCTCGACATTGAACGACGCCGTCTGAATGTCCTTCGCGTCGATGCCTTTCGTTTTAAGCGCCGAAATGACTTTGTTCATCGCCTCGGAGTTGGCGGTCAGTGCGTCGCGTGCGGCTGGGGCTTCGGTCGCGACGCCGGAGGTGATGCGCGCCTGATCGGGCTCGGCCTCGGCCGTCCCCGTCGCTGAAACCGTGATCGTGCGTTCCATGTCTTTATCCCCGGCATAGCTTGCGGAAAGCGGCAGCATCGCGATCAGAGCGGCGGCGACGACGCCTGTGAGAATTGTTCCTTCAAAAGCGCGCAGCTTATTGTTCAGCATCGATTTTCAACTCCTCCGACTGGCACAAATGTCGCTATAGATCGTTGGCGGAAAAAAGAAGGCAAAAGGCTGTCGGGCCGTTGAACATCTGGTATGAGAGCCCGGCGTGGGCCCGTAGCTCAATGGTTAGAGCTGACGGCTCATAACCGTCTGGTTCCAGGTTCGAGTCCTGGCGGGCCCACCAATCATATCAATGACATAGAACGTTTGAGCCGAGCTGTCCGCGCGTTTCGCGCGAGGCGCCGGTCGATGTCGCATCATCGCTCCTCGCATTGCATGAGCATGTCTCTCCGGCAATTGCCGATCGCCTTTGCTGCGCTCAACGCTTTTTCCGAGTTTTGCCGAGCGAGCCGCAGGTGACGCTCGAGCGACGCGTAGCGATGCAAACGGCCTCCGTGAGTGAGACGCGGATCGCGATTTCGCGTTCGGCCTGATTGCTCCTCACACTGCGCGAGTCAGACACCGCATCGCGTGCAATAGACGCGATTACGCGCTCATCTTCATGTTGCGACAGCGCATTGCGATCTGCGACGCATTCGCAGAGACTTCGTTTGCGTGCTGTTTCAAGCGATTGCAGGCTTTCGCAATCTGTATTCTTCAGTGTACGATTTTCTGTGCGTGACAGACTGCGTCGCTGTGGCGGTGCATTGGACTTGATCTTTTGGAGGCTGCGGCCGGTTAGCGAGGAGACACGATGAGTGGCATTTACAGCAGGCTGTGGCTTTCGCTCGCCTTCGTCTTTGCCTTCTCGCTTGCCTCATCTGCCCACGCGCTTGAAACCACAGCAAATATCGACCTGACGCGCCATCCCGTCGGGATTCTGAGCCTCGCCATTTTCTTCATCGCTTATGGCCTTGTGGCCGTCGAGAAGGCCATCCAGCTGCGCAAGTCGAAGCCCGTGATGCTCGCGGCCGGCCTCATATGGGCGCTGCTTGGCATCATCTACGCGATGCATGGCGAAAGCAAAGCCATAGAAGCCGCCGCCAAGCACGTCATTCTCGACTACGGCGAGTTGATGCTGTTCCTCGTGGTGGCGATCACCTACGTCAATACCATGCAGGAGCGGCGCGTTTTCGACGCTCTGAGAAGCAAGCTCGTCAACCTCAATCTCTCATACCGCCAGCTTTTCTGGCTTGTCGGCGGATTGGCCTTCGTATTCGGCCCGATCATCGACAACCTCACCACGGCATTGGTGATGGGCGCCGTCGTCGTCGCGGTCGGCGTCGGCAATTACCAGTTCATCGTGATGGGGTGCATCATCATTGTCGTCGCCGCCAATGCCGGCGGCGTCTTCTCGCCGTTCGGCGACATCACGTCCCTCATGGTCTGGCAGAAGGGCAAGCTCAGCTTTTTCGAGTTCTTCTATCTGTTCCTGCCGTCGCTGGTGAACTTTCTCGTTCCGGCAACGCTGATGCATTTCGGCGTTCCGAAAGGCGTGCCCGAACCGTGGGGCGATGCGAAACGTCTGAAGCACGGCGGCATCGCGGTCATCTGGCTGTTTCTTGCGACAATCGTGACGGCCGTGTCGTTCAAGACGTTCCTCGGCCTGCCGCCGGCGCTCGGGATGATGCTCGGCCTCGGATACCTGCAGATGTACGGCTACTTCCTGCAGCGCATCGCCCAACGTCGCAACGACAAGGACTTCGGGTTCGACTCGCTGCGCGAGATGCGACACGTCGAGTGGGATACCCTGCTCTTTTTCTTCGGCATCATTTTCGCCGTCGCCGGGCTTGGCGTCGCGGGATATCTCGCGCTGCTGTCGAATTATCTGTACGGCACTCTCGGCGCGACAACGGCGAATATCGCAATCGGAATTCTCGGTGCGGCGTTCGACAACATTCCGCTGATGTTCGCGGTGCTCACCATGAACCCCGACATGTCGAACGGGCAATGGATGCTCGTGACGCTGAGCACGGGCGTCGGGGGCAGTCTCGTGTCCATCGGGTCCGCAGCGGGCGTCGTTCTGATGGGGCTCGTGCGCAATCACTACACGTTCATGAACCATCTCCGTTGGGCATGGGCGATTGCGATAGGCTTCGTGGCGAGCATCTTCACGCATTTGTGGGTGAATGCCGCGCTGCTCTAAGGCTCGCGGCGTGAGACAGCCGCGATCGCAATGAAACGCAAATTTGAATCTGGTTTTCATAACAATGAAAGCTCAATTCGGACTTGCGGGTGCGAATTGCGCTGTCCGACGCCGGAATATTCGCTAACATTGCGGCACGGGCCAGAGGACACTTGGGGGAGGACGCTCAAACCAAGGAGTTCATGATCATGAAAAAGATGATTATCGCGACCGCCTTCTGCGCGCTTCTCTCTGGCGCGGCTCTCACTCCCGCACTTGCTGACGATCAGCCTGCAAATGATCCTGCGCGCCACCGCATGGGCGATGACGGAAAGCTTCCGGCAACAAACAGCGCGACGACACGGGTGCCTGACATGGGCGCAGGGACGGGAGAGAGCAGCGGCGCATCGGGCTCGCATCGCATGGGTAATGAGGGCACGCTTCCCGCGACCGGCAATGTCGGCACGCGCGTTCCCGATCAGGGCGCAGGCACGCAAAACCCGAAATAGCAATCCGCAGACGTTCGAGGACGGCCGCACACATGCGCAACCGGCAGCACGAGCGTGCCGGTTGCGATCGCGGTCGTTCTTCGCCTTCAATCTCGCGGACGACTATGACGGCCGCGAGAAAACGTAAGCGAGGCCGGTGAGCATCAATGCGGCTACCGCGATCGCGGGGATGGCCGACGGTTGCGTTCCGATCCAGAATAGAACGTAGCCAACGGCACATCCGCCGAGCGCGGCGAGCTTTGCGTGCCGTGGGATCGCGCCGCGCTCTCGCCAATCGCGCAGCAGCGGACCGAAGACCCGATGCGACAGCAACCACGCTTCAAGGCGCGGTGACGATCTTGCGAAGCAGGCTGCCGCGAGAATGATGAAGGGGGTCGTCGGCAAAATCGGCAGGAACGCCCCGACGACGCCCAGCGCGACGAAGAACAGTCCGGCTGAGGCGAATAAGATGCGCAACGGATGAGGATCTTTCGTTGGAGCCTAAGCTTCGGCGAACCGGCGTTTCGACGTCGACGATCGAGACAGATTGTGTGTACGCTCGACGAGTGACGATATCGACTCCGTGCCGGATGGACACTACGGCGGCGGTGTCGAATTTCGCCGCAGCCTGCCTCCATCCCAATCCTTAGAAAGATACGATATTTGGCCATCGCCTACGAACGAACGGACGATCTCGATGCGGATACCTTTATCCGCGTTCTCAAAAACTCAGGTCTTGCCGAGCGGCGTCCGGCCGATGACCGCGACCGCATCGCGCGCATGCTCGCGGGATCGAATCTGGTGATCGTCGCGCGCGATGGCGGTGATGTGGTCGGCGTGGCGCGTTCCGTCACCGACTTCGCGTACTGCTGCTATCTGTCGGACCTCGCCGTCGATCGCGCCTATCAGGGCCGTGGTATCGGGCGGCGATTGATCGAGGAAACCCGGCGCGCGGCGGGGCCGGAAGCGATGTGTCTGCTGCTGTCGGCGCCGAATTCGATCAGCTTCTATGAGGCGATCCAGATGCCGAGCCAGCCGCGTGCGTTCATGTTTCCACGCGAGCGCTAAAAGCCGTCGTCACTCCGGATCGACGAGCGACGTCTTCCCGATGTCGGCAATTGTCCGCAGACCTGCGAGCGCCATCGTGACATCGAGCTCCTTGGCGATGATCTCGATAGCCTTCGTCACGCCCTCCTCGCCAGCCGCGCACACGCCATAGAGATACGCGCGGCCGAGCAGGCAGCCGCGCGCGCCCAGCGCCAGCGCGCGAAAGACGTCCTGGCCGGAACGGATGCCGCCGTCGAACAGAATTTCCGTTTCCGACCCGACCGCGTCGGCGATGCGGGGCAGGATCGAGATCGACGACGCCGCACCGTCAAGCTGGCGTCCGCCGTGGTTCGAAACGACGATGGCGTCGGCGCCGGCTTTCACGGCCTCGCGCGCATCTTCGACGTCGAGGATGCCTTTGACGATCAGCTTGCCCGGCCAGCGCTCCCTGATCCAGGCCACGTCGTCCCATGACAGCGCCTGATCGAACTGGCTGTTGATCCAGTCCATATAGGACGTGAGGTTTTCCGTGCCCGCGATGCGTCCTACGACGTTGCCGAATGTTCTGCGCTTGCCGAGCAGCACGCCCGCGATCCAACGCGGCTTGGACAGAATATGCGCGATGGTCTTCAGGCGGATGCGCGGCGGCACCGTCATGCCGTTGTGAATGTCGCGATGGCGCTGTCCGAGAACTTGCAAGTCGGCGGTCAAAACCAGCGCGCTGCACCTTGCTGCGTGAGCGCGTGCGATCAGATCGGCAATGAAGCCGCGATCCTTCATGAAGTAGAGCTGAAACCAGAACGGCTTCTCGACCGCGTTTGCAACGTCTTCGATCGAACAGATCGACAGCGTGCTGAGCGTATAGGGAATGCCCGCCTTTTCGGCCGCGCGCGCGGCTGCGATCTCACCGTCGCGATGCGCCATGCCAGTCAAGCCGACGGGACCCAGCGCCAACGGAAGCGGCTGCTTCACGCCGAGCAGAGATTGCGAAAGATCGCGGTTCGACGCGCCGCACAGAATGCGCTGGCGAATTTTTATGCCGGCGAGGTCATCGCGGTTGGCGCGCAGCGTCTGTTCGGAATATGAGCCGGACTCGTAATAGTCCATGAACTCGCGTGGCACCTTGCGGTGCGCGATGCGGCGCAGATCCTCGATGCTGGCGACGGATTTCAGCACCACGCGACGCATCCATCGGTTGCGCGTTGTCGGCGGGGCTTCGCGTCAGCCATCTTCTTGAATGGAAATCGCGACGCCCGGGTGGACGCACTTGAGTTGGCGAACGTCGTCCAGAGCTTTCGCCCAGACGTTAGATGGCCCGGCGAGGCGGATTTCTCCGCGCGTCCGCGAAAGGGGCGTTGGGCCGAAGCCGATCGCGATCGCGTCGCCGTCGGGCCAGAATGCGATGTCGCCCGGCTTGACGACGACGCGGGCGTCAGGCTCAGCGGCGGACGAGACCGGCGCATCGAAGTAGACTTCCTCGCCCCACGTCCTCGCGGCGGCTTCGATCGGCAGCGCGGCCCATATACGCTCTGCAGTTGGCGTATCGAGCAATTTCGCGCGAATTGATACGCCTCCGGCCCGGATCACAATCTTCCGCATACGCCTCAACCCCTTAAGGCCTGCGCGACCGGGACGAGACGCGGCCGCAAGGACCAAGCTTCTCATTGCAGCGCGAAGTCTTCAAGGGTCTCGGCGGCACATGCGGCAAACAATTTCGCAGGATCGAAAACGAGCGCATCGGCCGCGCGTGGGAACGCGATCCCGTCCAAAGGGTCGCACGGCGGAGCACAAAGCGGATTTGCGTTCTAAGACTGGCGTGCTCCGGCGGCGCACTTTTCGCCGGAGCATCAGGAAGAGCCGAGGATTTTCCTCAGGCCGGCGGCGGTCCGAAAATCATCACCGCGTTGAGGCCACCGAATGCGAACGAGTTCGACATCGTGTAGGTGACTTTCTTTTCGCGGCCGACGTTCGGGATGTAGTCGAGGTCGCAGCCGTCGCCCGGCTCGTCGAGACCGATCGTCGGCGGCACCCAGCCTTCCTGCATCGCCTTGATGCAGGCGACCGCCTCGATACCGCCACCGGCGCCGAGCGGGTGCCCGTGCATCGACTTGGTCGAGGAAATCGGAAGCTTGTAGGCGTAGTCGCCGAAGACGTTTTTGATCGCCTTGGTCTCGTTGATGTCGTTGTCCATCGTCGCGGTGCCGTGCGCGTTCAGATAGTCGATCTGCTCCGGCTTCAGCCCCGCATCGTCGAGCGCACCCTGCATGGCGACGCTCGGACCTTCGACGGTCGGCTTCACCATGTCCTGGCTGTCGGAGGCCATGCCGTACCCGCACAGCTCGGCAAGGATCGTCGCGCCGCGGGCCTGCGCGTGTTCCAGGCTTTCGAGCACGAGGATGCCCGCGCCTTCCGCCAGCACCGTTCCGTTGCGCTTCTTCGCGAACGGGAAGCAGCCTTCCGGCGAGAGAACGTGCAGCGCCTGCCAGGCCTTCATCGTTCCGTAGTTGATGACCGATTCCGATGCGCCGGCGATCGCGACGTCGACGACGTTGTCGCGGATGTAGTCGCGGGCGATGCCGATGGCGTGCGTCGCCGTCGAGCAGGCCGAGCAGGTCGCGAAGGTCGGGCCTTTGACGCCGAACTCGATACCGACGTGCGCCGCAGCCGACGAACCGATGATGCGCAGCAGCGTCAGCGGATGGGTCGCGCGCTTGTTGAGAATGAAGAGGTCGCGATAGGCGGTTTCAAATGTGACGAGACCGCCGGCGCCCGAACCGATGATGCACGCCGAGCGATAGGGATCGGCTTCCGGCAATTCGAGGCCCGACATGCGAACGGCTTCGTCGGCGGCTGCGGCCGCGAACCAGGAATAGCGGTCGGCAAGCGTGATGATGCGGTCGCGCTTGAAATGCTTCAGGCGCTGCTTCGGATCGAAATCCTTGATCTGCGCCGCGATCAGAATCTTGAGATCGTCGAGAGGAAAGCCACCAAGCGCGCTGACGCCGGATTTGCCTGCTTTCAATCCGGCCCAGAATTCATCGACCGTCGTTCCGATCGGCGTCACCACGCCGAAACCCGTTACGACGACACGGCGGCCTGCTTTACTCTTCGACATTCATCAGCTCTTTCTCATCTCACGAGTCAGCGGACGCTCGACCGTAGCCGACGTCCGCTTCATCGCATTCGTGGGAAGATCGCCGCAGAAACGTTAGGCTTTTGCGGCGGAAGCCTGTTTGGCTGCAATCAATGATTTGACGCGATCGACAACTGAGCCGACCGTCTTAAATGCCTCGACTTCCTCGTTGGCATTGTAGGGAATTTCGATTCCGAACCCATCTTCGATGTCGAACACGATCATCGCAAGATCAAGTGACTCGATCTTCAGATCGGTGAGTTGGGTGTCGAGCGAGATATCGTCGCGCGGCTCCTTCATATGCTTCTTTAGGATATCGATAACCTTCGTCGCGACTTCGTCCATTGGCCTCTCCCACCCTCGCAGACCTCTGCGATGGGCCAGTTTTGCTTGGCATCTACCTAAATCAAGACCACTACATCAGCAAGCGGGGGGGTCACTTATCCTTAAACGTCCGCCAAGTCCAGCCACGGACGGTCGCGGGCAGCCTCCTCCTTGCCTGAGATCAACTGAACTCCCTGTTTAAATGCCGATTTTCCACGCGCTGCAATAACGGCAGCGGCTAGCCTTTACTCAACAAAAGTAGTTCACTCCATGTTGCGACTCTTAGGCCGGTATCGGCCGAAGGCGACCTGTTCCAGCACTGAACGATCGGACGACCATGACGCCCGAAGCAGCCCAGCCGTCTGGGTCTCTCAATCCGCCCTGGATTGCCTCGTATCCGCCGGAAATCGACTGGTTCATGCCAATTCCGACAGGTCCGGTGCCGGAACTGCTGGAACGCGCCGTCCGCCGCTTCCCTCATAACCCGGCCATCAGCTTCCTGGGCCGCACGACATCCTACGCAGAACTCGCTGCCGAGGTCGACCGCGTCACAGCCGGATTGCAGAAATCCGGGATCGGCCGTGGCACCAAAGTCGGTCTATTTCTTCCGAACACCCCGACCTTCATCGTTTATTATTACGCAATACTCAAGGCCGGCGGCACGGTTGTTAATTTCAACCCGCTTTATACTCTGGAAGAGCTTACATTTCAGGCGCAGGACAGCGAAACCGAGGTGATGGTGACGCATGACCTCGCTGCGCTTTTCCCGAAGCTCGAAGAGCTCATGCTGCGGGGTGTCGTCGCACGCACCATCGTCGTGCCGTTCCGGAGCGTTTTGTCGCCGCTCAAGGGGCTGCTGTTCTCGATCTTCAAGCGCAGCGACATCGCCAACGTCGCCGGGTCGCGGGCGGCGGACAAGGTGATCGACGGGGCGAAGCTTTCCGCCACCAGCGAACCGCCGACGCCGGTCGCCATCAATGCCGACGAGGACGTCGCGGTGCTGCAGTACACCGGCGGCACGACCGGCACGCCCAAGGGCGCGATGCTGACGCACGCCAACCTCACCGCCAACACGGCTCAGATCATGGCCTGGGGCGTCAACCTCAAGCCGGGCGAGGAAAGCATTCTGGGCGCGCTGCCGCTGTTCCACGTCTTCGCGATGACGGTCGTGATGAACATGGCGGTCGAGCTTGCCGCAAAGATCATCCTCATCCCACGCTTCAAGCTCATCGAGGCGCTGAAGCTGATCGACCGCGAGAAGCCGACCGTGCTCCCCGCCGTGCCGACCATTCTGACGGCGATGCTGCACTACCCGAAGTTCAAGTCCTACGACGTCTCGTCGTTGCGTTTCTGCCTGTCAGGCGGCGCGCCGCTCCCGATCGAGGTGAAGCTGCAGTTCGAGGACGTTTCGGGTTCGAAAGTTGTCGAGGGCTATGGGCTTTCGGAGGCGTCGCCCGTGCTGACGTGCAACCCGGTGCATATGGAGCCGGTCGCGGGCTCGATCGGGCCGCCGCTTCCGGGCACGATCATCTCGCTACGCGATCTCGACGATCCGACGAAAGAGGTTCCGCAGGGCGAGCGTGGCGAACTCTGCGCCAAGGGTCCGCAGGTGATGAAGGGCTACTGGAAAAAGCCCGAGGAAACGGCGAAGCAGTTCGTCGGCGATTTCCTCCGCACCGGCGACGTCGCGATCATGGATCAGAACGGCTATTTCTCGATCGTCGACCGGATCAAGGATCTGATCATCTGCTCGGGCTACAACGTCTACCCGCGCCGTATCGAGGATGCGATCTACCAGCATCCGGCGGTCGAGGAAGTGACCGTGATCGGCATTCCCGACGATTACCGCGGCGAAGCGCCGAAGGCCTTCATCAAACTGAAGGCCGGCATGACGGCGACGGCCGCCGACATTCTGAAGCATCTCGAAACCAAGATTTCGAAGATCGAGCTGCCGGCTCAGATCGAGTTCCGCGACGCCCTGCCGAAGACGATGATCGGCAAGCTGTCGAAGAAGGAGCTTGTCGCGGAAGAACGGAAGAAGAGGGATTAGGTTTTAGGGACTGGGGATTAGGGATTAGAGAAACATGGGCGATGCCCGTGTTCTCTTGGCCCTTGTGCGAGACAAGCACCGTAGATCCCACTTCCCTCCCCTGGAAAGATTTCTCTTTCGGTCCCTGAACACCTCTGCTTGGAATGACAAGCGCCAAACGCGCCCTCTCTCAATTCCCCTCCCCCTTTAGGGGTGGGGGAAATATCTAGGCGCGATATTCGCGGTGTGACCAACGCGATCCGAACCGCGCCGATTGCACATTGCCTCTGAGAATTCGCCAAGCCCTTCACCCCACCCCCGACCCCTCCCCGTCAAGGGGAGGGGAGAAGTGGCGCGGCCGCAAATTCCTGAATGTGAGGCTGGGCTTTAGGTTTTAGGTTTTAGGTTTTAGGTTAGGGGCGAGATCAGGAATTGGGACGTCAATCCATCCTCTTCCCGTCATGGCCGCGAAGGCGGCCATCTACGCCAGGTTCGGGCTACGCACATAGGCGGCCTACTGATCATCTGTCGCGAACCGCGCCCTGCGCTGTTGCTGCAGACCGCTTACCGCCAGCAGAGATATTCTCCAGATTGTCGGGGATGGCCGCCTTCGCGGCCATGACGTTATTGCAGCGAATTCAAAACAAGTTCCGACGCTATTCCCTAAAACCTATTCCCTATTCCCTATTCCCTAAAACCTGTTCCCTACCTCGCGACTTCCCAGGTTGTTTCGATTTCGCCAGTTTCTTTGTTCTTCGCGTCTTTCAGGGAAATGCCCATCTTCGCGAGTTCGTCGCGGATGCGGTCCGACTCGGCGAAGTCCTTGCGCTTGCGTGCGTCGAGGCGGGCGATGATCAACGGCTCGACTTTGGAGGCGACGGACTGCGCAGTTTCGGCGGCACGTGCGTCCGCCTTTTTTAGTGTCGCGCCATCGAAGCCAAGAAAGCTCAACGCAGCACCAAGCCGCGTCGCGTCTTTCGCCGTCGCAAATCCGTGAAGCTCGGCGATGGCTTTCGGCGTGTTGAGATCGTCAGCAAGCGCATCGAGAAACGCGGGCGAAAGCTCGGTTCGATCGTCCGTACTCAAACCGTTTTGCGAGAACCAGCCGGACAGGATTTTCTGACTTTCTTCCAGCCCCTTCTTCGTCCAGTCGATCGGCTGGCGGTAGTGCGTGCGCAACATGTTGAAGCGCAATACCTCGCCCGGCCAGCCGTCGCTCAGCAATTCATTGATCGTGACGAAGTTGCCGAGGGATTTCGACATCTTCTCGCCTTCGACCTGCAGGAAGCCGTTGTGCATCCAGACGTTCGCCATGAACGGCGTGCCGTGGGCGCAGCGCGATTGTGCGATTTCGTTCTCGTGGTGCGGAAACGTCAAATCGATGCCGCCGCCGTGAATGTCGAACTCCGGGCCGAGCAGTGCGCCCGCCATCGCCGAGCATTCGATGTGCCATCCCGGACGGCCGGGCGTCGCAATTCCGCACGGGCTCGGCCATGCCGGCTCGCCGGGCTTCGAGGGCTTCCAGAGCACGAAATCCATCGGGCCTTTTTTGTACGGCGCGACTTCGACGCGGGCACCCGCTTCCATCTCGTCCAGCGAGCGGTTTGAAAGGCGGCCGTAGTCCGGCATCGACGCGACGTCGAACAGCACGTGATCTTCCGCGACGTAGGCGTTGCCGCGCTGAACAAGTGCTTCGATCAGCGACACCATCGTCTCGCGGCCGTCGTCGCGGCGGATGTATTCGGTCGCGCGCGGCTCGAACGTCGGCGGCAGAACGCCGAGCGCGGCAATGTCCTCGTGGAACTGCTTCTCGGTCGCCTCGGTGACTTTGCGGATGGCGTCGTTCAGAGGCAGGTCCGGAAAGTCGCGCGCCGCCCGCGCGTTGATCTTGTCGTCGACGTCGGTGATGTTGCGGACGTAGGTGACGTGCTCCGGCCCGTAGACGTGGCGCAACAGGCGGAACAGCACGTCGAACACGATGACGGGCCGGGCGTTGCCGATGTGGGCATAATCGTAGACCGTCGGGCCGCACACATACATGCGCACGTTGCTGGGATCGATCGGCGCGAATTCGGCCTTCTGCCGTGTCAACGTGTTGTAGAGCTTCAGAGCCAAGTCTCGACCTCGTCCGTCTTTTTCGTCTGCGTCAGACCGCGCCGGGCGATCCGGCGCGAAGTATGGCACAGGGCGGTGGCGTGGGGATATCTTCCGCCCAGCGCCTTAGCGATTTGCCCGCTCGCGTCAAGGTTCTGAATGCGTTCGGAAAAATGGCGCGGTCGCAATTGCTCCGCATTGACCGGCTAGCAAATCGGCGTTTAAGGCTTCAAAACTGCGCCTTATCTTGGGATTAGGCACGATCAGCTGTGCGCAGATTCGATTCACTCAGGTTCGAGAGGCTGGCGTGAGCCAAGCGGGATCCATCGGAATTGTCGGCCGGCGCCTGGTGCTGGCGCTCATGGCGCTGGCGCTTGTGATTGTTGCCGTTCCGGGCCCGGCTTCGGCGCAGGGCTGGTGGCCGTTCGGCGGTGGTGACGACGAACGTCCCGAGCGCCCGCCGATGCCGCGCGAACCGGTTTATCGCCAGCCCGACGCCGTCCCCGCTCCCGTGCCGCAGGATGCGCCGCCGCCGATGGCGCCGCCTCAGCCCGGCGCGCCGCGATCGCCGTCGAGCCCTGCTCCGGCTCCTGCACCGTCCGCCGGTAACTGGCCGCAAAAGAATCCGATCTGCTTCCAGCTCGAGCAACGTCTCGTGCAAGAGGGTCAGAAGAACGGACAGTCGCGCGATGCGCTGCCAGGCATCGAGAACGAAATCCGGGCGATGGAGCGCGCCGTCGACAGCGGCAAGGCGCAACTCGACCGCGGCTGCTACGAATATTTCCTGTTCACGAAATCGCTGCGCAACACGGCTCAGTGCAAGGATCTCTCGCGGCAGGTCGATGCGTCGAAGCGCAAGCTCTCCGAACTCGATGCGCGGCGGCAGGACATTCTCGGCTCGTCGGGACACTCGTATCAGGACGACATCATCCGCGAACTCGCGCGCAACAACTGCGGCGCGAACTACGTCGACATGGCGCGGCGGCGCAGCGACGGCATGTGGGAGGATGAAGAATCGAGCGGCGGCAGCACGTGGTCCCCGCGCGCATCGAACGGCGCGCAGACGTACCGGACCGTGTGCGTGCGCCTCTGCGACGGCTATTATTTTCCGATGAGTTTTTCGACGCTGCCGAGCCACTTCCCGCAGGATGCGGATGCCTGCTCGTCGAAGTGCGCGGCGCCGGCCGAGCTTTACTATTATCCGAACCCGGGCGGCTCGATCGACCAGGCGGTCGCGCTCCGCTCGCAGGAAGCCTACAACAAGCTCAAGTTCGCATTCCGCTATCGCAAGGAAGTCGTCAAAGGCTGCTCGTGCAAATTGGCCGAGTACGTGCCCGCCGATGGCTCAGCGCCCAAGAAAGCCGAGATCGCGCCGGGCCAGTCATCCCCACAACAGCGCGCAGGGGCTGCGCCAGGGTATGACGCTCGCGCCATGGCGGCACAGTCGGCAGCAGCGGCAGCTCCGGCCCCGGCCGACAGCGGCGGCTGGCAAACGGAAGCGCAGCACTAACCGCGCCGCCGGGATCGTCGGAAATTCTGGCTAGGCGCGCTTGCCTTCGAGACGCGCCAGGACGCGGTCTCGTCCAATCAGCGGCAGCAGCGATTTCAGCTCGGGACCGGACTCGCGTCCCGTGAGCGCAAGCCGCAGCGGATGAAACAGCGCCTTGCCCTTCGCTCCAGTCCGCGATTTGACGGCGGCCGTCCATTCCGACCAGGTGTTCTCGCTCCACGGTTCCGACGGCAATACGTCGGCGGCCGCGACCGTCATTTTTGCGTCTTCGATGACCGGCTCGATATCGCCGGTGACGACGTCCCACCAGAGTCGCGCGTCGCCCAACACTTCGAGATTTCCGCGCACGGCATTCCAGAACGTCTCGCCGCCCGTTACGCCGAGCGCATGAAGCCGTTCGGCAACGTCGCCATAGTCGAGCATGTGCAGCAGCTTGCCGTTGAGGGACTTCAGCTCCTCAACGTCGAAGCGGCCGGGGGCCGTTGAAATCTTATCGAAGTCGAGCTTTTCGGCGAGCGCGTCACGCGAGGCGAGCGGCTCGATGGCGTCGGAGGTTCCGACGAGCGCGGCGTGGCACAGCACCGCCATCGGTTCAAGTCCGAGATCGCGGAAACTCTGCACCGACAGCGCGCCGAGACGTTTCGACAAGGCCTGACCGTCGGCGCCGATGAGCAGCGAGTGATGCCCGAAGGCAGGCGGCGTTGCGCCCGCCGCTTCGAACAGCGCCAGCTGTACGCCGGTATTCGTGACGTGATCCTCGCCGCGCACGATGTGCGTGATGCCGAAGTCGATGTCGTCGATGACGCTGGTGAACGTGTAGAGATACGTTCCATCCTCGCGGATGAGAACCGGATCGGACAGTGAGCCGAGATCGACGGTCTGATCGCCTCGGATCAAATCGTTCCAGGAGACGAGCGTCGGCTGCGGCGCGAGCCCGGTGCCGTTCGCGGTATTCGGCAGACGAAAGCGCCAGTGCGACTTTCGTCCCTCGGCGATTTTTTCCGCGATCTCTGCCTCGGACAGTTTCAGCGCGGCGCGGTCGTAGATCGGGGGGCGGTGCATCGCCAGCTGACGCTTGCGCCGCCGATCGAGCTCTTCCTCGGTCTCGAAGGCAGGATAAAGCACGCCGCTGGCCTTGAACGCCGCGGCCATCGAGTCATAGCGCGCGGTCCGGTCCTGCTGACGGGCTTCCGCGTCCCACGTCAGGCCGAGCCATTCGAGATCGTCGCGGATGGCCTGCGCGAACTCGTCGGTCGAGCGCGCGGTGTCGGTGTCATCGAGACGGAGTAGAAAATGCCCGCCGTGCTTTCTCGCATAGAGCCAGTTCAGCGCCGCAGTTCGGATGTTGCCGATGTGCAGGCGGCCTGTGGGACTCGGAGCGAAGCGGACGCGCGGTTTCATTCGATTGTCTCAGGTTTCAACGCGCTGCACCCTACCGGCCGGCCGTCAGATGGCAAGGGCGGGCCGATTATTTTGCGACGTTTGGATGTGTCCGTGCGCCGTCCCTTGTCCCGGGTTCGGCGGAAGCCGTCTTTTCCGGCTTCTCTGAGGGAACGTCCTCCCGGAACCGGTTGGTGATCGGATAGCGGCGGTCGCGGCCGAAGTTGCGCGAGGAAATCTTGACGCCGGGCGCGGCCTGGCGGCGCTTGTATTCGGCGAGATAAAGCAGCCGCTCGACCTTCTTGACGGTTTCGAGAGTGTGGCCGCGCGCGATCACTGCGGCGACCGGCATTTCCTTTTCGACGAGGCTGACGAGAATATCGTCGAGAGCATCATAGGGAGGCAGCGAGTCCTGGTCGGTCTGGTTGGCGCGCAATTCAGCGGTCGGCGCCTTGGTCAGGATGCGTTCCGGAATGACGATGCCCTGCGGCCCGAACGCGCCATCGGGGCGCTGCTCATTGCGCCAGCGAGACAGCGCATAGACCTCCGTCTTGTAGAGATCCTTGATGGGGTTGAAGCCGCCGTTCATGTCGCCGTAGAGCGTCGCATAGCCGACGGACATTTCGCTCTTGTTGCCGGTCGTGACGAGCATGGCGCCGAACTTGTTCGAGATCGCCATCAGGATCGTGCCGCGCACGCGGCTTTGCAGGTTTTCTTCCGTGATGTCGGAGTTCGTGCCTGCGAAGAGATCCTTGAGGCTCCAGGTCAGACCGGCGACGGCAGGCTCTATCGAAACCTTGTCGTAGCGGATACCGAGCGCCTTGGCGCATTCGGCCGCGTCCTGCAGGCTGTCATCGGACGTGAATTTCGACGGCAGCATCACCGCGTGAACGCGATCCGGACCGAGCGCATCAACCGCGATCGCCGCAACGAGCGCGGAATCGATGCCGCCCGACAATCCGAGCACAACACCGGGGAATGCATTCTTGTCGACGTAATCGCGGAGCCCGAGAACGCAGGCGTCGTAAGCCGCGGCCGAGCCGTCGGAGAGTTTCGCCACTTCGCCAGACTGACACCGCCATCCCGAGGGCGTGTGCTGCCATTCCGTCACTACGAGAGCTTCGCGCCAGGCGGGAAGCTGCACGGCGAGGCTGCGATCGCCATTCAGCACGAACGAGGCGCCGTCGAAGACGAGTTCGTCCTGACCGCCGACCTGATTCAAATACGCGAGCGGCAAGCCGCTTTCCGTCACCCGCGCGACCGCGATGTTCATGCGCGTGTCGGGCTTATGCCAGTCGAACGGTGAGCCGTTCGGCGAGATGATGATCTCGGCTCCGGTCTCGGCCAGCGTCTCGACGGCTTCCGGCGTCCAGATGTCCTCGCAGATCGGAACACCGATGCGCACCCCGCGCACGTTGAGCGGCCCCGGCATCGGGCCTGAGGCGAAGACGCGCTTTTCGTCGAATACGCCGTAGTTCGGAAGCTCGGCCTTCGCCGTGATGGCTTCGATGCGGCCGCGATCGAGCAGCGCGACGGCATTATAAACCTTGCCGTCCTTGCGCCAGATCGTGCCCATCAAAATGGCCGGGCCTTCCGCGCATGCCGTGGCGAGGCGCTCGAGCTCGGCGCGGGTGGCGTCCTGGAATGCCGGCTTCAGAACGAGGTCTTCGGGCGGATACCCGTTCAGAAAAAGTTCCGGGAAGACGATGACGTCGGCGCTGAGCGCAGCGGCTTTGGCGTGCGCTTCGGCAGCGCGGCGCGCGTTGCCGGCGAGATCTCCAACGGTCGCGTTGAGTTGAGCAAGGGCAATGCGCATACGGCGGCCGGATCCTCGAGAAAGGGTCGGCGCGCCATGACTCTAGGGCGCGCCGATATCCGTCTTATGCCGCTTCAAGGTAAGTGTTGTCACGCTTTAACGCGCGATGATGACCGTACAATGCGCCCGACCCGCGATGTCCGCAGCGACAGAGCCGAGAACGAGACGCGACAGCCCGTGCTTATCACCCGTTCCGGTAATAATGATATCGAAGTCCTCTTGCTCGGCATAGGCAACGACTCCCGCCGCCGCTTCACGGCTGCGCAGGTAGGCCGTGGCTACGTCCTTGGCACCGCCAGCTGCTGCCGCTTTTGCCGCTGCGTCGAGCGCCTGCTGCACGTCGCGATCTTCCTTGAGATACATCGCGCCGCTGCGGGCTCCGCCGATCATCACGTTGACCGAAGCGATCGTCAGCTTCGAGCCGAGCTTATTTGCGAGCTCTGCCGCAAACTGGACGGCCTTATCGGAATGAGACGTGCCATCGACTGCACAGAGAATTTTATGGACCATGATTTCCTCACTGGTATGACCGTGGAAAACGTTATGGAGCGCTGAACCGTATGCCATTGTCCTAAGTCAACGGGCGGCGCGTCACTTTACTTTTCGGAATGCGATTTTACCAGCTGGAAAGAACTCCGCACACGGCGGAACCTGCCGCTTAGCGAAAACGTGCATGACGATAGGTTAATCGTCGTCCTCATCGCAGGGCACGGGAAACTCGATATCGGGCTCCCAGCAAATTCCCGAGGGTTGCACCTGTTGCGCAAGCGTGGGTTTCTTTTGCGCGGCAACAGCACCCGATACGTAGACGATGCATGCGAATGCCAAGACGATGCGAAGCATGCTTGCACTCCCTGTCGGTGCGATGTGTGCACCGCACCCGAGACAGACGCATCGCCGGCCGATACGCACACGGCCGGCGACCTTGGTCTCAAGCGATGAGCGTTCTCGGCTCAAGCCGCGCATCGGCTGCGCGTTCTTTCTTCAGCTGCTCGGCAACCAGGAACGCCAGCTCCAGCGCCTGATCGGCGTTGAGCCGCGGATCGCAATGCGTGTGATAGCGATCCGACAGATCCTGTTCGGAGATCGCCGTCGCACCGCCCGTGCATTCCGTCACGTTCTGGCCCGTCATCTCGACGTGAATGCCGCCAGCATGCGAGCCTTCGGCGCGATGCACTTCGAAGAACGACAGGCTTTCCTTGAGGATACGATCGAACGGCCGGGTCTTGTAGCCATTGACGGCCGAGATCGTGTTGCCGTGCATCGGATCGCAGGACCAGATAACCGTGCGCCCAGCCTTCTTAACGGCGCGGATGAGCTTCGGCAGATGCGCTTCGACCTTGTCGTAACCGAAGCGGCAGATGAGCGTCAGGCGACCCGGCTCGTCCTTCGGATTGAGCAGATCGATCAGCCGCAGCAAACCATCGGGTTCGAGCGAAGGACCGCATTTCAATCCGATCGGATTTTTGATGCCGCGGCAGTATTCGATATGCGCGTGATCCGGCTGGCGCGTACGGTCGCCGATCCAGATCATGTGGCCGCTGGTTGCGTACCAGTCGCCGCTGGTCGAATCCTTGCGCGTCAGCGCCTCCTCGTAGCCGAGCAGCAGCGCCTCGTGGCTCGTGTAGAAATTCGTCGCGCGAAGTTGCGGCGTGTTTTCCGATGTGATGCCGCACGCACGCATGAACTGCAGCGTCTCGGCGATGTGATCGGCAAGCTCCTGATAGCGATGGCCCTGCGGGCTATCCTTGACGAAGCCCATGTTCCACTGATGCACGCGCTCGAGATCGGCATAGCCGCCCGTCGCGAAGGCGCGGATCAGGTTGAGCGTCGCCGCCGACTGGCGATACGCCTCGAGTTGGCGAGCCGGATCAGGGATACGCGCCGCCGCTGTGAACTCGGTGCCGTTGATGATGTCGCCGCGATAGCTCGGAAGCTCGCTGCCGTTTTTCTTTTCGGTCGGCGACGAACGCGGCTTGGCGAACTGCCCGGCGATGCGCCCGACCTTCGTCACCGGTTCACCGCCGGCATAGGTCAGCACGACCGCCATCTGCAGGAAGACGCGGAAGAAGTCGCGGATGTTGTCGGCGCGGTGCTCGGCGAAGCTTTCGGCGCAATCGCCGCCCTGGAGGAGAAAACCGTTGCCCAGCGCGATCGACGCAAGCTGCTTTTTGAGGTCGCGTGCCTCGCCCGCGAAAACCAGCGGCGGAAACGTCGCGAGACGAGCCTCGACATCCTGCAGGGCCTTGGCGTCCGGATAATCCGGAACCTGCTGGACCGGCTTGGCGCGCCAGCTATCGGGTGACCATTTTTCGGACTGTGTGGCAGGTGCCATCTTGAACTCCTGGCGAGCGTTCGGTTGCCGGGCCTTGCGGCCGGCCGGCCAATGCGCTCCGTGTCGCTTTATTGGGGCTTATACGCCAGCGACGCTCAGCCGGGCAAGCTGGGTTGCAGGCGAAGAAAGTACCTTAGAGCCCAGCTGCCATGCCGCCGTCGACGAACAGCTCCGCGCCGGTGCAATATAGGCTGTCGTCGGAAGCAAAAAAGACCGCTGCGCCAACGAGGTCTTCGGGCTGCCCCAGGCGGCCCATCGGGGTCTTGTCGATGAGGGCCTGCTTGATGGGCGGCAGCTTCAGCAGGCGGTTGGTGATCGCCGTCTCGATATAACCCGGAGCGATCGAATTCACGCGGATGCTGAACGGCGCGTATTCGACGGCAAGGCCCTTGGTCAGCGCCGTCACGGCGCCCTTCGTCGCCGTATAGGCCGCGAGCGGACGCAGGCCGCGATGCGCCATGATCGACGAGATGTTAATGATGGACGGGTTCTGGCCTTTGCGCAGCAACGGCAGCGCATCGCGGCTCAAGCGCAGAATGGCGTCGACGTTCACTTCGCGCAGCTTGTCCCAGTCGGCATCCGACAGCTGACGCAATTCGCTTCGGACGAGAATACCGGCGTTATTGACCAGAATATCGGCACGGGCGTGCGCCACTTCGACGTTGCGAACGAGCGCCGTCAGATCCTGTCCCTTGGAGACGTCGACGACCATCGCCGTTGCGGCGCCGCCGTTAGCCTTGATATCGCGAACGGTTTCCTCGGCAGTTTCGCCGTTGATGTCGGTGACCCAGACATGCGCGCCCTCAGCCGCAAATCGCTTCGCGATCGCCTGGCCGATGCCAATTCCCGCTCCGGTGACGATCGCGATTTTTCCGCTGAGACGTGTCATGCCGCCCTCTCTGCCTGGAATCGAGGTGAACCCTTAGATTTCCGTCGGGCTCGGATCAACCGGCGGCTTCGCCCGGAGCTACCCATTTTTCGCGCAAGGTCACAAGTTCTTCCGCGGCGGATGGATGCAGCGCCATTGTTTGATCGAAGTCAGACTTCGTCGCGCCCATGCGCAGCGCGATCGCCGCCATTTGCGCGATTTCGGCCGAGTCGGGGCCGAGCAGATGGACGCCGACGACGCGGTCGCTCGCGGCTTCGACGATGACCTTCATCATCATCCGCTCATCCCGGCCCGCGATGATCGACTTCATCGGCCGGAAGCTGCCCTTATAGATATCGACGGCGCCGAACTGCATCCGGGCTTCGTGCTCGGAAAAGCCGACGGTTCCGATTTCGGGCGTCGCGAAGACGGCGGTCGGGATCATCTTGTAGTCGACGGACTTCGGCTTGCCGCCGAAGACGGAGTCGGCGAAGGCGTGTCCCTCGCGAATGGCGACGGGCGTGAGATTGACGCGATTGGTGACGTCGCCGACGGCGTAGATCGACGCAACGGTCGTTCGCGATCCTGCATCGACGACGACGGCGCCCTCTCCGTCGAGTTTGACGCCAGCGGCTTCAAGCCCCAATCCGGTCGAATTCGGCGAGCGGCCGATAGCGAACATGATCGCATCGGCCTCAAGGATTTCGCCGCCGGTCAGATGCCCGGCCAGCGCACCGCCCGATTTCTCGATCTTCGAGAAAACCTGGCCGGTGACGATGCGGATGCCGCGCTTCGTCATGGCGGCCGTCAGACCGTCGCGCAAATCCTCGTCGAACCCGCGCAGGATTTTCTCGCCGCGATAGACGAGCGTGACGTCGGCGCCGAGGCCGTTGAAGATCGATGCGAACTCGACCGCGATATAGCCGCCGCCGGCGACGACGACGCGACGCGGCATCGTCTTCAGATCGAAAGCTTCGTTGGAGGTGATGACGTGCTCTATGCCGGGCAGATTTGGGTCGAGGTTCGGCCGGCCGCCCGTTGCGATGAGGATATATTTCGCGGTGATTTTCCGCCCCGAGGCGAGGACGATCTCGTTCGGGCCGGAGACCGTCGCGCGCTCCGCGAAAACCTCGACGTTGAACTTCGCGAGCGTCGAACCATAGGCCGCTTCGAGCCGCGCGATTTCCTTGTCCTTGACCGCGATCAGCGACGGCCAATCGAAGCTCGGTTCAGAAAATGACCAGCCGAACCCGGCCGCGTTTTCGAACTCGTCGGAAAAGCGGCTGGCATAGACGAGAATTTTCTTCGGCACGCATCCGCGAATGACGCACGTGCCGCCGACGCGATATTCCTCGGCGATTGCGACGCGGGAACCGTAGCTCGCCGCGATCCGCGCGGCTCTGACGCCGCCGGACCCTGCGCCGATGACGAAGAGATCGTATTCGAATTCCTGCATGAACCTGTAATGGCTTCTATTTCGGCTGCGCCGGGGTGGGTTGATCGGACGGGGTCGTGGGCTGGGGCGGCTGCGTGGCTGCTTTCATCTCATCGGCGATCTTCTCGCTGTATTTCATGCCGATGGTCGCACCCTTCTGCATCAGCTCCGGCGTTTTGGCGATGAACTTGGCACCAGCGCCCGAGCGATAGAAATCGGCGACGGTTTTCATTTCCTCTTCCGTGAACGTCTGAGCATAAAGCACGGCAAAGTCCGAGATCATTTGATCTTTGTATTCCAGAAGCTTTTTCATTCCGGAATCGAACTGCGTCGAAAGCTGCTTGCCTGCTTCCGAATTTTCGGCGCCAGCGCCCTTGGCGAAGCCGCGCGACATGGCTTCAACCATGCCGTCCATCTGCCGCGTGACGCCCGTCACTTCCAGAAGATCGCGGGCCGCGGCGACACGAGCGGGATCGACAGGCGGTTGTGCGTCGTCGGCCAGCGCCGGAACGGCGAAAGCGACGGCAAGGCAGATCGCAGCAATGATCGAACGCATTATGAATTCTCCTCGTCGAAATCAGCATCGATCGCCGAAAGAACTTCGACGCCCATCGGTCCGGCAACAATTCCCACGTCGGCGATGCCGAGAAACAGTCCCGTCTCCACGACGCCCGGAACGAGCTTCAGAGCGTCGTCCAGCGCCTCCGGATCGTCAATCGCGCCGAACGAGCAATCGAGAATATGGTTGCCATTGTCTGTCACGAAGGGGGCACCGCCCGCGCCCAGGCGCAGTTTGATTTCGCCATCGCAACCGGCGTCGGTGGCCATCTGAAAGATCAGGCGTTGCGTCGATGCGAGGCCAAACGGCACGACTTCGATCGGCAGCGGAAAGCGCCCCAAAACATCGACGCGCTTCGAGCTGTCGGCAATGATCACGACCCGGTCGGACGCGACCGCGACGATCTTTTCGCGCAACAGGGCGCCGCCGCCACCTTTGATCAGACGCATCTCCTCGTCCATCTCGTCGGCGCCGTCGACCGTCAGATCGAGGGCTGGATGCTCGTCGAGGGTGGCGAGAGGAATTCCCAAAGCCGCCGCCTGCGCGCGTGTCGCCTCGGAGGTCGGAACGCAGACGACTTTCAGGCCGCCTTTCACTTTTTCGCCGAGAAGATCGACGAACTTGGCGGCCGTCGACCCCGTACCGAGGCCGAGCTTCATGCCGTCTTCAACGTAGCTCAAGGCTTGTTCCGCCGCCTGACGCTTCCAATCGTCGCTGCTCATGTCTGCCCCAACGAGTTATACCGCTATGACGTGCCTTCGACCTCAATTCGCGCGACTTCTGTAGGCTGACGGTGAAACCCTTTCAAGCTGCACGCTGCCAGGCCGGATGCCTCACCCGCAATGATGTCGATCATGACGCCCTTTCGATAGCGGCCGTCTAAGGAGAGTTCATGAAAGACTGGACGATCGTTTTCGATCTCGACGGAACACTTGTGGATACGGCGCCGGACCTTGCCGAAGCGACGAATTACGTCCTGAAGACGCTCGGTCTCGAGCGGGTGAACGAACTCGAGATCCGCCGCTTCGTCGGTCATGGCGCGCTCGCGATGATCGACGGCGCGGTCAAAGCGCACGGCCGGACGCTGCCGGAACGCGAGCTTCACGATCTGTTCGAAGTCTTTATCGCCTACTACACCGCACATATCGCCGACCGGAGTATCCCCTATCCCAACGTCGTCGCGACGCTCGAAGCACTGCGCAGCAGCGGCGCGACGCTTGCGGTGTGCACGAACAAGATCGAAATCCATGCCCGGCGCGTGCTCGAAGAACTCGATCTCGATGGCTATTTCTCGGCGCTCACCGGACGCGACAGTCTCGGAAGCTACAAGCCGGACCCGCGACATTTGACGGGCACGATCGCGCGCGCAGGCGGGCGACCGGCAACGTCGATCATGGTGGGCGACAGCGAAACGGACATCCGCACGGCAAAGGCGGCGCAAGTTCCGATCGTCGCCGTCAGCTTCGGATATAGCGTCGATCCCGTTGCATCATACGGACCGGACGCGGTCATCGACGACTATAAGGATTTAACTGCGGCCCTCGATAAATTCGCAGGAAAGACCGTCAGTACGTGAGCACTTTGCTATCGGGGGACATGATCGCCTCGATCAGATGCGCCGCACCGACGACACCTTTGCATTCCGGGATCAGATCGCATTTGTGAAGGCCTCCGAGATCGAGGCCCTGCGAGCAGTAATAAAATCTCACGCCGGCAGCGTGCGCTTCCTTGATGAAGTCGTGGATCGAGCGCGTATCGGCGGATTTGAGGCGGATTTTATCCGCGACACCGGACTTCAGAAGTTTTGTCGACGTCCCGGTGCAGATGACCTCGACATGAAATGACATCGTCGCGGCGACCATCGCCTGGACGATCGGTGCACCGATCGCCTCGCCGTCGCAAGGATCGGTGTTGGCCAGGATGATGATCAGCTTCTGCGTCATAGCGATCGCCTCACCCGCGAGTCCGCCTGCGCCAGAGTGCGCTGATTAATCCGGGATCGCAACCACCGTCAGTCAGAAATGCCGACTGATATAGCGACGGTAAACAAGAATGCTCGCCGGCAGAAACACGAGGTCGGCGACGAGGGACGCGACCAGCGTCACGCCGCAAACGAAGCCGAAGAGCCGAAGCGACGGGAGATCCGAAAACACGGTCACGCCGAGGCCGAAGGCGAGCACGATCGTCGTCAGGATGATCGCCGGGCCGACGAGCACGCGCGCATTGCGTATCGCCACCTCCGGCGACACGCCCGGCCCTTCTTCAAGTCGCAGCCGGTTCAAGAAGTGGATGAGCGCATCGACGCCGAGACCGAATACGACGAGCAGCGCGACAACGGACGCGAACTCCAATCCGCCATTCAAGTACCAGAGCAGTGCGCCCGACGTGACGACAGGGAACAGCCCAGGCAGCAGGCTGATGAAGCCCACGAAGACCGAGCGGAATGCGATCGCGAGAAGCACGGCCGCGACCAGCACGCAAAGCGGAATGCTCTCATCGAGCTGCGAGATCATGCGGTAGCTGTTGCGCGCGGCGAGCGCCGGCAGACCGGTCACGGAAATCTCATACTGCGGGAACTGCGCGCGGATCGGATCGAGCGCCTGATCGACCTTATGGACCACTGGCAGAATCTGGCTCGCGTCGACGTCGGGCAACCGTCCCGTCACAAGGACTGCGTCCTGCTCCTTGGCAATGAAGCGACGGACCAGATGTTCGGGCAGCAGGCCCACGTATTTCTTGATCGTCTCAACGCTGTCGTCGCCATTCTCGCGCAGCCATCGCCTGAGGCTTTCCAGCGACCAGACGTTGCCGAGGCCTGCCGATTTCTCCAGCGAAGCGTGCGTTTCCTCGATGACCTTGAGGGTCGTGGGGTCGTAAAGGCTGGCGCCGTTTTTCCAGCGGATCATGACGTGGAACGGGTTGGCGCCGGTGAGTTTAGAGTCGATGCGGCCGGTCGCGGCGAGCGCCTGCTCGCGGTCCGGGACCTGATCGGCGAGGCGATAGCGCGGCTCGAGCTGCAGGTGCAGGTACGCGAAGATGCCGAACAGCGCAAAGCCGAGGAGTGTGTAAAGTACGGAATGCTTGACGACGCGATCGACGACGACGCCGACGAAGTTGCCGAGCGCATCCATCATCCGGTCGGCGGGCGAATGTTCGCGCGCCAGCGACTTCTCGTTGCGAATGAACAGCAGCGCCAGCATCGGCAGCACGACGATGACGGCGACGAACGAGATGCAGACCGCCATCGCTCCGGCTTCGCCGAACGTGCGGATGAGGCCCGACTCCGAGAACAACAGCGCCAGGAACGACAGCAGCGCCGCCCCGTGCGCTAGAACGCACGCAGGGCCAACGACGTTGATCGCGAATTTCACCGCTTCGAGCTTGGTGTCGCCCTCACGCAACCGGATGCGGATCGCGGACACCATCTGCATGCTGTCGGCGAAGCCCATCACCATGATGAGCGGCGTCATCACATTCAGAAACAGGTTGAGCTTGAACCCCAGCCAGCCCAGAAGCCCGAGCGACCAAATCACCGCGATGACCGGCGGCAGGGCGGCGACCAGCATCAGAGAAACGCGGCGAAAGAAGATCGCAGCAATCGTCGCGCCGAACAGCAGGCCGAGGCCGTTATAGACGATCTGGTCGCGCTCGACCGAATTGCGGATCTCGAGTTGCATCACCGGCGCACCGGCGAGCTTGACCGAAAGACCGGCGGGATTGAGATCCTCTTTCGCGACCTGCTCGATCGCGCCGATGACGGTTTTCGCGGACTTTTCGGCAACGACGCCACGATCGAGCGCCAGCACCATCAACGCAAGCTGACCGTCATTGGACAGAAACTTGCCTTTGACGATGTCGTTGTTCTTCAGCGCCGAGATGATCGCGTCGAAGGCGGCTTTGTCCTGGGGCAGATCGTCGGGCACGACGGGCGGCGCATAGCCGGTCGAGTCCGGCTTGCCACGCGCCGAGAGCATCGAGACGATGCCATCGACGCCATCGGCAAGTTGCAAGTCGGCGGCCGCGTTCGCGAACGCGGCGAGGCCTTCATGCGTCAAAAGCTTCTCGCCTTCGACGACGACCAGCACGTCGTATTCGCTCGACGGAAAGCGGCGATCGATTTCTTCGTAGGTCTTGAATTCGGGCGTGTTGGTGCGGAACAGCTCGGACAAGCTGTCGTCGACCTTCAACCGCATCAGGCCTGTTGCCGCGATCGCGGTGATGAGGAGGATGAGAGCCGCGGTCAGCCAGGGAATCCGGAGCCCGATCAAGCCCAGCTTATTCAAACCCAGCGACATCGGAAACGGACGTGGCGGCGTCTCGAGCTGCAAACCTTCCTCCCGAGCGACCCCCGAATAAAGACACCGTAGATCAGCATCTTCCGCGGTCGCACGTTTTCGGCACATCGCACTATGAATCGGGCGAGCGCAAGGGCACGTGGCAAGCGGGCCACGGTCAAACAACAGCTTTCCGCCCGCGAGGCACTGGCAGAGGCTGGCGGCAGAACCCGATTCCGCGACACCGAGAGTCGGGCATCGGTCAGATATCAGGCGGCGTCTACGCAGCGCGCTTGACAGGTTCGGGCCCGGCCTCGCATAAGGGCCGTCTTCGAACAGGGCGGTTAGCTCAGCGGTAGAGCACACGCTTCACACGCGTGGGGTCACAGGTTCAATCCCTGTACCGCCCACCATGCCCCGGCCAACACCCCGTACCGCGAGTTGCCTGGACAATTTTAGTCTCTCCCAGCTCCGAATTTGGCCACGAATCCGCGCCACCAGTGCTGCGGGAGGCGAGGGAGAGCAAAAATGTCACTCAAAGGTCTAACTGTCGCGTTTCTGGCGCTCGCTGCGGTGCTCGTCGCGTCGCCTCAAGTCAAGGCCGCTTCGGCTCCGGACATCGATGCCGGCGTCGACGCGACACTCGACACCTTTTTCTATCAGGTCCGCGGCGCCCGGGAACTGGCGCACAAGGCGGTCGGCATCCTCGTCTTTCCGTCAATCGTCAAAGCCGGGTTCGGCTTCGGCGGCGAATACGGAGAAGGCGCGCTGCGCGTGCACGGCCGGACGGCGGGCTACTATAACAATGTCTCGGCATCGGTCGGCTTTCAGCTCGGTATTCAGTCGCGCTCGGTCATCATCATGTTCATGACCCCGCAGGCGCTCGATCAGTTCCGCCGGACGTCGGGCTGGAAAGTCGGCGTCGATGGTTCGGTTGCGATCATCACGGTTGGCGTCGGCGGATCGGTCGATACCAACAAGATCACCAGTCCCGTTGTTGGTTTCATCCTCGATCCGAAGGGCCTCATGTATAACCTGACGCTCGAAGGCTCGAAGATTTCGCGCATATCGCGGTGAGCGTTTCCGCAGCCGTCATGTAACGGCACTCGGGACTTAGACGTATGAAAGGTGTCCGAGACATTCGGGCGCCTTTTCTCGTTTGGGAGCGTTTCATGGATGCATCGTCGTCGAAACCGACACGCTCGCGCCTCTCTTGGCTGAACGGCATTTTCCTGTCCGGTGCTTTGATCCTCGCCGCCGCATTCATTTTCGGCGCGTCGCGTTCGGTGTCGGAGGAAGGCCGCCCGCTCCCTGCTCCCACAGTTGACGAACCCGTCACGGCGGCCGTCGAAACCGCCGTGTTCGCAGGCGGATGCTTCTGGGGTGTGCAAGGCGTTTTCCAGCACGTTGCGGGCGTGAAGGAAGCCGTGTCGGGTTACGCAGGCGGCAAGGCGGAAGACGCAAAGTACCAAGTCGTCGGAACCGGACGGACAGGACATGCGGAATCCGTGCGCGTCACGTTCGATCCGAAAACGGTGAGCTACGGACGCCTTCTGCAAATCTACTTTTCCGTCGCGCACGATCCGACAGAGCTTAACCGGCAGGGACCGGATCGCGGCACGCAATACCGCTCGACGATCTTTCCGACGTCGGATGAACAGGCGAAGGTCGCGAAGGCCTACATCAGCCAGCTCGACGCCGCGAAGGTCTTTTCAAAACCAATCGCGACGACCATCGAACCAGGCCGCAGCTTCTATGCGGCCGAAGCGTATCATCAGAACTTTCTGACGCTCAATCCGTCGTATCCGTACATCGTCATCAACGACATGCCGAAGATCGAGAACTTGAAGCGGCTTTATCCGGAAGCCTATCGCGCCGAACCGGCTCTCGTCGCCGTCGCCAAGCCGACGCACTGAGGCGGCACTGCTTCGCTACTGACCCAGCCATCCAGAGACGCGCATGGTGCTGCCCGAACGTGGTGCCCTGGATTGCCGCCTCGAGGGCGGCCATGACGTGTGGGTCTGCGGGAAGTGCTAAAGCAAGCTCAGGCGTTGCGAGCGACGGGCGCGGCTTCTTCCGTATAGATCGAATACATCGGCTCATCCTGCAGGATGACGTCGGTGTATTCGCCATAGCCGTTGAAGCGCGTCGCGAGAGCGCGGCCGTAAGCGCCGATATTGCCGATCTCGATGTAATCGCCTTCGCGCACCGAAGCGGGCAGCATGAACGGCCCCTTCATGCGATCGATCGAGTCGCACGTCGGTCCCCAAAGCTCGAACGGCTCCAGCGGCTCATTCGGATCGAGGCCGGGGCGGATCAAGCGCACCGGAAAAACAAAGCCGATGTGGGCGCTGTCGAACAGCGCGCCGTAGCCGCCGTCGTTGATGAAAAGCTGATTACCGGACTTCCTGAGATCGACCTTGACGATCAGGCTTTCCGCCTCGGCGACGAGCGCGCGTCCGGGCTCGCAGATCAGGCGGCAATGCTCGGTCACCGGCATCTTGTCCATCGATGACTTGATGACCTCGATGAAGTCGGAAAGACGTGCGGGCACACTGTCGGTATAGCGCGATGGAAAACCGCCGCCGATGTCGATCGCATCCACGACGACGCCGGCTTTCACGATGTGCTTTTTGACTTCCTCGAACGCCATTGCGTAGGCGTCGGGAGTCGTCGTCTGCGAGCCGACGTGAAACGTGATGCCGAGTTCGTCCGCGACTTGGCGCGTCTTGACGAGCAGCCTCTGCGCCTTCTGGCCGGTGATGCCGAACTTATGTTCGAGCGGCACGCGGCTGTTCTTCGCGGGCACCGAAATGCGCACGAAGAGTTCGAGATCCTTCGCGCCGTCGGTTTCCTCGACGATCTTCTGCAGCTCGTCCTCGGTGTCGAGCGCGAAGCACTTGATGTCGTAGTCGAAGTAGGCGCGGCGAATGGCGTAACGCGACTTCACCGGATGCATGAAATGCAGGCGCACGCCCGGAATGGTCGCGGCATCCTCAAGCTCGGCGACGGAGGCGACGTCGAACTGCGTGATGCCGGCGCCATAGAGCGCGCCGACCAGAAAGACGGAGCTGTTCGCCTTGTAAGCGTAAGCGACTTCGCCCGGAAAATTGTTGATGAACCAGCGCGCGGCGCGGCCAGCGGCGTGCGGACGTGCCGCGAAGACCGGGCCTTCCGGCTTCATTTCGGTCACCATCTCGAGCGCGGTTGCGAATTTCTCCATCGCGAAAGAACCTCCTGCAGAAGGAACCATCCGTGTTGGTCTGCGGCGGCCGAGCGGTGCCCACTTTCCTTGCGGCAATAAGGGCCTGCATTTAGGTGGCGCGATCCCGCATGTAAAGGTCTTTAGAACGGGCGCGCTCTGTTGCTGCAAAATTGGTTGCCGTCACGTGCTCACCGTCAGCACCGCGATTGTCACACGCGCGTCACAACCTGCGCCGTCGCGCCGCTACTTCGGCCCAAGAACAAGAACGGCGCGGCCGTCGCGCAACGGCTTGTCGGTCGGAACGTCGGGCCGTGGCGGCTCGATGCGTTCGCCGCGATCCCGCCGCCGCCGCAGGGCGCCCGAGCGGGCCACACGCGCGCGCTCCGCCTTTTCCGGGCTGGCTCGCAGTTCCCATTCGGTGACGAGCGTATCCTCGATGAAGTTTTCCCAGTTGCCGAGGGCCGTAAACCTCTGGCGCTCGAAATCGTGCTCGATGCCGAGCGGCGGCGTCGCGCTCGTCGAGCAGCGCGCCAGAAGCGTTTCGCTGCCCTCCGACTTGTAGCGGAGCTGGAAGGGCGCTTCCGCGGGCGGAATACTGACGGGCCGCGACGCGGAGAGCAGATTGTCGGTCTGGAAATCGTTCGGGAAGAGGACGGTCGCGACACCTGCCGCGTCGACGCTGATGACCGTCAGATAGCAATCGTTGTCGGCCTCGATCTTGACCGTCACGAGATCACCGGAAACTGGACGCGGCTTGTCCAGCCACATGCTGAGGCCGATGTCGGATTTCGTTTCGTGCAGGAAGCCGCCGGGACGCGCGACTGCCGGCGACGGCACGTCGATGCCTTTCAGAAGCGCGAATAGTCGCTCGAGTTCGGAACGCGACAGCACGCCGTGCAGGAGACGGCGCGCGAGCGGAGCGGCCGCGCCACGAGCATCCGTCAAGTCAGCGAGAAACGCGTCGCGTTCGCGATCGATCTGAGCGAGCGCCGTCTCGAACACCGCGCCCTCGCGATAGCGTTCGGCGAGGCCGGTGACGAGTTCGGCGCCACGCAGGCGCGCGTTCGGATCGATGCCGACGCTGCGAACCGCGAGGTGATAGCGGTCGCGGCTGCCGATCAGCAACAGCGTGTTTTCGCTGTCTGTGCCGAACAAGCGGAGCGCCGTCGCGCGGCTTGGGCTCAGCGGCGCCGATGCATCGAAGGCAGTTTTGAAATCGTCCTTGGCTTCGACGAGGCCATCGCTGTGGCAGGCGAAGCATTTGACGCCGGTTTTGGTTGTCGGCTCGACGGCATCGGCCTCGACGCCTGCGTATGGTTTTTCGATGCCCGGCAGAACGCGGTCGATGCGATTGCCTGCGGCGTCATAAAGAGCGAACGCGTAAAAGCCGTTCGGCAGAACATAGATCGCGCGGATTTCATCGGGCTTGAATGGCTTTTGCCCATAGAGCGCCGAGTGCGGGCCTTGCGGGTTCTCGAAAATATTCTGATCGCCGGAGGTCGTCGCAAAATCGTAGACCAGCCAGAGCCCGCCACGGCTGCCGGGATGGCGTTCGATCAGGCGATTGCCGCGCGTGACGGCACTGGTTGCGATCGCGATGCGTCGCGCCGCCGCTGTCTTGATGCTCTGCTCGATATCGACGGAATTGAGCTTGGCGAGATCCGCGAGTTTTTCCGGCACGCCAAGCAATTCATAGTAGAGCGGCGCTTCGCCTGCAGCGGCGGCAAGCCAATCGCCATCGACGATCGGCACTTTCGTTCCGGCCGTTTGCAAAACATCCGACGCGACCGGAAGCGCGAGCACGGCGGGATATGCACTTTCGATCAGCTTCCATCGGCGCGCATCCCAACCGAAATCGGACATGCGGAACGAGAAGACCGTTCCGCCCGCGTTGAGCGGCGTCAGCTTCACGGGCTCGGCCGATGACGAGAGCGAGTTCATCAGCTTGTTCAGCGCCTGCGTGTAAGCCGACATTTCGGCGGGCGTCGCGCAGGCGTTGTCGAGATGCGCCAAGGTGATGAAGCGCACGTCACCGGCCTGGTCGCGCTCCAGGCGCTGCGCATCGCGCATCATCTTGTCCATGTCGTCGGGCCGCACCGGATGGCGGACGGGACATGCTTGCGTGGACGGCGGCAGGTCTCTGATCCAGCCGCGAATGCTTTCGATGTCCTCTGGCTGGGGCTCGGCGGCGACGGAGCCGCTGGTGAACACATCGAGCGGCGCATGCCGCGTTTCGAGCACATCGTAGAGGCGCGATGCATCGGGCACGCCGGGCTTCACCAGAACCGGATCGCGCGCCAGATCGTCGATGGCGAGAATGTTCGAGAGCCCGCCGGACGCCAGCGGAAGCTCGAGCCGTCCCGTCTGGTGGCAGCGGGCGCAATGCGTGCTGAGCGTGTCGTAGGCTTTGGCGGCGCGCGGCTCTTCGGGACGCGGCGGAACGCCCTGCGCGTCTTTGGGTGCCAACGGCGCGGCGACCGTCATATCGGGCGGCGACGGCACAACGTCATCGGCAACCGCCGTGCCGAGGCCCCACGCGGCACCGACGATCAGGCAGAGCGCGAGCACGTGCTTCCGCAATTTTATGAGCGCACCAACCAAAGTACCCCTCGGGACCCCTTCCCCCATTCCGCAGTTCTGTCGCTACGGCCACGGCGCGGCACCATAGTGGCGAGATGGCCTTATCGCCAATGCGCCGATATCGCGTCGGGCTTTCCGGCCGCAGCCTTCCGTACCGCCCTCGCGGACGCGCCGCATTAACAGGAATGAACAATCCGTTAAATTTACAATTCTTGCATTAGCGATAGGGCGAGTTCGGCTTCGACCGCGCGGCAAAACTCGGTTACAAGAATCTTACTTGGTTTGAAGCGACGACTTACTTGGTTGAAGCGAAGACAGGCGACCGAAGATGGATCTCGAAGCCGCTTATGACCGGAATGCCCGCGCGAACAAGCTGACACGCTTGACCATGGCGCTGTGCTTCCTGATCTCGGGCGGGATCCTGCTCGGCACGCTCGCGCTGGCAGCGCCCGATCCGTTGCCCGCAAGCGTCGCAGCTTCCACCTCCAGGTAGGTTTGATTTCAGAGTTTCACGGCCCGATCCCCTCGACCCGATCTAACTCAGCCTTACGCTTCATCTGCGTAAGGCTTTTTCTTTGCCTCGCTCGCCGTTCAAAGCGCGCCCGAACCCGAGCCTTTGACGAGCACCGAGTAGCCGCCGCCTTTGAGCCCAGCAACGACCTGATCGAGATGCGCACGATCGCGCGTTTCGATGACGAGGTTGAGTTCCGTGCCCTTAGCGGGAACGTCGGTGAAAATCCGCTGGTGATAGACTTCGAGGATGTTCGCGCCGACGCCGCCGATGAGGCCGGAGACGCGCGCAAGCTGGCCCGGCCGGTCGGGAAGATCGATCGACAGCCGCGAGAGACGTCCCTCGCGGGCCATCTCGCGCGTCAACACGCTCGCCAGCAGGCGCGTATCGATGTTGCCGCCGCAGAGCACGAGCCCGATCTTGCGATCCTTGTACAGACGTTTTGCAGCAAGCAGCGCCGCGAGACCGGCAGCGCCCGCGCCTTCGACGACCGTCTTCTCGATGTTGATGAGCAGCGCGACCGCGCGCTCGATGTCGGCTTCCGACACGAGCAGGATGTCGTCGACAAGCTCCTCGATGATGGACTTCGTCACGTCGCCCGGCAGCGTCACCGCGATGCCTTCGGCGAGCGTGTCGCCGCCGACGGGCAGCGAGGATTTCTTCACCGCGTTGAGCATCGATGGGTAAAGCTGCGCTTCAACGCCGACGACCTTGATCTTCGGGTTGATGGCTTTCGCCGCGATCGCCATCCCGGATATCAATCCGCCGCCGCCGATCGGCACGATCAGGGTGTCGAGATCAGGCGTCGCTTTGAGCATCTCCAGCGCGACGGTGCCTTGTCCCGCGATGACGACCGGATCGTTGAAGGGATGCACGAACGTCAGCCCGTGCTCTTGCCCATAACGGACGGCGAACTGCGATGCGTCTTCGAGCGTCTGGCCTTCGAGAAGCACCGTCGCGCCGTGGCCGCGCGTGTTCTCGACCTTGATCGTCGGCGTCGAGGCGGGCATCACGATCGTCGCCGGAATGCCGAGACGGTGCGCGTGATAGGCGACGCCTTGCGCGTGATTCCCCGCCGACATGGCGATGACGCCCGCGTTGCGCTCGGCTTCGGTCAGGGACAGCAGCTTGTTCAGCGCGCCGCGCTCTTTGTAGGAGGCGGTGAACTGCAGGTTCTCGAACTTCAGCCAGATTTCCGCATCGAGAAGCGTGCTGAGCGTGCGGCTGGGCTGGAACCGCGTTTCGATGATGGCGCCGCGGATTGCGTCAGCGGCACGAACGACGTCGCTATAGGTGACGGGCAAGAGCTTGGACATTAGAATGTCTTCAATTCCGCCGCTTTTGCAGCGCTGAGGTTGGGATCATCGAGGCTCATAGCATAGCCCGGTTTCGATTCTCCGCGGCATCTCGGCGATGGAGTAAAGCAACCTGAATGTTCCCTAACGATGCCATTCGGATTTAACTCAGATGCGCGATGGAGACTCGGCGCCGCCAAGCCGTTCAGCGCGCGTTTACCAGCCAGTGGAGCAATCTGAATGTATGGCCGACTTCCGATATCCGTGCTGACGCTGGTGCTCCTGACAGGCCTCGCGCCGACCGTGGCGATGGCCGCCGATAGCGCCGCCGACGCGAAGTATTCGTACCGGCCTTATGGGCAGGGAAACCAGGCGGGCAATGACGCCGAGTATTCACCGGCCAACTCCTCGGGACGGGTTCCGGCGGAACCGAAATATGCGCCAGCGAATGTCGCGAGGCCGCAGGCCGCCGCGCCCACCGGTCGCGACGATGCCTGGCGCCCGCCTCCGCCCGGTCAGGCCGATGAATCCGATCGTGACGATCGCAACAATCGGGGCGACGCTTACGTGCCTCCTGATCGCCCGCCGCCGCCAGCAGGCGAATCCGCGCCGCCTCCTGGGTCCGCCGCGAGCCGTCCCATCGAAGCAACGGCTAACGCGCCGGACCGCAGCGTCCCCTACGACGTGCGCGAGCAGGATGCGCGCCGCGCCGCCATCGAAGCCTGGCGAAGCAAGGCTGCGGCGAGTTTCGGTCCTGAATTCTCGCAATGGCGATTGGCCGATCAAAGGCATGTCGATTGCGTGCGCGACCGACGCGACGACGCGGTCTGCACGGTTCGCGGCGTGCCGATGCGCGGCGATGCGCAATTCGGCGGCCGCTATCCCGACGATCGCGACTAGCTTCCCGAGTAACGTCGTTTCGCCGCTACGCACGCGGCACACGATCCGCTGTATAAGCCAGCTGTAAAAGCCCGGCTGGGCGCAGGAGAATTGACGGCATGGCGAAAGTGGCATGGCTCGGACTTGGCGTGATGGGCTATCCGATGGCGGGGCATCTCAAGACCCGCGGCGGTCACGACGTCGTCGTCTATAACCGCTCGGCTGAGAAAGCCGCGAAATGGCGCGAGCAGTTTGGCGGTGAAACGGCTTCGACGCCTGCCGAGGCCGCGCGCGATTGCGACGCCGTATTCGCCTGCGTCGGCAATGACGATGACGTGCGCAGCGTGACGACCGGCCCTGACGGCGCGTTTCAAGCGATGAAGCCGGGCGCGATCTTCATCGATCACACGACGGCGTCGGCGCAGCTTGCGCGCGAACTTGCATCCGCCGCCGAAGCTCGCGGTTTGCATTTTCTCGATTGCCCCGTTTCCGGCGGCCAGTCCGGCGCCGAGGCTGGCGCATTGACCGTGATGGCGGGTGGCGATGAGGCCGCTTATGCGCGCGCAGAACCTTTGATCGCCGCATTCGCACGCAGCGTCCGTCGCATGGGACCATCGGGCTCGGGTCAGCTTGCAAAGATGTGCAATCAGATCGCGGTGGCGGGTGTCGTGCAAGGCCTCGCCGAAGCGATCTATTTCGCCGAACATGCAGGGCTCGATATCGAAGCGCTGATCGCAACGATTTCAAAAGGCGCGGCGCAGTCGTGGCAGATGGAGAACCGCTGGAAGACGATGCACGCGCGTGAATTCGATTTTGGATTCGCGGTCGATTGGATGCGCAAGGATCTCGGCATCTGCCTGAGCGAAGCCGCTTCGAACGGCGCCGAACTTCCGGCCACGCGTCTCATCGATAGTTTCTATGCTCAGATCGCGGCTGACGGTGGCGGCCGTTGGGATACGTCGAGCCTTATTGCGCGCCTCGATCCGAAATCAGGCAACAAACCGAAGTCGTGATCGAGCGACGGGTCAGGCTTCGACGCGTTCCGGCTTCGCCTCGCTCGCGGGCAATGCGAACTGCAACGGCAGCGCGGTCGTGTACTTGATCTGCTCCATCGCGAATGCCGACGAAACTTTCGCGATTTCGATGCGCGAGATCAGCTTTTTATAAAAGACGTCATAAGCGGCGATGTCCGGAACGGCGACGCGCAGGAGATAATCGATGTCGCCCGACATGCGATAGAATTCCACGACCTCCGGAAATTCGGCGACGGCGGTATGAAATTTCTCCAGCCAGTTGAGCGAGTGCTTGTCGGTCTTGATCGAGACGAAGACCGTCACGCCGGCGTTGATCTGATGCGCGTCGAGGATGGCGACGCGGCGCTGAATGACACCGGCTTCTTCGAGCTTCTGCACCCGCCGCCAGCAGGGCGTCGTCGAGAGCCCGACCTCCTTGCCGATGTCGGCAACCGGCCGCGTGCAGTCTTCCTGCAGGATGCGCAGAATTTTGACATCCATTTCATCCAACATCACGGCCTCTCCGGAACATGATTTTAATTTGATCCCGAAATCTGAGATTAATATTTTTCGCAGGCCCTTAGTCAATAAAAATGTTGGAAATATTTTTCAATCGCGACCGCTAAGCGGATGCACTGGGCCGCGCTGCCACCTCGCGGTACCAGCGCATGACGTTGGCGTGTCCATCGGGCGCCGCCAGCTTGGCCGGCTTCATGAAGTCGATCGCAACCAACGCCGTGATGTCGGCAATCGAGTACTCAGGGCCGGCGATGAACGGGCTTTCCGCGAGGCGGCGATCAAGCTTCGTCAACTCGGCCTCAACCTTCTCCTTGTTGGCCTCGCCCCAAGGCGTCACCTGCGGCACTTCGAGATGCGCCATCCGCGGGTGAAGGTGACGAAAGACGCTGGCGACGGCGGCCAACAGGCCGAGTTCGACCCGCCTGTTCCACATCTCGACCTCGGCTTTCCCGACGGCACCCGTTCCGAACAGCGGCGGCTCGGGTTGTAGTTCCTCGAAATAGCGGCAGATCGCGACCGACTCTGAAATGGCCGTGCCGTCGTCAAGAACAAGCACCGGTACACGCTGCCAGGGATTGACGGCCGAAAAGTCGTCGAGACGCAGATCGCCGGTCATCAGATCGCGTTCCTCACGCGGAACGTCGATGCCTTTTTCCGCGAGAAAGATCGTGACCCGACGCGGGTTCGGCGCGCGTTTTGTTTCGATAATCAGCATGTTTCCTACCTCGCGTATGAGCCGTTATTTTCGTCGCGCCATTGGCGCGGCATCTGAAATTCCGCGTCCCATATTCCGCGGCGTTCGGCTTTTGCGGCCGCTTGCTCACGTTCGTAGCTACCGTAGGCGACCGCCATTCCGGCCGCGACCATCGCGGCGTTGAGGTTGCGGTCTCCAATCCGGCAGGTCGCCAGCAGCCGGCCAAAACGGTCCCGTTCGCTCACCGAGCAGGTGACGGATTCACGGCCGATCATCCGGCCTAGTGCATCGCGCGCGGCGTTTCCGCATTGCCAGGGCGCTCCGTTCTTCCGGCACGTCTGCCGCCCTTCCGGCGCGTCGATGCCTTTCAGGCGAACCTCATGACCGCCGACCCGGAGACTGTCGCCGTCGATCAGATCGGCGCGACCGCTGACGGACGGCGGGAATGGCGCGCCCGGATCGGCATGCCTAGACCCGCGTCCTCGCTGGAGATACCCCACTGCCAAAGCGAGGGCCACCAGCGCCGCCATCCGCACGGCTTTGAGCCGCCGGGCCCGCGACCAGCTCCGCCAAACCCCGGTTTTTCGCTGCATCGCCACTGCTTTAAGCCTTGCATTAACGAATTAACGCCACTTTACGGGAGGTCGCGAGCGTTGGGTTGCTGCGGCACGTCAGTGGGTATGCCGGCAGTATGGACGATAACGCAGACAGCGTCGAAACGGGTCGCGCGCATCAACCTCGCGCGCCGCGTCGCTCGAACCTCGACGACGAGTTGCGATCGTTTCGCGACCGGCTCACCCACGGCACCGCGCACAAGCCCGAGTTCGAATACGAACTGCTGACGATGTTCGCGCGCAACGAGACCAGCGCGCCGTTCGCCATGCCGGCCCTGTGCTTCATCTTCTACATCGCCTCCATGTTCTGGGCGTCGCTGATGGAAGCGACGATGTGGATCGCGATCGTGTCGATCTCGCGCGTCTACATGCTCGACCAATGCCGGCGGCTGCTCTCCATTCCGCGCGCCGATGTCAACGTCGGACAATGGCGCCGCCACTTCGTGCGCGTCGAGGCCATCAACGGCCTGGCGCTCGCCGCGTTCGCGCTGATCGGTATCTCAAACACGCCGACCGCGCATTCTCTTCCGGCGACGTTCTCCTCGCATGTCTTCATCTTCGCGACGTTGATGGTCGTGCTCGCGATCCGCATGACGTTTTCATCGACGCTGCCGCACGTGTTTCTTGCCGGCACCGTGCCGATGACGCTGGCGGTCACCGGCCGCCTCTTCATGCTCGGTGATCCGTTCTATTTCGCGCTCGCGTCGATGGCGATCGGCATCCACGTCTTTTTCGTCTACCTGGCGCAAGGCCTGCATTCGACGGCCCTCGCGATGGTCGAGTACCGCGCAGAAAAGGACAGCCTGATCTCGGAACTCGAAGAAGCGAGCGCCATCTCGGACGAAGCGCGGCGGCGCGCTGAAGCCGCGAACAAGGCCAAGTCGCGTTTTCTCGCGACGATGAGCCATGAACTCAGAACGCCGCTCAATGCGATCATGGGTTTTTCCGAGGTCATGGAGAAAGAAATTCTCGGGCCGATCGGAAGCGACACGTATCGCGAATACGCGCACAACATCTACGAAAGCGGCAATCACCTCCTCTGCATCATCAACGAGATCCTCGATCTCTCTCGCATCGAAGCGGGGCGTTACGACCTGCACGAGGAAACGGTTCGTCTGACGGATATCGCCGAGGACTGCCGGCGTCTGATCAAGATAAAGGCCGATGCCAAGACGCTGCACATCGTCGAAGACTTCGCGCCGGATCTGCCGCATGTGTGGGCCGATCCGCGCGCCATGCGCCAGATCTGCCTCAACCTCTTGTCGAACGCACTGAAGTTCACGCCGCGCGGCGGACGCATCGTAATCACCGTCGGGCATACATCCGACGGCGGACAGTTCGTGACGATTTCCGACACTGGCCCCGGCATTCCGAAAGACGAAATCCCGCGTGTGCTCCAGGCATTCGGTCAAGGCTCGCTCGCGCACCAGACGGCGGAAGGTGGCACCGGTCTCGGCCTGCCGATCGTCCAGAATCTCATCAGCCTGCACGGCGGAACGTTTGATCTCCAGTCGGAGCTGCGCAAGGGCACCGAGGTGACGGTGACGTTGCCGCGCCAGCGCGTTCTGCAGATCATCACGCCCCTGCAGCCCCTCGGCGAGGAACGTCACCGCGATCCCGCGCCGCGCCCCGCACGCCAGCCGCGCATGCGTGTTGCGTCGCCTTACGGTGCAGCAACGCCGTATCGCGCCAGCGGAGGACTGTGAGGCTCGATGTTCGCGTTTCTCATATCGGCAATTGTCGCGCTCGGCGGCGCGCTGCTGTACTTGCTTTTCACCGGCTCCAGTCTCGAAGCCATGCAAGGCCCGCCGATCGCGATCACCGTCATCGGCGCGCTGATCCTGCTATATCTGCTCTCGCATCATAACAACGAGCGACGCTTCGGCCGCCTCGCGGCGATCGCCGCTCTCGGCGCTATCGCAGTCGTCGGCGCCGTCTCGACGCGGGTCGATCCGGTCCCGATGATCAAGAACTTTTTCGCGGTAGCGCACGGCGAACTCACGTCGAGCGATCGCGACATCGCTGCGTCGATCGCGACGGCGTCCGCGCCCGCATCGGTGCGCATTCGCAAAATCGATGACGGCTTCCTTGCCAACGCGGAAGTCAACGGGCAGGCGTTCCCGATGCTGGTCGACAGCGGCGCCGCGACCGTCGTGCTCCGTCAATCCGACGCCGAGAAGGCCGGCATCGATGTCACTCATGTGACGTTCGACACGCCGCTCAAGACCGCGAACGGCACCAGCTATCTCGCGCCCGTCCGGCTCAAGTCCGTTCGTGTCGGACAATTGACGATCGATGATGTCGAGGCGCTCGTCGCAAAGCCCGGAACTCTTAACGAAAGCTTGCTCGGTATGAGTTTCTTAAGGCGTCTCACGTCTTATCAGGTGGCCGGAGACTTCATTACGCTCAGGCAATAGGCACAGCTTTTCGCTTCCCGTCATGAGGCTCGGAGCTTCGATAATGTCTTCGGCAACCGTCAGTCTTTATGCGTCCCTCGCGCTCGCGACCGCCGGCGCTGCGGGCTTTGCCTATACGCTCACGCATCCGGGAGTCGTCGCGGGGTTCGCGAGAAGTCTTTTCGAAACCGCGCCCGACGCTGATCCCACTGCGAGCGCCGACGCTCCGCAGGCCGCGCAGGCCAAGCGACCGGCCGCTGAACGTGGCACCGTCGCATTGCCGGCCGGCGCCTATGGCCATTTCCAGACCGAAGCCGAGATCAACGGACGCACCATCGGCGTCATGGTCGATACCGGAGCGTCTCTCGTGGCGCTCACATACGATGATGCCCGCCGCGCCGGCATCTACGTCAATCCGGCAGACTTCACGGGCATCGCGCAAACGGCCAATGGAACGGCTCGGGTCGCCCCTGTCACAATTTCCCGGATCGAGATCGGAGACATTACGGTTCGCAATGTCGCCGGGGTCGTGTCCGAACGGGGTAAATCCGACCGGACACTGCTCGGAATGTCATTTTTAGGACGACTTTCCCGCGTCGAAATGCGGTCCGGAACCCTAGTGCTTCAAGAGTAGTTCCTCTAAGTCTCTCACCCCGACGCCATTAGCCAGTCCACTGTTGCGCGTGCCGCGCGATCGGTTCCGGTCGCGGCCACGGAACGCCGTTTAAGGATCAGATTGCATGCTGCCGAAGCCACGCGCCGACCTCAAACCCAACACGGCCGATTTCGAACGACTGCCGCTCGTCAAGCCGACCGGCTTTCGCGAATATGACGCGCGCTGGCTGTTCCCCGAAGAAATCAATCTGATGGGTCTCAATGCCGTCGGGCTCGGCATGGCGACGCTGTTCACGCGGCGCGGCGTTCCCCGTCGTATCGTCGTCGGGCATGACTACCGCTGGTATTCGGGCGCGGTGAAGCAGGCGCTGATGACCGGACTTCTGGCAGGCGGCTGCGAAGTCCACGACATCGGTCTCGCGCTGTCGCCGATGGCGTACTTCGCGCAGTTCGAACTCGACGTCGAAGGCGTGGCGATGGTCACCGCCAGCCATAACGACAACGGCTGGACGGGCATCAAGATGGGTCTGTCGCGACCGTTGACGTTCGGCCCCGACGACATGTCGGAGCTGAAATCAATCGTCCTCAACGGCGACTATGAAACGCGCACCGGCGGCCGTTATATCTTCGTGCACGACATGGCTGAACGCTATGTCAAATCGCTGACGAACCGCCCGAAGCTGAAGCGTCGTCTCAAAGTCGTGGCGGCGTGCGGCAACGGAACGGCGGGTGCGTTCGCGGCAGAAGTTCTGTCGGCGGTCGGCTGCGAGGTCGTTCCGCTGAACACGGACCTCGATCATTCCTTCCCGAACCACAATCCGAACCCCGAAGACATGAAGATGCTGCACGCGGTTGCGGCCAAGGTTCGCGAAACCAACGCCGACGTCGGGCTGGCCTTCGATGGCGACGGCGATCGCTGCGGTGTCGTCGCGAACGATGGGCATGAGATTTTCGCGGACAAGGTCGGCGTCATGCTGGCCCGCGATATCTCTTCGCTCCATCGCAACGCGAAGTTCGTCGTCGACGTGAAATCGACGGGCTTGTTCACGACCGATCCCGTCCTCATCGCGAACGGCGCGACCACGACGTATTGGAAAACCGGCCACAGCTACATCAAGCGCTTCAACTTCGAGAACAAGACGCTGGTCGGTTTCGAGAAGTCCGGCCACTTCTTCTTCAACACGCCGCTTGGACGCGGCTACGACGACGGACTCATCGCGGCGCTTGCCGTCTGCGATATGCTCGACCGCAACCCGGACAAGTCGATTGCCGATCTTCGCGACGCGCTGCCGAAGACGTGGAGTTCGCCGACGATGTCGCCGCATTGCGACGATGAAAAGAAATACGACGTCGTCGAGCGCATCACCGAGCACTACAAGCGCCAGAAGGACAGCGGCGGCCACATCGCGGGTCAGGCCATTCGCGATCTGATCACCGTCAACGGCGTGCGCGTGATGCTGGAAGATGGCACCTGGGGCCTTGTCCGCGCCTCGTCGAACAAGCCCGAGCTTGTCGTCGTCGTCGAAAGCCCGACGTCGGAAGCCAACATGAAGGCGATCTTCAAGGACATCGACCAGCAGCTGTCGCGCTTCCCGGAGGTCGGTGAATACAATCAGAAGATTGCTGTCTGAGTTGGCGCCGGCGACTCGCGTTCCGCGAGCCGGCCGCCGGCGCGGGCTCTGGATCGGCGCTGGCGACTCCGCTTCGCGGAGCAGGCCCGCCGGCGCCAACTAAATAAGCGTCATTAAAAAGCGCAGCGCGACGCAGGCGAGGAAGGTGGCGAACGCCAGTTCGAGCGCACGTTTCGGAATGCTGTGCGCCATCCTCACTCCATACGGCGCAGCCAAGACGCCGAGTGGCGCGATCAACAGCGCTCCGGCGTTGACGTAACCGAGCGAGAGCGGCGGAAGGCCCGCCACGCCCCAGCCTGAGATCACGTAGCCGATAAGGCCCGGGATCGCGATGATCGGGCCAAGGCCCGTCGCCGTCGCGACGGCTTGCAGAATTGGCCTGCCGAATAGCGTTAGCAGCGGCACCGTAAAGCTTGCGCCTCCGATGCCCATCAGCGTCGAGATCGTTCCGATACCGAAGGCAGCGCCTTCGAGCCACGGCGGGCGGGGCAACGTATTGGCGATCCGCCAGTCGTCGCGGCCGAGCGCCATCTTGATCGCGAGTGCGGTTCCGAAAACGACCCAGACCCAGCGCAAAGCGACACTGCTGGCATGATCGGCAATCAAAATGCCCGCCGTGACACCGACGAAAATCCAAGGCCCCATGCGCCGCACGATGTCGATGTCGACGGTTCCGCGCGCGCGAAACGCTGCGAACGATCGCAGCACGGTCGGCGCGATGACGGCGAGCGTCGTCCCGAGCGTCACATGCATGCGGACGTCTTCCGGCACGCCGATCGCGCCGTAGACTTCGTAGAGAACCGGCACGAGCACGCCGCCGCCGCCGATGCCGAGCAAACCGGAAAGGAATCCGCCTAGCAGACCAGCGGCTGCGAGCAACAGAAGCAGGACCGCCAGATTGTCTCCCGAGACGACGGCTGGCATTGGGAGTTCCTATGCTGCCCGCGAACTGTCTCTTGCCTCGTCGGCGCGGCGTTCGACGATCGCAATCGCCTCGCGCAGCACATCGGCGGTCGCGTCCGCCGACGTCGCGCCTTCACTCAAATGGCGCCGGAACGTCTTGCCGCGCGGCTGTCCGTGATAAAGACCGAGAACGTGGCGCGTGACGTTCGAAAGGCGGCCGCCGCGCTTCAAGTGCTGCTCGATATAAGGCAGCATCGCTTCGAGAGCGGCTGCGCGCGTCGGACTTTCCGTATCGGCGTCAAAGATCAGACGATCGACATCGGCGAGGATCGCGGGATTCTGATAGGCGGCGCGCCCGAGCATGACGCCGTCGACGTGATCGAGATGCGCGCGAGCCTCTTCGATCGTTTCGATGCCGCCATTGATGACGATTTCGAGGTCGGGACGCGCGGCCTTCAGACGATAGACGCGTTCGTAATCGAGCGGAGGAACCTCGCGGTTCTCTTTCGGCGACAGGCCTTTCAGCCACGCCTTGCGCGCATGCACGACGAAACGGGTACATCCGGCATCGGCGACGACATCGATGAAGCGGCGCAGATCTTCTTCCGCGTCCTGATCGTCGATGCCGATCCGGCATTTGACGGTGACCGGCACAGGTTGATGCGCGCGCATCGCGGCGACGCATGCCGCCACGAGTTCGGGCTCGGACATCAAGCAAGCGCCGAAGCGGCCTTCCTGCACGCGATCCGAGGGGCAACCGACGTTGAGATTGATTTCATCGTAGCCAAGCTCGGCGCCGATACGCGCGGCTTCGGCGAGCTTCGCCGGATCGGAGCCGCCGAGCTGGAGTGCGATCGGATGCTCGACTTCGGAATATCCGAGCAGACGTGCCCGGTCGCCATGAATGACGGCGTCGGCGGTCACCATTTCCGTATAGAGAAGCGCGCGCGTCGTCAGTTGACGGTGAAAGACGCGGCAGTGCCGGTCCGTCCAATCCATCATCGGGGCGATACTGAATCTATGCGCCGGGTGGGTCACTGATTTCGCTTTGCTTTCGTTTCGCCTAAGCACGGACCGAGCCGTGCCGCGCATGTCTTATGCGGGCATTCGATAAGCCAATGCTGGGCCTTTGGCGAGTGCACGTCGGTCGCAAGGGTGAACGGAGCGTATTGCGCTTCTCTCGGACTAGGTTTCCGTGTTCTGTCCGAGCCGTTTGGACCAGCTTTCAACCTCGCGCGATTCCAAGCGCCGGCGAGCGAGGTTGCGCCAGGACTCCGCGAGAACGGATAGCGCAGCCATCTCGCTCAGTTCCTCACGCGCAAGACTGCGGGAGGCGATGACGGCGTTGAGCCGCGCGATCGTCCAGTGTGGATGCGGCCGCTCGACGAGGTCGACCGTCGAACCCGGTTCGATCCGGCCGCTCTTTAGAACGCGATAGTACCAGCCCGTGCGTCCGGTTTTCTGTACCAGCCACGCCATGTCCGGCCGATCGAATTTCAGGTTGAGCTTCCAGCACGGCTGCCGGCCCTGGCTGATCTGCAGCAGCACCTCTCCGATCCGATAGATATCGCCGACGCAGACGGTTTCCTCGGTCATCAGCGGCAGGCATAGATTTTCGCCGAAAGCAGCGCCCTGTTCCAGAACCGGTATCAAGCTCGGGTATTCGCTGCGCCATACGGCATAGCTGTCGGCCGGATACTGATGGATCGCCTTCTCGGGTCCGCCGTGATTTTTGCGGTCGCCCTGATGATCGCCGAGCAGTCCGTCGCTCGCGACATGCCACGGCCCTGCCGTCGCGCGCTTGAAAATTCCGGTCGGCGCCCGCTGGGGCCCGATCGCAACGATCTCGCCCGTGTTCATTTGAGAGATGGTCGGACGTCTGTGATTCAAGGTCATTGTCGCTGAACTTATAGCAATAAAAACCGGCACGGTGCGTGGAACCGTGCCGGCCAAAGTTCTCGCAGACCTTCACTATTGGAGGAAGCGCTAGGGCAGCGAGAAGACCGTGAGCGTGCCGCCAAGGTTGGTGTACTGCTTCAGGCCAGCGTAGCCACCGACAGCACCCAGACCATCGTTCGGGTTCGTCAAGCCTGCCGCGAGACCGATACCGGCCCAGCCGCCGACGCCCGACATCACGCCGACGTACTGCTTACCACCGTGGGTGTACGTCATCGCGTTGCTGATGATGCCCGACGGCGTTTTGAACTTGAACAGTTCCTTGCCATCCTTCTGGTCGACGGCTTTGAAGTAGCCTTCGAGCGTGCCGTAGAACACGACGCCGCCAGCGGTCGTCAGAGCGCCAGACCAGACCGAGAACTGCTCGGGCTTCGACCAGACGATCTTACCTTGCGACGCGTCCCAGGCGATGAAGTTACCCATGCCGCCGTGGCTGTCGGGAGCCGGGAACATCGAAAGCGTGGCACCGACGTAGGGCTGGCCCGAGGTGTAGGACACCTTGAACGGCTCATAGTCCATGCAGACGTGGTTCGTCGGCACATAGAACAAGCCGGTCAGCTTCGAGAAGGAAGCCGGCTGCATGTCTTTTGAACCGAGAGCCGCAGGGCAAATGCCCTTGGTGTTGAAGTCGGCGCCCTTGCCGTCGCGGAAGGTCGAATACTTGGCGACGCGGATCGGACGGCCATAGTTCGGGCTCGCCTTATCCATGTCGATGCCGGTTGCCCAGTTCACGACCGGATCGAACTTCTCGGCGACCAGAAGCTCGCCGTTCTTGCGATTGAGCGTGTAGGCGAAGCCGTTGCGATCGAAGTGGACAAGCGCCGGGGTTTTTTGCCCCTTGATGTCGAGATCAACGAGGATGTTCTCGTTGACGCCGTCATAGTCCCACTCGTCGAACGGCGTCATCTGATACGCCCAGCTCGCGACACCGGTATCGGGATTGCGAGCGATGATCGCCATCGTCCATTTCTGGTCGATCGGCTTGCCATCGGGCCCAGCGCGCTGCGAAGGGTTCCACGTCGAAGGGTTGGCCGAACCATAATAGAAGAGATCGGCTTCCGGATCGTAGGACCAGCCGCCCCAGAGGGTACCGCCACCGATCTTCCACTGATCGCCGTTCCAAGTCTTCAGCGACGAGTCCTTGCCGACCGGCTTGCCGAGCGATGTTGTTTTATTGGGATCGAACAGGATTTCATTGTCCGGTCCGATGTTGTAAGCGCGCCAGGCGAGCTTGCCGGTGTTCAGATCGTAAGCCGTCACATAACCGCGCACGCCGAACTCGGCGCCCGAGATTGCCGTGATGACCTTGTCGCGAACGATCAGAACGGTGTTGGTCGCCGTTTCGCCGCGTTTCGGATCGCCGTTGGCGACTTTCCAAAGTTCCTTGCCGGTCTTGGCGTCAAGCGCCACGACGTTGGTATCGGCCTGCTGCAGGATGATCTTGCCGTCGGCATACGCGAGGCCGCGGTTGACGGTATCACAGCACATCACCGGAATGACCGAGGGGTCCTGCTTCGGTTCGTATTTCCAGATGATCTTCTGCTCGTCCGCAAGGTTCAGAGCGAACACGATGTTCGGGAATGGCGTGTGAAGATACATGACGTCGCCGATCACGAGGGGAGATCCTTCGTGTCCGCGAAGCACGCCCGTCGAGAACGTCCACGCGACTTTGAGATCGGCAACGTTCGATGTGTTGATCTGATCGAGCGTCGAATAGCGCGTCGCGGCGTAGTCACCCGATTGCGAGGCCCAGAAGTTCGGGTTGGCCTGGTTCTTGACCACGTCGTCGTTCGCCAACGCTGGCGAGGCTAGTGCCGCTGCCGCGACACTCGCCGCAAACATGAGTTTGCGCATTACCACTTCCTCCAATTGCCATTGTTATTCGAACCTCTTTGCTGCGAGGTTCTCACCATTCTCGAGGCCGCGTCTCCGGAGCATTTTCGGAAGCTCCGTTAAAATTGGCCGCGTGCGTGGTAACTCGATGCTGACGTAAAGTTGATCGGCTCAGTAGCTCCGCATCGGGACATTTTGCTAAGTCCAGCGGGAGATCGGCTGCCGCCGATTGCACTTTTTCAATTTTTTGCTCGGCACCCGCCGGTCGTCATGACCGGCCCTATGCATCAAGCCGGTCATGGACCTATGCGCTTCAGCCGGGTGGCTATAGACTTCCGAAGATCGGCGCTTTTTTCGTAGGTCCATCGGAGGACGATGTGCAGCTTCCGCTTGAAGTCGATCGAGAGTCGTCACTCAATCTGCAGACTCAGGTTTTTGAGCAAATCCGGGGAATGATTCTCGCTGGTCAGCTTCGCTCAGGCCAGCGCCTGCCGGGCAGCCGGCATCTTTGCCAGCAACTCCAGGTCTCGCGGATCACGATCACGCTGGCTCTCGCGCGGCTTGCCGATGAGGGCTACATCGAAACCGCGAGGTCGGTGGGCACGTTCGTTTCCCGCGAAATCCCGGAACAGGCTCTCCACGCGCTGCAGACGGACCTTGAACACAAGAAGCCAACCGGCACGCCCGCGCATGATCGGTCGCGGCTTCCAAAAATCCGGTCGCACACGCTCGTCAACGAGCTTGCGCATCGGATTGCGATCGATTTCTGGGTCGGCCGTCCGGACCCACGCTCGTTTCCCCTAAGAACGTGGACGCGTCTGACGAACAAGCGATTGCTGAGCGCTGGTTCGGCGCTGACCGAATACAGAGATCCGACGGGCGTCCCCGAGCTTCGGCAAGCCATTGCGGATCATCTTCGCCCCGCACGCGGCATCATCGCCGAGCCGGAGCAGATCATCATCACCGGCGGCTGCCAGGAAGCGCTCAATCTCGTGTGCCGCATGCTGATGTCACCGGGAACGCATGCGATCGTGGAATCGCCGGGATATGCGGGCGCCTCGTATCTGTTCGAGTCCTTCGGCGCCAACCTGCATCACATCGAGGTGGACGAAAAAGGCCTCGAAGTTGCGCAGCTTCCCGACGTCACCAACGCTGTCGCCTATGTGACGCCTTCACACCAATATCCGATGGGCTGCACGCTGCCGCTGGATCGCAGGCTCGAGTTGCTGGCTTGGGCGGTCAAAACGGACTCGTACATCGTCGAAGACGACTACGACAGCGACTTCCGGTATGTCGGCTCGCCGCTGGCCGCGTTGAAAGCGCTCGATAGCGCCAATCGCGTTTTCTATGTCGGCACGTTTTCGAAATGCCTCGGAGCCGGGCTTCGTCTCGGCTATGTCGTCGTGCCGCCGGAGTTGATGCCCGCTGCGCGCCGCTACAAGGCCCTGACGAACAATGGTCAGCCGTGGCTGGAGCAGGCTGTTCTCGCGGACTTCATGAACACCGGCGGCTACGCGCGGCATCTCCGCAAGATTCGTCAGCATTATCTCGGCAAACGCGACGCGCTGCTGCAAGCGTTGGGCAGCGCATTCGGTGACGGAACGACGATCGGAGCGGAAGCCGGAATGCATATGGTCTGGCGCACGCCCGATCATTTGCCCGCCGCGCCGGAAATCATCACGCGCGCGCTCAATTGCGGCGTCGGCGTTTACGACCTGTCACCGCGTTCGGCGGTGATTGCTCCGACGCGTCCGGATGTCGAACGCTATCTCATATTCGGATATTCGTCGTTGTCGGAAAAACAGATCGCGACTGGCATCGAGCGTCTCGCAGACGCCGTGCAGAATAAGACGCGGGCCGAGGATGCGCATGAGTCATCGGTGTGCCGTGCCTGAATTCGTCCCGCTCTCGCGTCAGCCGCTGCTCGCCTTTTCGAGGCGTGCGAGGTCGAGCACGGCGACCGTGCGCAATCCTTCGAGCGCGATGATTTTTTCGCTCTTGAGGCGAGACACCTGCCTGCTGACGGTCTCGATCGTCAGCCCGAGAAAATCGGCAATCTCGGTGCGCGTGATCGGTAGCTCGAATTTTGCCGGCCGCCCCTCGCCCCCATGGCCGTTGATGCTCTCCAGCTTCTTCGAAACCATGAGGATGAAACTGGCGACCTTTTCCTCGGCGCTTTTCCGGCCGAGCAAAAGCATCCACTCGCGCGCGGCGTCGAGTTCATCCAGCGTATTCTCAAAAAGCCGGCGCTCGAAACCCGGGAACTCGCGCACCAGCTGCTCGAACTGGCGCCGGTCGTAGATACAAAGGTGTACGTCGCTGACGGCGGTCGCCTCGTACACGCTCCGGTCGCGGAACGGGCGTCCGAGGAAATCGGAAGCGAACTGCAGGCCAACGATCTGCTGGCGTCCGTCCGACAGGGTTTTCGTCAGCTTGACGACGCCGGACACGATGCTGGCAAAAGACACGACGCGGTCCTGGTCGCCGACGATCGCCTGCCCCGACGAAATCGTCCGGTGACGCGCGATCGCGTTCAGCCGCTCGACCTCTCTGGGGCCCAGCGCGCCACAAACAGCCCGGTGACGGACCGTGCATGCGTCGCAGCGGATGGGTTGCGGGTGCGTCACGTCGCTCTCGTCCCAAACTTAAATGAAAATGCAAAAACCAATATCTCTCGTACCGCATTTAATGTTTCGGCGCTGTGCGACCAAGGGGCTTGGCCGTGCGGCGAAGAGCCCGCCCAAAGTACCTAGCTTTCCTTGCGTCGCAACCGACCGGCCAGCCGCCACCCGAGCTACTGCAACATCATCACATCTGCTACACAAGGGGCATGCGCGAATTCCCTGCCCGCAGGCTCGTCTGCCTCACCGAAGAGACCGTCGAAACGCTCTATCTCCTCGGCGAGGACGAGCGCATCGTAGGGGTGTCGGGATACGCCGTCCGCCCGCCCCGCGTGCGGCATGAAAAACCGCGCATCTCGGCCTTCACGTCAGCCGACATCCCGAAGATCGCCGCGCTCGAACCCGACCTCGTGCTGGCGTTTTCCGACATCCAGGCCGGTATCGCGGGCGACCTCGCTCGCGCCGGTCTCGCCGTCCATGTCTTCAACCAGCGCGACCTCGCCGGCATCTTCGCCATGATCCGCACAGTCGGCGCGCTCATCGGCTGTCCGGACAAGGCGAACGATCTGGCGCGCTCGCTCGAAGACCGCGTGCGCGCCGTCGCTTCGGAAACGCGCTCGCGAACGCCGCGGCCGCGCGTCTATTTCGAGGAGTGGGACGATCCGATGATTTCCGGAATCTGCTGGGTCTCGGAATTGATCGAGGTTGCGGGCGGCGACGACATCTTCGCGGAAAAGCGATCGGCGGCGGCGGCCAAGGATCGCATCGTTTCGGCCGACGACGTGCTCGCGCGCGCGCCGGACGTCATTCTGGCGTCGTGGTGCGGAAAGAAAGTCCGGCCCGAGAAGATTTCCGATCGTCAGGGCTGGCGCGACATGCCGGCCGTCGCCAATAACCGCATTCACGAGATCAAATCTCCGCTTATTCTCCAGCCTGGCCCGGCGGCGCTGACCGACGGGCTCAATGCCATCCGCAATGCCCTTGCTTGAATCGCGAGTCCTCATGCTGATCAGATTTCTGGCGCTTATCGTCATCACGGTGCTGAACATCGCGCCGCTCGCCGCGAAGGAAAACATTCTCTCGCTCTCGTTCGGCAAGGGCGTGCTGAGCCTCAGTGCACACGAGCTGCTCATCAGGCCCGACGCGCAGACGATCACGATCCCGGCCGACGTCTCCTATCGCCGCGCCATGACGTATCGCGCGGTGCCGCTCATCGCTCTGATCGGCGACGTCGGTAAGCTCGGCTTCACGACGATCGAAGCGCGAGCCAAGGACGGCTTCGTGTCTCAGATACCAGTTTCGCTGATCATGCAGGGTGCGTCGGGCGGCTCCGTCGCATGGATCGCGATCGAAGAGGCGAAGGCGCCCTGGCCGAACCTGCCGGGCAAGCAAGCGAGCGCCGGGCCGTTTTACCTCGTTTGGGAGAATCCGGAACGCTCGAGCGTTGGCAGCGAGCAATGGCCGTATGCGCTTGCCAGACTGACCGGCGTCGACGATCCCGTTCGCCGCTGGCCGCAGCTCGCGGTCGACTCCTCACTTGCGGGCGACGCGAAAGAGCGTCTTGGGCAAGCATCGTTCATCAAGAATTGCATTCCCTGTCATCGCCTCAACGGCGCGGGAGAAAGCGCGACCGGCCCGGACCTCGGCAAGCCGATGAATGTCACGACATATATGACCGCCACCGGCCTTCACGCGTTGATCCGCGACCCGAAATCCGTGCGCACGTGGCCGGAACAGCAAATGCTGGGCTTCGGGCCTGAAAAAATCCCGGACGCCGAAATCGACGCGTTGATCGCGTTCCTGGCATATTCGGCGAAGCGCTGACCGCCGGAGCTTCCCGGCGGGTTATGGGCCAAACGTGGGGTTGCGTTATTTTGCCTTGCGAATCGCAGCAATAACGATCCGCGAGCTTGCGTGAGGGAAAAAGAATGAGCGATCCGACCATTACCTGTCCGAACTGCAGCACCGAGATCAAGCTCAACGAATCTCTCGCGGGCCCGCTGATCGCCGCGACACGCCAGCGATACGAGAAAATCATCGCCGACAGGGAACAGGCGATGGGTGCACGCGAGGCCACGCTTCGCGATCGCCAGGCGGAGATCGAACGTCAGAAGGCGTCGATCGAGGAACAGATCCGGACGCGCCTGCAAACCGAACGGGAGGCGATCGCCGCCGAGGAAGCGCAGAAGGCGAAGCTGCGCACCGCAGGAGATCTCGATCGCAAAGCGAAAGAGATCAGCGAGCTTCAGGACATTCTGAAAGAACGTAACGTCAAGCTCGAGGAAGCGCAGAAATCGCAAGCCGAGCTGCTTCGCAAGCAACGGGATCTGGACGACGCGCGGCGCGAACTCGATCTGACGGTCGAGAAAAAAGTGCAGGCCTCGCTGGCCGCCGTTCGCGACAAGGCGAAGCTCGATGCCGAAGAAGGCCTGAAGCTGCGCATGGCCGAAAAAGATCAGCAGATGGACGGCATGCGCAAACAGATCGAGGATCTGAAGCGCCGCGCCGAGCAAGGCTCGCAGCAATTGCAGGGTGAAGTTCTGGAGCTTGAGCTTGAAGCGATGCTTCGTTCACGTTTTCCGCGCGACGCCATCGAGCCGGTGCCGAAAGGCGAATTTGGCGGCGATGTTCTGCATCGCGTCGTCGGGTCGCAAAACCAGGTTTGCGGCACGATTCTCTGGGAGCTGAAGCGGACCAAGAACTTCAGCGATGCCTGGCTTGCAAAGCTGCGCGAGGATCAGCGTTCGGCAAAAGCCGAGATCTCCCTGCTCGTCACCAGCGCGCTTCCGAAAGGCGTCGTCGCATTCGACCTGATCGACGGCGTCTGGGTGGCCGAGACGCGATGCGCGCTTGCCGTCGCCGTGGTGCTCCGCCAGTCGCTGATCGAACTCGCGATGGCGCGCGATTCCGGCGAAGGCCAGAAAACGAAGGTCGAGCTTGTCTATCAATATCTGACCGGCCCGCGCTTTCGCCAGCGCGTCGAGGCGATCATCGAAAAGATTTCCGACATGCAGGCCGACCTCGATCGCGAGCGCAAGGCGATGACGCGGCTCTGGGCAAAGCGCGAGGCTCAGATCAGGGGCGTCGTTGAATCGACTGTCGGCATGTACGGCGACCTGCAGGGCATCGCCGGACGTAGCCTGCAAGAAATCGACGGGCTCGATCTGGAATTGCTGGACGGCCCGGACGCCGCGATCTCATCCAACGACCCGAATGAGCTGTGAGCGCGCCGCGTAATGCGGTGCCGTCAGGTGCGAGGTTTCACGGGCAATTGCAGGGACAGCCTTGTATCGGGGAAACGCCATATCCCGGGAAATACCGGGGGAATTCGGAAGAGCGCGAATAGCTAACTCTTTGAAAAGACTGGTCGGAGCGAGAGGATTCGAACCTCCGACCCCTTGCTCCCGAAGCAAGTGCGCTACCAGGCTGCGCTACGCTCCGCCCGACCGTCAGCCTGAGTTTAGGCTTTTTCTCTGAGGCGCGCGAGATAGTAAGGCGCCTAAGAGAGGGGCGTTATAGCGATCTGGAGGGTGGCCTGCAAGCGCTTGATGTGATTGGTGTGACAAGTCCAAATGCCGCGTCCGGACGGCGCAGCTTTTGAGTCTTCGAACCCTTCCACAGGCGGCTGGTGGCGCTTTGCCACGCACCATTGCCGCCCCTGCGACGACTGATTATGGTGCCGCTCCGCCGGGGCTCTCGCGCCGGTTTTCCAAACGGCATGATGGGATGTAGCCAAGTGGTAAGGCAGCGGATTTTGATTCCGCCATTCCCAGGTTCGAATCCTGGCATCCCAGCCAATTTTGCAGCCGTATTCGCATATCGTTGCGAGATCATTTCCACTCGATAGCCCGGTTTCGGTTCTGATCTCGCGCCTTGTTCGTTCCTAACGACGCAAAGAATTCTCGTCGCTCCGACGAGATACGCGCTCGATGCGTGGCGTCTTCATCGCGCGAAGCAAAATCGCCCCGCGCCGAACCGCTCAAGAAAACTCTCCTCTATTGACCTTGGACAAGCCTCGCGATTTTGCAGGCTTGATATTCAAGTCCCGTTGCTCCATCCGATCCGCATGGATGGCTCGATGGGTCATCCATCTGTACGGACTATCACGACACGCACCATTCTTCGGAGAACCCATGACGAACATTATCTTCAAAGCCGGCGAAGCGACCGTCCTCGCCGCCGAAGGCCAATACACCGATGCGATGCCGGAAGTGCTGATCGGCTCGGTGAATGGCCCGGTTGGCCACGCCTTCGCAAGCATGATGGGCCAATCCGCCGGACATACCCGTTTCTTTGCGATCCGCGACCTCAACCAGCTCGCACGCCCCGCCACGATGATGACGTCCAAGGTGACCATCACATCCGCGGAATACATCGAATTGTTCGGCGGCGTGGTGCAGGGCGCCATCGCTGATGCCGTCGTGGACAGCGTTTCCGAAGGCGTCATCCCGAAAAACGCCGTCGATGATCTTTGCATCGTCGTGACGGTGTGGCTCGATCCGCGTTGCGCCGGTCATGCCGAACTCGACAAGAAAGATCTCTACCGGACCAACTACGAGGCGATGAAATTGGCCATCGCACGGGCGCTGAAGGGTGAACCCAGCATCGATGAGCTGATCAAGAACCGCAAATCGATCAAGCATTACGCTCTCGAGGGCGTGGTCGAGAACTGACACCTCATTTCTTATGAGCAACGGCTCTTATGAGCGACATTGGGCGGTGCGCTTCCTGGGAAGCGTGCCGCCCAACTTTTTCAGTATCAGCGATATTGCTGCCCGCTCGTGTTGCGACCGCAGTTAACCGTCGGCTTCCGACCGCCCCTTCGAATTGCAGCGACATCCAAACTCTTGATGTCAATCAAATGCGGGATTGAGAGGGACAACTAGAATCTCCGGATCAATTGCAGATCTGGAGGCCGTCGTGCTCAACTTGCTCGTTCGCCCGATCATGTTCATCTCGGCGCTTATCGCGGCCGTCTTCGTTGCGCGCGACGCCCCGAACTTCGGCGTCATCCAGATGGTGATCGGCCTGTTCCTGATCGTGGCGCTCGTCGCTATCGGGGCGTTCTGGGAAACGCTGACCGATCGTTGGCGGAGCAAAGCCAAATCCCGCGAACCGCTATAGTTCCACCGTTCCAGCAGCGGTCGAGACGAAGGCGCGCGTTCCGTCTGCCCGCCGCAGCAATTCGACAATCTGCTTGTCTTCCATGAGCGCGCACGCCGTCGATAGCGCATCGGCCGACGCCGCGGTGTCGCTGACGACGGACAGGGCCCGCGCAGGATCGGCGCAGCGGCCAGTGACCGGATTGAAGATGTGGTTCGACTGCCCGGACTTATCGAACTGAAATCCGCTGGCGGCCGATGTCGCGACCGCCTTGTTGACGAGGTCGATCGCGGCCGGCGTCTTTGCAGTATCGACGGGTCCTTGCAGAGCCGCACTCCAGGGTTTGCCGTCCGCATGCGTGCCAAGCGCGCGTATTTCGCCCATGTCGACGAGGCAGCTTTCAAGGCCCGCTTCGCGCAGCAAATCGACGACGCGATCGGTGATATATCCCTGCGCGATGCCGTTGAGCGTCAAGCCCATGCCGGGCTTGTCGAAAACGATCTGATCGCGGCTGAATTTCACTTGTCGCCAGCCGACGAGATGCAGCGACTGCGCAAGCTTTTCGGCCGGCGGCGGCGTGGTTTCTCCAGCTTCCGCGAAGTGCTTGTAGTAGCAGGTCCAGAGCGGCTGCACGCTCGGATCGAAGACGCCGCCCGTCACCTTCCAGGCACGGTCGCACTGCTGCAGCACGTCAACGAGTTCCGGCGGCGGCGCGACGAGCACGCCACGGCGATTGAGATCGCAAAGAACGGAATCTTTGTCGTAGAGCGTGAAAATCATCTCCAGGCGGCGCGCTTCAGCAACCACGCGATCGATCAGTTTGCGCCCTGCTTCGCGATCGGGATGATAGATCCGGATCGTTGCGACGCTGCCGAGCGAAACGCCCTGCCATTCGAGCAGGGCAGCTTGGTCTTCGGCATGCGATCGCGCGAACGGCAGGAGGCCCATGCCTGCGGCCGCAGCCGTGATGGTGACGAATTTTCGCCGTGTAGGATAGCTCGTCATATCGCGCTCCTAGGGCGAACCGATGGCTTCAGTTGATCGAGTGGCGTCTGTTCCGATATCCGACGTCAGCACGTAATCGTGCGGAACTTCGGAAAACGATAAGACGCGGCCGCCGTTGCTTTCGGCAAACTTGTCGGCTGCGGCGCGATCCGAAAACGGCACCGTTTCCGGCGCGCCCATTCCACTTTGTTTGCGGCTGTCGACGACAAAAAATGCCTGACGTGCGTCGACCCAGTTGTCGTCGCCCGGCTTGTCCCAGGTCTGCGCTTTGCCCATGTCGGAGACGTAGATTGCGCGCACGTCCTTGGACTCTTCCGCGAGGATCGTGAACGCGAAGGCGTCGCGGGCCGACGAGAACCACACCGGATCGGTTCGGCTGGCAAGAATGATCTGGCCTTTGGGACCAGGATGTTCGGCGAGAGCCATGCCGCAGTAATGTCCCGTCGCATCGGCGGTCAGATGCTGCGGCGGTGGCGGCGCTTCGCTCGCCTTTTCCCGGCAGCCCGCCGTTGCGAGCGCAAACGAGAGCATCACGCCGATGAGGAGCCAAGCCCGCGTCATAGCTCCCTCCGCGAGAAGGTCAGCCCAGCGAGCGTCAGCGGCACCAAGACCCAGATCACAAGTGTGGCGAGCAGCACGGCCGGACTGAGACTCGCCTGATCGGCGATGCCGGACATGTTCGTTAGCACGCTGACGTTCTCCGCTCCCGCCAGATTGAACAGGCGATACACGTCAGTCGGATTGAACAGCAGCATGCCGCTCACGGCCGCGGAGGAAATCGTGCGGCCCTGGTCGACCACCAGAGCACCGAGCATGGCCATGTCGAATAGAACCACCAGCAGCAGCCAGACGCCGATCGAGATTCCGGCAGCGGTCGCCCGCTCGCGCACGAGTGCGCTGATCAGATAGCCGATGGCGATGAAAACGGCGCCGAGCAAGATCGATGTCAGGATCATGCCCGCGAAAGCGGCCCAGCTTCCGCCTCCGATCTCGGCGCCAGAGACCATCAGCGCGATGGCGGCAGCGCCATAGCCGAATGCGGTCGCGAACGTCAGGACGGCGAGGTGGCCTAAGAACTTTCCGAGCAGAACCTGAAGGCGGCTGACCGGATAGCTCAGCAGCAGCAGCATCGTGCCGCGCTCCATCTCGCCGACGATCGCATCGTGCGAAATCAAGAGCGCGACGAGCGGTATGACGAAGATCGTCAGGCTCGACAAGCTGACGATCACGACATCGAGCGCGGAGGTTCCGACGGTACCCGTCGGCGCGCTGCCAAGGAACGTCAGCGACAGCGCGAGCGCCGCGAGCAGCAAGGTCATCGCGACGACCCAGCGATTGCGCAGGCACTCCTGAATTTCCTTCCAGGCGATGAGCAAAATGTTGGTCATGCTGCGGCCTCGCCGTGACGGCGCAGGAAGTGCGCGTAGAGATCGTCGAGTGTCGGCTGCAGGATCGCAACATCCTGTGCGGGTCCTGCCGCATCGGTCGCTCGGCGGATGAGTTCGATCTTGGCGCCTGGCGCCGCGTCGAATTCGACGAGATGGCCGTTGATCTCGCGCCAGTTCGGAACCGGTCCGACGAGCGCCGAAAGTTTTTCCGCCTTTCCGGAGGCGACGGTGACGCGAATTTTGATCGGCAGCCCTGCGAGCTTTCGCAGCTCGTCGATCGAGCCGTTGGCGACCATCCGTCCGCGATTGAGAATGATGATGCGGCTGGCGCGTTCCTCGAGCTCGGTCAGTGCATGCGACGAGAGCACGATCGTTGCGCCCTGCTGCTGCAGCTCTTGCACGATCTCGTAGAATTCGAGCCGCAGCGCCGGATCGAGGCCGGTCGTCGGCTCGTCGAGGAGAAGCAGCAACGGATCGCCGAACAGCGCCTGGATCAAGCCGAGCCGCTGGCGCATGCCTTTCGAATACGTTCGGATTGGCCGGTCCGCGGCGGCCGTGAGACCGACGCGCTCGAGAAGGCTGTCGATTTTATCAGTCGATGCGTCCTTGAGGCGGGCGTAAAACGACAGCACTTCGCGGCCCGTCAGCGCGCCGTTGAATGAAACGCTCTCGGGTAGATAGCCGAGCCGCTTGCGTGCCGCGAACTCTCCGGCGGCGGGGTGATCACCGAGCACGCGGATGTCGCCCGACGTCGGACGTGAAAGCCCGAGCATCATCTTGAAAAGCGTCGTCTTGCCGGCGCCGTTGTGGCCGATCAGAGCAACCGACTCGCCCGGCTGCAGCGCGAAGGAGACATCATTCACCGCCGCGATCGCGCCGTAGCGCTTTTCAATGTGCTCGAGTTCGACGATGGCTGTCATGGCCGCGCTCCCTCGCCATAGTTTTGCGCGGGCAGCGGCGTGGGCGCCATCAGCGGATGCGTGTCAACGACGCCACCGGGAAGAATTGCGGGGAAGCGCGCCTGCGCCCAGCGAATGATTTGCACCGCCGGACTGTTGACGAGAACCTTGGCCTCGGGCGCCGTCCACAACACCTTGTCGATGATGTCGTTCGGACGGTAAGCGGCGTCGGCGATGCCGTCGCCATTGAGATCGAAGGCGGGATTGTCGCTCCAGAAGTTTCCGCGGCCGTTTTTCGACCAGTCAAGGTAGCGTGTGCCGACGTATTTGACTTGGTTGCGGTTGCCGATGAAGGCGTTGCCGACCATCTCATTGCCTTCGGACCCGGCTGTGAAATGTATTCCGATCTCGCAGCCCTCGAAGCGGTTGTCGACAAATCGATTCTTGTTGGCGTTGTAGATGAATACGCATTTTTCCGGTCCGATGCGAGCGCCGTGCGCGAGAGACGGCGCGTGATCGCCAACGGGGAGCATCCCGTCCTCGCTCGCAGCTTTGCCGGCGAGCCCCGAGCTCAGCCAACGCTCCTGCGGCTGCAGCCGGCCGCGCACGAAGTTTCCGGAAATCTCGGAATTATTGGCGAAGTTGAGCAGCAAGCCGTGATCGCGGTCGCCGTCGGAGACATTTCCATGAATGCGCAAGTGATGCGAGAACATGATCGCGAGCCCGACGGTGTTGCCGATCGAGACGTTGTCGCTCACCTCGCTATTGTTCGTATACATGTAATGGATGGCGAAGCGCAGATCGCGAAAACGATTTTTGCTGAAGACGTTGTCGCGGCTGGTGTTGGCGAGGATGCCATCGCGTCCGTAGCGGATGTCGTTATTGACGATCTTCGCGCCGGGCGAATTCCAGAGCGAGACGCCGTTGCCGGCGTCGGAGATGCGGATATCGCGCAGCCCTTCGATGACGTTGTCGCGAACCTGCGAGTCCGTCGCGCCGTGCACGTAGACGCCGAACAGATTGCCTTCGATGCGATTTCCTTCGACCAGCGCGCGCTCGGCAGTCTGGGCGAGGAACACCGCGGAGTCCATGCCTTGAAGATCGCGGCCTGAGCCCTTGATCGTCAGGCCTTTGATCGTCACGTCGGGCGCATTAACGGTGATGACGCTCCCCTCGCCATCACCGATCACGGTCGCCCCGGATTTTGCGACGAGCGAGACAGGTCGCTCGATCCGAAGCCGGCCGCGATAATCTCCTGGAGCAAGCTCGATGACGTCACCGTCCTGCGCATGCTCCACCACGGCCTGCAGCGCTTGCCCAGGCGTAGCGTCGATCTGCGCGGCGCCGGCGTGGCGGGAAAATCCCGCCACGACAAGCACTGCCGTCAGCATACGTAGGATCGGTCTCACGTCGTTCCTTGCTTAAGCGCCGTGAGGCTCGACGAGCATACGGCCCTTCATTTCCATGTGCATCGCGTGGCAGAACCACTGGCAATAGTACCAGTGAACGCCAGCGAGATCGGCGGTGAAGGTCACGGATGCGGTCGCCTGCGGCGCGACTTCCATCGCGACGCCATAGTTGACGATCGTAAAGCCGTGCGTCAGGTCTTCGACAGCGTCGATGTTCGTGACATAGACGGTGACCTCGTCGCCCTGCTTGACCTGGAAATCGGTCAAACCGAACGTCGGAGCGGTCGACGTCATGTAGACGCGAACCTTCTTGCCGTCACGGATCACCTTCGAGTCGTTCTCCAGATCGACGCCATCGGCCTTCGCTTGCTTGACCGCGTCTTCGAACATCGGGTCGGCGCGATTCCAGATCGACACTGGATTGATCTTGGAGCGATGAACGATGGTCGCGTCGTGCGGTTCGGCAAAGCTCGGGCCGTCGTGTACGATGGCCATCTTGTCGCCCGAGATGTCGATGAGCTGATCGTTTTCTGGTTTCAGCGGACCGACGTTCAGGAAGCGATCCTTCGAAAACTTGTTCAGCGAGATCAGCCATTTGCCATCGGCTTCCTTGGTTTGACCCATGGAAGTGTGATTGTGGCCGGGCTGATACTGCACATCGAGCTTCTGGATGATCGGATTGACCTTTTCACCCGCGTAGGCGCGCTTTGCGAGATCCAGGTTCCACTTGCAGATCTGGCTGTCGATGAACAGCGTCGTGTAGCAATTGCCTTTGCCGTCATAAGCGGTGTGTAGCGGTCCAAGTCCGAGTTCAGGCTCGGCGACGACGGTATCGCGCGGCTTGATCTTGTCGTCGAACAGATCGTCGAACTTCCGCACGTCGAACACCGTGCATGTCGGCGACAGCTTGCCGTTGGCGATGATGTGAATGCCGTCCGGCGCGGTGTTGATGCCGTGCGGACCGTTGGAGACCGGAATGTAGCGCGTGTAGGGCGAACCTTTGCGGCCGTCGATGACCGGCACGCCGCCCATTTCCTTGAAGTCGCCCTTCTTCACCGCTTCTTCGATGCGCTTGATGTTGAAGACGGTCAGCCAGTCCTGCTCCTTGGCGGTCATTTCGGCGAGCGTGACGCCGCCCTCGGAATTGTAGCAGGTCGAGAACGCGTACTTGCCCTGATAGTCGGCGTCGACGTTGTCGAGGTTGCCGTCGACGATGACCTGCCACGCCACCTTCATCGTGTCGCCATCGACGGCGGTGAAGATCGAGTAGTAGTCTTTCGGGCTGTTGAGAACCTTGCCGTCGTTGGGAAGCGGCACGCCATCTTCGCCGTTGCAGAAAACATAGCCCGTGCGCGGATATTTCTGCACGCGGAGGCCATGCACCGTGTGCTGGTTCGGCAGCTGAATGATCTTATCGCACTTCATCACGTCCAGGCGGACGCGCGCGACGCGGGTGTTGGCTTTGTCGTTCATGAAGGCGTAGCGGCCGTCGTAGGTGCCGTCGGTGAACGAGATATGCGGATGGTGAAGATCGCCGTTCATGTACGTGCCGCCGCGATTCTTCAAAAATTCACGCGATTCCGGCGTGAGATGTTCGGTCAGAACCTTGAGGCTTTCGTTGGTTTGTCCCCAACCTGTCGCGCTGCAGCGATTGAACACCGGTACGCGCATCAGTTCACGCATCGAAGGAAGGCCGACGATGCGGAGCTCTCCGCACTGTCCGCTGGAGAAGAACACGTAGTATTCGTCAAGATCTCCCGGCGCGACATTGATGTTGCCGTGCGCCGCGCCGCCGGCGGCCTGAGCGTTCGCCCGGCTCACGAGTTCGGAAGCGCCTATTCCGCCTGCGATTCCGGTTACACCTGCAGCGGCAATCACACTTGTCTGGCCAAGCATGTCGCGCCGTGTCAGGCCCTTCGTCTCTTTCTTGCTGGTCATAAGAATCTCCTCACGTCAAAAATGGCGTGTTTATCGCCGGGCTACGATTTCACGATTTTTCCGACATAGCTGATGAGTGGCCGCACCGGCTTCGTCGGAGGATTTTGAGTCGAAGGCGATGCGAGAGCCGCGCTCCGCTCGCGCTTCAGCCGCACCTGGATCATGTGCGGGCATCGGTGGTCGTCGTAGTAGAGCTCCTGACAGTGCATGCAATAGATGCACTCGTTGACATTGATGTGTCCCTCCGGATGGATGGACTGAACGGGGCATTCGTTGGCGCAGCGCTGGCACGGCGAACCGCATTCAGGCCAGCGGCGCAGCCACTCGAACATGCGCAAGCGTCCGGGGATCGCGAGCGCGGCACCGAGCGGGCACAGGTAGCGGCAGAAGAACCGCTCGACGAACAAACCCGCAGACAGCAGCGCGACCGCAAAGAGCACGAACGGCCACTCACGCATGAACTTCAGAATGATCGCGGTCTTGAAGGGTTCGACCTCGGCAAGATGTTCGGCCGCTGCGATCGAGTAGAGCGACACACCGAAGAGGACGAGGAAGATCACGTATTTGATCGGCCACAAACGCTCGTGCAAATTCCACGCGACGCGCAACTGCGGAATGCCGACGGCCTTGGCGGCGGAGTTCATCAGCTCTTGAAGTGCGCCGAACGGGCACAGCCAGCCGCAGAACGGGCCGCGTCCCCAGAACAGCAGCGAAATCGCCACCGCCGACCAGAGAATGAAGATCAGCGGCGCCATCAGGAAGTATTCCCAGCTGAAGCCGGTCACGAGCGCGTTCGTGAATGTCAGAACATTGACGACGGAGAGCTGCGCGTTGGCGTACCAGCCGAGCCAGACAAGCGTGAAGGCGAGAAAGCCGCGCCGAAGCCAAGTATAGAAGACTGGCCGTCTGACGAGCGCGTTCTGGAAAAAGAAGATGCCGGTGAGTATCGCGAGCGCGACCAGCGTGATCGCGATGGAGCCGGTCTCCCGCTCCCACATCTGTTTCCACAGCGGCTCGTCTCCGCTCGCCACTTCGGACGATGCCGCTTGCGAAGCGGGCGCCGCGACCCCGGCTTGACTGACGGCCGCCGGTTTTGCTGCAGGCGGAGCAATTTTTTCGCGACGGACGTAGCGGTCGGGAAGCGTGTACGGGAGATCGAACGTCAGGAACGCTTTCTCGCGCGTCCCCGTCGCGCGCTGCACCAGAAGCCGGAGGTCCCACGGCTCCGTCGGATCGAAGGCGAAGTCGGTTGGTACAGTGAACAGCCCGATTTCGCGCAGCATGGGTGCGCCTTGCGCCGCGAGATCGCCAAGCCTCTCATGATTGCGATCGCGGAATCGAACCCCGGCACCGGCCTGCTCGAGTTCAATGCGATCGAAGATACCGCCGCGAACGTAGCCCGAACCCTTGAAGGAATAGATGCCGTTACCTGCGACCAACATCGCCTGTTGGCCGGGCTTCAGGCGTTTCTGCAGCCGCTCGTACACGGAATCGCCGAGGAGACTTTTTCCTATCACCGGAGGCGTGACGAGCGCTGCATACAAATCGATGAAAGTGTCTTCGGGTTTTCCGTCCTCGGGATACGCCGCCGCGTCTTTATTATCGGACTTTTCGAAAGCGCTGTTGATCTCGGAAACGGAAAGCGTCAGCCGCCGCACGGAGCCGTCGCCAAGCAGGCTCTGCCAGTCGCGGGTTTCATTCTGGGCGAGATCGAGCGACTTCGTTTCCGTTGCAACCGCTGCTGCTGCCGGACCGGCGGATGAGGCATCGCCCGGCGAAAGACGTCCGCTTTTCACGAGTTTAACGGCGGAGCGCACGACACTGTCAGCCATCACCAGGATGGTTACGGTCGCACCGCTGACGATATCCGGCTGCGGCGGCTGCTGGCCGCCCGAAGCGATCGGCCCGATATGGGCGCCGATGAGCTTATTCAAGGCGCCGACGACGCGCGCTTCCGGCACGCCGACGAGCACGATCGGCTCTTTGTGCTCAACCAGCTTGAAGCCGGTCAGCACGCCCTGCGGATCAATACCGACGAGAATGCGGATCGGCTTGCCCGAATAGCCGACTGCGCCGGTGAAGTCGGTCGTGAGGTAAACATAACCGGCGAGCGTTTCGTCCGCATACACTGGAAGAATCGGCGGTTCGCCTTGAGGCGTCCCAAAACGGGTCGCCTTCGGAAAGAAATCTTGCGGCGCAGCGTGACCCGCAAACTCCATCAGCTTCGACTGTGCGATCGCCGGTGATATCCACGAAAGGAGACCGCATGCGATTATTGTCACGCAAAGCCAACGTGTCAGTTTTACGATCACAAAGACCCTCCTAATGTTCTCCGGATAGTAGGAAATATCGGGGACCGATTTGATCTGACGCAAACATCGTGGATTGTTCAGCGCTCAGAGTAACATGCTTGCATGAGGACATAATGTCGACCCTGAAATCAGAGCCGGCTGGCCAACTCCGTTCGATGGGAGAATTCTTCGCGCTGGCACGCGCGATGGAAGCCGATGCCGTTCGGCATTACACGGAAACGGCCAACGCACTGCGAAAGCAGAATTCGTTGCCGTTGGCGTATATCTTCGAGCTACTCGCGAAGTTTGAGCGAGATCATGTCGACCGTGTTGCCGAATGGGCGGCCGAGCATAAAGGCGCGGCCGTTGCAACGGTTGCACCCTGGCCGATACCGGATGCATTCGACGTGTCGCCGGAAGAAATCGCGCAGTCCAGCCTGATGACACCCTATCGCGCGCTAGCCATCGCAGTGCGATATGAAGAGCGTTCATTTACGTTTTGGACTTATGTTGCAGCGCAGGCGGACGGAGAGGTCAAGGAAGCTGCGGAGCGTATGGCGCGCGAGCAACTGGATCATGTCTCGGTCCTGCGCCAGGAGCGGCGTCTCGCCTTTCATTCGAATCGGCGCGCTGCGAAAGCAGAGGCCGTAACCCTCGGCGCGCTCGCGGCCACCGAACGCCGCCTCGCTCTTCTCATCGAGCAACATGACGGCCAGACGACAGACAATGCGTTTCTTCGACGATATGCTGCGACATCACGCGAAGCGGCCGAAAAGCTCGACGCGCTTGAAACCGTCACGCATCAACGGCTCTCGATCGTCGCGCTGCCGGCAGAGCGCAGGGAAGACCCGGTCGCGCTCTGCGAATATCTCGCCGAGGCCTATCTGCATCTGGCGGAGATCTCGCGAAATGAGCGGGTGCTCATTGCCGCTCAAGATCTCGCGACAACCGCCATCGATCGATTGGCGGCGATGCGATCGAAAATGTCGGCCTGAGCTTGCCAGCCTTCGCGGGGACGCTCGAGCCAGTGCGTCATCACGGGGATTAGTCCCTGGGATGCGAAGGTGCACTCTTCATCCAAAAAAATCAACCATAGATTGATGGACGGTACTACCGCTCACGTGCGATCCCCCGCTGGCTTTCTCATTGCCAGCTGCGGATGCACAGGTCCCAGCGATAGCGCTTGTGGCACCCCTTGGCTAAGCCACCGGGTGCACCGGCTGGCGATAAAGGTATAGTGCGCCGATACTAGTTCGCGGCCGGTTTTCAACGCAGGGCCAAGCCCGCCAAGTCCGAGGCAAAGATGACTCCTCCCAAGTCCGACCTGCGAGAGCCGCCGGTTCACGTCGTGCTCATCGACAGTCGTGGCATCATCACCGGCATTCAGACGCACGGCAGCCAGCCCGGCGCTCAGTCCGCACATGCGGGGCAAGCAAACCGCGATGCAAACCCCCTCCTCGGGCGTTTCACAGTCGGCGAATCCTATTTCGACCATTGCGAAGATGAAGGCAGCCGCGCAGATGTGCAGGCGCTGCTGAGGCGCAAGCGAACCATCACCTCATTCGTGATTTCGTCACGCACACCGCGCGCCAAGACCGTGATCGTCGTGCTCGGCGTACCCGTCAGCCCGGAAGCCGGCAGCGGCGCACTCCTCATGCACGTCGACGTTTCGTCTTGGGCGCGGCACGATACGGCGGACGATGGATGGCAGATGCCCGTGACGCTGAACCCGGCGTTACTGCAGGATACGATCTCGAAGGCACTGGTAAGCCAGTTCGCGGAACCGCAGCGCTCATACGAGGCCCATCCCGATATCGACAGCTTGAGTCCGAGACAACGCGAAGTGCTTCTTCTGGTCGCGGTGGGCAAGAGCAACCTCGAAATTTCCGAGGAACTCTCCTGCTCGCTGAATACCGTGAAACGTCATGTCACCGCCGTGCTGCAAAAGTTGCATCTCCCGAACCGTACGCGTGCCGCAAACCTCGCAAATCAGCTGAATTTGCTGCCGCCGTCCAAGCATCGCCGGTGACGTTCAACGAACGCAGCGCTGGCGCATGCCTCACATCGGCAACGTGATTTTGGACCGCGCCGAGGCGCGCTTCGATCGCTTGTCCTGCTGCTCAGGCTGCTGCCACAAAACTGCTTCGGTCACGTCGACGTTTCGCGTCTCCCGCAACACATGCAGGACGGTCCGCGCCAATGTTCCGTTTTCGGAGCTCGCGCGGTCGGCAAGCGAGATCACCGACATGCGCACAGTCAGCGCCGGAGACGCCGCCGTCTTCCGCGCGGCAAGGCGGCCGCCGAGAAAGGCGTTTGCAACGGGAATGGCATAGCGGTCCGCTCCCGGCGAAATAGTCACGATGTGAAGATCGCCCGAGCAATAGCGCAGGGCGGCATCAAGACAATACAGCAGCCTTCGCACACCCGAACCGATCGATTTCTCGATCAGCGTCGATCGCTTCGGAAATTTTGTTTCCAGAACGATCGCATCGATCCGTCCGAACTGCGCGATCGCGATCTTGAAGAACTCATCGACGGATTTAGCCTGCTCGATATCGCACTGAACCGGATACGAAATCTCGCCCGATTGAATTGATCGCTCGACCGACTGGAGCTGCGTTGTCGTCTGCGCTCCCAGGATCAATTCGCCTTGTTCCGCAGCGATCAATCCTGCGACAGCCGATCCCGTCGCCGTAGCCGCCGCCGGGATCGCAATTACGAGGCCTTCGAGCGTTCGAACCATGTCAGCTCCGCGCAGTCAGATACACACGCTGCCCGTCCCGGGCACTGTCACGCCGTCCCACGTCTTCGCCATGCTGCGGTCAAACACATCACACTGACGCATCATGAATTCGCCGCATGAAGACTAACTGAGGATAACGCTACTACTTGAAGTTGCAATCGTCAACGCGAGCATAGGTACTAAGTTCAGTTCGTTGCCGGAGAGAGAGGGAGAGCCGCATCTCTCCGGCAACGGCACGCCTTCCACTACCAGGCGACGCGCATGCCTACGCTGCCTCCGAATGAGAGGTAGTCGTCCTTGCCGAACTCGAAATTGCCTTTGACGAAGCCGCTCAGCCCGTTGTCGGAGAGGCTGTAGACGTTCACGCCGCCGGTCACTTCTCCGATCGCGCCGGTCATGTCGTCCGCAGCTTGGAGGACGTAGCCGCCGCTGGCGACATTCGCGGAATTATCGCCGAGGAATTCGTACCAGGCACTGACGCCGACGAACGGCTCGTATTTTGCGCGCTCGTCCTGGACCGTCGTTCCAACACGCACGCCCAAACGGCCCCTCAAACTATCGCCGTTCGCAAAGTTCACAGACGTTCCGTATACCGATAAATTGTCGATGTCCGAGTTGACGTAAGCCAGCGTCGCGCCCGGCTCGATGAAGTATTGGCCGCGATCGATGCGGTAACCCGTATCGAGCACGCCGCCGATCGATGTTGTGCCCGCGTTATCTTTCTCGCCGAACGAGCCGCGATAATCGACGTTGCCGATATTCGCCATCAGCTTGGCATCGAGGAACCAAGGCCCCTTGAGATAGGTGATGTACGCGCCGACCGCACCGCCTTCGAAATCAGCGCGCGTCGCCGAGCTTTCGAAATCGACCACCGATCGCAGGTAGCCACCCATGACGCCAGCAAGCCAGATCCCCTGCCCGTCATTGGCCCGCACTACGATATCGTAGCCGGCGACAACGCCGCCGCCGCTCTGATCGTAGTCCGTCTTATAGGTATTGCGCGTCCCCATGATCGAAACCGAATGCGAGGCTGCACGAGATTCCGTCGAACCGAGCCCCTTGACCCAAGCGCCCGAGGTTGCAGGCTTGCCGCATGTTTCAGCCGGCCCCTTCAAACCTTCCGATACACACGGGCGTTGAACCGCAACGCGAAGATCGGCGGTTCTGTCGAGCCAGACGCCGGACGCATTGTGCCACATCGATTGCGCCGCTGACACAAGGCTCGGAAGCTCGACGAATGTCCGGTTCGGCGCGCTCGCAAGCACCCACTCGTTTGCATCATTGAGATACAGATCGTAGTCGAAAAGACCGGTGTCGATCGGCCCATGTATCAGCGCAAAATTCTGCGCCGATATTTGTCCGGTGGCGCGGACAACTTCGATCCCGAGAGGATTGTACGAGCCGAAACCGGGATTGACGTTATTCACCTCGATCAGCGTCTGTCCCGAGACGTCGCCGTTGATGATCAACTGATCGGAACTCGAATTCGACGAGGAACCGAGGAAGCTGTCGACTTTCAGATAGCTGTGCCCCGTCGCGCCATTGAACGCCAAGGTGCCACCGTCAGTCGGCGTAAGAGTCGTCACGTCGCCGGTAAAGCCATCCTGCAGATCGATCGTCCCGTTCGTATTCGAACTTCCGTTGTTGAAAATTTCGACGCCGGCAAGCTCAGTATAATCATTGTTTTCCGGAGCATCGGGATCAGTCGTGAACACGGTGCCCGTGTTGTTGAAGACGTCCGCCAGACCATCGCCGAGGTTGCTGGCTCCGATGAACGTCCAGCTGTGATCACTCGTGTTGTTGAAGACGTTCCCCAGCTCGGTATCGCCTGCATTGGAGAGATCAATTCGGCCGAGCATCGTGCCGTCGTTGTTGATCGTGACGGCTCCGCCCTCCGCCTCAACGATCAAGTCCGTCGGATTGTAGTGGCGCCCGACGATCCGGCCGCGGCGCTCGTTATTGATCGTCGCGCCGTCCTTTGTCTTCAGCTTGATCGTTGCATCGCCGACGCCCGATCCACGGATCAACCCCGATGAGTTGATTTCGGCGGATTGCGCATCGATCTGGATGGCGCTGTCGCCACCCGTGATGCGGCCGCGCCGGCCATTGTTGACGGTGACGTTGCCGTTCGCGGAAACATCGATGCCATCGCCTCTGCGGCCGCGGATCGAGCCGCTGCCATTATCGATGGTGACGTTGCCATCGACATCATCGGCATGCACGCCGTCATTGCGGCCGGAAATCGAGCCGCCGGCCCGATTGTCGATCCGAACGTTACCTTCGACGTCATCGATATCGACGCCATTGTCACGGTCGCCGCGAATTGTTCCGCCGAAGCTGTTGGAGATCCTGACGCCGCCATCGACATCGCGAACTTTCAGACCGTTGTCTTCACCAGAAATGCGCCCGCCGAACCGATTGTCGACCCGCACGCTGCCTTCGACGTCGCGTATATCGACCCCGTCGTCATCGCGACCGGTTATCGTTCCGCCGAAGCGGTTATCGATCCTGACGTTGTCATCGACATTGGAGACGTGAATGCCGTCGTCATCGCCAGTGATTTTGCCGCCGAAGCTGTTTCGGATGGAAACGGATCCGTCAGCATCTTCGATACGCACGCCATCGCCGCGCAGGCCAGTGACAGTTCCTCCAAAACGGTTGTCGATTCTCACATCGTCGCCGATGTCTTCGATCTGAATGCCGTTGTCTCGTCCCGTGATTTTTCCACCGAAACGATTGAGGATTTCGACGTCGCGACTGACGTCGCTGATATCAACGCCGTCGTCACGAAAGCCTTCGATCAGTCCCCCGAAGCTGTTGTCCACTGTGACGTTATCTCGAACATCTTCGATATGAACGCCGTCATCGTGACCTTTGATTTCGCCCTTGCCGCGATTGTCGACGCGGACATCGTCGCGAACGTCTTCGATTTTGACGCCATCGCCGTTTCGGCCAGAGATCCGACCACCGAGTGCGTTGCTGACGGTGACGTCGCCGCGGACATCCTTGATATCGACGCCATCTTTGCCGCCCGAGATGCGACCGCCTAGTCCATTCGACACCGTCACGTCGCCGCGAACATCGCGCACATGAACGCCGTCATCGCGGCGGCCGGATATGCTGCCGCCGAAGCGATTGTCGATGCTGACATCGTCGCGCACGTCATCGACGACAATGCCGTTATCGCGGCCGGAAACCCGTCCGCCGAAGGTGTTCGTAATCGAGACATCGTCGCGGACGTCGCTGACCGTGATACCGTCACCTCTGCGACCCGAGATCGAGCCGCCAAAGCTGTTGCGGATGACGACATCGTCGCCCGCATCTCTGATGTCGACGCCATCATCACCTCCGCGAATGCTGCCGAGGAATGAGTTATCAACCGTGATCCGCTCGTCAACGTCGCGGACATGAACGCCGTCGCCGCTGCGACCTGTAATTTTTCCTCCGAAGCGGTTGTCGACCGACGCGCGTCCGTCAACATCGCTTATGGATACGCCGTGGTCCGAACCCGTTATCCGGGCCGCGCCCCAACTCGAAAATCCGAACCGGTTCTGCACCGTCACGTTGTCGTCGATATCTTCGATACGAACACCGTCGCCGTTGTGGCCGATAATGCGACCACGATCGTTGTCGACGATGGCGTCATCGACGTCGTGCACATAGACGCCATCGGTTGCGCCCTCGATCGTGCGCGAGCTGCTGTTACTGATTCTGACAGTGTCGCCATCGGCGACTTCGACACCGGCTTTCGATCTGCCTTCGATATGGCCGCGGTTCGTGATCGTCACGTCGCCGTCTGCCTCGACGCGGATTCCTTGCGTGGCGCCGCTGATTTTTCCGCGCCGGCTGTTCTCGATGTCGACATCGCCGTCACCGAAAACGGTGATGCCCTGACCGCCCGCGATGCCCGCATTTCCGGTGCCCGTAATCGTGCCGTGATTTTCGATGGTAACGCCGCGCGAGGCTATCCGCGTGCCATTGCCGACATTGATGCCCTCGCCTCCGGTCGTCGGCTGGCCGGTCCCGCCTTCGAGAATGCCGTAGTTTTTAAGCAGCAAGCTCCGGGCGCCTGTTACGATGACCGCGTCGTCGCCATCTCCGCCGCCGATGTGCGCGTTCCGCCCGAAGTTGACATCGAAGATGGAACGGCTCGTTCCTTCGAGACGCACTGCGTCACCGCTCGAGTCCGCCGATGCGATCGAGCCGTCGATATCGATCGTGAACGTCTTGTTGCTGCCGGAAGCGGCGCTTGAGACAACGAGACCATGCCGATCAGAGCCCGATCCCGATTGCACCTGGATCGACGATCCGTTGGTCATCGTGATCGAACCACCATAGTTTCCGGCATTGATCTTGATGCCCGGAGCATTCGTGCTCCGTGTGATGCTCGTCGGAGATACTGTCGGATAGGTCGTGCCGAGGTGAACCGCAAACGCCGACGTCGCCGTAAATGCGGTTGGGTTGCTGACCGAACCCGTGCAGGTCAAGTCGACTCCGGCGACGGATGATGTGCAGCCTGCGGCCTGAGCGTCCATGACGCCACCGCCGATGACGAGGCCCAGTGCCAATGTCGAGATAAAGCAAGCCGGCGGCGCAAACGATGGCAATCGCGCTTGCGGCGCGTCGCGGTGTTCAGCAGAGTTCGGCTTGGCAAAGTGACGGCGGGTCGAAAGATCCCTGCGGCCCATGTATGTATTCCCCCGTTGGATGCAGCACACGCAAGGTCACGATCGGAAAAGCGGGTGCTCTCCGTTGAAGTCGTCACGACACGGCATGACACTAGAATCGCGCCTTATGATCCTTGAGTAGCATAGTACTAGTTCTCGGGAAAAGGCGATTGCGCATTCAGAAGGGCCGAGACTTCACAGAAATCGGGCTGCGGTGTCGGAAAATCTTCAATGTGATGCTAAATATCTACACTCAACGTCCGACTGCGCTTCGCGCGCATCAATGAAGAGACATGCAATTTGGAAGGCGCGCGCAGCAACGCTCTGCGCCGGAACACCAACCCGAGTCAGCTGCCAAGGATTGAGGGGTTGCTATCGTCCGCGCCGCGCACTGGTGCTGTGATAGGGCAACAACAATACGGCGCTGGTAATTGCATCGCAAACCGATGTCAGCGCCTGCCCGGCATCGGATGCCGGCGTCAACTGAGCGTCGCCCGCGCTCTCCGCCGCGCCAGCAATTTCGCGCGACATACTCCAGACGCGATCACAAAAGGAAACACCCAGCATCCGCTGACGGAGGAAATCAAGATCCCTTACAAAAGCCGCGAACCGCAACGCATCATCGCATTCTTCCGTGATCGCATCTTCACGCTCGTCATGGAGAGTAGTACCGGCAGAAACGCCACAACCTTCATCATCCCGCAAATCGCGCGACCGCCGCGATGAGCCGGAAATACCTGAAAAACTTGAGGTATTTGTGCGCCGTGCCACAGCCCGAGTTTGAGCGCTTGCCGTGTCGTCGCGAGATGTCTCAGCCGTCAGCTTCGTCGCTATATCCGCGCAAATATCGGTGATGCGCCCCAGATAGTTCGATCGCATCGCACCGCTCCCAAAGCTTTAGAGACGAGTCCGCGCACGTGGGCGCAACGTCCATCGAACGAGGCTAACCACGCGAAGTCATTCCCTCGCCGTGGCGACTACATTTGCCGAACGGGCTGCTGGAAATCGTACCGCGCAATCTCATCGGAACCCTGCCGGTAGTCTCGCTCCTCGGCGAGCTTCACGGTATGGCGATTGACGACCTGCGAAATCTCCTGAACCGTCCTCTTGCGCGCCGCGCCGGTCACCGCCAGCACCGTCAGAATGTCCTGAATCAGTTGCTCTTCGAGCGCCGCATCCTGCCGATAAGCTTCCAGCACAGCCTCAAGTTCAGATCGCATCTCGTCCTCCTGCGAATCGATAGAATTAATACATAGTTACTAGTCATTACATGGAACTCAAGATGCTTTGCGTACCGATAGAGCCGAGTCTTAACTCAAAAATAGCGCTTTATGATCATACATGCTGTTCAGTATTCAGTCGTGCGCGACCGAACCCTGGGGAGTGCTGATGCGCGATACAGTCATGCAAGGCCAATTTCTGCGCCGGAAGGATCAACGGCGAAGGGTTCAATTCAGCGCCATCGCGGAATGTCACGGCATTGCGCGGGCGATCGAGGTCGTGGATTTCTCGAATGCCGGACTAAGGATCGACAAGGTGTCGGGACTGGCCGCAGGCGACCGACTGAAGATTTCGTTCACGCCGGACATCAGCGTCGAAGGCACGATTGTCTGGCTGGTCTGGCACAAGGCCGGCGTACAATTCACCAAGCCCTTGAAGCAGGACGCCGCCGCCTACCAGTACCTGCTGGAACGCGCGGCATTCATCGAGCAGGCGCACGTCCGCGCCATCAGCAGCCTCGCGCAGCGGGAGGCGCAGAAGCTGCACGAGACCGATCAAACCTAGCGTTCGCGTGCCGAGCGCGTTCGGCCGCTGCAACAGTGTTTCACGACGCGCCCAGGCATGTCTGGCCCGACAATCGCGCAGCTTGCAACCCGTGACCGTTTTGATAGGCCATTCGGCGGGAACCGAGGGGTGTCGAGCATTCCGCTTCGACTGCGCTTTGCGACCCCAGACCAGCCGAATATTGTTCGGCGAAGGCTCAGGAGGCTGGCGCCGCTTGGACGCTCTCAAGTTCAACACCGACATGGCGTTCACGTATGGCGTCCCTTCGCCGATGGGGCCGGGCGTCGTGCGGCTCGTTGCAAACAATCCCGGGCCTTTTACGTTCAAGGGCACCAATACGTATCTCGTCGGCTCGACGACGCTCGCGGTCATTGATCCCGGCCCCGACGACGCTGCGCACCGCGACGCGATCCTGGCCGTCGCCGGCACGCGGCCGATCACGCACATCCTTTCGACGCATGCGCACCGCGATCACGTCGACGGAATAGCCAAGCTGAAGGCTGCAACCGGGGCGCTGGTCGCCGCTTATCCGCGCGATCCGGCTGCCGGGCATATCGCGTTACAGGACAGCCCTTCAGGCAAGCTGTTCGTCGACTATGATTTCCAGCCCGATCTCGCGCTTCAAGGCGGCGACACGATCGAGGGCAAAGATTGGGCGCTGACCGCCATTCATACGCCGGGTCACGCCCCGGACCATTTGTGCTTCGCGCTCGAAGGCCGCCCGCTCGTCTTCTCCGGCGATCATGTCATGGCGTGGAACACGACGGTCATTGCACCGCCGGAGGGCCGCATGGCGGACTACGTCGCATCGCTCGAAATCCTTCTCGACCGGCGCGACGACGTTTTTCTGCCCGGTCACGGCGGACGCATTCGCGAGCCCCAGCGCACCGTCAAAGCCTACCTGCTGCATAGAAACTGGCGCGAAAGATCAATTCTCGACGCGCTTGCGAAGGGCTTAACGACTATTCGTCAAATCGTTCCGGAGGTCTACCGGGGACTCGACCCGCGTATGATCCCTGCGGCGACTCTTTCCGTCCAAGCCCACGTCGAATATCTGATCGAGAAAGGTCAGGTCGCCGGCGATTGGCCTTTGACACCGGACCGCGCACTTTCGCCGGCTTGAGCGTGACCTTGTCGTCCTTTTTCGCCACCTGCGGGCTGGCGACATTCGGGGCCGAGGCTTCGTATCGCGCCGCGACTTCTTTCAGGATCGCGCGCACACGCTCTGCATTGCGGCCAAAGTCCGCTTGCCCATAGCGTGACGCCGAACGCACATCGACGCGCGCCGACTGATCCTCGGCAAGCACGCGGATCACGACGTCATCGACCAATCCAAGAATGAGTGAATGATCGGAAAGCTCGATGAACCCGGGAGAACTCTCATCATTTTCCGGCGGCAGCTCGAGTGTCGTCTTGTACTTCAACTTCGCCAGCGCCTGCAGCACAAGCTCGTAGGCGTCATCCGCGCTTCGCGGCAAGACGAGGCTTTTGAGATCGGGATAGCCTGCACGCTGGATCGTCGCGAAACGCTCGCCCGGATACTCGACGGAATTTGCGTCCGGCGCGCGCTCGTCCTTCGCTTCCGTGAAATCCGGCGGCTCGACGAGATCCGTCGACACGTCGTCGATCTGCGGCCAGCGCAGGCTCAAAGCCCAGGTTCCGGCCGGGATCGCGAGCAACCCCAGCGCCACCACCGAGCCGCACAGCACCCGGGCCGCGCCCTGCCGTCCGGTGAACCAGATGTCGAGACCCGCGATGGTCGCCATCACGAGCGCCAGCATCGCGCCGGCAATGACGGTGATCGCGATGGTCATCGCAACCGACGTCGGCAACAGATGCAGGCGGTGCAGAACGGCCGTCACGACCGCCGCGATGGCGACAAAGACCGCGAGCCGGCTCGTCCACTTCGCCAGAAACGACGGCGGCTGGCCGCCAGCGTAATAGATACGTGACGACCGCCGGCGATCCCGCAGCCGTCGCGGTGCGCGCTGAACCCCTATGCCGTCGTTCGTCGCCATGCCCGGCGTCATCTCGCTTTGCCGCTTCCCGAAACGCCAGCCCGGTCTATGCGCCACGACTGGCGCGTTTTTAAGATATCCAAGCTCCAGCGGCGCCGAGGCCGCCTCGCCTCATGGATAGAGGCGTGTCTTGTGCCAGGAATCGTGCGGCGCGTCGCGGCGAAAAACGATCCTGTCGTGCAGCCGGAATGGCCGCGCCGCCCAGAACTCGATCTCACTCGGAACAACGCGAAAGCCGGACCAGTAGGCCGGCCGCGGAATCACGCCGTCGGCGAACTTTTGCTCGTAATGCTGGATCTTGGCCTCGAACACGTCGCGCGAAGACAGCGGCCGCGATTGCTGTGAAGCCCAGGCGCCGATGCGGCTCAACACCGGACGCGTCGCGTAATAGGCGTCGGCCTCTTCATGCGATGCGAGCGAAACCGCTCCGCGGATGCGGACCTGCCGCTCGAGCGACTTCCAGTGAAACAGCAGCGCCGCCTTCGGTGTGGCGAGCAGTTCCTGCCCCTTCGCACTCTCGAAGTTCGTATAGAAGACGAAGCCGCGCTCGGCGCTCGACGCGTCGTCCACGCCCTTCAGAAGAAGCGTTCGCACGTTCGGCAATCCCGACTGATCGACGGTCGCGACCGACATCGCATTCGGATCGTTGACCTCGGATTTCTCAGCCTCAGCCATCCAGGCATGAAACAGCGCGAACGGATCCTCCGCCGCGCTGAAATCCGGTGTGCTGCTGCCTGCGGGGACTTTGGTCGCTTCACTCATGTTGCATGCTCAATGTTTGCTTTTCGGCACTGGACGTCTTGCTTTGAGTCTTCGCGACCCAGCTCTTCAGCACCCTTTAACCATAGCAGGGCAAAATTGCCTTATCGCCTTGTATGGCCGTTCGAATGTTTTCGTCGCGTAGAAAGTAGCGTCATGTCGGATAATGCGTCTCTTTTCCCCTTTGCCGCAGTCGGCCTGACGGCGTTCGCGCTCGTCACCACGCTGTTTTTCGTTCCCGAACTCGCGCACGCCCGAGACGCGACCGCTGCCGCCGACTGTCTCTGCCTCAAAGGCACCGATAGCGATCTGAAGCCCGCCGCCATCGAACGTCCCAGCCTGAACGAAAGCGATGAGATCGCGGCGCTCGAAAGCGTGCAACTGGCGCTGACCGAGATCGCAGACGGCTCGAGCTACGTCTGGCACCGCAATCACGGCCGCCTATCCGGCATCGTTCAGCCGGTCTCCTCATTCAAGGCCGTCAACGGATCCGTGTGCCGCTACGCCGTCGTGGTGCTGAGCAGCCTCGACGTCACGAAGCGCACCGAGATCGTGGCCTGCCGCCTTCCGACCGGCATCTGGCAAGTCGAAAGCTAATTTCCCCGTCTACTCATTTTACCGATCCCACAAAACGAGAAAAGGCGGCCGCATTGGCCGCCTTTTTTCCGAGTGATCCGGGCGACGCTGGAATTCGAGCATCGCGGCTCGACTGCCTCTCACCGGGCGGCTGTATCTCACCGGCGGCTGCCGGAAAAATGGCTTCCGGGCATGAAATGAGAGCGCCCGTTGCCGACGACGGCATTGGCGATCACGGTGCCGATGACGGTCACGATGACCCCGACTACGATTTGTGAAAAAACGCCTCGCATGAGCCGATGACTATCCCGCTTGAACGGCGAAAATGTGGGGTGCCCCGGCGCTGAGAACTGCCGGAAAAGCTCAATCCGTCGATTTTCCACACCGCTGAAGGCTCCGGGCGACACGGAAAGCTCTCGCGTCTTGACCGGCGCGCGAAATCCAACGGATGAATTGAGGACCTTGCACTGCGTCGAAACGTTGGTTTCGATCCGGCCGCGGCGCGAAGGCCGTATTTTATCGATGTTGGAGATCTGATGGCTCACTACGCGATCAGCTTTGAAATCCGCGATTCGCGTCACAGCCCCCACATTCGGGCGAAACTGGAGAGCATGGGCGCGGCGCGGCTGCTGGAGTCCTTGTGGGTTCTGACGTCGCCGAGGTCAGCGCCGCAAATCCGCGACGAACTGCAGAAGATGATCGATCTCGACGATGCCCTTGCCGTGATCGAGCTGAAAGCCGGTTCCTATTGGTCGTGCCTCAGGGCGAAACACGCCGGCGTCATGTGGCTGAAGCGGTGCATCGCGTACTGACGGCGACCGCAAGAACTATCGTCCGTTTCGGGCGTTAAACGCAAAACGAGCTTTGGGACCCGCGCGATCATGGACGACATCGAGAAGCATGCGCGGCAGTACCTCAAAGCCCTGTACGGCATCGGCGAGACGTCCGACACGGTGCTTCCGGCGCAGAACCTGCCCGCGATACTCGCATTCGCCCGGCAGGAAGGCTGGATCGTCGAAAGCCCGGAAGGCGGCCACGGCCTCACTCCGCTCGGCGTGAAAGAAATCAGCAAATAACGCGCGGTGATCCGACGGCGCGTTGGCGCGCGCAGGGTAGTGTCTCAGTTTGAATTTTTCCGCGGTTGACTGCGGCGTCTCAATGCACAGCTCCCGTGCTATGCTTAGCGCTATGGATCAGCGCACCCTAAGAGATTATATTCGATGGCGAGGTCCGGAGCTGGCCCGCTCCGGGCATTTCCGGAACTGGTTTGAGGTTGCCTGCCAGCTTCGCTACGAGGGGCCTATTGCACCCACAGCGCGATGAACCCGTACCGGCGGGAAACGCTGGATCGGCTGTGCAATGACGCCCGTTCTGATGCTATGCCTTCCGCCAAGCATAGGGGTTCTTTCGATGGCAATCGCTTCACACCCGCGCGTGATCCTCAAACTTGATCTTTCTCGCACCCTTGCAACTGCCAAAGATCTGCGAAAGTTGGAACGAAAACGAATGGACGGCGCAAAATCGCGGTGGGAGCGCATGACTTTAAACCGACGGGGTATACTCCGTCGCCACAATGAAAAGATGGCTCGCCTCGATGTTGCAATCGAGGCAATGGACGCCGTTTTGAAGGATCTTTAATGCCCAAAGGACCGAAGGGCGAGAAGCGCCCTGCTGACGTTATCGGGAACGCTATCAAGATCGCCCGTATTGCCACGGGGGAAGAGGAAGAGATGTTGACCGAAGATGGAAAGGACAAGGCTGCCGTCAGCCTGGGAAAGCGCGGCGGCAAGGCTCGCGCTGAAGCCCTGAGCGACAAGCGTCGTAAGGATATCGCGCGGAAGGCGGCGGCTACCCGATGGATGAAGAAGTGAATTAGGCAGCTTTGCCGCTCTTCGGTTTTTTTGCTTTTGTGGCTTTCGGCGGCTTAGGTGGCGCCAAGCGTTTTTTCACTTCATCAATCGGCTCGGCTATTTCGATCTTCATCGGATCTGTGCCGCCAGCGGCGTCGATGGTGCTGCGGACATGCCGCGCAACGTCTAAGTTGCGTTGAATGGCGGTCGTTTCGTCCTTGATGCCTTCCCGGGCAATAACGTCAGCCGCGAGGTTCATTTGAAATTCGTGCATCGAAAGTTCGAGAGCCCCAAAATAATTGAAAGGGTTGGCTCCGTCTGGAATTCCCTTCGCTTCACGAACCGCTGCGGCTGATGTGGCGCGATAGATTCCCTGATAGCGCGCGTCATGAAAAAACGGCTGATGCGTGTTTGCGACGCCAGCCTTCTTTGCAACAGAACTGACCTTCTTGAATGCGACGGTCGCCTTTTCCCGGCCCTCCAAACGCTTCTCGTCCTTTGTCCGAGCGTCCTCGATCTCCATCCGCCGTGTCTGAACTGCGAAATATGCTTGTGCTGCAGCTATCTCCGGCTTGGCCGGATCGCCGTTCATCGCGATAAGGTAGGCAGCCGGACGACTTAGGAAATAGTCCTTACCAGATCGCTCAGCCCCGCCACCGATGAGAAGCATAGTGTCGGTTTCGACAAAATGCTTGTCGGCATCCTCATGAATAGCTCCGAACGCTTCTTTCGCCCGGCCAAGAGTTTTTTCAAAGTTACGCCAGCTCTGATAACCCATGATTGGCATAATTTCCCTTGCCAACCAATAAGGTACGCCTTTGGGCGATATGCGTTTTGCCTGCTCGAGGCGCTCCATGGTCGCCTGATAAGCAGGCTGCATTGTCAAATCATTCGACATCAACTATCCCTCTCTCAATCGATTCTTACATCATTTTACATCAATGGATATGGAACTCAAGGGAACCGATGGTGATGGCTGATCGACAAACGATAGAAGCTAGATTGAGACAGAAAGAGAGGGAAATTCAGATACTTGAGTTTAGACTGCGTGAAGCAAATGGATATGCCAGAGCACTCCGCGAACTCCTTGGTCTTGGTCCTTACGGTGAAAAAAGCATGGTTGATCAAGCTCGCGATATCATTTCTGAGCGAGGACACCCCGTTCACATCGTCGAACTGCTTAAGGCCATGGGTCGGGAGGTATCCAGGGAAAACAGGGTATCATTGACGAGTGCATTGTCAGCCTACGTCCGAAAAGGCGAGATTTTCCGAAAATTTGGCCCGAACGAGTTCGGACTACGCGATCACAAACCCAATAAATCAAGAAAGCTGTCCTTAAGCACCAAACCGCGTGCTGAGCCACCGGACGACTTCGGCCAAATGGCAATACCGCCGCCAAAAACCGATGAAACCTCAGGAGGAGATGCTTGACGCCAAGCATAAAAGTTCATGTATTATTTGGGCATGAACAATCTGCCCATAGCTAAGCGCGTCCAAATCCTCTCGATGCTTTGCGAAGGCAGCTCTATGCGGTCGGCATCCCGCGTCTGCGATGTGTCGATCAACACGGTAGCAAAGCTGCTCGATGAGGCTGGCCGCGCCGCTTTAGCCTTCCACGACGAAAACGTGCGCGGCCTTCAATCCTAGCGCGTCCAGTGCAATGAAATCTGGAGCTTCGTCTACGCCAAGAACAAGAACGTCGTAGACGCCAAGACCCCTCCCAAGGGCGGCGACGTGTGGACGTGGACCGCCATCGACGCCGACAGCAAATTCATTTGCAGCTGGACCGTTGGCCAGCGAGACGCCTATTCGGCGTATGCGTTCATGGACGATCTGAAAACCGTCTCGCCAATCGCGTACAACTGACGACGGACGGGCTTCGGCATTAACTCGTGGCCGTCGAAAAGGCGTTCGGAAATACGGACATCGACTTTGCGCAGCTTGTGAAACTCTACGGCGACGTTCCGAAAGGTCGTAGCGTAGAAGCGAACGAGCGCAAGTACAGCCCGCCTGAGTGCATCGGTGCGAAGAAAACGCCGATCGTCGGTGAACCCGACGCAAAACACATTTCGACGTCCTACGTCGAACGCCAGAACCTTACGATGCGCATGAGCATGAAGCGGTTCGCCCGCCTGTCGAATGCGTTCTCAAAGAAGCTGGCCAGCCAACCGCAATGCGCTGTCACTGTACTTCTTTTTTTACAACTGGTGCCGCATCCACAAGACGCTTCGCGTCTCGCCTGCCATGTCGGCGGGACTCACCACTAAGCTGCTGTCGTTCGAAGATCTGATTGAACGCATGGACGCCGTTGCTCCGAAGCCGGGTCGCCCGACGACCTACAAGAAGCGCCAGCCTCAGATTTCAAACTGAGACACTGCCGCGCGCGGCTTAACGCTTGCGGAACGAGACGAGAACGTGTAGCGTACATACACGATTTGTACTTGGCATCTGGCATTTGAAGCACGTCGATCGGCAGCGTTCGCGCCGCACGTGCCTTCAGCCGAACGACAGCCAAAGGGGGCTTGAGACCTACGCTATGCTGACGGAAAAACAGAAAGACCTGCTGATGTTCATTCACGAACGCATGCAGGAGCGCGGCGTGCCGCCGTCCTTCGATGAGATGAAGGACGCTCTCGATCTCCGTTCCAAATCCGGCATTCACCGGCTGATTACGGCGCTTGTGGAGCGCGGCTTCATTCGCCGCCTGCCGCATCGGGCCCGCGCGATCGAAGTAATCAAGCTTCCGGAAAACCAGATCGCCGCCGCGACTTCCGCGACGCCTGCCGCGCCACGAGGGTTCCAGCCGAGTGTTATTACGGGAACCGGCCCAAAACAAAATGTGACGCCACCGCCATCGCACGTCATCGACGCGCGGACGGTTTCCGTTCCGGTCATGGGCCGCATCGCCGCCGGCACGCCGATCAGCGCCATTCAGAACCATACGCACGACATTGCCGTGTCGCCTGACATCCTGACCAACGGCGAGCACTTCGCGCTTGAGGTCAAAGGCGATTCGATGATCGAGGCCGGCATTCACGACGGCGATACAGTCATCGTGCGCCGCTGTAATACGGCCGAGAACGGCGACATCATCGTGGCCCTCGTCGAAGGCGAGGAAGCGACGCTGAAGCGGCTTCGCAAGAAGGGCTCGACGATCGCACTCGAGGCCGCCAATCCGGAATTCAAGACGCGCATCTTCGGTCCCGATCAGGTCGATATTCAAGGACGGCTCGTCGGCTTGCTGCGGCGCTACTGAGCGTCCTGGCCGTCATCCATACCCGCGAGTTCGCCGGGGTCGTCGTCATGCAACGCTCGGGGTTCCGGCGGAGCGTTGTCCGCGCCGGACGTCGATGGGTCGCCGCGTTTGGCCGCGACGGTTCCTGCCGCATCGAGGATACGCGGCTTCGGTAACGTTGCAGGCGGATCGGCAGCGCCCGCAGCATTCGAAGACCGACGCTTCGGAAGAACACTCCACGGCCGTTCGCCGCGATGCGCCGCGACCGTCTCCAATCGAACACGCGGCTCGGGGCTCGCCTCGTCGCGCGCGAGATAAAGCGCGTAGGCGCCGTTGCGCCAGCGATCGAACACGTCGATCACGGTTCCCGGGACAGCGCAGTCGGCCGGCTTCGGGTCGTCCAGGATGAGGATATCGGCGTTGAGGCAATCGTCGGCGACAGCTGCCGGGTGCCGCGCAACGGCGACGGTCGCGCCCTTGACGTGCGCGATGCATCCGACCGCGTCGCAACTGAACGCGCCCCCAGCCTGAGCGTCGCGCGCCGATCGTCCGTCTCCGTCGTATTCGAGCCAGCGTTCGAGGTCGTACTTCGCCCCGTGCGCGGGCAGCGACGAAAGCTTGCCCGACGCGTCGCGCACAGCGACCAGCATCCCCTTCTGCGCGACGAGCACGTCCGGCCGCGGCATCCACGGCGTCGCGACGAGCCCGAGCAGCGCAAGGCCCGCGCCGACAAGCCGGATGCGCGTCCGCCAGAGCGTCAGCCACAGACCGCCGATGAGCATCAAGGCAAACGCGATGGTGGGAATCTCCGGCAGGTGTCCCACCGCGCCCGGAAGAGCACCCACCATGTTCGCGCACCACGCCATGCCCTCGATGCCCCAAGCCATCGGCTTCAGCGCGATCCACTCCAGCCCGAACGGCATCAGAATCATGGCGCCGAGCGCCGCCGGCATCACGATGATGTTGCAGATCGGAATGGCGATCATGTTCGCCAGCACCGCGTACTGCTGACTTTGATGAAAGTTGTAGGCGGCGAACGGCGCAACGGCGACGCTGGCGATCAGCGTGGATGCGATGATCTCGCCAAAGAATTTCACGACGCGCGCGACCGGATGCGGCCGTGAGTTCGTTCCGAGGAAACGCGTCAGCAGTTCATGCGCCGCGACGAGCGCCGTCACGGCCGCGAACGACATCTGGAAGCCCGCGTCGAGGAGGCTTTCGGGAAAGACGATAAGAATCAAGAATGCGGCGAGCGCGATGTTTCTGAGCGCCATCGCCGGACGATCGATCAGCACCGCGCCGAAGATGATGAGGATCATCAACGCCGAGCGGACCGTCGCGAATGCGCCCCCCGAGATGGCGAGATAGCCCAGCGCGCCGAGAATTCCGATCGCGGCGGCAATCTTTTTGATCGGCAGCCGTAAAGCAAAAAACGGAATCGCGGCGAGGAGCAGTCGAACGGAATAGAAGAGCGCGCCCGCCATGATCACCATGTGCAGGCCCGAGATCGACAGGATGTGAAACAACCCGGAATTCTTGAAGGCGTTGTTGGTCTCGGCGCTGATGCCGCCGCGCTCGCCGGTGATCAGCGCCAACGCGATCTCACCCGTTTCGCCGGGAAGCACGGCGCGAATGCGCGTGGCGATCAGTTGGCGGAGCGTTTCGATGCCACGCCGGTACTGCGCCGTCAGCGTACCGCCGTCGGCATGCGCCTCGATCGCGGGCGGCGCGAAGGCATAGCCGACCGCTCCAACCTGATCGAACCAGGCCGTGCGCGCGTAATCGAAACCTCCCGGTAGCGCAGGCTTCGCGGGCGGCGACAGGTTTGCTTTCAAGCGTACGCGGTCACCCGGCTTGGCCTTCGACTGAGACGACATCGTCCGAACACGGACGACCGCGGGCGTCGCTTCCGGCGCGAGGCCGGCAATCGATGCCGATGCGACGGTCAACCGCTGGCCGCGCGGATATTTGACCTCGACGAGCGTCACGGTGCCGATGATCTCGGCATTGCGCAGCGTCTTCGTCAGCACCGGCGCGCGAACCGTTTCGACGCGAAGCTTGGTGACGGCGAACCCGAGTCCCGCGAGAAGGAGTCCCGCCAGGATGGCCGACGGCAGCGAACCGCGTGTCGATGCCAGCCGCAAAATGATCGCCAGAACCAACGGCACGAACGCGACGATGAGTTGCGGCTCGACGGGCAGCGCGAAGTAGGCCGCGATGCCGGCGCCGAAGCAAACCGGCGACCAGAGAAAGAATTGCTCACGCTCCCTCTCGAGCGCAAGCGCAAGGCTTCGCGTCCCGTGCGAGGGCGCGGCAATCAGCGCAGCATCGAGGTCGCGCGCGTTGACGGACATTTCCGGGACCGAATGCGAATGGTGGGAGGTTCCCCGCCCCCTTAACTTGTCTTGGTCGCCATGCTACGAGCGGAGCTTCATTCCCTCAAGGCCGATAAGCGAAAAGGTCCGATGACTGAGACCGCGACTTCCAGTGCGCCCGTCGTTCGATTTGCGCCCTCCCCTACCGGATATCTTCACATCGGCGGCGCGCGCACGGCGCTGTTCAACTGGCTCTACGCGCGGGGCCGTAACGGCAAATTCTTGCTGCGCATCGAGGACACGGACCGCGAGCGCAATAACGAGCAGGCAATTGCCGCCATTCTCGACGGCCTGGCTTGGCTCGGTCTCTCCTGGGACGGGGAGGCCGTCTCGCAGTTCGCCCGTGCCGACCGGCATCGCGACGTCGCAGCCGAGTTGCTGAAGCGCGGCGCGGCCTATCACTGCTACGCCTCTCCCGCCGAGATCGATGCGGCGCGCGAAAAGGCGAAGGCGGAAGGACGCCCGCTGATCTTTCTGTCACCGTGGCGCGACCGCGATCCGAAAGATGCGCCGAAGGACGTCAAGCCGGTGGTGCGTCTCAAGGCGCCGCGCGAGGGCGAGACTGTCGTCGAAGATCACGTGCAGGGGCATGTCGTGTTTCCGAACAAGGATCTCGACGATCTCATCATCCTGCGGTCGGACGGCAACCCGACGTACAATCTCGCCGTCGTCGTCGACGATCATGACATGGGTATCACGCATGTCGTGCGCGGCGCCGATCACCTGACCAACGCCGCACGTCAGACGCAGATTTATCAAGGCATGGGCTGGGCGGTTCCCGAGTTCGCGCACGTGCCGCTGATCCACGGGGCGGACGGCGCCAAGCTCTCGAAGCGACACGGCGCGCAAGGCGTCGAAGAATTCCGCGCGATGGGATATTTGCCCGAAGCGCTGCGCAATTATCTCGTGCGTCTCGGTTGGAGCCACGGCGATGATGAGATCATCTCGGCGGAGAACCTCCTCCGCTGGTTCGACATCGACGGCATCAACAAGGCTCCGGCGCGGCTCGACTTCAAGAAGCTCGACGATCTCAATGGTCACTACATTCGCGCTGCATCCGACGAGGATCTCGCTCGTCAGGTTCGCGAGATGCTGCCGCATCTCGATTTCAAAGCGCTGAGCGACATCGCAATCGATCCGAAGGCGCCCGCGCGCTCCGACATCGCGCTCGCGCGAGAAGTCTTGCGTCAGCTGCCGCACGTCGCAACCGGAACCGAGCTTGCGAATTTATTTGCAGCAAAAGGGTGGGATGTTTTCCTTCGCGCGATCCCCGCACTGAAGGAGCGTTCGAAAACTCTGACCGAGCTTATTGCCGGCGCGCTATTCATCGTCGCCGAGCGGCCGATCCGCTTTGAGGATAAGGCGGCGAAGCTGCTGAACGGCGAGGGCCGGGCATCGAACGCTGCGGCACTCAAAATTCTTTCGGCCATTCCCGAAAACGATTGGAAAGCGCCGACGTTGGAGGCCGCCGTTAAAGCTCACGCCGAAGCAACGGGCGCGAAACTCGGCAGCATCGCGCAACCGTTACGCGCGGCGCTCACCGGGCGCGCCGTTTCTCCGCCGGTGTTCGATGTGCTGGAACTTCTTGGCCGGAACGAGGTTCTTGCCCGGATTTCGGACGCGTCCGTCGTATGACTAATGCACAATGCTGCTGCCGAACGAGGCTGGTTGCCGCACCGCAAAAAGATCGCTAAACCCGTTGCAGTGCAATCGCTTTTACGGCGACGGGAATGGCAGCTCCCAGTCGTTGACTGCGTGCCGTTACGGACGAAGAAAACACCATAAGTTTTCTCGGCAGTGGCGGCCATTGATCCTCGGGCGAGGTGGCAAACCATGAACATTCACGACAGCAACGCGGCCAAGGGCGGAGAAGGCCCTAACAAACCGAACGCGACGATGACGGTCGACAACAAGCAGGTCGAACTCGCCGTTCGCACCGGCTCGATCGGGCCGGACGTGATCGACGTCGGCAACCTCTTCAAGCAGACCGGTTGCTTCACGTACGATCCGGGCTTCACGTCGACGGCGAATTGCAAGAGCGCCATCACGTATATCGATGGCGACAAGGGCGAGCTGCTGTATCGCGGCTACCCCATTGATCAGCTTGCTGAGAATACGAACTTCCTCGCGGTGTGCTATCTGCTGCTCTACGGAGAGCTACCGAACAACACCGAGTTCATCAACTTCCGCCGCACCATCACCAGTCATACGATGGTGCACGAGCAGATGACCCGCTTCTTCACCGGCTACCGGCGTGACTCGCATCCGATGTCCGTGATGGTGGGCACCGTCGGCGCGCTGTCGTCGTTCTATCACGACTCGACCGACATCTCGGATCCAACCCAGCGCGAGATCGCCAGCCATCGCATGATTGCGAAGATGCCGACGATCGCGGCGATGACCTACAAGTACGCGATGGGTCAGCCGTTCATCTATCCGCGCAACGATCTCGACTACACGTCGAACTTTCTGCAGATGTGCTTCGCGGTGCCGTGCGAGCCGTATGTCGTCAATCCGATCATCTCGCGCGCGCTCGATCGCATCTTCATCCTGCACGCCGATCATGAGCAGAACGCTTCGACCTCGACCGTGCGCCTCGCGGGGTCGTCGGGCGCCAACCCGTTCGCCTGTATTGCCTCGGGCATCGCGTGCCTCTGGGGACCGGCTCACGGCGGCGCCAATGAAGCCGCACTGAACATGCTGAAGGAGATCGGCTCGGTCGATCGCATTCCGGAGTTCGTCAAGAAGGCGAAGGACAAGAACTCCGGCTTCCGGCTGATGGGCTTCGGTCATCGCGTCTACAAGAACTACGATCCGCGCGCCAAGGTGATGCAGAAGACCTGCCACGAGGTGCTCGACGCGCTCGGCCACGGCGACGATCCGCTGCTGAAGATCGCGCTCGAACTCGAACGCATCGCGCTGCAGGACGAGTATTTCATCGAGAAGAAGCTCTATCCGAATATCGATTTCTATTCGGGCATCACACTTCGGGCGATGGGCTTCCCGGTCGAGCTGTTCACGGTGCTGTTCGCGGTTGCGCGCACCGTCGGCTGGATCGCACAGTGGAAAGAAATGATCGAAGATCCGGAGCAGCGCATCGGGCGTCCGCGCCAGCTCTACATCGGTCCGCCGCGCCGCGATTTCCCCGCTCCCGGCTGAGCGGAGACGACGGCCAGAACCGTATCGGCGGCGGCAATGCTGGGGCTCGAGGAAGCAAGACGAAGCTTCCCGGGCGTCCCGGCGAGCGCTTCAAGCTGCGCGCGCCGCTCGGGCGTGTCGCCAAGCAATGGCAGGATGGCGGCGCTGAGCGCTTCGGCCGTGCACGCCTCCTGCAGGTATTCCGGATAGACGTTTTTTCCGAGGACGAGGTTCGCCAGCACGACGCTCGGCACCTTGAGCAGGAACCGCAGATTGGCGATCAGCTTGTCGACACGGTAGGCGACGACGCTTGGCGTCTGAGCCAGCGCCAGTTCGAGCGTGACCGTGCCGGAGGCTGCGAGCGCGGCGCGCGCGAGCCGCATGGCGGCGTATTTGTCGGCCGATGCCGCATCGACGATGTGCGGTCGCACCGCCCAGGTTGCCGTCTTCGCGACGATGAGATCGCGGACATGGCGCACCGCCGGAATGACAACCTCGATCGGCTGTTGTGCCGAAACCCGCGCCACGGCGTCGCCGAAGACATCGACGAGGCGCGTGACCTCGGATGTGCGGCTGCCGGGTAGAACGAGCAGCACGGGCTTTTCCGCAGCGAGGCCGAGCCGCCGTGACAGCGCCGCACCGTCCGCGCGTTCGATCGCATCGAGCTTCTCGATCAGCGGATGACCGACATACGTGCAGGCCGGTCCGCCAAGGCGCGCGTGTGCATCAGGCTCGAACGGCAGCAGCGCCAGGACATGATCGACGTAGCGGCGCATGCGCTTGGCGCGACCCGGCCGCCATGCCCAGACGCTCGGGCTCACGTAATCGATGATCGGTATATCGGGCGCGCGTTTGCGAATGCGTTTCGCGATCGGATGCGTGAACTCCGGGCTGTCGATGATGACGACGGCATCGGGCTTGAACGCGAGCGCCGCGTCGACGGTCTGATACACACGCCGCATGATGCGCGGCAGGCGTGGCAGGATCGACATCGGTCCCATCACGGCGACGTCTTCGATCGGGAACAGCGAGGCAAATCCTTCGTGCGCCATATCCTCGCCGCCGACGCCCGCGAGCGTCAGCGTGCCGTCGTACCGTTGCTTGAGCGCAGCGATCAGTTTGCCGCCGAGCGCGTCGCCCGAGTGCTCGCCTGCGACGAGGAACAGCCGCAACTCTTTCTCGCCGGTTTGCTTGTGAGACGCGTCAGACACGCGCGGGCGCTCCCGTTTCGCTGATGAAAAGGCCGAGACTGTCCGCCAGCCGCACGGTTGCGCCGTCGATTGCGGTGTTCATCGTCTCTCCCAACTTCGCGACGCCTGCGAACTTATACTTCGCAGCCGTGCGTAGCAGCGCATCGTCGAGTTTCTGTGACGGCGCGACGACGATGACGCCTCGGCGCCGGTCACCTTTTCGCAACGACGCAACGTGCTCGATGACTTCGATGGGCGATTCCGATGTGCCCACCGCGATGACGCGTCCATGATCGATGATGGCTGCGGTGCCGGTCTCGAACTTGCCGCACGCTGCGAGGATGCCTGCACCACGGCGAATGTCAGGCATCGCGCGCGCATCGATCGCGACAGAACCGAGCCAGCCCGGGGCTCGCGTGTCCGGCTCGTCAGACGACAGGGCTGGTTCCGGCGCTTCCAAAATTCCGGCGACGAACACCCCGCGCGTTCCAGCGAGCGCGATCATCCGCTCCCGCTCGGCTGCGAGCACATGTCCGGCCATGACCGCGACACCTGCGAGCCCAGCAGATGCAATGTTCTCGATCGTATTCGGTCCAATCGCGGGCAGATCGACGCGAAGATCCTGTCCCGGCTTCGGCCGCTTCACGAGAACGCCGCCTTGCTTGGAATTGCCAGCCGCGCGGCGCGCCTCCGCCACGCGCTTCAGCATGCGATCCGTCCCTTCCGCACCTTCGATGGCTTCGACCCGCCCGTTGGCGATCACCGCCGCCTGCCCGATGTCGTAGCGTCCGAGCGCGGCGATCAGCGCGAAGCCCTTTTCTGCGTCGGTTGAATTTTGAGACGACAGCGGCGGCCCCGTCAGCACACCCTCGGCAACGGTCAGATCGCGCGCAACATCGCGAACGCCGACGATGTTCAAGCCGCGCCGCTCGAACAGAGCGACGAGCCCGCGCAGAACGGCATCGTCGCCGCCCGCCTTCAGGAAGCGCAGCACCGAAGGCAGAACCTGGAAGAATGCAATGTCAGGTCGCGCGGAACGAAAATCCGGCCTCTGAAATCCGCCGAGCATCACGACGTCGCGAACGCCCGCCGCTTTCAGCGCCGCCGTCGCGCGGCCGGGTTGCGCCCAGTTGACGACCGTATGGGGAAACATCGCGAGCGACGCATCGGCGGCGCCGCTGACCATCACGACGTGAACGTGGCCGCCGCGCGCAACGACGCTTTCCGCGACCTCACGCGGCAGCGATCCAGAGCCTGCGATAATCCCAATGCGATCCGCCGGCCCCGTCATGGCCGGACCTCAGCTTTCCGTGCCGATTTTCGGCGTGCATAGCGAGCGCTTGCCGCCCTCGCGAATGAAAGCGAGGATTTCCTCGACCGATGCGTGGCCGGAGAATTCCTCGGCGACATCCTCCATGCGCTCGATCAGCGTGCCTTCCGCCGCGAACAGCGAACGATAGGCGCGGCGCAGATCGTGGATGTCGGCGCGCGAAAATCCGCGGCGCTGCAGGCCGACGATATTCAGTCCGGAAAGATAGGCGCGATTGCCGAGCGCCATGCCGTACGGGATGAGATCGTTCTCGAGGCCCGACATACCGCCGACGAAGGCGTGATGTCCAACGCGCGCGAACTGGATCACGGCCGCGCCGCCGCCGATGATCGCGTAATCGCCGACCGTGCAATGGCCCGCGAGCATGACGTTGTTGGAAAAGATGACGCCGTTGCCGACGCGGCAATCATGGCCGACGTGGCTGTTGGCGAGGAAGGCGCAACTATCGCCGACCGTCGTTACCGAGCCGCCGCCTTCGGTGCCCGGGTTCATCGTCACGCCTTCGCGGATCAGGCAATCGGCGCCGACGGTGAGCGAGCACGGCTCGCCCTTGTATTTGAGATCCTGCGGCTGGTGGCCGATCGAAGCGAACGGAAAGATGCGCGTGCGTGCGCCGATCTCCGTCGTGCCGGCGACGACGACGTGGCTCACAAGCTCGACGCCCTCGCCGAGGCTCGCGTTCGGGCCGACGATGCAGAAGGGGCCGACCTTTACGCCGGGGCCGAGGCGCGCGCCGTCTTCGACGATGGCGGTCGGATGAACGTCGACTTCAGCCATTTTTGCTCGCAAAGGCGCGAGCGTCGGCGCTGTCGGCGAGCATGGCGCTGATCTCGGCTTCCGCCACGACCTGCCCGTTCACTTTCGCTTCGCCGCGGAAGCGCCAGACGCGCCCGCGATTGCGAACCTTCTTGACGTGATAGTGGAGCTGATCGCCAGGCAGCACGGGCTTGCGGAACTTGGCGTTGTCGATGCCCATGAAGTAGACGAGCTCGGCGCGATAATCCTCGCCGACGTTCGATACGCACAGCGCGCCCGCCGTCTGCGCCAGACCTTCGATGATCAGCACGCCCGGCATCACCGGGAATTGCGGGAAGTGGCCCTGGAAGAACGGTTCGTTGATCGTCACGTTCTTGACGCCGACGCAGCTGTCGTCCCGGTCCATGTCGTAGATGCGATCGACAAGCAGGAACGGATAGCGATGCGGCAGCAGCTTCATCACGGTTGCAATATCCGCGGTTCCGAGCGCTTTGCCTGCCTTGGCCGTGTCGTCCATAACCATCAACTCCAATATAACCGCGGGAATTATGTTCCCGGCGGCATTTTTATCGCTCAGCTTCCGCCTGAGCCTTTTGAACCATCGTCGGCGCCGCTTCGGTCGCGTGCGGCCAGACGCTTCAAGAGCGCCTGCTCGCGCGCCGACTCGCGCAGCGGTTTTGCCGGGGTGCCGAAATATCTCGCTCCGGCCGGAACGTCATGTGCCGGATGCGACGCGCCGCCGACCTGCGCACCGGTTCCGATCTTGATGTGGCCGACGGTGCCGGACTGGCCGCCCATGACAACGTAGTCGCCAAGCTCGGTCGAACCTGAGATGCCGCACATCGCGACGATCACGCAGTGCCGGCCGAGCACGACGTTGTGCCCGATCTGGCAAAGATTATCAATTTTCGTGCCTTCGCCGATCATGGTGTCCTTCAGCGCACCGCGATCTATTGTTGTATTGGCTCCGATTTCCACGTCGTCCTGAACGATGACGCGGCCGATCTGGGGGACCTTGAGGTGGCCGCCCGGACCCATAGCAAATCCGAAGCCGTCCTGGCCGATCCGGACGCCGGAATGGATAATCACGCGGTCACCAACGAGGGCGTGGGTGACGGTCGCGAGCGCGCCGATGTAGCAGTTCCGGCCGATGGTCACGCGCGCGCCGACGACAGCTCCGGCGGCAATCCGCGTTCCGGCACCAATATGTGCCTCGCGGCCGATGACGGCCCCCGGCTCGATCACGACGCCGTCTTCGATGCGGGCCGTGGGGTCAACAGGCTGGGCTCCGGGCGTCGCCACCATCGGCTGCATCGCAGACGGGTAGAACAGCGCCAGGGCGCGGGCGAAGCCGTGGTAGGGCTGGCGGGTGACAAGGCCGACCGTCCCTGCCGGGATGCGGCCTGCGAGCGGCGGCGCGACGAGGCAGGCGCCTGCCTGCGTGCCATCGAGCTGAGCCAGGTACTTCTTATTGTCGATGAAGGAGATATGGGCGCGGCTCGCTTCTGCCAGCGGCCGCACGTCCTCGATCGGCATCGCCGGATCGGCACCTGCGGGCACTTCGGCCCCCGCGGCTTGAGCGACCTCGAATAGAGTATAAGGCCCGGCCCGCTCAAAAAATCCGGGATGCTCCATCTTGCCGCCTCCGGCCCGCCGATGCTTCGGCGCTGTGTTGGGTGATTAAGGCGGTTGAATGAACGACGCCGGGAGCGTTGGCAAGCCCCCGGCGCGGTCAAATCAATCGCGTGACGCCTACGTATAGGCTGAGCGCTGTAATTCCGGGCGATTTGCCGCCGCCCGGACGCTCGCTAGAAGCGGCTCGACGCGCCGAAGCGGAAGAACTGCGTCTCGTCGTACTTCTCTTTGGTCAGGACTTTCGCGAAGTCCATGCGGATCGGACCGACCGGCGAGTTCCACATTAAGCTGGCGCCGACCGACGAACGGATCGAGCTGCTGTCCGCGAGTTGGCAAGGCTTTCCATTTTCCACGCAACCAGGAGCATTGAGTGCACTTTCAACACCGCCAGTTGCACCGAACAGAGAACCAGCATCCGCGAAGACTGCGCCGCTCAGGCCGAGATCGTCCGGAACGAACGGTAGCGGGAAGCGAATCTCGGCCGTCGTCGCCCAATACGTCTGGCCGCCGAGCGCGTCGTGGTTGGCCGAACTCAAGTCTCGCGGACCGTAACCGGCGCGATCGAAGCCGCGAACCGTCTCGCCGCCCTTGAAGAAGGAGTCGAGCAATCGAACGTCTTCACCGCCCCAACCCTGGATCGTGCCACCAATGGCGCGGCCGACGAAGGTGATCTTCTCGGTGATCGGATAGTAGGCGCGCGCTTCGGCGTTGACGCGCCAGTATTGAGCATCGCCGCCAAGACCAGCGAAGTCGGTTCCTGCCTGCAGGAAGTAGCCGCTGGTTGGGTTCTGCGCATTGTTGCGCTTATCGTAGGTGATCGTCGTGCCGACAAGCGACGTCCAGTAACCGGAGTCGCGGCAACCCGGAGTGGTATTGTCTAATAGATTGGTGGCTCCGCACGCTTCCTTAATCGCGATAGAAGCATTGTTCGAAACGTCGAAGATCTCGTCGCGCGACAGGCCGTAGCTCGTCTGCATCCACAGGTTCTCGGCAATCGGGAAGCCAAGGCGAACCTGACCGCCAGCCTTGCGCTGATCAAAGCCCGACGAGTCCTGGTAGTTGAGCTGTTTATAGAAGAGGTCGAATCCAGCCGACAGGTTGCGGTCGAGGAAGCGCGGCTCGGTGAACGACAGGTCGACCTGCATACGCTCGAAGGAGCCTGCGAGACCGAGGCGCAGATACTGGCCGTTGCCGAACAGGTTGCGTTCCGTGATCGACACGTCGCCGATGACGCCTTCATTGGTCGAGTAACCGGCACCGAACGAGAGTTCGCCCGTCGACTGTTCCTGCACCATGACGTCGAGAACGACGCGGTCAGGCGCGGAGCCCGGACGGCGCTTGATGTCGACGTCCTTGAAGATGCCGAGAGCCTTCAGGCGCTTCTTGGCGCGATCGACCATCAGCGAGTTGAAGGCATCGCCTTCCGCCAAGCGGAATTCGCGACGGATCACGAAATCCTTGGTGCGCGTGTTGCCGATGACGTTGATGCGCTCGATGTAAATGCGCGGACCTTCGTCGATGATGTACGAGATCGAGATCGTGTGATTGGCGACGTCCGGCGTGGCGCGCGGGCGGACGCGAGCGAACGCGTACCCAGCGTCGGCGACGGCGAGCGTCAGCTTTTCACTCGTCTTGTCGATTTCGGAGGCGTCATAGACTTCGCCCGAGTTCGTCAGCAACTGGCTGCGATAATCGTCCGGGCGCACATCGGGAAGCGAGCTCTCGATGTTGATGGCGCCGAAATTGTAGAGCGGGCCTTCATCGACCGCGAAGGTGATGAGGAAGCCGGTGCCGTCCGGATCGATTTCAGCGTTCGCTGCCGTCACGGAGGCGTCGGCGTAGCCGTTCTTCAGGTAATACTGGCGGATCAGTTCCCGGTCGAGGTTCATACGATCGGGATCGTAGATCGACGTGCCCTTGAGGAAGTCGAACCAGCCGACCTGCGTCGTCGAGATGACGTCGCGCAGCTGGCTGTCGCTGAATGCGTGGTTGCCGACGAAGTTGATGCCTTTGACCTTCGTCGCGCCGCCTTCCGTGATCTCGAACACGAGGTTCACGCGGCTTTCTTCGAGTTGAATGAGCTTCGGCTCGACGCTCGCTGCAAAGAGACCCTGGCGGCGGTAGACGTCGAGGATGCGCTGCACGTCGGCCTGAGCCTTGGCGCGCGTGAAAACGGAACGGGCCTTGAGCTGCACTTCGCCGGACAGCGTCGCGGTATCGACCTCGCTGTTCCCTTCGAAGGCGACCTGATTGATGATCGGGTTTTCCTTGACCGAGACAACGATCGTCGAACCCTTGGGCTGAATCGAAACGTCGGCGAACAAGCCGGTCGCGAACAGCGCCTTGATCGAGGCATCGACCTTGGCGGCGCTATAGCCGTCACCAACATTGAATTGCAGGTACGAGCGCACGGTTTCGGGCTCGACACGCCGGCTACCGACGACCTCGATATTGCGAATGACGCCCTGAGCAAACGCTGCACCCGACCCCCAGGTGGCGTCTCCCATCGCGATCACTGGCGAGATAAATGCAAGCGCCAAAAAGAGGCGCAAGCCCGCCATAATGACCTGAATTCTCTGCATACGCGGATTAGCCCCCGTGTGCCGCCGACCCCCGGTTCACATGCGCGCTGTCGGCGGCAGCGTCACACTCATGCGTCGTCAAGTGCGTTTTCTTCTTGTTTTTCGACGTGTTGTTATCGACTCGGCACTCAATCGTTTTCCCGCAACAACGCTCGACCTTCTTTTCGGACCCCCCGATTCGAAGTCGTAACCTGCTGCGGACGATAACGCTTTTAACGATTCAGAAGGGACCCGCAAAGTTGTAAGTTTACGCCACTCCCCCATGATTCCGCTTGGCTTCAGCCCGTCCCGGTGATGCGCCGCCAAACGTTCATAATGTCGTTGAAATTGACGAAAACGACCAACATCATCAGCACCGCCAGGCCGACCTGGAATCCCATCTGCTGCATGCGTTCGCTCGCCGGTTTCCGACGCACGGCTTCGTAGCCGTAGAACAAAAGATGGCCGCCATCGAGGACCGGAATCGGCAGCAGGTTCAGGAAGCCGATGTTCGCTGAAATGAACGCGATCCAGCGGAGCATGGGCTCCCATCCGAGTTCCGCAACCTTTGCCGTCACTTCCGCCATCATGATGGGGCCGCCCATCTGCTCGGCCGACTGCCGGCGCGTGACGATGTCCCAAAGGCCGGCAATCGTCTGGCTGATGTTGCCGTAGGTTTCACCCACTCCGAGCAAAATCGCCTGCGGAATGCCGACGTCGACGGTCCGAACCTTGTCGGCCGACATCGTGCGCTGGATGCCGATCAGCCCGCGGCGGAAGGTGCGGCCAAATGCATCACGCTGTTCGTCCACATTCGGTGTCGCGTTGAGCGTCAGCTTTTCGCCGTTGCGCTCGATCGTGAACGCCAGCGGCTCGCCGGCGCTCGAACCGACAATGCGCTGCAGATCCTCGAATTTCTCGATTGCCGTGTTGTTGATCGCGACGACCTGGTCGCCGGGCTGGAATCCGGCCTGAGCGGCCGGCGAATTGGGCACAACGCCGTCGACGAGGGCGGGCAGCACGCGGACGCCGACTGTCATGTTCAGCGCCGCATACAGCACTGTCGCCAAGAGGAAATTCGCAATCGGACCGGCGGCGACGACGGCCGCGCGCGACGAAACGGGTTTGGAATGGAAAGCGCCCGCACGCTCGGACGCGGTCAAGCCCTTGGTGGACGAGCCCTGCGAGGACGCGTTGTCGTCGTCGATGAACTTGACGTAGCCGCCGAGCGGGATCCAAGCAAACCGCCAGCGCGTGCCGTGCTTGTCGTAAAAGCCATAGATTTCAGGCCCGAAGCCGATCGAAAAGGCTTTGACCGTCACGCCGCACCAGCGCGCCACAAGGAAATGGCCAAGCTCGTGAATGAACACGACCAGCGTCAGCACGAGCAGGAACATGATGCCGTACTGCCAGATCCACGTGGCCAGAGTCGCCAGGAAGTCCATTGAGTCCCAATCCTTCAGGGGTGCCGCAGGAATCGAATCGCGGCGCGCAGTCAGCCAAGTTTAGGTGTTTAATAGCGATTGAGGGCGTCTTCTGCCAGTCGGCGCGCCCGTTCATCGATTGAAAGAATATCATCGAGACACTGCGCCGCTGAAATGGCGCCCTGCCGCTCGGCCGCGTCCAGGGTCTCTTCGACGAGCTTCGCGATCTCCAGGAACTTGATTCTCCGATTGAGAAATGCCTGGACGCCGATTTCGTTCGCGGCGTTGAGAACTGCGGGCGCGGTGTCGCCGCGCCGGAGCGCCGCGCGCGCCACCCGGAGCGCCGGGAACCGCGTCTCGTCGGGGGCTTCAAATGTCAGCGATCCAAGCCGCGCGAGGTCCAGGCGCTCGGTTGGCGCGGACATTCGTCCGGGCCAGGCCAGCGCCACGGCGATGGGCGTGCGCATGTCTGGGGCCGCCAGCTGCGCCAGCACCGATCCGTCGACGTAGCTGACAAGGCAATGGACGACCGACTGCGGATGCACGACGCAATCGAGCGCATCGACGGAAACCGGAAAGAGATGAAACGCCTCGATCAGCTCGAGGCCCTTGTTCATGAGGGTGGCGCTGTCGATCGTGATCTTGGCGCCCATCGACCAGTTCGGATGCTTGAGCGCCTGCTCCGGCGTCGCGTTTTCCAGAGCTTCACGCGTCCACGTGCGGAAGGGGCCGCCTGACGCGGTCAGCACGATCTTTTCGATCGATCCGGGCTCTGCGCCGGTCAGCGCCTGGAAGGCGGCGGAATGTTCGCTGTCGACGGGGAGAAGCTCGGCGCCGCTGCGTTTGATCTCGGCGGTGAAAACGTGCCCGGCGGAGACGAGGCATTCCTTGTTGGCGAGCGCAACGCGCTTTCCGCAAGACGCCGCCGCAAACGTCGGGCGCAATCCAGCCGCGCCGACGATGGCCGCCATGACGCAGTCGGCGGGCATCAGTGCGGCTTCGACGAGCGCGTCGGCGCCGCCAGCGGTGCGGATGCCGGTGCCCGCCAGCTCGTCGCGAAGCTGGGGCAGGTATTTCTCGTCACCGATAACGGCGAGCTTGGCGCGATGCAGACGCGCGAGAGCCGCAAGCGCCGGCGCGTTCGACTGCGCCGTCAACGCGACGACTTCAAAGCGCTCGGGCGCGCGGGCGACGAGATCGAGCGTGCTGGTGCCGACCGAACCGGTCGCACCGAGGACCGTCAGGCGGCAAGGCCGCGACGCGTGCGGCCACTCGATTTCCACCGGCGACGCCGCTTTCACCTCATTGTTCGGAACGCTTGCCGTTACTGCCATGTGCATCACGATCCATAAAGAAGCGCCCGCGCGGGCGCATAGGCATCGATCGCGAATGCGACGATGGCAGCAATGACGCTGGCAGTGACGATACCATCCATGCGGTCCATGACACCGCCGTGGCCGGGAATCAGATTGCTGCTGTCTTTCACGCCAAAATGGCGTTTCAAAGCCGATTCCGCCAAATCACCGCCCTGTGCGACGAGCCCCAGAACGAGCCCAAGGCCCGCGAGCCACGAAGCCGATCCCGTGCCGGACACCCACGCAAATAGCCCGCCTGCGAGCGAAGCCGCAAGCACGCCACCAAGGAGACCCGACCACGTTTTGTTGGGCGATACCGCAGGCCAAAGCTTCGGCCCGCCGATGGTCCGGCCGCTCGCATAGGCGCCGATATCCGTCACGATGACGCTTAGAAGCACGAACAGCGTCGCCGAAAATCCGAGCGGCTCGTCGCCCCTGATCCAGCCCAGCGCGACGACAGGCAAGCCGGTATAGAGAACGCCCGCGCCCGAGAGCTGCGCATTGCCGACGCCAAACGTCAATGCGCCCACCGCGATCGCTCCGATAACGGTCGATGCGATGGCGAGACCCGCCATGTCGGACGCGCTTAGCAAAACCGCGAGCAGCACCGCAAAAACGTGCACGATCATCGCCGGGTCGGTCAGTGTCGCTCCGCGCACCATCCGGCCCCATTCCCAGCTCATCGCGGCTGCGATGACGAGCATCAGGATCGTGAACAGCGACGGGCTCCAATACGTCATCGCGAGCGCTATGGCGCCGATGACAATCCCGGAGGCGATGCGTTTCGAAAGCTCGGGTGGCAGAGAGGCGACTCTGTCCAGAAGCTTGCGCGAGGTGTCGTCAGGCTTGCCGGCGGCCATCGGAAAGCCTCACGCGGTCGAGCGTTGCGTCAAGCCGCCGAAACGGCGCTCGCGGGACCGGAATTCGTGGATCGCGCCCTCGAACGCGGCCTTGTCGAAATCGGGCCAATAGCAGTCGAGAAAAACGAATTCGGAATAGGCCGTCTGCCACAGCAGGAAATTCGACAGCCGCATTTCGCCGGAGGTCCGGATCAGAAGATCGGGATCGGGAATGCCGGACGTGTCGAGCGCGTTGGCCATGCGTTCAACCGTAATGGCCGACGGATCGAGCGTGCCTGCGGCGACCTCGGCGGCGAGCTTGCGCGCCGCGCCCGCGATCTCGCTCCGCGAACCGTAGTTGAACGCGATCACGAGGGTCAGCCTGTCATTGCCCTTCGTCAGCGCGACGGCATCGTCGATCAGCTTCGTCAACTCGCTGTCGACATGCTGGCGCTGGCCGATGACGCGGATGCAGACGCCGGCCTCGTGCAGTTCCACGAGGTCGCGCCGGATGAAGCGTTTCATCAGCCCCATCAGGTCGTCGACCTCATCGGCCGGGCGCTTCCAGTTTTCCGACGAAAAGCTGAAGATGGTCAGATACGTGATGTTGAGTTCGATCGCCGTGCGCACGGCGCGCCTGACGGCCTCGACGCCCTGGCGATGTCCGAGCGTGCGCGGAAGCCCCCGCTCCTTCGCCCAGCGCCCGTTGCCGTCCATGATGATCGCGACATGCCGCGGCGGCGCGAGAGCGCGCGTCTGATCATCGGAAAGCTTAGCTGCTGGCGCCACTCTGGCATGGCCTCTGTAATGAAGCGCCGGACGGCGCACAAAAAGATCGAAGAGCCCTGAGGCTCCCTCACCCCGACCGCCTATACTTTCTGGATTTCAGCCTCTTTCGTGACGAGCGTCGAGTCGACCTCCTTGATGATCCGGTCTGTCAGCTCCTGGACCTTCTCGGAATGGCCGCGATGATCGTCCTGACTCATCTTGCCGTCTTTTTCGAGCTTTTTCAAAAGATCCATGGCTTCGCGACGGACGTTACGAACCGCAACTTTCGATTGCTCGGCATATTTGTGAGCGAGCTTGACGAGTTCCTGGCGGCGATCGGCGGTCAGGGACGGAATCGGCAGGCGCAGGATCTGCCCGTCCATGATCGGGTTGAGCCCGAGGTTGGCCTCGCGGATGCCCTTGTCGACCGCTGTCACGTTGCTGCGGTCCCAGACCTGGACCGAGATCATGCGCGGCTCCGGCACGGAAACGGTCGCGACCTGATTGAGCGGCATTCTGGATCCGTAGACCATGACTTGGACGGGATCGAGCAGGTTGGCGCTGGCGCGTCCGGTCCGCAGTCCGGAAAATTCCCGCTTCAGTGCGTCGAGCGAGGCGCGCATGCGCTTTTCGACTTCGTTGATATCGTGTGTAGCCAAAGACATGCGTTATCCTCCCAACGGACACGGTGCGCCGCCATCGCAGCCGCGATGGCACGCGGCGCAGGGCGAAAACGCTGCCGCGGATTTCAACCGGTAGTCTCGATGATCGTCTGGCGCGCTTCGCCGCGCAGCACTTTCAAGAGGTTTCCTGGTTCGTCGATGGAAACCACAATTAGCGGAAGTCGGTTGTCTCGGGCAAGAGCAATGGCCGCTCCATCCATCACTTTGAGATCGTTAGCTAAAACTTCAGCATAGCTCAGACGGTCGTAGCGCTTGGCGTCCGGGTGTTTCTTCGGGTCGGCCGAGTAGACGCCATCAACCTGCGTCGCCTTCAGAACGGCGTCACAATTCATCTCGATGGCGCGCAGGACGGCAGCCGTGTCGGTCGTGAAGAAGGGATTGCCGGTGCCGGCCGCGAACAGCACGACCTGAGATTTCGCGAGATAGCTCAACGATTTCGGGCGAACGTAGCTTTCGCAGACCGTCGGCATCGGTATGGCGGAGAGTACGCGCGCGGGGACGCCCTTGTGATCGAGCGCGTTCTGGAACGCCAGCGCGTTCATGACGGTCGCGAGCATGCCCATATAATCGGCCGTCGCCCGGTCCATGCCTTTCGCAGCACCCGAAAGGCCGCGAAAGATATTCCCGCCACCGATGACAACCGCGATCTGAGCCCCGGCCGCCGTCGCCTCGGCGATGTCGCCAGCCAGCCGGTCGGCGACCGACATATCGATGCCGTAGGGCTGCTTGCCCATCAGGGCTTCGCCGGAAAGCTTCAACAGCAGCCGCTTGTATTTGAGATCAGATCCGCGCGCCGCCATCGCCACCTACTCCCGTCGATCTGCATAAAAAACCGGCCGAACGCGTGGCTCGGCCGGTTGATACCTAACGCGCGAACGCGATTCCGCCTAGCCGCCGCTCGCGAGCTTGCGGACTTCCTCGCCGAAGTCCTCTTCCTTCTTATCGATGCCTTCGCCCAGCGCGTAGCGGATGTAGCCCGCGACCTTGATCGGCGCGCCGGCGCGGCTTTCGGCTTCCTTCACGGCCTGAGCGACCGTCTTTGTCGTGTCGTGGATGTACTGCTGCTCGAGCAGGCAGTTCTCCTTGGCGAAGGCTTTGATGCCGCCGGCGACGATCTTCTCGAGCATCTCAGGCTTCTTGCCCTGGTTCTTCTCGGCCAGGATCGCCTTTTCGCGCTCGATCACGTCAGCAGGAACGGAGGCGATGTCGAGAGCAAGCGGGCTTGCTGCCGCGACGTGCATCGCAAGCTGGCGTCCGATCTCAAACAGCGTCGGCTCGTCGCCGGCGCTTTCGAGCGCGACCAGCACGCCGATCTTGCCGAGGCCGTCGGCGACGCGGCTATGAACGTAGTCGGCGACGACGCCTTCCTTGACGGCGATCGCGGACGTGCGGCGCAGCGTCATGTTCTCGCCGATGGTCGCAACGGCTTCCTGCAGCTGGACTTCGACGTTGTTCTTCGAGCCCGGATAGGTCGCAGCCAGGAGCGCCTTGAGATCGCCCTTCGCGGCGGGCGCGAGCGAGGCGATGTCACGGACGATGGTCTGGAACTGCTCGTTGCGCGCAACGAAGTCGGTTTCCGAGTTGACCTCGACGACCGCGCCTTCGCGGCCCTTCGCAACGATGCCGATGAGACCGTCGGCGGCGATGCGTCCCGACTTCTTCGCGGCTTTCGAAAGACCCTTCTTGCGCAGCCAGTCGACGGCGGCTTCGATATCGCCGCCGGTTTCGGTCAGCGCCGTCTTGCAATCCATCATGCCTGCGCCGGTCATGTCGCGCAGCTTCTTCACATCTGCTGCGGTGATCGTCGTCATCCTGTCACCCATTAGGTTCGAGGCGCCGAAAGGCGCCTCTGTTGTCCTGATTCACAAGTTCAACCCCGTGTGAGGGCGCGAAATCCGCGCCCTTATACGGCGGCTGCTTCCACGAGCTTCTTAGCCTGCGCAACCCAATCTTCTTTGACGACCTGCCCCTTGAGCTTCAGCTGCCGGTCGAGCGCCGCCGTATAATCGGCATCGAGGTCGGCGAGCTGCCAGAAGTGGTAGACGCCAGCGTCGTTGAGGCGCTGCTCGAGCTTCGGCGTGATGCCGGTGATGCGCTTGAGATCGTCGGCTTCGCCACGCGGCGCTTCAATGCCCTTGAACGTGACCTTCGGCAGATCCTCGGCCGGCGGAGCTTCGGAAGCACCGATATCGATACCGGAGGAGCCCTGAGCGCGCTCGATGCCGTCGAGGGCGGCGCGCGCCATCAGATCGCAATAGAGCGTGATCGCGCGGCCAGCGTCGTCGTTGCCCGGAACCGGATAGTCGATGCCGTCGGGATCGCAGTTCGTGTCGACGATCGCAACGATCGGGATGTTGAGCTTGCGCGCTTCCTGGATCGCGATCGATTCCTTGTTGGTATCGATGACGACGAGGAGATCGGGCGTGCCGCCCATGTCCTTGATGCCGCCGAGCGACTGGTTGAGCTTGTCGCGCTCACGCGTCAGGTTCAGCACTTCCTTCTTGGTGCGGCCCTGCGGGTCGGCAAGAATGTCGTCGAGCTGACGCAGACGGCGGATCGACTGCGAAACCGTCTTCCAGTTGGTCAGCGTGCCGCCGAGCCAGCGGTGATTGATGAAGTACTGCGCGCTGCGCTTTGCAGCTTCGGCGATGCCGTCGGATGCCTGACGCTTCGTCGCGACGAACAGAACGCGACCGCCACCGGCGACGGTATCGGAAACCTTGAGCAGCGCCTGGTGCAGCATCGGCACCGTCTGCGTCAGGTCGAGAATGTGGATTTTGTTGCGCGACCCATAGATGAACGGCGCCATCTTGGGGTTCCAGCGGTGAGCCTGGTGGCCGAAATGAACGCCAGCTTCCAAAAGCTGACGCATATTGAAGGCAGGAAGTGCCATCGAATAGGATCCTTTTTCCGGTTAGACCTCCGCAAGACTGAGAAGAGATCAGCAAGCCTTTTCATGGGCTTACGTTTCTCCACCGGAGCGCGATGCGGGGCTTTTCATCCGCATGGCACATGGTCTCGCGTGTGAGATGGCGGCTGTATACGGGGGTTTTTCCGGAAGTGCAACCCACGCGTGCCGCCCAAAAGCGCGGCATTCGGCACGCTTCAAGTTGCCTATAACGCCACTGCTCGGACGCCGGGCAAAAGAAAAACGGCACGCTGTCCGCCGAGCTCAAGCGCTCAGGCCGCCGCGTGCCGTTGTCTGGGATTGCAAATCGCCAGCCGGACGGCACGGCGATCGACTGGACTTAAATCTTTCGTCCAGGAAAATGACGCTCGCGATTACTTACACTTGGCGTCGAGAGCCGTCATGCCTTCGTCCATGGCTTTGGCTTCCGGCGTTTCGTCGGCTGCGTCCTGACCGGCATCCCATGCGTTCTCGAAATCGTCGCCAAGCACTTTGAAATACCCGTCGATCTCGTCGCCGGCGGCTTCGGCTTTCTTCTGGTCGTCACCGACTTCGTCCATTTTTTTCGACATGGCGCAGTAGGCTTTGACTTTCGCCGGGTCGGCCGCCGCCGCATCCAGTGTCGACTTAATGTCCGCAGCACTCATTTTGGCGGGCGCGGGCGCGTTTTTCGCGTCCTGCGCATGAGCGGCAGGAACGATCAGCAGAGCGGCGATAACGGCAGCATAAAGTTTTGACATGATGTTCCCTCGTTTCGGCTGGGCTGGCGCGGGCGACCCTTGCGCCTAAACTATGTCAGAAGAAGGCTGCGTCTTGCAGACAGCCTTCTCCTGACAAACAGACTGGCTTAGCGCCAGGCGCAGTGGCGGTGACCGTGGCGATAGCGGCAGACCCACTTCTTCTTGTGCCACGAGTGACGCTTGACGCCGCGCTTTTTGTATTGGCCGTGACGGCGATAATCGACCTGCTCAGCAGCGGAGCTGCTGTTGTGCGTGCTGATGCCGTTCAGGCTGGAACTGGCAACACCGGCGCTCGCCATGCTTGCGCCACCGAGCGTCAGAGCGGCGAAGGCCGCAGCTGCGATCAGACTCTTTTTCATCGAAGGCTCCTATCTAGCATATGACGCGTCTCCGCACGTCCAGACCCTAAACGTGCGAATGATCAAAAAGCCGTCGTCGCTAACAAGATTATTCTGCGGAGCAAGGTGCGCCGTGCGCGTGCGCGCAACCAGAAGTTCGGACGCCGACTCTACGCCTCGATGACTTCCACCACGATCGGCAGCGCCGCGATGCGACCGGCCTCCAACGGCGAAACGTCGTAGCGTCCAGGTAGAATCAAATCCACTTCGCAACCACGATCCAACAATGGAAGCACGATGCGCACTTCACCGCCGCGATGCGTCGGCTTCAGACGGCTGCTGATTTCCGCGAGACGCGCGCCGTTGGCTCCCGCGCATTCGCGCTGATCGAGAACGACGCGCAGATTGCGTGCAACACCCGCGGCCGCCTTATCGAGCGCTTCAATCGATTGCACGCGCATTTTCAGCGTATCGCCATCGCGCTCGGCTTCGACTGAAACGATGACCGGCGTTCCGGGCTCGAGGAGTTCGCGGCAAACCGCGAGCGTGTCGGAAAAGATCACGGCCTCGAACTGTCCCGTCGCATCGGAGAACGATGCGAACGCGAACTTATTGCCCTTCTGCGAGCGCCGTTCGCGCGCTGCGATGACGACGCCTGCCAAACGTCCGGCTGTCGCGCCGCGCTCGGTCAGCACTTCGAACTCGGTGAATTTTCGGACGCCGAGCTTTGACAGCACATGATCGTACTGATCGAGCGGATGGCCCGAGAGATAAAATCCGATGGCCTCGAACTCGGCGGCCAAGCGCTCCATCGGCGTCCAGCCTTCCGCCGAGCGCAACACGAGTTCAGCTGCCTTGCCGCCAGAGCCGAAGAGATCGGTCATACCCTGCGCTTCGTTCGCTGTGCGCCGCTGTGCCGACGCGAGGATCGTATCGGCGTTGGCTGCGACGCGCGCGCGATCGTTATTGAACGCATCGAACGCACCGCCTTTCGCCAGCGTTTCGATGGCGCGCTTGTTGAGCGCTTTTGCATCGACCCGCTCCGCGAAATCGGCGAGCGACTTGAATGCGCCCTTCTCGTTACGTTCGTTGACGATCGTTTCGACGGCGCCCGCGCCGATGTTCTTCAACGCGGCCAGCGAATAGCGGATAGCGCCGTGCTTCGCGCCTTCCGCCGCCGGCTCGACACCGAAATCGACGGCCGATTGATTGACGCACGGCGGCAGCATGCGAATTCCGGATTTGCGCGCTTCCGACGCAAACATCGCGAGCTTGTCCGTGTTGCCCATATCGAGCGTCATGGACGCCGCAAAGAATTCCTCGCGGAAGTTCGCCTTCAAATAGGCCGTGTGATAGCTGACGAGCGCATAGGCCGCCGCGTGCGATTTGTTGAAGCCGTAGCCAGCGAACTTGTCGACGAGTTCGAAGATGTATTTCGCTTCTTCTTTCTTCACGCCTTTGGCGACGGCGCCCTCGACGAAGCGCGCCTGCTGCTTCGCCATTTCGGCTTTGTCTTTTTTACCCATCGCGCGGCGAAGCATGTCGGCCTGTCCGAGCGTATAGCCGCCCATCACCTGCGCGATCTGAATGACCTGCTCCTGGTAGATGATGACGCCGTAGGTTTCCTTCAGAATGCCTTGGAGCATGTCGTGCAGGTAATCGACGGGCTCCTCGCCGTGCTTGCGATTGATGTAGGTCGGGATGTTGTCCATCGGACCCGGCCGGTAGAGCGCGACCATGGCGATGATGTCTTCGAAGCGGTCGGGCTTCAGCCGCTTCAAGCTTTCGCGCATGCCGGTACTTTCAAGCTGGAAGACGCCAGCCGTATCGGCCTTCGCCAGCATGTCGTAGGTCGGCTTGTCGTCGAGAGGCAGGCTCGGCAGATCGACGGTGACGCCGCGCACTTGGCTGATCAGCTTGACGGCCTTTTCGAGCACGGTGAGCGTTTTGAGACCGAGGAAGTCGAACTTCACGAGGCCCGCCGCCTCGACCATCTTCCAGTTGTATTGCGTGATGGGAAAATGCGATTTCGGATCGCGATAAAGCGGCACCAGTTCTTCGAGCGGCCTGTCGCCGATCACCATGCCGGCGGCGTGCGTCGACGCGTGGCGATAGAGGCCTTCGAGCTTCTGCGCGATTTCGAGAAGGCGCGCGACGATCGGTTCGCGGTCACGCTCTTCCTGCAGCTTCGGCTCGCCCTCGATGGCTTGCGCCAGCGTGACTGGATTGGCCGGGTTGTTCGGCACAAGTTTGCATAGCCGGTCGACCTGACCGTACGGCATCTGCAGTACGCGGCCGACGTCGCGCAGCACGGCGCGCGCCTGCAGCTTTCCGTGCGTGATGATCTGCGCGACGCGATCGTCGCCGTATTTTTTCTGCACATAGTCGATGACGCGATCGCGCTTTTCCTGGCAGAAGTCGACGTCGAAGTCCGGCATCGAAATACGTTCGGGATTGAGGAAGCGCTCGAACAGCAGCCCGAATTGCAAAGGATCGAGATCGGTGATCGTCAGCGCATAGGCGACGAGCGAGCCCGCACCCGATCCGCGGCCCGGCCCGACCGGAACGCCGTTGGCTTTCGACCACTTGATGAAGTCGGCCACGATCAGGAAGTAGCCCGGAAACTTCATCTGCGTGATGACGTCGATTTCGTAGACGAGCCGCTTTTCGTAATCCTCGACCGTAAATCCCGCCGCGGGCCCGTGCGCCGCCAAACGCCGCGCGAGACCGTCCTTCGCCTGCGCTTTGAGTTCGGCAGCTTCGAGCCGGAAGTTTTCAATCTCGCTCAGACTGTCGTCGGCTTTGACGAAGCGCGGCAGGATCGGCTTGCGGCCCTCGGGCCGCGCCGTGCAGCGCATCGCGATCTCGACGGTGTTGGCGAGTGCTTCGGGCAGGTCCGCGAACAGCGACACCATCTCCGCTTCAGTCTTGAGATAATGCTCGGGACTGGCGCGACGGCGGTTGTCTTCGACGACGTAGCGGCCGTCGGCGATGCACAGCAGAACGTCGTGTGCTTCGTAGTCGCCGCGCTGCGCGAAATAGCATTCGTTCGTCGCGACGATCGGAATGCGCCGCGCGTAAGCGAGATCGAGAAGATCCGGCTCGACGTCGGCTTCCTCGGGCAGGCCGTGGCGCTGCACCTCGACGTAGAGCCGATCACCGAAAATCTTCTCGAGCGTTTTTATGCGCTCGAGTGCGAGATCGTGCTGGCCGTCGCGGAGAGCTGAATCGATCGGGCCTTGCGGTCCGCCGGTCAGCGCGATGATGCCTTCCGAAAACTCTTCGATGCGCGCGATCTTGACGTGCGCGGGCTCGTCGGCCGCGGCTTCGAAATAGAGCGCCTTCGACAGCCGCATCAGATTGGCGAAGCCGTCCGCCGTCATCGCGAGCAGCGCGATCTTGCCCGCAGGTTTGCTGCGCGGCTCGTTGCTCAGCGATCGCAACGCCGACGGCTGAGCGTCGCGGTTGTCGCCGAAGTCGACATCGAGCGAGCCGCCGGCGATCGGCTGCACGCCCGCGCCCCAAAGCTTGTCGGAGAATTCCAGCGCGCCGAAAAAGTTGTTGCTGTCGGTGAGGCCGAGCGCCGGAAGCTGCATCGCTTCGGCGAGCTTGGCGAGCTTGGCGATCGGCAGCGCGCCTTCGAGCAGCGAGTATGCCGAATGCACCTTGAGATGCACGAACTGCGGAGCTTTGGCAGGCCGAATCTGTTCCATGCTTTAGACTACGGCATCATAGCCGTTTTCGTCAGAACGCCATCCACAGCCGGGAATCCAGCGCGTTCAACGTCCGACGCTTGCCGGAGCCAGCTCGACGAGCCGCCCTTCGTGCATCTGCAGAACGCGGTCCATGCGCCGCGCCAATTCGAGGTTGTGGGTCGCGATCAGCGCCGCGACGCCCTGATGGCGAATGAGGTCGATCAGTTCGCGGAACACGTATTCGGACGTGTGAGGATCGAGGTTGCCGGTCGGCTCGTCGGCCAGCAAAAGCTTGGGCGAATTCGCAAGTCCTCGGCAAATCGCGGCGCGCTGCTGTTCGCCGCCGGAAAGCTCCGCCGGACGATGGTTGGCGCGCTCGCCGAGGCCGAGGCCGCTGAGCAGGGCCAACGCTCGGGCTTCGGCAGCCTTGCGGGCGCGGCCGAGAATGAGCTGCGGCAGCACGACGTTTTCAAGCGCCGAGAATTCCGGCAGCAACTGATGAAACTGATAGACGAAACCGATTTCCTTGCGCCGCAGCCGCGTTCGTTCGCCTTCCGAAAGCGTTGCGCAGTCGCGGCCGTTCAGGAAGACGCGGCCGCTCGTCGGAGATTCGAGCAGTCCCGTGATGTGCAGCAGCGTCGACTTGCCCGCGCCGGACGGTCCAACGAGGGCGACGGCCTGGCCCGGCCATAACACGGCATCGACACCCTTCAGGACCACGATCTCGCGCTCGCCCTGGCGGAACGATCGCGTTACGCCCTCGAGCTGCAAGATCGGCGAAAAAGTTGTACCGGCGGGCGATGTCTCCATGAGCGTCACTCGTACCGCAGCGCTTCGACGGGGTCGAGCCTTGAAGCCCGCCACGACGGATAGAGCGTTGCAATGACCGACAGGACGAGCGCCATGATGACGATGCCGCCGGTCTCGTGCGGATCGATGTCGGCAGGCAGCTTCGTCAGATAGTAGACGCTCGGATCGAAGACGGTCGTGCCTGTGACCCAGGACGCGAAATTCTTGATGCTGTCGATGTTCCAGCAAAAGACGACGCCGAGCAGCAGCCCCGCCAGCGTGCCGACGATACCGATCGAGGCTCCGGTGATCAGGAAGACACGCATCACCGCGCCTTTCGTGGCCCCCATCGTGCGCAGAATGGCGATGTCGCGGCCTTTGTCTTTCACCAACATCATCAGGCCGGAGATGATGTTCAGCGCCGCGACCAGCACGATCAGCGACAGGATGATGAACATCACGTTGCGCTCGACGGAAAGCACGTTGAAGAACGTCTCGTTACGCTGCCGCCAGTCGGCGACGGCGATCGAGGGGCCACCCGCCTGCAGAATGTCGGTGCGGAATTTGTCGACGTTTTCAGGATCGTTGACGATCACCTCGACGACGTCGACCTCGCCGCCCTTCGAGAAATATTTCTGCGCTTCCTTGAGCGGCATGAAGATCATCATGCGATCGTATTCGCTCATGCCGAGCTCGAAGATCGACGTGATCTGATAGGGCTTCGATCTCGGCGCTGTTCCGAACGGCGTCGCCGCACCGCGTGGCGAGACGAGCGTGATGCTGTCGCCGAGGCCGACGTGCAGCTGGTTCGCCAGTCGCACGCCGATCGCGATTCCGGTTTGCTCGTCGAAGCCGTCGAGCGTCCCTGCGCGGATATTTCCTGAAACGAGTTTCAGAGCCTTGAGATCGCTTTCGCGCACGCCGCGCACGAGACCGCCCAAGGCCTGCGAGCTTGACGACACCATCACCTGGCCTTCGATGACCGGCATAGCGACTTGCACGCCGGGCACCCGCGCGATCTTGTCTGCCATCTGCTCGTAATCGTCGAAGCGCTCACCGAGCTTTTGCACGATCACGTGGCCGTTGAGGCCCATGATTTTGGAGAACAGGTCGTGGCGGAAGCCGTTCATCACGGCCATGACGATAATGAGCGTTGCGACGCCCAGCATGATGCCGAGAAACGAGAATCCGGCGATGACCGAGATGAAGCCTTCCTTGCGGCGGGCGCGCAAATAGCGTCCGGCGATCATCCATTCGAACGACGAAAAGGGCTTGGTATCCCGGACGGCCGTCGTCATTGCCCCTCGCTCCGTCTTCCCCGTGAAGCGCGCCGCATCGCACCCCCATGTGTCTGAGTTAAGGCATGGGGTGAGTTGCGGCTGCGCGATTCCCTAAGGGTTTTTAATAGGCTCGGGCGATTAAGACATACTCCTTCGCGGGTTCTCCCGTGAAAAGACACTTGCCCACCGCCTGTTCCTGGCCCAGCGGGGCATTCCGGATGGTCAATTTCAGGGCTTTCAGGCGATCCGCGATCGCGTCCAGGCTATCGCCCTCGGGCCGCGACCAGGGAACGCGCGCCCAGCCCTTGAAGGCGCCGCCTTCATCGTCGCCCTCCGCCGGGCCGAAATAGGCGGCCAGATCCTCGAACGAATTGAGGTTCGTGATGATGTTGCCGTCGAGCCGCGCCTTGGCTTCGGCATAGAGCGCCTGTTGGATTTCCTTCAGCAGCGCCGGAGCCTGACTGACGAAATCTGCGCGGGGCAAGGTCTGCGAGATGACCTTGTCGCCGTCGCGCAGCTTATCGCGACGCATGAACGTGACGTTGCCACCGCTCGCGTCGCGGCCGCCGATTTCGACGATGACCGGCGCGCCGCGGCGTACCCAGTTCCAGCGCTTCTCGGCGGACTTCACCGCCTTCGCATCGACGAGCGTGCGAATGCCGGCGGCCTTCAAATCTTTTTCGAGCGCCGCGCAGTATTCGATGAGCGCGGCGTCTTCCGGCTTCTCGCGCAGCATTGGCACGATGACGATCTGGCGCGGCGCGATCGCGGGCGGCAAACGCAGGCCATCGTCGTCGCCGTGGGTCATGATCACGCCGCCGATGAGACGGGTTGAAACACCCCAGCTCGTCGTATGGCAATAAGTGAGCTTGCCGTCGGCGTTCTGGAACTGAATGTTCTGCGCTTCCGCGAAATGCGTTCCGAGATAATGCGAGGTGCCGGCCTGCAGCGCCTTGCCATCCTGCATCATCGCTTCGATCGAATAGGTGTTGTCGGCGCCGGGGAAGCGCTCGTTCGCCGGCTTTTCGCCCGCGATCACGGGCATCGCGAGGACATCCTCAGCGAACGTGCGATAGACTTCGAGCATCTTCAGCGTTTCGGCGACGGCGTCATCCTTGTCCGCGTGCGCGGTATGGCCTTCCTGCCAGAGGAATTCCGCCGTGCGCAGGAAAAGACGCGTGCGCATTTCCCAGCGCACTACGTTCGCCCACTGGTTCACGAGCAGCGGCAGGTCGCGATAGCTTTTGATCCAGCGCTGAAACGCGTCGCCGATGATCGTCTCGGATGTCGGACGAACGATCAGCGGCTCTTCGAGTTTCGCATCGGGATCGACGACGAGCTTGCCGCCCTCGTTCTTCAGCCGGTGATGCGTGACGACCGCCATTTCCTTGGCGAAGCCTTCGACGTGCTCGGCTTCCTTGGCGATGAAGCTCATCGGAATGAAGAGCGGGAAGTAACAATTGTCGTGGCCGGTATCCTTGATGCGCGCATCGAGTTCGGCCTGCAGGCGCTCCCACACGCCCCAGCCCCACGGCTTGATGATCATGCAGCCGCGCACCGGGCTCGTCTCGGCCATGTCGCCGTCGCGGACGATCGCCTGATACCAGTCGGGGAAGTTCTCTTCACGGCTGACGGACAGGGCACGCTTGCTCATTCAATAGGCTCGCTTTTTTGGGGCTCGGCCGGGTGTCGTGCCCGGCCAGTATCGGTCATCGGCGATAGCGGATTGCGCCGCTTCTGGCAATGCGAAGGCAAGGAACGCGTGCGTGGCCCCGGTCCAGGAATTTACCGAGGCCGCGGATCGTGCCCGAGACTTCCGCAGTGGATCAGTTGGCGGGCTCGCGCCCCAGCACCACGCCGAAAAAGCCCGCGATCGCATCGAAGTTGGCGATGACCACGTAGACGACCGCGAACGCGACGATCGCCACCAGCGTATTCACCAGAAACAGCTTCCAGATGTTGATGCGGGACGGGGCGCTTTCAGGCGTGCCGGGCACGACCTCTCCCGCCTCGTCCTGCGTCTTGGCGAAGAACGGAAGAACGCCAAAGAGCGTAATGAACCAGAGGCAGAAAAAGATGGCTATCGCGATCGACGTTCGCATCAGTCGGCCCTTGCCTGCCTTTCGCCTTTCGGCGGCTCAGTCTTATACCTGCTCAAGCTCGACGAGCGTGCCGCAGAAATCCTTCGGATGCAGGAACAGCACGGGCTTCCCATGCGCGCCGATCTTCGGATTGCCGTCGCCGAGGACACGCGCACCTTGCGACTTCAGCTGATCGCGGGCCGCCGTGATATCCTCGACCTCGTAGCACACGTGATGGATACCGCCATCCGGTGCCTTCTCGAGGAACTTCGCGATCGGTGAATTTTCGCCGAGCGGCTCGAGCAGTTCGATTTTCGTATTCGGCAGCTCGATGAAGATAACGGTCACGCCGTGCTCGGGTTGCTTGAGCGGCGGGCCGACCTTGGCGCCGAGGGCGTTTTTATAAACCGATGCAGCCTTTTCGAGATCTTTGACCGCGATGGCGACATGGTTCAAACGTCCGATCATGCGTCGTTCTCCAGAATGGTGAATTTCGGGCGGCACCTGTCAGGCGCGGCTAGCCCCTAGCTTCCACCACGGAGAGCAGCACTTTGACAACCGGCTTCTTGCCCCAGGCTTCGTTAATGGCGGCGCGAACGGCCTTTTGAACGGCCTCCTGCACCATCGAGAGATCGCTACGCCGCTTCGGCGGGATCGACCGGAACGTCCCGTCGATGGCGTCGAACACGACTTCCCGCATCGAGTCGCCGTCGGCATCGGCCGCCGGGATGCCTTCGAGAACGAGCCCGGGCTCGCCGAGCACGTCGCCGCGCCGCGACAGCACCAGCGATACGACCGCGATGCCGACGAACGACAGCTTGCGACGCGCCTTCACCGGCCCTTCGACATCGGGAACGATCAGGTTGCCGTCGCGATAGAGCCGTCCGACGGGTGCTTCGTCGATGACGCCCGCCTGCCCCGGCCAGAGCTTCAGAATTTCGCCGTCGACGATCGTGAACGTCTCGCTGACGCCGCAGGCGCGCGCGAGCTTCGCATGCTCGCGCAAGTGGCGGGCTTCGCCATGCATGGGCACGGCCAGCTTCGGCCGCAGCCACGCGTACATGTCCTTCAACTCCTCGCGTCGCGGATGTCCCGTGACGTGAACGAGCGCGTCAGTATCGGTGATCAGGTCGACGCCGATGCGTGCCAGCGCGTTCTGAACTTTCGAGACGGCTTTCTCGTTGCCGGGAATGGTGCGCGAGGAAAAGATCACGAGATCGCCCTTGTCGAGGGAGATGTCGGGATGCGCCTCCTCGGCGATGCGCGCGACGGCCGCGCGGCTCTCGCCCTGGCTGCCGGTGCACAGCACGAGCGTCTTGTTGCGCGGCAGATCGGAAAAGCGCTGCTGATCGAGATATGTGAAACTCTCAGGGAGATAGCCGGTCTCTTTCGCGACTTCGATGATGCGGTGAAGCGCGCGGCCTGCAACGACGAGCGTGCGCCCGGATTTGCGCGCCGCCTCCGCGATCGACGCAACACGCGCGACGTTCGACGCAAACAACGTCACGGCGACGCAACGCGGCGCGTCGGCGATGATTTTCATCAACGTGTGGGCGACGTCGGCTTCTGAGGCCGAGCGGCCGTCGCGCATCGCGTTCGTCGAATCTCCGACGAGGGCGAGCACGCCTTCATCGCCGAGCGATTTCAGCTTTTCCGGATCGTGCGGCTTGCCGACGACGGGCGTCGGGTCGAACTTCCAGTCGCCGGTGTGAAACACGAGCCCCGCAGGCGTTCTGATCGCGATGCCGTTCGGCTCGGGAATCGAATGCGTCAGACCGACGAACTCGATGTCGAAGACGCCGGCTTTGAAACGTCCGCCGAGCGGAACGGTGCGGATCGGAAGCGCCGCCGACCTTCCCGCCTCGCCGACTTTGGTCTTCACCATGCCCGCGGTGAACGGCGTCGCGAAAATCGGACATTCGAGCGACGGCCAGAGATCGAGCACGGCGCCGATGTGATCCTCGTGCGCGTGCGTCAGAACGAGTCCGACGAGATTCTTTCGGTCGGCCACGATGTAGCGCAGATCCGGCAGCACGACGTCGGCGCCCGGTTCCGATTCATGCGGGAACGTCACGCCGAGATCGACCATCAGCCACGAACGAGCATTCGGCGGACCGTAGCCGTAGAGATACGTATTCATGCCGATCTCACCGAGACCGCCGAGCGCCATGAACACCAGTTCGTCGGACTTGCCTTTATGCGACCGCTGCGATGACCTGTCGTATTCGCTCATGCATCCCCATTTGGCGTGTCCGCGCCGCCGAGCGCCACGTCGCCGTGATTGATCTCTCGCAGCTCGCCGCCGACCTCTGCAAGCAACGCCCCATTGTCGGCAAGCCCGCGATATGTCCCGCGAATTGGTCCGTCAATCGAATTGACGGAAATTGCTTCGCCGATCGGACCCGCCCGTTCCATCCAGGCGCGCCGGACGGCTGCGAAGTCGTCACCGTCCTTCCAGACGTCGAGCCACTGCGGGAATTGCCCGGCCAGAGCGTCGAGTAAAGTTGCAGCTACTGGCGCTTGCGCGTGCTGGCTGAGAGCGGTCGCCGCGCGGCCGAGGTCATCGGGATACGACGCGAGGTTCAAGCCAAAGCCCACGACCGCGAGGAAACCGGGGCTTCCGCGCGCAGTGGTGCTTTCGACCAGAATGCCCCCCATCTTGGCAGTCCCCATCAGAATGTCGTTCGGCCATTTGAGGCGAAGCGGGGCGTCCTGCGCAAGGTCCGTCGAGGCGCGAATGGCCTCGAAAAGCGAGATTCCCGCGATGAGTGACAATTGTCCCGCTTTTTCCATCGGCGCGGAGCAGCAGAAGGCAATGCTCGTATAGAGGTTTCCTTCCGGCGAGACCCACGAGCGACCGGCGCGGCCGCGACCCGCCGTCTGCCGGCGGGCGATCACCCAGAGCGGCAGCGCCTCGCCCTTGAGAGCGAGGCGCATGGCGTCGGCGTTGGTCGATTGCGTTTCGTCGATGTGCAGGATGCGCGGTGCGGGTTGAGCATCCATCATTGCGCTAGAGCGCGTGCGCCGGCGTCAGCACGGCTGCTGCCGCTGTCGCCGCATCGACAAGCGTTCCGCCGATGAACGGCAGGACGAACAGAACGATGAAAGCCGCCGAGAGAATCATGACCGCGGAGATCTTGCCCTCACGCGGCTGGAAGGCCTCGGCGCTGTCGTCGAAGAACATGATCTTGACGATGCGCAGATAGTAGAACGCGCCGACGACGCTGGTCACGACGCCGATGACGGCCAGCGGATAAAGGCCCGCTTTGATGGCGGCGAGGAAGACGTACCACTTCGCCCAGAAGCCCGCGAGCGGCGGAATTCCGGCGAGCGAGAACATCAGGATTCCAAGGATCGACGCGTAGGTCAGGTCCGTTTTCGCGAGGCCTGCGAGATCGGAGATATTCTCGACGTTCTCGCCCTTGCGGCGCATCGCGAGCACGCAGGCGAAGGCGCCGAGCGTCATCGCAACGTAGATGGCGAGATACAGCAGCACGCCCGCCGTGCCTTCGGTGTTGTTGGCCGCGAGGCCGACGAGCGCAAACCCGATATGGCCGATCGCGGAGTACGCGAACAGGCGCTTGATGTTCGTCTGGCCGATCGCGGCGAAGGCGCCGAGCGCCATCGAGGCAATCGAGAGGAAGATGATGATCTGCTGCCATTGTCCCGGCACGCCGGGCATGGCGGCCTGGGTGAAGCGCACGACCATGGCGATCGCGGCGACCTTGGCAGCGCTCGCGAGGAACACCGTCACCGGCGTCGGCGCGCCCTGGTAGACGTCCGGCGTCCACATGTGGAACGGCACCGACGAAATCTTGAACGCAAGCCCGACGAGCACGAAGACGAGACCAAACGTCAGACCGATGTTTGCTGCCATCTCGGGAAGCTGCGTCGCCGCCGCGATGGCGCCATAGCCGGTCGCGCCGGTAACGCCGTAAAGCAACGAAGCACCATAGAGAAAGAGGCCCGACGCGAGCGCGCTCAGAACGAAATACTTGAGACCGGCTTCGCTCGATCGCACGTTGTCGCGCTTGAAGGCGGTGATGACGTAGAGCGAAAGGTTCTGCAGTTCGAGCCCGAGATAGAGCGTGATCAGATCGTTCGCCGACACCATCAGCATCATGCCGAGCGCGGCGAGCAGAACGAGCACCGGATATTCGAACACCAGCAGCTTGGCGCGGGCAAAGCTGTCGAAGGTCAGAATGAGCGCCACGATCGCGGCGACCAGGATCATGATCTTGAAGAAGCGCGTCAGCGGATCCGATACGAATGCACCCTCGAACGCCTGCGAAACGCCGGTCTGCTGAAACAGCGCGACGATCGCCGCGCCGAGCACGCCGATGGTAAGCCAGCCGATGAAGCGGCCGGTCTTCTCGCCTTCAGGGCTGAAGACGCCGAGCATCAGCAGCGCCAGGGCGCCGAGCGCCAGGATCAGCTCCGGCGAGATGATGTTGAGTAGCGCGCTGTCCATCGGTCAATTCCTCATGGCGCCAGGAGAGCGGCGGCCGTGTTCTGGGCATCCTGATAGTTCTGGACGAGATTCTTGACCGACGCCGCCGTCACATCGAGCACGGGCGCGGGATAGAATCCGTAATAGATCGTCAGCAATATCAGCGGCGCTAGGATCGCGATCTCCCGCGGCGAGAGATCGAGAATGCTCCGGAGATTGGCTTTCTCGAGCACGCCGAAAACTACGCGCCGATAGAGATAGAGCGCGTACGCCGCCGACAGGATGATGCCGGTCGTCGCCAGGATCGCAACCCAGGTGTTGGATTTGAAGGCCGCCATCAGCGTCAGGAATTCGCCGATGAAGCCGCTGGTGCCGGGCAGTCCGACGTTGGCCATCGTGAAAATCATGAACGCCACAGCGTATTTCGGCATTCGCTCGACTAGTCCGCCGTAGGCAGAAATTTCGCGCGTGTGCATCCGGTCGTAAATGACACCGACACACAGGAACAGCGCGGACGACACGAGGCCGTGCGACAGCATCTGGAAGATCGCGCCGTCGATGCCCTGCTGCGAGCCAGTGAAAATGCCCATCGTCACGTAGCCCATGTGGGCAACGGACGAATAGGCGATCAGCTTCTTCATGTCCTCCTGCACGAGCGCCACCAGCGACGTGTAGATGATCGCGATGATCGACAGCGAGAAGACCAGCGGCGCGAGATCGGCCGAGGCATTCGGGAACATCGGCAGCGAGAAGCGCAGGAAGCCGTAGCCACCCATTTTCAAGAGAATGCCGGCGAGAATGACGGAGCCTGCCGTCGGCGCTTCGACGTGCGCGTCGGGAAGCCAGGTGTGCACCGGCCACATCGGCATCTTCACCGCGAACGAGGCGAAGAAGGCGATCCACAGCCACCACTGCATGTCAGGCGGGAACTTGGTCTGCAGAAGCGTCGGAATGTCCGTCGTTCCCGCGTGCCAGTACATCGCCATCATCGCGAGCAGCATCAGCACAGAGCCGAGCAGCGTGTAGAGGAAGAACTTGAAGCTGGCGTAGACGCGCCGCTTGCCGCCCCAGACGCCGATGATGATGAACATCGGGATGAGGCCGCCCTCGAAGAACAGGTAGAACAGCACGAGATCGAGCGCCGAGAACACGCCGAGCATCAGCGTTTCGAGCACGAGGAACGCGATCATGTATTCCTTGACGCGGTTCTCGACCGACACCCAGCTCGCGAGGATGCAGAGCGGCATCAGGAACGTCGTCAGGATGATGAACAGCATCGAGATGCCGTCGACGCCGAGCTTGTACTTCAGCGATCCGAGCCAGGCGTGTTCCTCGACGAACTGGAAGCCCGACTGGGTTGTGTCGAAGTTCCACCAGATCAGCAGCGAAACGGCGAACGTGACCAATGTCGTCCAGAGCGCGATCCAGCGGGCGTTCTGCTTCGCTTCCGCATTCTGCACGGCGATCAGAAGCGCGCCGACGAGCGGCAGGAAGGTGATAACCGAAAGGATGTTGTTCATTTAAACACCCCGGCGAAAAGCCCGTTGTAGGTGAGCCAGGTCATGAGCGCCGCCACTCCCAGCAGCATCGCGAAAGCATAGTGGTAGAGGTATCCGGTCTGTAGGCGGACGACCCTTTCGGTGACGCGTCCGACACCGGCCGCCGTCCCGTCGATCGCGCCATCGATGATCGCGCCGTCGCCGCCCTTCCAGAGCAGGCGTCCGATCGCGAACGCCGGGCGCACGAAGATCAGATTGTACAGCTCGTCGAAGTACCACTTGTTGAGCAGGAAGAGATACAGCGGCTTGAATGCCCGTGCCGTCGCGGCGGGCAGCCAGGGCGCGCCGATGTAATAGACCCAGGCAATGCCGAAGCCGACGAGCATTGCGATGAGCGACGAGTAAGGCACCCATCCAGGCACATCATGCATTTCGTGCAGAATGTGGTTCGTCTCGGAACGGAAGAGCGCCGCGCCCCAGAACTCATTCTCGTGATGTCCGATGAAGTAGCCGGAGAACACGACGCCGGCGAAGATCGCGCCGGCCGACAACACGGCGAGCGGCAGCATCATCGTCCACGGGCTCTCGTGCGCGTGATCGTAGGTATGATGATCGGCGCGGGTCTTTCCATAGAACGTCATGAAGATGAGACGCCACGAGTAGAACGACGTCATCAGCGCGCCAACGACGAGAAGCCAGAAGGCGTAGTTATTCGGCGTCTGAGCCGCATACGCTCCTTCGATGATCGCGTCCTTGGAATAGAAGCCAGCGAAACCCGTCAGATGCGGGATGCCGACGCCGGTGATCGCCAGCGTGCCGATCAGCATGGCCGCGAACGTCCACGGGATCTTCTTGCGCAGCCCGCCCATCATCCGCATGTCCTGCTCGTGATGCATGGCGTGGATGACCGAGCCCGAGCCGAGGAACAGAAGCGCCTTGAAGAACGCGTGCGTAAAGAGGTGGAAGATCGCGACGCCGTAAGCGCCGATCCCGCAGGCGACAAACATGTAGCCAAGCTGCGAGCACGTCGAATAGGCGACGACGCGCTTGATGTCGTTCTGGACGAGGCCGACGGTCGCCGCGAAGAACGCCGTAATGGCGCCGATCAGCGTCACGAATTTCAGCGCCTCGGGCGCCAGTTCGAAAATCGGCGACAGCCGCGCGACCATGAACACGCCGGCGGTGACCATCGTCGCGGCATGGATCAGCGCCGAGACAGGCGTCGGACCTTCCATCGCGTCCGGAAGCCAGGTGTGCAGCAGGAACTGCGCCGACTTACCCATCGCACCCATGAAGAGCAGCAGCGAGAGCGTCGTCAGGATGTCGAGTTCGTATCCGGCGAAGACGAAGGTCTTGCCGACGGCGGTCGGCACGGCGGCGAACAGCGCGTCGAGATTGACCGTATTGAAGACGAAGAACAGCCCAAAGATGCCGAGCGCGAAGCCGAAGTCGCCGACGCGGTTGACGACGAACGCCTTGATGGCAGCCGCATTGGCCGACGGCTTTTTATACCAGAAGCCGATGAGCAGATACGATGCGAGGCCGACGCCTTCCCATCCGAAGAACATCTGGACGAGGTTGTTGCTCGTCACCAGCGTCAACATCGCGAACGTGAACAGCGACAGATACGCGAAGAAGCGCGGGCGCGAGTCGTCCTCGTGCATGTAGCCGATGGAATAGAGGTGCACGAGCGAGGACACGGTCGTCACGACAACGAGCATGACCGCCGTCAGCGTGTCGATCTTCAGCGCCCAGGAGGTGTCGAGTTCGCCCGACGTGATCCAGCGGAACAGCGTGACGGTGTGCGTCTCATGTCCGAGCGCGACCTGAACGAACGTGACCCATGAGAGCGCCGCCGCAATAATCAGCAGCGCCGTCGTGATGACTTCGCTCGGACGGTCTCCGATGATGCGACCGAAGAGGCCAGCGATAAGCGCGCCGGCAAGCGGCAGCAGAACAATCGTCGCGTAGATCATGCGGAAACAATCCCCCTATTCCCGTCATGCCCCTCGTTCGTGGCGAGAGCGTACGACACGTGTCGTTGCCAGAACCCGATCACGTCTCACCCCTTCATCATGTTGACGTCTTCGACCGCGATCGAACCCCGATTGCGGTAGTAGACGACGATGATTGCGAGGCCGATCGCGGATTCGGCGGCGGCAACCGTCAGCACGAACAGCGCGAACACCTGGCCGACGAGATCGGCGTTGAAATGCGAGAACGCGACCAGATTGATGTTCACGGCGAGCAGGATCAGCTCGATCGACATCAGGATGACGATCACGTTCTTGCGGTTAATGAAGATGCCGAAGACGCCGAGCGTGAACAGGCAGGCGGCGACCGTCAGATAATGTCCGAGTCCGATGGTCATTCCACAGCCTCCGCGCGCTTGCTCGCGGCGGGGACGACCGATCCGCCGGTTGGAACTTTCACGACTTCGAGCGTCTTGGCCGGATCGCGCGATACCTGGGCTGCGATCGACTGGCGCTTGACGTTGGTGCGGTGCTTCAAGGTCAGCACGATGGCGCCGATCATCGCGACCAGCAGGATCATGCCGGACGCCTGAAACAGATAGACGTACTTCGTATAAAGGATCTGTCCGAGCGCCGCGGTGTTGGTGAGTGTCGATCCCGCAGCCGGCATCGGCGCCGCGACATTGACGGTTGGCGCGATGCTGAATCCGCGGAAGCTGAAGAGAGCGACGAGCTCGGCGAGCACAACGCCGCCGACGATGGCGCCGATCTTGGCGTTCTTGATGAAGCCCGCTTTCAGCTCGGCAAAGTCGACGTCGAGCATCATGACGACGAACAGGAAGATCACCGACACGGCCCCGACGTAGACGATGACGAGGAGCATCGCGAGGAATTCAGCGCCGAGCAGCAGGAAAAGTCCGGCGGCGTTGAAGAACGCCAGGACGAGAAACAGCACCGCGTGCACGGGATTTCTGGCGAGGATGACCATCGCGCCGGACGCTACCGCCAACACCGCAAAGAGATAGAAGAAACCTGCCTCCGCCATCGTTCTCGTTCTTCCTGTTATCCCGTCGGATGGGCGATTTAGCGATACTTCGCGTCGAGCGCGATGTTCTTCGCGATCTCACGTTCCCAGCGATCGCCGTTCGAAAGCAACCGCTCCTTATCGTAGAAAAGCTCTTCGCGCGTTTCCGTCGCGAACTCGAAATTCGGTCCCTCGACGATGGCGTCCACGGGGCAAGCCTCCTGGCACAGCCCGCAATAGATGCATTTCGTCATGTCGATGTCGTAACGCGTGGTGCGGCGGGTGCCATCGTTGCGGCGCGGTCCGGCCTCGATGGTGATCGCCTGCGCGGGGCAGATCGCTTCGCAAAGCTTGCAGGCGATGCAGCGCTCTTCGCCATTGGGATAGCGACGAAGCGCGTGCTCGCCACGGAAGCGCGGCGAAAGCGGGCCTTTTTCGTACGGATAGTTCAGCGTTTTCTTCGGCGCGAAGAAATAGCGGAGCGTCAGCACGAACGCCACGACGATTTCCGTCAGGAACAGCGACTTTGCAGCGCGAGCAACGCTCATGACAAAAATCCTCCGAACCTGAGCACTGCGGCCGTGACCACGACCATGAGCAGTGACAGCGGCAGAAACACCTTCCAGCCGAGGCGCATCAGCTGGTCGTAGCGATAGCGCGGCAACAGCGCCTTCATCATCGCGAACATGAAAAAGACGAAGACGACCTTGGCGAGGAACCAGAAGAAGCCCGGGATCGCGTTCAGCGGCCAGACGTCGAGCGGCGGCAGCCAGCCTCCGAGGAACAGGATCGTCGTCAGCGCGCACATCGTGACGATCGCGACGTACTCGCCCAGCATGTAGAGCAGATACGGGGTCGATGAATATTCGACCATGAAGCCCGCGACGAGTTCCGATTCCGCTTCGACCAAGTCGAACGGCGTGCGGTTCGTTTCGGCGAGCGCCGAGATGAAGAACACGACGAACATCGGGAACAGCGGCAGCCAGTACCAATCGAGGAACGAGTTGGTCAGGCCGGCGCGCGTTCCAAGACCGGCGCGCTGCGCGTTGACGATATCGGTCATGTTGAGCGAGCCGACGCACAGCAACACGCAAATGATGACGAATCCGATCGAGACTTCATAGGACACCATCTGCGCTGCAGACCGGAGGCTGCCCATGAACGGATATTTCGAGTTCGACGCCCAGCCGCCCATGATGATGCCGTAGACGCCGAGCGAGGAAATCGCGAGCAGATAGAGAATTCCGACGTTCATGTCGGAGATCACCCACTTGCCCCAGATGTTCTGGTCGAGCGGGATGACGGCCCACGCCGACAGCGCAAACATCGCGGTCGCGAGCGGCGCGAGCAGGAAGACGGCCTTATCGGCGCCTGCCGGGATCACCGGCTCCTTGAAGACGAATTTCAAAAGGTCGGCGAACGACTGGAACAAGCCGAACGGCCCGACGACGTTCGGACCGCGGCGCATCTGCACGGCGGCCCAGACCTTGCGGTCGAACAGCAGCAGAAAAGCGATGATGACCAAAAGTCCGACAAGCACGGCCAGCGATCCCACGAGGAGGATCAGCAGGTTCCAGCCGTAGTCGGTCATGAATGTTTGCAGGGTCTCGAGCATCGTTCCTATTCCGCCGCGCTGAGCCTCTGGTCGCGGGCGCTTCGAAGCGCACTCATTCCGGCCATGACAGCCGAAGCCCGCGCGACCGCGTTGGTTAGATAGAAATCTTCAATCGCCGATGCGAAGGCCGTCGCCGTCGGCTGCCCGGAAAGCTTTGCGAGCGTTTCAAGGCCCGACACCGCGCGGGTTTCGACCGCGTCGATCTCGGCAAGCTGCGGCGCGGCTTTGTACATGGCGGCGCGCAGGTCTTTCAATGTGTCGTAAGGCAGTGTCTTGCCCGCACGCGCGGACAGCGCGCGCAGGATGGTCCAATCTTCCTTGGCGCTTCCCGGCGAGAACGCCGCCTTGGTCGTCTGCTGGACGCGGCCTTCCGTGTTGACGTAGGTCGCGCCTTTTTCGGTGTAGGCGGCGCCCGGAAGGATGACGTCAGCGCGCTCCGCGCCGCGATCGCCGTGACTACCCTGGTAAACCACGAAGGCGGTTCCAAGTTTCGACAGATCGCTTTCGTCGGCCCCGAGCAGATAGACGAAGTCCATGCCGCCGCCGAGGATGCCGGCGACGTCCTTGCCGCCCTTGCCGGGCACGAAGCCGACATCGAGACCGGCGACGCGGCCCGCGGCCGTGTGAAGAACGTTGAAGCCGTTCCATGCCGCGTCCTTGCCGGCCGACACGGCGGTGACGATGCGCGCCGCCAGCGAAAGCACGGCGAGTCCGTCGGCGCGCGCGAACGCGCCCTGCCCGACGATCAGCATCGGGCGCTCGGCCGATTTCAGAACGTCCGCGAAAGCGTGCTTGCCGCTCGCGACGTCGGCCAACGTGTCGGGGCCAGCGCCCAGATATTCATATGGGTATGTGAGATCGGCCTTGGCGCCGATGAGCGCGATCTTTGTCGACGCCGTCCGCCAGCGCTTGCGGATGCGCGCATTGAGCACCGGCGCTTCGAGGCGCGGATTGGAGCCCACGATCAGGATCGCGTCGGCGTGTTCGATGCCTTCGATCGAGGAATTGAAAACGTAGCTGGCGCGGCCGAGCTTCGGATCGAGCTTGTCTCCGGCCTGGCGGCAATCGATCGAGGTGGCACCGAAGCGCGTCAGCAGATCCTTCAGCGCGAACATTTCTTCCGCAGCCGCGAGGTCACCCGCGATCGCACCGGTCTTGTCGGGCGAAGCCGCCTTGAGCTTGTCGGCGACGAGGGCGAGGGCTTCATCCCAGCTCGCAGGCTGGAGCCGCCCGCCCTTGCGGATGTACGGCTGGTCGAGCCGCTGGATTTTCAAGCCATCCGCGACGTGGCGCGTCTTGTCCGAAATCCATTCCTCGTTCACGGCGTCGTTGTTGCGCGGCAGGATGCGCATGACGGCACCGCCGCGCGTGTCGACGCGAATTGCCGAGCCGACGGCGTCCATCGCGTCGATCGTCTCAGTCGATTCCATTTCCCACGGACGCGCGGAAAACGCCCACGGCCGATGCGTCAGCGCGCCGACGGGGCAGAGATCGACGGCGTTGGCGCTCATCTCCGACATGATGCCGCGTTCGAGATAGGTCGTGATCTCGGCGTCTTCGCCACGTCCGATGAGGCCAAGCTCTTCGACGCCCGCGACTTCGGTCATGTAACGGACGCAGCGCGTGCAGTGAATGCAGCGCGTCATCATCGTCTTGATCAGCGGACCGATATGTTTCTCTTCGACGGCGCGCTTGTTCTCATGGTAGCGCGAACCGCCCATGCCAAACGCCATCGCCTGATCCTGCAGATCGCACTCGCCGCCCTGATCGCAGATCGGGCAGTCGAGCGGATGATTGATGAGCAGGAATTCCATCACGCCTTCGCGCGCTTTCTTGACCAGCGGCGACGTGGTGCTGATGATCTTCGGAGAGCCGTCCTTGTTCGGCGGCAGATCGTTGACCAGCATCGCGCAGGATGCGATCGGCTTCGGCGAGCCCTGCACCTCGACAAGGCACATGCGGCAGTTGCCGGCGATCGACAGGCGCTCGTGATAACAGAAGCGCGGGATGACGGCGCCGGCGATCTCGCAGGCGTGCATCAGCGTCGTGCCGTCTTCGACCTCGATTGCCTTGCCGTCGACTATCAGTTGCTTTGGCATTGCTCGTTGTCCGCCGCCCTACTCCGCCGCCACGCGCGCGTGCTTCGCCTGATACTGGTCGATGCGCTCTTCGATGACGGGACGGAAATTCTTGATCAGTCCCTGCACCGGCCAAGCCGCCGCATCGCCCAGCGCACAAATCGTGTGGCCTTCAATCTGCTTCGTGACGTCAAAGAGAAGATCGATCTCGCGCTTTTCCGCCTGCCCGCGCTCCATGCGCTCGAGCACACGCCACATCCAGCCGGTGCCTTCGCGGCACGGCGTGCACTGGCCGCAGCTCTCGTGCTTATAGAAGTACGCGATGCGCCGGATGGCTCCGATGATGTCCGTCGACTTGTCCATGACGATGATCGCCGCGGTGCCGAGGCCGGAGCCGAGCTTGCCGAGCGCGTCGAAATCCATCGTCACGTTCATCGCCTGCTCGGCAGTGATGCAACGCACGGACGATCCGCCGGGAATGACCGCCAGCAGGTTGTCCCAGCCGCCGCGAATGCCGCCGCAGTGCTTGTCGATCAGTTCCTTGAGCGGAATGCCCATCTCTTCTTCGACGGTGCACGGCCGCTCGACGTGACCGGAAATCTGGAACAGCTTGGTGCCGGTGTTGTTCGGCAGGCCGAGCGCTGCGAACCAGTTCGCGCCACGGCGCAGAATTTCGCCGGTGACGGCGATACTCTCGACGTTGTTGATCGTGGTCGGTGCGCCGTAAAGACCGACGTTGGCGGGGAACGGCGGCTTCAGACGCGGCTGGCCCTTCTTGCCTTCGATGCTTTCGAGCATCGCGGTTTCTTCGCCGCAAATGTAGGCGCCGGCGCCGTGATGAACGTAGAGATCGAAGTCCCAGCCGTGGACGTTATTCTTGCCGATCAGCTTCGCCGCATAGGCTTCGTCGATGGCGCGCTGCAGCGCCTCGCGCTCGCGGATGTATTCGCCGCGCACGTAGATGTAGCTCGTGTGGGCGCGCATCGCGAAGGCTGCGAGCAGCGCTCCCTCGATCAGAAGATGCGGATCGTGCCGCATGATCTCGCGGTCCTTGCAGGACCCCGGCTCCGACTCGTCGGCGTTGATGACGAGATAGCTCGGGCGATGATCCGCCTTCGGCATGAACGACCACTTGAGGCCCGTCGGAAAGCCAGCGCCGCCGCGTCCGCGCAGGCCCGACTTCTTCACCTCGTCGATGATGTAGTCGTGACCCTTGTCGATGAAGAACTTCGTGCCGTCCCAGGCGCCACGGCTGATCGCGCCCTTGAGGCGCGCGTCATGGAAGCCATAAAGATTTCGAAAGATGCGATCGCGGTCATGAAGCATGCGAGCTAGTCCTTCGGCCTTTCACCGGCTTTCGAATCCGGTCGCCAACCCGACGCAAGCTTTTGTGCCTGCTCGATCCATTTCTCTCGCGTCACGCGACTCTTGAACCCGTCGAGGCGGCTTTCGAACCAGGCGACGTTTGCGGGCGTCCATTTAGCGATCTGATCGAAGTGCCAGACGCCGATCGAATTCAGCTTTTCGGCCATCTTATCCGCAACGCCCCAAATCAGCGAGAGGTCGTCGCCTTTGCCGCCGCGCGGCTCACTCAACAATTCCGGGTCTTGAGCGGCCTGTGCGGCTGCGATCACACGATCGCGCAGCATATCTGCCTTGATCTTATCGAGTTCGCCGGCCGACATCGCCTTGCCGCCACCGCGCGCCTCGAGTTCCTTGACGAGGCCTGCGTTCGCGATCGCAGCCAGCGCTGCGGGATGAACTGCAGGCGCCGCCGCTGCTGATGATGATCCGGCAGGAGAGGACGGCGATGTCGCTTCCTGGGCATGATCGGTCGCCTCAGACGTTTCTTCGAAGCGCTTTCTCCAGGCGTCGATCGTCGAACCATCGTACAGCGATTGATCCGTCAGGCTCGTCGGACCACCGGCGGGACAGGATGCGGTGCGTCCCGTCTGCGAACCCGGCTTCAGCGGCTTGCCGGCGATGAAGCCGTCGAGCACTTTTTCGAATTGCTCCGCCGTCAGATCTTCGTAGGTGTCCTTGCCGATCTGAACGACCGGCGCGTTGGCGCAGACGCCGATGCACTCGACTTCTTCCCACGACAGCGTGCCGTCGCTATTGGGCGTGTGCGGATGTTCGTGAATGCGATGCTGGCAGACCGAAATCAGATCGCGCGATCCGCGCAGCATGCACGGCGTCGTACCACAGACCTGCACATGCGCTTTCGTTCCGACCGGCGACAACTGAAACATCGTGTAGAACGTCGCGACTTCCATGCCTCGGATATGGGCCATTCCGAGAAGATCGCAGACGGCGCGGATCGCGGGCTCAGGCAACCATCCGCCCGACTGTTCCTGAGCGCGCCACAACAACGGGATAATGGCGGATGCCTGCTTGCCCGAAGGATATTTCGCGATTGTCTCTTGCGCCCACGCAAGGTTCTCCGCTGAAAAAGCGAACTCAGCGGGTTGATCCGGATTCACTCGGCGAACAGCCATCAACGGCTCCTGAAAACCAAGGGTCGCGGCGCCGAATAGTACGTGGTCAGGTCAGACGAACGACCTTGCCCCGCCACGCCAATGCCGACTCTTGCAAATCGACATTACCCTTCGAGCGTCAACACGGTCCAGTACGCGGAAGAACGCGACTAGGCAAGGATTTGCAGATGCGGCGAAAGCATGAAGCGACCGAGATAAACAGCAAGCAGGTGCGACTAATGGTTCCCCGATCTATGACTGTTTGATGAGGATCAAGGGGTCCCGTCTGATGCCGGCGGATTGGGCACGGCGACCGACGAATCGGGTTTCAAAATTCCGCGCCGCTGAAGCGTTTCAGATGGTCGTTCCGTCGCCCATCGACGCTCTGAAAAACCGAGCGGCACCGCCAGCCAGCCGAGCAGCAATAGAAACGTCGCAATCGGCGCAAGGATCAGCGAGAGCTGCGAGGCGACGCGCAGGAACCCGGTCCACAACACCGCGAACAGCAGGCCGAGGGCGATGATGACCCAGCCGCCATCATCGGAGCCGCGCGCGGCGGCGAAGATCAGTCCGGCAAACAGTCCGGCCAGTCCTATCAGCACGGGAATGAACGGCGCGTCGGCCTGCAGCGCGCCCATCGGCCAGCCCCGCGAACGGGCAAAAAGGCGATAAGTAGAAAGGCTTAAGCCCCATCCCAGCGCGACGACCGCCAGCAGGAACAGATTGTCGATGACTGGGCTTGCACCATAAATCATACGCATCACCTCGGGATTACTTGGACTGCGAAACCGCGAGGCGTTGTTTTGCCAGGGGTTTGAGGCGGATGCTAGTCCACGTCGCTCCCGGATGACAGCCGCGCGACAGCGCCTCCGCCGCGTAGGCAGCCGGAGTGGCAGGCATGCGGCCGGGCTAAAGCGTGATGTGACGCGCGAAACGGATCAGCCATTCCCGGCGGTCATAGCAGACAGCCGCGCGGCGCCCGCCGTCAGCGGTCGATCTCTCCGAACACGATGTCGAGCGACCCGATGATGGCCGAGACGTCCGCCAGCATGTGCCCGCGGTTCAGGAAGTCCATAGCCGCGAGGTGCGGGAAGCCCGGTGCGCGGATCTTGCAGCGATAGGGCTTGTTGGAGCCATCCGCCACGAGATAGACGCCGAACTCGCCCTTCGGCGCTTCGACGGCCGCATAGACGTCGCCGGCGGGGACGTGAAAACCTTCCGTGTAGAGCTTGAAGTGATGGATCAGCGCTTCCATCGAGCGCTTCATCTCTCCACGCTTCGGCGGCACGACTTTCTTGTTCTCGGCCGAGTGCGGCCCCTGGCCGCCCGGCGACTTCAGCAGCTCGCAGCACTGCTTCATCAGCTTGGTCGATTCCCGCATTTCCTGCATGCGGATCAGATATCTGTCGTAGCAGTCGCCGTTCTTGCCGATCGGAATATCGAAATCGAGTTCGCTATAGCATTCGTAGGGCTGCGACTTGCGGAGGTCCCAGGCCGCGCCTGAGCCGCGGACCATGACGCCCGAGAAGCCCCAGGCAAAGGCCTCATCCAGCGAGACGACGCCGATATCGACGTTGCGCTGCTTGAAGATGCGGTTCTCGGTCAGGAGCACGTCGATGTCGTCGACGACTTTCAGGAACGGATCGCAGAAGGCATAAATGTCGTCGATCAGCTTTTCCGGCAGATCCTGGTGCACGCCGCCGATGCGGAAATACTTGGCGTGCATGCGCGCGCCGGATGCGCGCTCATAGAACACCATCAGCTTCTCGCGTTCCTCGAAGCCCCAGAGCGGCGGGGTCAGGGCGCCGACGTCCATCGCCTGCGTCGTGACGTTCAGGAGATGCGAAAGGATGCGGCCGATTTCGGAGAAGAGCACGCGGATCAGCTGACCGCGGCGCGGGACGGTGATGCCCAGCAGCCGCTCGGCCGCGAGGCAGAACGCATGCTCCTGATTCATCGGCGCGACGTAATCGAGACGATCGAAATAGCCGATCGCCTGCATGTAGGTCTTGTGCTCGATGAGCTTCTCGGTCCCACGATGCAACAGGCCGATGTGCGGATCGACCCGCTCGACGACTTCGCCGTCAAGTTCCAGCACCAGGCGCAACACGCCGTGCGCGGCCGGATGCTGCGGTCCGAAATTGATGTTGAAGTTGCGGATTTCCGTTTCGGCCATTTTCAACCAGTTCCCCGCGTAATTGGAGAGAGACGCGCGAGCTTCGCCTTACCGTTTACGCGCTGCTCGAACTTTTCCCAATCGACGACCACGCGCTCATGCTCGCCCTCGCCAATCAGGTCAATCCCGTCGTGGGCTTTAACGTGGAAAAAGATGCGACGCCCCGCGACTTTCGTGCACTCGGCCTCGACCGTGACCGTTTGCCCTGGAACGGTCGCCGCGACGTGCGACACGTTAATATGCACACCGAGCGAGCCTTCGCCTTGATCGAGATGCTCCTCGAGGATGTGCAGGCAGGTCCATTCCATCAGCCCGACCATGAAGCCGGTCGCGAAGACCGTCGGCATGAGCTGGAACTCCCGAGCCTCCGGATAAAGATACGGCACCGTTTTCGTTGCCGGCACACGAAACGAAAACTCAGTGCGCGCTCCAGCCTGAAGCGAAGGTTTCACTGCGTCGGCCCTCACAGTCTGTCTTTCAGATTTCGGATCGTTATATAGAGGTTAGAAGCTGTTGCTGCGACCGAAAATAAACCGATCGCGAATGACGACAGGCTCGGCGATTCGGTGCGCCCGAGCAGCGGGTAAACGAACTCGCCGCCGATCGAGATGAGGACGACGCCGAGCGGAACGACGATCGTCGCATAAGGCAGAAACCGGCCCAGAACGCCGAACGCCACACCCACGATTGCGCGCGGCCAGTCGAGAACGAATGCAGCGACCATCAACCCGGCCGAAATGGCTACATTCGTTTCAAAATCCATTCAAATGCCCACGGTGCAGGTGATGGAACCGGAACCGGGCCGACGCCCGGCAGCCGTCATGAACGCTGTGCTTTTTCGTCACCCGGAATGATGTAGTTCGGACCTTCCCACGGGCTTTCGAAATCGAAATCGCGGAATTCCTGCGTGAGCTTGACCGGCTCGTACACGACGCGCTTCTTTTCGTCGTCGTAGCGAACCTCGACGTAACCGGTGAGCGGGAAATCCTTGCGCAGCGGATGTCCCTGAAAACCGTAGTCCGTCAGGATGCGTCTGAGATCGGGATGTCCGATGAAGCGGATGCCATAGAGATCGTAAGCTTCGCGCTCATACCAGTTGGCGGCGGGGAAGACGTCGTTCACGCTCTGCACCGCAGTCGTCTCGTCGGTCGAGATCTTGATGCGCAGCCGCTGATTGAGGCGCGGCGAAAGCAGATGATAGACGACCTCGAAGCGTTCGGCGCGCTCGGGATAGTCGACGCCGCAGATATCGATCAGAACCTCGAACTGGCACTTGGGATCGTCGCGCAGTTTCGTCAGCACCTCGACGATCCGGTCGCGGGGCACGGAAATCGATGCCTCGTCGAAGGCCGTGCTGCTGGCGAGGATGTCGGCTCCGAAGAGCGTGCCGACGTGAGTGATAAGGTTTGCGATTTCCATCAGAACAGCATCCGCTTAGGGCTTTTTATCAACGCGCGTGAGGTCGGAACAGCCAGCCGTCGCTTCCGTTCCGGCTTCGATGTAACAGGCCGCGATGTGACCGTCGCCGAGAATTCGGCCTTCCGTCACGGATTTCGCGGCGGTCGAGGTCCACGCGAACGACGTGTTATCGGGAAAGACGATCCCGAAGAAATCGCGGCGGCCGCCTTCGTAGACGAAATAGCCGCGAAACCTCCGGTCGGTCTGCTCCGTGATATGGACGGTGCGCTCGCGCGTCCGGAGACCATAGATATCGCCGATCGAATCCGTGTGGCCGGACCACGTGCCCACAAGATTCGGACCGGACTCAGCGGCGAGTGACGGCTGCGATAGCGCAACGGCCGCAACGAAAACCGAAAGGGTGCCTGCAGCTGCAGTTATCAGGCGGCGGTTCACGACACGGCCTTTCCGAGTTGCCTATCTCTCGATCGTTCCCGTCCGGCGTATTTTGCGTTGTAGCAGCAGAATTCCATAGACCAGCGCCTCAGCCGTCGGCGGGCAACCCGGGACGTAAACATCGACCGGGACGACGCGATCGCAACCGCGCACGACGGCATAGGAATAATGATAGTAGCCGCCGCCGTTGGCGCAGCTTCCCATCGAAATCACGTAACGCGGTTCCGGCATCTGGTCGTAGACCTTGCGCAACGCCGGAGCCATCTTGTTGGTCAGCGTGCCGGCGACGATCATCACGTCGGACTGGCGCGGCGAAGCGCGGGGCGCAAAGCCGAAGCGTTCGAGATCGTAACGCGGCATCGAGGCCTGCATCATCTCGACGGCGCAGCAGGCGAGACCGAACGTCATCCACATCAGCGAGCCGGTGCGCGCCCAGTTGATGAGGTCATCGACTGTCGTCACGAGAAAGCCCTTGTCGGCCAACTCGTTGGAGATTCCGGTGAAGAACTGGTCGTCGGGACGAATGATCGAGGTTGCCGCGCCCGAGACGCCTTCGCGCGCCTTATCCAAGGCGCGGTCGAAGATGATCTGTCCGTCGTTGGTGCGTATCACTCCCATTCGAGCGCGCCCTTCTTCCACTCGTAGATGAAGCCGACCGTCAGCACGCCGAGGAACGCCATCATCGACCAGAACCCGAATACGCCGATGTCCTTGAACGCCACCGCCCACGGAAACAGGAACGCAATTTCGAGATCGAAGACGATGAACAGGATCGACACGAGGTAGAACCTCACGTCGAATTTCATGCGCGCATCATCGAAGGCGTTGAAGCCGCATTCGTAAGCAGACACCTTTTCGGGGTCCGGATTGCGGTACGCAACCAGAAACGGCGCCACCATCAGGGCTGCGCCAATCAACAGCGCAACGCCGATGAAAATCGCAATTGGCAGGTAGTGAGAAGTCAGATCGACCATCGCATCTCGTCCACATAGGGCACGGAGCCTGCAAAGGCGCACGATGCCGCCGCGCACGCCCGGTGTTAGCCCAGGACCTAATGGGGTGCAACTCGCGAGTGCTTCAAACGGCTGGGACTATATGTCTATGAGCTAAAAAGGAACCGTTTGACCGATGCGGTTGCTGGTGCCGACCTGCCGCACCGCCTCGCGTGGAGGCCGGTCTGTTTCAACGACCCATAGGGTTGCAGGTTGCCTGCAGACTGATGGTTTTATTCGCAGCGGCCCGACGGCCGGCAGCGTAGACCGCGCCGCAGTGAAAACATCGATATTTTTTATGAATTGAAGCAATTGCGCTTATTCTAGCGCGGGTCGCCGAACACCCCCGGCGTCGGGGTCGTGGGTCTAACGAATCGGCAGGCGGGTACCGGCCGGACACGAGGTGTGAAGGAGCGGCCTCCACACCTCGCCGAAAATCAACCGGCCTTCTTGACGGCCTTCTTCGACACGACGTGCTTGTGGCCGTGCTTCGCGGCGTGCTTGTGCGCCTTCTTCGCTGCATGCTTCTCGGCGTGCTTGGAAGCATGCTTGGAAGCATGCTTGGAAGCGTGCTTGTGGTGCGCAGCGTGATGGGCATGATGATGATGAACGCCCTTGGCGGTCTTGTCATGCGCGCTGGCAACGCCGGCTCCGAGCATCATAGCAGCGGCAGCAAGTGCGACAGTCAAAGTGGTCTTCATAATAAGGCTCCTAATGGTGCGTTGGCGTCACTCGCGACGCGCGGCACTTCTAGGTGAGGATTCCTGTCAGGTTGATGAATATCTACGTTTAAAGAATATACTGTTTGGTAAGCTTGCACTCACTCAAGTTGCAGAGCCTTTTTCCTCATCGTCGATGTGTGCGCGTGCCCCGGTGACAAAATAAAGGGCGTCAGCTTGGGGGAAAGCCGACGCCCGTAACGCAGCAAATTCAGGGGATGCTTTGCGCGCGTGCCGCTCATGGGGGACGGAGCGGAACGCTCTTATATCAGTGTCAAACTATCGCAGACGTTAACGCCGCCGATCTTCATCGCTCAGTACCAGCAGACGCGGCGGCCATAACGCCAATAGCAATGCCGGTAATCGTAGCCCCAGGCCGGATAGACGCCCCACGCGGGATAGCCCCATCCATATCCCCAGTGACGCCGGTGACCGTATCCGCCGCCATAATGGCCGTGGCCGTATCCATGCCAGTGTCCGTATCCGCGACCGTGATAGGCCTCGGCCGAAGCGGAAAAACCGACGACGGCCAACGCCGCAAACGCAACTGCTGCAAGCTGTTTCATCGATGTCATAGGAAGCTCCCGGTTGTCGAACTCAGGTGCTTCCAACAACGCGCGAAAGCCGCGCTTCCGATGGCCGCGCGCTATACTTCTTCGTATGATAGATGAGCGTTTATTCAGGAATTCAGCACACTCGATCAGTGGGAATACCGCGCGAGGCTGCGCAGTATCCCCGCCGTTCGAATTCAGCGGCCGTCGAAATCGCCGAGGCGATTGAAACAATCCTGAAGCTGTTCGGCACGTCCGCGCTGCTCTTCCGCGAGCGCCCGGCGCGGAGCCCAACGGCACCACTGGAAATGCGGTCTCAAATCCGAATCCCAACGCGGACCGCGATAGCCGCAACGGAATCTATTGTTCGCGTCGGCCTGCACTTGAGCGATGCGCGCATAAACTTCGCAGCTCGCGCGCTTGCCTTCGACCTCGCCGCGCCGATCGCTGCCGCCGAAGCGGAATGAGAAATTGCCATCGTTGAAGCGGACGGTCTGAGAGTCCGCGGCCATCGTCGAGACGAGAACAGCAGCCGTAGCCAGGCCAATGGATGCAAGACGCATTTTTAAGATCCTCGGTTGCCTTCGTTGGTGCGCGGACTAACCAATGAATTGTGGCTGCCTGTTAGCGGGCTCCCGGCGGATTTAAGGGGAGAGCAAATAAACGGCGGCGACCGTCGCGATTGCATTGCCTGCCATCGGGCGAGAGCCGTTCGGCGACACGCGCCGCAAATTAATCCTTCAACGCGCAAGGCATGCGGAACCGGACAACATTCGCCTATAAGTTTTCGCCTTCACCGTGCGATTATCGCTCACGATTCCTTATGAAGCGATCGCAGATCATAGTATCAGGTCTTCGCTCATGTCCCGGTATCCGGCACTATTTCGCATACCCCTGCATGCGCTCGTTGCGTTCGCAATTCTCGCAGCCTGCGTTGCGTTGCGCGTCGCCGATCCGCAGCCGATTTCGCAATTGAGGCTATCCGTTTTCGATACTTATCTGCGCGCCGCCCCACGCGCCGCCGATCCGTCGTTTCCGGTGCGCATCATAGCGATCGACGAAGCCTCGTTGGCGCGCGCAGGCCAATGGCCGTGGCCGCGATCGGTTCTCGCGGAACTGACATCGCGTCTGCATCGGGCCGGCGCCAAATCGATCACGTTCGACGTCGTGCTGGCAGAGCCGGATCGGCTGTCGCCCGATGCGCTGTTGCGATCGCTGGATGGGCAAGCGGTCAGCGCGGCCATCGTGTCGGAGATTTCACGGCTTCCTTCGAATGACCAACAACTCGCGAATGCCATTGCATCCGCTCCGGTCGTGCTCGGCGTGGCGGGCGAGGCGCAGTCCAATCGCAGCGTCGCTGCCTATCGCGGCGGCATCTCGTTCGCGGGCGACAATCCGATGATGTTCGTCCACGCCTATCCCGGCGGCGTCGAAAATCTGCCGATACTGGCGCAGGCGGCGCGTGGCGTCGGCGCCGTCAACTGGGTGCCGTCCGAGGATCAGATCGTCCGGCGCATTCCTCTGCTCGTCGCGATCGGCGGCAAGCTCTACCCTTCGCAAGCGCTGGAAGCGCTTCGCGTCGGCACCGGACAGTCGACGATTTTCGTGAAGTCGTCGGGCGGCAGCGACGTCGAAGCCTTCGGTAGTCAAACCGGCATCGAGTCCGTTCGCGTCGGGCAAACAATTCTGCCGACAACGGACCGCGGCGAGCTGTGGCTCAAATTCTCGCCGCACGATCCACAGCGCACGATCTCGGCGAGCAACATCCTCGACGGCAGCTTCGATCCCGAGGCGATCAAGGCGCGTCATATCTTCATCGGCGCGACGGCAACGGGCTTGCTCGATCTTCGAGCGACGCCTCTTGCGTCTTCGATCCCTGGCGTCGAAATCGAGGCGCAGGCTTTGGAGCAGATGCTTTCCGGCGAGCATCTGATCCGGCCAGCCTACGCGACCGGGCTCGAGATCACATTCATCGTGCTGTTCGGCGCGCTGGTCGCGTGGATGATCGCGCGCAGCGGCGCGCTGATCGCGGCCATCGTCGGCGGCCTGGCGATTGCGGGCATTGTCGCTCTATCCTGGCTTGCGTTTTCTCGCGCGGGCCTGCTGTTCGATCCGGTGTATCCCGGATTGGCGATCGCGTTCCTCTATCTCGGAACGTCGCTGACCAGCTACGTTCAATCGGAAATCGAACGTGCGCAGATCCGCTCGGCATTCGGGCATTATATTTCGCCGTCCGTCGTCTCCGAAATCGCCCGGCATCCCGACAGGTTGAAACTCGGCGGCGACGAGCGCGACGTCACACTGCTGTTCGCCGACGTCCGTGGCTTTTCGAAACTATCGGAAGGACTGCAGCCGGACGAGCTGGTTCGCTTCGTCAACCGCCTGTTCACGCCGCTCGCCGACACCATCCTCGATCATCGCGGCACCATCGACAAGTTCATGGGCGACGCCGTGATGGCGTTCTGGAACGCTCCGTTGCAGGATGAAGAGCACGCACGAAACGCGTGCCGCGCGGCGCTCGCAATGCTGGACGATGTTGCGCGCTTCAACGCCAAACTTTCGGAAGAGAGCGCGCTGCGTGGCGAAACCGCCGTGCCGGTGCGGCTCGGCATAGGATTGAATACCGGCGCGTGCGTCGTCGGCAACGTCGGCTCGCCTCAGCGCTTCGACTATTCCGTTCTGGGCGATGCCGTGAACGTCGCCGCACGCTTCGAGGAAGCGACGAAGACGTTCGGCGTGGATATCGTCGTCGGCGAGCGAACGGCCGCCGATGTGCCCAGCTTCGCATTTCTGGAACTCGGCACCGTGATGCCGCGCGGCAAGGATCGTCCCGAGCGGATCTTCGCGCTGATCGGCGACGAGACCTTTGCGGCGTCGTCAGAATTTTCCGAACTCAAGGCGGCGCATACGACTTTGCTTGTTGCGTCGTCGGACACCGGCGAGCGCGAAGCGGCGCTCGTCAAATGCCGCAAGCTTTGCCCGTCATCCATCGCGGGTTACTACAGCCGGGGCCTAAGCCAGTTCGTCCAGCCCTGACGCTGCGCGGGGTGTCACGCGCGAGCGGCGACTTCGATGCTAGCGTCCTCGGAGACCGCCGCTCGGCCGGTTACCGCCACCGTAGCCGCCACCGCCGTAGTTGCCCCGGTTCGGGATTCGGATGCCGCCGCCGCCGATGACAATATCCATTCCGCGCGCACCGTTGCCCCAATCGTCGTCATCGTTCTTCGGCCGGCTCGCGGTACGTTTCGGCTTAACTGGTTTCTGTGCCGCTTTGGTTTTCTTTGCGGGAGGCGCTGCCTTGCGCGGCGTGCTGGCCTTCTTCACTCCAAAGCGCGGATGCGGATTGAGACAAGCCTTTTCCTCCGAGGGAGGAAACGCGCCATCGACGATCATCGCACGCGTGAGGATCGGATTGGGATCAATCGCGGGCGCGTTGGTCACGAATGGAAACGCCGTGTCGAACGCGACGGTCGCGTTGTCCGGCAGCTGAGGCCAGTTTACCGGCTTCTCGACGGTGCCGTCGTCGGAAATACGGATCAGCTGACCGGGACGTTCGAGAACGTGACACACGTTTCTCTTGCCGGTCGCCTCGAGCGCGCCTTCGTGCAGCAAGACCCAAACCGAGCGATCGGGAAGGATATAGACATCGAAGATCGTCCCGCGCACGGTGATCGATGCGTTGGGCGTGTTGATGACGTACGTTGTTTTCGCCGCGGCGCCAGTGATGAACCGGAACGCGCCCTTCATCATGTTGACGACGATGGAGCCGGCCTTCTTGTCGCTGTCGTAGACGAATTTATCGAGCACGAGCCGCGACCCCGGGCCGAGGGCGAGCTTCGTCTCGTCGTCCAGCCTGAACTCGCCCTGCGCGTCGGTGTTGACCTCAATGGACTCGTCCTGGCGAACTTCATCGCCTTTCGCGAGCTTGCGTTGCTTTTCGGCGAAGTCCGCCATGACCACGTTCGTGATGACGACGGATTCGCCGATCCTGTCTCCCGAGGCCGCCTGCGCCGGTCCCACGGCGGCCAGCAGCAAGCCGCCAACGCTGACGGACAACAATAGGGATTTCATGAACGCATAACGGGCCATCGCACTGCCTCTAATGAAAATTGTTATCCTGAAATATGATCGTGAAACTTAGCATACGGACTGTCGCCGGGCCATTGGAGCAGATCCTGGAAGCGGCGATTGTTCCCCGCGGAACACATGAAAGCTCTTCGACGCATGCGCGCCACGCAGGGGCGTTTGTTGCATCGCCGAAGGCCATGGCGATGTCGGCATTCAGGATGCTGCCGCGTTGGCGCCTGTTCGCGGCCCGGTGCCTCGACGGTCATCGGTCCGGGCGCAGTCATATCGACGACAATACTACGGCCAGCGTTGTTGCCGAATTGGCAGAGATATTAGCGAATTGGAGATCATTATTTCGAGTAATTTATTTATTGCACTGCGCAATTGCGTAAAAATATATTGAACGTTTATAGGAAATCGCCAAATTCGGACTTACTTTTAATCACTCGCTTACAGATTGCACTATATTTAGCGCACCCAACTTAAGTGCGAGTGGAATGCGCAGATGCCGACCGACGCCAAAAAAACAGCAAAACAACATTCAGGTGTCAGCCGATCGCAAAAACCAAGCGATCGTCGATCTCAAAAAAAGCCCGCCAAGGCCACGCGCCGGCGTCCGCCTGCCAAAACTCAATTGCCGGCTGCGGCGAACGATGGCGATCGGATCGCGCAACTCAATCGCTGTCTCGAGCTTGCGCTCAACAACATGGCGCGCGGCTTGTCGATGTTCGACGCCAATCAGCGCCTCATCGTCTGCAACCGGATGTATGAAGAACTCTACGATCTTCCGCAGCATCTGACACGTCCGGGCACGACGCTCGCGGAATTGGTGCGTAATCACGTCAAACGCGAAACGGGTCTGGACAATCCGCAGGAACGCAAAAAGCAGCGGGCCTGGATCGAGCGCCATGTGGCCGCGCTTGCTCGCGGCGAAACATTCACGCACACGCAGCATCTCAAAAGCGGACGCATCGTTCTCGTCACCAATAAGCCGTTGGAAGGCGGCGGCTGGGTGGACATCCAGGAAGACATTACCGAACGCCGCCAAGCGGAACAGAAAATCCACTGGCTGGCACGGCACGATCCGCTCACTGAAATCGCAAATCGCCTGCAATTCCACGAGGCGCTCGACGAAGCGCTGAGAAATCTCGCGCCCTCTCAGACGCTGGCGCTGCATTGGATCGACCTTGATGGCTTCAAAACCGTCAACGACACGCTGGGGCACCCGGTCGGAGACGCGCTTTTGAAAAGCGTCGCCAAAAGCCTCAAGCGCGCGGTGCGGAAGAACGATATCGTCGCCCGGCTCGGTGGCGACGAGTTCGCGGTGTTGCAATCCGCGTCCCGCGTCGTTCGCAAAGCTGATGCCGAACGCATGGCGCAGCGCCTTCTGAAGGAAATCTGCAAGCCGCATGATCTTGGAGGGCAGCAGGTTTCGTGCAGCGCAAGCATCGGCATCGCGTTCGCTCCGCTTCATGGACAAACGGCGGAACAGCTGCTCAAGGCCGCCGACCTCGCGCTTTACAAAGCGAAAGCGGGCGGCAAGGGCATTGCCTTCTTCTATGATCCGGACATCGCCGATGACGCGAATTCGCGCTACGAACTGCAGTCCGATCTGCGCGGCGCTCTCGATCAGAACCAGCTGGAGCTCTACTATCAGCCGCTCGTCGATACGGAGAACCGGGACGTCATTGCGTTCGAAGCGCTGCTGCGCTGGCATCATCCGCTACGCGGAATGATTGCGCCCGCCGACTTCATTCCGATCGCCGAGGAAACCGGATTGATCGTCGAAATCGGCGAATGGGCGTTGATCCGTGCCTGCCAGGAGGCCGTCAAATGGCCTGACACGATCCGCGTTTCGGTCAACCTGTCGCCGATTCAATTCGAGCGAGGCAATCTCTATCAGGCGGTCGTCAACGCACTGCGGATTTCAGGGCTCGCGCCGCATCGGCTTGAACTCGAGATCACCGAAGGCGTGCTCCTTCGCGATGAAATCAACACGCGCGCGATCTTGCATAATCTGCGCACGCTCGGTGCTCGCATCGCGCTCGATGATTTCGGCACGGCCTACGCGTCGCTCAGTTATCTGCGCAGCTTCCCCTTCGACAAGATCAAGATCGACCGCAGCTTCGTGCGCGATCTCGACGTCGGGAAGCGGAAGGACTGCGAGGCCATTATCCAGGCCGTCGCCGGGCTCGGCAAGCAGATGCAGATCAGTACCGTTGCCGAAGGGATCGAGACGCTCGACCAGGCTCAGACGGTCACGGCCGCCGGCTGCAACGAGCTGCAAGGATTCTACTTCAGCCATCCCGTTCCGGGTTCCGACGTGGACAAGGTGCTCGCCCTTTGCCGGTCAAAGCTGGATCAACGGCAATATAGCCCGTAACGCCGACCGAGACGGCGGCGGCTTCGCCGCTTGTCGCGGCGGCATAAATTGCGAATGCGAAGAAGAGGGTTCGGCGCACCCGTTACAGCGAGCTACATGTTCATGAGCTGCGAACGGAATGGCGCGAGAGACGGGACTTGAACCCGCGGCCTCCGCCGTGACAGGGCGGCGCTCTAACCAACTGAGCTACTCCCGCAATCCAGAAAGTCACGGGCGCCGAAGCGCCCGTCGTCACAGCGTCCGAATACGTGATGGGCGCGCAGGCGTCAAGCCGCTGTTCGCGTCCGCGGGCGACAATCGCGCCTCCCCCGGCATCTATCTGCGGACGAAATCGCGTTTGCCGATCTCGAGGCCGTTATGCCGCAGGATTCCGTATGCGGTGGCGCAATGGAAATAGAAGTTCGGCAGCGCGACATGCAGCAGGTAATCCTGGCCCGAGATCGTCATTTCCTGGCCGCCGATCTTCAGCGTCAGCTGCTTCGTTTCGGAGCCATCGAGTTGCTCAGGCTTATAGCCCGCGAGCAGCGCCTGGGTTCGAGCGAGGCGTTCTTTCAACTCCGGCAGCGTCGTTTCCTTATCGGGGAAGCCCGGGACCTCGAGGCCTGCGAGGCGCGCCGGGGCGGCCTTCGCGAAATCGGTCGCCAGCTGCACCTGCCGGGTCAGGTTGAACATATCGGGATAGAGCCGCGAGGCGAGCAAGACCGCCATGTCGATCTTCTTGGCCGACGCATGCTCGGCGGCCTTGTCGAGAATGGCTTCGAGAGATGCGAGCTGTTTCTGAAACGTGGGAATGGCGATGGCATACATCGATACGGACATTGGCGTGCTTCCTCGTTAGCTGAGAGCTGATGGCGCTCATGCTGGACTGGATCAAAGCTTCAACAAGGCCGTCCCTGCGTCCGGCTCCGCTCGGCGGAGTCGCAGGGACCAACAAAGATGGTGGGCGGTGAGAGGGTCGAACTCCCGACATCCTCGGTGTAAACGAGGCGCTCTACCACTGAGCTAACCGCCCGTACGACGCATCTTCTAGGCAGGTATGGCCGGGCCCGCAAGATGGTCTCTCATCCGTCCGCCGGCAAAGAGTCCGCGACGTATAGGCTGTAGCAAACCCGCGCCCGATATTTCCTAGCCATTAACCGCCGGCGCAAATTTGCCCCGCCGCGCAAGCAAATGCGGCATCGCCTTTGATATCCTCATGCCGGACCGATGAGGGAGGCGTGCGCAATGACCGTCAGCAAGTTTGGACTCACCGCGGCTGCACTGCTGACGCTGTTTAGCGTCTGTGCCCATGCTGAGCCGTATGACGTCGATGCCAATCGCAATCAGGCTGTGAGCGTGTCAGTCAGCTATACGTTCACGCTGCCGCCCAACGGCCCAACCGACGTCGCGGACGGTGAATCGGAGCGAGGCCGGCGGCAAGCCTACGAAATGGCGGGACGTGAGTGCGCGAACCTGCTTGCGACCATTGCCGCGACCTGCAGCCTTACCAGCATCAACGTGTCGAGCCAGCCGCAGCGCGGATATGGTCAGGCGATGGAAATGACGAGCATCCGCGCATCGGCGAATTTCAAAATTACGCCGAAGGCGCAGGCAGCATCAGAGCGTCCAGCTTCGCAGCCTTGATACGCGTCCGGCGACTCCTCGTTTGAACCGTCGTGTGTTGCAAAACAAAAAAGGCGCGCCATTTTCAGGCGCGCCTCGAAATTCCGATAACGAACGCCTCAGTTGAGCGCGTCCTTCAAACCCTTCGCGGGCGTGAACTTCGGCACGCGCGACGCTGGGATCTGGATCGTCATGCCGGTTGCGGGATTGCGGCCTTCGCGGGCTTTGCGAGCGGCAACCTTGAACGTGCCGAAATCCGGAATGCGGACTTCGTGGCCTTCCTTCATCGCTTCGCGGATATGCGCGAGCACGGCATCGACGACGCCGCTGGCCTTTTCCTTGGTGAGTTCGCAGTCACGCGCGACAGCGTCGATCAAATCTTTCTTGCTCATCTCATCAGTCCTCTAGTGTCGGAGATTGGGTTTCATCGGGCAGAAGCCCGGGACGGTCACCGTGGGGGAGTTTCGACCGTGCATGGGTCGGTAAAAGCGCCCAATCTCCAACGTCCGTCAAGCGGAAAACGCCCGTATTTCCGGACAAAAGCGCATGCAAATGCTCGCATTTAACATAAATAAAAGCCCCCGCGCGTTTGACGCACGGGGGCAATAACCAAGTCGCTTATCTTTCGACAAATCGTCAGTGCGCCGTTACGCGCGAACCTGTCTTGTCGGCATCTTTCGCCTCGAGAGCTTCCGCTTCCGCGACTTCATCCCAGGTGATCGACTCCGGCATTCTGACGAGCGCGACCTTCAAGACCTCTTCCAGCTTGGAAACCGGAATGATGTCCATCTTGGTCTGGACCTCGTTCGGAATCTCCGCCAAGTCCTTGGCGTTCTCATCCGGAATGATGACCGTTTTGATGCCGCCGCGCAGAGCCGCAAGGAGCTTTTCCTTGAGGCCGCCGATCGGCAGCACGCGACCGCGCAGCGTGATCTCGCCCGTCATCGCCACGTCCTTGCGAACGGGAATTCCGGTGAGCACGGAGATGATCGCCGTCGTCATCGCGATGCCTGCGGACGGTCCATCCTTCGGCGTCGCACCTTCCGGCACGTGCACGTGGATGTCGCGCTTTTCGAACAGCGACGGATGAATTCCGAAATCGACCGAGTGCGAGCGCACGTACGCGTTCGCGGCCTGGATCGATTCCTTCATCACATCGCGCAGGTTGCCGGTGACCGTCATGCGGCCCTTGCCGGGCATCATGACGCCTTCGATCGTCAGCAGTTCGCCGCCGACCTCGGTCCAGGCAAGACCCGTCACGATGCCGACCTGATCTTCGAGTTCGGCTTCGCCGTAGCGATACTTCGGCACCCCGAGGAAGTCGTGGACATTCTCGGCCGTGACAACGATCGACGACTTCGACGACGTCAGGATTTCCTTCACCGCCTTACGCGCCAGCTTGGCGATTTCACGTTCAAGCGAACGAACGCCCGCTTCGCGCGTGTAACGGCGAATGACTTCCTTCAGCGCACTGTCCTCGATAGTCCACTCGCCGGCTTCGAGGCCGTGCGCTGTGATCTGCTCGGGGATCAAGTGGCGCTTCGCGATCTCAAGCTTCTCGTCCTCCGTGTAGCCCGCAAGGCGAATGATCTCCATGCGGTCCATCAGGGCGGGCGGGATGTTGAGCGTGTTCGCCGTCGTCACGAACATCACGTTCGAAAGGTCGTAGTCGACCTCGAGGTAATGATCGTTGAACGTCGCGTTCTGCTCAGGGTCCAACACTTCGAGCAGCGCCGCTGCTGGATCGCCGCGGAAGTCCTGACCCATCTTGTCGATCTCGTCCAAGAGGAAAAGCGGGTTGGTCCGCTTCGCCTTCTTCATCGACTGGATGACCTTGCCCGGCATGGAGCCGATGTAGGTCCGGCGATGGCCACGGATTTCCGCCTCGTCGCGCACGCCGCCAAGCGACATGCGGACGAACTCGCGTCCCGTTGCGTTCGCGATCGATTTGCCAAGCGAGGTCTTGCCGACGCCGGGAGGTCCGACGAGGCACAGGATAGGCCCCTTCAGCTTGTTGGTGCGCGCCTGAACCGCGAGATACTCAAGGATGCGTTCCTTGACCTTCTCGAGGCCATAGTGCTCCAGGTCGAGGATCGTCTGCGCTTCGGCAATATCCTTCTTGACCTTGCCCTTGATCCCCCACGGGATCGAGAGCAGCCAGTCGAGATAGTTGCGCACGACCGTCGCTTCGGCCGACATCGGCGACATCTGCTTGAGCTTTTTAAGCTCAGCCAGCGCCTTGTCCTTGGCCTCTTTCGACAGCTTCGTGTTCTCGATCTTCTCTTCGAATTCCGAGATGTCGTCGCGCTCGTCGGAGTCGCCGAGTTCCTTCTGAATGGCCTTCATCTGCTCATTCAGGTAGTACTCGCGCTGCGTCTTCTCCATCTGGCGCTTGACGCGCGAACGGATCTTACGCTCGACCTGCAGAACCGAGATTTCGCTTTCCATGAGCGTGTAGACGCGCTCGAGCCGCTCGGAAATGCTGGCGGTTTCGAGAACGTCCTGCTTGTCGGAAATCTTGACCGCGAGATGCGATGCGATCGTGTCCGCGAGCTTCGCGTAATCCTCGATCTGACCGACGTTGCTCAGAACCTCGGGCGAGACCTTCTTGTTGAGCTTCACGTAGCTCTCGAACTGGGTCACGACCGAACGCGCCAGCGCTTCGAGCTCGTCCTTGGCGCCCGGCACTTCGGCCACGCGCTCGACTTCAGCTTCGAAATAGTTGGCGTTCGCGGTGTAGCGGGTGATCTTGGCGCGCGCGTTGCCTTCGACCAGAACCTTCACGGTTCCGTCGGGCAGCTTCAGAAGCTGAAGCACGGAGGCAAGCGTGCCGATCTCGTAAATCGCGTCGGGTGACGGATCGTCGTCGCCGGCGTTCTTCTGCGCGGCAAGCAGGATCTGCTTGTCGGCGCGCATAACTTCTTCCAATGCCGCAATCGATTTTTCACGGCCGACGAAAAGGGGCACGACCATGTACGGGAAAACGACGATGTCCCGCAGCGGAAGAACCGGAAACAGTTCCTTGCCGACGGCCTTTTCCCTGGTCTTTTTATCTTCGCTCATTTGACTACCTATCGCCGTACGCTGGCACCAGTGAGGCTACCAGCACGATCCACGCTCGTTCCACCTTAGGAGCCACGCGTCCCGTCCCTTTTTATGGCGACGGTCGGCATTCTCGTGAAGCGCGAGCGCGGGGTGAGACCCAATTGCTAAATACCGGTTGCGGAGGAAATGCCCCGGCTGGCTCTTGTTGCCACTCCCTCCGAACAAATGGGGATCAAGCCCCCTTAAACAAGAGCCGGGGATTTCCCCCCGGCCATACGTATTTATCGCGATTATGCGGAGCCCTTTTCCTCGACCCGGTCGGAATAGATCCGGAGCGGCTTCGCCGAACCTTCGACCACCTCGGGTCCGATGACGACTTCCTCGACGCCCTTGAGCGTCGGCAGATCGTACATCGTGTCGAGCAGGATGCCCTCCATGATCGAGCGAAGGCCGCGAGCACCGGTCTTGCGTTCGATCGCCTTGCGCGAGATTGCGCGCAGAGCGTCGAGCGTGATCGTGAGCTTCACGTCTTCCATCTCGAAGAGGCGCTGGTACTGCTTGACGATCGCGTTCTTCGGCTCGGTCAGGATCTGAACGAGGGCTGCCTCGTCGAGGTCTTCGAGCGTTGCGATGACCGGCAGACGGCCGATGAATTCCGGGATCAGGCCGAACTTCAGCAGATCCTCGGGCTCGACGCCACGCAGAATGTCGCCCGTGCGGCGCTCGTCTGGCCCCGTAACGCGAGCCGAGAAGCCGATCGACGATCCCTTGCCGCGGCGAGAGATGATCTTTTCCAGACCCGCGAACGCGCCGCCGCAGATGAACAGGATGTTCGTCGTGTCGACCTGCAGGAATTCCTGCTGCGGATGCTTGCGGCCGCCCTGCGGAGGCACGGAGGCAACCGTGCCTTCCATGATCTTCAGAAGCGCCTGCTGCACGCCCTCGCCCGACACATCGCGCGTAATCGACGGATTGTCAGACTTGCGGCTGATCTTGTCGACTTCGTCGATATAGACGATGCCGCGCTGCGCCCGCTCGACGTTGTAGTCGGCAGACTGCAGCAGCTTCAGGATGATGTTCTCGACATCCTCGCCGACGTAGCCCGCTTCGGTGAGCGTCGTCGCATCGGCCATCGTGAACGGCACATCGAGGATGCGGGCGAGCGTCTGCGCCAGCAGCGTCTTGCCCGAACCTGTCGGACCGACGAGCAGGATGTTCGACTTCGCGAGTTCGACGTCGTTGTTCTTCGTCGCGTGGTTCAACCGCTTGTAGTGGTTGTGAACGGCGACCGAAAGAACGCGCTTGGCGTGGAACTGGCCAATCACGTAGCTGTCGAGAACGTTGCAGATTTCCTGCGGCGTCGGCACTCCGTCACGCGACTTGACGAGAGTGTTCTTGTTCTCCTCGCGAATGATGTCCATGCACAGCTCGACGCATTCATCGCAGATGAACACCGTTGGGCCGGCGATAAGCTTGCGTACCTCATGCTGGCTCTTGCCGCAGAAAGAGCAGTAGAGAGTGTTTTTCTCTTGAGCCATTTTCTCTCACTTTCAGTGCAAACCCACCGGCGCCCCGATGTTCTTGCTTTGGCCCGCTGCTACGTCCCGGCAATTGCCGATGTGCGGCGACGTAAAATCACGGGATTCAATCTCTCACGCTAGCGTTCGGCAGATCAAGAATGGATTAATGGAGCCCACCCGGCCCTGCCTCGCAAGCGGCGGTATTGCCACAGTTGGTGAACGATGTGGCAACATCGCTATTCACCCTAACAGTTCATATAAACAATGGCGGATGTACGTCCTTTGTTCTACCCGCATAATCCTTGTGGAGCGAGGGCCTGCGTGTCCACAGGCCTTCGCCTTGTCGATGCACTTACTCTTTCGGGCTCTTGATCTCGAGCGCGGCGACGTCGACTTCGTCGCGGCTTTCAAGAACCTTGTCGATGATGCCGAAATCACGGGCCTGGTCGGCGGTCATGAAGTAGTCGCGGTCGAGCGTCTTTTCGATCATCTCGTAGCTCTGACCGGTGTGCTTCACGTAGGTCTCGTTCAGGCGGCGCTTCATCTTGATGATGTCTTCCGCGTGCCGCTCGATGTCGGACGCCTGGCCGGAGAAACCGCCCGATGGCTGATGCACCATGATGCGCGCGTTCGGGAGCGCGAAGCGCATGTCCTTGGCGCCCGCGCACAGCAGCAGCGAACCCATCGACGCGGCCTGCCCGATGCACAGCGTCGCAACCGGCGGCTTCACGAACTGCATCGTGTCGTAGATCGCCATGCCGGCGGTGACGACGCCGCCCGGCGAGTTGATGTACATCGAGATTTCTTTTTTCGGGTTCTCGGACTCGAGGAACAGCAGCTGCATGCAGATCGATGCCGCCATGTGGTCTTCGACCGGACCCGTCACGAAAATGATGCGCTCTTTCAGGAGGCGCGACGGCAGATCGTAGCCGCGTTCTCCGCGCGTCGTCTGCTCGACGACCATGGGCCAGAACGTGTTCGTCACGGTGTTGATGGGATCGCGCATCGCCTCGGTCTTTCCTGATTTCAACCGGCGATCCCCGAAAGGGGTAAGCCGGTCAGATTCGCCGCTCTAGTTCGCACGCTCGTAGCACACGGTCCGAGCGCCGGCTGCGGCGCTCGGTCAATTGCATCTCAAGCTTCCGCTTCGGTCGCTTCCTCGACCGCCTTCAGAAGCTCGTCTCTCGACACCTTCTTTTCGACCGGCTTGGCCTCGGCGATCACATGGTCGATCACCTTCTCCTCGAAGATCGGGGCGCGCAGCTCGTTGAGCGCGCCGGGCGTCTTTTCGTAGAATTCGTAGACCTGCTTTTCGCGGCCCGGATAGCGACGCGCCTGCTCGACCAGAGCACGGCGCAGCTCGTCCTGGGAAACCTGCAGTTTGTTCTTTTCGCCGATTTCGCCGATCACGAGGCCGAGACGAACCCGGCGCTCCGCGATGGCGCGGTATTCAGCGCGCAGATCTTCCTCGGATTTGCCCTCATCCGCGATGGTCTTGTTGGCGGCTTTGAGATTGTTCTCGAGCTGAGTCCATATATTGTTGAATTCGAAATCGACAAGGGACGACGGAAGCTCGAAATCGTGCGCTTTATCGAGCGCATCGAGGATTTCGCGCTTCAGCTTGACCCGCGACGCCTGATCGTATTCGCGCTTGATCTGGTCCGTGACGAAGCCGCGGAGCGTCTTCAAGTCCTCGGCGCCAAGGCCCTTCGCAAAGTCCTCGTCGACTTCCGGCTTCTTCGGCTTCGCGACGGCCGTGACCGAGACGTCGAAGTCAGCGGCTTTCCCTGCGAGATTCGCCATCGGATAATCTTCCGGGAACGTCGCCGTGACGACCTTCTGGTCGCCAGCCTTCATGCCGACGACGCCTTCTTCGAAGCCCGGAATGAACTGCTTCTTGCCGATCGCGAGGTTCGCGCCTTCGGCGGAACCACCTTCAAACGCTTCGCCGTCGATGCGGCCAACGAAATTCATGGTCACGAGGTCGCCCTCGCTCGCAACGCGGCCTTCTTCCGGCTCGTAAGACGTGTTGCGTTCTGCGAGGTCGGACAGCGCCTTATCGACCGCCGAGTCATCGACGTCGGCGACGAGCTTCTCGAGCTGCAGCACGCCGAGATCGGCAACCGGGATCGGCGGCAGCACCTCGAAGTCCATCGTGTAGGAAAGATCCGTTTCGCCGTTGACGACGCGTTCGATGCCGCCATCCTCTACGCCGAGCAGTTCCAGTTTCGGCTGCTGCGCCGGGCGCTCGTTGCGATCCTTGACGGCCTTCGCGCTCGTGTCGTTGATCGTCTGCTCCAGGACTTCCTGCATCAGCGATTTGCCGTAGAGCTTTTTCAAGTGCTCCATCGGCACCTTGCCGCGGCGGAAGCCTTTGATCTGTACGCGGTCCTTGAGCTCCACGAGGCGTTCGGAAAAGCGCTCGCCAAGCTCGGCCTTCCCCACCACCACCTGCAGGGTGCGCTTCAGTCCGTCTCTCGCTGTTTCAGTGACCTGCATCGTCCGTTTCCTGATTGGAGGCCGACACCTTGGTGCCGCGCCTCGCCGATCGACAAATTATCTAGGGAGATAGCGTCTCGTCTACAAAGCTCAGGCGGTGCCTTTGAAGGCGCCGCGCTGGTGCGGGCGGAGGGATTTGAACCCCCACGACTTGCGCCGCTGGAACCTAAATCCAGTGCGTCTACCAGTTCCGCCACGCCCGCTGAAGACGTTCCGATCTCACCTTTCCCGCTCTCTGTGAACCGTTGATTACGGGCTGCGCAAGGCGGCCGCAAACATCCAGAATTCCTCGATTGGCGCGAGTGTCCTGCCCCTTGCGGAGGGCGTCCGGCACACGAGCGGCGGGGAAGCCGCTGTCATACGCAAGAGCGACCGCGAAAACAATGCAGAAATGTAGAAAATCAGACCGGCGTCCGCGCCGCGTCGGCGCAGCGGCAAAGCTCAATCCGCCGCACCCAGAACCAAGTAGCTCAAAATAGCCGAAGCCGGGAGCAGCAGAAAATAATAGGCCTGTTCCAGGTCCAAGTCGCTCTCGACCAGTAAATAAGCCAGTATTCCCGCCAGTCCTAAGGAAATGATCTTGGGAAACATCGCCGTACCCGCTTTTGCGAGTGTGGTTGGAGACCTCTGCAATGGAATTACCTGTCGCCCCGGCAGCGATCCTGGACAATGCAAAGCTTCAAACAACAATAACAAATGATGTCTGCCGGACCGCTCAGGACGGAGGGCGTCCGCCTCTCGGTTTCAACTGAATTTCGTTCAAAAAATGATGCGGCGCGGCAGGCGTTCGCGGCATTCAGCAACTTGCGACGCGCGCGGTATTTGCCTATCTGCTCTGAGCCGCCGGAATAAATTCCATCCAAGCCATGCACGGGGTGCGTCTTGCCGAAGTCTGCCAAAAATTGGATCGTCGAAACGGATTGGCTTGCGAGCCACCTCTCCTCTCCAGATCTGGTCATCCTCGACGGCAGCTGGCATCTCCCGACCGCCAAACGCGACCCCAAGAAGGAGTATCTGGCCGAGCATATTCCGGGCGCCCTCTTTTTCGACATCGACGATCTTTCGGATGAGAAATCGTCGCTTCCGCACATGCTTCCGTCGACTGTCAAGTTCTCATCCCGCATGAAGAAAATGGGCATCGGCGACGGCGCACGCATCGTCGTCTACGACACGTCGGGCATCTTCTCGGCAGCCCGCGTCTGGTGGACGTTCCGAGCCATGGGACATCAGGACGTGGCGGTGCTGAACGGCGGGCTGCGGAAGTGGAAGGCGGAAGGACGGCCGCTCGAGGACGGCCCGGCCCCGAAACGCTACGAGCGCCATTACACGCCGCTGCAGAATACCGAGATCATCCGCGAACTCGAGGAAATGCGGGCCTTGTTCCAGAAGCCCGGCACGCAGATCGTCGACGCGCGCCCTGCCGCGCGCTTCGAAGGCCGCGATCCCGAGCCTCGTCCGGGTTTGCGCGCCGGTCACATTCCCGGCTCCAAGAATGTTCCGTCGCAAGAGCTTCTCAATGCCGATGGAACGCTGAAGTCGCCGGAAGAACTGGGCAATCTGTTCAATACCGCTGGCATCGACGTTTCGCGGCCGGTCGTCACCACCTGCGGGTCAGGCGTTACGGCGTCCATGCTGGCTTTGGCGCTTGCGGTTCTCGGACAGACCAATGCGGCCGTCTACGACGGCAGCTGGGCCGAGTGGGGCCAGGACAACGGCTTGCCGGTCGAAACAGGGCCCGCGCGCTAAGCCGCCAGCCGATTCTCCATCCGAAGGATCAATTCGGCGCGGCTTCCAGCGAGGCCGCGTTCTCCGCGAGAGCTTTCTCGATTATGCCGGTGATCTCCGGCGATTCCGGCGGGAGCTTGGTCGAGAACGATCGCAGCAGGCGTCCATCGCGCCCGACCAGATACTTATGGAAATTCCAGTTCGGCACGCCGGACGGCCCCATCGCCTCAGCCGCCCATTTGTAGAAGGGGTGCGCGTCAGGGCCGACGACGTGCTGCTTCGACGTCAGCGGAAACGTCACGCCGAATGCGCCCTGGCAGAACGTCTTGATCTCGCCCTCGGACTTCGGCTCCTGCTCGCCGAAATCGTTCGACGGAACGCCGATGACGACGAGCCCGGCTTTCTCGTATCGCGACCACAGATCCTGCAGACCCGCGTACTGTTTGGTGTAGCCGCAGAACGACGCCGTGTTGACGATCAACAGGGCTTTGCCGCGATACGCCGAAAGCGGCATCGGCTTGCCGTCGATCCCGGTAAACTCGAAATCATAGGCGAGGCCATTGACCGGATGTGATGGCGCGGCGCTTGGCGCGGCCGTCCACATCGCGACGAGGCTGACGATCATCGACCAAATCTTTCCCATGTCACCGCTTTCCGCATTCGTTCGAGCAGGCCATTCCCGCCGTCACGATACAGGCAAAGGGCGGGATGATCACCCCCCCTCGCCGCTCCAGCTCTTCCAAAAAACCTGACCTTTGCTCTGGTGTTCCGGCCGGAACAGCCGCGCCTGGCTGCTCACTTTAGAACTGCCTCCAGAACATGAGTTCACGGCCAATCAGCCCCAATGGAGGACACAACAATGGCATCGTTCAAAACCGCACTCGCGATCGCAGCCGGCTTCGCAGCTCTTGCAAGCGCTTCCGCCGCCAATGCCCGCGGCGGCGCCAAGGAAGTTTTCGTTCAGGACTATCAGTTCGCGAAGCCGATGCACGGTTACTCCGGCCATTCCGGCAATTACTATTGTGATTATCAGCGCCTTCCGAACCGCAAATGCTCGATCAACGCCAACGGCACGGAAAGCTGCCGCATCGTCGGCTGGACGCTGCGTGAGATGTGCCAGTAAGCGCAATCGCAGCAGAGGTCTGCAAACCCAAAAATGGGCTTCGGGCATACCCCGGAGCCCTTTTTCATTTTCGGTTCTGCAAACAATTTTCTGAAAGCCGCTCGGCCTGTTCCGCTGGAAACAGCGATGCTGAGCCAAGTCCCTTACGTCAATGCTCATGCAAATCCCTAAGGAGGATGAAGTCATGAGCGCAGATGAAACCTACACCCGACCGAAACGCAGAATTTTCCTGAAGCTGTCGCTGTTCGCGCTGATCGCGGCGGGCGCAGGCGCGTTCGGAGCCGTCAACATTTCTCACAGCGACCTGCTCGGCGCGAAGTCCGGGGACGACACGCTGAAATCGGAACAGGCTGTAACGCGCGTCGAATGGCTCGCCGCCGCTCCTGGCCGCATCGAACCGAAATCGGGAACCGTTCGCGTCGGATCGGCCTTGCTCGGGCGCATCGCGGAAGTCGCCGTCAAGCAGAACGACAAGGTCGAGGAAGGCGAGCTTCTGATCCGCCTTGACGATGACGAAGCCCGTGCACGCCTGCAAGCGGCAGAAACCGAAGTTGCCTCGCGCAAACGCGAGCGTGATGCGCAGCCGCTCGACAAAGCCCGCGACGAGCTTCGCGAAGCCGAAGACAATGTTTTCGCTACCGAACGCGAACTGACGAACGCGCGCTTCGAACTCGAATATGAATTGCAAGCGCGCCGCGAAGGCAACGGCACAGACCAGCGCGTCGTTCATGCGCGCGACGGTCTCGCCAAGGCCAAGGACAAGCTGCAAGACGAACGGTCCGCCTATGCCAAGGCTCAGGCGAAATCGAACATTCCGGCTCCGAACCGGCTGGAATCGGCGCTACAGGCGGCGCGTTCCGACGTTGCCGTCGCGGAAGCTCTGCTCGAGAAAACGCGCATCCTTGCGCCGGTCAGCGGCACTGTTTTGCAGCTGCCTGCAAAGGCCGGCGAGATGGTCGCGCCGTCACCCGACCAGACGCTTGCCGTGCTCGGCGACATGTCGGTCGTTCGTCTCAAAGCTGAAGTCGACGAGATCGACGTTTCGAAAATCAAGGTCGGCGGAAAAGTCGTCGTCAAGAGCAACGCCTATCCGGGCAAGGAATTCGAGGGCACGGTTGCGGAACTCGCGCCGTCACTCACCTCGCCGCAGTTCGCCCTGCGCGGCGCTCGCCGGCCGGTCGACGTCGAAGTGCTCCCGGTGACGATCGACCTGCAAGGCAACCCGCCACTGCTGCCCGGCATGCGCGCCGACGCTTTCTTCAAATGACGAAATTCTGCGCAGAGACGCTTCTTCCGGAAGCCTGCGCAGACGAGCAATGGACCAGTGGCGGTGCGCTTCCTCCTTAGCGGAGCTGCCGCAGGTCCTGCCGGGGAGGAGCGAGTTGTCCCACTCGCTCCTCTCCTTTTTTGTTGTTGTCGCGTCCGCCTCCCGCCCGAAAAAGTCGTACGTCGATCCGTGCACGCATGAACCCTGTCTCGCCCGGAACAGCGTGCGCGCGAAATTCTCCGCATCCTTGAGCTTCGGAAACAGAAGCTCACATCGGAGAACGATCATGTACGGAGAAATCAAGAAATTCCGCAGCGATATCGGTATCGGCATCATCGCCGCCGAGGACGGTCACGCCTATCGCTTCAAGCACGATGAAATCCTCAATCGCCACGCCGATCTCGAAGGACAGGAAGTCCATTTCGAGCTTGGCGATCTCAATGCGCGCGACATCATCGTGCTTGCCGGATCGCCGTGGTCGGCGTTCGGCGGCGTCGCTCTCTGATCTTTGCGGAGGGAGACTCGCCATGGCAGCCAAGCTCGATCCGACCGACATTCCGCAAGTCGAAGCATCGGATCTCAATCGTCCGATGCAGATGCTGATCGAAAAGGGCCAAGGACTGGCCCTTCTCACAGGTTTGAGCGAGCACGATCTGCGCGAGCTAGAGACGTCTCTCTGGTCGGACGTTCAAACGGACCCGGATATTCGCGTCGCGATTGCGCTGCGGCTGCGCGCGCTCGTCGATGTCTTCGCGGCGCGCCGCCTCAAAGACCTGCTTCTTGCGCGCGGATTCAAGGTGATCCCGGCTGCGATCGCGGCGGCATCGAAAGAACGCCTCAACACGCGCTTCGGATTCAACGCCCAGCGCCTGCTGCTCGCGATCGATGCAGCGACCGCGCCGAAGCCGCAGCCGGTGATCACGATGCCCGCGATGCAGACGGCCGCGTGAGCCCTGTCACGAGCGGAACTGCCGCCAGCGACGCGTCCAACTAATCCTTGAAACATCGAACAAACATGCACCTCGAGAGGCGACGATGGCGACAGACGCGAGTTTCAAAATCAAGGGCGGAAAAGTCGGAATTCTGCTGCTGCATCGCCTTTGCGGAACACCCGTCGAGATGCGTTTCGTCGCCAGCGGGCTCGCGAAGCAAGGCTATACTGTTCATTGCCCGACACTTGCCGGTCACTGCGGCAGCGAAACCGAGTTGAAAGCAACGTCGTGGACGGACTGGTACCGCAGTGCGGAGATGGCGCTCGATGAACTCCGGCAAGAGTGCGACGTCGTCATCGCCGGCGGTCTGTCGGCAGGCGCCGTGCTTGCCGTTCTGCTCGCCGCGAAAAATCCTACGAAGGTCAATGGAACTGCGCTGCTCGCGCCGACGCTCTGGCTCAACGGCTGGATGATCCCGTGGTATGCGCGGCTGTTTCCTCTCGTTCGCTTCAAGTGGTTCGCGAACCTGATGAGCTTTCCGCATCACGATCCGCACGGCATCAAGGACGAGCGCATTCGCGACTTCATTCAACGGGCGCGGGTGTCTCGCGGCACCTCGGAAACCGGCAATCCGTCAACGCCGGGCGGCGCGGTGTTCGAGCACCGGAGAATGGTGAGCGCGGTGCGCAAGCTCGTCTCTTACGTCCGCCAGCCGACGCTGATCGTTCATCCGCTCGAAGACGATTACGCCGCGATGAGCAACGCGACCTATCTCCGCGACAGCCTCGGCGGCCCGGTCGATCTCGAAGTCCTCGACGACTGCTATCACATCGTCACCGTCGACCGGCAGCGCCACCTGGTCGTCGACGCGATCGACCGCTTCGTCGCCAACCTGACCGGCGTCACTGCCGAAGCGCATAGCGATGTCAGAGCGCTGAGCACGGTCTCGGCCGCCTGATCAAGCATCTGATATAATTACATAAATTAAAAACTTGAGCTGCTTGCACGCGTGTTCCTGCCGGAACAGCGGCCGCGGCATGGACAGGGCAATCTGCAGCCATCGCCGGTGAAGACCGGCATCGAGATCCAACGAAACCCGGCTCAGGCCCTCAGGAGGCTCCAATGACGAAGATCACCCTCACACTCGCCGCCGCACTGCTGGCCGGCACCACGTTGACCAGCGCCGCAAACGCCGGCGGTCTCCGCGTCGGCTTCGGCTTCCCGCTCGGTTCCTTCATCGCCCATTCGGCGCAGAACTCGATGGACGATGGCTACAGCCGCCGGCACGAGCGCCGCCGCCGCGTGTACGAGGCCGAGCGTGCTCCCGTGCGCAAAGCCAAGCCGGTCAGCAAAGTCGCAACCGCGAAGCCGGTCGCCAAGCCTGCTCCCAAGCAGGTCATCACGACCGCAAAGCTCGAAGACAAGCTCTCGAGCGATCCGGCCACCACGACGGAAATCGCCAAGACGAGCGACGTGACCACGGCATCGACCACGCCGGCTTCAACGCCAGCTCCGGCCGCAACAACGAACACGACGACAGCCGAGACCGCGAAGCTCGAGAAAGTCGCGACGGTCGACAAGACGACGACCGAGGCGAAATCGAACACGTCCGAGACGGCGCCTGCAAAGCAGATCTGCCGCCGCTACTCGGCAGCGATCGCCGGTCTGGTCGACGTTCCCTGCAACGAATAACGAAACCGGAAGCGGCATCGCACCTGCTTCCGGCTCGATTGGGACAAACAGAAACAGCCACGAATTCGGCCAACGCCCTCAAGGAGGAGGACAGGTCATGGAACTCGCAGCCAACATGCCAGCCGCCGCAAGCGCTCAGCGCACGGCTTCCAAGCGTCCACGCTCACGTCGCCGTCCGGTACCGATGGTGATGAAGCTCGCCTACCGCAATCTCTTTCATGATCGCATGAGCTTCTTCGTGACAATCGTCGGCATCGTCTTTTCCGTGGTTCTGGTCGCCGTGCAGTCGGGCATCTATCTCGGCTCGCAAAAGAAGATTTCGGCGATCATCGACGCAGCGCCCGCCGATCTTTGGGTGATCCCGCTGGGCACGAAGAGCTACGACGATCCGTCGTTCCTTTCGGGACGCGAGCGTCACATGGTTCTCTCGACGCCCGGCGTCGAAAGCTCGGAAGACATGGTCGTGTCCTTCTCGAGCTGGCGCAAGCCGCAGGGCGGCCGCAATACGATCCTTCTGATCGGCACCGCAGGCGATAGCCCGAAGGCGCTGCCGTGGAACATCGTGCAGGGCAGCCGCGCCGCACTCGAAGCGCCCGGCACCGTCGCCATCGATCAGAGCTATTTCAATGATCTCGGCGTCAACGGTCTCGGCCAGCACGCGGAAATCAACGGCGCGTCCGTCGAGCTTGTCGCGATCACGAAGCGCATCCGCTCGTTCACGACGCTGCCCTTCGTCTTCACCTCGATCGAGGAAGCGCGCCGGCTCTCGGGCGCCGAGCAGGACCAGGCCTCCTACCAGCGCGTCATGCTGACGGCGGACGCCGATATCGAAGCGGTGCGCTCCGCCATCGAGCAGCGTCTTCCCGATACGGAAGTTCTGACCCAGGATGAATTCCGCAAGCGCAGCCAGAATTACTGGCTGTTCCAGACCGGCGCCGGTGCGGCGTTGATCGCAGGCGCTCTCCTCGGCCTGATCGTTGGTATAGTGATCGTCGCTCAAACGCTTTATTCGAGCACGAAGGACCACATCAACGAATTCGCAACGCTGCGTGCACTTGGCGCCGGTGCGGGCTACATTGTAAAGGTGATCCTGATGCAGGCCGTGTTGTCGGGGCTGATCGGATATGCGCTCGGCATGATCCTGGCGTTGGCGGCGATCCGCGGTGCTCAGGACACCAAGTTGACGATCATCATGACGCCGGAACTGGCTGGCGGATTGTTCGCCGTCACCGTCGGAATGTGCATATTCGCTGCGATCAGCGCCATCATCAAAGTCGTCCGGATCGACCCGGCCGTCGTCTTCAGCCGCTAAGCCCGGAGAGCAACAATGTCCACGCCAATGAACAGCAAGGTCATTCTGGAAGCCCAGGGCATCGTGAAAGTGCTCGGCACGCCTCCGAACGAAGTCAAGGTTCTGAAGGGCATCGACCTTCAGCTCCACACCGGCGAACTCACTCTGCTGATGGGTCCTTCGGGTTCGGGCAAGACGACGCTTCTGTCGATCCTCGGCTGCATCCTGTCGCCGACGCAAGGCAAGCTCGAAGTCGCCGGTTTCCAGACACATAATATGAACACGGAAGAACTGGCGAACCTGCGCCGCAAGCACGTCGGCTTCGTGTTCCAGTCTTACAACCTCGTGCCGACACTGACGGCGGTCGAGAATGTGATGCTGGCGCTGGACCTCCGAGATCTCAAGGGTCCGGACGCCTACGATCAGGCTGCAGAGGCTTTGGAAGCGGTTGGCCTCGGCCATCGCATCAACGCCATGCCGTCGAAAATGTCGGGCGGCGAGAAGCAGCGCGTTTCAATCGCCCGCGCGCTTGCCGGTTCGCCCTCGGTCATTCTCGCCGACGAGCCGACGGCGGCGCTCGATGCCAAGAACGGCATGGCCGTCATGGAGCTATTGGCGAAAGTTGCACAGGACACCCGTCGCGCGGTGCTTGCCGTCACCCACGATCATCGGACGCTGCAATATGCAGACCGCATCATAACGATCGACGATGGTCGCATCGCGGGCTCGGAGCGACCGAAGCTCTCGGGCAAGGAAGTGCAAGTCCCAGCGCATTGAAAATACTTTTACTTCCGCAGCTTACGCAATCTGGCGGGAGCGTTTTCGACGTTCCCGCCCCGGTCCAATCGCCGCGCATGTATGCCGCCCCGCCATCTGGACCGGCAAACGCATTTGTGTAGGATGCGCGCCAGCCCAACACCCATCAGAAATAATTCAAGGAATTTGAACCCATGGCGGGGTCACAGGCGAACACGTCCGCAGCCGCTGGCCAATTGATGGCAGGTAAACGCGGTTTGGTCATGGGCGTCGCCAATAACCGGTCGATTGCTTGGGGCATCGCCAAGGCCTGCGCATCGCAAGGCGCCGAGATCGCACTGACGTATCAGGGCGACGCGTTGAAGAAGCGGGTCGAGCCACTCGCGGCCGACCTCGGCACGAAGCTGGTGCTGCCGTGCGACGTGACCGACGCATCGTCGATCGACGCCGTCTTCGAGACGTTGAAAAAGGAATGGGGCGAGCTCGACTTTCTCGTTCACGCCATTGCTTTCTCCGACAAGAACGAGCTCGACGGGCGCTACGTCGACACCACGGAAAAGAACTTCACGCAGAGCATGCTGATCTCATGCTTCTCGTTCACCGCGCTCGCCCAGCGCGCCGAGAAATTGATGCCGAACGGCGGATCGCTGCTGACGCTCACCTATTACGGCGCCGAAAAAGTCATGCCGCATTATAACGTCATGGGCGTCGCGAAGGCAGCGCTGGAAGCGAGCGTGCGCTATCTCGCGGCCGACCTCGGACGCAACAATATTCGCGTCAACGCAATCTCGGCCGGACCGATCAAGACGCTGGCCGCGGCCGGCATCGCCGACTTCCGCTACATCCTGCGCTGGAACGAATATAACTCGGCGCTCCGCCGCAACGTCTCGATCGAGGATGTGGGAGGCGCGGGCCTCTATCTCCTTTCCGACATGTCGCGCGGCGTGACGGGCGAAGTGCATCATGTCGACAGCGGCTATCACATCCAGGGCATGAAGAACGAGGACGCTCCCGACATCTCGGTCGTGAAGAGCGACGAGACTTGAGCGACCGCGTTGCGACGGCACGTTTAAGGCCGGGGCTGACGCTCTATCTCATCCGACACGGCCAGACCGACTGGAACCGGGATGCGCGCTATCAAGGCCAGCGCGACATTCCGTTGAACGACATCGGCCGGGCACAGGCACGGCGTCAGGGCGACGCCTTGAAAGCGCGGCTCCCTGGCATCGCTGACGCAGATTTCGTTTCGAGCCCGCTTGGACGTGCCATCGAGACGATGCAGCTCATGCGCGCGGCTCTCGGCCTCGACATCGATGGGTACCGCACCGACGCGACCATCCGTGAGCTGAGCTACGGCCACTGGGAGGGCGAATTGGCCTCCGAGCTTTCCGCGAAAGACCCCGATGGCGTTGCGGCCAAAGCGTCAGACCCTTTCGGCTGGCAACCGACGGGCGGCGAGAGCTACGCGGAATTGCAGGCGCGCATTGCAATCTGGATCGAAGGTCTCGAACGCGACACGGTTGCCGTCACGCACGGCGGCGTCAGCCGCGTCGCGCGCGGGGCAGTCCTCGGCACCGATCCCGGCCTCGTGCCATTTCTCGATGTGCCGCAGGACAAAATCCTGGTTCTGCGCGACGGCGTCATGGACTGGCTTTAGTCCGCTTGAAACGCAAAAGAGCCGGAGAAGCGGCTCTCCGGCTCTTCGGCATCCGTTGACGGATGCATGCTGAAAGACCCCTCGACCACGGATGCTCGAGTCCGGGAGGAACGGTCTTTTAAACGCGCTACGAGAGTGCGTTTCGCGACGTCCGAAACGTCCGATCTTTCGATGCGACGCGGGCTGCAGTCAGGCAGCGATCGCGTGCTCGGCCGGGTTGCAGATCAAAGCGAATACAAAGCTACGGCTGCCGCCAGCCCCTCTCGCACCTGGCGAAAAAGGGTGGCGAACGCGCACTGTGGCGGAGTTAATCTGCGTCGCGGAGACTTGTCACGCGCTTTACCGGTGATGCGGGCTTGCCGCCTTTCGCCGCCGCTCCTAAGAAAGATTGTGACGCAACCCGGCAACACAATTGTTGCAGTGCCATCGCTGTCGATGCGCGGCCGGGCTCACCATTCGAGCGAACGATCAGGCGATGTCTCACAACACCTTCGGCCACCTCTTTCGCGTAACGACGTGGGGCGAAAGCCACGGCCCCGCCATCGGCGCGGTCGTCGACGGCTGCCCGCCCGGCGTCGCGCTCGACGAGGCTGACATCCAGGTTCATCTCGACCGCAGGCGGCCGGGGCAGTCGCGCTTCACGACGCAGCGCCAGGAAGCCGACGCGGTGAAAATCCTGTCGGGCGTGTTCAACGATACCTCGGGTCGGCAGGTCACCACCGGCACGCCGATCGCACTCGAAATCCAGAACACGGATCAGCGCTCCAAGGACTACGGCGACATCAAAGACAAGTACCGTCCGGGGCACGCCGACTTCACCTATGATGCGAAGTACGGCATCCGCGATTATCGCGGCGGCGGGCGCTCGTCGGCGCGTGAGACGGCATCGCGCGTTGCGGCTGGTGCGGTTGCGCGCAAGGTTCTCGGCGGCGTGACGATCCGCAGCGCGCTCGTTCAGATCGGTCCGCACAAGGTCGATCGCGCGACCTGGAACTGGGACGAGATCGCGAACAATCCGTTCTTCTCTCCGGACCGGAAAGCCGTGGAGACTTGGACCGAGTATCTCGACAAGGTGCGCAAGGCCGGTTCGTCCGTCGGCGCGATCATCGAAGTCGTGGCGGAAGGCGTGCCGGCAGGCTGGGGCGCACCGCTCTACGGCAAACTCGATCAGGATCTCGCCAGCGCGATGATGTCGATCAACGCTGTCAAGGGCGTCGAGATCGGCGCGGGCATGTCGGCCGCCGAACTGACCGGCGAAGAGAACGCCGACGAAATCCGCATCGGCAACGACGGCAAGCCGATCTTCTTGTCGAACCATGCGGGCGGCATTCTTGGCGGCATCTCGACGGGGCAGCCGATCGTCTGCCGCTTCGCCGTCAAGCCGACATCGTCGATCCTGGCGCCGCGCAAGACCATCGACAAGCAAGGCCACGACACCGAGATCATCACAAAAGGCCGTCATGATCCGTGCGTCGGCATTCGCGCCGTTCCCGTCGGCGAAGCGATGATGGCGATCGTGCTCGCCGATCACTTCCTGCGCCATCGCGGGCAGACGGGCCGTTAGCGCTTTTTCGGTTTTTGCTGAGCCACGGATAGAGGCGGGATTTTCGCCTGTTGAATTTTTGTCGAATGAAACGCAACGCGGAGTCGCTTGAGCGCTAACGCGTTACATCGAAGACGACCGGGCATCCCGCTGCATCACGCATGATCGTCTACCCCCACCCCTAACCCCTCCCCGCAAGGGGGAGGGGAAAAGTGGAGGTTAACGCTGGTGCTTACTCGCAAGGTGAGGGGAATGGCGCTTCTGTTTTCCTGCTTGCGAAGTGGGCGGACCGCTCGGCGGTGATGAGGACTGCCTCGCACATATGGCTGCCCCTCACCCTGTCCGTCTCCCCGTCAAGAACGGCGAGCGGGCATCGCATCGTGCCTTGCCTAGCGCCGGAAGACGGCGACGACTTCGACGTGTGCGGAATAAACGAACTGGTCGATCGGCGTTACGGATTCGATTTTGTAGCCGCCATCAACGAGATGCCGCGCATCGCGCGCCAAAGTCGCCGGATTGCATGAGGCCGCAACGACGGTTTTGACCTTTGACCTTGCAAGCCGCTGCGCCTGCGCTTCTGCTCCTGCGCGCGGCGGATCGAAAACGATGGCATCGTGCTCGTTGAGTTCCAACGGCGACAACGGCTCGCGAAAGAGATCGCGCACGCGCGCGGTGATCGGCTTCAAGCCCGTCGCTTTTTTTGCCGCCGCGTTGAGCGCCGCGATGGCCGGCTGGTTGCCATCGAAGGCCAGAACTTTCGCGCGGGCTGCGAGCGGAAACGTGAAAGCACCCACGCCGCAGAATAAATCCGCGACGGATTTCACTTTGCCGACGGCGGCGAGAATTCTTCGCACCATCTCGGTCTCGGCTTCGGCGACGGCCTGCACGAAACATCCGGGCGATAGAACCACGTCGGCGGTGGCGAATGTGAGGAACGGCGGCAACGTCTCGACGACGATATCATTGCCGATGGCGAGCCGCGCGAGTTGCAGAGCGCTGGCTTCCGACGCCAGCCGGCTGCGAACATCGGGCGTCAGCTTACGCTCGATCCCATCGAGCAGCACGTCGAGACCGGACTTCGTGGCTGTTACGGTCAGACGCGCGCCGAGCTTCGATATCAGCGGTGCGATCAAAGTTTTGAGTGCCGGAATCGCGGCGACGATCTTCGGATCGAGAACGGGGCACTCCGCGATCGCGACCAGCGCATGCGACTGGGCTTCATGGAATCCGATCGCGACGCCGTTGTCGCTGCGTTCGGCCGACAGGACCGCACGGCGTCGCTTCCCGCCCGGCTCGACGAGATCGCCGACAGTCACATCGAGCCCGCGCGCCGCGAACGCGGAGACGACGAGATCGCGCTTCCAGGCACGATAAACGTTAGACGACATGTGCTGCACGACGCAGCCGCCGCAGGTTCCGAAATGGCGGCAAACCGGCGCGATACGGTCCGGGCTTGGCTGCAGGATGCGGAGCAAGCGTCCGCGCGCGCCATCGACATCGGCGATCACACGCTCACCTGCCAGCGCGAACGGCACGAACACAGGTGCGCCCGTGGTCTCGGCAACGCCGTCGCCCTGCGCGCCAAGACGTGTGATCCGTAGCTCGCACTCGTCAGACATCGCGGCGCGCTCCGATCAGAAATTCGATGTTGCCGGAACCGCCGGAGATCGGAGATTCCATCTCGCCGATGACGCGCCATCCGGGCTGTTGCTGAAGCCAGGCGCGAACGGAATCGACAGCGTCACGACGCGCCGCTTCATCGCGAACGATGCCGCCGCTGCCAACGCGCTCGCGCCCGACCTCGAACTGCGGCTTGACCAGCACAACGAGCCACGCACCGGAGGCTGCGAGCGGCAAGACGTGGCCCAAAACTTTTGTAACGGAAATAAAGCTGACGTCGATCACGACGGCTCCAACGGGAGCCGGAACATGCTCGCGTGTTAGGGTGCGTGCGTCGCAGTTCTCGAGCGACACGACGCGCGCGTCGGATTTCACATCGTCATGCAACTGCGCGCTGCCAACGTCGACGGCGAAAACTTGCGCCGCGCCGCGTTCGAGCAAAACCTGCGTGAAACCTCCCGTCGATGCGCCGACATCGAGCGCAACAACGCCCGTCACATCGAACCCGAACTGATCGAGAGCGGCCGCGAGCTTTTCGGCTCCGCGCGATACGTAGCCGGGAGCGTCCTTCGAGACTTCGACAAGCTTCGGCTCCGCAACGTCCATCGCGGGCTTGCGACACGGCTCACCCGCAACGCTGACGAAGCCGCGCCGGATCAGATCTTGCGCGCGCGCACGCGACGGCGCCAGTCCGCGCGCTACGAGTGCCAAATCAAGCCGCATATATTTGCCGATTTTTGCATCATTGATTATAGCTGGATTGCTTCCCACTTAGCCGTATCTGAAATTGGAGGGAAACTCATGAGACTCGCATTTGCCAGCGCATTTCTTGCATTGGCATTTCCTATAAGTGCTTTGGCGGATGGCGAACGCACGCCTGCACCCGCGGGCGCCAAGGTGTTTATCATCGAACCGGCCGATGGCGCGACCGTTACCAGTCCCGTCACGGTGAAATTCGGCGCCGAAGGCGTCGAGATCGCACCGGCCGGCACCGACAATCCGAACAGCGGTCATCATCATCTGCTCATCGATTCCGCCATTCCGGATTTGAATTCCGCGATCCCCAAGGACGAGCATCACGTCCATTACGGCAAGGGACAGACGGAAGCGACCGTCGAGCTTAAGCCCGGCAAGCATACGCTGCAGCTTCTGCTCGGCGATAAAAACCACATCCCGACCGATCCGCCGGTCGAGTCGCCGGTCGTCACCATCACGGTGCAGTAATTTCCAGCGAAGCCCGGTTCTGCCGGGCTTCGTCCATGCCTTTTTATGCCTCGAAAAAGAATTGCGTTACGCGCGCTCGCCGACGACGTCTGCGCGTCCGAGCGCGGCGAATACCGTTTTCACGATTCCTGACGCATTCAGACCCGCATCTTCGTACATCACTTCCGGTTTGCCGTGATCGATGAACACGTCGGGCAGAACTTTCGTGCGCACGCGCAGGCCACGGTCGAGCAATCCTTCATCCGACAGGAACTGTAGAACGTAGCTGCCGAAGCCGCCAACGGAACCTTCCTCGACCGTCACCAGCACTTCATGATTGAGCGCGAGGTCGCGGATCAGGCGCGTATCTAAGGGCTTGGCGAAACGCGCGTCGGCGACCGTCGTCGACAGCCCGAACGATTGCAGCTGATCGGCCGCCTTCAGACATTCCGCGAGCCGCGTTCCGAGCGAGAGCAGCGCGACCTTGGAGCCTTCGCGAACGATGCGCCCCTTGCCGATTTCGAGCGCGACGCCCGTTTGCGGCAGATCCACGCCGACGCCCTCGCCGCGCGGATAGCGCAACGCGCTCGGCCGGTCGTCGATCGCAACCTGCGTCGCAACCATGTGAACGAGCTCGGCTTCGTCCGCCGCCGCCATGATGACGAAATCCGGCAGGCAACCGAGATAGGAGATATCGAATGAGCCCGCATGCGTCGCGCCGTCGGCGCCGACAAGCCCGGCGCGATCGAGAGCGAAACGCACCGGCAGCTTTTGGATCGCGACGTCGTGCACGACCTGATCGTAGGCGCGCTGCAGGAACGTCGAATAGATCGTCGCGAACGGCTTGTAGCCTTCGGTCGCCAAGCCCGCCGCGAATGTCACCGCGTGCTGTTCCGCAATGCCGACGTCGAACGTCCGCTCGGGGAATTCCTTGCCGAAATAATCGAGCCCCGTGCCGGACGGCATCGCCGCAGTGATCGCGACGATGCGATCGTCCTTGCGCGCTTCCGCGATCAGGCTGTCGGCGAAAACCTTGGTATAGCTCGGCGCGTTGGGCTTCGGCTTCACCTGCGCGCCGGTGACGACGTTGAATTTGTTGACGCCGTGATACTTGTCGTCGGCAGCTTCAGCCGGCGCGTAGCCTTTGCCTTTCTTCGTCACGACATGAACGAGGATCGGCGCCTGCTCGGCATCGCGGACGTTTTTCAGAACCGGAAGCAGCTGGCTGAAGTCGTGACCGTCGATCGGGCCGACGTAGTAGAAGCCAAGCTCCTCGAACCACGCTCCGCCCTGCCAGATGTGGCGGGTGTATTCTTCGACGCGTGCGGCGCGGCGTTCCCATTGCTTCGGAAGCATCTTGGCCAACTGCTTGGCATAATCGCGAAGGTGCAGATACGTCCCGCTGGATGTGGCGCGTGCGAGATAGGCCGACAGCGCTCCGGTCGGCGGTGCGATCGACATATCGTTGTCATTCAGAATGACGATCAGGCGTTCGTTGCGCGCGCCTGCGTTGTTCATCGCTTCGTAGGCCATGCCTGCGCTCATCGCGCCGTCACCGATCACTGCGATGACGTTGTTCGAACCACCGCTGAGGTCACGCGCCACGGCCATGCCGAGCGCCGCCGAAATCGATGTCGAGGAATGCGCGGCGCCGAATGGATCGTAGGGACTTTCGTCGCGCTTCGTGAAGCCCGACAGCCCACCCGGCTGACGCAGCGTGCGAATGCGATCGCGCCGTCCTGTCAGAATCTTGTGCGGGTACGCCTGATGTCCGACGTCCCAGATCAGACGATCTTCCGGCGTGTTGAAAATCCAATGCAGCGCGACCGTCAGCTCGATGACGCCAAGGCCTGCGCCCAAGTGGCCGCCCGTCACCGAGACGGCGTCGATCATTTCCGCGCGCAATTCGTCCGCCAGCTGCGGAAGCTGATCTTCGGCGAGCCGGCGAAGCTCGTGAGGTGTCCCGATGCGATCGAGTAGCGGTGTCTTGCTCACGGAATTACCCCAACTTAACGGAAAGTCTGCCGATCATCGCAACCTGCGGGAAATAGGCGGATGCTCATGCCGTTCATAGCGCTGATCAGTGCGCTCCCCAACGGGTCGGACGCTCAAGATGAATAGTGCGCGGGCTTGCCGCACTGGTATGTGTACTACATTCTCTGCGCGGGCGAAATTTTTACGTCACAGCTCAAAATGGCGCGCCATTATCCTTGTCGAGCGGGGTCGTTCCCTTCGGCGTTCCGTCGGCTCCCAAAGTCAGTTTTTCGACTTTTGCTTCCGCCGCTTTCAGCAGGCGGTCACAATGATCGCGCAGCGCTTCGCCGCGTTCATAAATCGTGATGCTTTCCTCGAGATCGACATCGCCACGTTCGAGCCGCCCGACGATCGCTTCGAGTTCTTTGAGCGCGCGCTCGAACGTCATCGCCTTGATGTCGTCGAGCGCCTTGGCCGGTACTTTCGGTTCGGTCATGAATTTTGCCCTGCGGCTCTATCGTGTTGGCGTTAGCGTCTTTTACTCAGGAGCCGGCCTGCATCAACGCCGAGACGTGCACTGCGACGGATTGCGCGAGCCCCCTGAGATCATACCCGCCCTCGAGAATCGATACGAGTCGGCCATTTGCATGACGGCGCGCGAGTTCCGCCACCGCCTCGGTCGCCCAGCGAAAATCCTCCTCGACGAGTTCCAGCCCACCGAGCGGGTCGCGCTGATGCGCGTCGAATCCGGCCGAGATCATAATCAGGTCCGGCGCAAAATTATGGAGCGGCGCAAGAATTCGGTCTCGAAACGCTTCCTCGAAATGATAGCGGCCGTCGCCGGCCCTGAGGGGCGCGTTGAAGATATTGCCGGCGCCCGTCTCCTGCAACGCGCCAGTTCCTGGAAATAGCGGCATCTGGTGCGTCGAGCCATAGAACAAATTTTTGTTCGACCAGAATATTTCCTGCGTCCCATTGCCGTGATGGACGTCGAAATCGACGACCGCGACGCGTTCGACTCCGTGCTTCGCACGCGCATAGTGCGCGGCGACTGCGATGTTGTTGAACAGACAAAATCCCATCGCGAGATTGCTCTCGGCGTGGTGCCCCGGGGGGCGCACCTGGCAAAAGGCGTTAGCGGCCGCACCGCTGACGACGTGGTCGACGGCATCGAGCCCGGCGCCGACGGCACGGCGTGCCGCTTCCCAACTGCCGGGCGACACGACCGTGTCGCCATCGATGTGGTGCTGGCCTTCTTTGACGGTTTCGGCGAACCGCTTGAGCCCCTGCACGTAGTCCTGCCGGTGCGCCAGGGCGACGAAGTCCAGATCATCGTCCCGCAACGGCGCTAGCCTGCGATCCAATTTTGCAAAGCTGGCGTCACTCAAAAACTTGTCAATCGCACGCATTCTGTCGGGGCGTTCGGGATGCCCCTCGCCGGTATCATGGTTGAGAAAGGCCGGATGCGTGATGAGAATCGTCGTCATGAAGCCTGCCGTTTCTTGATAGTCTTTTCGCCGTGCAATCAGCTGAGATTCGAGTACGGCGCCACCGTCACGCCGGGTGGCGGTCTGCTGTCGGCCGGAACGAAAAAGTCTGGCACCAATGGCACCGATGGGTCGACGCGATATTTCTCGAAATCGGTGACGCCGCCAACGGAATGAAGGAATGTATCGTCGATGAGAAAATTGCCGGTGAACGACTTCGCCGGTTGCAGAAAAACAAGATGAGCGGCGTCGGCGACGATCTCGGGAGAACGGCTCATGCGCATCATCTTATCGCCGCCGAGAATGTTGCGCACGGCGGCCGTCGCGATTGCAGTGCGCGGCCAGAGGGCGTTGACGGCGATACCGTCGCTTTTCAATTCATCGGCGAGGCCGAGCACGCAAAGGCTCATGCCGTACTTCGCGATCGAATAGGCGACGTGACCCGAGAACCACTGCGCCTTCATGTCGAGCGGCGGCGACAACGTCAGAATGTGCGGGTTTTTCGCCTTTCTGAGATGCGGCAGACATGCTTGCGAAACGAGAAACGTTCCGCGCGTGTTGACGCCGAACATCAGATCGAAACGCTTGATGTCCGTTTTGTCGATCGGCGTCAGGGAAATGGCGCTGGCGTTGTTAACGCAGATATCGATGCCGCCGAACGCTGAAACTGTCTGCTCGACGGCGCGCTGAACCTCGTCTTCGTGGCGAATATCGCAGGCGATCGCCAGCGCCTTGCCGCCGGAGTCCTCGATCTCTTTCGCAGCGGTATGGATCGTGCCTTCGAGCTTGGGGTTGGGATCGGATGTCTTCGCGACGATCGCGATGTTGGCGCCGTCACGCGCCGCGCGTTTCGCGATCGCCAGTCCGATGCCGCGACTCGCGCCCGTGACGAAGAGGGTTTTGCCCTTGAGCGACGCCATTCTTGTTCTCTCTTATTGAAGCGCGATCAAAGGGCATGCTAGCGCGCCGCAAGCTCGGGCGTAAGAGTGCGCTACACAGGTTTGCGGAAATTGGGGGATCGTTTTTCAAGAAACGCGGTAAATGCCTCAAGGGCTTCAGGCGAGGACAACCGCTCGCGGAAGGCTCTGACCTCTTTGTCCGTTTGCTGCAAAATTTCGACGGGGTTGCCGCGCATGAGGCTGCGCGTCACCGCCAGCGCTTCGGGCGGCATGCTTGCGAGCCGCTGCGCCGACGTCAAAGCCGTCTCTTCGAGCCGATCGAACGAAACGATTTTGTTGACGAACCCCGCCTGCACAGCCTGCTCGGCGGAAAGCGTTTCACCCAGCGCCAGCATTTCAAAGGCGCGCGCATAGCCCATGCGACGGGGCATGAGCACGCTCGATCCGGCTTCCGGAACGAGACCGAGACTTAGGAACGGGGTGGCGAATGTCGATGACGGCGTTGCATAAACGAGATCGCAGTGAAACAGCATGGTCGTTCCGACGCCGATCGCCACGCCGTCGACCGCTGCGATCAGCGGCTTGCGGATCATCGGCAGCAGATAAACGAAACGGCGCACGTTGGCGCCGAGATCGCCGGTGCCCTGCGCGGTTGCCAGAAAATCGCCGAGGTCGTTCCCAGCGGTAAAGACACCGGCCGAACCCGTGATCAGATGGACTGCAATCGCGGGATCGTTATCGCCTCTGTCGAAGGCGTCGCACAGGTCTCCATACATGGCACTGGTCAGCGCGTTCTTTTTTGCTGGCCGCGTCAGGCGCAAGACCTGGACGCCGTCGGAAGCTGAAATTTCGACGTCGCCCGTCATGCGAAAAGCGGCCCATGTGCATCGACGAGCACGGATTGGGCACCCCCTTGCACGGTTTCGGAAAGCCCTGCGGCTTCGGTCAGCAGATTTTCCGCGAAGAAGCGCGCGAGTGCGACGCGCGGCGAGGATGCATCCTCGGACAGCGCTCCCTTCGCGAGATAAGTGCCCCCTGCCGTCAGACTCATCAGGCGAAGATAGGGCGTCGCCGACGCCAGCGCCGCCTCGGGTTCGCTTTTCAACATCAGGCCCATCCACAGCGTTGCGGTTTGGACGCCGCTGAGCGCTTCGGTCAGCCGCTGGGCCATGCGCCCGAACTCGGGCCGGTTGGAGGCGCGGACTTTCGCGATGACGTCCGCAAGCTCGGCAAGGTACGCGCTCACCACTCCGCCGTTTGCGAGCGGCAGTTTGCGCGTGACGAGGTCGATCGCCTGAATGCCGTTGGTGCCTTCGTAGATCGGCAGGATGCGCGCATCGCGAAGATACTGCGCGGCGCCGGTTTCTTCGACGAAGCCCATGCCGCCATGCACCTGAACGCCGAGGGACGCAACCTCGTTGGCGATATCGGTCGAGAACGCTTTCGCGAGGGGCGTCAGCAGCGCCGCCTTGTCGAGCGCGGCCTTGCGCTCGGATGGATCGTTCGACAGACGCGCGATGTCGTGCTCTCGCGCCGTCGCGAAACAGATCATGCGTGCGGCTTGCGTCAGCGCTTTCATCATCAGCAGCATGCGGCGAATGTCGGCGTGCTCGATGATCGGGCTCATGCCACTCGATCCATTCGACGCGAGGCTTTTGCCCTGGCGGCGCTCCCTGGCATAGGCGATCGCGTGCTGCGTCGCGCGTTCGGCGACGCCAACGCCCTGCAAGCCGACGCCCAATCGCGCCGCGTTCATCATCACGAACATGGTCGCGAGACCGCGATTTTCCTCGCCGATCAGATAACCCGTCGCGCCGCCGTTCTCACCGAATTTCATTACGCACGTCGGGCTCGCCATGATGCCGAGCTTGTGCTCGACCCCGGCGCAGACGACGTCGTTGCGTTCGCCGAGCGATCCGTCGTCGTTGACGAGAAACTTCGGTACGAGGAACAGCGAGATGCCGCGCGTTCCGGCCGGCGCGTCGGGGCGTCGCGCGAGCACGAGGTGGATGATATTCTCCGCCATATCGTGCTCGCCGTAGGTGATGAAAATCTTTGTGCCGGTGATGCGGTATGTTCCGTCATCCTGCGGTACGGCGCGCGTCGTGAGCGGCCCGAGATCAGAGCCCGCGTGCGGCTCGGTCAGGTTCATCGTGCCGGTCCATTTGCCCGCCACCATGTTCGGCAGGTATTTTGCTTTGATCGCGTCGGTGCCGCCCGCCTCGATGGCGTGGATCGCGCCCTGCGTCAGCAGCGGACAGAGCCCGAATGAGACGTTCGATGCGTTCCATATCTCGCCCACCGCCGCCGAGACGATCTCCGGCAAGCCCTGCCCGCCAAACTCCTCGGCGCAGGGCAACGAGCTCCAGCCGCCTTCCGCGAATTGCCGGTAAGCATCGCGAAAGCCGGGCGGCGTCGTCACGGAGCCTGCGGAAAATTTCGATCCCGTCTTGTCGCCTGGCGCATTGAGCGGTGCTAAGACTTCGGCGCCGAATTTTCCGGCTTCTTCGATGACGGCGCGTATCGTTTCGGCATCGAGCCCGGCATAAAGCCCGCGACGAAGAAGATCATCGAGACCCGCTGCCGTCTTGAGGGCGAAAACGATGTCGTCTACTGGAGCCTGATAAGTCATGGGTGGTGTCTCGGGCCTCTGCGTGTTTGCCGAACACTATGCTTGATGCGAAGCCGTAGCAAACCGGGTGATGGACGAATGCAAGGCAGGATCGTGCCTGCGAACGCGGAATGGATCGAGGAAGCCGGCGGTCTGCTCCGCTCGGGCGCCCTCGTGGCATTTCCGACCGAAACGGTCTACGGCCTCGGGGCGGATGCGACCAACGGAGAAGCCGTGGCGCGCGTTTTTGCCGCCAAGGGCCGGCCGTCGTTCAATCCGCTGATCGTCCACGTGCTCGGGTTGGAACAGGCTGTCATCATCGGATCGTTCTCGGCAACGGCGCGGCGGCTGACGGAAGCCTTCTGGCCGGGGCCTCTGACGCTTGTCGTGCCACGCATCGAGACGACGGACGTCAGCGAGCTTGTTTCCGCAGGCTTGCCGACAGTGGCGCTCAGGTCTCCGGATCATCCGGTTGCGCGCCAGTTGCTCAAGGCAGCCCAACGGCCGATCGCCGCTCCCTCCGCCAATCGCTCGGGCCATGTCAGCGCAACGCGCGCCGAGCACGTCGCGGCGGATCTGGGCGACAGAGCCGCCGTCATTCTCGACGCCGGGCAAACGCCGCGCGGGCTGGAGTCGACCGTCGTCAGCCTTGCGGGCGCGGCTCCCGTTCTGCTCAGACCAGGCGCGATTTCCGCGGACGCGATCGAAAAGGTCCTCGGCGAGAAAATCGCGCGCGCGAGCGAGAGCGGCGAGCATCTGACCTCGCCCGGTCAGCTCAGAAGCCATTACGCGCCGAACAGCAGAATTCGATTGAACGCGACGGCGTGGGAGCCGCACGAAGCGGTGCTCGCCTTCGGAGCGGTCGAGGAGCATCCTTCAAAGGCAACGATCAACATCAGCCCGTCCGGCGATCTGATCGAAGCGGCGGCGAACCTTTTCGCGGCGCTTCGCAAGCTCGACGGCAGCGGCGCAGCGACCATCGCCGTCACGCCCATTCCGGCTCACGGTCTCGGCGAAGCCATCAACGACAGATTGGCGCGAGCGGCCGCACCGCGCGATTGAAATCTTGAAATTCTCAGCGTCCGACGATGATGCGATCGACGACCGGCCGCAGCAGAGGGCTATCGATGGCGAACGTCTTGAACGACGATTGCGCCGACTGGACGAGGTGCGGGACGGACGGCGCGAAGGCCCAGACGGCGCCGTACATCAGCGCGGTCAGCGTTCCGTTCACGATCAGATACCGACGCAACATCCTCGCACCCTGACGTCCGTTAACACTTCCTTAATCAAAACACGGACGAGCGGTCAGGCACAACCCCTTGTTGGCCGTTTTCGGTGAGTGATCGGAATTTGGTGAACGCGGACGGGCTCAGCCGAAGATCGGCAGTGCGCGACGGCCCGCTGTCCTGATCCAATTCGTGACGACCGGCCTCAGCTGCAGCGAAGGCTTTTCGACGAAGCGCCACGATGCGATCGCCAGCGGCAGCACGATTGCGAACGCCACCAGCGTCAGCACGACCGGTGATATTGCGGGGAACAGCCAGAGAAGCGCCTGCTGGACGGGACCGGCAAAGATGTAGATGCCGAATGATGCGTCGGTGCGATTGCAGAGCCCGCGCAGCGGGCCCCAGGTTTTCGTCGCGGCCCACAGCGCGCCGTAACCCAGAAAGAGCATGGCACCCACTTCCGCGAACGACGTCTGCACGGAGGCGATAAACATCAGAAACAGCGGCAGCAGCAGCGCGCCGGAGATCCGCAGATAGTCGCGCAGCAGATAGGCCAGCACGCCGCCGTAGAAATAAACGACGAAGTAGCGGAGGTTCTGGGTAAAGCCGTAGTCGTCCGGATTGGCCGGCAACGACAGCGAGACGGTCGCGACGATCGCGCCAAGACCGGCAGCCGCGAACCAGCGAAGCTTCTCGTCGAACAGCCCCGCGACGCCGAGCAGGCCGAGCGCGACGTAGCAAGCCACCTCGTATTTCAGCGTCCACAAGGACGAGTTGACGTAGTCCGCATAGGCATTCGTTTCAAAAACGCCCGGCAGCGGCGCGGAGCCGGTTGCGAGCGTCAGCGTCTTGACGACGTAGCCGTAGAGTTCCGTGCTTTTGAAATACGCGCCGGCCGGCAGCGTGGAGACGACAGGTCCGAGCACGAACGCGACGGCAAGAACGCAGACGATCAACGCCGGAAAAATCCGCAGCCCGCGCGCGACGGTGAAATCGACAAGGCTGCGACTGCGATCGAAGCTTTGCGCGACCATCACGCCGCTCAGGATGAAAAAGACGCGTACGGCGCATTCGCCAAGCGAGCGCCCGAGCCAAGGTTGCAGCGGCTCCGCGACCGACGTTCCGGCTGCGTAGAGGTAGCTGTGCGAGACGAGCACCAGCGTCGCCATCGCGAAGCGCAGGACGCCGAAGCTGTTGCGGTCGGGAGAAAGAATGTCGGCGAGACGTGGCGAGCTGGCGAGATGCGTATGAATTGTCATGGCGTCCGGGCGTGCTGGATTGAAACCGTCAGCACGCGGCGACGCACGGTCCGTGCCAGCGCGGTTAACGGCGAACACACGCCGCCGCCGAACGCTTAACGCTTCGCTCTCTCCTGCACCAAAACGAACCTCAGGCTGGCGTTTCGGGCTCCTTCTTGGAAGGCCAGCTCGCGCCCATCCAGTCGTCGGTGCCGAACAGCCAGTACCAGAAGCCGTGCCGCCGCTGGTATCGTGCCACGACGAAACGGTTCATCGTGTCCATGTGGGCGTTGATCTGGTTGAGCGTCTCGACCGGCAGCGCCGCGTCGCGATCGACCTCGGCAATCCGGTTCAGAATGTTGGCGACATCAGTCGCGGAGTCGGTTCGCCACTGGTCCATCGATCCGGCGAGCGTGTGCTGGTTCTGATTGAGCTTCATCAGCGCATCGTGCAGCTCGGAGAGATCGTTCGCGTACGCCTGATATTTCGCGGCCGCCGTTTCGATCTCGCCCGTCAGTGCGCGCTCGACGCCCGCGACGCGTTCGGCGAGGTTCGTGGTGACCTGCGCGACCATGCGGTGCTGATCGTCGAGCCTGTTGGCGAGGCCGTTGATGTGTTCGAGTCCGGCAACCAGCGTTTCGATGCGGCCGCCGTCGGTCGTCGTCGAAAGCGCGCGCTGGACGTCGCCATGCAGTTTGTCGAAGCGTTCGCCGAGTTCGCCGCTGCTGTCGCCGCGACGCTGATGATCGCCGAGAAGCGCTTCCTCGATGATGTCGAGGCGGCTCGAAATCGGCTTCAGATCGACGGCGTTTCGCAGGTCCTCCACGGTTGCGCCATTAGACGGCGCTTGCTCACGAATGGAGCCTTCGAGGTCCTGCAGGCGCTGCGAGAGCACGCTCCAGGATTGCGACATCTCCTGCAAGCGGAGTTCAAGACCTGCCTCGATATCCTCAAGCTTGGTAACGAGGGATTGGTCGGAGGGCGCGGAGGTTCCGCGTGTATCAAGCACGGCTTGTTCCAGCGTTCCGATGCGATCCAGCAGGACGTTCTGGCGGTGGTCCTGGTCGCCCTGATGCGCTTGCGCGTCGCGTCCGAGATCCCGCACGAGCCCCGAGATGATGTTGCGCTCATTCGAAAAATCCTGGCTCAGAGCGCGAACCATTTGCTCGAGCGCCTCGATGCGCGAGTTCTGCAGCGCATCGGTGGGACTTCCCAAATTGTCACCACGATAAGACCGAGTCTGGTCCGAAACGTAGCGAACGCCGCTCGACGCCGTGTAACGCAGATCGGCGTTGGATCGCGTCAAGGGCGGCAACGGCTCGCTGACCTCGCGCAACGACGCGCGCGGTGCAAAGCGCAGCACGATGTCGGAGCCCGGCAAATCGGAGCGATGATCGAGCAGCACCTGAAGCAGGTCGTCGACATCGGCCGCGGAATTGCGACGGCTCGCGGACGCGGCGGCGAGGCGCAGCAGATCGGCGAATTCGTCCGAGCGTCGCGGCGACACGGAGCCGTTGCCGCCAGCGGGCGGAATGTCTCCCGCAACGATCGCCGCCGTCTCGCGCCGGAGCGACGGCACGCGGATGCCGCGCGCCTCGAGCGATGCGATCGCGGCATCGATGCGCGTCATCGCGTTGAGGAGATGCTCGATGCGGACTTCGCCGGCGCGATGGGCGACAGCAACGTCGTAGGCGAGATTGCAGCAGGCAAGCACCGTTTCGTCGACGAGAATCGGACCGGAGCGATAGACGCCGCGCTTTCCGTTCTGCGCCGCCTGCATCTCGGCAGGCGTTACGAGTTCCGCCGGAGTGCCCGTCCACGTCTGCGGAGTCCTGAGATCAAGATCCTCGCCCCTGTACGCCATTACCTCGTCTCCCATCACGCGCGCGCTCTCAACGCACCAACATCACCCTCGACCGCGCCGTTGATACGAGCGGATATCGTCAAGCTCTTGACCTAATGGAGATTAGCCGCGAATGCGCGGCACCGCGAGTCGGCATGGTTACCGGAGGCGTCGAAAATCTCTTCCCGAGGGCCGTGGCAACGTCCCGGCCCCGCTATTCTAAAGACCCGCTATTCTAAAGAAGCGTTGGGTTCGGAGACTGATGCAGGTCTGGCCCTTCAGCGCGAGGGTCGTTCAGCTTCGGGTTGATGGCCATGACGGTCATGCGTCCTGTGGGTGGCGGCCCGAGCAAGTCCAGAACGCCGTTCTCGCTGCCGGAACTGCAATCGAGCCACCGCTCGTAATGCTCCGGCGCGACAATCACCGGCATGCGGTCGTGGATGGAGGCGACGTCGGGGTTCGCCGCCGTGGTGAGGATCGCCATCGTCTCGATTTCGCTGCCATCGGCTCCGAGCCAGCCCTCCCACAGCCCGGCCATCGCGAAAACGGGACGGTCGGCCACTTTGATGAGATGGGGCTGCCGAGAGCCGTGCCCGCCGGTCCACTCGTAATAGCCGGTCGTCGGAATGAGACAGCGGCGATGGCGCATCGCCCCACGGAAAGAAGGCTTCTCGGCCGCCGTTTCGGCGCGGGCATTGACGAGCATGCTCAATTTCGCCGGGTCCTTGCTCCAGGATGGAATGAGGCCCCAGCGCACCAGCTGGAATTCCGGCCCGCCTTTGACGCCCGCCCGGAGAATGAGGACCGGCTGCGACGGCGCGATGTTGTAGCGGGGCGGAAAATCCTCGACCTCAAAGCTTCCGAACGCCCGGCAGAGGTCGTCCGGTGAGCAGATCAGACTGTAGCGGGAGCACATTGCGAAGCCCTTCGCGTCTCATCGGAATATTTTATAAGAATGCCGCCGTCCGCCGGCCCAGAATCTGATTTAAGCGCAATCGCGATGCAACGGTCAGTCAGAAAAGCTCCGCTTGGCGGCACGTGCCGGAACGCCGTTCTGGCGGTTCTTCTCGCGTTCGGCACGCTAGGGTTGACCGCAAATGCAGCAACGGCCGCGCCCGACGTCAAGCCTTACGACGACCGCCTGCTCCGTCTCTCGGAAATTCTCGGCGCGATTCACTATCTGCGCGAGCTTTGCGGCGCCAACGAGGGCCAGTACTGGCGCGACCGAATGCGCGACCTGATGGATGCGGAAGGATCGAGCGCGCTTCGCCGCGCCAAGCTCACCCGCGCGTTCAATCAAGGTTATCGCAGCTACAGCCGCACCTATAATACGTGCAGCCCTTCGGCACAGACCGCGATCACGCGATTTCTCTCGGAAGGCTCGTCGCTGTCTGAAGGCTTGCTCAAAGCCTTTCCCTGACGCACGCGTGCACCGCAGCGCGACAGATGTTGCTGAACGGCCGGTTTACTGTGAATTGTGGCCGCTTAGAACTTCCGTCGAGGCTCGTGCTAGTCCACAATCTCCGTTAGGGGAACCGCCCGCAACGGGCGGACAACGGGCTGGAAATTGTATGCAGTGTTTCGAAGACATCGACACCAAAAACCCGACGCTCAAAGCGCTCGATCTGATTTTGGCCGCTTGGGATGAGGGCGTCGACACGGGGGTCGAACCGCAGCAGATGGCGTATGCCGCGTTGTTTACGGCGCTCACCGATCTCGTCGCGATTTACGGGGAAGACGCGGTCATTCATCTGACGCGCGGACTTGAGAAGCGCGTCGTCGAAGGCGAATTCACGCTCACGCGCCGCGACCAGTAATCGCTCGCGTCAGCCACTAAGCGCTGGTCAGAAACTTCCGCCTTTCCAGATCACTTCGGCGATAAGGATCGCGCCGAAACTGCCGAGCAGCAGTCCGGCGATCCTGTTGACGAACGCCAGCGTGCGCAAGTCGATCCGGTGACGATAGCGGCTGATGATGTGTGACAGCGTGATCCACCACAGCATGCTGCCACCGACGATCGCCGCCACCATCAGCAGAACGTCAATCGTGGAATGAACTTCAACGAAGGTGCTGACGCCGCCGAAGACGGCAAAGAGTCCGAGCACCGCTCCAGGATTCGTAATCGTGAGAAAGAACGTCTGCGGAATGTCCCAGACGAAATCCCTGAGGCTTTCGGATGAGCCCTCGGCTTCCGAGACGATCCGCAGCCGTGGCGACGTGAAGTAAAGGCGCGCGCCAAACGCGATCAACGCCACTCCGCCGAGCGCCTGAATGATCGCTCGATGTGTTTCGACCGCGCCCGAAATCGTTCCAACGCCAAGCCCGGCACAGAGCGCGATGAGACCATCACCCAACACCGATCCGATGCCGGCTGCGATGCCACCCCAGAACCCCCGCTCGATCGCGCGCTGAATGCACAGCACGTTGACAGGCCCAACAGGCGCCGCGATGAGAATCCCGACGATGATGCCGATAGGGATAATGAGGGGATTGGGAATATAGTCCATCAAGGCGGGCGTGCTCGCGTCCGGGAGTGGAGTTTGCGCTGACCGTTACCCGGCTGCGCGATGTCTTGAGCCTCAGGTGGAAGTGATTGGTTCGGTGACTATGCTGGAACGCTCATCAAGTAAACTCTCCTCGCAGGCGAGACGATCCCGGCTGCGCCGTTACGCCTCCGCTCCGATGATTAGTCGTGCACTTCTGATTCTACTCGTAGTGACGCCCATTGCTCTTGTCCACGTCTCGCGAGCTGCGGCTGGGGAAAGCGTGCAAGCTCCAAAACTTCCCGAACACGTCGCCGATCTGCGCGACGCCATTCTGACGGCGGCGCGCTCGGGAAATATCGACGAGTTGAAGGCGGTGTTCGAAATGAGCGGCAGGACGCCGGATATCGGCGCACCCGGCGCCACCGATCCGATCGCAGCGCTCAAAACACAGTCCGCCGATGGCAAGGGACAGGAGATTCTCGCGAACCTGATCGAGCTTCTGAACATGCCGCCCGCGGCAAAGCCCTTCGGCAGCGACATCGAGAACAACCTGCTCTACATCTGGCCTTATCTCGCCGAGCGTCCGCTCGACAAGCTGACGCCGGCTGAGGAAGTCGACCTCTATCGGCTCGTCAGTCCGGCGAAAGCCGCTGAGATGCATGATAAAAAGCGCTGGATGTGGTGGTGCGTCGTCATCGCCGCTGACGGCAATTGGCTGATGTTCAAGCGCATCGAATGACGGTGCGCCGAAATCAGAATGCAATTTCTGATTGACTGCGAATTGCCGCAGAGGGGTGGCCACCGCGTCTTCTTTTGCTTTATTGCGTGCCGCTACAAGCGAGACGCAAAGCAAGGGTTTGTTTGATGACGCGTATGAGTATTCTTGCAGCCGCTATTTTGAGCTGCGCCGTCGCCGCACCGGCGCAAGCCTTCCATCCATTCCAGCAAAACTACGGATACGTTCCCCCCAAAAAGCAGAAGCGTAGCAGCCAGCGCGCCGAACGGGCGCCGCAACCGCTGTTTGGAATGGGTTGGGACTGGGACCGCCCGCAAAACAGCGGACGCGATGACGAAGACGACGACAACGCGCGCTCATCGGCGAGCGAAGGCACGCTGACGGGCGGCGGCAGACCGAATATCTCGGCCGTTGCCCCGCCCAAGGTGTCGTTCCCGAACAGCTACGCCCCCGGTTCGATCGTCATCGATACGGCCGGCCGCCGCCTCTACTACGTTCTCTCCTCGACGACGGCGTATCGCTATCCGATCGCCGTCGGCAAGCAGGGCTTCGCATGGTCGGGCGTTGAAAAGATCTCGCGCAAGGTCGCATGGCCCGACTGGTATCCGCCGGCGGAGATGCGCGCGCGCAAGCCCGGACTTCCGGTTCACATGCAGGGCGGCGTGCGCAATCCGCTTGGCGCGATGGCGCTCTATCTCGGCAGCACGCTCTATCGCATCCACGGCACCAACGACGTCAGCTCCATCGGCACGGCGACATCGTCGGGCTGCATCCGCATGACGAACGGCAACGTCACGCACCTTGCCTCGATCGCTGGTGTCGGGACGACAGTACACGTGTTGAAGCGGCTGCCCGCCGGGCTCGCACGCGTCGCGAAGGCCGGCAGCGAAGGCTGATGCTCATCCGCTTCGCGCGCACCTCAGCGAACGAAGCCTTCGAGGAACTGAACGGGCTCGCCACGCGCGGGCCCGTTGATTTCGCCCTCCCACATGGCCTTGTGACCGCGCACGAACGTGCCGACCGGCCATCCCGTTACCGTTGCGCCGTCGTATGGCGTCCAGCCGCAGCGGCTTTCGATCCAGTCGTTCGAGATCCGGACCCGGCGCTTCAGATCGACCACGGTCAGGTCGGCGTCGTAGCCGACGGCGATCCGCCCCTTGTTCCTGATGCCGAACAGCCGTTGCGGCCCGTGGCTGGTCAAATCGACCAGGCGCTGCAGCGACAGCCGCCCTGCATTCACATGATCGAGCATCGTCGGCACCAGCGTCTGCACGCCCGTCATGCCGGAATGCGTGTCGGGATAGGTGTGCTCTTTTTCTTCGCGCGTGTGCGGCGCATGATCGGAACCCAGGACATCGACCACGCCGGACTGCAGCGCATGCCATATGGCCGCGCGGTGGCGCGCGTCGCGAACCGGCGGGTTCATCTGTGCGTAGGCGCCAAGTCGCTCGTAGCATTCGGGCGCCTGCAGCGTCAGATGATGCGGCGTGACTTCGACCGTGGCGTAGGATTTGTGATGGCGCAGGAACTCCATTTCCTCCGCCGTCGAGACGTGCAGCACATGCACGCGCTTGCCGTGCTTTTCGGCGAGACCGACGAGCCGCTTCGTCGCGATCAGCGCCGCCTCCGGATCGCGCCACTCGGGGTGCGAAGACGGATCGCCCTTGCGGCGCAGATGCATTCGCGCCTTGAGGCGGTCTTCATCCTCGGCATGAAACGATGCGCGCCGCGAAATTCTAGCGATGATGCGATCGAGCGCGTCTTCCTCGTCAACCAGAAGGTCGCCGGTGGACGAGCCCATGAAGACTTTCATGCCGGCCGCGGCTTCGAGCTTTTCGAGCTTCGGAATTTCCGCAATGTTGTCGCGCGTACCGCCGACGAAAAATGCGAAATCGCAGAACATGCGGTGACGCGCGCGGCGGACCTTGTCGGCCAACGTATCTTCCGTCGTCGTCAAGGGCTTCGTGTTCGGCATCTCGAAAACGGCCGTGACGCCGCCAGCGACCGCGGCTCGGCTCCCCGTCTCGAGATCTTCTTTATGCGCCAGGCCCGGCTCGCGGAAATGCACCTGGGTATCGATGACCCCCGGCAGAATATGCAGGCCCGCCGCGTCGATGATTTCAGCCGCGCCGGCCGAGCCAAGGTCGCCGATTTCCGCAATCCTGCCGCCCGAAATCGCGATATCGCGGACGCCCTCCCCGTCATGGTTGACGACTGTCGCGCCACGGATCAAGACATCGAATGTATCGGCCATTTTTGCCGGCGCTCCTCACACTTGCCTTCGGCTTGAACCCCGCATACGTAACTCTCACTCTGTTTGCAATCGAGGCGAACGCTAATGTCCAGCGTAAAGATCGCGCGACTTACCGACCGTGGCGTCGTTCGCGTCGATGGCGCCGACAGCGAAAAATTGTTGCAGAGCCTCGTCACCAACGAAATCGAGGGGCTGAACGCGGGCGAAGCGCGCTTTGCGGGGTTGCTGTCGCCGCAAGGCAAAATCCTGTTCGATTTCTTCATCGTCCGTACCGAGATGGGCTATCTTCTCGACGTTGCCGCCGCCAAGGCCGCCGATCTCGTCAAGCGCCTGACGATGTATAAGCTCCGCGCCGATGTCACGATCACCGACGCCTCGCCGGGCTTTGCCGTCTACGCCGTCTGGGACGACGGTGCCGCCGCGCTGACCGCTACGCGCGCGTGTGTCCATTTCAATGACCCGCGCCATCCGGCGATGGGCGTCCGCTGGCTGATGCAATCGCCGCCGCCGGCCGACGCGCAGGTCGTCGAGCTGGCGCATATCGATTACGACGCCTTACGAGTCCGCCTCGGCGTTCCCGAAGCGGGCAAGGATTTCGAGTTCGGCGACGCCTATCCGCACGAAGCGGATTACGATCTCTTCAACGGCGTCTCGTTCACCAAAGGCTGCTACGTCGGCCAGGAAATCGTCGCGCGAATGCAGAACAAGACCGTCGTGCGCAAGCGCGTCGTGAAAATTTCCGCCACCGCACCGCTGATCTCCGGAGCCGAAATCCATCTTGGCGACGTCGCCATCGGCCGCGTCGGCACGGTTGACGGACTGCATGGGCTTGCGATGGTTCGCCTCGACCGCGCCATCGAAGCTCAAGACAAAAATCAGCGTCTGCGCGCCGATGGTATTGCGATCGACATCGATGCCGACGCGGCCGGTCGTTATCGCAAATCGGCGGCGGCGCGGCCTTCGGCAGCCTTGCCATCATGACCCGGCAGGTCGAACGCGAACGTTGTCCCTGGGCGGGAGCGACGGGCACGGAGTATGCGCGCTACCACGACGACGAGTGGGGCGTCCCGATGACCGACGATCGCGCGCTGTTCGAAAAACTCACTCTCGAAGGCTTTCAGGCGGGATTGTCGTGGATCACGATCCTTCGAAAGCGCGAAAACTTCCGCAAGGCGTTTCACGATTTCGATGCGGAGCGCATCGCGCGCTTCGGCGAACGCGACATCGCGCGACTGATGACCGATGAAGGCATCATTCGCAATCGCGCCAAGATCGAAGCGACGATCTCGAACGCCAAGGCTTATCTCGCGCTCAGCGAGAAGATGCCGTTTTCGCATTTTCTCTGGGGGTTGATCGACGGACGTCCGGTCATCAACAAGCTGCAAAATTTCAAGGATGCGCCGACAGAAACGGACACGTCGAAACGCATGAGCAAAGCATTGAAGAGCGCAGGCTTCCGTTTTGTCGGCTCGACGACGCTCTACGCCTTCATGCAATCGACCGGCATGGTCAACGATCACATCGTGACCTGCTTTCGCCATGCGCCGTGCGCCAAATTGCAGAAGTCACTCAAGATCGACGGCCTATGAGCGGCGAACATACGCCTCCGAAGCGGGCATGGCAGCGGATGCTGTCGGGCCGCCGTCTCGATCTCCTTGATCCGCAGGCGGACGATATCGAGATCGAAGATATCGCGCATGGGCTTGCGCGCGTCGCGCGCTGGAACGGACAGACCGTCGGCGAGCACGCGTTTTCCGTCGCTCAGCACAGTCTCGTCGTGACAGACATTGTGCGGACGATCGAGCCTCTATTCGGAGCGCGCGAGTTGTGCGCGGCACTGCTCCATGACGCGCCTGAATATGTCATCGGGGATTTAATCAGCCCGTTCAAAGCAGCCATCGGACTCGACTACAAGGCGTTCGAGCAGAAGCTGCTCGCCGCCATCCATGAACGCTTCGGCTTAGGCCGGATGGACGCCCACGTCATTTCCACCATCAAGCGCGCCGATACGATCGCCGCCTACTACGAAGCGGTGACGCTCGCCGGGTTCGATCCCGAAGAGGCGAAACGCTTTTTCGGCCGCCCCGAACTCCCTGATGTAATCGACAGGGAACTTAGGAGGCTCACGCCGCATTCTACTAGCGATGCCCAAGCCGGATTTGTCGCTGAATTCAAAGCACTTTGCCGTCTCTGACAATCGGGCCAATTTGCGGCAGAAGTGTAGGTTTTAGTTGCGCAGGCTATCTGAAAATCGCCACGATCGCCCACTAGCTCGCCTCATGGGGAGCACGGGGAAGACTAGATGAACATGGAACTTTCAGGCCGGAGAAAGCCGACGCCCGAGACAGCTCATCGGACTCCAGATACCGACACGGAGCTTTCTCCGTCGGTCGGCATTGGCCTTAATGCGGCTATCGTTGCAGTCGCCGAGAATGAGCCTGTCGCGCTCGTCGTGCGCGGCGAGCCGGACCGGATCGGCGCTACCGACATCCTGCCATTTGGTCCTTTCGATCCAATTGAACATCGTACGCTGGAAAGCGGACTGCGGGCCTGGGTTCACAATCAGACAGGCCTTGATCTCGGCTATGCCGAGCAGCTCTACACGTTCGCAGATCGCGGCCGTCACACCGAAACGGACGATGCGTCTCCGCATGTCGTGTCGATCGGTTATCTCGCTCTGACCCAGGCTGTCGGCCATCATGGGCTGACGAACGGCGTCTGGCGGAGCTGGTATCAGTATTTTCCCTGGGAAGACTGGCGTCGCGGGCGTCCCGAGATCATCGCACACGAGATTGAGCCGCGCCTCAAAGCCTGGGCCGAGAAGCCCAGCGCTCCGAAGGCGGGTTCATCGCCCATTCCGAGAGCCGACCGTGTTCGCATTTGCTTCGGTCTCGACGGCATGGCGTGGGACGAAGAAAAGGTGCTCGAGCGCTTCGAAATGCTCTACGAGGCGGGCCTCGTGGACGAAGCATTGCGTGACGGCCGAGGCGCCGCGAGGGAATGGACCGATCGCCCGAAGCTCGGGCTTGCGATGCAGTCCGATCACCGGCGTATTCTCGCGACCGCGATCAGCCGGACCCGATCGAAGATCAAATACCGCCCGGTCGTATTCGAGTTGATGCCGGACGAATTCACGCTTTACGAACTGCAGAAGACCGTCGAAGCCATTCTGGGACCGCATCTGCACAAGCAGAACTTTCGCCGGCTGGTCGAAGGCGCGGGCCTTGTCGAGCCGACGGGCGATGTCAAAACCAGAACGGGCGGTCGTCCGGCAAAGCTGTTCCGCTTCCGCCGCGAGGTTCTATTGGAGCGACCGGCTCCGGGCGTCAGAGTTTCCGCTCCGCCGGTTCGGAATTGATCCACACGACGCTGTCATGACAAATCCAGGGCCGACGGAACCGTCGCCCTGGAAATTTGTTTGCAACTCCACTATGTTAATAACATCCAAGAGTGCTCCTGGAGAGCATTTCTAGGGCGTGAAGTGCGGCTTGCGGTGCCGACGTTGTTTTTATCCCGTATATGCTCACTAAGAGCATATACGCTCTTACGGGAGACGGGTCAATGGTTCAAACCCTTGAGCGACTGGCGAAACCGGCCACTGCAGCGCACCCGGCCGCCAAAGCCGTGCCGCCCTATTCCTGGTCCAAGGCGCTCGAAGCCGAAATGGCGCCGCTGTACGCGCGCGTTCAGCACGTCGTGACGCCGATGGAATGGCCGCATTACGCGCCGCTGATCAAGTCGATCAACGAGCTGAAGCAACAGCGCAACGCCGTCATCCTGGCGCACAACTACATGACGCCCGAAATCTTTCATTGCGTGGCGGACTTTCGCGGCGACTCCCTGCAGCTCGCCAAGGAGGCTGCGCGCGTCGATGCGAAGATCATTGTTCAGGCGGGCGTGCACTTCATGGCGGAAACGTCGAAGCTGCTGTCGCCGGACAAGACCGTTCTCATTCCGGACATGCGCGCCGGCTGTTCGCTCGCGTCCTCGATCACGCCGGAAGACGTTCGCATGCTCCGCGAAGCCTATCCGGGCGTTCCGATCGTGACCTATGTGAACACATCGGCGGCCGTCAAAGCCGAATGTGACATCACCTGCACGTCGTCCAATGCCGTGAAAGTTGTGGAAAGCCTCGGCGCGCCCCGCGTTTTGTGCATACCAGACCAGTACCTGGCGAAGTGGGTACAGTCGCAGACCAAGGTCGAAGTCATCACCTGGAAGGGCGCGTGCGAGGTGCACGAGCGTTTCACGGGCGAAGAACTTCAGACGATGCGCGAGGCCGAGCCCGGCCTCAAGATCATCGCGCACCCCGAATGCCCGCCAGATGTCATCGCCGCCGCGGACTTCACCGGCTCGACGTCGGGCATGATTCAGTGGGTGAAGGACAAACGCCCGCCGAAGGTCATGCTCGTCACCGAATGCTCGATGGCATCGAACGTCGCGATCGAAGTTCCGGACGTCGAATTCATCCGGCCGTGCAATTTGTGCCCGCACATGAAGCGGATCAGCCTCGAGAACATCTACGACAGTCTCGTCAACTTGCGTCACGAGGTGACTGTCGATCCGGATGTTGCTCATCGAGCCCGTCGCGCTGTCGAGCGCATGGTCAACCTGACCAATTAGTTTTTGAGCGACGACTCACGGGGAGGCGATGCAATGACTGCACAAAGACAACGGGAGGCACGATCCTTCGTCCCTTTCGAAGGTAAGCCCGGCCCGGGCGACGTCGTCATTATCGGGGCCGGGCTTGCGGGGTTGTTCACCGCACTCAAACTCGCGCCGCTGCCGGTGACGGTCATCGCCGCGGCGCCGCTCGGCGAGGGTGCGTCGAGCATGTGGGCTCAGGGCGGCATCGCGGCTGCCGTCGGCGAAGGCGACAGCACTGATAAGCACGCAGCCGACACGATCGAAGCCGGCGGCGGCATCGTCGACACGCAGGTCGCACACGTCGTCGCCGACGAAGGCCCGGATCGCATCCGCGATCTGCTGAGCTACGGTGTTCCCTTCGATCGCGACCTCGAAGGTCACTACGTTCTCTCGAAGGAAGCGGCGCATTCGGAGAAGCGCGTCGTCCGCGTATCCGGCGACCGCGCCGGAGCCGCGATCATGCAGGCTCTCATCGCGGCGGTTCGCAACACGCCATCGATCCGCGTGCTCGAAGGCTATGAAGCGGACGGCCTGATCGCGGACAACGACCGGATCGAAGGCATTCGCCTCATCAGATCGCGCACGCACGGAACCGGCAGCTACGTTTTCGTGCCAGCATCCGCGATCGTGCTCGCAACCGGCGGCGTCGGCGCGCTGTTCGCGTTGACCACCAATCCCTCTTACGCAAAAGGCGAAGCCATCGCGATGGCGGCACGTGTGGGCGCGGTGATTGCCGATCCCGAATTCGTGCAGTTCCATCCGACAGCAATCGATGCCGGGATCGATCCCGCGCCGCTCGCGACGGAAGCGCTGCGCGGCGAAGGCGCGACGCTCGTCAACTCCCTCGGCGAACGCTTCATGCTGGCGATCGATCCGCGCGGCGAGCTTGCGCCGCGCGATGTCGTGGCTCGCGGCGTGTTCAATGAACTCAACGCGGGTCGCGGCGTGTTCCTCGATTGCCGCGAGGCGATCGGCGCGCATTTCAAGGACGAATTTCCTACGGTCTGGAGTCATTGCCAGCGCGCAGGCATCGATCCCGCCAAGGATTTGATCCCTGTTGCGCCGGCGGAACACTATCACATGGGCGGCATTGCTACCGATCTTCGCGGGCGCACGAGCCTCGCCGGACTCTGGGCGGTCGGCGAAGTCGCGTCGACCGGATTGCACGGAGCAAATCGACTGGCATCGAACTCATTGCTCGAAGCCGTCGTCTTTGGCGCGCGCGCCGCCGCCGACATTCGCGCATACCTGCCGCACGATCGCGTCGGGCATTTCGTTCACCCGCGCCGCGTGCCGGGCAATCGCGCGTCGGCGCCCGAACAACGCAGCGAAGCCATCGACACGCTGCGCGCGATCATGACGAAGCACGTCGGCGTTCAGCGTTCCGCGAAGGGCCTGAAGGCTGCGCTTGCGGCTCTCAAGAAGCTCGACGAGTCAGCGGCCGACGATACGGTGCTTTCAAATATGATCCTGACCGCTCGTCTGATTGCTGCGGCGGCGCTGGCGCGCAAGGAAAGCCGCGGCGGTCATTACCGCGTCGACTATCCCGCGGCCGATCCGGCATTCGCCAAACGCACCTTCATCACGGTTGAAGATCTGAAAGCGACCGAAGCGGCGCCGCGTGCGTCCCGCAGCGTGTCCGCAGCGGCGTGCCGACCATGAGCAGCTCGACACGCAGCCTGCCGTCGCTGCCGCAGACTCTCGTCGACGCCGCTATTCGCGTTGCGCTCGATGAAGACCTCGGGCTCGCCGGCGACATCACGACGAATGCAACGGTCGCGGCGAACGCAACGGCCAACGCCGTCATCGCCGCGCGCAAACTTGGGGTCGTTGCGGGCCTTGCGCTCGCGGAAGCCGCGTTTCGCGCCATTGAGCCGGAAACAGATTTCACGATCGAGATCGGCGATGGCGAAACGGTCAAGCCCGGAGCCGTGATCGCGCGCGTCTCGGGCAATGCACGCGCATTGCTCACGGCCGAACGCGTCGCGCTGAACTTTCTCGGCCGGCTCTCCGGCATCGCGACGCTGACGCGACAGTACGTCGACCAGGTTGCGGGCACGCACGCGAAAATCGTCGATACGCGCAAGACGACGCCAGGACTTCGCGCATTCGAGAAATACGCCGTGCGCTGCGGCGGCGGCTACAATCACCGCGTCGGACTTTTCGACGCCGTACTCATCAAGGACAATCACATCGTCGCCGCGGGCGGCATCGCGAGCGCGATCAAAGCGGCAAAGGCTGCTGCCGGACACATGACCAAAATCGAGGTCGAGGTCGACACGCTGGCGCAGCTCGAAATCGTGATGCGGGAAAAAGTCGACTGCGTCCTGCTCGATAACATGACGCCTGCAAATCTCGTGGAAGCCGTCGCGATCATCGGCGGACGCTGCCTCACCGAGGCTTCGGGCGGTGTTAATCTTGAAACCGTTACGGAAATCGCGCAAACCGGCGTTGACCTGATTTCAGTTGGCGCGCTGACGCATTCAGCATCGGTTCTTGATCTCGGACTGGATTTCATCGCGTCGCCGAAGCAGGCGGCAATTCAAGCATGAATTCGCCATAGTCGCTGCCCAACTGGCTAATGTCGCCAGATGCGCTTGCACCAACTGACAGCGACGGCGGATTGAAGTGAGGATTCGATGGCGATGCAGTGGATCGTGGCTTGGGGCATTACGGCCGTTACGGCGTCGTTGCTTGCCGCCGTTCTGGCCGGCATCAAAAACCGTGACTATTCCTATTGGATGGCGTGGTGCTTCTTCGTGCCGCCGGTCGTGCTCTGGCTATTGTTCCTGCCGAAGAACAAAGGCCCACGTCCGCGCCAGCCAAGCCTCGACGATATCGATCGTCACCAGAACGGCCCGTTGTGATTCATCAGCCTAATTTGCGCGACTACTCTTGCTCAGGCGACGGCTGAGGCTTGCTGGCGTCGCGCAGCCGGATTGCGGCCTGGGCGGCAGCGAGGCGAGCGATCGGCACGCGATACGGCGAGCAGGAAATGTAATCGAGGCCGATGCCCTCGAAAAACGCAATCGATTTCGGATCGCCGCCATGCTCGCCGCAGATGCCGGTTTTGAGATCGGGCTTCACGGCGCGGCCGCGTTCGGCTCCAATTTTCAGAAGCTCACCGACGCCGCCCTGATCGATTGTGACGAAGGGGTCCGTCGAGATCACTTCATGCTCGAGGTAGTTCGAAAGGATCGGCGCGGCATCGTCGCGAGAGAGCCCGAGCGCGGTTTGCGTCAGATCGTTCGTGCCGAATGAGAAGAAGTCCGCGCCCGCCGGCCCGCGGGCAATGTCGGCGGCTCTCAAAGCCGCGCGCGGCAGCTCGATCATCGTGCCGACGTCGTAGGGGATTTCGACGCCCAATTCGCGCTGCACCGCTTCGGCGGTCGAGATAATGACCTCGCGCAGGACGTCGAACTCTCGGCGATACGCGACGAACGGAACCATCACCTCCGGACGCACGGCATCGCCCGTCTTTTTCTGAGCGTTGATCGCGGCCTCGAAGATAGCTCGCACCTGCATGCGCGTGATCTCGGGATATTTGATCCCGAGACGGCAGCCACGGAAGCCGAGCATCGGATTGAATTCTTCAAGCTCCGCGACGCGCGCCTTGAGACGCATCAGGTCCATGCCCAGCGCGGCCGCAACCTGCGCGGCCTCGCGATCCTCGTGCGGAAGGAATTCATGCAGTGGCGGGTCGAGCAGACGGATCGTGATCGGCAACCCGGCCATGATCTCGAACAGTTCTTCGAAATCGGCGCGCTGAACGGGAAGCAGCTTGTCGAGCGCCTGTTGCCGCCCCTCTTCGTCTTCGGCGCAGATCATCTCGCGCACGGCGAGAATGCGGCCTTCCTCGAAGAACATGTGCTCGGTGCGGCAGAGGCCTATACCCTCGGCGCCGAATTCGCGCGCCTGTCGCGCGTCGCGCGGCGTATCCGCGTTGGTACGGACTTTCATGCGGCGCGCGCCGTCGGCCCATTGCATCACGGTCGCGAACGTGCCGGACAGCTGCGGCGGCAGCATCTTCGCCTTGCCCGCATAAACCCGGCCGGTGCTGCCGTCGATCGAGACGATGTCGCCGGATTTGAAAATGCGCGCGCCAGCGCGCATCGTTCCAGCGTTGGTATCGATGCGCAGCGTGCCTGCGCCTGAGACGCACGGCCGTCCCATGCCGCGCGCAACGACCGCGGCGTGGCTCGTCATGCCACCACGTGCGGTCAGGATGCCAACGGCCGCGTGCATGCCCTGCACATCCTCGGGGCTCGTCTCCGAGCGAACCAGAATGACATCACGCCCCTTGGCCTTGAGCGCTTCGGCCATCTCGGAATGAAAGACGATTTCGCCGGACGCGGCGCCGGGCGACGCGGGCAATCCCTTCGCGATCAGATCGTGTTCCGCCGCCGGATCGATCGCCGGATGCAGAAGCTGATCGAGCTGCGCCGGCTCGATGCGCAGAATGGCCTCGTCCTGGCTGATCAAGCCTTCCGCCGCGAGATCGACGGCGATCTTCAGCGCGGCCTCGGTGGTGCGCTTGCCGGATCGCGTCTGCAAAATCCACAGCGTGCCGAGCTGGACCGTGAATTCCACGTCCTGCATGTCGTGATAGTGCCGCTCGAGCCGATCGAAAATCTCTTTGAGCTCGTTGAATGCGCGAGGCATCGCGGACTCGAGCGCCGTTCCGGGAGCCTCGCGTGCGCCTTTGCTCGTCAGCGGCTGCGGCGTGCGTATGCCTGCGACGACATCCTCGCCCTGCGCGTTCGGCAGGTACTCGCCGAATATCTCTCGCTCGCCCGTCGACGGATTGCGCGTAAAGGCGACGCCGGTCGCGGAGTTGTCGCCGAGGTTGCCGAACACCATCGCCTGGACTGTGACGGCGGTGCCCCAATCATCCGGGATATCGTGCAGTCTGCGATAGGTTTGCGCACGCGGGTTGTGCCAGGAATTGAACACGGCAGCGATGGCGCCCCAAAGCTGTTCGCCGGTGTCCTGCGGAAACGGCTTCCCGTGCTCGCGCTCGATGGCGGCCTTGTAGTCGGCGATGATTTCGCGCCAGGACTCTTCGTCGAGATCGGTGTCGGCCGCGAATCCGTTGAGGTTCTTGAAGTTCTCGAGAATGTCCTCGAACGCGCCGTGATCGACGCCGAGCACGACGTCGCCGTACATCTGGATGAAGCGCCGATAGCTGTCGAACGCAAAGCGCGCATCGCCCGTCAACGCGGCCAGGCCTTCGACCGTCTTGTCGTTGAGGCCGAGATTGAGGATCGTATCCATCATGCCCGGCATCGACGCGCGCGAACCGGAACGCACGGAGACCAGCAGCGGCCGTTTGTAGTCGCCGAAGTGCGCGTTGACCGTCGTGCCGACTTCGTCGAGCGCCTTCGTGACGTCGGCCTTCAGTGCTTCGGGCAGCTTGTTTCCAGCCGCGAAAAAAGCGTCACAAACTTCGGTCGTAATCGTAAAGCCGGGAGGAACGGGCAGGCCCAGCGTCGCCATCTCAGCAAGATTGGCTCCCTTGCCGCCCAGCAGTTCCGACATGTCGGCGCCGCCCTCGGCGCGACCTGGCGCAAAGGCGTAAACCCATTTCTTTTTGCCGTCCGTGTCCGGCTGTGCCATCAGACCTCCGGTGCGGTCTTCATGCTGCCATGATCCGCGTCAGGAGACGTGCCATAGCAAATGGAGTTCCGTATTCCTAGCTGAAGCCTTCCTGGCTTCGTTCGCCTTTTGGAAAGTCTACTAAGATGACCGCGCTGGAAACCGTTCTCGATACACTTGGTCAATCAAAGGCTGCCGGGCTCGAGCGGCTGTTCGAGCTTTTGCGCATCGATAGCGTTTCGACCGATCCAGCGTTCAAGACAAGTTGCCGCAAAGCCGCGGATTGGTGTGCCGCGACGCTCAAAGACATCGGCTTTGCTGAGGCTAAGGTTGTGCCAACAAGCGGGCATCCGATGGTCGTCGCGCATGATCGCACGCACCGCGAGCCCGGCATCCCGCATGTTCTTTTCTACGGGCACTACGACGTGCAACCCGCCGATCCGCTCGATCTCTGGAAGTCGCCGCCGTTCGAGCCGCGCGTTACGAGCGAACCTCACAACGGCGAGGTGATCGTCGCCCGCGGCGCGGAGGACAACAAAGGTCAGCTAATGACCTTCTTCGAAGCCGCCCGCGCCTGGATGACCGTCGCCGGAAAGCTTCCGATTGCCGTGTCGGTGCTGATTGAAGGCGAGGAAGAATGCGGCTCGCCATCGCTCCCCGAATTTCTCGCCAAGTACGGCGATGAGCTGAAAGCCGATCTCGTGCTCGTCTGCGATACCGGACAATGGGACAAGGACACACCTGCGATCACGACGATGCTGCGCGGTCTCGTCGGCGACGAACTCGTTATCAGCGGTCCGGGCCGCGATCTCCATTCGGGTATCTACGGCGGGCCAGTGACGAATCCGATCCGCGCGCTGGCGAAGGTCATGGCCGCGCTTCATGATGACAACGGTCGCATCGCCGTGCCGGGATTTTATGACGGCGTGACAGAGCCTGCGCCGGAGCAGCTCGCGCAATGGAAAACACTCGGCTTGACGGGCGAAGCCTTCCTCGGTTCGGTCGGCCTCAAAACGCCTGCAGGTGAAAAAGGCAGATCGGTCATCGAGCAGCTTTGGTCGCGTCCGACGCTGGAGTTCAACGGCGTGACCGGCGGCTATCAGGGCATCGGATCGAAGACGGTCATTCCGGCGAAGGCGTCTGTGAAGATCACGTGCCGGCTCGTCGCAGGACAGGACCCGGACAAGGTGATGACGGCGCTGCACGACTATGTCGAGAGCGTGCTTCCCGCCGATTGCACGGCGACGTGGCTTGGCCATCATGGTTCCGGCGCGGTGAGCTTCGACACTGCGGACCCTTCGATGCAAGCGGCCGCGAAAGCACTCGAAGAAGAATGGGGCAAGCCCGCCGTGCTGATGGGCAGCGGCGCATCGATCCCGATCGTCACGTCCTTCCGTGATGCGCTCGGCATGGACAGCTTGCTGATCGGCTTCGGCCTCGACGACGACCGCATTCACTCGCCAAACGAAAAGTACAACATGCGAAGCTTCGAGAAGGGGGCGCGAAGCTGGGCGCGCATCCTTGCGGCGCTGGCTGCGAAGGCTGCGTAAAAATTCATTCGCTCGTTTCTATTCCCTGCCCCGTGCCGCTTGAGACCATGACATGTTGAAACCGCATCTACTTCTGACTGCCATCGTTCTTCTGCTCATCGCAGGGTTTGCCGTGCATATGACGCGGCAGCAGAACGTGTCCGTCGCGACGGGCAATCAGACCAGTTCAGCCGATCGCACGGAGACCGCCGACAATCGTTCCGAGGGCGGCGGCAACGGCTATAGCAGCGGCGACGGCTACAGGGATCGAGGCCGGAACAGCTACGGCAACGGCGGCGACCGCGACGTGCCCGGACAGTTCGACTACTACGCACTCGTGCTTTCGTGGAGCCCGACGTACTGCGCGGAAAAAGGCCAGGACGACGACGCGCAATGCAACCGACGCGATGGGCGGCGCTATTCGTTCATCCTGCATGGGCTCTGGCCGCAATACAATTACGGCTATCCGTCCGAGTGCCGTCTGCCTCGGCGTCCCTTCGTGCCGGATAACGTCATCTCGAGCATGCTCGACATCATGCCGAGCCGCGGGCTCGTCATTCACGAATACCGGGCGCATGGCACATGCTCGGGAATGGACCCGGCGCGCTACTTCGCGACGGCGCATCGCCTATTCGACGGCATCAACATTCCGCAGCGCTTCCGCAACCCGTTTGAGACTCAGGTTGCATCACCGGACGATATTCGCCGCGACTTCGCTCAGGCCAATCCGAATTTCAAGCCGGACATGATCGCTGTCGTCTGCGGCGCAAAGGGGCTGAGAGAAGTCCGCCTTTGCCTCTCGAAAGACGGTCAGCCGCGCTCATGCGGACAGAACGAAAATCCGAGAAAGCTTTGTGCGAGCGATCGCGTCTTCATTCCGCCGACGCGATCGACAGGCGGTCCGGATACGACCGCCAGACGCAGCGTGCCGGACAATACGTCCGCCGAGAGCGCACCTCAGAACACGCAACGGCAGGCGCCGTTGCCGGGGCCGCGCATGGATTACGATTACGGGCGGCAAGCCCGGTAAGGCACGAATCGGATCTGTTGTGATCGGAGTTAGCGCGATCTAAGTCGCGATCCCGTCTCTCAGGCCGCCGAGCGCACACGTTCCGCACGCCACGCATGCGGTGCACGCGCGATCCAGCCCGTGCTGTGTCGACCGCCAAGCGCTTCGATCGTCATCGGGTTCAAGCCCCAACCGCCTGCGATGCCGAGCACATGCGACTCGGTCGGATGAAGCTGCAGCGCCCCGCCGATATCGCCTTGGCGATTGACGATGCCGCGAAGTTCCAGCGTCGACAGGCCTAACTCCCGTTCGCGGGCGGTCGGACGGCCTGCGTCCCACACAGGCCCTGCTTCGCCAAAGGCGGAAGCGCGCATCGGCTGGCCATTCTCGAACCACGCCCAGGCGTAGAAGTCGATGATCGGGAAAGTTGCGAAATACTGCACGGAGCGAAATTCGCGGGCGACGCGCGTCAGAAGCGGCGCGGCCTTGTCGACGAACCCTCCCCGCTGCGGCAACGGCAAGGACACACCCGCGACGAACGTCCAACCCTCGACCGGAGGCGAAATGAAGACGAACGTATCGGAGAGCTTCAGGTCGTAGATTGCCCCGATTCCGGAATTCCAGTTCGCGACGCTCAAATCGTCGAGGCCGAGAACGGCCGCCAAGCGCCCGGCGTCATCCGTCTTGACGGCGAGCCATGACATCTCGCTTCCGAACGCCCGCGGGCGGTCGGGAGCGACGTCCATCCGCACACGGCGCGGCAAAAGCCGCGGTGCAAGCAGCGCGGTCGCGATAGCGATGGTCAGAGCGACCAGGATAAAGACTGCCGGAAGCACGAATATTGTCGCCCGCCGAAAGAGCCCGAACGACTTTTGTGTCGTGAGTTGCGGACCTACGCAAGCGCCTCGTCTCATGTATGCAACAAAAAACCGGGGCCCAACGAGGGCCCCGGTTCGACTCAGTCGGGAGATCTAGAAGAGAGAAGTTATGGCAGATTGACGCCAGCTGAGAACACGAAGCGCGAGTCGGCCAACGAGTCGTTGATCGAGGTATCCCAGTAGCGGAAGTCCATGAAATACTTGTCGACTGCGAGCTTCACACCAACGTTCCAGTAGGTGTAATCGTCGACCTTGCCGAGGAAGTAGTTCGGTCCATCGCCATTCGTGTAGCCAAGCGTGCCGCTAAGCGTCGGATCGAAGATCGCGAACTTCGGAAGCGTGTAGCTGATGTTGCCTTCAACCGTTTCGGTTTCGCCAGCTGCGCCGCCCTGATCAGGCGTCCAATAGCCGGTGAGGCCGAGCGTCAGGTTGGTGACGGGCGTGATCGACGCGCCGACCTTGAATTCGACGTAGTCGGTTGCGCCCCAGCCAGCCTGCGAAGCCGGATAGGTGTAGTAGAGGACGCCGATATCCCAGCTCACGGGACCGGTGACCGGACGGATACCGGCCGAGATGTCCATTTCGAACGGGGCCAGCGGCTCCGCGATGTTCGAGCCCTGGAAGTTGACGTAGGCAATGCCGTACGTGAACTCGATGAAGGGCTGGAATGCGGGCAACTGATCGTTCGACGAAATACCGCGGAAGATATAGTCGCTCGTTCCCGTCAGCGTGATCGAATAGCCGAACTTCCGATCTTCACCGTCGCTTGCAAGTACAGCCGTCGACATCGCCAACGACGCGAGTGCTGCGACCCCAGCCACACCCAAGAAACTTTTAAATTTTGCCATAGACAACCCCCGTCCAATCAGCGGTTCGCAGTCGCCGCACTTGCGGACCCCTCGATTCACACCGCGTTGTTGGTGAGAGAAACTTCTTCGGCCGGTTGACACAAGTGTTTAGGCCCAGGAAACACCGACTTCGGGGGGGCGCTGTCACATTGTGGCAACGATGCCGCAATAGCTGGCCCCGATAAAGCAAATTTGCCTCCAAAATATGCACACTCCAGGCTGCCGCTTGCCTGCAACAGGGGCGGGATGCGGAGCAACTGGGCAGTGATTCGGCCACGCTTTCGCAGTCCTCGCCCCCTCTCTGGCCGCCGACACCCGGACCGACAGTGATTCCCGCGTTCGATTCTGCTAATCGGCAGCCATGAGCCAAACATCAGAAGCCAGCCGGACCGTCCTGATCACAGGCGCCGCCCGCCGCATCGGACGCGCCATAGCTCTCGATCTGGCCGAGGCCGGCTTCGCCGTCGCCATCCACTACCGGAATTCGGGGACAGAAGCTGAAGCCCTCGCGCAGCACATCCGCGACCGTGGCGGCCGCGCGCGCACCTTTCAGGCCGACCTCGCCGACCGTCAGGCTCTGGACGCCCTGGTCGCAACGATCGGGCGAGAGCTTGGGCCTCTCACGACCCTTATCAATAATGCGTCCGAGTTCCTGCCCGACAGCATCGGACACCTCGACGAGAAAACCTGGGACCTGCACCTCTGCATCAATCTCAAGGCTCCCGTCTTCCTCTCCGAAGCCATGGCCAGGCAGCTGCCGGAGGGCTGCGACGGCAACATCATCAACATCATCGACCAGCGCGTCTGGAATCTGACGCCGGAATTCTTCTCCTATACGATCTCGAAGGCCGGGCTTTGGACGGCGACGCGAACACTTGCGCAGGCGCTTGCTCCGCGCATCCGCGTCAATGCCATTGGCCCCGGTCCCGTTCTTAAAAGTATCCATCAGACCGACGACGACTTCGATAAGGAGAAGCAGTCGACTCTTTTAAAGCGTGGGCCGTCAGCGCAGGAAATCGCAACCGCCGTGCGTTTCATCCTCGCGACGCCCTCGCTCACGGGTCAGATGATCGCTCTCGATGGCGGTCAACACCTCACCTGATCCGCTCCAAAGTGAAACGCCAGCCGCGATTCATGAATCGCGGCGCACGCCGTTTCCGCCTCAATCTGACCCTGTCGCGCCCTAATTACCGCCCTATTGCTTGGCGATCCTCGCGGTGACTCACGGGGGGTCTCAACTCTTTTTTAACGTTAAGCGCTTACGAACCTTAATTGGTTTTGTATGGCGCTCTTCGAGGGGTGCCGCGTCGTTATGGGTGTATCCATGATAAGCCGCGTTCGGACGCCATTGGCGTTCGTCTTCGCTGCAGCCATGCCTTTGGTTGTAGCGCCGCTGCCGGCCTCGGCGGCAGACCTTCCACAAGTCAAAATGACGAAGACAAACTCCGTTCCGGCGTGCGCCACGCCTGGACGCTTGATGGCGTTCCTCAACAGCCGCAACGGCAATGTGGACGGCCATTTCTCGACGATCGCCGCAGATTACATGCGCATCGGCGACGAATTGAAAATCCGCTGGGACATCGCCTTCTTCCAGATGTTGCTCGAAACGGGCAACCTGACGTTCAAAGGCGACGTCAAATCCAATCAGAACAATTTCGCCGGTCTCGGCGCCACCGGAAAGCACGTCCCGGGTGAAAGCTTTGCGGATGTCGCGACGGGCGTGAAGGCCCATCTTCAGCATCTCCTTCTTTATGCCGGCGAGCATCTCGACGATCCCGTCGCCGAGCGGACCCGCAAGGTGCAGGAATGGGGTGTGCTGACCGATTGGCAAAAGACGCTCAAAGGCCCGGTCAACTACGAGCAGGTCTCGAAACAGTGGGCGCCGACGTCGCGCCGCTATGCACGCGATATCTCAAATATCGCCGAGAGCTTCTATGGCAGTCCCTGCCGGGCAGCCGATCCCAATCCTGAGTTGCTGGCTCTGGCTCGTCCGGGCAGCGCACCGGCTCAGACATCGACCGCTTCCGATCCGAAGGTTGCGATGGCGGACGCTGGCGCGTCCTCGTCCAAGCTGTCGGGAGCGGAACTCGCTCGCCGCGCCGTCGAAGAAGCACGCAAGTCCGGCTCATTTGTTCGCTCGGGCCTTGGCGCGGAAGAACTCGTGCCGCAGACTGACGACGCACAGACTGTAGCTGTCGGCGAACCGGCTCAGCCGGAAAAGGCGCAGGCCGTCAAGATCATCAACGCTGCCGCACCACCGGCCGACGCCGTGGCTGCTGCATCGGCTGAAACGGAAACGCGTCGACCGGCAGACTCCGCGCCTGTCGAACCCACCAAGAAGACAACCAAGAAAATACAGACGGCCGCTCTCGGCTCCGGCACCAAGTCGTCCGTGCTTCCGGGCATTACGTCGAAATCGACGCCGACGCTGTCGCCCTCCGCTCGGCCGACGTGCAAGGTCTGGACTGCGAGCTACGGCGGCGGTCACTCCGTGATCATCAGAGCGCGCGCCGACCGGCAGGACAACTACACGGTCCTCGATGTCAACGAAGGTTCGGAGAAGCGCGAAGCGGCGGCCTATATCGCGGCTTACGCCAAAGGCGGCGAGACGGTCGGTGAATTCACCAATCCCTCGCAGGCGCTCGATAAAGCCTTCGAACTCTGCCCGGATGGCTGAGTGCGGCGCGTAGTAAAGGGCCGCTCTCGCATGGCAATACCAAACTCATCGCTTCGCAAACGCGCCGTCGCGACGTTTGCTTCGGCGGCCGCGCTCGCGCTCTATGCGTCTGCGGCCGACGCAGCGCCGCCCATTCGTACCGGCGCGACGAACCAAGTTCCGGCGTGCGTAACGCCGGACCGGCTGATGGCCTTCCTGGCGCAACGCAATGCCAAGGTCGACGCGCGCTTCGCAAGCATCGCCCGGTTCTACAAGCTCTACGGCGAAGGCTGGCATGTGCGTTGGGACTTCGCCTTCTTCCAGATGGCGATCGAAACCAACTTCCTGAAGTTCCGGCGCGGCGATGGCCGTCGCGGCGACGTCAACGAGACGCAGAATAATTTTGCGGGCATCGGTGCGACGGGCAACGGCGTTCCGGGCGAACGCTTCGTCGACGTTGCAACCGGCGTGCACGCACAAATTCAGCACCTCGTCGCATATTCGGGTGAACGCCTGGTGCAGCCGATCGCGAAGCGGACGCGCGAAAATCAAAACGACATCATCGCGAAATCGAACCGTCTCGGCCGCGCAGTGACATTCGGTGATCTCGCACGACGGTGGGCCGCAGATCGCCATTACGCCAAGTCGATCGATTTCATCGCAGGTCAATATCAAGAGCAGTATTGCACCGGCGAGACGCATGCCGCGCAGGAGACGATGCCGCCCGCACCACGACCGGCGCGCGGCTGGCAGGATTTCGCACCGCAGCCGTCGGGGCTTGGCGGACCGCTTCCCGAATACGTCGTTGATCCCAAGAATAGCCGCTAAACAGCTCGGGCCATTTCCCTCGACAACCGTCATCCTCGGCCAAGCGCAAGCGAAGGCCGGGGATCCAGCGCAAGACTCGTCGCAGACGCGATATTGAGCCTTCGGCTCTTTTCGTGCTGGATCCCCGAACGGTCTCGCAAGCTCGCCCGCTCGAGGATGACGAAAGCGATCAATCGGTTGGCTTGAAGTAGTTGAGCGCCGCCGTCGACGCAGCGCCGCCGATCACGCACGGGATGCCGAATTGAACCTGACCCATTGCTCCGGCTGCGACACAGCCCAGCGCTAACACCGTCTGACCTGCCTGGCCCCACCAGTTGTAATTCCGGAGTTTCTCCGAGCCTTTCGCCTTCAGCTCGTCGATCGATGCGAGCGCATCCTTGCGGATCTTCGAAAGCTCTAGCGTTTCCGACGCGTCGATGACTTCGATGAGCGGCTTCTTGATCGAGGGATCGCTGTCGCTCGATATTCGCTTCAGCATCATCAGAAGATCGTTGTCGCGCGAAGCGTTCTGCGCCAGCGTCCACTTGGCCATGGCGCCAATCGTCAGCGTGTCGACCTTATCCTTTTCGAGCGAATAGGCCAGTGCCGACGCGATGCGGCGGATCGGAGCTTCCCATCCGGTCGCGAAATAGTAGCCCCAGTTCAGATCGATGACCGTCGCATCCTCCTTGATCGAGAGCGCCGTCAGCACGGGCTTGTCGCCGTAGAGAAACTTTTCGATCAGATCCTTGCGTGCCGGCATGCGTTCGATGAAAGTACGAAGCAGAGGCCGCCAGCCGGGAAGGCCGGAATAGGCAATGCCCTTGATGATCACCACCTGATCTTCAGGCGGCAGCGGAAACATCTTCGAGACGAGATCTTCGGCGCTCGCCGAATTCGATCCGATGACGCCCGCGACGAACCCGATGTAAATGCCCGATTGATCGGAATCCTTCGTCAGCCCGTACGCCGACATCGCCTTGACGGCATCGGGCACCCGTTGCGGCTCGGGTTTACGGCGGTAGCCGTTGATCCACCGAAGCAGGTCCTCGTTGCCCCGGAATGCGGCCTCCGGAGCCTTCTCCCGGACAGGTTTTGCGAGTAGAACTCCGGGTAGCGACAGGATCAGCGCGAAGCCCAGAATGGCGAAAACAGAGCGCATGGTACCCCCCACAAAATCCTGCTCTCTTTTGATGTGCTGAGGGCGTCAGACCATCCCTCGGACATGGTGATTTTGTGGCGTGGACACCCGGTTTGCTTGACCTCTGCCGTTGATCGACCTTAGGTGCGCCGAATTTCAGGTATGCGATGACTGAAGACCAGATACCGGCGGGCCACGATGCCGGCTCCGAAGCTCCGGCCAAGACCGGCGCCGACGTCATAGCCGGCTACCTGAAGACTTTACCGCAGTCCCCCGGCGTCTATCGCATGCTCGATACGGCGGGCGAGGTCATCTACGTCGGCAAGGCGCGGCAGCTCAAATCGCGCGTCTCGAACTATGCGCGCCTCAACGGCCATACGAACCGCATCGCGCGCATGATCCTCGCGACGGCATCGATGGAATTCGTAACGGTCTCGACCGAAGCCGAAGCGTTGCTCCTCGAAGCCAACCTCATCAAACGTTTCCGGCCGCGCTTCAACGTGCTGATGCGCGACGACAAATCATTCCCGTATATTCTCATCGCGCGCGATCATCCGGCGCCTGCGGTGATGAAGCATCGCGGCGCGCGCAACCGAAAGGGCGAATACTTCGGTCCGTTTGCTTCAGCGGGCGCGGTGGATCGCACCGTCAACATGCTGCAGCGCGCGTTTCTTCTGCGCTCCTGTTCCGACAGCGTCTACGAGAGCCGCACGCGTCCCTGCCTGCTCTATCAGATCAAGCGCTGTTCGGCGCCGTGCACCGGCGAAATTCAGCTCGATGATTATCGGGAGCTCGTCGTCGAAGCCGAACGCTTCCTCAAAGGCGAGAGCCAGAGCGTGCGCGCGATGTATCAACAGCTGATGCAGGAAGCAGCCGACGCGCTCGAATTCGAGACGGCTGCGAAGTACCGCAATCGCCTCTGGGCGCTAGCGCACGTCACGGCCGATCAGGCAATCAACCCGGACGGTGTCGAGGAAGCCGACGTGTTCGCCGCCTATCAGGACGGCGGGCAAACGTGCATCCAGGTCTTCTTTTTCCGCACCGGGCAGAACTGGGGCAATCGCGCCTACTATCCGAAGGCCGATCGTTCGCTCGATGCGCCGGACGTGCTCGATAGTTTCATCGCGCAGTTCTACGACGACAAGCCGGTGCCGCGCCTGATCCTCATTTCGCACGACATTCCGAACCGCGCGCTGCTCGCCGAAGCGCTAGCGAGCAAAGCCCAGCGCAAGGTCGAAATTCGCGTTCCCGCACGCGGCACGAAATCGAGCCTCGTCGAACATGCACTGACCAATGCGCGCGAAGCGTTGGGACGGAAGCTCGCCGAAAGCTCGACGCAGGCGCGGCTGCTCGAAGGCGTGGCGGAACGCTTCGCTTTAGCCGCCCCGCCGCGGCGCATCGAAGTCTTCGACAACAGTCATATCGCGGGCACGAACGCCGTCGGCGCGATGATCGTCGCGGGACCGGAAGGCTTCGTCAAAGGCCAGTATCGCAAGTTCAACATCAAGTCGCCCGATGTGACGCCCGGCGACGATTACGCGATGATGCGTGAAGTGCTGACACGGCGGTTCAAGCGCATCGCCGATGCCGAGGTGCTTGAAGAAATCGAAACCGAAGTTGCCGAACTCGTCGCCGACACGGTGAGCGAAGCGATCCCCGCCGCTCTCGTCGAGCAAGCTGTTGTCGAAGAAACCACCGCCGACGACGACGTCGCCTTCCCCGATCGCCCGGATTTGGTGCTGATCGACGGCGGCCTCGGCCAGCTTTCGGTTGCACGTGAGGTTCTCGCAGGCTTCGGACTGCACGACATTCAATTGATCGGTGTCGCAAAAGGACCCGATCGCGACGCCGGGCGCGAGCATTTCCACATTCCCGGCCGCGAGCAGCCGATCATGCTCGAAACGCGCGATCCGGTTCTCTATTTCGTGCAGCGCCTGCGCGACGAAGCCCACCGCTTCGCCATCGGAACGCATCGCGCCAAGCGGGCAAAGGCGCTCGGTGTCAATCCCCTCGATGAGATCGACGGCATCGGTCCGACGCGCAAACGCGCGCTCCTCAAGCATTTCGGCTCGGCCAAAGCGGTTTCGCGCGCGGGTATCGAGGACTTGAAAGCGGTTGAGGGAATTTCTGCCGATATGGCCCGGAGAATCTACGACTTTTTCCACGATCGATCCGTCTAGAGCCAGCGCGTGCGAGCAAAAGTCACTGGCCAGCCACACGGGTGTTGCCCTAATTTCGCGGCACTTGAGCGCCAAGCGCTTGCTCTCAAATCCAGATCGTCAGGGAGTTCGCATTTCGCTGATGCTGAAACATGTGTTTGCGGCTGTCGTTGCGCTCGCGCTGGCGGCTCCTTCCGCTGAAGCAAAGCCGGGAACGCCGAACTGGACTTCGACGACGACACCGGCTGCGGGACAGGCGGCGGCACAGGCGCAGCCTGCGGCTCCCGCGCCGAACCAAGCCGCACCGGCAGCGCCCGCTCCAGCGCCGCAACCTGCAAAGGCGCAGCCGGCTCCCGTCGCGCAAACCGCGCCTGCACCACAGCCTGCCGCCGGACAGCCAGCGGCGGCGCCTCAGCCCGCTGCGCCCCAGCCCGCCGCTCCTGCAGCCGATGCTGCGCCTCCCGCTAGCCCGGATGCCGTGCCCGGCGAGCCTGCAGCCGCCGAAACCCCGCCGCCTCCTCCTCCGCCGCCAAAGCCGGCGCCCGTCCTCTCGCCCGAGGTCAACGATGCGATCACTGTCATGGTCGACTCGATGGACACCGCCGAGAAACGTCTCTCAGGCATCAGCGCCGCAAACGACACGCTGTCCGAATTGCGAGACCAGATCGATAGCGTCATCGCGCAAGCAACCAAAACCGCGGACTCGATCCGTCCGAGACAGGACGAGATCGACCGCCAACTGAGCAAGCTCGGGCCGCCACCGGCCAAGGATGCGCCACCCGAGTCTGCAACGGTCGCCGCCGAGCGCGTGCGCCTCGCGGTGCAATCGACAGAACTCGACGAAGCGACGAAGACGCTGCGCGTCACGTGGTGGCGCGCACGGCAGGCGATCGACAAGATCACAAATCTGCGACTGTCGTTCTTTGTCAAAAATCTCACCGAGCGCATCACCAGCCCGCTGTTTCCGCAGTTCTGGACCGACCTTGCGCGCGTCGCGCCGAACGTCGAATGGCGTCTCAAATATAACGTCAACGATTGGACCTCGTCGGTCGACAAGCAGAAGACCAACGTCGCGATGCTGATCGCTGCGGTCATCGGTCTCTATATTTTTCTCAAGGGCCTCGCGCTTGCGATCACGCGCTACAGACCCAACGAGAACGCGACCCCACCGACGTTTTTCGAACGCGCCGCGTCCGCGTCCTGGATCGCGCCCGTCCGCGCCATTCCGGGCGTCGCGGCGACGTTCCTGCTATTCGGCGGCCTCCATTATTTCGGACTGCTCTATGAGCCGACGGCCGCGCCCGTGGGCGGGGCGCTGCTCGATAGCGCGCTGATTTTCGTCGGCGTTTCGGCATTGATCTCGGCGGTATTCGCGCCAGGCCAGCCCGAGCGCCGGCTCGTTCTGCTGTCGAGCCGCAGCGCGCGACGCATCTCGCGACTGATCCGCTTCCTGGCGCTGATCTATTGCATCGACCTGTTCCTGTCGTCGTTCGCGCAGGTGTTCTACTTCCCGCTGGCGCTGAGCGTCGTGCAATCCTTGTTCACCAGCCTCGCATTCGCGTTCGTGCTGATCGGGCTTCTGCTGACGCCGTTCGAAGCGAGCGAAGCGGGCGGGCTAAAGGCCGTCGGACGGCATCGTCCGCTGTGGCTCAAGCTGCCCCTCTGGCTCGCGGCCTTCGCGATCATCGGATGCTGCCTCGTCGGCTACGTGGCTCTCGGACGCTTCCTGGCGCAACAGCTCGTCATGACGGGCGTCGTCGGGATGATCTCGACGCTGCTGTACCTCGCGATCCGCGCCTTCACGCGCGGCAACACCACGTCGCGCGGTCACATCAGCGTGCTTCTCGAAGAGCGGATGGGCTTCGATGAAACGCGCCGCAAACAGCTTGGCTGGCTGACGGAAAGCCTGCTGACGCTCGGCGTCATTCTGGCAACCATTCCGGTGCTGATGCTGCAGTGGGGCTTCTCGGGCGCCGATATCCGAGACTGGTCTGCACGCCTGCTGTTCGGATTCGAGATCGGCCAGTTCCGGATCTCGCTCGTTCGCATTCTCATCGGAATCGCGATCTTCGTAGCGTTCGTGTTCGTGACGCGTCTCGTTCAGCGGCGCCTGCGCGACAATGTACTCGTCGCGCCTCGGATGGACCCGGGCATCGCGAACTCGATCGACACGGCCGTCGGCTATGCGGGGACAGGGCTCGGCGCTATTGCCGCCGTGTCCTACGCGGGCTTCGACATCACCAATCTCGCGATCGTCGCGGGCGCGTTGTCGGTCGGTATCGGCTTCGGTCTGCAATCGATCGTCAACAACTTCGTATCCGGCCTGATCCTGCTCATCGAGCGCCCGATCAAGGTCGGCGACCTTGTCGTCGTCGGCGGCGAGCAAGGCGTCGTCAAGCGCATCTCCGTACGTTCGACCGAAATCGAAACGTCCGACCGCGCCAGCCTCATCGTGCCGAATTCCGAACTCGTCACCGGCCGCGTTCTGAACTGGACGCACCGCAATGCGTTGGGCCGCGTCGTGATGAAATTCAGCTCCGGACCCGATACCGATCCGCGCCTTGTGCTCGCGGTTCTGTCGGAATGCGCCAACCGGCATCCGAACGTCATGCGGGAGCCAGCACCCGTCGCCGTCTTCGAAGGCTACTCGCCGACGACCACGGATTTCTCGCTGCGTGTCCTGCTGCCGGACATCACGCACTCTCTCAGGGTCCAGTCGGATCTGCGGGTCGCCATTTACGAGGCCTTACGGCGCGCGCATATCGGCGGATCGGAGGGCTTTGCGGCGCATCCGGCTGTATCGGAGGCCTCATAACTGCGACTTTGCTGCACTTTGAGAGTACCCCATTGACGCAGCCTTGCCCCTGCGGCTACCCCAAATCATGGATCATATCGCGCAACGCTCGCTGCCGACGAGCCTGCCCAACATTCTGACCTACGGCCGCATCGCGGCGGTGCCGGTTCTCGCGGGCGTGCTGTTCTTCGGAATGACCGACACGGCGCGATGGGTGGCGTTCGCGATCTTCGTCGCCGCCTGCGTCACGGACTGGCTCGACGGCTACCTCGCGCGCATGTGGGAGCAGCAGTCCACGCTCGGGCGCATGCTCGATCCGATTGCCGACAAGCTGCTCGTCGGCGCGACCCTGCTGATGCTCGTCTATACCGATACGATCGGCGGCTGGTCGATCTGGGCGGCAATCATCATTCTGTCACGTGAAATCCTCGTCTCCGGCCTGCGCGAGTTTCTGGCCGAACTCAACGTCAAAATCCACGTGACGCAGCTCGCGAAATGGAAAACGGCCGTTCAATTCGTTGCGCTCGCGATGCTGCTTGCCGGACCGGCTGCTGAAGGTCTCGTGCCGGGGACGACGACCGCAGGCGTCACCCTTCTCTGGGTCGCCGCACTGCTTACGTTGGTGACCGGCTACGATTATCTCAAAGCCGGCATTCGCCACGCGATAGGCGGGTAAGTCACCATGACTGCTGTGCACGATCAAACCGTTGTTTTGCGCTATTTCGCCTGGCTCAGGGAAAAGACGGGCCTCAACGAGGAGCGTCTCGCGCTGCCGCCCGAGATCGTCACCGTCGGCGATCTTCTGAATTGGCAGCCGACGCGCGGGCATCCGTTCGATCTTGCCTTCGCGAAACCCGAGGCCATCCGTGTCGCGCTCGATCATGCGCATGCGAAGCCCGGAGCGGCGATCGCCGGGGCACGTGAGATCGCCTTCTTTCCGCCCGTGACGGGAGGCTGACGTTCGTGGCTGTTCGCGTCAGCACATCGGACTTCGATATTTCAGCCGAGATGGCGCGACTGACGAACGGCGATACCGGCGTTGGCGGCGTGGCGCTGTTCGTCGGCAAGGTTCGCGATCACAAGGATGGCGAAGCGCTCACCGAACTCGTTCTCGAACATTATCCCGGCATGACGGAGGCCGAGCTCGAGCGCATCGAGGCCGAGGCCCAGCGCCGCTTCGACCTCTCCGCGTCGCTGGTCGTGCATCGCGTCGGGTCGTTGAAGCCTGGCGACAACATCGTGCTCGTGATCGCGTGTGCGTCACACCGGCAGAACGCCTTCGCCGCCGCCGAATTCCTGATGGACTATCTGAAAACGCGCGCGCCCTTCTGGAAAAAGGAAGTCCTGGCGAGCGGTGAAAGCCATTGGGTCGACGCCCGCGAAAGCGACGACGAAGCGGCCGCAGCGTGGCAAACGGCGAAGCGCTAACGCCACGAATTCGCTCGACTCAAAGCCTCTCGTCACGCTTAACGAGGGCTTAACCGTGCCATCCGATAACCTTAACGTCGTACCGCGCCGACCGCCAAAACGCCACGTTCCGTAGGCACACATTCGATGTGTGGCGCTTGGGGGAATGGCAGCGCCACGGGGGACCAAGAATGCAAAGACCGGCACACCGAGCGAAGCGCTGCGCGATGGCAGCGGCCTTGCTCTGTGCCGTCACCGGCGCGGCATCCGCCGCAGGCTCTGCCGCCGACGCGCCGAAAACGGGCAAGTCCCAGATCGCGATCGCCAATCCCTCTCCCGACGCCGATTCCCGTTCGAAGGTTCTTCGCACGCGATTTGTCGTCGGGCTCGAACGCAAGGTCGACTATCGCGTTTTCGCGATCGCCAATCCGAACCGCGTCGTCATCGAACTTCCCGACGTCACCATGCAGCTCCCCGCGATCGACGAGAACAAGCCCGTCGGCCTGGTGAGAGCGGTGCGTGCCGGACTGGCCGCTCCTGGAACGACGCGCATCGTCATTGGCGTGACGCAGCCGGTCGTCGTCGAAAGCTCGGCGATCGAGCAGGACGACAAGGGGCTGTCGCGCCTTGCCATCGTCATTCGTCCGGCCGGCTCTCCGATGGGCGGTCCGGGCATGAAAGGTTTCGCCGAGCCGTCCGCCCTCGGCGCTGCGGGTTTGCAGTTGCAGCCGCCGCTTCCCCGTCCGGCCGTGAAGCCGACCGAACGCGCCGCGAAGGCATTCAAGCCGATCATCGTGCTCGATCCCGGCCACGGCGGATACGACTCCGGCGCGGTGAAGTTCGGGACGGTCGAGAAGAACGTCGTGCTGGCGTTCAGCCTCGTGCTGCGCGATCTGCTCGAAAAAACCGGCCGCTATAAAGTTCTGATGACGCGCAACGACGACACGTTCATTCCGCTCGACGACCGAACGAAATATGCCGAGCGCAACAGGGCGAACATCTTCATCGCCATTCACGCCGACTATTCCGACCAGGGCTCGCGCGCACGCGGTGCCACGATCTACACGCTGCGCGATGGCGTCGCGAAAAATCTCGAACGCTCAGCCAAAGGCAACGCCGCCGAAAACGTTCTCTCGGCGGAGGAAATCGATACGGTCAGAAAGGTCAGCGACGACGTCAGCGCGGTCAGGGGCATCCTGGCGGATCTCGCGGAGCGCGACGTTGAAATGACACACGAACGCACCGGCATGTTCGCGAAAACGGTGATCGAGAACATGGGCGAGAGCACGCCGATGCGAAACGAGCCTGATCAGCAGGCCGCTTTCCGCGTGCTCAAGACGGCGCAATTCCCGTCTGTCCTGATCGAGCTCGCCTACGTCACCAACAAGCAGGATGCGAGCAATCTGCAATCGGATGGTTGGCGCGGAAAGGTCGCGCAGTCGATCGTCTCGGCGATCGACAATTATTTCTCGCACGAGATCGCGCGCCTGCCTTTTTAGTTGGCGCTTCCGACTCGCGTTCCGCGAGCCGGCCGGAAGCGCCGATTGTCGTTGGCACTTCCGACTCCGCTGCGCGGAGCCGGCCGGAAGCGCGAAGACCCAGCGACCCAACGCCGACAAAAAAGGCTGGCGCGGCGGCCAGCCTTTTCTGTTTCGATGTGGCCGGGGTTCGTCGCACACTACCCGGCATTGCCCAGTCACCTCCTACTTGGAGGATATTTCAGGTGTTGTCGCCAGAGCAGAAACAACCAGCGCGGTTTCCTCGACAGTTCACGCGGAGCATTTTTCGCATGTGGTCTTAGAAAGTCGGCTGGCCGGCGATAGCGCTTCTGCATGAGGCACTCCATCTTCCAGATGTCCGCGGCCCCGCCGCAAGGGCGAGGTGGTCTTCGTGGTCGGGCGAAACGCACGCATACGCTCAGCACACGGGCTCGCTGAGCGGCGCGCTAACGTCGGATAGTCGACATCGAAGTAGCGGGAAGGGGTGGACAAGGTCGTGAAGGCGACGAACCTGAGCCTGAGCGACGCTCCCTCGGGCAGCCCTGTCCATTGCTGCCACGCGCCGTTCATAGCCATCTGCCGGCCCTTGAGGATCCGGTTCAGAGAAGAAAAGGGCATTGACCCCCGTATCTCGCTCTGACGCTCGCACGTGTTGTAAGGCTAAGCCTCACAACGCTTCACAGTTCTCAGGGTACGCGATTCGTATGACGATCCGTGAGATCAGCAACATACACATCCGGGACAATCAGCCGAATGCGCGGGCCGTCCGCGCTCACCTCAGCCGGCGACGTGCCCGCCTCGTCGCCGTCGACCTCAAGCGCCACCGTGGTTTGACGTCCGATTAGCGCACGCCGCACCGGCAGCACATGCACGCCTGACGGACACGATGCCGGATCGCCGAGGCGACCCAAGGCGAGCGAAATCGCGCTTCCCGCAATCGCAAGACGCGAGCGCGCCTCGATGACGACCGCGATCAAGCGATCGTGTCCGACGCCCGTTTCGCGGGTCAGCACGAAGGACCCGCCATAGCGGCTCGCGAACGTCAGGATCAGCCAGCTTGCCGCGAAGCGCCGCCCGTCCAGCTCGACGTCGAAATGCTCGACGCCTTCCGCAAGCGTCTTGATGACCGGATAGCCGTAAGCTGCGCGGCCCAGCACGCGCTTGGTGCGATAGTTCAACCGCGCGACGATGCGGGCGTCGAATCCGGCGCCGACCATCAGGAAGAACGGCGCGCCGTTGACCGTGCCGCCGCCGACGTCAATCTCCGCTCCTTCAAGCAGGACGCGCGCAACGTCCGCGGCGCGACGCGGAAGCCTGATCTCGTGCGCCAGGACATTGCCCGTGCCGAGCGGCACGAACCCGATCGGCAGTTCAGTATTGGCCGCACCCGTCGCAACGGCGCGGAACGTGCCGTCGCCGCCCGCAGCAATGACGGCATCGCAATTGCCTTGCCGCGCGACGTCCGCCGCCCGTTCACTGGCTTCGGCTGCACTGCGCGCCGGAAGCTGAAAGACATTTGCTCCGGCTCCCCGCATGACGCCGAGCACACCGTCGAGCAGGCGCGGGATCGCGACGCCAGCTTTGGAATTGAAGACGAGAGCAAACCGTCTGCGCATGAAAAAAGCAATGAATATGATGATGGCGGCACCGGTTGGCGCCGCCATGCTTCGAAAGCAGATTTGTCGGTAAGGGGCAGACCTGGCCGCGTCAAGAAACAAACGGCCAGGTCTATGAACGCGTTACGCCGCCGGCGCTTCCGCCCGCCGCGCCGTCGAGGTCACCGCCTTCTGAACCTTCTCGAAGGCGCGCACCTCGATCTGGCGAATGCGCTCGCGGCTGACGCCGAACTCGGCCGACAGTTCTTCAAGCGTCGCCGGCTCTTCCGCCAGACGCCGCTGTTCAAAAACGCGGCGTTCACGGTCATTCAGCACCGACAAGGCCGAAGAGAGGTACGACTTGCGCCGCCGCAGTTCCTCGTCCTCGACGAGCCGGTCTTCCTGCGTCGGCGTATCGTCGACGAGCCAGTCCTGCCATTCACCGGACTCCGATTCGGCGCGGATCGGCGCGTTGAGCGAAGCATCACCGCCGAGACGGCGATTCATGCTCACCACATCCTCTTCCGGAACGCCGAGCTTGGTCGCGATCGCCTTGACGTGCTCTGGTCGCAGATCACCGTCGTCCAGTGCCTGCAGCTGGCTCTTGGCGCGCCGAAGATTGAAGAAGAGCTTCTTCTGCGCCGCCGTGGTGCCCATCTTCACAAGGCTCCACGAGCGCAAAATGTACTCTTGAATGGATGCGCGTATCCACCACATCGCATATGTGGCGAGGCGGAAGCCCTTTTCCGGGTCGAACCGTTTCACCGCCTGCATCAAGCCGACGTTGCCTTCGGAGATCACTTCTCCGATCGGCAAGCCATAGCCGCGATAGCCCATCGCGATGCGCGCGACGAGGCGAAGATGCGACGTGACCAATTTTTCGGCCGCGTCGGAATCTTCATGCTGCTGCCAACGCTTGGCGAGCATGTATTCTTCGTTGGGTGCGAGCATCGGAAACTTGCGGATCTCCTCGAGATACCGCGAGAGGCCGAGCGACCCGCCAGCCAGCGTCGGAAGACCTTTTGTTGCAGCCATAAGCCCTCTACGGACCTTCACCCGCTTCAAGCGGTACGGTCCGTCGCTCCCTTCATGTCGTGGGAGTCTATCTTCGCGCCCCCAACGCCGCACGTTACATAGTCGTTAAATCTCGCAATTCATCGGTGGTTCCTGTCACGACGTTTTGAGCGTCGCGCGAGCGGATTAACCGCTGATTGCGATACTCACTACAAACGTTTCTTCTTGGGCTTTTCCGTCGCTGCGAACGCAATTGCGAGATCGCTGAGATCGGCGGGCAATTCACTGGAAAATTTGAGCTTTTTCAGGCTGGTCGGATGCTCGAACTCCAGTGTTTCGGCATGCAGAGCCTGGCGCGACAGCTCTGAAGCCGCCGCACGCGCCGCTTCCTTCAAAGATGCGAGCCGCGTCCGGAAACCACTGCCGTAGACCGCATCCCCCAAAACGGGATGTCCGATATGCGCGAGATGCACACGGATCTGATGCGTACGTCCGGTTTCGAGCACCAGCCGGACGAGCGAGACGTCGCCCGTCGAGCGTTCTCCCGGAAAGACTTGGAGGACTTCATAATGAGTCGTCGCGGAACGTCCCGCCTCGCCGCGCACGACCGCGATTTTCGTGCGGTTGGCCTGGCTGCGGCCGAGACGTGCGCTGATCGTTCCTTTCGGAAGCGGCAGCCGCCCCCAGACGAACGCGAGATAGCTCCGGAACAGCCGGCCGTCGCGGCCGTGGCTCTTGAACTGGTCCGCAAGCCCTTGATGCGCGGCATCCGTCTTCGCCACGACGAGCAGTCCGGACGTGTCTTTATCGAGCCGGTGGACGATGCCGGGCCGCTTGACGCCTCCGATCCCGGAGAGGCTGTCACCGCAATGCGCGATCAGCGCATTGACCAGCGTCCCTGAGGCATGGCCGGCCGCCGGGTGCACGACAAGCCCTGTGGGTTTGTCGATGACGATGAGGTCCGCATCTTCATAGACGATCGACAGCGGCAGGGTCTCTCCAGCGACATCCGGTTCGCTCGCAGGCGGCAGTTCGACCCTATAGGTGATGCCCGGTTTGACCGGCGTGCGCGCCTCTCGTATCGTTCCGCCGTCGCTGACGTAGCCGTCGCGAATCAGCGCTTGGATGCGGGCTCGGCTCAGATCTTCGATCTTTTGCGCCAGCCAGCGATCGAGGCGCTGACCGGCGTCCTCTGCGGCGGCAGTCAGCTCGATCGCGTCATGGGATTTCGTAGTATCTGGCACGATCAGGAACGGTGAAAAGAAAGAAGCACGATCAGAATGAGCAACGGTGAGCCGACCTCGTCGGAAGTGATGCGCGAACACAAGCTGCAGCGCAACCTCAAGATCGTCGTCCTTGGTTTAGGGGCGTTGATCCTCATGGGCCTCGGCGCCGTCATCGTGAAAGTGATCGGGCTGTCGACATCGGCACCGGCAGGGCAAGGAATTCCGAGCATCAGCGCCGCCTGGCGGACCACCGGCGAGGTGACGCTCGAAGTTCCGAAGGGCTCTAAAGTTGTATCGATCTCGCTTTCCGGCAATCGGCTCGCTATCCATCATGACGGCCCTGAAGGGACCGACATCACGATCATCGACCTCAATACAGGCCGCCGGGTCGTCGATGTAAAGCCGGTTGAGGCGCTGCCGAAAAACTAGCCCGTCGGCCGCACGCACTGATTAATTCCGGCTTGGCCGCCAACGGCACTGATGCTGGCACTGATGCTGTCCGGTACCGGTTTCGGCTTGCGCGTCTTCGACGCTGTTTTCGGGGTTGATCGAACGGCACCGACCGACTACACGTCTGGGCTTGCGCCGGCCCCGTTCGTCTAGTGGCCCAGGACACCCGCCTCTCACGTGGGCAACAGGGGTTCGAGTCCCCTACGGGGCGCCAATTTAAGCTAAGCCATTGGTTTTATAGAAGCCCATTGAAAACAATGGCTTTCTTACTCGATTGCTCCAAGATCTTACCGTGAGTTCCGAAGTCGCATTCGACAGAATTGCGACACCGGAGACATCGCCCTCTCATTCAGATGCGCGAGCACCCACCCTTCATTCCGCAGAGAACGCGTCAATACTCGTCGAAAGATACATTGAGACGACCGCTCGTGAGCGTGAGTAGGCCCACCAAAGCCGAGATACGCAAACGCGCCGAGCTACGTGAATTTCTAGAGGTTTGTGGCGACCAGCCGATTAGTGCTTATCGACAGGAAGACGTGTCAAACGACGACTTGCGTCTCATCCCTAAGACTATCTGAAGCGAAGTGTAGGAGCGCACGAACCGAGATCCAGCAGTAAACTAGATCTCGGCTAAGAAGGCAGTTGGGTGATGACAAGCCTATCTCAATAACAGACCCAAACGTAGAATCCGTCAGGTGTGAGCCGCCAACATGAGCCAACACCGTATGCCCACCATCTGCCACGCCAGTAGCGCCGAACGTGACCATAGTAGATCCCGCCGTAGTAGCGACGGCCAACTACCCAGTTCCTTCTGACATTCCTACGGACGACGTTCCTTCGCACATTCCGATGAACGACATTCCTGCGGACGTTCCGCCGAACAGCTGAATTGCGATAGACTCCGCCACGATTGAACGACCCACGGTGCACGCGGGCGAAGCCGCCGCCACCGAATCCGCCGCCGCGAAAGCCTCCACCCCGCCTGGCGTCTGCATGGGAGAGAAGGGCAGTAAAGCCTATCAAAATGGAGAAAAGAAATACCAAGCTCAGCTTTAGACTAGGCTTCATGACGCACAACTCCTGAACTCATCAACAATGACTTGCTGCCAAGAAGTGCAATTAAACGTTGGCCGAATGATTGGCCGAGGGTGAGTAAACCAAAATAGAGTATGCCTTTTTCGACCGGCAGTCATCGTCTTAATGACCCTTGCAATGGAAACGCGTGCCCAGGTGATTTTGAAAACTACAATCCTACTTGGGCGAACACGGCCGGAAAAATCGGCGACGGTTACCCGCTAATATACAAATTATATTCCGAGCTCTCGCCATAATGCGCTACATTACTCTTGATCGTGATTTAATTTACCAACACGAGCAAGTGCTTTGACGCGACGACGTATTCGTTTGACTGGCTGATGCTGGCGGCAAAGAGTGCCAGCGTCGGGTATTTGGTTTCCAGCGTGAGGCTGAAATGAAATCAATCAGCTCATTTTCGAAAGCGTATTTGATCCCGCTTATTCCTCTTCTGTTTTTGTATGCACTTTGCGCGGGCACATGCTTCGCGGCAAATGGGCTGCCCCAGGCGGGGGATAAGACGGCGGCAGACGATACGCGTGACGTGTTCGCTCGTTTGGAAGATTATCTAAAAAATAACTCGATCCAGTTCACCACATCGTATGACGCACAAAATATTTCACTTGGTTCCTCTCGGGGCACAGCTCACTTCTATGTCGAACGCCCGAACTTATTGCGCATTGAACTTTCCGGTGACGGTTTCTCCTATTTGATGACGTCCGACGGAAAAGTCTTCACCATCTACGATGAGAAAAAGAAGAAGTACGCGCAGCGGCCTGCAACTGAACGACCGATTGAAGCCGTGAACTTATTTACCGGACTAGCCGCATTCCAAGCGCGGGTCCTCCAATTTCTCGGGGTGATTGGTGACGTTGCACGCGGTGACAGCGATCTGAAAGTCACAAAGACGGGCGTCGATCGCATTGGTGGATTGTCTTGCGTCCGATACGACATGCAATACACGTCCCAAGCCGATTCGGATAAATGGACAGCCTGGCTTCGGGAAGATGGTGTGCCGCTTCCGTGCAAGACCCTCATCCGGAGTTCCGATGAAGGTAGCCAGCAAACCAATGGCTACAATTGGGAAGAAGCAGTTCCGAAATCCGAAAAGTACACTTTTACCCCACCGAGCGGGAGTACGGAGGTCGAAATCAACGAGCTAGCTCTGCGACCACTCCAATAAAATGTCGTCTCCCGGGTGCGTCGGTCCTTAGTGCGGTTCGGGAATAAATTTGAATGAGTGTGTTTCGCGTTCAGAAATGGATGCAACATGCCGCTTCGGAAGTTTGACCTTCTCGCGCTTTATCTCCGTATAAGGAATGCGACTAAGAAGATGCTCTATTATATTTAACCGTGCCTTTCTTTTATCATCGGACCGCGCGACGTACCAAGGTGCCCAAGGGGTGTCTGTCGCTGCAAACATTTCATCCCGGGCTCGTGAATACTCATCCCAACGGGTGTAGGATTTCAGATCCATCTTTGAGAGCTTCCAGATTTTTCGACCATCATCAATGCGCGCCTCAAGCCGGCGCGTTTGTTCATCGGGACTGACTTCCAACCAGTACTTAATCAGGATAACTCCAGAGTCGATGATCGCCTTCTCGACATCGGGCACGATCTTCAAAAATCTCTCGGCCTGCTTCTCCGAGCAGAATTCCATTACGCGCTCAACACCTGCGCGATTGTACCAACTGCGATCGAAAATTACGATTTCTCCGCCCGCTGGCAGGTGTGGAAGATAGCGCTGAATGTACATTTGAGATTGTTCCCGCTCGGTTGGAGCTGGAAGCGCAACCACCCTGAAAATTCGCGGACTTACTCGTGCTGTGATAGCTTTGATGGTTCCACCTTTACCGGCGCCATCGCGTCCTTCGAATATGATGCAAATTTTCTTTCCTGCGTGCCGCACCCATTCCTGGAGCTTGACGAGTTCCACGTGAAGACGCTTGAGCTCGCGCTCATAGTCCTTGCGTTTAAGCTTTTTTTCGGAAGGAGATTCTTCATCAAGCTGCGCGTCAACGCTTTTACCTTTTTCCATTGTCGATCCCAGTCTGGCTGAGTTCTTTAAAATCGCGAATTTAAAGTACCGAATCAATTTCGGCTATATGAGCCGCAAAGAATGTATCCGACGCTTAACGTATATGATTTTCTATATCGCATTGAGGCGAGTACCGACAGCCGATTATTTCAGGCTCGCGGAGTAAGAAAGAAGGCGAGACCGAGGATCAGGTAAACAGCGAGAAGTTGAACGCCCTTTAGCCAGTTCGACCGCCCATCGCTTGCGATCTGGCCTGTAATGAGGACTGCGACGAACACCGCGAGGATCAATCCCTTTCCGAAAAGAAGGTCCATGGGCTCGGGCCCAATAATTAAACTTGCCAGGACGAGTAAAGGGGCAACGAACAACGCCACCTGAATGCTCGATCCGATCGCGATCGATAAGCTGAGATCCATTCGGTTCTTTATCGCCGCCGTGATGGCGGAGGCATGTTCGGCGGCGTTACCAAGAATCGCGATTACAAATACGCCGATGAAAATATCGCTGAGGTCGAGTGCCTGAGCCGTCGGTTCAATTGTGCCGACGAGAATTTCACTTAACCACGCAATCGCCGACGTGCATATCGCGAGCACGGCGATGGACCATGAGAGTGACCAAGGTTGCGAGCTTGTTTCATCGTCTGGCAGGTTGACGCCGCAAAAAAATGATGGGTGCGTCCAGAGCGAAAATAGAAGAAACATGCAGTAGACGACCAAAAGCACCAACGAAATCGAGATGCTGAGGGATTTCTCGCCGCCTGCGTATAGCTCTCCCACGAGGCCATGGTAGGCGGCGGGAATGATGAGCGCGATCGCTGCCAGAGTCAGCATTGTTGCCTGCGCTCGAGCGCCTGCCAAGTTAAAGTGCTGTTCCGGATATCGCATTCCCCCGGCTAGCATGGCAGCGCCAAGGACCAGAAGGATATTTCCAACGATCGAGCCCACAATCGTGGCTTTCACAACGTCATAGAGGCCGGCACGAAGAGCTGCGAGTGCAATGATAAGTTCTGCGGCATTGCCGAAAGTTGCGTTGAGAAGGCCTCCTATGCCTTCGCCCGACCGGTCTGCCAATTGCTCGGTTGCCCGCCCGAGCCACGCAGCTAACGGTAAAATGCCGATGGCCGCTGTTATGAAAACAAGTTCATACCGTCCTGGCGCGAAATGATGGAGGACGATCGCGATCGGCACAAAGGCTAGGAACCAGTTCAACATCGCATGTTCTATCGCTCAGGATGCGGACGGGTGTTTGTCTTCCCAATCAACCCAATCTACGGGATGCAACGTGAGATATGCCCTCACAGCTGCTCCAATTGTTGGATAGAAGGATTGCTCTCCGAACTGCGTGAACAATCCAAAACGCTTCAACTTGTCTTTGACGGGGTCTTTCAATTCGGCAAACGAAAGTTTGATACCGGCTTCTCTTAGAGTTTTTTCAAGTTCAGAGAGAACATCGGCCGCTGTGACGTCCACGCTTGTCACGGGCTCAGCCGTTACAACAACCCAATGCACGGGTGTCGGCGAATTCTCGACAGCGCCAATGACGCGTGCCTGAAACAGTTCTGCGTTGGCGAAAAAAAGTGGGGCATCCCAACGGAAGAGAACAAGTCCCGGGATGAGACGAGCCTGCGGGTAGCGGCTGACATCGTGATAGCCGCTTATCCCGTTAGCCCGGCCAAGGATAGCGGAGTGGGGCCTCCATCCGTCCCAAAGAAATTCTATAACGGCGATGATCACTGCGAATGCGATCCCGGGTATTGCGCCGAACGTGGCAACGCCGGCGAAGCACAACATCGAAAGCCAGAATTCCCATCGCTGCATTTTATAGATGCGGATCAGATCCTGGATCTCGACCAGTCCAATAGCCGAGGCAATAACAACGGCAGCGAGAGCGCTCGTAGGCAGATTTTGCAGGAGATTGGGAGCAGCGATAATGAGAAGTGCAACCGCCAGCGCACCAACAACGCCGGTCAATTGAGTTTTAGCTCCGGCCGCTTCGGCGACGGGAGTACGCGACGAACTGCTGCTGATTGGGAAGCCTTGAAAAAAACCGGCGGCAAGATTGGCTACGCCAAGGCCGACCAGCTCCTGGTTAGGGTCGACATATGTTCGCGTGCGCGCGGCGTAGGCGCGAGAAAGAACGCTCGTATCGGCAAATGAGATGAGCGCGACGGCCAGGCCACCTGATAGAACTGTCGTAACATCTGCGAGATTGATCCAGGGAACATCGAATGAGGGTAAGCCTTGCGGGAGTGACCCGAGAACCGACACGCCTGCACTCTTGCTCAACCCAAAAATTCCGACGATCGCGGTTGCTCCTGCGACAGCAATTAGCAGGCCGGGCACCTTACTTCGCTTCAGCGCGAAGATCGTGAGCAGCGCTCCGGCACCTATCAAGAACGCAGTCCAATTCACTCGCCCGCCGATTATGCCTTTCATGATCGACCCCAGATCACGGAGAGGACCGTGACTTTCAAAGGAAAAACCGAGAAGTTTTGGTACTTGGCTCAGTAAAACCGTTAGGGCGATACCGTTCATGTAGCCGTAGCGTATGGGCTTGGAGAGGAGTTCGGTTACAAAGCCCAGTTTGATCAATCCTGCTCCGATGCAGACGACGCCTGAGACGATTGCCATTGCGCTGGCGAGTGCGATCGCGCGAAGTGGATCTCCGCCCGACAAAGGAAGAACAACCGCAAGAATAACAGCGGCGAGTGATGAATCCGGGCCTAGAACGAGAATTCGGCTCGGGCCAAAAAGAGCGTACGCCAATAGCGGGATGATCGTTGCGTAGAGCCCATATATGCCTGGCACGCCGGATGCGACCGCATAGGCAATCCCGACAGGAACGAGCATCGTAGCAAGAACGAACCCAGCGACGATGTCGTGTTTGAGCCAAACCGGTCGATATTGGCGCAATATCCGTAGACCCGGCAGCCAGCGGCTAAAGCCCGACCGGTCACCTGTTGATTGCGGTGGCAGGAGTTGGCTTTGCTTAGATGTAGGCGAAGCGGCGGGGTTAGTGGCCATGCGATTAAACCATCAGCAGACCCGGATATCCGAGCGACCTCGGTCCAGGGGCCCACTCTCACAATGATCCGACGTGCCATCGACGGCAATAGATTTATAAATTGAGATGAGCATCCACCGGATCACGCCATAGGTATCCCGTCGATCATCAAGCAGACGACGACAGCATTAATGAATTGGATCACGTCGCGTGGACGCTGGATCAAAATTCAATTTTAAAGTCGGATGTCTTGGCGCAGCAATGCAACGCAACGTCTGCGGAATCTCAATCGTCGGAATGACTTCGGGTGGCGACGAACTTTGTTCACCAAAGGGCCGAACCCTAGAATGAGACGTATTACTGTGTTCGCGCCTAAAACCTTGGATCGAACCCGTCACGATTCCTCTCTTGATTTTAAGCAATCTCGGCATATGCTGACGCATATTGATATGCATGCTGATTTTTTGAGTAGCGCATATGGCCGAGCCCGCAATTCCAGCGGCGTGCGAGACTAGCGTCCAATGGCCCTTTGGGCTGTTGCAGGACGCGTGGAACTATTCGATCGACGCTTGGCAGCGGAGCATTCTCTTTCTCGACGTCTTGGAGCAAAGGAGTGCTAAGTATTACGAACATGCCGCGAAAGTTGCGCCGCATGTTCTGAAATTTAGTTGCGAGCTCGTGCTCGACGGACGTGAGCTTAAAAAGCCAGTAAATTACGTCCTTGCCCGTATCATTCCACCTGACGGCAAGAAGCCGGATAAGTTCAAGCGTCCCTTCGTGATTGTCGACCCGAGAGCCGGACATGGGCCGGGCATTGGAGGCTTCAAGCCGCAAAGCGAGATCGGCGTAGCGATGAAGGCGGGGCACCCTTGTTACTTCATCGGCTTCCTTCCCGATCCCGTTAGCAGTCAAACCATCGAGGACATCGCTGAGGCGGAAGCGAAATTTCTCGAGCACGTGATCAGTTTACATCCCGAGGCCGATGGTAAGCCGGCCGTGATAGGAAACTGCCAAGCGGGCTGGGCAGTAATGATGCTTGCTGCGGCGCGACCAGAGCTTTTTGGTCCGATTATTGTGGCAGGATCTCCTTTATCGTATTGGGCTGGAGCGCCAAAACAAAACCCGATGCGATATACCGCTGGCGTGCTCGGCGGCACTTGGACGACGGCTTTGCTCGGGGATGTTGGAAACGGCAAGTTCGATGGTGCGTGGTTGGTTTCTAATTTCGAGAATCTCAATCCCGCGAATACCCTTTGGTCCAAGCACTACAATCTCTATTCCAAAATCGACACCGAAGCCCCGAGATATCTGGAATTTGAACAATGGTGGGGCGGTCATGTGCTTCTCAACGCCGGTGAGATGCAGTTCATCGCCGACGAATTGTTCGTTGGAAACAAGCTGTCATCGGCGTCCGTCAGGTCTTCGAACGGCAACCTCATCGATCTTCGCAGTATCAGTTCGCCGATCGTGATCTTCTGTTCGAAGGCAGACAACATCACGCCGCCGCCGCAAGCGTTGAACTGGATAATTGATCTTTACGATAGCGTTGAAGACATTCGAGCCCACGGGCAGACGATCGTCTATGCTGTGCACGAATCTATCGGGCATCTTGGAATTTTTGTATCGGGGTCTATTGCCAAAAAAGAGCATGATCAGTTTGCGAACAACATCGATTTAATCGATACGTTGCCGCCGGGCCTCTACGAAGCCGTTATGACGCCGAAGGATCCCGACGATCCCACGGCAGATCTCATTTTGGGCGACTATCTTATTCGTTTTGAAGCGCGCAGCTTGGATGATATTCGCGAGCTCGGCAGCAATAGTGAGGACGATGACCGCGAGTTTGCGACCGTCGCCCGGCTCTCCGAAATAAATCTTGGTCTCTATCGGACATTTGTTCAGCCCTGGATTCAAACCTGGACGAATGAGAGTTCAGCCGAATTGATGCGCCGGCTTCATCCTTTGCGCATGCAGTACGAATTCTTCTCAGGCGCCAACCCATTCATCCGATCGCTGGCGTCCGATGCCGTTCGGCTTCGGGAAATGCGCCGACCCGTTTCAAAAGACAACATCTTTTGGCAGATGCAAGAGTGGTTCGGCGACTGGATGGTCCTGGCACTCGACGCCTACAGGGATGCTCGAGACGATACGTCGCAAGCATGGTTTCATGCGATTTACGGTTCGCCATTTCTTCAGGCAGCAGTCGGTCTCAGGGCATCCGATGAAATTCCACGTCTCAGAGTAGGAGATGATCCCGCGCATCACGCTCTCGTTGAGAAAAAAATAGCCGAACTGAAGCAAAGGCTCGCCGATGGTGGTCCTCGGGAAGCAGTTATTCGTGCGCTGCTATATGTACGAATGCCCGATGGAGCCGTGGATGAACGCGGCTTCAATCTTCTCCGAAGAATGCGAGATGAAACCGGCAAAGGTTTGAATCTTGCCGCATTCAAACAGATCCTGCGCGAACAATTCTTGATGTTGCTTCTTGATGAACGTCGCGCGGTTGCCGCCATCCCAGAGATGCTCGCCACCGATCCAGACTTGGCAACCCGAATGAAGGGCAAGCTCGATCGCATGATCGAATTGGTCGGAGTTCACAGCAAGCTGGCGCGTGAACGCTTGGCGGAAGTGGAAGCATTATTTGAAAGTGAAGACATCACGACGATGCCTGCAAAGCAGGCAGCCATTTCGACATCGCGCAACAGCAGAGCCGAAAAGCGGCATTAATGGGAGCAAGGTTCGTCGGCCCCAGACAAACGGAGGTAGCAATGCCCGGACTCCTTCGCCCCGAAGACCTAAAGATGATTAGCTCTGACGCGGAGATGGCAGAGGTTGATCGCGATCGGCAGTTAGCGAACAAAAAGAAGCAACAAGACCGAGCGCTACGCGAGGCTTTCATGTCGCGCAAAGTCGCACCCGAAGCCGTCGAGCGGATAAACAACGCAGTTCGGATCGCCGCTCAAAACGGCCATCATCATTTAGAGGTCATCACCTTCCCGTCTAGCTACTGCAGCGACGGTGGAAGGCGGATCAATATTGCCGACGCGGAATGGCCAACGACGCTGACAGGTTTCGCCAAGGATGCTTACGATTTCTACGACAAGGAATTGCGGCCGCTCGGCTACAAACTTCGCGCGGAAATCATCAGTTTTCCCGGCGGTATGCCCGGCGATATTTCTTTATCAATCGCGTGGTGAAACTTCCGAAGGAGAGGCGCCATGGCAGAGGCAATCGTCTCCAAAATTCATCGGCATGAAAAATACGAACGACTGGTTGCAGCGGCGCAGCGTCTAAGTCCGCTTCCGACCGCCGTAGCACAGCCTTGCGACGAGTCATCACTTCGTGGCGCCATCGAAGCGCGGGATGCGGGACTGATAACCCCGATACTCGTGGGACCAAAAGCAAAGATCATCGATATTGCGAGAACAATTGGTCTCAATCTCGATGGTCTCGAGATCATCGACGTGCCGCACAGCCACGCCGCCGCCGCAAAGGCCGTTGATGTCGTGCGTAGCGGCAAAGCCGAACTGCTCATGAAAGGCAGTCTTCATTCCGATGAGCTCCTTGGTGCCGTGACGAGTCGAGAAACGGGTCTTCGCACCGAAAGACGAATTAGCCACGTGTTTGTCATGGACGTGCCCACACATTCACAGACGCTGTTTGTGACGGATGCTGCAGTTAACATAGCGCCGGATCTGATGGCGAAACGTGATATCATCCAAAACGCAATTGACCTCTACACGGCCTTAGGTCTCGGCAAGCCCAAAGTTGCTATTCTATCGGCCGTCGAAACGGTTACCACCGCCATTCCGTCGACTATTGAAGCAGCCGCGCTTTGCAAGATGGCTGATCGTGGTCAGATCACCGGCGGAGAACTGGATGGACCACTTGCGTTCGACAATGCCATCAGTTTAACGGCGGCGCGCGTCAAGGGCATCAAGTCGCCTGTGGCGGGACATGCGCAAATCCTTGTCGTACCGGATTTGGAAGCGGGCAATATGCTCGCCAAAAATCTTACGTTTATTTCTAATGCTGACGCTGCTGGAATCGTTCTTGGAGCAAGAGTGCCAATCATTCTGACGTCGCGAGCGGACAATGTTCGGACACGCCTGGCTTCCTGCGCCGTCGCCAAATTGCTTGCTTACAGCAGACGGGCTAACGCTCCGATCAGAGCATGACCAATGTCCGATACCATACTGGTCATCAACGCGGGCAGCTCGAGTATTAAATTTCAGCTGTTTGCAATTGCGCCCGAAAAACAACTCGATCGGCGGCTTAGAGGTCAGATCGAGGGTATTGGGACAAGGCCACGATTAGTTGCAAGCGATGCTACCGGTCAACGTGTCATTGATAAGGTGTGGGGGACCGACGAAGTCGGCGAATTGCATCACGCACTTGATAGACTGGTCGTGTTCCTACGTGAGTATGTTGGAAGGCTGCCCGTTGCGGTCGGGCATAGGGTCGTCCACGGAGGACCGGAATTTATTGAACCAACGTTGCTCAACTCCCGCGTCCTAGATCACCTACAGCGATTTGTGCCCCTTGCACCTCTTCACCAACCGAACAACCTCGCACCAATAAGAATCGTTCTGGAGCGACAGCCGCACCTCTTGCAGGTCGCGTGTTTCGACACTGCTTTTCATAGACATCATTCGGAAATTGCGGACCGCTACGCGATTCCTGATCGATTTTATCGTGAGGGCGTGCGCCGATATGGATTTCACGGGTTGTCGTACGAGTATATTGCATCGAGGATTCCGCAAGTCGCTCCTGAAATTGGCGATCATCGGGTCGTCGTCGCTCACCTGGGAAGCGGCGCATCGATGTGTGCGCAACAAGGAGGAAAGAGCATTGAAAGCAGCATGGGATTTACGGCTCTGGACGGTTTGCCGATGGGTACGCGTCCAGGTCAGATCGACGCTGGCGTCGTGCTCTATCTTATGAATGAAAAGGGCATGAGCGTTAAAGACGTCGAGCATTTCCTTTATAACGATTGCGGTCTCAAGGGCCTATCAGGCATTAGCAATGACGTCAGAGATTTGCTCTCGAGCGTCGACCCAAGGGCCAAGCTGGCACTCGACTACTTTGCCTATCGCATCGCGCTTTTCGGGGGGATGCTCGCGACGGCATTGGGCGGAATCGATGGCTTGGTCTTTACCGCCGGAATTGGAGAAAACGCGCCGGCAATTCGCCGAGCGGTGGTCGCTCGCATGTCGTGCTTTGGGATAGAACTGTCGGAAACAGCGAACGGAAAAAACCAACTCCGCATCTCCAGCGATGCCTCCCGTGTTGGGTGTTACGTGGTGCCGACCGACGAAGAGCTGATGATTGCAAGGCACACATTGCAAATGTTGCAAATGCAAAAAATGCCCAAGGAGAAGCGGGCATGATTGATGTTTCTTCGCTAAACTTGCTCAAAAGCAAAAAGGCGCTCGTTACCGGCATCGCAAACGATCAGTCCATAGCGTGGGGATGTGCTAAGGCATTTCACGCATTCGGCGCAGACGTTGCGGTTACGTATCTTAATGAAAAAGCTAAACCGCACGTCGAACCCCTGGCTAAAGAGGTCGGCGCGCAAATCCTCATGCCTCTCGACCTCCAGCATGAAGGGCAACTTGAGGACGTATTCGAAAAAATTGAGAAGAGGTGGGGAAGGCTCGATCTATGCCTTCACTCCCTCGCGTTTGCTCCGAAGGATGACCTGCAGGGTCGCGTCGTCGATTGCTCCAGAGATGGATTTCTTCGTGCAATGGAGATTTCGTGCTGGTCGTTTATCAGGATGGCCAAGCTTGCCGAGCCACTCATGAAATCAGGTGGCGCCTTGTTCACGATGACTTACTACGGCTCGCAAATGGTCGTGGAGCACTACAACATCATGGGCCCAGTGAAAGCCGCTCTTGAATCGACGACAAGATACTTGGCCGCCGAATTAGGACCAAAAGGCATCCGGGTGCACGCAATATCTCCCGGTCCTCTGAAAACGCGCGCCGCATCTGGAATTACGGCATTTGATAAGCTTCTTCAAAAGGCACAATCAAAAGCGCCAAGCCGGAGCCTAGTCTCGATCGACGATGTCGGCGTTGCGGTAGCCTTTCTCGGCATGGACGGGGCGAAACTGATAACCGGCGAAACGCTCTATATTGATGGCGGCTACCACATCATCGATTAGACGCGCCCAGACGGCGCCATTAAATTCCTTTCGTTGCAGGGACTGGCTTTTCAGATTTATGGTAATCACTAAATGTGCGATAATATAATTATCTATAGCAATCTATTTTGTGAAACGATAGCGTTGATCACGGCTGAGGGACTGGCGAGCAAACTAAGCTTACTCCAAATGGAGCAAAAGAATGACCCATAAAGTGCTTTGTGCAGTAGACGATACCGGCCATTCCGAGAGCGCAATAACGCAAGCGGCTGAACTGGCAAAAGCTACTGGAGCCGACCTCACTCTACTCGCCGTCAATTTGCCTGCCGGAGGCGACGGGCGAGGTGGAATTATTGTGTATACCTGGGAAGATTCCGACGAGAAACGCGTTCTCGACAATGCTTCTGCTGTCGCGAGTAAAGCGGGTATTTCCAATCCCAAGACGGTAAGCGTGAGAAGCCGCGATGCGGCGCGCTCCATCGTCGTTTATGCCGAGGACAATGGAATTGACCATATCGTCGTCGGTACGGGCGGCAAAGGCAACATAGCGCGGCTCGTGCTTGGCTCGGTCTCAAGCAGTGTAGTTGCCCGTGCGCATTGCCCCGTGACGGTTGCAAGATAGCAGGAAGTGCCGACGTGCTTGTTCTTATTGCGCTGCGCAGAAAATTCTGTGCAAGCCAATTGGAATATCCGCGACCACATCGTTTCGTATATTGCGATTAATTTCATGTGGCTGGTATCGCCGCAAGCTCATGCAGCCTGTTTAATCTCCGGCTTCGTCGCAGGGCGGGCTGAAGGCCTAAATTTCTCGCGTATGGCTTGGAAGGTGACGTAAAGGGACGGGATTGCGAATATGCCGATGATGGATGCGGCTATCATTCCGCCGAAGACGGGTGTCCCGACATTGCGACGTGCGAGTTCGGAAGCGCCGACTGCGACGACAAGAGGAAGCAGTCCCAGGATGAAGGCAAAGGAAGTCATCATCACCGGACGGAAGCGTAAACGGCTCCCCTCCGTGGCGGCTTCATCGAGCGCAACCCCACGCTCGCGTTGCTCTTTTGCGAATTCGACAATCAATATGCCGTTCTTCGCCGCAAGACCGATAAGAACGACCATCCCGATTTGTCCATAGAGATCGAGGGTCAACCCCCCGATGGCGATGGCTGCGAAAGCTCCGCACACGCCGACGCTGACGGAAAGAAGAACCGGCACCGGAATCGTCCAACTTTCATAGAGAGCTACCAAGAATAAGTAGGCGAACAGCAGCGCAAACCCGAGGATGAGCGCGGTTTTTCCCTCTGCTCGCTTCTCTTGGAACGCTGTGTCTGTCCATTCACCGGCATAACCATCCGGCAGGGTGCGGGCGGCGACTGCCTCCATCGCGTTCAGCGCTTGTCCAGAGGACACGCCTGCTGCCGGGGATCCTTGAATCGTGACCGCGCGAAGATTGTTATAGCGAATGATCGATGGCGGACCGACGACGACTCGAACCTCGACGAGGCTCCGCATCGGGATCATCTGGCCTTTTTCATTGCGCACGTTGATCCGGTAGAGATCGTCGATACTAGAACGATCCGAGGCATCCGCTTGAACCTGTACCTGCCAGGTGCGGCCGTACAGATTCATGTTGTTGACGAAATACCCGCCAAGGGACGCTTGCAAAGCTTGAAAAACATCGTTGAGCCGTACTCCCAAAATCTGCGCTTTATCGCGATCGATATCGAGATACAGCGAAGGGTTTGTTGCCGAGAAAGTACTGAACACGCGGTCCAGTTTTGGGTCCTGGTTAGCGGCAACGAGTAGCCCGCGCAAAACTTGGGCCAATGCTTTCGGATCCCCTCCCCGCAGGTCCTGAAGGACATACGCAAACCCGCCTCCAGATCCGAGGCCGATGATCGGCGGCGGTGCCAACGGCACGACCGTACCTCCAGGAATCTCTCTGAGCTTGGGGCCGAGACGTTGAATCAGCGAACGCACACCCAGAGCGCGATCCTTGCGTTGCTCAAATGGCTTTAACGTCACGACCATGAACGCAGCATTTGACTGCGAATAGTTATCAATAAAATTGAGGCCCACGACCGAGGTCACGTCCTGAACGGCGGCTTCGCCTTTGAGAATCTCCTCGGTCTGGCGGACGACATCAATTGTGCGGCCCACCGATGCGCCACCGGGGAGCTGTGCGAGCACAAACAATGCGCCTTGGTCGTCCTCGGGGAGAAATCCTGTTGGAGTCACCTTGGCCAGCCCATAGGTGCCTGCGAGCGCGACGCCCACTAACGCCAGGCCAAACAGAGAAATTCGCAACAAGCGAGCGACGGCTGCGCCATAGGCGTCCCGCACATTGTCGATCGCCCGCATGATTGCGCCGATCGGGCCTCGTCGCGGCCCATGATGCGGTGTGAGGAGAATGCCGCACAACGCTGGGGACAGCGTTAGAGCATTGATCGCCGACAAAAGCATCGCAACGGCAATGGTCACTGCGAACTGACGAAACAGTTCTCCGGAAATGCCCGGAATAAAGGCGACAGGCACAAAGACGGAGAGCAGAACCAACGTTATGGCAATGATCGGAGCCGTGATTTCGGCCATGGCTCGTTTCGTGGCCTCGGGCGGCGATAGCTCCGGATGTTCTTCCATCACGCGTTCGACATTCTCGACCACGACGATGGCGTCGTCGACCACAATGCCAATCGCGAGGACAATTGCGAGTAGCGAGACTGTGTTTGCCGAATATCCTATCGCCAGCAGAACAATAAATGCGCCGATCAAGCTAACCGGAACCGCGAGAGTCGGTATCAGTGTTGCGCGAACGCTGCCCAGAAAGAGATAAACGACGAGCACCACAAGAATGAACGCTTCAATCAGAGTCTTGCGCACTTCATGGATGGTGTCCGTCACGAATTGCGTCGGGTCGTAGGTAACCTTCCAAGCCATGTCATCAGGAAACCGCTTCTCGGCGGTTTCAAGCTTGGTGCGCACCGCTTTCAAGGTGGTGATCGCGTTGGCCCCTGGCGATTGGTAGATCGCTATAACGGCGGCGGGCCCCCCGTTGAATAGAGTATCGCGATCCAGATTTGCGGCTCCCAGTTCAAGCCGGGCAACGTCGCCCAGCCGCAGCACCGAGCCGTCAGGGTTGGTCCGCAGTACGATCTTCTCAAAATCAGCAACGCTATTGAGGCGGCCTTTCGTTTGGATATTGAGTTGAAGTTGCTGCTCGTTTGATATCGGCCGCGCGCCTATCCTGCCGACGGCAGCTTGAACGTTCTGAGCCTGGATCGCATTGATGACGTCACCGGTCGTCAGTCCCAATCCGGTCAATCTGTCGGTTTTGACCCAAGCCCGCATCGCGTAGTCTTGCGGTCCCCAAAGGACGGCGTCACCAACGCCCGGTGTGCTCTTTATTTGGTCGAGCAGGTTGATCGTGACGTAGTTGGACAGAAAGAGCGGATCATGGGTGTGCTTGGGCGAGTAAAGCGCCACAACGCCAAGAAGGGCTGAGGATTTCTTCTTAACGGACACGCCTTGGCGCTGAACCTCGGGTGGCAAGCTCGATAGCGCGACTTGGACCCGATTGTTGACATTCACGGTATTTATATCGGGATTGGTTCCGAGTTCGAATGAGCAGATCAGCGTATAGCTGCCGTCGTCCCCGCTCACGCTCTTCATGTAGATCATCTTATCAACGCCGACGACCTGCGCTTCGATGGGTTGCGCGATCGAAGTGTCGACAACGGATGAATTGGCTCCCGGGTACGTCGTCGTGACCTGCACTTGCGGCGGAACGATATCCGGATATTGAGCAAAGGGGATTGCGTATAGCGCTAGGACGCCCGCTATCGTCGTGACGATCGCGATGACAATGGCAAGTCTTGGGCGGTCGACGAAGATAGAGGATAACATCCCTTCAACTCCGATCCTGGAGTTGAAGGGCAGGCGTTGCGATCACGGCTGCGCCTGGGCGCACGCTCTGCAGACCGTCGACAATAACCTGCTCCCCTCCGCTCAAGCCCTCCTCGACGATGATGCTCGTGCCTCCGCTTTCGCCGCCGGTCTTTACCCTCCGGATAGCGGCTTTTCCGTCATCGACGACGAAGACGTATGTCCCTTGCTGATCGGCGATGAGTGCCGACTGCGGGATGACGACTTTTTCGACAGGCTTGCCCGCTTCAATCGATACATGGACGAGTTGCCCGTCGATGAGTACGCCTTTCGGATTCGGAAAGGCGGCACGAACGAGCACGGTATCGGTCGTGCGATTGACCGTAACATCGACGAAATTGATGGTGCCTTCCTGGTCGTACTTGCTGAGATCGGCGAATTGCAAATTGGCTTTCAACTGAGTGACGTCGAGTTGTTTGCCTGTCTGCTGCAAACGCAGGAATTCCCGCTGGCTAACAGGGAACGTAACGTACATGGGATCTTGGCTGACGATGACCGTCAAAGGCCCGCTCTCGGGGCTTACGACGTTTCCCTTGGTGACGTTCGTTCGACCGATTTTTCCCGTCACCGGGGCAACAATATCGGTGTAGCCGAGGTTGATCTTAGCCGTGTCCAGGTTGGCCTGATCGATAAGGATCGTGCCCTTGGCCTGTTCATCAGTGGCGCGCGCCTGATCGCGCGCGACGGCTGAGCCAACGTTCCTCTCATACAATTCTTCAGCACGTTGCAGTTGGACTTCGCTCAATACCTTTGCGGCCTTGCTCCGGTCGAGTGCGCCCGCCGCTTCTCCAACTGCGGCCTGAAACAACCCCTTCTCGATTTTGTAGAGGGACGCGCCAGCCTGCACCAAGTCGCCTTCTTTGAATTCGACCTCTTCCAGGTAACCAGTGACACGCGCCCTGATCTCAACACGATCGATAGCTTCGACACGGCCAACGAAATCCAGTGATTTTGCAATTGGCTTGCGCGCAGCGGTTACGACGCCGACTGATATTTGTGATGGGGCTTCATTCGGCTGCGCAAGGGCCGGAAATGACATCAAATAAAGTGCAACGACCGCGCCTAATGTGTTGCGCATGCCGCTCTCCTTCCTAGTACCCCACAATCTGTGTTGTGTTGGCTACGATCCGAGAACGTGCGTCGAAGTGATATATCTCGTAGGAGAGCCGATACCGAAGTTGGTTCGTGCCCTAGTCAGTAATTCAAAAGTTCGCTCGCGGCGATGTCATTAAATCCTCTTAGGGTTGAAGATTTAATCCGAACACTTGCCTAAGGACGACACGCCAAAGCCATCGAGAGATATATTATCGAAAATCATCGTGAGAGCCAAGAGCGTTTAATATGGAAGTTGATGCTAATAATGACTCGGAGGATCGAAGCTGCTCAGCATGACAACACACAAACTGTGGACGCTTCCTTGGTGACGACTTAGTATGAGGGTCAACGATCAGCTGATATATTCGCCCCAATTCATCATTGATTGGCTCCCTTCAATGGAGCGTAGCGTGCTATTGGTTCGATATAGGGGGCACCCTTTTACAAAAGGCGTATCCCTCAATTGGGACATCGCCATCGCGGATGCCCAGGATAAATTTACCGCACTGGATCTAAGCTAAAGTGGTGGAAGTTATTCGCGCAAATTCATGGACCCGATGGCTAAGAAGACAGATAGCCCAAGCGCATAGAGATCGTAGTTGAACCGGAATTTAACGAATGCCGGAGATCGATACGCAGAAGGATCAGACCGTCGCGATCGATCTTGCTATTCGTATCAGCTTGCTTACGTTGCTAGCTTATTTGTCGTTTGCAATCGTTGCTCCGGTTCTGACGATCTTAGTGTGGAGCGCCATTCTGACAGTGGCGCTTTACCCCATCTACCGCTGGCTCGCACATTGGCTCAATAGCCCGAAGTTTGCCGCCGCATTCGTTACGTTACTTTGCATGCTTGTCGTCTTAGCACCTGTGACGTGGCTTGGCTTCGGTCTGCTCAATGGAGTGGAAGTCATTGTCCAAAAACTTGACAGCGGATTATCCATTCCTGCCCCTCCAGAATCGATCAAAGATTGGCCAATCGCTGGAGATCAAATCTATCGGCTTTGGACGCGCGCCATTACGGACATCAGCTCGCAACTCGCTGAATTAGCACCCGCGTTGAAACCTGTGGCTGGCTGGCTCCTCCAGGTTGCGTCGAACGTTTTGATTGGGCTGCTCAAGTTCCTGCTCTCGATTATCGTAGCAGGTTTTCTCTTTTGCCCAGGCCCCAAGCTTGTCAAAGTACTTGCTCGGATAATGGAACGCGTTCTGAACCCGCGAGGTACAGAAATGGTGGAACTGGCCGGCGCAACTATCCGCAATATTTCTCGTGGCGTTCTTGGGGTTGCATTGCTGCAATCGTTTCTTGGAGGGATCGGTTTTCTTGTGGCCGGCGTACCCGGCGCGGGCATTTTCGCTTTCGCTTCGCTGGTACTTGGAATTCTCCAAATTGGTCCAGGCGTTCTCTTTCTGCCGATCCTTGTTTGGAGTTGGATGACTCAGGAAGCGCTGCACGCCCTTTTGTTTACCGCCTACATGGTACCAATTGGGCTATTGGATAACGTTTTGCGCCCGATCTTAATGACACGTGGTCTCACTACTCCCATGTTGGTCATCGTCATCGGCGTCATTGGCGGGACGATCGCCTATGGAATTATTGGCCTCTTTGTTGGTCCCATAATTCTTTCTGTTGCCTGGGAACTAGGCCAAGCCTGGATGAACGGAACCAAGTCCGCGACCGCTTAAATACTAAGGCTGTCGGCGGATGATATGCGGCTGTCCCGTCCATTCGACTCGACATTGGACCGAGTGCTGCGAGATCAAGCATGTACGACTGCCGGGTGACGCAGAGAGGCTGCTGCGGCCTCGTAGACCTCGGCCCCGCTCACAAACGGTTTCCATACATAACAATTCCATGTCGGACCCTTGACATTTTTGTGACAATAGGGCGCCCTACCTAGGCTACTTGGCCTATTCTGCTTTCGACCATTTGGCTTGATTGACGAAGCAAATTCAGACGGGAGGACCGTGCTGATGCGGAGTTCAAGGCGCCGGGCGGCGGCATCGTTCCGTCATGCGAGAATAAAATTCCGAGCGCCGAACCGACGGCGCCGCGCGGCGGCCGAGAGCACCGTTTTCGATCTCGCATTGATGAGCCCCTCGAATGGCCGGGCGATCCGCACTCATTCTTCCACCTTGCGACGCGGGTTTTCGACAGCATGACGACGCTGCGCGTGTCGCAAAAGCTGGAAATTTCTGACGCCGATTGGCGGTTGATCGGCGAGACTGCGAGCGCACTTCCGGCGGATAAAGCTCACAAGTGGCAAAACCACATCGGCGCCGCACCGCTTGAAAATGCACGGTCAGATCTTTCCTCGATCATCGACCGAATTCGGAATGGACCCTGGTGCTTCGTGCAGCTTCGCGGAGCCCCGCTCAGCGCAGAGGATATCGGTCGCGGAGACGTTGACCTCCTCGTCAGCCGTTCGTCCGTAGACGCACTATTGAGTGCGGTGTTTGAGTGGACGCTCGCGGGCGAATGTCATGCGGTCATACGATCGCGCTCTACCGATAAGGTAGGCCTCGAGATTTTCGACATCGACGGACGCGACAGCCTCTGTTTCGATTTCTGGATCGAGCTTTGGCAGCTTGCCGGCGGCGCGAACTATCTCAGGTTCGAAGATGTCGCTCATCTGGCCGGGGCGTCAAACGGGATCGTGAGATTACCGCCTGAGATCGAAGCGGCGATCTACCTTGAGCATCTGATCAGCAAGAAGCGGAAGCTCGACAACGATCACGTGCGCGGACGACTCTCGAACTACGAAAGCACGTGCGCTTCGGCTGGCTCTTCCGAATTGGCTGCTGCACTCGCTCGGATCCAGCACTCGGGCAAGATCGACGAACAGGCGCTGGCGGTCAGCCGCAAGCTGCTTGCGGACAATAAGCTCTGGCCTGCCGCGAGACCATCGAGACGATTCCGCCACAAGGTCGTGACGGAGATGCGCGCGGCGTGGCTCGACGCTCCCCGCAAAACGCGCAGCATGTCGATCATGGGCTGCGACGGCTCCGGCAAAACCAGCGTCATCAAAAAACTCCGCGAGGCCGAGCCGAATAGATTCAATAGCTACGTCGGCAAGCGGCTCTATCGAAATTCCATTCTCTACAAGATTGCTGTCGCGCTGATCCGACCGCTGCTGTTTCAGGGCCGGGAAAAGTTTGACGACACGCTGGCGCCCTTCAACTATGTGCGCGCTGCCGCGGCCCTTCCGTTTCTGAACCTATTTCCGGGACGCAAGCTGACGCTCGTCGACCGCGCGCTGATCGATTTCGTCATCGTCGACCGAAAATCCGACCATCCGAGGCTCCACCGGGCTTCCCGGCTGTCGCGCGTCTTCGGACATCGCATCCCGGTCATGCATCTCCTGGTTCCCAATGCGCGTCTCTCGCAGCGCAAGCGAGAAATGACCGAAGCCGGACATGCGCGATACGACCGTCTTGTCTTCGACTGCTTATCGCGCCGTACGCCGACAACGTACGTTCTATTTCACAACGGCGGCGACATCGAAACGTCGGTCGCTGCTGCCCGAAACATCATTCTTCAGTCGTCGAGGACATGATGGCCATTCACGACATCAAGCAGATCATGATCGCGCTGCGTGCCCTCCACCGGGACAGGGAAAATCACGCCGTGTTTGGCACGGCAGCGCCGAGAACGGCCGAACTCATTTGGGTCGATCCGAAAAAGATCAACTTCTACATGGGGCAACTACCTGAAGGATTGAATAATCGTCGGACGAGCGGGCGCATTGTCGATTTCGAGCGCCGTGGCTTGAGCTTCTCGCCGCTGGAAGACGTGATCCCGGTGAAGTCCAGTCTGATGCATTGGCGCGATGGCTTGCCTTGGGAGGAAACGCCCGACTTCATCAATCGCATGACGCGCGTGAAGTTCTTTCGTGCCGGCATCAGCCATAATACCAAATCAGCGGTGGCGCGGCGCTATCGCAAGCTGGATGAACTCTATCGCCGCATTGAAAGAGAACGAGCGTTCAAGACCCAGAAGCAATTGAAGCCCTGGAATTTTCGAGAGTACGGCGGTGTTCAAATCGGCATCGACGCAGCCGGCCGATTTGCCGTCATGCGCGGCTCCGGACTGCATCGCACCATGATCGCGAAGCTTCTCGACCTCCCCTATATTCCCGCGATGGTCGGGCTCATCGACGTCAACGCCATCTCGTATCTGGAATCGTTGCGCACCCCGCCGGAGCATCGCGCGGAGTTTGCTTCGGGCACATCAGAAATGCTCCGCGAATACCGGCCCTCCGAGAGCCTCGCGGTTGACGCCTCAGCAATGTCGCTTTGATCGCTGCTGCCAGGCAACGCGCGCTGATATATTCGTTCAGGTTGTATTGAACGCTGATGCGGCGTCGATCACCTGAATATCGAGGTGAACTTGTTCACCAGCGCCCGCTCAGACGTGACATCGGCCTTGCGATAGATGCGCAAGCGGCAATTCTTGATCGTGCCTTTGCTTATTTCGAGCTTTTGCGCGATCTCGCCCGTGCTTTGCCCCATCATGATGAGCGCCAGTATTTCACGCTCTCGCCGTGTGAAGTCGCTGAGCGTGGCGGCAACCTGATCGACATGCTCGTGCTGGGTTTTCGCCGAGGCGTTCGGCTCCAGCGCGTAGATGCGTCCGCCCGGCGCGAGAGGAAAGTGGCGATCGAGCGCCTCGGATCGCAGAATGAAATTCCGCAGTTCGAACTTCTGCGCCGCCTTGCTTGCTCCTGCGTGCACGATCTCGTCGATCGCCGGGTCTTGTGCTGCGGCCTGAATCCAGGAGTCGCTCGCATAGACCTGCTCGTGAAAGCGGTCCTGAATGAGCATCGGACGTTTTATGAAGGCGTCCATACCAGACCGGTTGCTGTATTTGAGCTCGTTGAACAGCGAGCTTAGATGCGCATGGTGATAGCCGTCGAGCGCCGGAAAGATCAGCTCCGCCCTCGCGACGTCGGCAGCCGAGAACGTGCCCTTCTCGCGCACCAGGAATAACGCCAGGCAACAATGTCCGACCGTGGTGAAGAACATTGCGAGTTCGTCGGAAATGTTGGCGGCGGCGCCAAACATCTTCTCGTATATGATGAACTCGACATTCTCTGATTTGAGACGCGACAGCGTCAGAACGCCGGGTGCGCCGCGGGTTTTCCAATGGCTCGAATACGGATCGATCGTCGAGCATTCGCGCGTGTAGAGCTGCACGATCTCGTCGGGCACGTTGTGCGTATAAAGGACGTCGGGCGGCGCGAAGCGCGAGTAGCGCATGATCCAGCTGGAATCGTGCTGCATCGCAGAGCCGAATAGTTCAAGAAGCTCGCGGTGAAACGTGTCCTGACCGATCGACATCGCGACCCGGCCGGTGCGGTGAAACCATTCCTCGTCGGTCAGGCGTGTGACCGGTGTTGTCTTGGATTTGCCGCTCATGGTGCGAGGTCGACCGTCCGTCTCGGAGCATCAAAAGCCTGCCCCGCAAAGGTGACGCGCGGCGAATGATGCCAATTGGCACTATTGTCTGATCCTCGCCAGTAAAAACTAATCCGACCGATACGTTTGAAAGCCGGCGGCGTCGATTTTCGGCTGAACTTTGTGTGCTGCGCAGCGAAGGGACTTTCTGATGGCCACAGCCGAGACCGTTGACGGGCTCCGGACAGAAGCACTCAAGGCGCACTACGCGCGCTTGCAGCGTTGGGGGTTCGCCTGGGCGTTGTGGACAGCAGTGCTCTGGGGCGCCTGGTACGTGCCGGGGACTGCGCTCTGGTATGAGAAACCCTACGTCGATATCGCGGCCGACGACATGGGACTTCGCCTCGCTGCAACGGCGGTCATGACGTGGATTCACGCGATCATGATTTTCGGCTTTCTGCTGCTTTGGAACGGGGCGCTCGGGAAGATCCCGGATTACGGCCGCACGATCGTTCGCTTTCGCCGGATCTCGAAGTGGTACGCGCTCGCATCTCTCTGCGGAGGGCCGCTCGCGATATTCGGTTCCTACATGGCGATGGGCTTTGTCGGTCCGGTATTTGCGGCTGTGACCTCCCTCTTCTATCCTGTCATCGGCGCCGTCGTCGCGCGGCTGTGGTTCAAGGAAAAGATCACCGGGCGCGCTGCCCTCGGCATGGCGATCATCATCATGGGCGGCATCGCGATTTACGGGCCGGGCCTGTTCGGCGAACTCGACATTTCAAGCAACCATGCGTGGCTCGGCTATGTCGGCGGCATCATGTCGGCTATTGGCTGGGGACTGGAAGGCGCGGTTGCGGCTCGCGCGATCGACGTGTCCGACCCCGATGCCGGTATTCAATGCCGCTTCACGTTCGAGATCTTCTTCTGGGGACTTTTGATCCTGCCATTTCTGGCGCTGTTCACAGAGTATCCGATCGGAACCTTGATCGTCGATACGATGACGCACGGCAAAGCGGTGCTGTGGATCCTGCTTGCTGCCGCTTGTCACGCATATTGCTACACCTCGTTCTATAAAAGCTTCACTCTCATCGGCGTCGGGCGCGGCGAAGCGATCGGCAATCTCTATGCGATCTTCGCGCTCATCTTCATCGCCGCCTTCACGCTGCAGCTGCCGGAATGGTATTTCCTCATCGGCCTCGTACTGACAGTGCTCGGCAGTTTCGTCATGTTCAGCGAGCCCGCTGAATCCGTTGCTCAGCTTCGCGATATAGGCACAGGGGTGAGTACACCATGAAGCTGCATCAGAAGGGCTTCCTGCTGGTCGAGCTTAGCCGCTCCGCCAGCCTTTGGGACGAAGAACTGATCGCGAGGGCGCTTCGCGAATATGGTCTTTCGGGGGAATACTGGGAGAATAGCGTGCGCATTGCTCTCGACGAACTGGCTGCCGGCGGCCTGGTGGCACGGCTGCAATCGGATTTGAAAACCATTCGCGGCAAGCCGATGCTGACATTCCATTACGCCCTCACCGATTTCGGCAAGACGCGGATGAGAGACACGGGATTGCTGACGGAGGCTCGCACGTCATGAGCGCATTCTGGGGATACGCGGGCGCCGATTGGCTGGCCCTGATCATCATCGGAGCCGCAGCCGCCGGCTGCCTCGCTTGCGCGCTGCTGTTCGTCAAGCGCTACAGCGCATAAGCGCCATTAACTGCGCGGCGTTTACGGCTCACCAAACCCGGATGCGAGCGTTCACCAAAAGCATTGCGGGGAACCAATAGGGGCGTCAGGCGATTTGTATGCACCTGTGTAATGGAGGCATACATGACCCGTCTTTTCCTGAAGAGCCTTGCAGCGTCTGCGGTTCTTGCTGCAAGCGCAATCAGTGCGCCCGTGTTTGCAGCTGACAACATGCAAACGGCGGATGAATTCCGCACCAGCAAGCTTGTCGGCACGAAAGTTTACAACAGCACCAACGAGAATATCGGCAGCGTCGAAGATATCGTTCTCAAAGCCGATGGCTCGATGGACGAGGTCGTGCTGAGCGTCGGCGGCTTCCTCGGTCTGGGCGAAAAATACGTCTCGGTCCCGTTCAGCAATCTCAAGATCACGCGCGACGGGACGAGCCTGAAGATCGTCACCGACGGCACCAAGGATTCGCTGAAAGCATTGCCGGACTATCAGTTCTTCAAATCATAAGCGGCGCTGCGAACGACTCCCGTCGGGAAGCAATGAGGCGAGCGTGATCGAATTGATCGCGCTCGCTCTGTTTCCGATGATTGGAGAGCTTCAAGCTATTGAACGAGACACAGCAGATTGGCGAAATGCTGCGGAAAGTAGATGACCGCTACGCCGGCAGCTGCGAGCGCTAATCCTGCAAATGGTTTCCATCGCGTCCCGTCGGCACGCTGGCTGAGCCACGACAATCCAAGCGCCGACGCGATCACGGCAGGAACGGTTCCGATGCCGAAGCCCAGCATGAACGTCGCGCCTTGGACGCTCGTCTGGGTGAGCGAGGCGAGGAACGCCGCGCCGTAGACCATCGGACAGGCGTTCAGTCCCCAGACCACACCCATCGTCACCGGCGCAATGTAACGGGTCTGTCCGGCGGGCCGCAGAAGCGTGTTCGCGCGCGACGCGATGGCCTGCATGCCACTATCAATCAGTGCGAGCCGTGGCATCACTCCGGCGAGGACCATGCCCATCCAAAGCAGCGACACTGCCGTTGCCCATTGCAGAACGGCCGGATTGCTGAAAGGCGAGTTGGCAAGCACTGAGCCGCCGAGCAGGCCCGCGACGCCGCCGATCGCGGAATAGGTCGCGATGCGCCCGACTTGCATCAATGCGAGATTGAGGTTCCTATCGCCGGGCGACTTCGCTCCGAGCAGCATATTGGCGCCGCAGGCGATCCCGCCGCACATCGTGCTGCAATGGAATGCACTGGCGAGCCCCGCAGCTGCACCGCGAATGAAGTCCTGCTCAAGCATCGCCTGCCGGTCCTCGATGCGGCGGCGCATCGGCGACATCGTTATCGTCGCTGATAGCGCGCCAGCCGGCACCTTCGAGATCGTCGAACTGGCCGCTGCGGAGCGCCCAAAGGAAGCCTGCCAGGCCCATCATACCGAGCGTCAACGCAGCAGGAATGAGCCAAGCGAGCGCAGTCATTGCGATGTTCCGATCATTGGCAGATGCAGTTTCATCGAACGTAGCCGAAGCGCGTTGGCGGTCACCATAATGGATGAGCCGGACATGGCCAATGCCGCAATCAACGGCGTCACGTAACCCAACATCGCGAGCGGCACGAAAACGGAATTGTAAACGATCGCGATCGCAAAGTTCTGAAGCGCCAGACTGCGCGCGGCTTTGGCGATCGCCAGCGTCTCGATGACCGGCTGCAGCAGTTCGCCTTGAAAGACGGCGTCGGCGGCATTCTGGGCGATGTCGATGGCCGACGCGGGCGACAGCGAGGCATGTCCAGCGGCAAGTGCGGGCGCATCGTTGAGGCCGTCGCCGACCATCAGCGTCTTGTAGCCCTGCGCCTTCAACGCTTCGATCGTCTGCAGCTTCTGATCGGGGCGAACTTCGGCGGCCCAACCCTCGATGCCGCAAGCGACGGCTGTCTGCTCGACGGCATCGCGCCGGTCGCCCGACAGCACGCTGACCATGTATCCGGAGCGCTGCAGTTCAGAAACGCAGGCGTTCGCGTCCTTCCGCGGTTCATCGACGAAATCGAAGCCGACGGGCGGTTTGCCTGCGGCGCCGTACCAGATCGATGCCTGGCCAGCGCCGGCGCCAACCCAAGCGGCGGAGCCCACTTTTTCTTCGACACCGGCCGAGGTCGTGATGAGACCGGAACCGGCGACTTCCTGCACGTCGTCGACGGCTGGCGCGCGAATGCCCTGTTCGCGGGCCGCTTTCACGAGCGCCTGCGCGTAAGGATGCCTGCTTGCTCCGGCAATCGAGCCTGCACGTGCGAGCGCGACCGTATCGATGCTGCCGCTGGTCCAGAGGCGTAGCTCTCCGGTCGTCAGCGTGCCGGTCTTGTCGAAGATGACGCAATCGATTTCGGCGAGACGCTCGAGCCCATCGGGTGCCTTGACGATGACGCCCTTGCTGAACAACCTGCTCATCGCGGCGACCTGCACGGCGGGCACGGCCAGCGCCAACGCGCAGGGGCATGTGATGATCAGCACCGCGATCGCATAGGTCAGCGCCTGCTCCCACGGCGCGCCGATCAGCATCCAGACGACAAAGGTCGTCAAGCCGAGAACGTGCACGGCGGGTGCATAGAGGCGCGAGGCGCGATCCGCGAGACGCACGTAGCGGCCGCGGCTTTGCTCGGCGGCGAGCATCATGCGCCCGATTTCGCTCAGCAGCGTGTTTTCTTCGGCAGCCGTAATGCGCACGCGCAAGGCGCCGCCGCAGTTGACGGTTCCGGCATAGACGGAATCGCCAGCGCTAACGGCGCGCGGCCGTGTTTCGCCGCTGATCAGGCTCTCGTCGATTTCGCTCTGGCCGGAAATGATTTCGCCGTCGCCCGCAACGCGCTCGCCCGCCGCGACTGCGATGATCATGCCGGGCTTGAGTTTCGCCGCGGAAATGACCTTGGTCGTCTGATCGCTTTCGACGATCGTGGCGTCTTTTGCCCTGAGGCCCAGCAGGTTTTCGGCCGCGCCCCGCGCCTTCGTGCGCATGCGCTCGTCAAGGGCCCTGCCGATCAGCAGGAAAAACAGAAGCGTAACGGCGGCGTCGAAGTAGATCTGATCCGAATTCCGCATCGTCTGGAAGAGGCTCATGCCCGTCGCCAGCAGGACGCCGAGAGAGATCGGCACGTCCATGTTGAGACGCCGCGCCTTCAGCGCCGCAATCGCCGATCTGAAGAACGGCTGGCCCGCATAGCCGACGGCCGGTAGTGCGATGAGCGCCGACAGCCAGTGAAACAACTCGCGGACGGAGCTGTCCATGTCGCTCGCCTGGCCTGACCAGACCGAAACGGACAGCAGCATGATATTGGCGGCTGCAAATCCGGCAACGCCGACGCGCGGGACGAGTTCGCTGACGCGCGCCTTCTGTTCGGTTTCGGCATCGTCCGCGAGAAGTGCCGACGGATAACCGGCGCGCTCGAGCGCCGTCGTCAGGTCGACCGTGGAACTCAGTTCGGGATCGACGACCACCGACACGCGTTTGGTCGTCAGGTTGGCCCGTGCCGCTTCGACGCCCCGCAGTGTGCGCAGCGCATTTTCAACCGAGCGGAGGCAATTCCCGCAAACAATGGTCGGCACCGAGAGGACGACCGTCTGACGTGACGTTGCCTTTGGTTCGTGCGTTACGACCGGGGCATCTAGGGCTGCTTCCATATCCGGGCCCTCGATCTGTAAACGATCTTGCCGTTATCCGATGCGTTGACCGACAGCGTCCACGCGCCCTCCGACAATCCGGCGATTTCGGCGCCGTAGGTGCCGTTGCCCAAGGGCTCGAACGCGAAGCTACGGTCGAAAATGTCGGTCGCCGCGCGGCCGATGTCAGCCTGCAGGTTGAGGCCGTCGACCGGCGTCTTGTTTTCATCGGTGACGGTAATCGAAAGGCGCCCCGTGGCGGAATCGAACGACCGGCTTTCGTGCCACCCGCGCTTATCCTGCAGGGCTTCTTCTTCGAGCGTATGGTTGTAGGCCAAGCCCTTGCGATAAGCGTCGGCCGTGTCGCCGCTGAATGTCGAAACCGCCTTCGTGATCATGATGACATCGACGGCAGTGACGATCAGAAAGAAGCCGACGAGGGCGGCAAGCACGTGCCAGCCGCGAATCGTACCTTTCTCTGACACCGCAGCGCTCATGACGGGCTCCTAAAGGTTGTCGTGCGTGACGTCGAGTGTCCGTTCGAAACTTCGTCGAGTTCGATCTTCACGGGTTCCGCATCGGACTTCAGGTCTTTCTTCTTGTCGCCGGGGAGCAACAGGAAAACCTTCACCGCCCGCACTTCCGACGGCCCCACTTCTATAGTCGGATCGATGCCGTCGAACTCGACGAATTTGGGCTGCAGTCCAGGCACGCCGCTGAAGCGCAGCTTGAATTGACGCGTATGCTCGATCTTGTTCGCAATCTTCACCGTGTAGCCGTTGCGCACGCCGCCGTCGCTCAAAACGACAAACAGCGGATTGCGATCCTGGATGACGCTCAGCTCGAAATCGGCGCGATTGAGAAGCGACCAGCCCATCAGAGACGCGACGAGCGTGATCATAATCGTATAAAGGATGGTGCGTGGGCGAATGATGCGCCAGCCCTCGCGCGGTGCGGTCGTGGCGTTGGAGAGGTTGCCGATCGTCGTGTAGGCGATCAAGTCACGCGGCCGTTCCACGCGATCCATGATCTCGTTGCAGGCGTCGATGCACAGCGCGCACTGGATGCATTCGAGCTGCGATCCATCGCGGATGTCGATGCCCATCGGGCAAACGGCGACGCATGCGCGGCAATCTATGCAATCGCCGCGATCGTCCCAAGTCGTGCCCTTCTTATGGGCAGCGCGCGGCTCTCCGCGAAGATCGCGATACGAGATCAGGAGCGAGTCGTGATCGACCATCGCGCCCTGGATGCGCGGCCACGGGCACATATAGATGCAGACCTGCTCGCGCGCGAGGCCGCCAAGCAGATAGGTCGTGAGCGCGAAGAGCCCGAGAAACACGTAGGCGACGACGGGCGCCGTTCCGTGCAGCAGTTCGACGCCCAGCGTCGGCGCATCGCGGAAATAGAAAACGAGCGCGCCGCCCGTCGCGAGCGAGATCAGCACCCACGACAGATGTGTGACCGTTTTCTTCCAGATCTTTTCGAACGTCCAGCCCTGACCATCAAGACGCAACTGCGCGTTGCGATCGCCCTGCCAGAAGCGTTCGACTGCGATCATGAGATCGGTCCAGACGGTCTGCGGACAGGCGTATCCGCACCACATGCGACCGGCGATCGATGTCACGAGGAACAGACTGAGCGCACCGAGGACGAGCAGCCCGGTGACGTAGTAGAATTCCTGCGCCCAGATTTCGATCGGCCCGAACAAGAGACGCTGATTGGCAAAGTCGAACAGAATGGCCTGATCCGGCAATCCCTCGCCACGGTTCCAGCGCAGCCACGGCACGATGTAGTAGATGCCGAGCGTGATCGCCATCACCACCCATTTGACATTTCGGAACGTCCCGCGCGCAAGCTTGGGGTAGATCTTTTTGCGTGAGACGTAATCCGAATGCGCCGGCGTGGTAGGGGACGGCGCAGAGTGAGCGCTATCCCCTCCGATCAGAAATTTGTTCGGTTTGCTCGTCGTCGTCATTGGGCTTTTTCTGGCACCGTTGCGGCCGGAGCGCTCGCCGCTTCGGCTTGCCCTCCACCGAGAGAATACACGAAAAGCGTCAGCATTTTAACTGCGACTGGATCGAGACGCTCCAACCATGCCGGCATGATGCCGCCGCGTCCCGTGCGAACGCTCTGCATGACGGCTTCCTGCGAGCTGCCGTAGAGCCAGATGGCATCCGTCAAGTTGGGGGCGCCCATGTCCTGATTGCCCTTGCCCTGCTCACCGTGGCAGGCGGCGCAGTTGTCGGCATAGATTTGCGAGCCTCGCTTGGCCGCCTCGGCATCGACGTCGAGATGCGCGAACGAGCGAACGAAGTTTGCGACGTCGCTGATCTGCGCATTATCGAGGATCTTGTCGGTTCCGAAATGCGGCATCGCCGTATCGTGCGCCTTCGGGTTTCCGTTTCTGATGCCGTAGGAGATGGTCTCGTGAATCTGATCGAGATTTCCGCCCCATAGCCAATCGTCATCATTCAGGTTGGGATATCCGATGCCGCCCTGAGCACCACGACCGTGGCAACCGGCGCAGTTTTCACCGAAAAGCGCTGCGCCGCCGGCGATCGAGAACTGAAAGAGTTCTTCATTCTTGCGGATGTCGGCAAGCGGAAGCTCCGCGATCTGCGTGCGATATTTCGCCTGCCCCGCCTTCCATTCGTCGATCTCATTCTGCACTTGCGTGCGCTGGCTGAACCCCAGCACGCCCATCGTGTAGCTGTTGACCAGCGGCCAGGCCGGATACACGATCCAATAGCCGATGGACCAGAGTATGCAGGCGTAGAACGTGTAGAGCCACCACTTCGGTAGCGGCTTGTTCAGTTCGCAGATGTCGCCGTCCCAGACGTGGCCGGTCGTTTCGACACCCGTCACTTCATCGATTTTTTTGTGATGGCTCATTGCTTATCCCAATCGGCAGGTGGCGCATCGTCACGAAGAGGCATAGCGGACGCCTCGACGAATTTAGCTTTGTTGCTTCTGCGAAAAGCGTAGATGTACGCGGCGATCATGATGCCCATGAACAATGCGAGCGACGCGATCTGCGTAACGACTTGTATGTCTTCGTAAGGCACGGCCTAATCTCCCCTATCGCAGGTTGGGACCGCTGGCGTCGAACTTGGTGAAGTCGACGAGCGTGCCGAGCATCTGCAGGTAGGCGATGACGGCATCGAGTTCCGTCGGAGGGACGTTCTCTCCCGCCGCCTGGCCATCGAACTTACGCACCTGCGCCTTCGGATAGCGCGCCAGCAGAGCCTTGGCCTCCTTCGTGTCCGGCGAGATTTGCGCAACGACGTCCTTGTCGGCGTTGGCGATCATCTCTTCGGTGTAAGGCACGCCTATCGTCTGCAGGGTTTTCATGCGCCGCGAAATATTCGACGTATCGAGCAGCGTCTGATCGAGGAACGGGTAGCCCGGCATGATGGACGCCGGCACCACCGAGCGCGGATCGCGCATGTGCTCGACGTGCCAGGCATCCGAATACTTGCCGCCGACGCGAGCAAGATCCGGACCCGTGCGCTTCGACCCCCACTGGAACGGATGATCGTACATACTTTCCGCGGCCAGCGAGTAATGACCATAGCGTTCGACCTCGTCGCGGAGCGAACGGATCATCTGGCTATGGCAATTGTAGCAGCCCTCGCGCACGTAGATGTCACGTCCGGCAAGCTCGAGAGGCGAGTACGGGCGCATGCCCTGCACTTTCTCGATTGTCGATTTGACGTAGAACAGCGGTGCGATTTCGACGATGCCGCCGATCGACACGACAATCAGCGCGCCGATCAGAAGAATAATCGAGTTTCGCTCGAAGATAGCGTGGTTCACGATTATCGCTCCTTATTCGGCTGGCATTGCGATGGCGCCGGGGCGCAGTTCCGGTGCTGCGGCGACCGCGGGCTGATCCCGTACGTCGACCGACACGTCGCTGCGAATGGTGCGCCAGATGTTGTAGGCCATGATCAACCCGCCGAGCAGGAACAGGACGCCGCCTGTCGCACGGATGACGTAAGGCCAATGCAGCGCCTCGACTGTTTCAATGAACGAATACTTGAGGAAGCCGAGGCGGTCGTATGCACGCCACATCAGCCCCTGCGTGATGCCCGCCACCCACATCGACGAGATGTAGAGAACGATGCCGATCATCGCGAGCCAGAAGTGCCACTCGACAAGCTTCTGCGAGTAGAGACCCTTGCGCTTCCAAAGCCACGGAACGAGGCAGTAGACGGCACCGAACGAGATCATGCCGACCCATCCCAGCGCGCCCGAGTGCACGTGCCCGATCGTCCAGTCGGTGTAGTGCGAGAGCGAGTTGACCTCTTTGATGGACATCAGCGGTCCTTCGAACGTCGACATGCCGTAGAAGGCGACACTGACGACGAGCAGCCGGATGACCGGGTCGGTTCTGAGCTTATCCCATGCACCCGAGAGCGTCATGAGACCGTTGATCATGCCACCCCATGACGGCATCCACAGCATGATCGAGAACGTCATGCCGAGCGTCTGCGTCCATTCCGGCAGAGCGGTGTAGTGGAGATGGTGCGGACCGGCCCAGATGTAGAGGAAGATCAGCGACCAGAAGTGCACGATCGACAGGCGGTACGAGTACACGGGGCGCTCGGCGCGCTTCGGAATGAAGTAGTACATGATGCCGAGGAAGCCGGCCGTCAGGAAGAAGCCGACGGCGTTATGCCCGTACCACCATTGCGTCATCGCACCTTGGACGCCGGGGAACAGCGGGTAGCTCAGCGTTCCGAGAAACGATACCGGCAGCGCGAGGTTGTTGACCACATGCAGCATCGCGACAGTGACGATGAAGCCGAGGAAGAACCAGTTCGCGACGTAGATGTGCGGTTCCTGGCGGCCTCTGAGCGTGCCGAGGAACACAAGAAGATAGGTGACCCACACGAGCGTCAGCAGGATATCCGCATACCACTCGGGCTCTGCGTATTCCTTGCTTTGCGTTACGCCCATCAAATAGCCGGTCGCGGCGATGACGATAAAGAGCTGGTATCCCCAAACGACGAACCACGGCGCCCATTTGCCCGGCATTCGCGCCTGGCTCGTGCGCTGGACCACGTAAAGCGATGTCGCGATGAGCGCGTTGCCGCCGAATGCAAAAACGACGGCTGAGGTGTGGACCGGGCGCAGGCGGCCGAAGTTGGTCCACGGCAGGTCAAGATTGAGAGCCGGGAACGCGAGCTGCCAAGCGAGAATGTCGCCGACAAGAAAGCCGGCGACGCCCCAGAACACGCACGCGATTGTCGCGACGCGAATTGGGCCATCGAAATAGCCGGAACGCTTCTCTTCTCTGAGATTGGTCGGATGGGTTGCGACATATAAACCAGCCGCGACGCCAGCAACCAATAAAAGCAGTCCCTGAAATCGGAGTATTTCCTCCTCTCCAGCGACCGCGAAGATCAGACCAATTACGCCCATTATGACTGCGCTAATCAGCGCCAGCGAGTCGCTTAATCCTGAGCGCTCGTCCAATACATCTTGCAAAGCTGCCTCCCGATCCCACCAGGGAAGCCGCACACTCGGATGATGAACAGTTAGCAACCTTGATTTAAGTCAAGTGCGTCACTGGGGCTCGCGCGGTGATTGTCTTCGACTTTCGCCCAATCCGAAATGTTGTAAGGGACCTGCGACTCGCAACTTTTATGACAGGTTATCGCAGCCATACCTGCGTCAGAATGGGCCCCGAGTGCAACGACGACGGAAGACCGGCGCAGGCAATTTCAGATCAGGTTACGCGACGACGTGGAAGCCGTGGTCGGCATAGGACGTCGAGCCCGTCATGGCGCTTCCGGCGTCGCTTGCGAGAAATGCCGAGATGCGCCCGATCTGTTCGATCGTCACCAGCTGATGATCCGGCGTGCGCTCGCGCGTCTTTTCCAAAAGCTCGTCGAAGCGATCTATCCCTGAGGCCGCGCGCGTCGCGATCGGCCCGGATGACAGCGCGTGCACATGGATGCGGCGCGGCGCGAGATCGGAAGCGAGAGTCCGCACCGTCGCTTCCAGCGCGGCCTTGACTGGCCCCATGAGATTATAGTGCTCGACCACGCGGCTGGCGCCGAAGAAACTCACCGTTTGCAGGCTGCCGCCATCGACCATCAACGGCAACGCCAGCTTCGCCATGCGGATGAATGAGTGGCATGAGACATCCATTGCCATCGCGAAGCCTTCGGCCGAGCACAGCACAAGACTGTTGTGCAAGTCCTCGCGTGGCGCGAAGGCGATGGAATGCACGATGCCGTCGAGACGACCCCACGTCGCGCGAATGGTATCGAAAACGCTTTCCAACTCGCCTTGAATGCGGACATCGCACGGGACGATGATCGACGCGTTCAGTTCCTCCGCCAACGGCCTCACATGTGGTTCGGCCTTGGCGTTCAGGTACGTCACCGCGAGGTCGGCACCGGCGGCCTTCAGTGCCTCGGCACAGCCATAGGCGATGCTGCTCTTGTTGGCGATGCCGACGACAAGAACGCGCTTGCCGGTGAGATCGACGATCGGTTTCATCAGGCCTCTCTGCTGGACATCAGAAGCGCGCAGGCTTCGGTGGCGATCACCTGCTCTTCGTCCGTCGGAATGACGAAAACGCCGACTTTGCTGTCTTGCGCGTCGATGCGTGTTGCGCTCGCGGAATTTGCATTGTCGTCCAGCGTGACGCCGAGCCACGCGAGGCGCGCACATACGGCAGCGCGTATCGAAGGCTGATGTTCACCGATGCCCGCCGTGAAGACAACGGCATCGAGGCCGCCCAACGTCGTCGCGAGCGCGGCGATCTCCTGCGCGATCCGATGTGTGAACAATGCGATCGCTTCTCGTGCCGCCGGTTGATCGCTGCCGAGTAAATCGCGGCTGTCGGCGCTTATTCCCGAGACGCCGAGCAATCCCGATCGGTGATAGAGAATGTCTTCGACGCTCGCGAGCGATTGTCCTTGTTGCTTCAGAAGATGGATGACGACGCCCGGGTCGAGCGCGCCGCAGCGCGTCGCCATTGGGATTCCGTCGAGCGTCGAAAAGCCCATGCTCGTATCGCGGCTTTCGCCGTTTTCGAGCGCGCAGAGACTCGCGCCGCTGCCAAGGTGCGCGGCGACGACACGTCCGGCTGCGAGATCGGGCGCAAGCTCGCGCAGCCGCGATGCCGCGAATTTGTAGGACAGCCCGTGAAATCCGTATCGCTTGATCCCGGCATCGAACATTTCACGAGGCAGGGCGAAGCGGCGAACGATGTCGGATTGCGTCCTATGGAACGCCGTGTCGAACGACGCCGATTGCGGCAGGTCGGGGCGGAGATGACGGATGGCGCGGATCAGCCGGAGACTCTGCGGTTGATGCAGCGGCGCCAGATCGACGAAGCGCGCAATCGTCGCCAGCGTGTCATCGGTGATCAGAGTTGCACCGGAGAAAGCGTCCCCGCCGTGCACGACGCGATGACCGGCCGCAGCTATTCCCTGAAGTGCGAAGTGATCGCTCAGCCAGTCGAGCGTTTCATCGATGAGTTCGTGCAGATCCTCGGTGACTTCGGCGCGTAACGGGATGTCGGCAACGGTCGGACCTTCGACGACGTGCAACAGCAGCGGCGTGCGTCTGAGATCGATGACGCCCCGGCCCAATCGCACAGGCCCGTCTTCCGCCATACGGTAAAGACCGAGCTTGATGGTCGATGAGCCCGGATTGAAGGTAATCAGAATTTCGCTCATGCGGTCGCGCTGGTCCGGTGTTCTGCGACGAGCTTGGCCAACGCGGCCGACACCAGCCGCACGCGCAGCGTATCGGATCGGCTGGTCAGAATGATCGGAACGCGCGCACCAAGCACGAGGCCGGCGGCGTCGGCGCCAGCGAGATAAATGAGCTGCTTGGCGAGCATGTTCCCCGCTTCCAGGTTCGGAACGACGAGAATGTCGGCGCGCCCCGCAACGGGCGACACGATCTCCTTGATGCGCGCAGAGTCGAGGTTGATGGCATTGTCGAACGCCAGCGGGCCGTCGACTTTCGCGCCGGTGATCTGACCGCGCGCCGCCATCACCGTCAGGGCGGCGGCTTCGAGCGTTGCGGGCATCGCGGGGTTGACCGTTTCGACGGCGGCGAGAACGGCAACCAATGGCTCGGCGACGCCGAGCACGTGCATCAGGTCGATGGCGTTCTGGCAGATGTCGCGCTTCTGATCGAGCGTCGGCATGATGTTGATCGCCGCGTCCGTGACGATCAAGGGCTTGGGATACGACGGCACGTCGAGCACGTAGACGTGGCTGATGCGCCGCTCTGTGCGCAGGCCCGACTGCACCGCGACGACGGCGCCGAGCAATTCGTCGGTATGAAGGCTGCCTTTCATCAACGCATGAACGGCACCCGACGACGCAAGCTCGACGGCCTTGGCGGCGGCGGCGTGGCTGTGCTCGGTCGCCTCGATGCGCAAGCCTTCGATCGAAACGCCGGCTTTCTCGGCAGCGGCAGCGATCTTGTGCGGCGGACCGACGAGCACCGGTTCGATGAGGCCTTCGAGTTTGGCTTCGATCGTCGCGGAGATCGCTTCCGGGCTGCACGGATGCACGACGGCGGTCGGCAACGCAGGCAGCGATTTCGCCTGCTCGAGGACCTGATCGAAGCGGCCGTGACGACGGAGCGCGACTTCCGGCACCGGAATGCGCGGCAGGCTCAGTTTTTCGGTTGGTGCGATGACCGTCGCCTGGCCCGACAACACTTCCTTGCCGTGCTGGTTGACGCACAATGTATCGAGAACGACGCGCTTATCCGGCCCCTTCTCACGCACGGTAACGGTTGCCGTGACGGTATCGCCCGGCGCGACCGGACGACGGAAGCGCAGGTCCTGGCCGAGGTAGATCGTTCCAGGTCCCGGTAATTGCGTACCGAGTAGCGTGGACAGCAGCGCTGCGGTCCACATGCCGTGAATGACGACGTGACCGAACATATCGGTCGCCGCATAAGCCGCGTCGAGATGGGCGGGATTGACGTCGCCCGATGTCGCGGCAAACAGCTTGATGTCGTCTTCGCTCACAAACCGCGTGAGAGAGGCGCTCTCGCCGATTTCCAATTCGTCGAACGTGCGATTGGTCAGGCGGATCTGGGGGATCACAGCTGTCATCGTTGCAGCACATAGGTTCCGGGCGCGGCAGCAAGCGGCGAGATGCCCTTCGCCTCGCAGCCCATTGCGGGCGGTGAAACTCTTTCAGGTGAAGCGTGCGCCGCGAGCCAGTCGGTCCAGACGGGCCACCACGATCCGTCCTTCACCTTGGCCGCGGAAAACCATTCGTCGGCGCTGAGGCAGATGTCGTTTCGCGCTTTCGTCAGAAGACGGAAATGGCGGTTCGCATGTCCGGGTTCATTGACGATGCCGGCGTTATGTCCGCCGTTCGTCAGTACGAAGGTGACGCCGGTATCCGCGAGATAGTGGATTTTATAAACCGACTTCCAGGGCGCGATATGATCGCGCTCCGTTCCGACCGCAAACACCGGAACGCGGATATTCTGCAGCGCGATCGGATTGCCATCGACGACGTAGCGTCCGCTCGCGAGATCGTTGCGCAAGAACAGTTTGCGCAGATAATCCGAATGCATCTGGAAGGGCATTCGCGTTGCATCGGCGTTCCAGGCCATCAAGTCGATCATCTGGCTGCGCTCACCCATGAGATAGTCATGGATCATGTGCGACCAGATCAGGTCGTTGGATTTCAAAAGCTGGAACGCACCGGCCATTTGCGAGGAGTCGAGCGTGCCGCTTTGCCCCATCAGCGCTTCGAGAAGAGCCACCTGGCTGTCGTCGATAAACAGTTGCAGATCGCCCGGTTCGGTGAAGTCGGTCTGAGCTGCGAGCAAGGTGACGCTTGCTAGACGATCGTCGCCCGTTTCGCCCATCGCAGCCGCGGCGATCGACAGGAGCGTTCCACCGAGACAGTAGCCGGCGGCGTGCACCGGCCGATCCGGCACGACGGCGGAAATCGTATCGAGCGCCGCCATCACGCCGAGCCGGCGATAATCCTCGAGTGAAAGATCGCGATCCTCAGCGGAGACGTTGCGCCAGGAGATGCAGAAAACCGTGAAGCCCTGGTCGACGAGAAATTTGATCAACGAATTGTGCGGCGACAGATCGAGCACATAATACTTCATGATCCATGCGGGAACGATCAGGATCGGCTCCGCGTGCACGGTTTCTCCGGCCGGAGCGTATTGGATCAGCTCGATCAGGTGATTGCGAAAGATGACTTTGCCCGGCGTTGCCGCGACCGTCTCGCCGACCTTGAACGCTTCAGCGCCTGTCGGAAGTTTTCCGCCCGCAATCCGTTCTGCGTCTTCGAGCCAAATTTGCGCGCCTCTGACGAGATTGGCACCGCCTTCGCGAAGCGTCTGCTGCCCGACGGCCGGATTTGCGAACGGAGAATTGGAGGGCGACCACATGTCGAGCCACTGGCGCACGGCGAATGACACCACGGCTTCATGATGCGGAGACACGCCCGGCACGCCGCGCGTCGCCGAGGCCCACCAATCCTCAACGGCGCTAAAGGTGTCGGCCCAGAACTGAAACGGAAACTGATTCCAGGCGTCGCCGGAAAAGCGAGGATCGCGCCGCGCAGGTGTTTTGCTATGACCCGCTCCGTCTTCGACCTCGACGCCGCTGATGCCACGCGCCGCGCGCTGCATCGTGTCCGCAAGAAGCTGCCCATAGGCTTCGGCGAGCGCGATCCGCTTTCCGGGCGCCACGGCCAGATGCATGCTCCAATCCAGAACAGCCAGCGTTAGGCCGATCGGCGATAGACCGGATGTCATATGCCCAAGGCCAGCAAGCGCCGCCTGATCGATCAACTGCTCGGGTGTTTGGGCTTTCGGGATCTCGGTCGTCTGATTTGTATCTCGCAAGAGCGTCTCTCCGCGCGCATCACATTGGCCACGCTTGGTTCGTTTGCCGCTCCCTGCATCAGCTTATTTAATTTTTTCAGTATATAGTCTTGGATATATGAGAGAATTTTGACAACGACCAACGGCGCAATTGCGCGCAGCCGAATTTGCACGCCTTACGGCCTTCAGCCGGCGTGCATGATTTAAGACTTATTAAGCGCCAGCTTTTCGCCGAATAGGGTTGCTTCGCCAATCGGCCGCGCGCCTAAGAGGCCGCGGCCGATTGCGATTTACAAAGCAGCGCGCTTCAAGCGCCGCCATTTTGCGACGGCAAAATTTGCCGTTGGGAAGGAGAGCTTTGGCGGACCTCGCCACAACGACGTCGCTAGGTATTCTCCCGCATCTTTCTCGCTGCCTCGACCATGTTCTTCAACGCAGGAAGAACTTCATCCCATTTGCGCGTTTTCAAGCCGCAATCCGGATTGATCCAGATTTGCTCCGGCGCGAGCCGCTCGCGTGCCTTCGCGATGAGATTTGTCATCTCGCCGACGCATGGGCATCTCGGCGAATGAATATCGTAGACGCCCGGTCCGATCTCGTTCGGATACTTGAACTCTGAAAAGCCATCGAGCAATTCCATCTGCGAGCGCGACGTCTCGATTGAAATGACGTCGGCGTCGAGCGCAGCAATCGCCTCCATGATGTCGTTGAACTCACCGTAACACATGTGCGTGTGGATCTGCGTCAGATCGGATGCTCCGGCTGCCGTGAGTCGAAAGCACTCGACGGCCCATTTGAGGTAAGCTTCCCTGTCCTTCAACCTTATAGGCAAGCCTTCGCGCAACGCCGGCTCGTCGATTTGAATGATGCCAATGCCAGCTTTTTCCAGATCGACGACCTCGTCGCGGATGGCGAACGCAATCTGCCGGCACGTGACGGAACGCGGCTGGTCGTCGCGAACGAAAGACCATTGCAGGATCGTCACGGGGCCAGTCAGCATGCCTTTGATGGGCTTTGTCGTAAGCGACTGGGCGTAAGCCGACCAGCGCACCGTCATCGGCTTCGGTCGCGAGACATCGCCGAAAATGATCGGCGGCTTTACGTACCGGCTTCCATACGATTGAACCCAGCCGTTTTGCGTGAAGACGAATCCGGAAAGCTGCTCGCCGAAGTATTCCACCATATCGTTGCGCTCGAACTCGCCATGAACGAGCACATCGATGCCGAGGTTTTCCTGAACGCTGATAGCGTTCTCGGTCTCCTTCATAAGAAACGCGTCATATGTGGCATCATCGATGTCACGGCGGCGATGCGCGGCGCGCGCTTTGCGGACTTCTTCCGTTTGCGGAAACGATCCAATCGTCGTCGTTGGGAATTTCGGCAAGGCGAAACGCTTGCGCTGCTTCGCCTGACGCTGCTCGAAGGATCCGGCGCGATTGGCATCGCCAGAACTAGAGCCCGCAAGGCGCGCTGCGACATTGACATCATGAACACGCGCCGACGACGCACGCGATTTCACGGCCGCCGCACTTGCCGCGAATGCTTCTTCTGCCGCTTGCTTCCCGTTATTGGCCGCATGCGTCAACGCCGCGAGTTCAGCCAGCTTTTGCTTTGAGAACGCCAGCCAGGATTTGAGTTCGTCGTCGAGCTTCGTTTCGCTGTCAAGATCGACCGGCGCGTGCAAGAGCGAGCACGACGGCGCGATCTGGAGACTGTCAGGTCCCCGCGCAGCAATCGCCTTTTCGACGAGGCTGAAGGCGGCGTCGAGATCGGCGCGCCAGATGTTGCGTCCATCGATGACGCCGAGCGACAGGGTGCGCGACTTCGGCCAAACCGACAGAACGGACGCAAGCTGCTCCGGCGCGCGAACGAGATCGATGTGCAGTCCGTCGATCGGCAGCGCGGCAACAAGCGATAGATTGTCGTCGAGTCGCTCGAAGTAAGTGGCAACGAGGATTTTCAGACCGCACTTCGACAAGGCCGCGTAGGCCTTACGAAAGGCGTCGCGCTGCGCGTCATTCAAATCGGTGCCGAGGATCGGTTCGTCGATTTGCACCCAATCCGCGCCCTCGGAAGCAAGCGTCGTCAGAACTTCGGTGTAAACGGGGAGCACACGCTCGATAAGCGCTAGCGGATCGAGATCCGCGCTTTTCGCCTTTCCGAGCGACAGAAAAGTGATCGGCCCCACCAGCACTGGCCGCGTATGGATGCCGAGCGCCTTGGCTTCCTTGAACTCGTCAATCGCCTTGCGCGACGCGAGCCGGAATTCCTGATCCTCGTAAAACTCCGGGACGATGTAGTGGTAATTGGTATCGAACCACTTCGTCATTTCCATCGCGGGCGCAGCAGCAGATCCGCGCGCCATCGCGAAGTAGGTGTCGAGATCGACGCTGCCCTGCACCTCCGCGGTTTCGGCAACATCGGCCATCATCGCATAGGCATTGGAGGTCCGCGCCGATGGCGAGAACTTCACGGAGTTTCCAGCGCCGTCATTACGATAGCGCGGCGGCACCGCGCCAAGCATCGCTGTCGTATCGAGAACCTGATCGTAGAACGAAAAATCGTTCGAAGGGATGATTTCAATCCCGAGATCACGCTGAAGCCGCCAATGGCGCACGCGAAGGTCGGCGCCGAGTTTACGCAGCGCGAGGTAATCGAGCTCCCCTTTCCAATAGCTTTCCGTCGCCTTTTTGAGTTCGCGCTTCAAGCCGATGCGTGGGAAGCCAAGGTTTGCAGACTGAACCATGCGCGTCTTGCCTTTCGAATGACTGGATAAGTTCAAGCGGCGGTTTGTGCCGCGATCGGTTGCGGCCGGCCGTGTTCATCGACGGCGACCATTTCGAAGCTGCCGCGCATTGCCAGCTTGCGATCGGCTTTGCCGAGTGTTTCGGCGACGACCTCGACCTTGACGGTCATCGACGAACGCCCGACCCGTTCGACGCGCGCGATGAGTTCGACGAGCTGGCCGACGAGAACTGGCAAGTGAAAATCGACGCGGTCGGATCGCGCCATGACGACGCTCGCGCCTGCGCGCCGGGCGGCGGCAATCGCCGCAGCCTTGCTCATCAAGTTCAAAGCCGTTCCGCCGAACAGCGTGCCGTAATGATTGGCCTGTTCAGGAAATACGATTTCGGCAAAGCGCGTCTCAGCAGGATCGGGCGACATCGGTCATTCCTTTGCAGGCGTGTCGGGCACGCGCACGATCGGAACCATCTGATCGCCCCATTGTCCGCGACCGTTGTGCACGCGATGGGCGCGCATCAGCTCAATCGACGCGCCAGCTTCGACGGCCTGATGAATTTGCAGATTGAGCCGGTGCAGTGTGTCCGCGACCTTGCGGATGGCTGCGTCGACATCGTGATTTTTGGGTCCGTTGAACGGCTCGGCCATGTTGATGATGTCCGCTGATCTCAAGGCAATAGCTCCCGCATGGCGGCTTATTCGGCCGCCGGTCTCACTGCATCGTCATGGAATTGCGCTGTCTCGGTCGATGCCGACATGGCTGTCGTCGATGAGGTTCCGCCGGTAATCGCAAGAGAAACGGCGTCGAAATATCCGGTTCCGACTTCGCGCTGGTGCCGCGTCGCGGTATAGCCGCGCGCTTCGCTCGCGAATTCGGCCTGCTGAAGTTCCGAGTACGCAGCCATGCCGCGATCGCGATACCCTTGCGCAAGCTCGAACATGCTGTGGTTCAGCTGATGGAAGCCAGCGAGCGTTACGAACTGGAATTTGTAACCCATCGCGCCAAGCTCGCTCTGGAACTTCGCGATCGTCGCGGGATCGAGCTTCTTCTGCCAGTTGAATGACGGCGAGCAATTGTAGGCGAGTTTTTTGCCGGGATACTTGGCGTGAATGGCCTCGGCAAATTTACGCGCATGCTCGATATTGGGTGTCGATGTTTCCCACCACAGCAAGTCGGCGTACGGCGCATAGGCGAGGCCGCGCGCGATGCAGGCGTCGACTCCGTTGCGTAACGTGTAGAAGCCTTCGGCCGTACGTTCACCTTTGACGATGAATTCGCGATCGCGCTCATCGATATCGGACGTGATGAGCTTCGCCGACTCGGCGTCGGTGCGCGCGACGATGAGCGTTGCAACACCCATGACGTCGGCGGCAAGTCGCGCAGCCACGAGATTGCGAATATGCGCTGCTGTCGGAATTAGAACCTTGCCGCCGAGGTGGCCGCACTTCTTCTCCGAAGCAAGCTGATCCTCGAAGTGAACGGCGGCAACACCCGCTTCGATGTAAGCCTTCATGATCTCGAAGCTGTTCAGCGGCCCACCGAACCCGGCTTCCGCATCCGCGACGATCGGAGCAAACCACGTCGCGACGCTCGACTTGCCTTCCATGTGCTCGATCTGATCGGCACGTTGCAGGGTACGATTGATGCGGCGCGCAAGCTCCGGACCGGCGTTCGCCGGATAGAGGCTCTGGTCGGGGTACATCGCGCTCGCCGTGTTGGCGTCAGCGGCGACCTGCCAGCCGGAGAGATAGATGGCTTTCAATCCGGCGCGGACCATCTGCATCGCCTGATTGCCGGTGACGGCGCCGAGCGCGTGCACATAAGGTTCGGCATTGAGAAGTTGCCAAAGACGCTTCGAGGCGATGTCGGCGAGCGTGTATCGGATCGGCACCGAACCGCGCAGCTTCATGACGTCGGCAACGGAATAGGGTCGCTCGATCCCATCGAACCGGTCGGAAGCCGCATCGATTCCCAGCTGCACTATTTCCGAAGTCTTCATGCCGTCCTCGCTTGCCAAATGACTTGATATTCGCAATATCCGCATTCCGAAGTCGCGCGAAACGCCTGAAATTGCGGAGTTTTGCGAGGCTAGGGTTGCGAATTTGCGAATTTTGCGAATATCGAGGTCTGCATGAGAAAAGCGTTCATGGGCGTTCGCCTGAAGCGGCTCCGCGAGGAGCGCGGGCTGACGCAAGTCGCCCTGGCGCGGGCGCTCGAACTGTCCCCGAGCTATCTCAATCAGATCGAAAAAAATCAGCGACCGCTGACGGTTCCGATCCTGCTCAAGATCAACTCCGTGTTCGGCGTCGATGTGCAGCTTTTTTCCGAAGACGAGGAAGCGCGTCTCATCGCGGATTTGAAGGACGTGCTCGCCGACCCCGGCCTCGGCGAGCACGTCGCACTCACGGAGATTCGCGAAATTGCCGCCAACATGCCGGCGGTTGGACGCGCCATCGTTGCGCTGCAGGCGCGGTCACGCCAGGCGTCCGAGCGCGCCGACGCGATGGCATCACGCTTCGGGCTGAGCGCGGAAGAGATCGAACCCGCGACGCTGATGCCCTACGAAAAGGTGCGCGATTATTTTTACGCGCATCACAACTACATCGCGGAGCTCGACGAAGCCGCCGAAGCGCTGTTCGACAAAGCCCAGCTCGTGATCGGTGACGTCGCGACCGGACTGCGAGAGTATCTGCGTTCGGAGCATGGCGTCGATATCGTTATTGTTCCCGCAACCGATACGCTCTCGCCGCAACGGCGATTCAATCGCGCGCGGCGCACGCTTGAACTTTCCGCGAACCTCAACCCTGGCCAGCAGGCCTTCGAGATGGCGACGCAGCTTGCCTTTCTCGACATCGGCGACACGCTGGACCGGCTGGCGAAAGATGCCGCCGACGATAGCGATGAAACATTCCGCCTGGCGCGCATCGGCCTCGCAAATCATTTCGCGGGCGCATTGGTGATGCCCTACACGCCGTTTCTCGAAGCGGCGGAAGCCCTGCGCTACGATATCGATCTGCTCGGTCAGCGTTTTGGCGTCGGATTTGAAACGGTCTGTCATCGCTTGAGCACATTGCAGCGTTCGGAATCTCGCGGCGTCCCGTTCTTCTTCGTGCGCGTCGATCGTGCCGGAAATATCTCGAAGCGTCAGTCGGCGACGGATTTCCATTTTTCGCGCGTCGGCGGATCATGCCCGCTATGGAACGTGTACGAAGCATTTTCCACGCCAGGGCGTATTCTCACGCAGCTCGCGCAAATGCCTGACGGACGGACGTATCTTTGGGTCGCGCGAACGGTGTCGCGAGGGCACGGCGGCTTCGGTGCGCCGGTAAAAACCTTCGCAATCGGGCTCGGTTGCGACCTCAGTCACGCGAACCGGCTCGTCTACGCGAAAGGCTTGAACCTCGCCAACTCAGGCGTTGCGGTGCCGATTGGCGTGGGTTGCAAGGTCTGCGAGCGGCCGAATTGTCCGCAACGCGCATTTCCGCCGATTGGCGGGCGCACCGCCGTCGATGAAAACGAGCGGCGCTTCACGCCTTATCCCGTTGCATAAGGAATTGAGGAGCCCGCATGGCCATTACCGCGACATGCGATTTGTGGGACCCGCGTCCCTACGCTGCAATCATCCGGATGGAGAACAGAAACAAAACGTTGCTCTGCCAACGACTGCCAAACCGGCGGCTCTAGAAACGGCGAGAAGAGCGAAAAATCCTAGCAATTCAATGGTGGGTGATCACGGACTCGAACCGTGGACCCGCTGATTAAGAGTTATATTGTTCTTGTTGTAAATCAACGTACCACCGTTCCAGCACTTGATCGGACTGCCGGAACCAGCGCCGACCCGCACGCGTGTGGCACACAAGCAAAGCAGGGAAGCGGTTCGACTTGATTACCCTGAGGCCGGCGGCGGTGAGGCTCACGCAGAACGTCTTCTTCGCTTCGCGAAGTACGCCGAGCGACAGCGATCGGAACGACCCCACGAACGGATTGAAGATGTACCAGGGCATCAGCAAATTTGCAGCGTAACCATCCGCAACGCGCTCCGGGTCAGCAGCCCCTTTGCGCACATTGCCGATGTCGTCGGACCTACAAATAAGGCACCGGCCCCGGTGGTGGTGCCAATGGCCCAATTCATGTCCGACCGAGAAGCGCTGCCGCTCTTCTGTCTTCGTATTGTCGACCGAGATGATGGCGCGGTCATCACGTCCGACAATACGTGCTTCGCAGCTCTTGAGCGGACGATATTTGACCTTGGCGCCGAGATGCCACGCGATGACTTCGACATCGATCTGTTTGGGATCGTTTATGCCGAGTTCCCTCAATGTCAGCTCGGCCGGTGAATAGGCTGGCGTCATTCGTGCTTCGGTCTATCTGGGTTGGACAGTTCCGCAAGATCATCGAGGAGACCCTCATCGTCCTCGCCCTGGCCTTCAGCGGCATTGCGTGCCGCAAGAGTTAGCTTCCCTCGCAACGCCTTACGCATGGTGCGGTTCCGCTCATCAGAGCTATACGCCAAAGGGCGGGCTGCTTGTTCCTGCGGCCAGCGTCATCATTCCTTCCCCGGCAGTCGCGCGGTCCCACACCTTCATGGGAAGCCGCAAAAAATGATGCCGACGATCAAACAGCAGATCGCGGCGATCATCGCTGCGTGGCCAACCTTAAGGTTGGAACGCAGCGATGATCGCCGTGCGCTGTGGCGAGGCCCACTCCGGCCCAGCTTCTCGAGTTATGAGGTGAGCATCGCGTATATGGCCCCTTCCATCGTCGAGCTGATTGACCCGCTGCGTCAGCAGCCCCGGGTGCGCGTTGTCGATCCGGTTCTGCGGCAACGTAGAGGGATGCCGAAGGCGATCTTCCGCATGCTTACTGGGATGATCCTGTATTTCCATCGTTATGCCTCTTCGATCACGAGGCCGGTGAATGGACACCCTTCGCCTTCTCTCGGAAACCACCGTGAAATGGACGATTGATTGGCTGGCTTGTTACGACGGCTGGCGCGCGACCGGCAAATGGGCCGGCAGCGGCCGCCACCTCGAAACCGCACGGAGGGCGGGCTGATGACATATATCCCGCCCCCGCGTTCGGACGGCACAATTCAGCAGCAGCGGATACCTCAAGGCTGGCCGGAGGGCAGACCCTCCCGAATCTTATCCATCGATGGCGGAGGCATCTGCGGGATCTTGCCAGCGGCGATCCTGGCCGAGTTGGAGCGTCGCTACCTAGGCGGTCGCTGCCATCGGGGAATATTTCGACCTGCTAGCTGGTACGTCGACCGGAGGCATAATATCGCTCGGGCTCGGCTATGGCCTTTCCGCCGCGGACATTCTGACGGTGTACATGGAGCGCGGCGGTAACATTTTCCCACCGGCGAGCGACTTTAACCGACTGTTGCGACTTGTCCGCCAGGTCATTCGAACGGCTTATGAACGCAAGCCGTTGGAAGACGAATTGCTGCGGCTGTTCGGTGAGACGACGTTCGGCGAATCTCGGCTGAGGCTGTGCATTCCGGCGTTCAAGGGAAGGCACGGCGAACCGCGGCTCTATAAAACGCCTCACCATCCTGATTATAAGAAGGATCGGGTGGAGCGGATGGTTAGGGTTGGCCTGGCGACGTCCGCCGCGCCAACGTTTTTCGAGAGCTTGCCCAACAACGGGTACACCATGGTTGACGGCGGGAACTGGGCTAACAACCCGGTTATGAACGGGCTAGCGGATGCTCTATCTTGCTTCGCTATCCAGCGGAATCAGGTTCAAATCCTGAGCCTGGGTTATGGCGAGACCGCATTTTCCGTCGATGATCGCCGGGCCCGCGGAGGTATCCTCCACTGGGCAAACGACATTAACGCTGCGATGAGGGCGCAGTCTTTGAACGCGCTTGGTCAGGCCTATCTGTTGGTCGGAAAGAACCGGGTAAAGCGGCTCGACGCGCCCGCTGCGAGATCAATCGCCTTGGACGATTACCGCCGCGCGAAGGACGAGCTGCCTGGCCTCGCGCGTACTCGTGGAAGCTTCCGGTCGAGAGATCGAGCGGATGTTCTTGGCATCGCCAGCCGAGGTCTATGCGCCATGCCCCGCGGGGTAGTTCTGGCAGTTCGCGGAAGGCTCGTCGTGAACTGGATTGGAACTTGCCGCGAACCGCGCTTGCGGCACATTAATGCTCTGATTCTACCGTATTTTCTTCCCCACGACGGGCGCATATCCGGCATGTTGCCGGGCGATTGTCTCTAGATATAGAAACTACGCTCTCGTAAATTTTTTGCAGCTCAATCAACGCAAAGGATTGCGAGCATGAAGGAATTCGTAGAGGGCATTCTCACGGGCTTTGCCGCCCTGAGCGGGGAGCATTTGATTGGATTGATTGCGCTTGGCGCGCTTGGCCTCGCGCATTCGCCATCTGGGCGGTGAAGTCGGCGCTCGGGAAGCACACATCATGATGCGGCGTTTGCGGCCTTGGGTCATGCTTCCGACTGGCTGGATCGCTCAAGGCGGACTAAAGGCCTTCCGGTGGCGCAAGGGAGAAGGTGCGTCCAGTGTCGGCGCGTTGATGGTGCTCATCGTCATCGCCCAACAAGCTGACAAAGCGACGGGGATTGCCGAGCTGACCTATGACGAACTGACGGCAGCCACAGGCCTCAGCCGGTCAAAAGTCGCCGAAGGCTTGGCTCGATTGGGAGCGCAAAAGCTAATTTGCAAGGTTGGGACGGAGCGAAGCCAGTATTTGCTGGCTGATTACGACCTCTACCAGGGCTGGGGCAAGCTGCCTGCGTCGCGGTTGTATACGAACGAACGAGTATGGGCTTTCGACAATTTCCGCCTAAGGCAGCCCGCCGAACTCGACGCTCTGAAGCTTTACCTTCTGTTCGTCGCTCTTCGCGACGACGCATCAAATCTGACGAGGGTGTCCTACGAGAAGATCACAGACTACTCCGGCGTTGCGAAGAACAACATCAAACGCGCGCTGTCGTTGCTCGCCGTCGAAGGGCTCCTGCACGTCGAGCGCGTTGCCAGCTCAAGAAGCGAGTACGGGATTGTGAACGCATATCGGCTCACCTTCCTCGACACCCGCAACCACATGGGCACGAAGGGTCGCAGCGATCTACCGTTGGGCGCTGCGGATGACGTGACGTTTTGATCGAGTTCTAGCGGTTGAACTGGTCTGAACACATGCTTCCTCAGTTTCGCTTTTGAGACCAAAGCGGACGTAACCGGCAGAGCTGAAGATGATCTGCCTACTTGCGCGACTTTCGTCCACTCTCTCGGCATCATGACCGCAATCAGAGGTCTGACCTTGGGACGCGTCACTCGAATCCACCAATTCGCACCAACGGTCAGTGTGGAAGAAAAATACCGGAACAAGAGCGCGAATATAGTGGGGTGACCTTATCTACAAACTCATACTATGTCTCGACACGTTAGGTTATTGACGAATAGGGGAGGCGCTCGGGTTCAAATTGATGCTTATATTCCGCCATTGACGCCTATAAGCCGTGGCTGTCAGTCTGGGGGGGGGCTGGGGGGCGGAGGTTCACCGACCAATTTTTCAGAAACTTATAAAATCTACGGCGATAGCGGCCGGGCCCAAGCGGGCCCCAACTCCCGTGTGGCTGCGACGTGCTCGCCCTTTGAGATCGCGGTTGTGAGCGAGGCGTTCATTCGCTGTGTTCTTCTGCCTGGCTAACGCTGTATCGAGCGCTCACCCAATCGCGGACTTCGTGCTCGAAATATCGGACACTTCTGGATTGCATCCACGCCGATCAGCACTCGGCCAAAAGCACGTCGAGATCAGCGGTCGAGCGGACGCCGACGTCGTTGCCATGAGTGGCAAGAAATTCATCGGCGCTCTTTCGACCCTGCTCCTTCAGCATGGAAACAAATGCCCATTCGGCGTTGAGCTTGGATGAGGCTCCCAAATCCGCGAGCATGTCGGTCAGAATTCGGTGCGTCCGCATCCTTGCCCAGCGGGCCCCTTCGCCATTTCCGGGGTCGGCGACCTGACGCAGAACGGCGATCATCCGCAGCTCTTTCATTAAAGGGGAGTTGAACGAAATCTCATTCAATCGATTGAGAATATCGCTTGCGGTGCGCGGCGGTTCAGACCGTTCCCGGGGATTGATCTGCACCAAGATGGTATCGATTGCATCACTTTCACGAATAAGCGGTGTGATCGTCGGGTTGCCTGCGTAGCCACCGTCCCAGTAGTGCTCGCCATCGATTTCAATCGCTTGGAAGAGTGTCGGGAGACAGGCAGAGGCCAGTAGCACATCGGCAGTAATTTCGGCGTTTCGAAATATCCGCCCGCGTCCCGTCCGGACATTGGTTGCCGTCACGAACAGCTTGATCGGTGAACTCGGAAGACGCGAGAAGTCGATACTTTCGGAAAGGATGCCGCGTAGCGGATTGAGGCCCAATGGGTTCAGATCATAGGGCGAAAGCACTCGCGACATCAAATCCATTGCGAGGTATGCCGGAGACGTGTCGAGCGCCCAGCGTCCCATCATCACGTCGAGTGGCGATCGCTGCAACGGACTGAACGACGCCGCTTGTGAAACGCGCTGCCAATAGTTGTCGAGTGCTGCGCGCGCTCCTTCGGCTCCGCCAGACGTCCAGCCGTCAGCCAATACGGCGGCATTCATGGCTCCAGCCGACGTCCCCGATATAGCTTCTATTTTAAGCCAGGGTTCTTCGAGCAGCCTATCAAGCACGCCCCAGGTAAAGGCGCCGTGAGATCCACCGCCCTGCAGCGCCAAGTCAACCAGTACGACATCGCGCTTGACGGACACGTCGGACCTCTTTGCGTATAGCGAACAGATAGAGCCGAGGCATAACGCAGAGGACGAGCGAAGACATGCGTTTTGCGTTATGTCGGCGTAATAGCAGTACGATGGCAATCCGCATTATACATTCAATCAATATGGATACCGCTTATCATCTGCGCGGCTGTTTACATACTCTAAGATGCAAACGAATGACGGGCATCTCGGCACATGTGAATGCAAGCATTGCACTGCCATTAACCGATGTACGACGATCAATTGCATCGGCTTGCGAAAAATGGAACGTATGCCGAAACGAGATCATCTGGTAAAATGTCGAACACAATCCACGATAGCCTTTGAGATTAATCTCGTTCGGCGGTTTGGATGATCGGCACCTTTCCATGATTTTCCCGCCTGCCGATTTCGATGTGCTTTTGAGCCGAGTACCGCGCAATGGGTTTGCTGGGCATACTGGTCGGTCTCGGTTTCTTAATTTGGCTGTCATATCGCGGCTGGACCATTCTTCTGTTGGCTCCGGCTGCGGCGCTCATCGCTGCAGCTTTCTCGCGTGAACCGCTTCTTGCGCATTGGACCCAGACGTTCATGGGCAGCGCAGCGCAGTTTCTTGCTCAGTTCTTTCCGCTGTTTTTACTCGGTGCGCTATTCGGCAAACTGATGGACGATAGCGGTTCCGTCAGGGCGATTTCGCGTTACATGAGCGAACGCATGGGCCCTTCGCATGCCATGTTAGCCGTCGTGCTTGCGGGCGCCGCAGTGACGTACGGCGGCGTCAGCCTGTTCGTCGCCTTTTTCGTGCTTGCTCCAATGGCGCAGGATCTGTTTCGCGCCGCGAACATTCCTCGCCGTTTGATGCCCGCCGCGATTGCTCTCGGCACATCGACGTTCACAATGTCAGCATTGCCTGGAACTCCGGCAATCCAGAATGCGATCCCGATGCCGTTCTTCGGAACGACACCGTTCGCCGCGCCCATTCTCGGTATCATTGCCTCCGGCATCATGCTGGCGTTCGGCATGTGGTGGCTGAAGCGCAGTCAGGCCGCCGCAGAGCGCGCAGGCGAGGGGTATGGCGGCGCAGATATGCTTCCGGCAAATGGTGTTGCCGATGACCAGTTCATCCGCGAACGTGCAACGAGCGCGCGCGAATTCGACACCGCAGAACTTCAACACGGACAGGCGAGCGAGACGCTGCCGCCCGTGGCGCTGGCGGCTCTGCCATTGGCGACTGTCGTGATTGTCAATTTCTTGATGGCGATGCTGGTCCTGCCACGGCTCGACTTTTCCTTTTTGGCTGAAGACAAGTGGGGATCGACGTCGCTTTCCGCAGTGGCGGGTGTCTGGTCGGTCGTTGTGGCGCTCGCAACCGCAACGGTACTGCTCATCCTCATCAATCGGGAGCGTTTGCCGAATCTGCGCGCAAGCATTGACGCTGGAGCCAATGCGTCGGTCTTGCCTGCGGTCAGCGTTGCAAGCCTGGTCGGATTCGGCGCAGTCGTTGCCATGCTTCCGGCCTTTGCCGTTGTTCGCGATTGGGTGCTATCGATTGGCTCTAATCCACTTGTTTCTCTTGCGACAGCGACCAACATCCTCGCCGCCCTCACCGGTTCAGCTTCCGGTGGCTTGACGATTGCCCTCGATGCGCTCGGTGAAACCTTCGTGCGTATTGCGTCGGAAACCGGCATCGATCCATCGCTCTTGCACCGTGTTGCGGTCATCAGCGCCGGCACGCTCGATAGTCTCCCGCACAATGGTGCCGTCGTGACACTGCTTGCCGTATGCGGCACGAGCCATCGCGAAAGCTACCGCGATCTTGCAATGGTTGCGATCGTCGGGGCGGTCGTCGCGCTCGTGGTCGTTATTGTCCTGGGTTCACTTTTCGGCTCGTTCTGAGGAGACGCGAGAGACGACGATGGTTTTGGGTTTCTGAAAGCGTCGAACTCCTAGATGTTGCCGTCCGAGAGTTGCTTGCATGACTGACATTGCGTCCAACGTGTCAAACTTCTGGAGAAGTGCCGCTATTCGAGGAGCGATGTTCTTCGCTCTTTGGGTCATCCTGACATTGGGTGATCGGAACGATTTCGCCGTTGGTATTTTTGCCGCGATCATCGCAACGTGGATCAGCCTGTTCCTGCTACCCCCAGCCCCGACTCATCCGTCTTTGCTGCCATTGCTCAAGTTCATGCTGCATTTCTTTCGGCAGTCCGTCATCGCCGGCCTTGATGTCGCCAAGCGCGCCTTCGACCCGAAGCTTCCGCTTAATCCGGGCTATGTCCAGTTTTCTTGCCCCATATCAGCCGGACCGGCACGAAGTGCATTCTGCGCGCTTTCGAGCCTGTTGCCCGGCACCATGCCGGTAAAATCCGACGCGACCGGCAACGTTCTCGTTCATTGCCTGGATACTCTTCAGCCGGTCGTCGAGCAGCTTTCCAAGGATGCCAGTCTCTTTCGTGCGGCGGCAGGGGCGGTGCGAAACGATGGATAACTTTCTTTTTCGCGGTCGCGGCTTTCGTATTGGGTCTTCTGATCCTCGGACTCGTTTGCGTTCTGAAGGGGGCGACATTGGCCGACCGGATGATGTCGGCGCAGCTTCTTGGAACCAGTGGCCGGAAATCCGGCCTCGCAAGTGACCTGCGAATGTTTTGCAGGATAGTGTGCGCGCTATGAAGCTCGGGCGAGCCCTCCTTGCGCGCGTAGGCGCTCTCAGATCGTTCCGAGATTGTTCGACGCCGTCGCTTTGAACTCGATGGCGGATTCATAGAGATCGTTTTTGATGCGTTGAGCGCTGGCGCCCACCTCGACCTCAACGTTCGGCAGATTGCCCGGGCTCGCAATGAACTTGCGAAAATTGGGATTCTCGAGCGAAAGACTTTTGATGTACTGGCCGATGACCTTGGCTTGAATCTGCTGCTGGCCTTCCGCAGGACCGGCATGATCGTCGGTGGGCCTTCGATTTGCTTATATGATACATTCCTTACGCCAAAATGGATGGGTTCGCTGACTTACGACCTCTGATACGCACCAAGACGAACGTCCTCATTTCGCCCGAAGGTGGTCGGGCGATCATTCTCGTTTCAAATAAGCATTCAGAGATATGTAGTGCTTCGCTATTTGTGGGCGCGCCGCATGGATATGAATCCGTGCATTTTCCACTTAATACAATTGGAAACTCTTTCTGTTAAAGGAAGCAGCTATAAGCTATTGAAATAATTTGTTTGCATATATTGTTGCGCATTGTATTTTGCCAAAGTTCAATCATGTAATTGCCACATTACGCTCATCTTGGAGATGGCCATAATAAGCTTTATTCCCGCGCTTTTTGATTTTTAATTTGCGCCAACCCAATTTTGCGAGCCCGTACGGCGGTCGTTTTGCGCGTAATTTCTTTGTCTCGAATTAGCCTTTCAAGAACGTCCTCATCTATTCTGCAGATCTCATAAAGTGCGGAAGTGACGTTTAGACAAATCGGACTGATGTTTCATCAACGTCGCATTTCTAGAAATGCGCGTTAATTTGCTTAATCTACCTTTTTTCCCATCCCAGATTTGCAACCACCATCATGTGTTTATGAGCTGGTGCGTGGCATATCGCATGGCAAATAGCTGCTGCCTCGAACACCAATGGCGGTTTTGAATTCACGCAGAATTTGAGTCGCTTAATTACATTTTTTATATTTGGAAATTTAGCCATCTGCTGCGCCAAACGAACACTATTAAGCACGTTTCGAAGCGTGCAATTCTCTATTTATAACTGGACTGACTATCGCGCGTCGCGATCGTATGATGATTACGTTCCTATCGAAAGGCGGGATCTGCCGGCAACAAAAATGGGCGACGCACAGGCCTTGTATGGAGGCGACGCAATTGCCGGAAGCGATAGCTAGTGTCTGCCAAGGGCGTCTGATACAAGATCGTTTGTCGCTTTGACTAGGTTCCAGATTTTGTCAGCGATGCGTACTCAGCGCAGAGCCATACTGAGCCCCTAGTCGGCCCGCCGAATTACGTGCTTTGGGAGCTGTCCCGGTCGACAAGAGAACACCTGATCGATCAGAGTGTTCGGAATTATCACCGCTGGCGATACGGCGCACGTTGGTTTCACCTTTTTAAGGTGAGCGGACAGTTTCTTCAGGAGCAACACGCTGCTTCCTGAAGCTGCCCCCACAAAAAGGCACGATCAAAATGTTTATAGGAGTTTATAGTTTTTACGACGTACGCGTCGTAACTGTAAGTCATTGAAATGGTGGGTGATCACGGACTCGAACCGTGGACCCGCTGATTAAGAGTCAGCTGCTCTACCAACTGAGCTAATCACCCGCCGTGGCGTCCTGGTGGCCTGCGATGGCCCAAGGACGTCGAAGGGGCCCAATTGCGGGCCCCGTAGAGGGAGCGCATAGCATCGGCGAACCGCACTGTCCACCCCCTCTTGATCCAAGCCTTGTCTGCGTCGGCGATGCCGCATGCGAGCCCGCCGAACCGCCGCTTAAACGGCCTGCTGGGCCTGCGCGGTTTTCTGCCGTTTCACCGTCAGCTTGGTAAGTGCCGCCACGTAGGCGCGAGCGGAGGCCACCAGAGTGTCCGGATCGGCGGAGCGGCCCGTCACGATGCGTCCGTCCTCTTCGAGGCGCACGGAAACCTCGGCCTGGGCGTCGGTCCCTTCGGTCACGGCGTGCACCTGGTAGAGATCGAGGCGGGCGTTGTGCGGCAGGAGCTGCTTGATGGCGTTGAAGGTTGCATCAACAGGTCCATTGCCGACCGCCTGCACCGTTTTCGACTGGCCTTCGATGTCGAGCGTCAGCGTCGCCGACTGCGGACCCATCGTTCCGGCGATCACCGTCAACGCCGCAACCTTGACCCGGTCGTTCATGTGCGCGACGCCGTCGTCGACAAGGGCTTCGATGTCCTCATCGTAGACGTGCTTCTTGCGGTCGGCGAGCGCCTTGAAGCGATTGAAGGCGTCTTCCATCGCGTTGTCGCCGAGATTGTAGCCGAGTTCCTTGAGCTTCGACTTGAACGCGGCGCGGCCCGAGTGCTTGCCCATGACGAGCGACGATTTTCCGACGCCGACCGACTCCGGCGTCATGATCTCGTAAGTCTCGGTGTGCTTCAGCACGCCGTCCTGATGGATGCCGCTTTCGTGCGCGAAGGCGTTCCGGCCGACGATCGCCTTGTTGTACTGCACGGGGAAATTCGTCACTGCCGAGACGAGCTTCGAGGCGCGCGACAGCATCTCGGTCTTGATGCCGGTGTGATGCGGCATCAGATCGTGACGCGTGCGGACCGCCATGACGATCTCTTCCAGCGCCGCATTGCCTGCGCGCTCGCCGAGACCGTTGATCGTGCATTCGATCTGGCGCGCGCCGGCGCGGACGCCCGCGAGCGAGTTTGCAGCCGCAAGGCCGAGATCGTCGTGGCAATGGGTGGAAATGACAACCTTGTCCATGCCCGGAACGCGCGTTCTCAGCATCGTAATGAGGTCGAAATATTCCTCGGGCAGCGCGTAGCCGACGGTATCGGGGATGTTGATCGTCGTGGCGCCGGCCTTGATCGCCGCTTCGCAGACGCGGCAGAGGTAATCGTGCTCCGTGCGTGTCGCGTCCATCGCGCTCCACTCGACGTCGTCGGTGTAGCCGCGGGCGCGCGTTACGGATGCGACGACGCGCTCGAACACCTCGTCCTGCGAGAGCTGCAGCTGATGCTGCCGATGCAGAGGCGACGTGCCGATGAAGGTATGAATGCGGCTGCGCTTGGCGTGCTTGATGGCTTCGCCCGCGCGATCGATATCGGCGAAGTTGGCGCGGGCCAATCCGCAGATCACCGACTGCCGCGCCAGCTTGGAGATTTCCGTCACCGCCTCGAAGTCGCCTTCGGACGCGATCGGAAAGCCTGCTTCGATGATATCGACGCCCATGTCGTCGAGGAGTTCGGCGACCTGAAGCTTTTCCTCGAACGTCATCGTCGCGCCGGGGCACTGTTCGCCGTCGCGGAGCGTGGTATCGAAAATCAGGATCTTGTCTTCGTCGCGCTTCGGCGCGGCCGGCGCATTGTCGGTAACGGACGTCATCGGTTTCTATCCTTTGCCGGGCGACCGCTCATGGGGGTCGCCGCTTGTCGCTCTACGCTCATTTAAAAGTCGTCGATCCCCTGAGCACCACCCGGCGGACAGCCGAGCTTCATGCGGCCCAGGGGCCCGTAAGCGGCAATAGGAAACCATTTTCGCACCAGCACACGAATTCCCGGGCACGCTCCTGACGGAGGGCGCGCTGCGCGCAAGGCCAAACTGGGAACGGTACCTGTGTCATCTGATCCTGTGGAACGCCAAAACCCCCGCCCGTGTCAAGCCCGGCAATCTTTAAATGGTCTAAAGTAATCCCAAAATGCAAGAGTGGGGGAGGTGCGGCGCCTCGACCGACGGGTCTTAAAGGTTTCGCCGTTCAGCCGGACACGCGGGGCCGGCTTAGCCTTCCTTAGTTCTGATGCCCGCAAAACGCTTGGAGACACCACATTATGACTTCGGTTGCCGGAACGACGCTCCGCCGGGAGACCTACCCGCCTGCCCTCATCGCGATCCATTGGTTCACGGCCGTCCTCATCGCAGCGGTGTTTGCGGCGATCGAACTGCGTGTTTACTTTCCCAAGGGCAGCGATCCACGGGACCAACTTAAAGCATTGCATTTCATGCTCGGGCTGACGGTCCTGCTGCTGGTCATCGTCCGGATTTTCCTTAGAAGCCAGACACGCGCGCCTCAGATCGTGCCGCGCCCCAGTGCCTGGCAGACGGGCGCTGCGCACGCAATGCATGCGGCGCTTTATGCGGCAATGATCGCGATGCCGGTGCTCGGTTGGCTCATCCTGAGCGGGGAAGGCAAGCCGATCCCGTTCTTCGGGCTGACGCTGCCGCCGCTGATTGCCGAAAACAAAGACCTCGCCAAGCAGATCGAGGGCGTGCACGAGTACATCGGCAACGCGCTCTACTTCCTGATCGGGTTTCACGCGCTGGCAGCGCTCGCGCACCATTATCTGCAGAAAGACAACACGCTTCTCCGGATGCTGCCGCGCGGTCGCTGAACGAGCCGCAGACGTCAGGCGAGCAGCTTGCCCTCGGCGACCCGGATGGCGTGGCCGCCGATGCGTACGGTCTCGAGCTTGCCGCGCCCGATGGTCATCGTCAGCGCGATGGCGCTCGGACGGCCCATCTCAATGCCCTGCTCGATGGCGCGCTTGTGCGTGCCGTCGGGCAATTCGTCGAACTCGTTGATGACGTGCGCGAAGCCAGCCGCGGCCGAACCGGTTGCGGGGTCTTCCGGCACGCCGAGATCGGGCGCGAACATGCGGGCATGAAATGCCGACTGCACGCGCACGGACTGGCGCGTATAGAGAAAGACACCGTGCACGTCGCGGGATGAGAAAACATCCGCCCAGCGCTGCGGCGCGACTTTCACTTTCGCCATCGCTTCAAGATTGGCGACCGGCACGAACGCGAAGTTGTTCGCACCTCTGAGCAGCGTCGGCTTGTGGTTTTCAAATCCGACCTCGATCGGGATCAGTCCGACAGCGGCGGACACTTCCTCCGGCTCCGGCAGACGTTCGAGGGTTGCGGTCGCTTTCGGCGCATCGAACTCGCCGAATGCGGCGGCCTGCGTGCGCAAGCGGACGCCGACGCGGACGCTGCCGATTTCTTCTTCGAGCGCGATGATCGCATCGCTCTCGCCGTTGAGCTGCGGCTGCGATCGAAGTTCCGCCAGGAGCACCGCGGCGCCCAGCGTCGGGTGACCGGCGAACGCAAGCTCGCGGCTTGGCGTAAAGATGCGGATGCGGGCAGTGTGTCCGGCGCTCGTCGGTGTCAGAACGAAGACCGTTTCAGAGAGATTGAACTCGCGCGCGATCGTCTGCATGTCGGCGCTCGAGAGACTGTCGGCTTCGGTGACGACCGCCAGCGGATTGCCGCCGAACGGTCTCTCGGTGAATACGTCAAGGATATAGTAATTGAGCGCCATTGCGCGCCAGTCTCCCCGCTATGAGCCGAACCCACGCCCTATCAGCGGAGCGGCGGCACCATGAGGCAAGGCGCCTCTGCCGCCAAGCATTTTTTGCAGTGTGAGAGCAGGATCAGATGCCTGCGAAAAGCGCATCCATCAGCACACGCATGTAGCGCGGCATCGGAAGGTTCTCGATGTCGGACACTCCGGCGACGGAGATGATCGCGTCCAGTTCCGAATTGCTCGTGGCGCGGATGTGCTCCTCGACGCGACGGACGAATTCGGCCGCCGTCATGTTGATGCGCAACGGCACGCCGATCGACAGCTGCGCTCTGGAGCGGGTCAGATAATACCCGTCGTCTTTCTCGAGCGCGTCAGGATCGACGCCTGTTTCCTCGGCAGCCTCGCGCAGCGCTGAGCGCTCAATGCGAATGATGCCGTCGGCGCCGACATCCTTCTCGTCGATGAACCCGGCGGGTGCATAGGCTTGTCCGCCGTTGACGTTTCCCATTCGCTGACGGCCGAGCATGATGTGTCCGTCTTGCGTGCGAATGAGCGCCGAGCCGAAGCCGTCGAGAACGCCCGCGTCCGGAAACCCAGCGAGCCGCCAATACAGGTAGCTTTTGAAATCCGTACGCAGCAGCGATGCTCGCAACGCTCCGTCAGAGATCGTCACGCCATCGACGAGATAGATCGTGCCGTTGAAGTAATTCGGATTGGCGCGCTGTGCTTCGGCCCATTGCGCATCGATCGCGCTGGCGTTGTCGTCTGCAAACTCCCAGCGCGCGGAACTCACCTGCAACAGACACGAGGAAAGTTTTTTGACGCCATCCAAATCGTTGCGCGTCACGCGATCGAACTCACTTTGCGTCATCGAACAAACAGCCAAGCCACAAATAAGTCTCGATCTGATTAGAACCCGCAACGGTCATTTTGAGACAGATTTAAATGCTCAAAGCACTGATATCATCGCATGTTTTTGCAGGGTCGCGTCTCCGCATAAAATCTGCTTGGCCATGTAAATTGCGAAGTTCGGTCATGACGTGGACACGATTCCAATCGCATATCGCTCTCAAGACAGCGTCGCTGGGGGGCGACAGTCAAGATCTCCCAGCACCTCATTGCCGGTTCTAAGTCCTGGTGTTGCATCAGGATCGAAGCGTGGCGAGGTGCATGCAGGGGTCGTTCTGCCTCCCGATGGAACAGCCATCGGGCCCACGTAGCAAATGTGCTGCGCGGAGCCCCACCATATCCGAGGAAGCTGCGTGAGCGGCAGAATTCGGAAACGGGCGGCAGAGGTCCCCGCTCCTCTGCCGCCCGCGTTAGTCCCGGCCATCCGTCCTGCGTATTGGGCGAACGGCTGGATATGACGTGGACCGCCCGCGCTGCCGCACGTAAACCCTCCCCAAGAGAGCGGCAGTGCGGGTCGGTTCACGGCTTCGGCATTCCCTCATATTCCCTATTCTGCAATTCGTCTCGATGTCGTGCGCTCGTGCGCGTCAACGTCGGCGATCGCCGAATAAAAAAAAGCGGCGGAAATCGATCCGCCGCTTCCTGTTCCATTCGTCCGGGCGCCGCTGAACGCGGCGGACTTTAGTTCTTGCCCTTGTCGACGAGCTTGTTCTTCGAGATCCACGGCATCATGGCGCGCAGCTTGGCGCCGACTTCCTCGATCTGATGACTGTCGTTCAGGCGGCGTGTCGCCTTGAAGCTCGGCTGTCCGGCCTTGCATTCGAGCATCCAGTCGCGCGTGAAGCGGCCGGACTGAATGTCGGCGAGGACCTTCTTCATCTCGGCTTTCGTCTCGGGAGTGACGATGCGCGGGCCGGTGCGGTATTCGCCGTACTCGGCCGTGTTCGAGATCGAGTAGTTCATGTTGGCGATGCCGCCCTCATAGATGAGGTCGACGATGAGCTTCACTTCGTGCAGGCACTCGAAATAGGCCATCTCCGGGGCGTAGCCCGCTTCGACGAGCGTTTCGAAGCCGTTGCGGATGAGTTCGACGAGGCCGCCGCAGAGAACTGCCTGCTCGCCGAAGAGATCCGTTTCGCATTCCTCGCGGAACGTCGTCTCGATGACGCCCGAGCGGCCGCCGCCGATGGCCGACGCATACGAGAGAAAGAGATCGTGCGCGTTGCCGCTCTTGTCCTGATGCACGGCGATGAGGCACGGCACGCCGCCGCCCTTCTGGTATTCGCCGCGAACAGTGTGGCCGGGGCCTTTCGGCGCGACCATGCCGACGTCGAGATCGTCGCGCGGTTCGATCAGATTGAAATGCACGTTGAGGCCGTGCGCGAAAAGCAGCGCAGCGCCCTTCTTCATGTTCGGAGCGAGGTGATCTTTATAGATGTCACCCTGCAGCTCGTCGGGCGTCAGCATCATGATGACGTCGGCCCACTTGGCGGCTTCCGCCACGTCGAGAACCTTGAAGCCTTCCTTCTCCGCTTTCTGTGCGGAGGCCGAGCCCTTGCGAAGCGCGATCGCGACGTCCTTGACGCCAGAGTCGCGAAGGTTCAGCGCGTGCGCGTGGCCCTGGCTGCCGTAGCCGACGACAGCAACTTTCTTCGACTTGATGAGATTGATGTCGGCATCACGATCGTAATAGACGCGCATGGGCGGCCTTTCGGGTTCCCCGGTCGGAATCGACGGTCGGGCTGGGTTGACGTGGGACGCGATAGAGAGCGCCCAGAAAATATGGCCGGAACCTACTCAGAACGCCCCGCCGTTTCAACGGTCATTGCGTGCGCGAACGGACGCGGCAGCAACGGACGGCGGGTTTCAAAGCCCGGACAACCCGAGCTTCATTAACTGAACTTTTTGCAGGCCGGCTTCCTGGATGCTCCCTAGTACAAAATTCAGTGGCCGCCGGGTCCGCGCCCGATGGCGGCGATGCCGGTGCGCGAGACTTCGGCGAGGCCAAGCTCGATCATGAGATTGAGAAAGGTCTCGATCTTCGACGGCTTGCCTGTCATCTCGAAAACGAAGTGCTCGGTCGAGGTGTCGACGACGCGGGCACGGAAAATCTCGGCGATGCGCAGCGCCTCGATCCGCTTTTCGCCCTTGCCGACGACCTTGATCAGCGCCAGCTCGCGCTCGATGGCATCGCCCTCTTCCGTCAGGTCGCGCACGCGGTGCACCGGCACGAGCCGTTCGAGCTGATGCTTGATCTGCTGGAGCACGGCGGGCGTGCCGCTGGTGATGACGGTGATGCGCGACAGGTGTTTCTCGTGCTCGACCTCGGTCACGGTCAACGAATCGATGTTGTAGCCGCGGCCGGCAAACAGCCCGATGACTCGCGCCAGCACGCCCGGTTCGTTGTCGACGAAGATCGACAGCGTGCGGGAGACGATCTCCTGCGTGCGCGCCGGACTTGGATAGTGGGACTGTTTCTGCGGCTCGGCCATTGTGATGATCTCAATCGTCAGACGTAGCTTTCGATGAGCGTGTGGCCCACCGCATAATCCGGAATTCTCCACTCTTCGCTGAATGCCGCTGTTCGCCATTCAACAAAAGCGGGATGCGCGAGCATGGTGTCCATGTAGGCGCGCGTCGCCTCGCGAACCGGGACCCCGTAAGTCTCGAAGCGCGTGACGATCGGAAGGTACATTGCGTCGGCCGCCGTGAAGGCGCCGTAGAGGTACGGTCCGTTGCCGCCGAAACGATTGCGGGCTTCGGACCAGATATCTTCGATGCGATCGATGTTTGCCTGCAGCGAGTCCGTCAGCACGGGCGTCGCGAACCGCGCGCCGAGATGCATCGGGCATGCCTGGCGGAGCGCCTGAAAGCCGCTGTGCATTTCGTTGGAGATTGCGCGAGCGTGTGCACGCGCCTTGGCATCGCGCGGCCAGATTGCGCGATCCGGATAGCGCTCGGCGATCGTTTCAACGATCGCCATGCTTTCCCAGACGAATACGTCATCATCGACGAGAACCGGAACCTTGCCGGACGGCGAATATTCCATAAGCCGCTCGCGGCTGTCGGGACGGCGTAGCGGAATGGTGACTTCTTCAAACGGGATTTCGAAAGCTTTGAGGAGAGCCCACGGACGCAGCGACCACGACGAATACAGCTTGTTGGCGATGACGAGTTTCAGCATGGTCAGCGTCCGCCCTGAGCGCCGTCGCTGCCCGCATCGCCGGGCGTGTTCGGCGGAAACGCGGATTTGATGAAGATCGGCATGCCGTTCTTATCGACGAGCTTTCTGAAAGCGTCGGCTTCCTTGACCGATATCTTGTATTGCTTGAACGCAGCGACGAACCGCTGCCCCATGGAGTTGGCGATGTCTTCGGGCGCCGGGACGCCCATGCGCACGCGCTCGGCTTGCGGAATTCGCGCGTAGATGCGCGCCAGCACCTGCGAGTGCATGTAATCCTGCGCCATGCACGACTCGAGGCCGGGGGTATATTTGCTCGATAGCATCTGGGTGCGATAGCAGGCGTCGAGAAACTTCAGGACGCCTTGCGAACCTTCGCGCTTATGCAGCTCGGCAAGACGCTTCGCCGAGTCTTTGATGTTGGCGACGCGGTCCCACGTCTCCTTGGCGAACGCAGGCGCCGGAGCAATGGCACTCGCGCCCAATGCGAGCGCAATGAGAAAGCCCCAGACCGCACTGCGTTTTTTGATGTGTCTCACACCAATACCTTGCCTTCATCGCCGATCGCGCGCTCGACGTCTTCGTCGGAAACGTTTTCGCCGAGCAGCATTTCGTTATGGGCTTTGCCCGACGGGATCATCGGGAAGCAGTTGGCGAGCTTGGCGATGTGGCAGTCGAAGATGACCGGGCCCTTGGTGTTGATCATCGCCTCGATCGCGTCGTCGAGATCGGCGGGATGATCGCAGCGCATGCCGGTCCAGCCATAGGCGTCGGCGAGCTTGACGAAATCCGGAAGCGCTTCCGTGTAGCTTTCCGACAGGCGGTTGCCGTGCAGAAGCTGCTGCCACTGGCGCACCATGCCCATGTACTCATTGTTCATGATGAACACCTTCACCGGCAGCCGGTACTGCACCGCCGTCGAGCATTCCTGGATGTTCATGAGAATGGACGCATCGCCCGCCACGTCGACGACGAGCGACTTCGGATGCGCAAGCTGCACGCCGATCGCGGCGGGCAGCCCGTAGCCCATCGTTCCAAGTCCGCCCGACGTCATCCAACGGTTCGGCTCCTCGAAGTGGAGGAATTGGGCGGCCCACATCTGGTGCTGGCCGACCTCGGTCGTGAAGTAGGTGTCGCGGTCTTTCGTCAACTCGTAAAGACGCTGACACGCATACTGAGGCATGATCATGTCTTTGGAGTTCTTGTAGGCAAGCGATTTTTTCGCCCGCCAGCCGTCGATCTGCTTCCACCATGCCTTATGTGCCGCTTTATCGAGCACGGGCGCCTTGGCTTTCCAGATCTTCAGCATCTCTTCGAGCACGTAGGTGCAATCGCCGACGATCGGGATGTCGACCTGGATGTTCTTGTTGATCGACGACGGATCGATGTCGACGTGGATCTTCTTCGAGTTCGGCGAGAACGCGTCGATGCGGCCAGTGATGCGGTCGTCGAAGCGTGCGCCGATGTTGATCATCACGTCGCAATCGTGCATCGCGAGGTTGGCTTCGTAGGTACCGTGCATGCCGAGCATGCCGAGCCATTGCTTGTCGGACGCGGGGTAGGCGCCGAGGCCCATCAGCGTCGAGGTAATTGGAAAGCCGGTAAGCCGCACGAATTCGCGCAGCAGCTGGCTCGCCTTCGGACCCGAGTTGATGATGCCGCCGCCCGTGTAGAACACCGGCTTCTTGGCGGCCGCGATCGCCTCTACGGCTTCGCGCACGGCCGACTGGTCCGGCTTCAGGTACGGACGGTAGGTCTTATGCTGGATGTTGGACGGGCCGACGTAGTTGCCCATCGCGAACTGCACGTCCTTCGGAATGTCGACGACGACGGGACCGGGACGGCCCGTGCGCGCGATATGAAAGGCTTCGTGCAGCACGCGTGCGAGATCGTTGACGTTCTTCACGAGCGTGTTGTGCTTCGTGCACGGACGCGTGATGCCGACGGTATCGCATTCCTGAAAAGCATCGTTGCCGATGAGGTGCGTCGGCACCTGGCCGGTGATGCAGACGAGCGGGATCGAATCCATCAGCGCGTCGGCGAGGCCCGTCACAGCGTTGGTCGCGCCGGGACCCGACGTCACCAGACACACGCCGACCTTGCCCGTCGAACGCGCGTAGCCTTCGGCCGCGTGCAGCGCGCCGCCTTCCTGGCGCACGAGGATGTGGCGGATCTTGTCCTGCTGGAAAAGCTCATCATAGATCGGCAGGACGGCTCCGCCCGGATAGCCAAAAATCAGCTCGACGCCCTGGTCGGCGAGCGCGGTCAGAACGATTTCGGCACCCGTCATTGTTCGTGCCATGTGGCGAACTCCTGGATCGGCTCGTCGGCGGCTTTTTCGAAGCCTTTGAAAGGTGTGAAACGTAGGCAAAAGAGTCTATTCGGTCAACGTCAACACTAAATAAATGCGAAAATATCGCGGTCAATACTTTCCATATGTTGCGCATTTACTTGTTTCCACGAAATCATATTTCGACGTGACCATGTTTCCTGCCTCTTGATGTATTGCCGCGTTTCGGCCTTCGCCGCGTCGGCGGCGGCTTCGATAGAGCTTTGGCCGCGCACGACCTCCAGAAGCGGCCGCACGCCGATGGCCCGCATCGCCGGCAGGTCGGGATTGAGTTGCAGAGCCTCCAGGTCTCGTGCCTCGTTCAGCGCGCCCGAGGCGATCATGCGATCGAAACGGGCGTCGGCCCGGGCGTGGAGGTCTTCGCGGTCGAGCGTCACGAGAAAGCGGACGGAGTTCGCAGCGTCGAATAAGGGAACGCCCGGAATCTGCTGCCAGTCGGCGAGCGACTTGCCCGTCTGCTCGATCACCTCGAGCGCCCGCACGATGCGTTGCGTATCGTTCGGCGCGAGCCGGTCGGCCATGCGCGTGTCGCGCGCCGCGAGTTCGCGATGCAGTTCGGCCGCGCCGCGCCGCTCAGCCTCGGCACGCCAGTGCTCGCGGATCGCCGGATCGATACTTGGGATCGGCGACAGACCTTCGAGCAGCGCTTTGAAATAGAGACCCGTCCCGCCGACGATCACCGGGCGCTGTCCTGCCTTGCGCGCTTTGGCCAGTGCATCGGCGACGTCGGCAACGAACCGACCTGCGGAATAGGCGTCCGAGGCGGGGATGAAGCCGTAAAGCGCGTGCGGCACGCGAGCTTCTTCCTCCGGCGATGGACGCGCCGTCAGGATGCGCAGCTCGCGATAGACCTGCATGCTGTCGGCATTGATGATGACGCCGCCGACGTGCTCGGCGATCGCCAGCGCCAGCGCCGACTTGCCGCTCGCGGTCGGCCCGGCGATCAGGATCGGCGGAGGCGTATCTTGTGGCTCACTCATGAAAACGCCTCCTAGCGCAGCCGGACCGGCGGCGCCAGAAGGCGAACTCCTAAAATCCGCTCACGCGGGGCCAGCCTGCTTAATAGCTGACCTTGGCGCGGGCACCGATGACCGTTGCGTGTCCGACATCCTGCGTTGCGCCCGGATTCCAGAAGTACTGGAAGTCCGGCGTCAGCGTGACGCCGTCGCAGATCTGAGCCGTATAGTTGAGTTCGAGCACCGACTCATAGGTTGCGCGCCCATCGGCGGGGTCGAGCCTGACGAGATCGGACGAAATCTGACCCCAGCCGAAAGCTGCGCCGAAGGCGTCCTTCGCGCGGCCAGGCACGAAGCCGCTGAATACGACGCCGGTGTCGAAGTACATATCCATGACGCTGTGGCTCGTCGGACTGCCGGAAACGCGTCCGAAGATGCTCACGCTCTGATCGTCGCCATTTTTCCAGATCTGCTGATCGACAATCGCATAGAGGCCAGATGCCTGGTTGACCGTCTCTCCAGTATTGAAGTCCTGGTAGATGCCGTCCGGAGCATCGAACTGGCGCCAGCCGCCAACCTTGACGGTACCGGCGAGGCCGATGTCGTACCTGAATGCGCCTTCGACGATCAGGAGCGCGCCGTCGCCGAAACGGAAGTCCGTCCCGTGGCGATTGCTCTTCTGCGAGTCGTCCGCATAGGGGTTCGCAGGGCTGCCGTTGAAGATGCCGGCGAGGATTGTGAGATTGTCGGTCGGGGCGAACTGCGCGCGGGCGCCCATCGCGGTCAGCGGATATGCAGGGCCGCCCTGGACCATGTTGGTCGCGAGAATGCCCGCCCAGCCGAATGTTCCGTTCAAGAATGCGCCGGCAGTATCGCTGACGAAGAACTCGGTATCGGCTGCGATCGCACCAAACTTCAATTTCAACTTATCGTCGAGAAGCGCCTGCTCGAACCACAGCTCGTCAAGGCGGACGGTCTCAAAGCCTTCAAGATTGCTGACCGCGAAGCTGCTGCCTGTGTTCGTCGTCGGGCCGATGCCGTGGACGTAATAAGCGTTGGCGTGGATGGTGCCGCCTTTCCAGCCGAGCAATTTCTCCAGATCGAGGTCGACGTAGGTTTCGATCAAACCGTTGTACGTCGAGCCGCGCGACACGCCGCCGGACGTCACGTTGTAGTATTCGCCGGTGTAGTTCAGGCCGTACAGGACGCCGCGCTGCGCGAACGACGCGCGCACGGGATCGTTCCAGCCGGCCGCGATCGATTCTTCGGGAACTCCGGTGACGGGCTTATCTTCGGCCCAGGCTCCTGCGGCTGCCCCCAGCGACAAAAGCCCCAACGCCGACACCGCGCCGGCTTTGACCATTGACCTCATTTCAATTCCCCCAATGCGCTGCAGCCATGCCTGCTCGATGGCTTGGCGACGAGACTGCGGCGACGGCTCAGCAAACCCCGGCTGAGGGACACAACAATTAGTTGACACTCCCCGTCAACATTAGACTGGGGGCAAGCGGGCGTCTGAAACACTTCCTCGGGAATGCTGTTGCTGACCTGCAATAGAATGCGCGCGCAGTCGTCTTCAGAACGCATTTTTGCGAAGAATAGCGCACAAAACGCGCTGTTCTTGCGAACTTTTGTAAACTAGGACGCTGCCCCGCGCCGACTCATTTTCTCAACAATCGTGGCAGCTCGAGACCCGTCCAGCGACGCCACTTGTCGGCAAGACCGGGCTGCATTCGCCCCCAAACACGCGCGATCTCCAGCTTGATCCGCGTCTTCAGCATCCGGCTGTAGCGCCAGACCCACGAGGCGCGAATTTCGGCGAACAACGCATCCTTCCAGGGCACGAACCATTCGTAGAGGCGTGCGAACCAACCGATGCGCATCAACGCCGGTTTCGTCAGGATGAAGACGCGGGCGATGAGCGCCGTGGATACCAGCTTGGCGCCGACGAAAAGCATAGTCGCGGAGGCGAAGTGATTGTTCGCCAGCAGCCAGACGGCGACGAACTTCAACGGCAGCAGTAGCGCAGTCGGCAAAGCGATGACGAACAAAGCTACATAGGGCGGCAGGCTCGCGATCAAGCGCTCGACCGCTGCGATGGGCGCATATTTCGCGAGGCGGGCGATGAATGCCGAAAGCGGACGCCAGCCCCATTCCTCGAACAGGACGAACAGCGCGGCGATCACGTTCAGCGCGGCGATGATCGGTCCGCGCACGATGGACCACGCCGTCCGCAGCAGACCGCGGATGACCCAGAGGACGATCACGGAAGCTCGCCAGATGGCGTTCCCTGCTTGTTTCGCCATTGAAATGAGATTGTCGGAATTCAAGCGCGCTGCCTTCGCCGGCTATCGGATGACGCCCTCAGTCTAGCAGCCGCAAGAGCTATGGGAACAATTCCGAAGAATTATTCCAAATAGCGGCAGGCATCGCTGGGATGATTTCCGACGCGAACCGCAAGCAGCTTCGTTAAGCCGCTGTTGACCCTCGCAACGCTGCCTTGAGCGTTCCGCTTCCCAATTCTATACTTTTTCAGTAAATAATCGAAACGACCCAAGGAGCGTGCCTTGAAACTCTCTCGCCAGATCCTGTTTGCAACGTCCATCACACTGGCCGCGATCATCGTGCCTCGCTTCGCGACGGCGGCCGAGCACGTCGTCGAAATGCGCAACAAAGACGATGCCGGAAACACCATGGTGTTCCAACCCGGCTTCGTGAAAGTCGAAGCCGGCGACACGGTCAAGTTCGTGCCGACGGACAAGAGCCACAATGCCGAGAGCGTGCGCGAGGTATGGCCGGAAGGCGTTGCGCCGGTGAAGGGCGGTTTCAGCAAGGAAGTCGTTTTCAACGCCGAAAAGGAAGGGCTCTACGTCCTGAAGTGCGCGCCGCACTATGGCATGGGCATGGTCGTGCTCGTGCAGGTCGGCAAGCCCGTCAACCTCGACAAGATCAAGGAATACAAGGCTACGGGCCTCGCGAAAAAGCGCCTCGACGGCGAAATCGCGAAGGTCGTCCAGTAACGCTCGCAGCGCGACGAGTTCGAGTTCTGCCGCCTGCCTCCCGGAAGGGGCCAGTCAGAGCTCGTAAAGACCCCGGGGCAGGTTCTCCCGACCTCTCCCCGGGGTTATTCTTTTCACGAACGCACGGGTTCGAGCAAGGCAACGTCGTCGGCGCGACGCGGCTCACCGGCTTCCTCCAGAGCATGCGCAAGCTCTTCGCGCGCCTTCTCCGCCTGACGCTGACGCGCCCACAGTCCGGCGTAAAGTCCGCGACGGGTGACAAGCTCCGCATGCGTGCCCTGTTCGACGACGCGACCCGCATCGAGAACAAGAATATTGTCGGCGTGTATGATCGTCGAAAGCCGGTGCGCGATGACGACCGCCGTCCTGTCTTTCGACACGCGATCGAGCGCGTCCTGGATCTCTCTTTCGGTATGGCTGTCGAGAGCGCTCGTCGCCTCGTCGAGAATGAGGATCGGCGGCGCCTTCAAAATCGTTCGCGCAATGGCGACGCGCTGCTTTTCGCCGCCCGACAGCTTGAGCCCACGCTCGCCGACCATCGTGTCGTAGCCGTCCGGCAGCGTTTTCACGAAATCGTCGATCTGCGCCATCTTCGCGGCGGCAAAGACTTCGTCGTCCGTCGCATCATGGCGGCCGTACTTGATGTTGTAGAAAATCGTGTCGTTGAAGAGCACGGTGTCCTGAGGGACGACGCCCATCGCGGCGCGAAGCGATGCCTGCGTGACGTCGCGAATGTCTTGGCCGTCGATGGTGATCCGCCCGCTCGTCACGTCGTAGAAGCGCAGCAGCAGACGGCTGATCGTCGATTTGCCCGCACCCGACGGTCCCACGATCGCAACCATTTTTCCAGCCGGCACCTCGAACGACACGTCATTCAAGATCTGCCGCTCGGGATCGTAGGAAAAGCCGACGTGCTCGAAACGGATCGTGCCGCCGTCGACTTTTAGAAGCCCAGCGCCTTCGCGATCTGCGACTTCCGGATTCTGGTCGAGCACTTCCATCATGCGCTCGATGTCGGTCAGTCCCTGGCGGATTTCGCGATAGACCATGCCCATGAAATTCAGCGGCATGAACAGCTGCAGCATCAGCAGGTTCACCATCGCAAAGCGCCCGACCGTCGAAGTGCCGGCGAGCACGTCGTTGGCGGCCATCACGAGGCACACCGTCAGCGCGATGGTGAAGATGACCGCCTGGCCCGAGTTCAGCACCGCGAGAGTGGTGAAGGTCTTGATGCTGGCCTTTTCGTACTGCTCCATCGACTTGTCGTAGCGCGCGGCCTCGCGCTGCTCGGCGCCGAAGTATTTCACCGTCTCGTAGTTCAGCAGGCTGTCGACGGACTTGGTCGTGGCGTCGGTATCGCTTTCGTTCATCACGCGGCGGATTTTCAGCCGCCAGTTGGTCGTGTGAACCGTGAACCAAAGATAGCAGACGATCATCGTCACGATCGTCACGATGAAGCGCCAGTCGAACTCGAAGGCGCAGACGATGATGATCATCAGGAATTCGACGATGGTCGGGATCAGCGTCATCAGCGCCATGCGGCTGATGTTCTCGATGCCGGCGCGGCCGCGCTCGAGCACGCGCGTCAATCCTCCCGTCTTGCGCTCGAGATGAAAGCGCAGCGACAGCCGGTGCATGTGCTCGAAGGTCGCGAGCGCCAGCGTGCGCACCGCATGCATCGCGACGCGCGCGAACATGCCTTCGCGCACCTGCATCAGCAAGGACATCACGATGCGGGCAACGCCGTAGAACACGCACGCCAGGATCGGTGCGCCGATCAACCAAGGTATCGTCTGGTTCGCGGGAACGTGTCCGCCGGTCGCTGCGACGAGCGCGTCGGTCGCCCATTTCAACGTAAACGGAACGCCGACCGTCGCCGCTTTCGCGATGACGATCAGCACCAGCGATCCGACGATCGTGCGCTGCAGATCGGGCCGATCGTGGGGCCAGACGTACGGCCAGAGCGCCCGCAGAATACGTACGGTTTCAGCGGTCGGCGTCAGGCGAGCCAAAGAGAGGCCGCGGCCTGCGGCGCCATTCGATTGTCGTTGCTGCATCGCGTTGAAATAGGGTCAGAGCGGAAAAATGTCCATCAGCGGCGGGCCGGAATGAAAATGCGCTGGCAGGGGTAAATCAGATCCGGATTGCGGATGATCGAGCGATTGGCCCGATAGAGCCGCCAATAAAGCCAGCCGACGCGGTAATGACGCCGAGATATGCGCCAGAGCGTGTCGCCGCTCGCAATCGTGTAATGCCCAGGCGGGCGGATGCGGCGTCCCGCTAGGTGGCAGCGCGGCGCACGCCTGATCCAGCGCCTGACGACCGGCCCTCGCGCGAGTTTGCGCGAGGCGACCTTGCTTTCCGCAGGCTTCGTCTTCGGCGATTTCTTGCTTCCGGACGCCGGCGACGGCTCTGAGGACTTCCCCGCCAGCGTTCCCGTTTCAGGGGTACGGGTTTCGGATGTCTGCGGCGGCGCGTCGGCGGCCGCCTGCTGCTTTTTCGTTTCGGCCTCGAGGGCAGCCGCGCGCTGACGTTCCTGCTCGGCTTTCTCGGCGGCGAGCTTGGCAGCGGCGCGTTCGTCTTCGAGGCGTTTGGCCTTCTCGTCATCGAGACGCTTCGCTTCCGCGGCTTTGCGCTCGGCCTCGGCCGCGCGATCCTCGGCATCGATGCGTGCGGCTTCGGCTTCCAGCCGCTCGCGCTTCTGCTTGGCTTCAGCCGCCAGACGCGCTTCTTCGGCTTGCTTCGCGGCTTCCCGCGCCAAGCGTTCCTGCTCGGCGCGTTTGGCGTCTTCGGCGGCCTGGCGAGCCTCTTGCTCTCGCTTCGCCTCGTCGGCGGCCTTCTGCGCCTCTTCGACTTTGCGAGCTTCCTCGATCCGTTTCGCGTCGTCGGCTCGCTTCTGCTCTTCGGCAAGCTTACGTTGTTCGTCCGCGCGTTTGGCTTCGTCTTCCGCGACCTTGCGCGCTTCCTCCGCCCGTCGCGCGTCTTCAGCTTTGCGGGCTTCCTCGAGATGCCGCGACGCGTCTTCGGCGGCCTTGCGGTCTTCGTCGGCGCGTTGGGCTGCTGCGAGAGCGTTGCGCTCGTCGTCTTTGCGCTTCGCCTCTTCGATGGCTTTACGAAGGTCCTCGGCTTCCTTGGCTTCCGCGGCCGCTCTCGCTTCCTCGGCCTTGCGAGCCTCCTCGACGCGTTTCGCTTCCTCGTTCGCCAGACGCGCGTCTTCCGCTTGCCGGGCCTTCTCGGCGGTGAGCGCATCCTTGGCGCGGCGCGCGGCCTCTACCGCCTCTGCGTCCTGTTCCTTCACTTCGTCCAGTTTCCGGGCGATCGAATCCTTTTCGGCGGACGTGCCGCCGGTTCCGGGCACCGTCAGTCGCGGGACGATCGTCGTCTGGAATTCGCGGTTGGCGCGGGCGAGCCAATCGCGAACGCGGTCGGCAAAGCCCAGACCTTCGACCGGCGTGTCTCTCTCGTGAGGCTTCGCGGTTCCGGCTGGCTGAGGCTTGGCGGGCTCCGCCGGGGCCGCTTGCGCGAGCGTGGTCTCCGGAACGGGCTCCGTGTTCGACTTGACGGTCACGCCACCGGACGCGGCATCGGCCATGCGGACGACCGGATCGGCGACGACTGCGGCGGCAGGATCGATCCATGCGACCTCGACTTCGCCGACGGTCGCGATGTCGTCCTTGAAAAGCTGCGTTTGCACGAGTGCCGCGCTCGCGGGTAGTGGCGCCAGGAGCACAACCATTGCGGTCACGGGGATGCGTCCCGCCCGCACGAATGCGTCGGCCGTTTTCTTCTTAGAAACGGCTGGTTGCCCCGATTTCATAACACCGCCTTGTAAGTCCACTACGAACTAAGCACACCACGGCGCTCGCAGCCAATACGGGTCAGGAATTGTATGAGCCGCTGTACCTCATCGGCCACCACCGGATTGCGCCGCACATCCGGCCGCGCCCGGAAAATGCCTCCATTGAGGAGCCGCGATGCTCTGGTGACGGGGGCACCGGCTTCTTAGATTAAGATCATCGATGACAAAAAACGGAATACGAATGAATGAAATTTTGAAACCGGCGGTGGATACGTCCGCCGCCAAAAAGCTTGTTGTGCCTTCTCCCGTCCAAGGCGTCTGCGTCTACTGCGGCTCCGGGAAGGGTCTTAATCCGGCTTATGCCGTCGCCGCGCGAAAGCTCGGGAAGGCGCTGGCCGATCACAACCTCCGTCTCGTATACGGCGGCGGCAGCCTCGGCCTGATGGGCGAAGTTGCGCGCGCGACGCTCGGCGGCGGCGGCAAGGTGACCGGCATCATCCCCGACTTTCTCGGGGCGCGTGAAATGATGCTCAAGGATGTCGACGAGCTGATCGTCGTCGAAAGCATGCACGTTCGCAAGCAGCTGATGTTCGATCGCGCCGACGCGTTCGTGGCGCTGCCGGGCGGAATAGGCACGCTTGAAGAACTGGTCGAGCAGCTGACCTGGTCGCAGCTCGGACGGCACACGAAGCCGATCGTGATCGCCAACATCGAAGGTTTCTGGGACCCGTTCCTGAAGCTGCTCGAGCACATGAAGGGCGATACCTTCATCCGTTCCGGCCTCGACGTGCATTTCAACGTCGTCGACCGGATCGAGGACGTGGTGCCCGCCATTCTCGCGAGCGCTCCGGCCAAGGTGCCCCAGCGCGAGGACACGATCGCCGAGAAATTCTAGCGAGCGGCTGTTTTTGCGTCGCCACAGGCCCCGGCGGACAGGTTCCGGCCGCGCGTTCCGTATGGTTAAGTCTCACGCAATAAGCCGCAACTTCGGCTCAGCCGTTGCGCTCGCCCGGCTTCCCACTTATCAGCCGTATGATGAAGACGGATGAGAAAACACGGGCGCCCGTCGCGCGCATTCCTGACGCCGACGTGCCGGGCACGGTCGAGCGCATGCGCAAGGGCGAGCGGCGCGCCATCGCCAGCGTCATCACGGAACTCGAACGGCTGTCGGCCGCGGCCCCTGCACTTCTCCGGTCGCTGCAGCCGCATCTCGGCCACGCCCTCGTCGTGGGCTTCACGGGACCGCCGGGAGCCGGCAAGTCGACGCTCGTCAACGCCATCATCGCGCAGCTCAGGCAGCAAGGGCGCACAGTCGGCGTCATTGCGGTCGATCCGTCGAGCCCGGTTTCGGGCGGCGCAATTTTGGGCGACCGCATTCGCATGACCGCGGCGCTCGACGACGACGGCGTGTTCGTGCGCTCGCTGGCGTCGCGCGGCTATCTCGGCGGCTTGTCACCGGCCGCGGTGCGCATCATCGATGCGCTCGACGGCGCGGGCTACGACGTCGTGCTGCTGGAGACGGTCGGAACGGGGCAGAACGAAATCGACGTGGCGGAAGTCGCCGACATCCGCGTCGTCATCGCAGCCCCTGGGCTCGGCGACGACATTCAGGCGATGAAGTCCGGCCTGCTCGAAATCGCGGACGTGATCGTCGTCAACAAGGCCGACCGGCCGGGCGCGGAGCAGACATTGCAGCAGCTCGTCGGGGCGCTTTCGATCCGCGCGACGATGAGCGACAAAGTCCCGGTGCTGAAGACGTCCGCCATCAACGGCGAAGGCGTTCCGAAGCTGATCGAGACGCTGGATCAACTCGGCGGCAAGGTGCGCGCGGAAGATGCGGTCAGCCGCAGGCGCCGCCGGGCCAGGTATCTGATCGCGCGGGCAGCGTCCGACATCGTCGCCAACCGCATCAAGGCGGGCAGCAAGGGCGGGCTCGATACGCTTGCCGACTCGGTCCTCTCCGGGACGATGTCGCCGCACGCGGCGGCGACACGCCTGTTGGAAGACTGACGGCTCAGTCACCTCGTTCGCCGCTGGCGCGCTGCTCGCGAGGCTCAGGCCACCGCGAGCTTGCTGCGCCGGATCGAGTATCCGAAGTAGATCACCAGCCCGAGCGCAAGCCAGGCAATGAAGCGCAGATGCGTCTCATAGGGCAGGAACGCGATCAGCGATCCGCACGAGAGAATGCCCAGAACCGGCAGCACGATCCCGCCCGGCGTCTTGAACGGGCGCGGCATGTCGGGGTGTGAAAAGCGCAGGGCGATAACGCCGCCGCAGACGAGCACAAAAGCCGCCAGCGTGCCGATGTTGACGAGTTCGGCCAGAACGCCCAGCGGGATGAAACCCGCCATGATCGCCATAACGGTACCCGCGATGACGGTCGTCCGAACAGGCGTCTGCGTCCGCGGATTGACGGCCTCGAAAAACGAAGGAAGCAGGCCGTCGCGCGAAACGCCGACGATGATGCGAGTCAGGGCATAATAAAGCACCAGCATAACCGTCGTGAGACCGGCGACGACGCCCGTTGCGACGAGCCCGGCTGCCGTATTGTGCCCGATGCGCAGCAGCGCCTCCGACGCTGGAGAAGGCACGTTCAGCGCGTGATACGGCACGATGCCGGTCATCAGCGCAGAGACGATCACGTAAATGACCGTACAAAAGACCAGCGCCGCGAGGATACCGATCGGCACGTCGCGTTGCGGGTCATAGGCCTCCTCAACCGCCGTCGAAACGGCGTCAAAGCCGACGTAGGCGAAAAAGACGATCGACGCACCGGCCAGGACGCCGATGGGGCGGCTGCCGTCGTGGCTGAACCAGCCAAACGGCAGGAATGGCGACCAGTTGTCGGGATTGACGTTGAAAACCGCGACGCCGATGAAAATCGCGATGGCAATCAGTTTGATCACGACCGCCGCGGCGTTGATGCGGGCGCTTTCCTTGACACCCGCGATGAGCAAAAGCATCAGCATCAGAATGACGCCCGCAGCAGGCAGATTGATGAAGCCGCCGCGACCTGCCTCCTTCACCCCCGGCGCGTTCGGATCGAAGCCGAACCATTGGAGAGCACCGCCAAGATGCTCGTTCCACGCGAGCGCGCTCGGTCCCCGGACCAGGGTGTCCGGCAGTCCGATCCCCATTGCCGTCAGGGCGTTGTTCAAATACCCCGACCAGCCGTTGGCGACGGCGGCGACCGAGACGCCATATTCGAGGATCAGGTCCCAGGCGATGATCCAGGCGATCAGTTCGCCGAAGGCCGCATAGCTGTAGCCGTAGGCGCTGCCGCAGCCCCCGACGCTCGAGGCCAATTCGGCATAAGAAAGCGCCGCAAACCCGCATGCGACGCCCGCGACGATAAACGAGAGCACGACTCCCGGCCCCGACTGGACCGCGGCGGCGTGGCCGGTCAGCACGAAAATGCCGGTTCCGATGATCGCGCCGACGCCGAGCAGGGTGAGATCCAGCGCGCTCAGGCAGCGCTTCAACCCGAATTCGGAGTTGTCGTAGGCGACCGCTTTTTTTCTGAAGAGATTGGGCATGGTTGCGCGTCTCCTGGTGCCGTTTGCCTGCCTGATGCCGATAGCGCCCTGGCGCCCACCTCCCGGTAGTGCGTCCCCCGGCATCCCCCCGGAGATTCTGCGCGGGCCGAGCTTGGAGCAGGCATTTAGAGATGTCTACAATTCGCGTGCCTCTGGACCGGGTCATGCTCAAAATACGGGCTGCGCACTCAATCCGTGTGCTGTCGGTTTACCGCGCTTTGGCTAGCCGCCGGATGCTGGGGGACATTCCGCCCACCCACTTGCCCGATGTGGCTAAACCCGTTAGCGACTTTGGAAGAATTCAAAAATATGCGTACGTCAAGGCGCGTTCGAATGCGGCAGGAGGTTCATTGATGTCGGATGAGGCGGTTATCGCTCAAACAGGGCCGTTCCAGGTCGAGCTGACGGAAGGCCAGGAATACTGGTACTGCCGATGCGGACGCTCGAAAACGCAGCCGTTCTGCGACGGCTCGCACGAGGGGACGAGCTTCGTCCCGCTCCAGTTCACCGTCGATCACACTGGCGTCTTCAACATCTGCGGCTGCAAGGCAACCGACGACGAGCCGTTCTGCGACGGCACTCATAACGTTCTGTAATTGCTCAAATATATTACGCGATTACCGCTACCCTGCCGCTTCGTCTCCGGGTCTTCGTCACGGCAACCCTGAACGGTTGCCATGATCCCTGAAATCGAGACACGTGGCAGGTGATGCTCAGCCGAGCCGAGCCGCGCTTAGTTATTATCCGCGCGACGGAGTTCGATCTGGATAACTTAGCGGCCCTGCGAGGCGTGCATGCATTCCGTCGCGAGGCTTTTTTCCAATCTCGACAATTCGTCCGGCACTGCTTTCCCCGAGCGCCGGAATTCCGTGATGCGTCTCTTAACGAGCGCGTAGCATTGGCGAGGATCGTCGTCCGACTGTTCCATCTGGTGGACCAGCTCGGCAAAGTCGCCGCTGCCCATCTGTTGTGCCATAGCAGTAGTGTCTCCCGCTCCGTTTTAAAAAGGATTCCGAGGTTCCCACGCCTCGTCATTCCTTTCGACTCAGTAGCTTTCCATTTAGGGCGCCGATCGCTGAATTAAATGAAGTATAAGAAAGCATGATCGACGAATTAGACGACTGTGGACTAGCTGCAGTGAATACAAGCTGAACAACAACGTCCGTCGCCTGCGCCCAACACGCGCATCTGGTCATGTGATCGTGGCGGAGGACTGGCGAGAAATAGGCTCAGGTTTCACAAATTATTGCAGAGCATTAGCTGCAGGGCAGCGAACGTGCTCCGTTGCAGTCAAATCCTAATAATTCACTGAAAAAGCGCGCGATTGATTGATGCACCGTTGCTGCTCTGCTACGCCTCCCGCACTGCATCAAGGATTTGCCCATAATGATCCCTCGCTATTCACGCAAAGAAATGACCTCGATCTGGGAGCCGGAAACGCGCTTTCGGATATGGTTCGAAATTGAAGCGCACGCTGCAACGGCGAGCGCTGAAATCGGACTCATTCCGAAGGATGCGGCGAAAAAGATTTGGGAAAAGGGTTCGGCCGCTTCATTCGACGTGGCACGAATTGACGAAATCGAATCCGTCACCAAACACGACGTTATTGCATTTTTGACGCACCTTGCGGAATTCGTCGGTCCGGAAGCCCGCTTCGTGCACCAGGGTATGACGTCGTCGGATGTTCTCGACACCTGCCTCAACGTGCAGCTCGTGCGCGCGGCCGATCTGATCATTGGCGATATCGACCGCCTGCTCGCAGCGCTGAAGGCGCGCGCCTATGAGTTCAAGGACACGGTCACGATCGGGCGCAGCCACGGCATCCACGCCGAGCCGACGACGTTCGGCCTGAAACTCGCCTTCGCCTACGCCGAGTTCGAGCGCGCCCGCGAACGCGTGGTCGCCGCGCGGAAGGAAGTCGCGACATGCGCCATCTCCGGCGCGGTCGGCACGTTTGCGAACATCGATCCGCGCATCGAAGCTTACGTCGCGGAGAAGATGGGTCTGACGCCCGAGCCCGTCTCGACGCAGATCATTCCGCGCGACCGGCACGCGATGTACTTCGCGGTGCTTGGCGTCGTCGCCTCGAGCATCGAACGGCTCGCGATCGAGATCCGCCACCTGCAACGGACCGAAGTTCTGGAGGCGGAAGAGTATTTCTCACCGGGGCAAAAGGGCTCGTCGGCAATGCCGCACAAGCGCAACCCTGTGCTGTCCGAGAACGTGACCGGGCTTGCGCGCCTCGTTCGCGGCTATTCGATCCCCGCAATGGAAAACGTGGCGCTCTGGCACGAACGCGACATCTCGCATTCGAGCGTCGAGCGCATGATCGGGCCCGACGCGACCGTGACGCTGGATTTCGCGTTGAACCGGCTCGCCGGGATCATCGAGAAGCTGGTCGTCTATCCCGGCAACATGAAGAAGAACCTCGACAAGCTCGGCGGCCTGCACAATTCGCAGCGCGTGCTGCTGGCGCTGACGCAGGCCGGTGTCAGCCGCGAGGACGCCTACGCGCTCGTCCAGCGCAACGCCATGAAGACGTGGGAACAGGGCAAGGACTTTCTCGCCGAACTCAAGGGCGACGCGGACGTCACGGCGAAGGTTCCGGCGGCGAAGCTCGAGGCGATGTTCGATCTCGACTATCACACCGCCCAGGTCGACACGATCTTCAAGCGGGTTTTTGGCGCGCACTGAAGAGACAGCAGTGCACGATCCGCTCTGTGTGCGCTGCTTATTCGCTGCTCATGCGCTCTTCCGGCAACGTCAGCTGACGTTTACAGAACTGTAGTGGAAGCGACACAGCGATGTCATGCCGTCTGACGACTTTGCAGCCCGATTTGGGCTGTGGGGTTGTTCGCGATGTGGTCGCCGGAAGTCAGTTTCGGACCGAAACGCCATTGGGACGTCGATGGCGCGGATGAGCGGCCAGGGGTTTCCGCTCACGCGATGATCAAGGCTGCTTTGGCAACCGGAGCCATTGCCTTTCTGCTGTTTCAATTGTTGCCCGGCCTCGACATGGCCGTTGCGCAAGCCTTTTACGAAGGCAACAGCCGCTTCGCCGGCATTACCTCGCCGCTGGTCTGGGCCGTCCGCGACGGCTTCAGCTTTGCATTTTATTTCATCTGCGCGGCGACGGTCGTCGGACTTGTCGTTGCGGGCCGGCCATCGAGAAGCTGTCTCGGGTTTGCTTTCAATAAGTGGCTGTTTCTGACGCTCTGTCTGATCATTGGGCCGCTCGTCGTCACCAACATCGGCTTCAAGGACCATTGGGGCCGCGCGCGGCCGCGCGACGTCATCGAGTTCGGTGGCGCGAAGACGTTCACGCCGGTATTTCCGCCGTCCGACCAATGCGGCCGGAACTGCTCATTCGTCTCGGGCGAAGCCTCGGCGATTTACATCGTATTTTTCGCGGCGGCGTTTTTGCTGCGGCGGCACGGTCGACGCTTGATTTTGCTCGGCATTGTTCTCGGCAGCATCGCCGGTCTGACGCGTATCGCGCAAGGCGGGCATTTCCTATCCGACGTTATATTCGCGGGCGTCCTGATGGCGCTGACGGCTGCCAGCTTGCAGCTTCTTTTCGACACGATCCGGGCCTCCGATCTCGCCGAACAGCATGAAGCCCCGGCCTAGGCCAAACCGCCGACGCCGCTCAACTGATCAGCCTGCTGTCCATTGCGCTCCCGGGCATGCATACATGCCGGGGACTCGACTGAAAGACCACGACCGATGAATGCGATTATCGCCGCTCAACCGAGAGACTTTCTGCACGGCCGAGCGGCGGCTCAGGCGCGGCCGCGCGTTTCGATCATCGTGCCGACGTATCGCGAAGCGGAGAACGTCGCGCCGACGGTTGCCGCGATCGAACGCGCGCTCGGCGACATCGCGTGGGAAATCATTTTCGTCGACGATGACAGTCCCGACGGCACAGTCGCGGCCGTCAGGTCTCTCGGCGAACGCGACGGACGCGTGCGCGTGATCCGGCGTGTCGGCCGTCGTGGCCTTGCGGGCGCGGTCATCGAGGGCATGATGGCATCCGCCGCCGATATCGTTGCCGTCATCGACGCCGATCTGCAGCATGACGAAGCGCTGCTGCCGAAGATGCTCGGCGCCATCGAAACCGGAAACGCCGATCTCGTCATTGCGACGCGCTACGCGCAATCGGGCGACGCGCAAGGCGGCTTCTCAACACTCAGGCGCAACGCCAGCACGTTGGCCACGCGCGTGTCGAACTTGCTGCTCAAGACGAACGTCAGCGATCCGATGAGCGGATTTTTTATGATCCGCCGGGATGCCATCGACGGCATCGCGCCGAACCTCGCGACGGGCGGATTCAAACTGCTGCTCGACATTCTGGCATCGGCTCCGGAAAGTCTCAAAATCGTAGAGATGCCCTATCAATTCCGGCCGCGTCAGCTCGGGACGTCGAAGCTCGACGCGCTCGTGATAGCCGATTTCCTCGGGCTGCTCTTGTCGAAGCTTTCGGGCAACACGATCTCGCCGCGCTTCTTCCTGTTTGCGCTCGTCGGCGCAACCGGCCTTGTCGTGCACCTTGCGACGCTCCGGTCCGTTCTGACCACGACGCACATCCCGTTCAACGCCGCGCAGTTCATCGCCGCGCTGGTTGCGATGACGTCGAATTTCTTCCTCAACAACGCGCTGACGTTCCGCGACCGCCGGTTGACGGGTTCTGCCGTTTTCAAGGGCCTGCTGACGTTCTATCTCGTCTGCAGCATCGGCACGCTCGCGAACGTCGGCGTCGCCGAGCTGATCTATCTGCGTGATGCCAGCTGGTGGCGCGCCGGTATTGCGGGCGCGGTGATGGCAGCCGTCTTCAACTATGCCGTCAGTTCCATGCTGACGTGGAGAAAATAGTGCGCGATCTGCCAGACGCACCGCCTGTCATTGCTACGGCGGAAATTCCGCGCGTCGATCGCGCCGATGTCATTCTGATCGTCGCGGCGATCGCGTTGTTCGCGCTCCGTCTCGTGATGGCGGCGGCAACGGGTTTCGTCGATGATGAAGCCTATTACCGGCTCTGGTCGCTGGCGCCGTCGCTCTCCTACTACGATCATCCGCCGATGATTGCGTGGATGATCGCAATAGGCCGCGTGCTGATCGGCGACACGACCTTCGGCGTGCGCTTCATCGCACCGTTGTGTCACTTGCTCGGCGCCGTTCTGCTGTGGCGGACGGCGTTCCTGCTCTACGGGCGTGAAACAGCGCGAGTCGCCGTCTGGCTTTTGCTCGCCATGCCTCTGCTCGCGATCGGCGGCATTCTCGTGACGCCCGACCTGCCGTCGGTGCTGTTTGCCGGGCTCGTGCTGTGGGCGCTCGCGGAACTCGATCACTCGAAGAACGCGAACTGGTGGCTTGCGATCGGCGCGTTCGCGGGCCTTGGCCTTCTGTCGAAATATACGAACCTGTTTCTGGGCGCGACGATCGCGATCTGGCTTATCGCATCGCCTGAAAATCGCCGCTGGTTCCGGGCGCCGCAGCTCTGGATCGGCGGCGTTATCGCGATGCTCGCAACGCTTCCCGTCATCGTGTGGAACGCCGAACACGACTGGGCGTCGTTCACCAAACAGTTCGGACGCGTCGGCCATAGCGGCACGCTCAGCGGACCGCTCTACTTCGTTGAATTCCTCGGAACGCTCCTGGCGCTGGTGAGCCCTGTCATCGCAGTTCTCGCAGCTATCGGGCTCGTCCAAGTGGTGCGATCCGCCATTCGGCATCGCCGGAGCAACGACATCCTGCTCGCCGCAGCCGTGCTGCCGATGCTGACGTATTTCGCCGTTCACGCGCTGCATGACCGCGTTCAAGGCAACTGGCCTGCCCCGCTCTACCCGCCGCTTGCCATCTGCGCGGCGCTGGCGATTGGTGCGATCACTCCGGAGCGACGACATTCAGCCGTATTCACGACGGCGCTTGGGTTGGGCTTTTTCGTAACCGCCGCAATCTACGCCGATGCGCTTCATCCCATCGCGGCAGCCGCGCAGATGAAAGCTCCAACCGAGCAGATGTACGGATGGACGGAGCTTGGCGACGCTGTCGAGAAGAAACGCATTGAAGCGGGAGCAGGTTGGGTCGCGACGTCGAGCTACGCTTCGACAGGACAACTGGCGTTCGCGCTCAAGGGCAAGAGCGACGTTGCGCAGCTCGATCAGCGTATTCGCTATGAATTTCTGCCGCCTTTGTCTTCGGACATTCTGCGGAAGCCAGCGCTTTACGTCGAACTCGACCGGCGCGTGGACGTCGACTTGCTCAAATCGAAATTCCGGACTGTGACCGCGCTCGGCAGCCTCACTCGCACGAACGGCAGCGCGACAGGAGCGATCTACAAAGTGTATCTCGTCTCCGATCCCGTCGCGCCGCCGCTGTGAGTTTGAAAGTTATGCCGCTTCCTTGTTGAGGCGGCTTTCGGCGAGCTTGGTCAGCTTGTCGTCGGCGCCGTATTCCTCTTTCAGTGTCTTTTCGAGGATCGTCGCGACGTCCTTGTGGCCAAGCAGCTTCGCCCAGGAGACGAGCGTGCCGTAGCGCGTAATTTCGTAGTGCTCCGCAGCCTGGCCAGCGGCGATCATCGCGGCATCGCGTGTGTCCGGGTCCTTGATTTCCGACATCAGCTCTTCGCCCTCCTCAAGGATGCCCTTGATGGCCGGACACTCTGTCGCCTTCGACTTACGACCCATGGCTTTGAAGACTTCGTCGAGCCGGGTGATGTGTTCCTTGGTTTCCTCGCAATGGCCCATGAATGCCTTCGCCAACGCAGAGGAGTCGCAAGCCTTCGCCATTTTCGGAAGCGCTTTCACCAGCTTGTTCTCGGCGTAATAGATGTCTTCAAGCGTGTGATTGAACAGGTCTTCGAGGTTCTCGATTTTCATTGGGTTCTCCTGGGGCGGCCGGGGGTTCGATGCCCTGAGCAACGCGACCTGACGCGTCCGGTTCCCGCTTGAGGCCGTCAAACCGCGCCTGGAGGCTTTTCTCCGCACGAGGCGTCGGCTAAGCACGTCGCCGATGAAAACATCTGAAATCGACATTCTCCTCGTGCCGGGCTGGCAGAATTCAGGTCCCGACCATTGGCAATCCCGCTGGGAGCGCAACCTCAAAACCGCGCGTAGGGTGATCCAGGAAGACTGGGACAATCCGGACGTCGAAGCGTGGGGCGACCGCATGGCGAAATTCGCGAGCGGCGCGACGCAGCCGGTCGTCGCGGTCGCGCATTCGCTCGGGGTGCCTGCGCTCATCTTCGCGGCCGACAAGCTGAAGCGCAGCGGCGTCATCGGCGCGTTTCTCGTGGCGCCCGCCGACGTCGACTACGCGCACTACTGGCCCGACACGGGAGGCAGACGCTGGCCTCCAGACAAGGGGCCGCGCGGATTCGAGACAATGCCGGAACGCCGGTTGCCCTTCCCAGCGCATCTCGTCGTCGCCAACAACGATCTCTATTGCAGCTACGCACGCGCCGAACATTTTGCGAAGGCATGGGGCGCGACGCTGAGCGACGCCGGTGAGAGCGGACACATCAACATCACGTCCGGTCATGGGCCTTGGCCCGAAGGCCTGCTGCAGTTCGGGCAGTTTTTGAAGACGCTCGGTTGATTGAGCGAGGGACTAGGTTTTAGGGATTTGGGATTGGGTTTTAGGGATTAGGTGTGCGGAAGCGCGCTTGAGGTTTCCAGTCCCAACGTCATCGCCGCCTGCGCGGCCATGACGTTAAGGCATGGTGACGGCAGGCGCGACGCGTCGAGCCTCACAGCTAGCTGCAGCCAAGCTCTGACGAGGCTCGAGCAAGGGGCGCAAAAAAATCATCCCCGGGACGAGCCCGAGGATGATGATAATCGCTCGCCCTTCGAACGAGGCAGCGCGGTAAGGGAGCGCAGAAACGCTCAGCCCTTCGACTCGAGATCGGTCACGGCTTGGGCGAGCGCGCTCGCCATCACGGAGCGGATTTCCGCATCGTCGATCGCGACGCCCTTCGCGGCGAAATCGCCTTTCAGTTTGCGGAACACGTCATCGTCGCCGGCTTCCGCGAGATCGGCCTTGCGAACTTCCTTGATGTAGTTGTGAAGCTGCTCATCGTTGAGGCCGAGCTTCGCGCCGGCCCATTCGGCAACGGCCTTGTTGCGGCGACTCTCGGCTTTGAATTTCAGCTCCGAATCGAGAGCGAACTTCTTCTCGAAGCCCTGCTCGCGTTCATTGAACGTGGTCATCTGGTCGTATCTCCTTGGCGCTTGTCTGGTAGTCCGGCTCACGACTTTAGGTTGTAGTGTCACGAGGCGCCCGCTGGGCGCGTAGTGGTAATGTTCCCGTTGCATCCGCTCTTCACCAGGATTAATCGGCGGTGCGAGCGAAATCAATGGCTTGGCCAAAGCCCTCCGAAAAGTGCTGCGGCTCATGGTCTAGATTGTGCCGCCCCTGGCGTTCGGCTAGTCTCCCGGCTAGGCTTTCGAGCGTGAAAAGGCGCGCGGCTCCTTACCCCGACATGCAGAAAACAGGTTGGAAAATCAAGGCGTCCGCGTCCGAGTGTGTGTGCGTTGATAGAAATCTTATCTAAGCATGAGTGAGTGCAAGCTGTTGATCCTCAGAGGTCCAGGAATGAACAAGCGTCGGCGCATCTACGAGGGCAAAGCCAAGGTCCTCTATGAGGGTCCCGAGCCGGGAACGCTCATCCAACATTTCAAAGACGACGCAACTGCTTTCAACGCGAAGAAACACGCGCTGATTGAAGGCAAAGGCGTGCTCAACAATCGTATCTCCGAGTACATCTTCGCGAAACTCGGTGAGATCGGCGTGCCGACGCACTTCATCAAGCGTTTGAACATGCGCGAGCAGCTGATCCGCGAAGTCGAGATCGTTCCGCTCGAAGTCGTGGTGCGCAACATCGCGGCGGGTTCACTCGCGACGCGCCTCGGCCTCGAGGAAGGTGCGCAGCTTCCCCGCTCGATCGTTGAATTCTACTACAAGAAGGATGAGCTCAACGATCCGATGGTATCGGAAGAGCACATCACGGCGTTCGGCTGGGCGACGCCCCAGGAGATCGACGAGATCATGCAGCTGGCGCTGCGGGTCAACGACTTCCTCGTCGGGCTTTTCCTCGGCATCGGCATCCGCCTCGTCGACTTCAAGGTCGAGTTCGGCCGGCTTTACGATAACGAGCAGGTCCGCATCGTGCTTGCTGACGAGATCAGCCCGGATTGCTGCCGGTTGTGGGATGCCCAATCGGGCGACAAGCTCGACAAGGATCGTTTCCGCCGCGATCTCGGCGGCGTGCTCGAGGCCTATCAGGAAGTCGCGCGCCGTCTCGGCGTGCTGACGGAAAATCCGCGTCCGCGCGGCGCAGGTCCGGTGCTCGTCACGTCGAACCCCATCAACGGCAAACCCAATTGAGGGATTAGGGACTTGGGATTAGGGATGCTATTCCCTAATCCCTGAAACCAAATTCCTAGAGCTGAGCATGAAAGCCCGCATCAAGATCACTTTGAAGAACGGCGTCCTCGATCCGCAGGGCAAAGCCATCGAGGGTGCCGTCAAGGGCCTCGGGATTTCCGGCGTCAGTGACGTCCGCCAAGGCAAGTACGTCGAGGTCGATCTGGCCGAGAGCGACCCCGACAAGGCGCGCGCCATCGTCGAGCGGATGTGCAAGGACCTGCTCGCGAACATGGTCATCGAGAATTACAGCTACGAGATCGCGCCCTGATGCGGGCCGGGCGAGCCATTGCGCTGGCCATCGCCACGATCGCTGCCGCATCTGGACTCCGCTCCGGTTCGGCGGGCGCGGAACCGGTGCTGGCGCCCGACCTCGATTGCAGCGTGGGCTTCGAAGCTCTTCATAACCAGCTATCGTGGTTGCCTGGCGCACAGCGTGAGAGGGTTGAGGGCCGGGATGTCGTGACAGTCGCCAATCCCGACGTGTGGCGCGTCGAGATCAGGTTCACGCAGCCCGGCGAGCCGGCGCATCCGGCGGTCACTCTGCGAAAGTTCGTGAAGCAGGTGACCGGTGTGTGGACGTCGCAGAGCAAGGCGTGCGGCTATGGCGATCGGGCGCAGTTCGATGCTCTGATGGCGGCGCTCAAGGTCGAAGACACGCGCTTGACGAACGCGTCGCGCGACGACGTCGAGCGCCAGAAGCGCGAACGCTCTCCGCTTTCGCCGATGCCGTAACGGGGCAGAACTTCCTTCCATCCCTAATTCTTCCCGCTTGGCGGGGAGATCGCGATCAGCCACGCGACGTGCATCGCCGCGCTCGACGACGCCGATTTTCCAGTTTGTGAAGCAAACGACGGGCGAACCGGCTGTGCCAAGGCTTGCATAGTGCCCTAGCTGCCCTTCGCAGATCTGGCTGCCCCTCACCCTAACCCTCTCCCCGTGAAGGACGGGGAGAGGGAATGCACCTGCGATGATCCCCTCACTTCTCCCCTCCCCTTGACGGGGAGGGGTTGGGGGTGGGGTGAAGAGGGCCAAGGCGGATTTCAGCAGGGGAGCGCCGCCTTTCCCACTCGCAAACGAATCCAGTCTCTCAGCTACATCAACGCTTGTGTCATTACCCCCACCCCTAACCCCTCCCCGCAAGGGGGAGGGGAATTGGTGGGCTTCAATCTTCGGATTGCACCGGAGAGGCGCGTGGCAATTGGGGCGCTAGGCTGCCCCTCACCCTAACCCTCTCCCCGTAAAGGACGGGGAGAGGGAATGCAGCCGCGATGACCTTCGACCCGCTTCTCCCCTCCCCTTGACGGGGAGGGGTCGGGGGTGGGGTGAAGGGCTAGGCGGATTTTCCGGGGCGTCATGCTGGGTGCGGGGATACGGTCGTTGCGTCCAGTCCGAGATTGCGGGTATTCGATGCCTCACACTTGTCACCTAATTCCGCCGTCCATTTAGAGGCCGCCATGCTCCGTGCTTCCGTTATCGTCTTTCCGGGTTCGAACTGCGATCGCGACGTCAAAACGGCGATCGAGCGGATCACCGGTTTCGCGCCGAAGATGGTCTGGCATGGTGATGCGAGCGTCCCCTCGTCCGATGTGATCGTGCTGCCGGGCGGGTTCTCCTATGGCGACTATCTGCGCTGCGGCGCGATGGCCGCACACTCGCCGATCATGAAGGACGTCGTCGCCAAGGCGAACGCGGGAACGCCGGTCATCGGCATCTGCAATGGCTTTCAAATCCTGTGCGAGTCCGGACTGCTTCCCGGCGCGCTGATGCGCAACGCATCGCTCAACTTCATCTGCCGCGACGTGTTCCTGAAGGTCGAGAACGATCAGACGTTCTTCACCAAGTGCTATCGCAAGGGCGAGGTCATCAAGGTTCCGATCGCGCACGGCGAGGGCAACTACTTCGCGAATAGCGAGACGCTCGACCGGCTCGAAGGCGAAGGCCGCGTCGCATTCCGGTATTCGGATGCGGCGGGCGCTGTTTCATCCGAAACGTGCCCGAACGGCGCCCAGCGCAACATCGCTGGCATCGTCAACGAAACGGGCCGCGTGCTCGGCATGATGCCCCATCCCGAACGCCTCTATGAGTCGGCGCTCGGCGGCACCGATGGCCGGCGCGTGTTCGAGAGCATTCTGCTGTCGACGCTCGAAGCGGCAGCTTGATCACATCGGCTGACCGACGTTGAGCGGTATCGCTGCGTCGGGTTTATAGAATTCTTGCATCGCGCTTGTCGTGGATGGCCGCGTGCGCCGCTGCCCCACACCCCTATTCCTCCACGCGTTGGTGCAGAATGTAGTGCGTGCGCATTTCAATCACCAATCAGGCGAGAGCGGCGACGACTTATTCGAAGGTTCCTACGGGCTTGTCGTGGATGGCCGCCTGCGCGGCCATGACGAAAAGGGTAACCGTCTCGATCTCGCTCGATCTCGACTGAGCGGCTGAAGCGCCACCATCACCGTTACCGTCATGGCCGCGAAGGCGGCCATCTACGCGGGTTGGTGGTTGGAAGCGACCCATCCGGTGCTGGGCCAACCGCAATTGTGATCTTTCCGGGGCATTTTCGTTGACCCCTTGTCGGCGGGCGAAACGACCTTAGATGTCTAGGGATTGCGGGGCCGGGCCCCTCTGGCAGAGCCAATGATGGCGCTGCGATGTCGGACCGCATCGGGTGTGCCCGGTGCTGTATTGAGTTCAACACCGGACATACCTCCAACTTTCCGACCGGAGGAATCAATGTCCCGTCGTTTCGTCACCCTGCTTGAGCGTTCTGGGGAAATTCGTCAGCTGATCGAGCGCGAGGAAAGCTCGGCTGCGCCGCGCTCCGTGCGCCTCATGCGGTTGAAAAAATTGCAGTTGCAGCTGTCCGAGAGCCTGCGTGAATTATCCGTGAAGCAGCTGATCGCTATGGCGTCTGCGCCGAGATTCAAACCGAAGTTCGTGTTCAACGACGTGAACTCCGCCCCGGTGCTGTCGCGCGGTTGGCTTTCGGCGTAACGCTTCCAAACGGACACGGACGGATGCGCGCGCATCCGTCCGCAGTTGGCTTAGGCTCAAATAGACTTTCAAATAGGTTGGCCGACGTCGATGCGATTGCCGTCGGGGTCCTCGAAGACGAACGCACGCAGGCCGTAATCCTTGTCCTTCAAACCTTTGATGATCCTGAGGCCCGCCTTCTGACAGATGTCGTGCAGGGCGTCGACGTCGCTGACCATCAAATGCGCGACGTTGAAATCGGCGGCTTCGTAGCGCGGCTGTAGTGTCAAATGCACTTCGGCGGCGTCGCGCTTCAAAATCATGAAGCCGACGGGACTGCCGTTCTCGAAGGTTTTCCTGAAGCCCAAGACCTTCGAATAGAATTCGTAGGCCTTGCTGATGTCCTTGACCGGCAGCATGGCTGCAATCCGCCCGAAGCGGACACCGTGATCGGCGCTGTTATCCATCGCATCGACTCGCTTGCGGAGACGCCGCCATTCGTCCGGACGGTGCCGGCTCAATGGTGTGCTCCAATGTTGAGATGAAGCGGGACGGTGCCCACGCGCCATTCTATCGGGCCGAATGCTCTTCGCAAATAAGTCAGCGCTTCAGGCAACAAAAAAGGGGCTGAGTGCCCCTTCTCCGTGCAGTCGAATGCGCCGCTGTTTAGCGGGCATTCCCGCGCTGCTGGCTGGATCGGACATCCACCGGAGCGGACGTCAACGCATTGAGCACAGCAACAACGAGGGCCTTCATAAGTCACCTTTGTTCAGCTAACCGGCTTGCGTCAGTGCCCGCCAGTTCCCGGGATAGAGCCCCCGGGCCGCTTCGTTCTACACTGTAGATATATGATGCAGTGCGATTGCGCCAGTGCGGCGTTTGGCTGCCTGCTCTGCGCGGCTCGCAACCCCCAAGAGACAGCTTTTAAGCCTTAATTTTGTTAATAATTTCAATCGTTAAATCAAAATAAAAAAGGAAGGAAGCGTGGGCTCCCTTCCCGATATTCACGTGTTGCAAGCGCGAGCTAAAATCAGCGTTATTTCGCAGATGCGTTATAAGCGATTTTCTGCACGAGTTGCATCGTCAGCGAACCGGCGCCCTTTGCGCAGCGGAACACGGCCGAACCGTCGAGCGCATCGACGCTGCCAGAAGCGCCTTCTGCGATCGTCAGGTTGACGCGGACCGGCTCAGAAAACGATTTCTCGTCGCCCGAGTAGGCGTCCGACAGCAACAGCGTCAGGCGGCAGGCATGATCGTCGCTCGTGTAATAACCAACCGCGCGCTTCGAACCGACCGCGAATGTGATGCCTTTCAGGGGTTTGACATGATAGGCAGCCGGCTGATCCGCCGATGCTCCTGCGGCTCCGGAGAGCATGGCCAAACCAGAAATAAGCGCAACGCTTGCGAGTTTTGCGAAAGTCGTCATGACAGGATCTCCACTGTCCAAGAGCGCCGAGTTCAAGCCCGCGCACGATTGTCTGGGCGTGACGTCTGCGCTGGTTACAGAGATAAGCCTCTGACCTCCGGTAGAAAATCCATATTATTGCAACGCGGTAATGCCGATTGTGCAGCGCGGAACCGTCACAGCCCAACCGGGTAGGGCATATGCGTCACAGCCTTTGCGGGTAGTCGCAGATCAATGCGGTTGCGCGCGGTCGCAGGCTCAAGACGACATGCTTGCGGAGTTCGGTCTGAGATCGCGTCCGGTTTCGTCATGGCCGCGCAGGCCGCCATCCACGCGACGTTCGTCTCCGTCTTCCGAGCACTCATGCTCCGCCGCAGCGGCGGGAATGAAACTTTTCCTGGGATTGGTCGTGGATGGCCACCTGCGCGGCCATGACGTCGGAGGAGCCGCGGGGGAATCAACGTCCAACCTGCCGGAGCATGCTCGCAGCCTCGCGCCGGGCGGCCGGCTCCCCGCAGGGGAGTCGCCCGGCGCCAACCAAGAGAGCGACGTTTGGCCGTTGGGGGTGCACGGCCGGAAGGGCGACAAACGCTGCTCAAGACCATATAAGCGGACCCAATTCCAGCGCCCTACGAGATCCTGATGACAGAGACGACGACGCGAAAAATCACGCCCGAGATCGTTGCCGAGCACGGCTTGAAGCCGGACGAATACCAGCGGCTCCTAGAAATTCTCGGCCGCGAGCCGTCGATCTGCGAGCTTGGCATTTTCTCGGTCATGTGGAGCGAGCACTGCTCGTACAAATCCTCGCGCGTATGGCTCAAGACGCTGCCGACATCGGGCGCGAAGGTCATCCAGGGACCGGGCGAGAACGCGGGCGTCGTCGATCTCGGCGACGGCGATGCGGTCGTCTTCAAGATGGAATCGCATAATCACCCGTCCTACATCGAGCCATTCCAAGGCGCGGCGACGGGCGTCGGCGGCATCATGCGCGACGTGTTCACGATGGGCGCGCGGCCTGTCGCCAACATGAACGCGCTACGCTTCGGCGCGCCCGATCATCCGAAGACCCGGCATCTCGTCTCAGGCGTCGTTGCGGGCATCGCGCACTACGGCAACTGCACCGGCGTTCCGACGATCGGCGGCGAGACGAATTTCGACACGGGCTACGACAACAACATTCTCGTCAACGCCATGTGCGTCGGACTCGCGAAGACGGACAAGATTTTCTATTCCGCCGCCAAGGGCGTCGGCCTGCCCGTCGTCTACGTCGGTTCGAAGACGGGACGCGACGGCATCCACGGCGCGACGATGGCGTCGGCGGAATTCGATGAAAAGTCGGACGAGAAACGCCCCACAGTTCAGGTCGGCGATCCGTTCACCGAGAAGCTGCTGATCGAAGCCTGCCTCGAACTGATGGCGACGGACTCGATCATTGCCATCCAGGACATGGGCGCGGCGGGCCTCACTTCGTCGACTTCGGAGATGGCGGACAAGGGCGGCGTCGGCATCGAACTCGATCTCGACCTCGTGCCTCAGCGCGAGACCGGCATGACGGCTTACGAGATGATGCTCTCGGAAAGCCAGGAACGCATGCTGATGATCCTGAAGCCCGAGCGTGAAGCGGACGCGAAAGCGATCTTCGCGAAATGGGGCCTCGACTTCGCCGTCATCGGTCACACGACCGATACGCAGCGCATGATCATCAAGCACAAGGGGCACGTCGAGGCCGACCTCCCCGTGCCGGTGCTCGCGAATTCCGCGCCGATGTACGAGCGTCCGTACACTGAGCCCAAAAAGCCCGCGAAGATTTTGCCCGAATGGGTGCCGGCGCCGAACTCGATCCTCGGTACGCTGAAGGAGTTGATGAGCGGACATCACCTCGCGTCGCGCCGCTGGATCTGGGAACAGTACGATCACATGGTGATGGGTGACACCGTCGGCCGTCCTGGCGGCGACGCGGGCGTCGTGCGCGTGCACGGCACTCAGAAAGCGCTCGCGGTCGCGTGCGATGTGACGCCTCGCTACGTCACCGCCGATCCGGAAGAAGGCACGAAGCAGGCCGTCGTCGAGACCTGGCGCAACCTGACGGCAACGGGCGCCGATCCGCTTGCGATCACCGACAACATGAACTTCGCCAATCCGGAACGGCCCGAGGTCATGGGCCAGTTCGTCGCCAGCGTGCGCGGCATGGGCGAAGCGTGCCGCGTGCTCGACTATCCGGTCGTCTCGGGCAACGTCTCGCTTTACAACGAAACGAACGGCGTCGGCATTCCGCCGACACCGGCGATCGGCGGCGTCGGGCTCATTCCCGATTCCTCGAAGCTCGCCGACATTCGCCTGAAGACCGAAGGCAACGTGCTGATCGTCATCGGCCGCGAGGAAGGCCATCTCGGGCAATCGCTCTACCAGCAGCACGCGACGGGCAAGTTCGAAGGCGCGCCGCCGCCGGTCGATCTCGAAGCGGAAGTCAAAGCCGGGCGTCTCATTCGCGCGCTGATCCGTGAAGGCCGCGCGCTCGCCGTGCACGATTGCGCCGACGGTGGGCTCATCGTTGCGATTGCCGAAATGGCCCTTGCGGGCGGCAAGAACGGTCTGTCTCGCGATGCGTCCGGCATGGGCATCGAGCTTTACGCTTACGAGGGCAAGCTGCCGACGCACGCCGTCTGGTTCGGCGAGGATCAGGGCCGCTACGTCGTCGAAGTGACGCCGCAGAAGGCCGAGGAAGTTCTGGAGCGCGCGCGCCTGCTTGAGCTTCCGGCGCGCATCGTCGGCCGTGTCGGTGGCGACGCAATCAGCCTCACAGGTGAAACGGCGCTGCCGCTGTCCGAGCTTCGCACCGCGAACGAAGGATTTCTGCCGAAGCTGATGGGCGGCTGAAGTTAAAGATCAGTCCTTCACGCGAAAACAAAAGGAACCGCCATGCGTCGATTGACAACCATTGTCATCATGGCAGCAGCACTTGCAGCCGGCGCAAGTCTTCTGACCAATTCATCCGCACTCGCACAAACACAAGGATCGCAAATGACCACGACATCGTCCGGCCTGCAGTTTGAAGATACCGTCGTCGGCTCGGGCGCCGCGCCCGCTGCCGGCCAGACCTGCATCATGCACTACACGGGCTGGCTCTATCAGGACGGCAAGAAGGGCGCGAAGTTCGACTCGTCTGTCGATCGCGGGCAGCCGTTTGAATTTCCGCTTGGCATGGGCCGCGTGATCAAGGGCTGGGACGAAGGCGTCGCGTCGATGAAGATCGGCGGCAAGCGCACGCTGATCATTCCGCCCGCACTTGGATATGGCGCACGCGGCGCGGGCAGCGTCATCCCGCCGAACGCGACGCTGCTGTTCGAAGTCGAACTTCTCGGCGTGCGATAGATCGCGCCGCTACTTCAAATGAAATGAACTGCGTTAAGATCAAGAGGGAACGCGCCTGCGCTTCCTCTTGATCGATGTTTCGAAATTGATGGCTCTATCCGAGTAGGTCTTGCGTCACTTACGCGCGCCGGGATTGTCCATCATTTCCTTGCTGGAAATTGAACCGCTGTCCGGTTTGGCATTCGGCGTTGCCGTCATGCCTTTGGTATCGCTGTTTACGCCGGGCTGATTTTGCATCTGGCGCTCGGTAAGGCTGCCGGAATCGGGTTTTGCCGTGGCATTTGCGGTATTTCCGCCCATCGTGCCGGGATGGTCGTGCATGGCTTTTGCCGTAATGCTGCCGTTGTCATCGGCAAATGCGATTGATGTCGACAGGACAAGCATCGTCGCTGCCAGAAATGGCTTCATCATGGAACGTCTCCGTATGAACTAAGTTGAAAATCGTCGGCGTGAGATGAAAGGGAGCACTCGAATGTCGTCCCCGAACTCACAGGGGTGTCTACGGCGAGTGATTTGCGTTCGTTTCACCCGTCACGAAATTCATTCGAAATTTTTCTTCGATCAATCAGGAGCGCTTCCTTAACGCTCTTCGTGCGGACCAAGGCGCCATCGCGCTTCGCACCTGTTCCTTCCGAAACAGCGCCCTCAGGCGAGAGCAACCATAGCAATCGGAACACCATAGAAGGATCGTGTCATGCGCCGAGTTGAAATCATCGCATCCGCATTTGCCGTTTCGAGCCTGCTGCCGATCGTGTCTGTAAGCGCTGCTTCCGCTGCCGATCCGACAGGCATCTGGATCAACGACACCGGCCGCGGCGCCATCGAGATCAAGGCGTGCGGCAACGCGCTTTGCGGCAACGTCGTGTGGGTGAAGGACACCGGCGACGCGAAAGGTTGCGGCAAGCAGATCATCGGCAACGTCGTGCCGACGGGGGGCGGGCTTTGGGACAACGGCTGGATCTATTCGCCGGAGAAGGGCCGCAAATATAATGTCGAGCTGAAACCGCTCGCCAACGGCACGCTGCGCGTCACGGGTTATGCCGGCATGCGCTTCCTGTCGAAGACGATGATCTGGACGCGCGCGCCTGCCGATCTGCAGCTCTGCGGTCAGCCGGATACTGAGATCGAAGCGAAGTCCGGACAGCCTGCCGAGACGAAGCCTGACTCCGATTCGAAGGTTGCGGTCGTCACGCCGCCGCCTGCTCCGGCCCCTGCGCCGTCGATCACGCCTGCGGATAAATCCGATGCAGGGCCGGCGGTAAGCGATAAGCCTGCGCCGCAATCGAGCCCCAATGCGAACGAAGCTGCGAAACCGAAAGGCGAGCCGCCTGCCGCGACGAACGACGCCAAGCCTAAGCCTTCGCAGCAAAACGAAGAGACTGCATCAGCGGATGAAGTGACGCCCTCCGAGCTTGGAGACAAGCTCAATGACCTCGGCATGGGCAAAGTATTCACGAAAACGAAGTCGGGAAAATGCAAGCTTGATTTGCCGTGGGTCAAGCTCACGCTCAATTGCGAGCAGTAGCCTGCAGGGCGCGCAATATCGGGAGAGAGCGTTTGCCGCCTGATAGCGGCTCATGTTCTCAGGCAATAAAAAAACGCGGTGGCAGAAACTGCCACCGCGTCAAATTCGGAGATGATCGTCCTTAGATGAGGTCGATCTCGGCCGGAAGGTACGAGGTAACTTCGAGGCCGACTTCCTGCTCGCGAACGGCAGGCTTTGTCCAGGTCTTCATGATGTCCTCCATCAGACTGCAAGAGCTTCCGCTCCATGACCATCAACGTAAGCCCTTCGGCCGATAACGTCCAATCGCAATCGCGTGAGAATTTGATCAGAAACTCTTATCATCACCCTTGCCTCCGCTGATGCGACACGGCATAGATTCCGTGACCGCGTCTAAGCGCAAACAGCTATCTTCCGGAGACTGCGAATGCCGATGCCCGCCCCTGAGATCGAGCGGCTGATCAAAGCCCGATTTCCCGATGCCCAAATTGAACTTCGGGACCTTGCCGGTGACAACGACCACTGGGCCGCCCACGTCGTATCCGCGGCGTTCAAAGGCAAAAGCCGCGTCCAGCAGCACCAGATGGTCTACGACGCGCTCGGCGGGCGCATGGGCGATGTGCTCCATGCCCTGCAACTCACAACCGCAGTGTCGGCTGATTGACTTCGCCGGGCGTCTCGCCCACATCTCGCTTCAAAGGGCGCCGAGATTGGCTGTCCCGAACATTAGGAACCAACGTCATGGCCTCTGATCCCGTCCAGCAAAAAATCGCCGATACCATCGCCAGCAACGATGTCGTGCTGTTCATGAAAGGCTCGAAGCAGTTTCCGCAGTGCGGATTCTCGGCGACGGCCGTGAAGATTCTCGAGCATCTCGGCGTGCAGTTTAAGGATGTGAACGTGCTCGACGATCAGGGCGTCCGCGACGGCATCAAGTCGTTCTCGAACTGGCCGACCATTCCGCAGCTTTACGTCAAGGGCGAATTCGTCGGCGGCTGCGATATCATGCGCGAGATGTATTCGGCCGGTGAGCTGCACGATCTGATCTGCTCGAAGGGCATCCCGCACGCGCATCATCACGCCTGACGCTTCAAGCGTTCAGCGCAAAGAAATAAGGCGGGCCGTTTCCGGTCCGCCTTTTTTGTTGTCCGGTTTCCTGCCGCCTCAAGCGTGCGGCGGAGCGACAGCGGCGGGCGCTGCTTTGCCCTTGCGCGATTTCCGCCATTCCTCGAAGCGCTGAATAACGACGAACATCGACGGCACGAAGATCACCGCGAGGCAGGTCGAAGCGATCATGCCGCTGAACACGGTGATACCGATCGACTTTCGCGCCGATGCGCCGGCGCCTGTCGCGAGCACAAGCGGCGCGACGCCGAGAATGAACGCGAACGACGTCATCAGGATCGGCCGGAACCGGGCCCTCGCCGCTTCGACGGCCGAGTCCATGATGGACTTGCCTTCGGCGCGAAGCTCGCGCGCGACTTCGACGATCAGAATGGCGTTCTTCGCAGAAAGCGCGATGAGCAGCACGAGGCCGATCTGGACGTAGAGGTTGTTGTCGATCCTCAGCCCGAGCATGACGCCGACGGGACCGATCAGCGACAACGGCACGGCGAACAGCACCGCGAGCGGCGTGTACCAGCTCTCATATTGTCCGGCGAGCACGAGATAGACGAGCAGCATCGCCAGCGCGAAGACGTAATAGATCTGGCCGCCGACGAGCTTTTCCTGGAACGACAGCGCCGTCCACGACGAGCCGACGCCGGGCGGCAGCGTTTTCGCTGCGATGTCGTCCATCAGCTGCATCGTGTCGCCGGAGGAGAATCCCTTCGCCGGAACGCCGACGATGGAGGCCGACGGATAGAGGTTATAAAGGCTGATCAGCGACGGCCCGACGATCGGCGTGATCGTGAGCACGGTGCCGAGCGGGACCATGTCGCCGTTCTGGTTGCGAACCTTGAGGTTCAGAACCTCGTCCGGTGTCATGCGGAATCCGGCATCGCCCTGAACGTAGATCTGGAAGACGCGACCGAACTTGTTGAACTGGTCGACGTAGCTCGAACCGAGATAGGTCGCGAGCGTCTGGAAGACCTGATCCGTCGTCAGCAGCAGCGTCTGTACCTTCTCGCGGTCGATCGTGACCTTGTATTGCGGAGCCGAGGCACGGAACGGCGTCGAGGCGCGCTGGATGGCCGACTGCGTGCTCGCCGCCTGCACAACCGCGTTCGTCGAATTTTCGAGCTTGCCGAGATCAAAGCTGCCATCGCGCAGCTCGATCTGCATCGTGAAGCCGCCGGCATTGCCGATGCCCTGAATGGGCGGCGGCGGCAGCACCATGACACTGCCGTCGGTGACGGCCGACATTTTCGCATTGAGGCCGGTATAGAGCGACAGCAGGTCCTCGCCCTTGCCGCGTTCAGCCCAGTCCTTCAGCATGATGTAGGCGACGCCCGCGTTGGCGAGCGAGGCGCTGTTGTCGAGCGGCGAGATGCCGGCAATCGTGATGACGCGCTCGACGCCGGGAACGGCGCGCGCGATCTTTTCCACCTGATCCAGCGATTTCTGCGTGCGCCCGAGAGAGGCGCCGTCGGGCAATTGCACGGCTGCGAGCAAGTAGCCCTGATCCTCGATCGGCAGGAAGCCGGTCGCGACGCGCGTCATGCCGTAGATCGAACCGCCGATGATGGCGGCGGCGATGAGCGCCATCAGCCCACTATGATGCACCATTCTATCGATGAGCCGCGTGTAGCGGCCTTCGAGGCGATCATAGACGGCGTTGAAGCCGCGATAGAAAAAGTTGCGCTGCTCGGGCGGCACCGGACGGCGCAGCCACATGGCGCACTGCGTCGGCTTCAGCGTCGCGGCGTTGACGGCGCTGATCAACGCGGTCGCGGCGATCACGAGCGCGAACTGCGCGTACATCTGGCCGGTGAGCCCCGGCAGGAACGATGCGGGGAGGAACACTGCCATCAGCACCAGCGTGATGCCGATGATCGGGCCCATCAAGGCGTTCATTGCGGCGATCGATGCGTCGTGGCCGGACATGCCCTTTTCGATATTGTGCGCCGCGCCTTCGACGACGACGATCGCGTCGTCGACGACGATGCCGATGGCGAGCACGATCGCGAACAGCGTCGACAGGTTGATCGAGAAGCCCATCGCCGCCATGGCCGCGAACGCGCCGATGATCGTCACCGGCACAGTCGTCGCGGGCACGAGCATGGCGCGCCAATCCTGCAGGAAGACGAGGATGACGATCAGCACCAGGATCGCGGCTTCGAACAGCGTTTTATAAACTTCGTCGATGGCCTGCTGGACGAAGATCGTCGTGTCGAAGGGGATCGTGTACTCGACGCCCTCGGGAAACTCCTTCGCCAGCGCCTGCATCTTGGTATTCACTTCCTTGGCAACATCGAGCGCGTTGGCGCCCGGTGTCTGGAAGATCGCAAGACCGGCGGCCTGCTGGCCATTGAGATTGAAAATCTGCGCATAGGTTTGCGCGCCAAGCTCGACGCGGCCGACGTCGCGCAATCGCGTCAGGTCGCCGTTCGTGCCGGTCTTGACGACGACATTGGCGAACTGGCTGGCATCATCGAAGCGGCTCGAAACGTCGAGCGTGTATTGGAACGATTGATCGCCTGCCACGGGCGGCATGCCGATCTGTCCGGCCGTCACCTGCTCGCTCTGCTGCTGCAGCGCATTGATGACGTCCTGCGCGTTAAGACTGCGCGCCTGCATTTTCTCCGGATCGAGCCAGACGCGCATCGAGTACTGGCCAGCGCCGAAGACGTTGACGTTGCCGACACCAGGCAGGCGCGAAATCTCGTCCTTCAGGCGGATGGTCGCGTAGTTACTAAGATAGAGGCTGTCGAACTTGTTGTTCGGCGAGGTCAGCGTCACGATCTGCAGGATCGACGTCGACTTCTTCTGCACGACGACGCCCTGCACCTGCACCGATTGCGGTAGAGACGCCATCGCAGCCGACACGCGGTTCTGCACGAGAATTTGCGCGTTGTTGAGGTCGGTGCCGATATCGAACGTGACCGTCAGCGTATAGGTGCCGTCGGACGCCGCGTACGACTGCATGTAGATCATGTTCTCGACGCCGTTCACCTGCTGCTCGATCGGCAGTGCGACGGTATCGATGACGGTGCGGGCGTTGGCGCCCGGATAGCGCGTCGTCACCTGGACGGTCGGGGGAACGACGTTGGGATATTGCGCGACCGGCAGGCGAAGCACGGAGACCGCACCGATCACGACCATCAAAATCGCGATGACGTTCGCGAGGACGGGACGCTCGATAAAAAATTTCGAGATCATGGCGCGGTTTCCGCTGGCGGCGCGATCGTCTTGGCAACAGGGTCGATCTTCTGGCCGGGTATGACCGACATCAGGCCGGAGATGACGACGCGATCATCCGGCTGCAGGCCCTTGTCGATGACGCGGAGGTCGCCGACCTGCTGGCCGAGCACGACCTTGCGCTGCTCGAGGTCGTTGTCTTTGTTGGCGACGAGGACATAGCGTCCGCTCTGGTCGCTGCCGACGACGCGGTCCGGCACGAGAAGCATGTTCGGCTGTTCGGCGCGCGGAACGCGCACGCGCACGAAATATCCAGGTAGAAGCGAGCGATTTTCGTTCGGCAGCACGCCGCGCACCAGCAGCGTGCCGGTCGCCGCGGTAATCGTCGGCGCGGCATAGTCAAGCGTGCCCTTGTGCGGATAGCCCTGCTCGCTTTGCAGGCCGACCTCGATCGGGATTTTCTTCATGTCTTCACGCGTCAGACCCTGGGCGCGCATGCTGGAGCGGATGTCCTGCACGTCGGTTTCGCTGATGGCGAAGTTCACGTAAATCGGATTGAGCTGCACGATGGTCGCGAGCGTCGTCGGGCCGCCGGCGCCGACAAGCTGACCGAGCGAAACTTCGCGCGCCGTCACGATCCCGTCGAAGGGAGCTTTGACTTCCGTGTAGCTGAGGTTGAGCTTGGCCTGCTCGATATCGACCTCGGACTGAGTCTGCTTGGCGATGGCCGCGTCCTTGGAGGCTGTCGCCTGATCGAGGGTCGCCTGGCTCGCGATGTTCTTGGCGGCGAGATCGACCTGACGCGCGTAGTCGGCTTCAGCCTTCTTCGTGTCGGCTTGCGCGCTCGCCTGACCGGCCTCGGCCTGCTCGAGCGAGAGCTGATAAGGCTTCTGTTCGATGACGAACAGCACGTCGCCGGCTTTGACCAGATCGCCGTCGTTGTATTTGATCGCCTGAATGAATCCCTGGACGCGGGCGACGAGCGTCGTCGTGTTCACCGCTGCCGTGTTGCCCGTCGCTTCGAGATAGCGCGTGACGGTCTTCTTCAATGGCTGGGCGACTTCGATCTTCGGCGGCGGCGGCGGCACGAATGCATTTTTTTCACCGCATGCCGCGAGCGTCAGGACGCCCACTAATGCGCATGCCGCTGGAATTCCTGTCATTGGCCGGAACAGCCGGGCTACCGCCGACTTCTGTTGCACGCCAGCGTCTGCCGATGCTCGCGTTTCAGTATCGCCACTCATTGAGAGCCTGCCGAGGTTGTGAGCGAAATACGACGTGCCGAGACCATCGCAAGTTATGTCATTTCCGAGATATCGTACAGATCGCGCACTCGCGCCGGCTGGAAATGATTCATGCGACTGCCCTCGCGCACCCGCGAAGCAGCAAACACGCAGGATGTGAAGATTCCGTAGCGGCGGGTGATTTTGAGCCGATGAAACGCCGCCAGAATTGGCCGTGCAGCTACATTTGCCCCGGACCGGCCGCGAAAGTCGGGCTGGCGTTGGGATCACCCCTGAAGGCGTAGTCGATTTCGGCGGGCGGCTCGGTCTGGCCACGACGGCCGCTATAGTCGCCCCATCCTCGTTCGCCCGTGGCTTTGGTGCTGCGCCGAGCGCTGGCGCTTCCCGTCTCGATCGGAGTTGCAGCAACCGTCCTTGCGTTTGACGGTCCGTTCCAAATCGCGCTCTGCGGCGCCAGGGTTTCGCTGGAGCAGGCTGCCAGGAGCAGCGTCGCGCATTTGAGCAGCGTCAGGCGTCCGCCCTTCGCCACGCGCCGAATGGATCGCAGGTTCTTCAAAGCCCGGAAGCTCACCGATGACGCCCTCGCATGCTCCCGCCCCCTATAGCGGAGTTCGGCCTGCAGGTGGAAGCGAAGTTACCACGCATGGCGCAGAGTTGCGGGTCTGCGAGGAGCGCGCGCCGCCGTCGCGAAATGTTCCCCGGCTTACAGCGCCGCCGTCCTAATTTATGCTCAATGCCGTTGTTGCATTCGAACAGCATCTCCGGGCGGTGCGGTTTTCGGCGAGACCAGCCATGCGGCTAAGCGGACGACGGTTCTTTCTGTCGCTTACGATCCTGACGGCCAGCGTCTGTCTCGCGCTCGGGATCACGCTGCCGATCTTGAAGCTCACGAGCTTCACGTTCTGGACGACGGAGCATTCGCTGATCTCGACGGTGCAGGTTCTGCTGCGCGACGGGCAGACGTTCCTCGGTTTGATCGTCGTCGTATTCTCGATCCTGCTGCCGATCACGAAGCTGCTTTATCTGCTGCTCGTCTCGACGCTGCCGCCCGCGGAGATCGTGCGCCATCATCAGCGGCTGCGGGCGCTCGAATGGCTCGGCAAATGGTCGATGCATGACGTGCTCGTGCTGGCGCTCACGATCTTCTTCATCAAGAGCCAGGGCGTCTACGACGCGTCGAGCCTCAACGGCGTCTACTTCTTCACGGCGGCCGTCATCCTGATGATCCTGTCGTATGCCTGGATCAGGACGGACGGCATGGCGGCGGCGCCGGAACTCGTGCCCGTTTTGCCGGAGCCCGACGTCGGGGCGACCCAGCGCTCGCACGGCTGGCGGAATTTCGCGCTGAGCTTCCTGATCATTCTCGCGACGGTTTTTTTCGCGCTTGGCATCATCATGCCGACGATCCGCTTCACGACGATCTACGTCTGGACGAACGAACATTCGATCCTGACGATCATGTACGCGCTGTTCGAGAACGAGGAATATTTTCTCGCGGCCGTGGTCTTCGCGGTGTCAGTGTTCTTTCCCTTCCTCAAGCTTTTCTATCTGCTGACGCTCATCACCTCGCACGACATGCCGCCGGACTTCCGCAAGCGTTCGATCGCGACGATGGAGTGGCTCGGGCGCTATTCGATGACCGACGTGATGGTGCTGGCGCTCATGATCTTCTACGTCAATTCGTCGGGCTATACGGAAGCGACCGTGCTGCCTGGCGTCTATTTCTTCGCCGCGTCCGCGATGATGACGATGCTGGCCTATGGCTGGGCGAACGTCGACCGGCCGACGTTGCGGCGGCGGCCAGCCGGAAGCGGGCCGGCGATGTCGGGCGATCCGCGTGTCACCATCGCGCGCGATCATGGGCGGCGACACGCCTGACTAAAAAGGCCGCTATTCAAGCGGCCTTTTCATGAACGTACGTCCCACGAGCCTACACAGCGGCTTGGCGCTCATCAGATCGTGTGGATGTCGCGATCCTTGGTTTCCGGAATGAACAGGAAGCCGATGACGGCCGTCGCCGCGGCGACGACGATCGGGTACCAGAGGCCGTAGTAGATATCGCCCGTTGCGGCCACCATGGCGAATGCTGTGGCCGGCAGAAGGCCCCCGAACCAGCCGTTACCGATGTGATAGGGCAGCGACATCGATGTGTAGCGGATCTTGGTCGGGAATAGTTCGACCAGCGCCGCCGCGATCGGCCCGTACACCATCGTCACATAGAGCACCAGGATGAACAGGATGCCGACGACCGTCGCCGCCTGACTGCGGAAGATGTCGAAAGGATGGGCCAGCTTCACGATGCCGGGATCATTCGCCTGCGGATAACCGGCTTCGTTGATCGCTTGCGAGCCGACAGTCACTTTGTCCTTCGGATCGCCGACGGCCGTCTCCAGATCGGTGGCCGGAACTTCCTTGTCTCCGATCACGACTTTTGCCGGTTGACCGGCGGGGCCTGCCTCGGTCGAATACTTCACCGATGCCTTCGACAGCCAGTCGCGGGCTTTATCGCAATTGGTCGTGTACTTGCGCGTGCCGACCGGATTGAACAGCGAACCGCATTCGGCCGGATCGGCAACGACCTTCACCTGCACGGTTTCGATCGCATGCGCGAGCGCCGGATTGGCCGTCTCGGCGAGAAGCTTGAAGAGCGGGAAGTACGTCAGCGCCGCGATCAGGCAGCCTGCGAGGATGACCGGCTTGCGGCCGATCTTGTCCGACAGCCAGCCAAAGAACACGAAGAACAGCGTGCCGAACAGCAACGACCAGGCGATCAGAAGGTTCGCCGAATAGCCGTCGACCTTGAGAATGCTCTGCAGGAAGAACAGCGCGTAGAACTGGCCAGTGTACCAGACGACGCCCTGACCGGCGACGAGGCCGAGCAGCGCCAGCAGCACATACTTGTTGTTCGGATAATGGAAGAAGCTTTCGGTCAGCGGCGCCTTGGAGCCCTTGCCCTCCTCCTTCATTTTCTTGAAGGCGGGCGATTCCGATAGCGACAGACGAATCCAGACCGAGATTCCGAGCAGAAGAATCGAAACCAGGAACGGAATGCGCCAGCCCCATTCCTTGAACGCGTCCTCGCCGACGATCGTACGAACCGCGAGAATAACGATGAGCGAGAGGAACAACCCGAGAGTCGCGGTCGTCTGAATCCAGCTCGTATACATACCGCGCCGGCCGGACGGCGCGTGCTCGGCGACATACGTCGCGGCGCCGCCGTACTCGCCGCCGAGCGCCAAGCCCTGCAGCAGACGCAGCCCGATCAGAATGATCGGAGCGGCAATGCCGATCGACGTCGCGCTCGGCAGCAGGCCGACGACGAACGTCGACAGGCCCATGATCAGGATCGTTACGAGAAACGTATTTTTGCGGCCGACAAGATCGCCGATGCGGCCGAAGATGATGGCGCCGAACGGGCGGACGATGAAGCCGGCTGCGAACGCCAGCAGCGCGAAGATGTTGCGCGTGGATTCATTGTAGATGAAGGCGCCGGACGGATCTTTCAGCGAGAAGAACTGCGCGGCGATGATGGTCGCTAGAGAGCCGTAGAGATAGAAGTCGTACCATTCGAAGACCGTGCCGAGCGAGGATGCGAATATCACGCGACGTTCCTCGCGCGAGATGCCCCTCCGCCGGTCTGACGAAGTTATCGGTTCTATTGGCGTCATGCGCGCCCCCCTTCAGCTTTCAGCTTTGTTATTCTCAACTCTAAGCTGAAGGACGTGTGCGAAGCGAATGACTGTTGCAGATAAATATATTCTGCTTTCGGCTAATGGCGCGTCTTCTGCAACGCAAAAAAGCCGGCGACGTGCGCCGGCTTTGCATTTTTAGTTGCGCATGGCGACTCCGCTTCGCGGAGCCGGCCGAAGTTTTGATGCGCATGGCGACTCGCGTTCCGCGAGCCGGCCGCCATGCGTGAGCGAAATTAGCGCGAATAGAATTCGACGACGAGGTTCGGTTCCATCTGAACCGGATAGGGCACGTCCGAAAGCGCCGGGATGCGCGTCAAAGCCGCCGTCATCTTGTTGTGGTCGGCGTTGACGTAGTCCGGCACGTCGCGTTCAGCGCTCTTGATGGCTTCAAGAACCAGCGCGAGCTGCTTCGCCTTTTCCGTCACTTCGATGACGTCGCCGATGCGCAGGCGGTAGCTCGGAATGGTGACGCGCTTGCCGTTGACGGTGACGTGACCGTGGCTGACGAACTGGCGCGCGGCGAACACGGTCGGCACGAACTTGGCGCGGTAGACCAACGCGTCGAGGCGGCGCTCGAGCAGGCCGATCAGAAGTTCCGAGGTCGAGCCCTTGAGGCGCGAAGCTTCGTCATAAGCGGCGCGGAACTGGCGCTCGGAGATCGAGCCGTAATAGCCTTTGAGCTTCTGCTTGGCCTTGAGCTGCTGGCCGAAGTCGGACAGCTTGCCCGAACGGCGCTCGCCATGCTGGCCGGGACGGCTTTCACGACGGTTGAGCGGGCTCTTCGGGCGGCCCCAGATGTTCTCGCCAAGGCGGCGGTCGATCTTATGCTTGGCGCGAATGCGCTTAGTCATCTTCTAGCACTCCATGAGTTGAGACCCCGCAGGCCGAAATGACCGGCGCGGCCGTGTGGAGCGCCCCCTCCTCTACCCTCATTCGAGGGCTGACAGGCATGGACCTTCTACAGTCCCGCCACGGGTGCGCGGAAATCAAACGCGGGCCCGAAGGCCCGCGCGGGTTGGTTGATAGAGGCGGTCGGCCGTCTCGTCAACGGCCTATTCGCCGCTAGTTCTTCTCGACCGTCGTGCCGCCCGCGACCGAGCCGGTGGCCGTGGGGGCTCCCTGCTGGGGCTGGCCTGGCTGGGCTGGGGGTTTACCGGCGACCGCACTCACCGGCGGGCTCGCCTCGACGTAAGCCGTGATCAGCTCCTTAACCTTCTTTTTCTGCTCGTCGGTGCACGACTGCGCCGACTCCTTCTTCTCGTCGACGACGACTTCCTTGTCGCCCTGCTTCTCGACGAGACGGATGCGGCCGGTTAGCAGCATGACCGTCGTGAGGTGGAGCTGGCTGATGTAGACCATCTGCTGCGGCGTCCACTTCTTCTTGAACTCTTCGCGGCGCATGAGCGCGCGGTGGTTCAGAATCTGGTCGTCGCGCAAATCGCAGATCTGGGCGTGCGCCGACAGACGGCCGGCCTTGATGACCTCGCGCGCCACATCCAGCGGAACAACGACCTGATCCTTCTTCGTCTTGTCGATGACGATGACAGAGCCGTCCGGCTTGGAAAACTGCTGAGGCGTCAGCGACCAAGCGTATTCCATGAACGATTTGACCGCGTGTTCACTCAAGTCCTGAGCGCTTGCTGACGTCACACTCCCTGCAAGCGTCAGCGCAGCAACGCCCGCCAACACCACCCCCGCCTTAATATTCATCAACATCTCCAGTTGAGCCTGAATTTCTTTTCCGGTTTCCGTCGAAAGCCGTCCGACGCGGCGTCTCGCAAGCCACGTTGCATATCGCCAGTATGCCTTTTCCCTTGGCATCGCTCAGCCCAAAACATGTCCAGATCAAGGCGTCGCACTTGGGCCTTTTCGGGCCTTGCCTTTGCCCTGTGCGAGCGTGGCAACTATGCCACGAAGGGTCCGAACTTCCTGTTCCGTGGCGTTCATTCGTGTCAGCAGCGTGCGCAGGTTTTGTGACACGACCGTTTTGCGATGGGCGGGGTTGAAAAAGCCGTTTGCCTCGAGTTCCCGCTCCAAATGTTCAAACAGACCAATGAGTTCCTCCTTGGTCGCGGGGCGGTCGCGGCCCATGTATAGACCTTCGTTCAAGGGCTTCTCATAGGTTGTGACGCGGCCGAGACTGCGACCGGCGTCGCTGCGCATCCATTCGTAACCGAGAAGCAGCACTGCCTGTGCGAGGTTGAGAGACGCGAAGCGCGAATTCACCGGAATCATGATCAGCGCGTCGGCATTCGCGACCTCGCCGGTTTCGAGACCATTGCGCTCGCGCCCGAAAAGAATTCCGCAGCGTTCACCGCGCGCGATCCGGGCGCGGGCTTCCGCGATCGCCTGCTCGGGCGTCAGGACTGGCTTGCGCATATCCCGCTGGCGAGCAGTTGTAGCGGCGATCCAGTTCAAATCCGCGATGCTGTCCTCGAGTTTCTCGAAGGGGCGGGCATCGTCGATCACGTAGTTGGCGCCGGAGGCCGCGATGCGCGCCTTTTCGTTCGGCCAGCCATCGCGCGGATTGACGAGGCGGAGATCGTCGAGCCCGAAATTGGCGCAGGCGCGCGCCACCATGCCGATGTTGTCGGCGAGCTGCGGCTCCATCAGGATGACCGACGGCGTCTCGCCTTCCCCGGCGACCGGCTCGCCCTTCATATGCGCCCGGCGCAGGCCGTGGCGGAGCTTGCGGATGACGCGGCGCGCCCAGAACCAGTAATTCTCGCCCGACCACTGCTTGGCGAGGGACTCGAGGCACGGCGTCGCGATCGTCTCGGTGCCTTCGCCTTTCAGACGCACGCGTCCGTCGCCGACGACGATCTCTTTTTTGCTCAGGATGAATTGATCGAGCGTCTCGATGCCCTGCACTTCGGTGCGGCGCTTGCAGCCGGGGCACGTCACCTGATCTTCGATGCACTTGAGGCTGGCGCAGTACTGCAGCACTGGCTCCAGCGTCTGGCGCGTCAGTCCGGGAATGGCGAGCGTTTCGAGGCCCTGATCGATCGAGACCGCATGACAGGCGTGCACGACTTCGGCGACGCGCGTCTCGCGAGGTCCGAGCACGGGTTCGCCGCCCGCGCCGATGCGCACATCGACGTTCGTATCACGGTTGTCGGTCTCAGTCCCGGCGTTCAAATCCGTCTCCGTTTCGCACGCGATCCCGCAGCGGCCGCCGCAGTCATACTATAGACGCGCACTGAAGGGTCCCTAGCTTGGAACATTGCTAAACAAATGAGCAGCGCTTGCCCAGCCTTTGGTCTAAGCCCCGGAGGGCTTGATCCCGCTCGCGAACTGCCGCACGACTGCGGCGAAGGTACGCTTCATCGGTGCGCCGGGGACCTTTAAGGTCCGGCCCACTCCCCCACCCTCCATTTTCGCTTGCGAGATCATCCCCATGAACAAGATCAAGGTTGAAGGCACCGTCGTCGAGCTCGACGGCGACGAGATGACCCGCATCATCTGGAAGCTGATCAAGGACAAGCTCATTCACCCGTACCTCGATCTCAACATCGAGTACTACGACCTTGGCGTCGAGAACCGCGATCAGACCGACGATCAGGTGACGATCGACGCAGGCAACGCGATCAAGACCCATGGCGTCGGCATCAAGTGCGCGACGATCACGCCGGACGAAGCACGCGTCAAGGAATTCAATCTCAAGGAGATGTGGAAGAGCCCCAACGGCACCGTCCGCAACATCCTCGGCGGCGTCATCTTCCGTGAGCCGATCATCTGCACGAATGTGCCGCGCCTCGTGCCGGGCTGGACGCAGCCGATCGTCGTCGGCCGTCATGCCTACGGCGACATCTACCGCGCCACCGATTTCAAATTTCCCGGCAAGGGCAAGCTGACGATCAAGTTCACCGGCGACGACGGCGCGGTGATCGAAAAGGAAGTCTTCAACGCGCCAGGCTCCGGCATCGCCATGGCGATGTACAATCTCGATGACTCGATCCGCGATTTCGCACGCGCGTCGTTGAATTACGGGCTCGCACGAAATTATCCCGTCTATCTCTCGACCAAGAACACGATCGCCAAAGTCTATGACGGGCGCTTCAAGGACATTTTCCAGGAAATCTTTGACGCGGAATTCAAGGATGAATTCGCAAAGCGCAAGATCACCTACGAGCACCGCCTAATCGACGACATGGTGGCGAGCGCGCTCAAGTGGTCGGGCGGCTACGTCTGGGCCTGCAAGAACTACGACGGCGACGTGCAGTCCGATACCGTCGCGCAAGGCTTCGGCTCCCTCGGCCTCATGACGAGCGTGCTGATGACACCCGATGGCAAGACCGTCGAAGCGGAAGCCGCGCATGGCACAGTCACGCGCCATTACCGCGAGCATCAGAAGGGCAAGGAAACGTCGACGAACTCGATCGCCTCGATTTTCGCGTGGACGCGCGGTCTCGCGCATCGCGCCAAGCTTGACGGCAACGAGCCGCTGGCAAACTTCTGCAAGACGCTCGAAAAGGTGTGCATCTCGACGGTTGAATCCGGGTTCATGACGAAAGACCTAGCGCTGCTCGTCGGCCCGGATCAGAAATGGCTGTCGACCACCGGCTTCCTCGACAAGGTCGACGAGAACCTGAAAGCGGCGATGGGCGCGAAAGCATAAACGCGCCGCGACGATCGATGATGCGAGGCTTCGCATGACGGACAGCGAGGCGGATCGCATCATCGGGCTTTACGAACGGCACGCGCACCTCTGGGACGCGGAACGATCCCGCAATCTACCCGAACGCGCTTGGTTGCAGCGCTTCGAAGCGTTGCTGCCCAAGGGCGGCTCGGTCCTCGACATCGGCTGCGGAGCGGGCGAGCCTATTGCGGGCTATTTCGCGCGAGCGGGCTACCAGGTTCATGGTGTCGACTCGTCGCCCGCGATGATCGAACGCTGCCGGGCGCGTTTTCCTGACAGCACATGGGACGTCGCGGACATGCGCACGTTGTCCCTCGGGCGAACGTTCGACGGCCTGCTCGCGTGGGACAGTTTCTTTCATCTGACGCGGGACGATCAGCGCCGCATGTTTGCGATTTTTCGCGCGCACGCGGCGCCTCATGCCGCTCTGATGTTCACCAGCGGGCCGAGCGATGGCGTGGCAATGGGGACCTTCGGCGGCGAACCGCTCTACCATTCCAGTCTCGCACCGGACGCCTATCGCGCGTTGCTCGCCGACAACGGCTTCGAGGTCGTCGCCAACGTGTTTGACGATCCGCAGACCGGCGGGCACAGCATCTGGCTTGCGAGGAAGAGTCTTTAGATTGCGCGTGGAGTCTTTGTTTTGCGCGTGGCGACTCCGCTTCGCGGAGCCGGCCGCCACGCGCGGGTCGAATTCGCGCCTTCCGCGAGCCGGCCGAGTTTTGGATTGCGCATGGCGACTCGCGTTCCGCGAGCCGGCCGCCATGCGTGAGCGAACGCGCTATTTCTTCTGGGCAGCGATCTGCTGATCGACTTCGGCCTGCATCTTGGCGGTCATGACGTTGAAGTCGTTCTTCAGCGTGGCGCAGGCGTCCTTTTCGCCATCGCAAACCACGGCCATCGTGATGACGAGGTTATCGCCCTGCTGCACGGGTTTGCGGCAGATGGCTGCCGGGTAAGCGGGATGCCCTTTCACCGTGAACGTGTACATCACGGAGGCGTTCTTATCGTCGTCGCTGTAGGCGATGTACTGATCGCTTTTGTAGACCTGCTTCAGATCGGACTTCGCCGAATACCGGTCGATCAGCTCTTGAGCCTTCGCGGTCGGATCACCGCAAAATCCCTCCGCCGCCGTGACCGTCGGACCGGCTTTGGGCATCGGCGTCGGCGCGAGCTTGACGACTGGATCGTTGGCGAGCGCCGGAAGCGTTAACGCCAGAACAGACGCGGCCGAAACGACAAAACCCAAGGCACGGAAGCGATGCATTTGCGAGTATCCCAGCAGGAAGTTTGCCGGGCTATATACCCAAACTTCCCGACCGTCACTCGTGAATTCCCGGCAAGGTTATGTTTCGCAGCCTGCCACCTCCGGCAATTCGGGGTGAACCGCGAGCGTCGTGGCAATCAGACATCGAAACGCGAGACCGCGTTCGTTGCGCACAGCGTGGATGGCCGCCTGCGCGGCCATGACGAGCGAGAAGGCGTCGCGTCTACGATGCGCGTCAGCCTGCAAGGCGGGCTTCGATGGCTTTCAGTGCGTCGCCGGCTTTGGCTCCGTCGGGGCCGCCCGCCTGCGCCATGTCGGGACGGCCGCCGCCGCCCTTGCCTCCGAGCGCTTCGGCTCCCGCCTTCACAAGATCGACGGCGCTCCACGACTTGACGAGGTCTTCCGTCACGCCGACCGCGAGACCGGCTTTGCCGTCTTCCGTCACGCCGACGATCGCGACGATGCCGGAGCCGACCTGCTTCTTGCCGTCGTCGATCAGGCCACGCAGATCCTTCGGGTTGAGACCCTGCACGGTGCGCGCGAGCAGCTTGACGTTGCCGATGCTGCGGATGGCATCCGCGCCGTCAGATGCGCCGTTGACGCCGCCACCGAGCGCCAGCTTCCGCTTGGCGTCGGCCAACTGCTTTTCGAGAACCTTGCGTTCTTCGACAAGATGCTTCAGCCGCTCGATCAGGTCCTCGGGACGCGTCTTCAGTACGCTCGCGGCTTCGCGCACGCGCGCGTCCTGTTCATCGAGGTAGGCGCGCGCGCCCTCGCCCGTCAGCGCTTCGATGCGGCGAACGCCTGCGGCACTGCCGCTTTCGGCCACGACGCGCACGAGCCCGATATCTCCGGTGCGCGTGACATGCGTGCCGCCGCAGAGTTCGACGGACCATGCTTTGTTGGCGCCGGGGCGCGTCGATCCCATCGAGACGACGCGCACTTCATCGCCGTATTTTTCTCCGAACAGCGCCATCGCGCCGGACGCGCGGGCTTCGTCGAGCGCCATCAAGCGCGTCACGACAGGCGTGTTTTCGAGCAGCACGGCATTCGCCATGTCCTCGACGGCTTTGATTTCTTCGGCCGACATCGGCTTCGTATGCGAGAAGTCGAAGCGCAGGCGATCGGGCGAAACCAGCGAGCCCTTCTGCGCGACGTGCGTGCCGAGCACTTGCCGCAGCGCTTCATGCAGCAGATGCGTCGCGGAATGATTGGCGCGCGTTGCCGTGCGACGGGCGTGATCGACTTCGATCTCGACGGCATCGCCGGCCGTGAAGCTGCCAGCCTCGACCTTGCCGAAATGCACGAACAGATCGCCGAGTTTTTTCTGCGTGTCGGTCACGCGGAAGAGCGCGCCCTTCGCGCCCTTGATGACGCCCTGGTCGCCGACCTGGCCGCCGCTTTCGCCATAGAACGGCGTCTGGTTGAGGATGAGCGCGCCTTCGTCGCCCGCCTTCAATGTATCGGCGTCCTTGCCGTTCGCGACCAGCGCCGCGACGATGCCTTCCGCGGTCTCGGTGTCGTAGCCGAGGAACTCGCTGGCGCCGACCTTGTCCTTGATCTCGAACCACAGGCCTTCTGTCGCCGCTTCGCCCGAGCCCTTCCAGGCGGCCTTGGCGGCATCCTTCTGCTTTTTCATCGCGGCGTCGAAGGCGTTGGTGTCGACGGAAATTCCGCGCGGCTTCAGCGCGTCTTCGGTCAGATCGAGCGGGAAGCCGAAGGTGTCGTAGAGCTTGAACGCGACGTCGCCGGGGAAGACGGCGCCCTTCTTGATGCTTGCGGAGCTTTCGCCCAGGAGCTTCAGGCCGTTGTCGAGCGTGCGCTTGAATTTCGTTTCTTCGAGCTTCAGCGTTTCGGTGATGAGCGGCTGCGCGCGCACGAGTTCGGGATAGGCGTCGCCCATTTCGCGGACCAGCGACGGCACGAGCAGATGCATCAACGGATCGTGGCAGCCCATCTGGTGCGCGTAACGCATGGCACGGCGCATGATGCGGCGGAGGACGTAGCCGCGGCCTTCGTTCGAGGGCAGCACGCCGTCGGCGATCAGGAAGCTCGTCGAGCGCAGGTGATCGGCGATGACGCGGCGGGCGACGTTCAGGAACTCGGGGCTTGCGTCGCCGCCCGTCTCCTTGGCGCCGGTCTTGGCGGCTTCCTGGCGGATCGACTGGATGAGGTTTTCGAACAGGTCGATCTCGTAGTTGTCGTGCTTGCCCTGGAGCACGGCCGCGACGCGCTCGAGGCCCATGCCGGTGTCGATCGAGGGGCGCGGGAGATCGATGCGATCGCCGGGAGCGCGCTGCTCGAATTGCATGAACACGAGATTCCAGATCTCGATGAAGCGGTCGCCTTCCGAGTCCGGCGAGCCCGGCGGGCCGCCCGGAATTTTATCGCCGTGGTCGAAGAAGATTTCCGAGCACGGGCCGCAGGGGCCGGTGTCGCCCATCTGCCAGAAGTTGTCGCTCGAGGCGATGCGGATGATGCGGTCGTCGGAGAAGCCCGTGACCTTCTTCCAGATTTTATAAGCGTCGTCGTCGGTGTGATAGATCGTGACGAGCAGGCGCTTGGCGTCGAGGCCGAAATCCTTGGTCAGCAGGTTCCAGGCCAACTCGATGGCGCGGTCCTTGAAGTAGTCGCCAAAGGAAAAGTTGCCGAGCATCTCGAAAAACGTGTGGTGGCGCGCGGTGTAGCCGACATTGTCGAGGTCGTTGTGCTTGCCGCCGGCGCGAACGCACTTTTGCGACGACGCGGCGCGCGGGATGGCCCGCGTTTCCTGCCCGGTGAAGACGTTCTTGAACTGCACCATGCCGGCATTGGTGAACATCAGCGTCGGGTCGTTGCGCGGCACGAGCGGCGACGACGGCACGACCTCGTGACCGTTCTTGGCGAAGTAGTCGAGAAACGAAGAGCGGATTGCGCTGACGCCAGCCATGTGTGCCTTCAAGCCTTATTCGCGGACATAACCGCCCGGACCGAAGCGTCCCTGGAACGGTTCAAGGCCGCCGTTGTAGCGGCGGCCCTGGAGAGTGTCCAGAAACGGAAGGTGAGACGGAAAGGCCGGTCTCACGGCACGGGATGGCGACTCCGTCCGCCACGAATATTGCAGGCCCTGTCTCCGTCATGCCCGCGAAGGCGGGCATCCGTCCGAGCATCCGACAAACCGCAAGGCATCGGCTTGGGCAGATCCCGGCCTGCGCCGGGATGACGGTTGTATAGTGGGCGCACTCCCTTCCGTCATTCTCGGCTGAGCGCAGGCGAAAACCTGGAATCCAGAGTAAGTCTCGTCGAAGGCGCTATAATGAGCCTCCGGCAGTTTTATGCTGGATCCCCGAACGGCTCACGGTTTCGCCGTTCGAGGATGATGATGTTCTCCGACATTCGATTCGTCAGCGCTTGGCCTTGGCGACTTTCTTGGTGTCTTCGTCGGGCAGCACGCCGTCCTCGTCCGGCTCCTCGCCGTCATCCTCACCCGCGTCCGGGTTGACCAGCATCTTCTCGACGATCAATCCGGCATTCGCGCGAATCGAGTTTTCGATCTCGGCGGCAATCTTCGGGTTTTCCTTGAGATACGTCTTGGCGTTCTCACGGCCCTGGCCGATGCGGTCGCCGTTATAGGACATCCAAGCGCCCGATTTCTCGACGATGCCCGCCTTGACGCCCAGGTCGATCAGCTCACCGACTTTCGAGATACCCTCGCCGTACATGATGTCGAATTCGACCTGCTTGAAGGGCGGCGCGACCTTGTTCTTGACGACCTTGACGCGGGTCTGATTGCCGACCGTTTCCTCGCGCTCCTTGATCTGGCCGATGCGGCGGATATCGAGGCGGACGGAGGCGTAGAACTTCAGCGCGTTGCCGCCCGTCGTCGTTTCCGGGTTGCCGAACATGATGCCGATCTTCATGCGGATCTGATTGATGAAAACGACCATGCACTTCGATTTCGAGATCGAGCCGGTCAGTTTGCGCAGCGCCTGGCTCATCAAGCGCGCCTGCAGGCCCGGCAGGCTGTCGCCCATCTCGCCTTCGAGTTCCGCCTTCGGCGTCAGAGCGGCGACCGAGTCGACGACCAGCACGTCGACGGCGCCGGATCTGACGAGCGTATCGGCGATTTCAAGCGCCTGCTCGCCGGTATCGGGCTGCGAAATCAGAAGGTCTTCGATCTTGACGCCGAGCTTCTTGGCGTAGCCCGGATCGATTGCGTGTTCGGCATCGATGAAGGCGCAGATGCCGCCGCGCTTCTGAGCTTCAGCCACGACATGCAGCGCAAGCGTGGTCTTGCCCGAACTTTCGGGACCATAAATCTCGATGATGCGGCCCTTGGGCAGGCCGCCGATGCCGAGGGCGATGTCAAGCCCGAGCGAGCCAGTCGGTATCGCTTCGATATCGACCTTATCATTGGCGCCCAGGCGCATGATCGACCCTTTACCGAAGTTCTTGTCGATCTGTTGAAGCGCGTGTTCGAGCGCCTGCTTCTTATCCATCTTGCCCCCTTCGAGCACAGTCCAATCCGGCCGTTCCATCGTCGTCCCTCAATATGGCAAGCGCCCAGCGCCTTCAATTAAGGATATATGTACCCTATTTGTTCCAATCTCGTCAATCACGTTTTGTTCTCATCGTACTCAAATAAGCGGAACTTATAGAGTGGACAGGGGTCAAGTGGGCTATCGGTCCGCTACTCGGCATCATGGGCCGAATGATTTCAGGAACCAAGACGAGGTATTAGACATGAGCGCATCAAGCGGCCGTTTCGGCATCCGGGTCGGCGAAGCCCTGGTCGCGGGCGGCCCGCCAGGCACTGCGGCGGAACCCGAAGTTGCGATCGGCGAGATGGACGGCCCGTTCGGCACGGCCTTCGCGACGCTTCTCGGCGACCAGACCAAAGGGCACAGCAAGGTGCTGTCGCTGCTCAACACCGACGTCATGGTGCGTCCGCCGACGCTGTGCGTCAGCAAGGTGACGGTCGAGAACGAGCGCTACACGAACATCCTCATGGGCACCGTTCAGTATGCGACGTCGATGGGCGTGCTCGACGCCGTGCGCTCGGGCGACCTGCCGCGCGACAAGGTCGATGATCTCGGCATCATCGTGTCGGTGTGGCTCAACCCGTCGGTCGCGACGATCGAGAAGCTCGACCACAAGATCCTGTTCGACATTCATCGCAAGGCGACGGCGCTCGCCATTCACAAGGCGATGACCTATCAGCCGACGATCGACTGGCTCCTGGAGAACCAGGACAAGGTCATTCACAAATATTTCGAGAAGGGTCTCAAGGGCGAGATCTAAGGTTCGATCAAGCTCGGACGGCAAACATCTGCGTCGAGTTCGTTCCGATATGCGGGCGGTGCACTGATCATCAGTTGCCGCCCGCATTCATTTCTGCTGCAGACGATCCGCCTGCGTCTTCACCCCACCCCCGACCCCTCCCCGTCAAGGGGAAGGGAGAAGTGGGGCGAGGATCATCGCAGGGTCATTCTCTCTCCCCGTTCTTCGCGGCGAGAGGGTCAGTGTGAGGGGCAGCGTCTGAGTGAGAGCCTGCATCCCGAACCACCGATGCGTCGGCTGCTCACTTCGCAGGCCGGGTAACAGAGGCGCCGCTTCATTCCCCTCCCCCTTGCGGGGAGGGGTTAGGGGTGGGGGTAACAGAAGCGTGATGCGGCGGACCGGTGGTGATTTCGCAGCAGGACAGGCGTGTGCCGCACGACTTCATTTGCGAAGTTTTCTCAGGCGATCCGCATGGGTCTTCACGTCATGCTCAGCCCCTCCCTTGAGAGGAGGGGAGAAGTGGCGTTTGGATAGAGATCCCCAGACGCTCGAAATTCTGGCTGGCTCTGAGATTCTTTCGTCATTCTCGAACGGCCGAGCATGCGAGGCCTTTCGGGAATCCAGCAGAAGAATTGCCGAAGGCTCAATATTGCGTTTGCGACAAGTCTTGTGCTGGATCCCCGGCCTTCGACTCGGCTTCGCCGCGCTCGGCCGAGGATGACGAAGCGAGAGGCTTCTACTTCGCCAGCTCTTCCTTCACTTTCGCGGCGAGTTGCGGGAGCGAGAACGGCTTTGGCAGGAAGGCGAAATTGTCGGAGCCCATGCTCTCGCGGAAGGCTTCGTTCGGATAGCCCGAAACGAAGATCACCTTGATCGACGGGTTGCGCTTCCGCAGTTCCTTGAACAGCGCAGGACCATCCATCTCCGGCATCACGACGTCCGATACGACGATGTCGATCTCACCTTCATTCGCCGCCATGATCTCGAGCGCTTCGACGCCGTCGGTCGCTTCCAGAACCTGATACCCCTGACGCTTCAGCGCGCGGACTGCGAACTGGCGAACCTCGACCTCGTCCTCGACGAGCAGCACGCGGCCGGTGCCGGTGAGATCGGTTGCCTGGAGTTCCTTCTTGCCGGCGGCGATCGGCTGCGGACGCACGGCTGCAGCTTCTTCGTTATCCTCGACGACATAGCGCGGCAGGAAGATCTTGAAGGTCGTGCCCTTGCCGAGCTCACTTTCGGGGAAAATGTAGCCGCCCGACTGCTTGATGATGCCGTAGACCGAGGCGAGGCCAAGGCCCGTGCCCTTGCCGATGCCCTTGGTCGTGAAGAACGGCTCGAAGATTTTCGCCATCACCTCCGGGCTCATGCCGGTGCCGGTGTCGGAGATTTCGAGCAGCACGTATTCGCCCGGCGTGAAGCCCGCGGCGGGGCTCATGCGCTGGCTTTCGCGCTCGGTGACGTTCTGCGTGCGGATCGTCAGCTTGCCGCCGCTGGGCATCGCGTCGCGAGCGTTGCGCGCGAGGTTCAGGATGACCTGATACAGCTGATTGCTGTCGGCGCGGACGTACCAGAGATCGCGTCCCGCCTGGAACTGCAGATCGATCTTCTCGCGCACCTGCGTCTTCAGCATGGCGCGCATATCAGACGTCAGCTCGTTCAGGTCGAACACGGAGACCTGCTGCGTCTGCTTGCGCGAAAAGCCGAGCAGTCCAGCGACGAGATTAGCGGCGCGGTTCGCCGCCGATTGGATGTTCTTGATGTCCTTGTACGACGGATCGCTCGGGCGATGCGTCTGCAGCAGCAAATCGGAAAAGCCGATGATGGCCGTCAGCACGTTGTTGAAGTCGTGCGCGATGCCGCCCGCCAGATTGCCGACGGCTTCCATCTTCTGGGCCTGCGAAACCCGGTCCTCGAGCTGCTTCTGCTCGGTCGCATCGATGACGTAGAGCGCCGCTGCGGCGCCGCCCGACACGGCGGCAAGCGGCGACATGAACACCCGGCAGGTGAACTGCTTCTGATCGCCCGACGTAATCTCGATCGGCTGCACGTTGCCGCGCCCGGCAAGAACCTCTGCGAGACCTTCTTCGATGCGCGTGCGCTCGCCAGCGTCGCCCGTACGGCCCAGCGCTTCGCAAGCCAGAACGTCCTGCGCCGGTCGTCCGTCGAGCACGAGGCGCATGAAGGCAGCGTTGCAGCTTGCGATCCGGCCTTCGCCGTCGATCGTCGCGATGCCGAACGGCGCCGACTGGAAGAACTGCGAAGCGCGAACGTCCTGCGGCGTGCGATCTCCGAGCCCAGCCGTCAGACGGTTGATGGCGGTGATCGTGAAACCTTCATCGGGATGACCACCCGCCGGTTCGACGAGAAGCGTCAGCGGCACCATGCGGCCGTCCTGCCGCGTCAGGTCGAGATCGACGACGCGCTGATCGGCTTCCGGTATCCCGGCCATGTTCTCGAGGAGGCGCGCGCCGTCGCCGCCCGCAAGTTCGGCCAAGCGAAGATGATGCGTCCGGAGCGAACCGACCGGATAGCCGAGCCATTGCTCGAACGCGGCGTTGACGTGAAGAATGGTGCCGTCGCCTGCGATCGACATGAAGCCCGCCGGCATCGTGTCGAAGGCTGCGAGCGCGGTTTCAAGCGTGCCGACGCGCTGCGCTTCTTGCGCCTTGTCTTTCGAAATGTCCCGGATGCGCCACAGCGCGAGACGCTGCCGCAGAAGCGTGCCGTCGCCATTGCCGGTCGACACGAACGGGCGCACGGAAATCCTGACCCACGCCGGGCGGCGCGACGGACCTGGACGCAAGCGGACATCCTCGCTGCGGCTCTCGCCCCGTTCGGCGGCGCGCGTCAGGCGAAAGAGGGCTTGCGTCGCTTCGGGCTCGGCGCTCATCACGGCATCGAGCGCTGCGAACGGTCCGGCTTCGTGGCGGCCGAACATATCTTCGAGCGCCGCATTCGCGTAGACGACCGTGCTGTCCTGGTGCGCGAGAATCTGCGGCTCGTCGCTGGCGTCGGTGGCGGCCTTGAGCAGATCGCCCGGCGCCACGCGCGCTCCGATGCGAATGTGTCCGGCGGCGACACCAAAGATCAGGAACATGCCGAGCATTGCCAGAACCGCGATCACGGTCAGCAGAACCGGCTTGCCGGAGCTGCTCGCAAGCAGGCCAAAAACCAGGGCGCCCGCTGCGGCAACAATCATTGCTACGGGGAGGAACCCGCCGAACCCTTCCGCTGTGTTCAGCGTGTCGAGCGGGGCGGCATTGATCCTCAACGCCTCGCGATCCTTCATGGGCTCGGAATCTATCTGATTCTCGATGGCCGGGGCGTCAGTCTGGAGCATGGGAACTGGAACTCAAACGCAACTGCAACTGTGCCGCAACGAGTCGGCGCTTTTCTGTTGGCTAAGACTTCGCTCAAGAGAGTTAACATGCAGTCAACTCGCGTGTATCGATCGCTATCTCTTGCAAGAATTCGATACGCGGCATTGAGGCAACCAGGCACGAGGCGCGCATGCAAAGCTATATCTTCTGGACGTTGCTGTTGGTCGTGCTGGGATTGGCGAGCGCGGGCATCGCGGTTTTCCTGCGGGCTTATTTAAACGGGACCAGTCCCTCCTCCGTTCTGTTCCGGCAAAAAGGCGAGCGCCGGCTCGAGGTCGTCGATCATGCCAGCATCGATAGCCGCAGAAAGCTGCTGCTGATCCGGCGCGACGGCGTCGAGCATCTGGTGATGACCGGCGGACCCGTCGACGTCGTGATTGAAACGGGCATCACGCCGCCTGCCGCGCCGCCACAGGCTGAAATTGCGCCGCCTCGCGATCGCGCGGGTTTCCGCCGCCCGCCGATGTTTGCGCGTGGCTCGCAACCTCCGCCGGAGTCGGATTCCGGACCGCAGTTTTAGGGATTAGGTTTTAGGGAATAGGGATTAGAGATTAGAAATTCAGCGATAGCTGCAAAAGCGTCATGGCCGCAAAGGCGGCCATTTACGACAGATCGGCCGGATCAAATCGACTTAGCGGGAAGCGTCGACGTCGCCGAAATCGGCCAGCGTAAATTTGTGAAGATCGAGCGGCCGGACGGTACTCGCAAACTGATTTCGGAGGCTGCGTTTTGCTGATCGCGCCGACTGTTTGCGCGCTGCCGAAGCGGCATTCCACATTTCCGGGCTTGCGCTGACATCGACATACGGGAGCGCGTTCACCCAAGACGTCGAAGACAGAACGGCGCTGGCCATTGTCGCGATCGCCGCTGCTGCCAGCGTAGACGAGATCGTAATCGACACGAGCGTTGTCTCCCTTTGTTTGCGCCGGGCGACTCCCCTCCGGGGAGCCGGCCGCCCGGCGCGCACCGCCAGTTGCATAGCGTCGAGCGACCTCCCGCTTCGGGGAGCCGGCCGCCCGGCGCGCACGGCCAGAATTGCTCGGGCGACTTCCCCTTCGGGAAGGCGGCCGCGCAGCCTGCACAAGCTGTGGTAGAAGAGTGTCCCCCCAATCAATTAATGGCCGGTAAAGCCATGTCGCGAAACGGGACGGCCGGGGTATGGCCGCGCCCTCGCCTCAGCTATTCCTCGCGATAAACGCGTTCGCGGCGCTCGTGGCGCTCCTGCGCCTCGACCGACAGGGTGGCGATCGGGCGGGCATCGAGCCGCTTCAGGCCGATCGGCTCGCCGGTATCCTCGCAATATCCGTACGTCCCGTCCTCGATCCGGCCGACAGCCGCGTCGATCTTGGCGATCAGCTTGCGCTGACGGTCGCGCGTGCGAAGCTCGGTCGCTCGATCGGTTTCTGAGGTCGCGCGATCGGCGAGATCGGCGTGCTGTGTCGAGTCCTCGTGCAAGATCGCCAGCGTTTCGCGCGTCTGGCGCAAGATCTCGTCTTTCCAGTCAAGCAGCCGCTTGCGGAAATACGCCTTGTGCAGGTCGTTCATGAACGGCTCGTCGTCCGACGGCTTGTAGCCGGCAGGGAGAACGATATCTGCAATCTTTACGCGCGGAGCCATCTTCTTGTTCGTACCCTCTGACTTCTTTAACGCCGGTTTCGGCACTGCGGCCGGCTGCGCTGCGACCTTCGCTGCTGGAGCCTTCTTTGTAGCCGGTTTCGCGGCCGTCGCCGTCTTCACCTTGGAAGACTTGACCGGCGCCGGTTTTGCCGCCGTTTTCTTTTTGTCCGCGGCAGGTTTGCCTGCCGGCGTTTTGCTGGCCTTTGCCGACTGAGCGGACTTGGCAACAGCCTTCTTCCCGGCGGATTTTCCCTTCGCCGTCTTTGCCGCGATCGTCTTGCTCATCGTCCGCCTCTCCTGAGGCTTATGCGCTCGAGCTGATAATCGTTGCCGAAGGAAACTCGATCCAAGTGAATCGGGCCTAATTTCCGGCCGATCCTTATCTATTCGAGGCGGCGCTAAGTCAAGCATGCGCGCCGCCCAATCCGCGTCCAAAAACGACTAATTTTTGACAGTTAAAACAAGTACTTGACGAGAATGTTCCGGCGATACTCCGGCATAATTGCAGGATAGCCGGCCGCCGGTCGTGCGTTTCCGTCATCTTGCTCGTTCTTTCAGCCGCCCCATAGATTGGCGAAGCACAAAACTCCGAGGTTACGGGTTTCATGAAATTCGAGGGCACCTCCTCTTACGTTGCGACGGACGATCTGAAGGTCGCCGTCAACGCCGCAATCCAGTTGCAGCGCCCGCTTCTCATCAAGGGCGAACCCGGCACAGGCAAATCGGTGCTCGCTGCCGAAGTTGCAAGAGCGCTCGGCGCGCCGTTGATCGAATGGCACATCAAGTCGACGACGAAGGCGCAGCAGGGACTTTACGAATACGATGCCGTTTCGCGGTTGCGCGACGGCCAGCTCGGCGACGAGCGCGTCAAGAATATCGCCAACTACATCAAGCGCGGCAAACTGTGGGAGGCGTTCACCGCGCCGGAGCGCTCGGTACTGCTGATCGATGAAATCGACAAGGCCGATATCGAATTCCCGAACGATCTGCTGCAAGAACTCGATCGCATGGAATTCTTCGTCTATGAAACGGGCGAGACGGTGAAGGCGACGACGCGTCCGATCGTTCTGATCACGTCGAACAACGAAAAAGAACTGCCCGACGCGTTTCTCAGGCGCTGCTTTTTTCACTTCATCAAGTTTCCGGACGCCGAGACGATGCGCCAGATCGTGGACGTGCATTTCCCGGAACTGAAAAAGCGGCTCGTCGGCGATGCGCTTCGGATTTTCTACGAGTTGCGCGACGTCCCCGGCCTCAAGAAAAAGCCGTCGACGTCGGAGTTGCTCGACTGGCTGAAGCTGCTTCTGCACGAGGACATCGATCCTGCTCTCATCCGCGAAAGCGATCCGCGCAAGCTCGTGCCGCCGCTTGCCGGTGCGCTCATCAAAAATGAACAGGACGTTCATCTGCTCGAGCGATTGGCGTTCATGACGCGACGGCGCAAGGAATAGCGGCGGGAAAGCAGCTCTCTCCTGCCGGTGCTCGCATATGCGAATTAGATGTAATTCGTATTCAAACCGCGAACCATGTTCAGTAGGCTCATCGCATTTCAGGGCAACCGCCTTGATTTCGGCCGGTGATTGCGCCTGAATGCCTGCGCACCTACTTAACTCAGCGGTGAGACTACTTTTGCGGCTAGGAGATGTGCCATGAGGAAGTTGCTAATTGCGCTGGCTGTGCTCGGCGCGCTTGGGAGCGCGGCTTGCGACAGTCAAAAAGAGAAAGCTGACAACGCTGCCGACAAGGCCGCGACCGACAGCTCGACGGCCGATAAAGCTGCGGCTGATGCGGACAAGGCGGCTGCGGAAGCCAAGGAAGCGGCCGATAAGGCAGCCGCTGAGAAAGCAGCTGCCGAGAAGGCCGCGGCAGAAACGCCAGCCGCTCCGGCGCCTGCTGAAACACCGGCTACGCCGCCGGCAACCGACAGCTCGACCACCACACCGGCACCGGCTCCGGCGCCGTAAGTATCTTCCGGTCACGATCGACGGTTTTTTACCGCTATTTCAAGAGGGGGCTAAGCCTTCCGGCCTAGCTCCCTTAACGCCCGTGTTTGTGCGTATTTGTCGCGAACGGCGACCACCATTCGGTGACGTACCGACTTTAAACATTCCGCTCCGGAACCGCCGGACGGTAACCGCAGCATAAATTCGCCAGAGCTTGCTCGGCAGATTTGCGGTAATGCGGCCTACATCCTAATTTTATCGGCCGCGCTGGCTGCGCAATTCACAGCCCTCAAAAAGTTTGGACGTTGTATGTGTGGTATTTTCGGAATCATTGATCTCAAAGGGCGCCGCTCGGTTCCCCTCTCCGTGCTGAAGCGCTCCGCCGATGCCATGCAGCATCGCGGCCCCGACGAGGACGGATATCTGCAGCGGCCCGGCGTCGGCTTCGCATCGCGCCGCCTCAGCATCGTCGGATTGGCCGATGGCCAACAGCCGATGTTCAACGAGGACAAATCCGTCTCGGTCGTCTTCAACGGCGAAATCTATGACCACGACGACTGGCGCCGCGATCTGACGGCGCACGGTCACACGCTCAAAACGCACTGCGACACCGAAATTCTTCCGCACATGTGGGAAGCGCACGGCGAAGACATGTTCGAAAAGCTCAACGGTCAGTTTGCCGTCGCGCTGTTCGACGAACGCAAGCAGCAATTCATTCTCGCGCGCGACCGTTTCGGCATTTGTCCGCTCTACTGGACGCGCACGACGCGGTTCGGCAACGACTGGCTGATCTTCGGGTCGGAGATCAAGACGCTGCTCGCGACCGGCATGATCGAGCCGAAGCCGGATCGGCGCGGTATCGATGCGGTCTTCAATTTTCTCGCGGTCGCGGGTCCGTTCAGCTGCTTCGACGGCATCAACATCCTGCAGCCCGGCACGTTCTTGAAAATCTCGCGCGGCCGTCAGGGCGATGCTGCCGCGATCAGCGAGCATGCGTATTGGACGATGGACTTTCCCGACAAAGGGAAAGAAGCGCGCGGCCAAGATGAGAAGGCGCTCGTCAATGAGTTCGAGAGCGTTCTGTATGGCGCAGTGAAGCGTCGGCTCCGCGCCGATGTTCCGGTTGCGTCGTATCTCAGCGGCGGCGTCGACTCGAGCACGGTCGTCGCGATGGCGAGCGACATTCTTGGCGCGCCGCCGGCGACGTTCACGGTCAAGATCCGAGATCCGAAACTCGACGAGACCGAGCAGGCGGCAGTGATCTCACGCCATCTCAAGGCCGATCCAACGATCGTGCCGTGCGGCTCGGAAGAAATCGTTTCGAACTACCAACGGCTGCTGGTCGCAACGGAAGCGCCCGTCACGGATACGTCGTGCACGGCGCTGATGCTTCTTGCAGGCAAAGTGCATGAAAAGGGCTTCAAGGTTGCATTGACCGGCGAAGGTTCCGACGAATGGTTCGCCGGCTATCCGTGGTACAAGATCGACCGCGTGCTCGAGTGGCTTGGCGCGATTTCAGGCGGCACGATCGATGCCGCCATTCGCAGACGCTTCTTCACGTGGCTCGGCTGTAACAAGGACGCCGTGGCCTATCTCGACCGCTGCGCACCGTCGGCGGGCGGAGCGCATCCGTTCCAGCGCTTTTACGATCTGCTCGGCGCGTCGCGTTTTCGTTTCTATAGCGGCGACATGCTCGGCGAGCTTGGCGATCATGATCCGTACGCGGATTTCGCGCCCGACCTCGGCCGGGCCGAGCGCTGGCATCCGATCAATCGCGCCATCTACTGGGCGGGCCGCATTCATCTTCCGGGCCAGCTTCTGAGCCTCAAGGGCGATCGCATCGCGATGAGCCAGTCGGTCGAGATGCGCTATCCGTTCCTCGACAACAACGTGTTCGATTTCGTTGCGGGTCTTGATCCGAGTTGGAAGATCAAAGGACTGCGAGAAAAATATCTGGTCCGGCGCGTAGCGGAGAAATGGCTGCCGAAGTCGGTTGCGTGGCGGCCGAAGGGCATGTTCCGCGCGCCGCTCGATGGCTTTTTCCTGCAGCAGCGTCTGCCCTACGTCGACGAACTTCTCAGCGAAGCCTCGCTGAAAAAGACCGGATACTTCGATCCCGAGGCCGTCGCACTGTGGCGAACGAAATATACGGAGCTGTCGTCGCACTTCTATCAGCGAAGCTCGATGGAACTCGGCCTCGTCGCGGTGCTCGCGACGCAGCTCTGGCACCAGACGTTTATCGATTCCTCGCTCGCGAACCTGCCTGATTGGCATACGCTCGCGGGCGTCGAGAGGAATCCTCGCGATCTGGCGTTTGCGGAACAGCTGCCGGAAGCGGCCGCCGTCTGACGACGACGACCCGTTCCGTCCTCAGTTTGCGTCCTTCGCGCGATAGGCTGCGAGGAACATCGTGACCGCAGATTCGACGACCGTGTCGATCTCCTGATCGGTCGGACGTTCCGTGATCGCACCATAGAGACGCGGGCGGAAGATCAACGACTGCACAAGCTCAAGGAACTGCGCGGCAGCGAGATAGGAATTCGGGACGTTCAAGCGCCCGGCCGCGATGTGTGCGTCGATGTAGGCCGCAAGCGCGGTCGCCATCCGCTTCGGTCCAGCCTCGAAAAACTCGGTGCCGATTTCCGGCATCCGTTCGGCGACGCCAATGACGATGCGATGGGCAGCGACGACGAATGGATCAGAGAGCAGCCGCATCATCTCGGTGCCGAACTGAAGCAGCGTGGCTCTGACGGGCTTCTGCGGATCGAGGAGCGAGATCAGCTCTGAAATGTTGCGATCGCGACGCTCGGCGCAGATCGACGTGAAGAGATGTTCCTTGTCCTGGAAGTACACGTAGAGCGTCGCCTTCGAGACTTTCGCCTCGCGGGCGACGTCGTTCATGCTCGCGGCATCGAAGCCGAGCGTGGAGAAGACACGTCCCGCACCCTCCAATATCTGCCGACGCTTGTGCGGGTCGGTTCCGGCGGCTGGCCGCCCTCCTCGTCGTTCCAAAACTTCCGGCGTCGCTGGGCGAGTTTCCATGACTTTGATCCTATTCGAGCGCTACCGCCCGATTGTCGAAATGCGTCAACATGTGAACCAAACGGTTCAGTTTCCCCTTGATATTGACCAGCAGAGCAGCTAAGTCAAGTCCGAACTGAACCGTACGGTTTATTTACTCATTTCGAGACAAGGGAATTTACCCATGGCGCGAGGAACTTTGCAGACCGTCCTCGATCACCCCTCGGACGAGAACTCGCACCGCCAAAACCAGCAATCCGGCAGCGGGCGCATTCATTCCCTCGCAAAATCGAGCAGCGCTCCCGAGGCTTCAGAAGCCGGCGCCATGAAAGCCGATGCCTCGCCGCGCGCCGACTCGGGCGAGCCCGCGACAGCCCGCGAAAGCGGGAGCACTTCTCCGGCTGCGAGCAAGGATGCGTCGAAACCTGCGTCACGCAAGAAGCCGATTTTCATCGGCATCGGCGCGCTGGCGCTAATGGCGGGTTTGTGGGCCGGATATCACTACATCACCGTCGGCCGCTTCATCGTTTCGACGGACGACGCCTACGTCGGTGTGCATATGTCGATGGTCTCGCCGAAGGTTTCCGCTTACGTGGCCGATGTTCCCGTTGCCGACAACCAGTTCGTCAAAGGCGGCGACGTTCTCGTGCGCCTCGACGACGGCGATTACCGGCTGGCCCTCGACCAGGCGAAGTCCAAGCTCGCGACGCAGAACGCGGCTATCGCAACGTTCGACGCTCAGATCAAAGCGGCTGAAGCCGCAGCGGCGCAGGCGCGCGCGCAGATCGACGCTTCGAAAGCCAACGTCATCAAGACGGAAGCTGATTTCTCCCGCACGAATGCGCTGACGGCGAAAGACTACGCGACGAAGGCGTCGCTCGACGCCGCAATCGCCGCTCGCGATTCCGCACGCGCGCAAGTCAAGGCCAACGAGGCCGCGATCCAGTCGGCGGACGCGAACATCGCGCTTCTGCATGCGCAGCGCGAACAGGCGACGCAGGTTGCGAAGGAGTTACAGGTCGCCGTCGAGCAAGCGGCGCGCGATCTTTCCTTCACCGTCATCCGCGCTCCGTTCGACGGCATCATCGGCAACAAGAACGTGCAGGTCGGCGACTACGTGACGCCGGCGAAGCGGCTCGCTGCCATCATTCCGCTCGACAAGGTCTACGTCGACGCCAACCTCAAGGAGACGCAGCTTGGTCCCATCGTCGTCGGTCAGGAAGCCGACGTCGAGGTCGATGCGCTTGGCGGAACGGTGTTGAAGGGCAAGGTCGTCAGCGTCGCGCCCGCGTCCGGGTCGCAGTTCTCGCTGCTGCCGCCGGAAAACGCGACCGGCAACTTCACCAAGATCGTGCAGCGCGTGCCCGTGCGCATCGAGGTTCCAGCATCGGAAGCCAAAGGCCGGCTGCGGCCGGGGCTGTCGGTGGTCGTCGATATCGACACGCGCACGACGCCTAAGACCGCCGAGCAGCAGCACGCATCGAATTAGTCCTGGAGATCGCGTTACCTGAAGGTGACGGTGATGAGCCGATCAGACACACCAAGAACCAATCCTGCTTCCGACGTACCGCCGGGTACGCTCGAATGGATCGGCGTTACGCCGCGCCAGCTCGCGGGCTTCATGGCCATGGTGTTCGGCATGTTCATGGCAATCCTCGACATTCAAATTGTGTCGGCGTCGCTGTCCGAAATTCAGGCCGGGCTTTCCGCAAGCTCGGATGAAATTCCGTGGGTGCAGACGGCGTATCTGATCGCCGAAGTCGTGATGATTCCGCTGTCGGGATTTCTGGCGCGTGCGCTCTCGACGCGCGTGCTGTTTCTGTCGGCAGCCATCGGCTTCACGGCCGCGAGCGCGCTTTGCGCGACGGCAACGACGATCGATCAGATGATCGTCTATCGCGCGCTGCAGGGTTTCATCGGCGGCGGCATGATACCGAGCGTGTTTGCTGTCGCCTTCTCGCTCTTTCCTCCGTCGAAGCGCAACATCGTGTCGCCGATCATCGGTCTCGTCGCGACGCTGGCGCCGACCATCGGCCCGACCGTCGGCGGCTATCTCAGCGATGCGTTTTCCTGGCACTGGCTGTTTCTCGTCAATGTCGGGCCCGGCATTCTGGTCGCTATCGCCGTGTATTTCCTGGTCGATTTCGACAAGCCGGATCATTCGCTGTTCGGACGCTTCGACTTCGTCGGGCTCGCCGGCATGGCGGTGATGCTCGGCTCGCTCGAGTACGTTCTCGAAGAAGGCCCGCGCTACGACTGGCTCGACGACAGCACCATCGCGACCTTCGCGGTTCTGACGGTTGTCGGCGCGATCGTATTCTTCTGGCGGGCAGCGACTGCGAGGGAACCGATTGTCGAGCTCCGCGCCTTTCGAGACAGGAACTTTGCGTTCGGCTCGGCCTTCAGCTTCACGATGGGCATCGGGCTTTACGGCTTGACCTATCTTTATCCGGTCTATCTCGCGCAGGTGCGCGGCTACGATGCGCTGATGATCGGCGAGACGATGTTCGTCACGGGCGTCGCGATGTTCCTCACCGCGCCGATCAGCGGACGTTTGGCGAGCGTGCTCGATCCGCGCGTGATGATGCTGATCGGATTCACAGGTTTCGCTGCCGGTACCTACTGGACGACGGCCATCACCGCCGACTGGGACTTCTGGGAGCTTTTCATTCCGCAAATCCTGCGTGGCTCGTCGCTGATGTTGTGCATGGTACCGATCAATAATCTGTCACTCGGAACGCTGCCGCCGGAGCAATTGAAGAATGCTTCCGGTTTGTTCAACCTCACCCGCAACCTTGGTGGTGCGGTTGGCCTCGCGGTCATCAACACGCTGCTCAATAAGCGCCTCGATCTGCATCTTGAGCGCCTGCATGAGAACGTTGCGTGGGGCCGGGCGGTGGCGGAAGATCAGCTCAGAAACATGCAGCAGTCCATGTCGCAAGTGATGCCCGATGGCGATCTGACGGCGTTGAAGCAGCTCGCGATGCTCGTGCGCAAGCAGGCCAACGTGCTGTCGTTCGCGGACGTCTTCCTGTTCCTGACAATCCTGTTTGCGACGGCCGGGCTGTTCACGTTGCTGATGCGCAAACCCGCCGCGATCCCCGCAGGCGCTGGCGGTCATTAGCTCTCGCTTGCCGGGACACATCATCGCCAGTCGCACGTAACGCATGACTGGCGATGTTCTCTCTATTCAGTAGACGAGTGTGCCAAACAATCGTGCGTTCGCACCCGGCTGCAGGACTTCATCCTTCTTGAACGACGCGCTGCTGCGAATGTCCTCGTTCAAGAGGTTTTCGCCCTTGAGCCCGATGATAAGCTTCGGCGCGATACCGCCCTCGCCGTTCAACGTCATCGTATAGCTGATCTCGGCGTTGACGAGCGTGTAGCCAGCAGTCGGCGTTTCGTGCGGGGCGATATCGTTCTGATTGAATGCGTAGAGGGATGAAACCTTCGCCTGCCACGCGTCATCACGATAGTAGAGCCCGCCGCCGATCCGGTGCGGCGGCATGCGCGGCACGTACTCGCCGTTCGAGAATTCGGCGTGCACGAAATCGTACTGCGCCGAGACGCCCCAGATGCCGTTCCAGATCTGAGCAACGTCGTATTCGGTCGCCAGCTCGACGCCATAGAACGTCGCGTCCCGTTGATTGAAAATCACCTGATCGAGTTCGCTGCCGGAACCGCACGAGGCAATCGTATCGTCACATTTTGCGCCGGTGAAATCGCGGAAGATGTAGCCATCGAACTTCGCGTAGTAGAAGGATGAATCGAACCGCCAGCGGCCTACGGCTTTGTTGAAACCAAACTCGATTGATTTCGACGTCTCGATGCCGATGTCCGGATTGCCGATCTCGAACGTCTCCGTTGCCTCGTGCGCGCCTTTCGAAAAGAGTTCCTGCGCAACCGGGGCGCGCTCGGCGTAGGTTCCTGTGAGCCGCGCCACGATGCCGTGCGGCAGGTCATAGAGCAATCCGAGGCTGCCGCTGACAGGCGTGAACGATTTGCGCTCGGCGACAAGGCTGTCGGGTAGCGGGTTCATGATATCCGCATACATCGATCCGCTGACGTTATCGTTCTCGACGCGGCCACTGGCCTGTAGCCGGAGCGCAGGCGTCAGGCGCAGTTCCTCGAACAGATAGCCGCCGATGCTATCCGTCGTGTTGGGCTCGAGCAGGTTGTCGCCCTCGAAGCTGATGCCGGCCAGTTGGCGGTTGCTGATCTGAATGCCGGCGGTGCTCGTCAGTGCGCCGAACGCGGTCGCAAAAGGCACGGTTTCGATTTCAGCACGGCCTTCCGTGTATCGGTTCGTGAAGCGCGAGCCGACGGCGTCGCTCCCCTCGTCCGCCTCGAAAACGAGTTCGTTGTGCGCGTAGTTGGTCCAGCCGAACCAGCCGCGCACGGCGGCGATGCCCATTTCCGGCGCGCGCCATTCACCTTTGGCGTTGATCTTGTCCTGGCCCATATCGATGCGCGATTTTTCTTCCGCAGCCTCGATGCCGGGCACTGCGTAAAGACTATCGAAACGCGTGTAGCTGACGCCCAGGAACCCATCGCGGCCGATAAAGGAGCCGCCGATCGACGCGCCGCGGCTGTCGAGAAATGAGTTTTCCTGACGGCCTTCCGGCGTATCGTAATTGTCGGCATGGCGCGCGAAACCGTCGGCGTGGATGGCGAAGCCCTGCGAGCCTGCCGTCGCCTTGAACGCTCCGTCGCGTCCGTTATCGACGGAGCTCAATCCGCCGGTGATTTGTCCGGTGAAGCCGCCGTACGGAATGTAGGTCGGAATTCTCTGGTTTTCGGCGCTGACGACGCCGCCGATCGCCTGCGATCCGTAGCGAATGGTCGAAGGTCCGCGCAACACCGTGACGCTGTCGGCGCTATAGGGATCGACCGGAAAAGCATGATCCTCGCTGATGTCGGAAACGTCGCCTGTCGCGATCCCGTTTTCCTGAATTCGCACGCGGTTGTTGTCGAGCCCGCGGAGAATGGGGCGATTTGCGCCTGGCGCGAACGTGGAACCGGCAATGCCCGGCTGCTGATCCAGCGTGTCGGTGAGCGTTGCGCCGTGCGTCGGAATGATATTGCGGGCATTCGTAACTGTTGTCGCCTGCGTCCCTGTTTGCGCGGTTATGAGCGTTCCGGGTGGCGGTAGAATGGTTGCCGCCGAAACAGCATCGTCGTTTCCGGAGTCAGGTGACGATACCGATTGCGGCGCCACCGGCTTCGATGTTGCGGCTTTCAGTCCTGTCGGGGCATTCCTTTTTGGCTTCCGCGACTTCGGCTTCGATGTGGCGACTTTTTTCGGCGCAACGACGACTACCGACGGCAATTCAGCGCCGACGGTTTGCGAGTTCGATTGCGCCTGCTGGTTCGCAGATGCCGGAGGCGTTGCGGCTTGCGCGTGCGTTTCTTGCGCAAGCGTTGGCGAGATTGGCCCCAACGCCACAGCGGCCACAGTCAGTCCAACATACCTACGCATCATTTCCCCCAATTCCTCGAGAGCGGCCCCCATATGCCGCGATCTAGGTTTCGTATATTATAACATATTATTTATGTCGAGCCGGGCGAGGTCGCGGCGCGCGGACGCGTGACTTTCAAGCGACAGTCGGCCGTGAGAAAGGGCAGCAAACCCTTGGTTTCTTTGCATACGGAGTGCGCGTGCGGGCAACTCTGGCGCCCGAAATAAAGACACAGCTCTGCATCGTCGCGTGGCCGCAATTTCGAGCCAGGCCGTCGCGTAAAAAATCGACGCCGCACATTACTCGCGCGGCGAGACGACGAACAAAGGACCGACCGCGATGAAAGTCTTGCCGCTCAAGCGACGTTCGTTTCGTCTTCACGCCGCCTTGGGCGCGATGCTGATTTCGAGCATCGGAATGCTAAGCACGCCCTGCTCCGCCAAGCACAAAGCGCAGCCCGCCATACCCGGCGATCCGTGCACCAAGATGAGCGGCTACCTGTCGAAGCGCATCAGCGACATGAAGAGCCTGAAGAGCGTGATGGAGAAAGAGCAGTCGGTTCCGGACACGCTCTCGGGCGTCTTCGATCTGATGCAAGGCAAGCCCTATATCGACCAGCCTAAGACGCAAAAGCTCGCGGAGATGCGGCGCGAGGCCAACAGCATCAATGATGCGATGCGTGTCTCCGGCTGCACCGTCGTCGATATCGATGCGGAACTCGCCAAAGCTTCGACTCCGGTTCTTCCGACACCGGATCGCAAGGGCAAGATCGACGCGTCCGGTCTGGAACCAAGTATCCCGCTTCGCTCCGCGCATTAACTATTTGTTTACCCGAAGCACCTTGAATTCCCCGGAGCTGTCTCTTGCACCGGGCTGACCACCGTGACCTTTCCTCGAATTCTGGTCGTGACTGGGGTGTTCGCTGCGACGGCGTCCGTCATTCCGGGCGATCTCGCGGCTCAGAGCCTTACGATCGACGAAACCGTCGCCGTTCAAACGACATGGATGAGCGGCTACATGGGCCTTGGCGGCGGGCTGGCGCGCGCGATGCCGAAGCCGTCAGAGAAGAAGCCTTCCGATAAGAAGATCGCCTCGGCCGCGCCGGAGCGCCGGGTTGTACGTCGGCCGGCTCCGCAAATCGTGCGCCGTGCCGTTCCGTCGAAGGCGCCGATCGCGCTCATCGCGGAAACGCTCGATCACACGGGCGAGAATATCGCGACCCTCGGATCGCAGACCGAGCAACGCTAATCGCTTTGCTCCGCAACGCGCTGACGCTTGCGAGCGGCGGCGCCGCGCCGGTGATTTTCGCGCGCGACCCAGACCAACGACAGAAGCGCGATGCTGCGGCCTAGGCCAAACAGCGGAAGGCGTCGCGGCGCTCTTTGCCGTATGACAACCGCGTTCACGCGCGACGCTCGCGCGCACAATCGCGCGTCAGCTTTCCTGAAGCCGATTCAGCGCTGAGCCCCGCGCGCTCGTTCGACAACCAGGTTCACGAACTCAACGAAACAAGAGTCGTCTGACCGAAATGTAATCGCGGCGGTATTTCTTCCGCCGTTCCGCACCCTACATAACAATCGCCGTGCGGATTCGGCGTGGCGCACAACGGCGAAGGAGCCCCTGTCATGGATTCTCAGGAGCAACATCTCATCGAGGATTTGTTTGCTCGCTTGCGAAGCGCAAGCGGCGGGCCGAAGGATCGGGATGCGGAACAGCTCATTCGAGATATTCTGTCTCGCTTTCCAGACGCTCCCTATTATCTGACGCAAAGCGTGCTCGTGCAGCAGCAGGCGCTGGATCGCGCCGAAGCGCGGATCAAGGAGCTTGAGGCCGCGGGCGAAGATCGCAGCGCCAGTGCGTCGCGCGGTTCATCCAGTTTTCTCGGCGGCTCATCGGTGCCGCAGACAGGCGCGCAGACCAGCTACCAGACCGGCCGCCGGTATGCGGATGCCGAAACATCTCCCGACCCTGCGCGAGCCACTGAAAGCCCGTGGGCGTCGCAACCGTCGCGCACCGGCAGCTTTCTCGGCACTGCGCTTTCGACAGCGACCGGCGTTGCCGGCGGCATGTTCATCGCGGACAGCATTCGCAATCTTTTCGGTGGCGGCAGTTCGGCATCGGCCAGCGAAACCCAGGCCAAGCTTGATCGCGCTCAGGACGATGCGCAGGACGCGCAAGACGACGCCGATAAAGCGCGGAAAGACCTCGCTGCCGACGATGCTGCGCTCGACGACATGCAGGACGAGCAGGATGACGACTGGTCGGACGACGACGGCAGCATGGACGTTTAATGTTCAGCGTGCGCGATAGCCCGCTGGCCGCCCCCCAGCGGGCTATTTGCGTCGTGTCAGCTAGCCGTCACACCGTCGGAACTCCAAGCTTGAGCTGCGCGCTTAACACGAGACGCGACTGGTGCGCGTCACGTGACGAGCGACAGCTGGAGAGTTCCGAGAATGGGCAACGAACACGATCCCCCGACCAATCCTTTTCCGACGCAAGAGCCTGGACAGTTACCGCCCTTGCCGCCGGAACCCACGGAGCCGCCGCAGCCGGCACCCATTCCAATCGACGATCCCCACAAGCCGGACGCTGAGCCGCTGCAAAAGTAGTCAGCTCCGCAGAGCGTGTTCGCAATGTGAATAGCTCATGAACGTGCGCCGCTTTTGATCAGCGTAACAACAATTGAAGGAACAGCCAGAAGCGTTTCCCGGTTTCCCTCCCCGACTGCGGGTTAGTGGAATCTCACAAGGAGACGAAAATGCTGAAGTCCTCAATTGCAATTGCCGCGTTGATGATCGGCGCGCCAATGGCGTTTGCGCAGGGCGCGCCGAACGCCGACAAAGGCGGCGCAGGCGCGGGTATGTCAGATAGATCCTCGCATGAGCGTATGGGCGGAGCGTCCGGCGCAAGCGAAGGCTCGTCGGGCTCGAATTATGCGCCGGGACATGAAAAAGGCAGTGGGCCGGCCAATGAGCGTGCGCCCGGCAACATGAAATCCGAAGGGTCCGCGCGTGAGTACGCTCCCGGACACGAGAAAGATAGGACCGGAAAGCAGTCTGAAAGCCGCTCCGATCGCGATCGCGATATGCAGCGAAATCGTGCTGATCGATCTGAAAGGAATTCAGACCGCAACGCCCGAGGCGACCGCGATTCCGATATGAAAAATCGAAATGCTTCGGGAGACCGGGATCGCAACCGGAACGAGGCGCGCGGAGAAGACCGCGGTGGCGCGTCGAGCGGCGCGAGTCAGGGCACGGAAGGTCGCGCGGAAGGACATCGCGGATCGATCGCTAGCGTCACAACTGAACAACGCAGCAGAGCGCGCTCGGCGTTCAGCAGCCATCGCGTCGCGCCAGTCCGTGATCTCGGTGTAGCAGTGAATGTCGGCGTGCGGCTGCCGCGCACGGTGCATTTATATCCGGTGCCGCTGGCTGTGGTCGAGATCGTACCGGCATATCGCGAATATGAGTACATCCAGATCGACGATAACCGGATCGCTATTATTGATCCCGACACTTTTGAAGTCGTCGACATCATCTTGCTGGCGTAAGCTGAGAGAAGCGAATTCAAAAACGAGGGCTCGTAGCATTGCTGCGAGCCCTTTTTGCTTGCGATCAATTCGGCGCCGAGCGCGCCTGCCAAGCAAGCAAACGTAATGGTGAGGAAGCGGAACGAGGAGAGGCCCAGTCCGGGGGCAGACTGAGCCTCTTCGCAAATGAAGACCACCAGCCGGGGGTGCGCTGGCTTTTGGTGCAGGGGGATACACCGGTCTTCACATCATCAACAGGGCGCGTCTGCGATTGGTTCCAGCCCGCAAAGTCATAAAAACAGCGATTATTATTAAAAGATTTTCATCAGTGTGCGCACTCGCCCACGACGATCAGCAAGCTGCGGTCTACACTTGTAATCATAGGAAAACACCCTGGCGATTGAGCCAGGGTGTCGATTTCGTTAGCGCTTTCTTTCGTCGTTCCGATGCTCGGAACCTTGCTGATGGCCGGGGCGATTTTCCTGGCCACCCTGCTGCTTCTTCTGCTCTTTCTCATGCTGCTTGTCGCGTTCGTGGCTCTGCTGCTGCTGACCACCACGCTGCTCGCCACCCTGCTGCTGGTGGCCCTGTTTCTGGTCATTACCCATTTGATCAGTCTCCATGGTTGGGACAGAAAAAACGGCTGAGCGGCTCAAAACGTTCCGGACATTAATCGACAGAAAATCGACCCGGTTCGCTTATAATTTCTAATGCAATTCATATCTCCAACGCGCAGCCTTCGCGCTTCGCGGCGGCTTGTGAATTGCCTTGCGCTCATCCCGAACAATGGAGCCTCATCATGCTGACACTTTACTATTCGCCTGGCGCATGCAGCCTCGCCAGTCACATTGCATTGCATGAGGCGGGCGAGAAATTCGATCTTGTGAAAGTCAATCTCAAAACACATGCACTCGAGGACGGACGTTCGTTCAAGGATATCAATCCGAAGGGCTATGTCCCGGCGCTACAGTTCGATAATGGCGACGTGCTTACGGAGAACGTCGCCATTCTGACGAAGATTGCGGATCGTCATTCAACGCTCGCAGCACCCGGCAAACACGGAAAGTATCGCCTGCTCGAAATGCTGGCGTTTATCTCGAGCGAGGTCCACAAATCCTTCAAGCCTCTGTTTAGCGCCAACTCAACTGCGGAAGAAAAACAAGCGGCGAAGGACGCGATAGCGAAGCGTCTCGAGTTCCTCGCCAAGCACAAACCGACGTCCGGCACTTATCTTTTCGGAGACAACATGACGGTCGCCGATGCCTATCTCTTCGTCATGCTGCTTTGGGCAGAGAAAAACGGCGTCAAGGTACCCGATGCGTTGAAAAAGCTGGCGGAAGCGATGAAAGCGCGTCCGACGGTTCATCTTGCGTTGAAGCACGAAGGCCTAGCTGCCTGAGCCGCGATGTCAGCGATGTTTCAAGGCGACTGCGGGGCATAGCTGCCTGACGTCCGTTGGCGCTAAGGATGAAAGGAAAGCGCAGGATCGGCCGGATTCCCGCCGCTGCCGCCTTATTGTTGATTCCGATGTGCTCGGTCTGCCCCGCGATATTTTCGCCTCTGTACGGGTCCAGCGGTGTAGTCCCGTTGCCTCCATGTGACGATCAGCAAGCAATCGGGCCTGCGGTTTATTTCGGCCCAAAACCGCCCTTGCAAGTCATTCCGCAGTCGTGAATGACTCTATTACGGTTTGGAATTCGAATCCGCGAAATATGGAGATGGCTTTGGCGATTTGCAGAAAGTGTCTTCAATTGGCAAAAAGTGCCCTTTTCAGTTTCGCGTCGATCGCAATTCTTGCTGGTCCCGCCAATTCTTTAGGCTTGCCAAAATATTCCGCTTCGACACTACCTGGCGCTGCAGTGCAGTTGGTGCATGGCTTTCATTGCCGCCCTATGTTCGGCTGGGATCCACGGCTCGGCGTTTATCACAAGCATCGGCATGAAGGCATTTGCCAGAATTTCCAGCGCTGCATGAAGGTTATGTATCGTTGCGATGCGCTGATGGGGAAAGGCTGGGAGCCTTGGTCTTATGAGCGTTGGGGATTCGACAATTGGCGCTTCGACAAGTGCATGTTGGACGCGGGGTGTTATTAATCCTCAGTGCGAGATGCTCCATGTTGTTATCCGTCAGATCAAATGTGAAAATTCGAAGTCTTCGCCTGTTTTTGATTTTGGCGTCAGCGTCGTTGACGCTCCCTTCGAATGCGCGCGCCGACGGCGTTACGATTGAAAGCGAAAATCCGCGTCAAAGCATCCGGCTAAAACTTGATAACGCGACGATCCGGAGCGTTCTCGAGGCCGTGCGCGACAAATACGGTATAGAGATTTCGGCTAGCGACGATCCCGCTTTCGACGAGCCGATCACCGCGACCTATGAAGGCAACTTACCCAAAATTTTCGAGCGTTTGCTGCGCAATCAAAACTACATGCTGGTGCGGTCCGCGAAGAACGTGACAGGTGTTGAGAAGATTTTGATTGCGGTCGTCGATCGTTCCAAGCCGATGAAATCAGCGCCGGCACCGGAGCCTACGCCTATGCCCTAGTCGCCCGCCTGTAGCGCACTAAGCGTTACGAGCACTTAGGATCGTCGGGTTTGGAACATGCTTTCTTGAATTGGATAACCTGTGACGTGTCTTCATCGCGTTTCAGCACGACCGTATCGCGTTCGACTGATTTGACGAGCCATCCGCCAATCATGTCGCCAACCTCGACACGATACTGAGCACCGGAATTCTCGCTCCGCAACAGAGCTATCGTACGCCTCTGATTGAGCAGCACGCCGATCAGTTGATAGTCGGGCGGAGGCTTGGGAGGGGCTACCGCCTGCTTCACCTCCGCGGGCGGCGGCGGCTTGCGAGACGGCGCGAACAACGGCCGTTGCACCCAATTCTTGAGCGCGCCCTTCTCAAACGATGCGAGCGGATTGCCTGTTCGTAACGCGTCATTCTCCGGTTGAGCTGCATCATCATCGGCAGCGACCTGCTCGGCTTGCCCATTGTTCGCGGCTGCGCCTTCATGCGCCGCTTCCGCAACTGTGCCGCGATTACTCCACATCGACATCAGCATGTCGCGGTTATCGAACCCTACGAGCGCCGCAAGGCCAAGCGACACCAATGCGAGCAACAACGGGCGAAGCTTCGTCATATCAGGAAGCTCCTCCGCCTTGAGCCGCGAAACCGCTCACCTGCAGAGTCACTTCGAGAGGCCCCATGTAATGAGGCTCGGGCGGGCGGAAATCATCGTGAATGGCTTGCACGGAGACGTCGTCGATAAAGATCAGCGGCATTCCTGTCTCAAGCGTATGAATGATATCGCGGAGGCCTTGCGTCCCGACGTTGATTGATACGCTCACGGATATTCGCATCAGATTGCCGTCTTCCTTGGGCGGAAGAATCTGAATGCTGGAGGCCGTTCCTCCATTTGCTGCCACCAGCGAATTGACGAGACTCTGCAAATTCGCACCGGCGACACCTGTCTTGTCGCCCTCGAGCAGCAGGCTCTTGTCCTGTCCGAGTGCCGAAAGCTCCTCATGCTCCTTTCGCAACTTGTCCTCATGCGCGACCTTGGCGCGCAACTCCGGCAAAAGTTTCTGCTTTTCGGCAATCTCGTCTTCCAGGCCCGCAACCTGCAGAAATGGCACCGCCGCAAGCGCCGCGACGCCGGCCAGCAGCGCTATCAAAATGGCGACGGCCGCATAAGCCTTGTATGTTCTTCCAAGCGGCATCACTGACGTTTCTCCGGTGTTCCTTCAGCTTGGATTTTTCCAACGATCGAAAATGTTCCAAGCTTTTGACCATCCTCGCGCGTGGTGGGCGCCGCGAACCGCACATCCTCAAATTCGGGCGTGCTCTCAAGTTCTCCGATCAAGCCCGTCGGATCTGCTGATTTTCCGACCATGCGCGCCTCGCCGTCATGAATTTCAAATTCATCGAGATAAGCCGTATCCGGAAGCGCGCGGCTCAGGGCTTCGATCAACTCCATGGCGGGACGGTTGTCCAATTTCATTTTGGCCAAACGCTCGCGCTGATCTTTGATCTTGGTATTCTCGTCGTTGAGTTTCTTGATGTCGTCGACCTTGGACATGACAGCCGCGATTTTACCGTCGAGTTCGTCGAACTGCGTTTGCAGATCCCAAAGCCGATAGAGCCCAAATCCCCCGGCAAGCAGGCTGCAAATAACAAGTCCTGCGAGCGCGACTTTCACGCGCGCGGCCGTTCTCGTGACCGGATCCTGCTCCAACTTCAGAATTTCGACCTGTGAGGCATCCTCCGGTGCCTCGGCAAAATCGACGGCTCTTGGAGAAAGCCCGAGCTCTTGCGCTCTTTGCAGCGCGCTATCGACGAGCGTTTTTGTCGTCGCGATGATTTCCGTGTCGATCTGATCACTCGATGCCGGATCGTCAGCGACGACGCGATAGCCAAAATAGGTATTCTCTACCGGCCAGGCGACAATCGTCTCGACTTTGTTCTCGACGACTGAGCTGAGCAGGTCCGCTGCTGCGCGGGGAACCCGCAGCGTCCGTCTCACAACCTGACTGGGTGCAAGCCGGAGCAGGATCTGATTGGTGTCCCGTTTTCCAATCACGCTTCGTCTAGCGTCCGCGATCGCATCGCTACCTGCATCGTGGGCAAGCATCGCAATTTCTTTGATCCGGCCGTCGCTGTTCGCAATGATACGCAGGCCGTCGGCGCTTTGATAAAGCATTGTCCGCCAGGGCCGCTCTTTAGCCTGCTTGCGCGTGAGCACGCTGCTCAGTTCATAAATCCACCACGCATAGAAGCGGTGAATTCGGCCAAATCGGTCTGCGCTTTGCGCCATCACATCTTCTCCGCTGACGCGCTCACCGTGGGCCACTTCGCGAGCAATCGATATGGTGCCGCCGTATCGATGCCAGTGACGATCGCAAACGTGCGCTCGACGCGGTGACTGCTGCCTGTGCGCTGAGCGCTGACTTTGATGATGAACGCGGGGCCGCGCTGCTCCGTCAGGTAGGACCGTGCTTTGTCCAGAACGTCGTTCGATGCGTCTCTGCTGGAATACTTGAGCTTGACCAAGTCGGCGCGATTGATGTCTGGAATGGCCTCCAACACTTTCTCGGGCGCCGTCGCCGGATTGATCGTGCCTTCGGCACTGTAGACGGTCAGATAGGGTTCGATGCGCTTAAACAGTCTCTCGGGAACGCCGCGCGTTCGCCCAAGCTGCCATACGTCGGCGAACGCCATATGCGCGCGAAACGTGTCCTGCGACGCGTTATCATTCGTTTTCGAAGGTGTTTGAGAGTTCGTGTTCACCGCCGCCTCACGCGCCTCCATGATGAGCGAACCCAGGCGATCGGCTTCGGCGGGCGCGCTCGAGAATTTGCGCAAAAATGACCGCAACAGTTTTTCATCTGCCTGATTGACGTCGATCAGCGCGTTTGCATCCGTGGCGGTGATGACAAGTTTCACACCGGCAAACGCAATCGCGTGCGGCGTCCCATCTCCCGGCCAGCGTTGCTTCTCATTGAGATCGACGAGATGCGCGGCGCCGACTTCGAGGCCTGCATCGAGCAGCGCTTCCGATACGGTCCAGTCCACTTCGGCCGTTGCTGACGCGGCGCTGCTGCGGACCGCTGCATTGAACGAGACGACGAGGATCGTTGCCGCTGTCAGGACCCAGAGCACGACAAGCATGACGAACCCGGCTTCTCCGTGCTGCTGAAGCTCCCGTCCGGCGCACTTGGTTCGCTGTTCCATGAAATCATTTCTCCTTGGTCGCATTGGCGACGGGAGTGCTCTGATGGAATTCCCCTCCGGTGCGTGCGCTGCAGCCATCGGAACCGTCGCTTACGCAGCCGACTTCGGCATCGGCTCGCACGGCGGCGATGAAGGGTTGCGCGATTTCATCCCCCGATCTGGCGTCAACGATCTGCAAGCGAATGAGATCCGGCAGGCGGTTCGGCTTTTTCCATGTCGCGAGCCAGGAACCTTGGCGCTTGCCTTTTTCGGCGTAAGAGAATTGGTATGCGAATGGTCCATCCAATAGTGAAACTTTATTGGCTGGCGTTGCTCCCGGGAACGCTGACATGCCGGCCTGATACGGAGCACGGGCTCTGATTAGTTCATTTTTTCCGTTCGTCGCCGAATTCGAATAATCAACGAAGTACAGTCCCGGAGCGGTCGGATAGGGCGGCTCTACGGTGACGAACGACAAACGGCTTGCGGTGCCTGAGAATATGAACCGGCGATCGACGTCAGCAATCCGCGTCAGGCGTCGCATGCCCGACACGTCGCGTTCGAATATATCGAAGGCGCGCGAAATCATTTCGAGACGTTCGATGCCGTTGGCGTTCGCGTTCCAATGCATTGACAGCGTGCGCAGCGCCGAACTCACGATGCCGAGAAGCATCGTGAGGATCGTCAGGCTCACGAGCAGCTCGATCAACGTGAACCCGCTCTGCCCGTTCCAATCCTGAGGCTGCTGCGCGCTACCCATTGTTACGTCCGAACTTCAATGTCGTGAGCACAAGCTCGCGCCCGTCGCCTAACGCGACGGTCACGCGGACGCGCCGCAGCTTCCAGCCATCGCGCACGTCGACCTTTGCCCACGGCGATGTTTCCGGAGCGACATCGATTGCCCACTGAAAGCCGCCGCTGCTGCCGTTCTGCGACGTCGGCGGAATTGACCAGCCCGTCGTTGCATCGGCGAGCAGGCCGCGGGCAATCACCCGGGCTTTTGCATAGTCCGCGGCTGTCCCAACCGTCCGCAGCGCGCGGCCGTTCGCCTCGAACAATCCGGCAAGGCCGATCGATAAAACGAGCATTGCGATCAGGGTTTCGAACAGCGTGAAACCCGCGTTCGCGCTCGAAGCCCCGGCCGCCTCAGTTGATGGAGGCGGACGAAACGCGGCCCGTAAGCCAGTTGACTCGAATTTCATAGGCTTTGTCTCTTGATCTCAAGTTGATGGTGCCGCCCGTCGAAGCTCCGTTCGGAAAGAAGCGAATTCCGGCGGCCGTTGGCGATACCCGTTCGCTATCGGCTGACATGACATCGAGATCGATCGATCGCGGAAACGTCATCGGCGCGATACCGTTGCTGAATTCGATCGACTTGCGAGCGACATCGATGACGGCGAGACGATCCGATCCCGAAATCATTGCTCCCGATCGAATATCTCGCAGGCGCGAGGCCGCCATAAGTGACGCCGTTTTCAATTGGGCTTCGCTCGAAGGGCTCCGATACAGCATCGAAATCGCGCCGGCCGTCAGCGCAACAATCACAAGCACGGCCAACATCTCGAAGAGCGTGAAGCCCGCTTCACGGTTGCAATCTTTCGGCTCACTGCCAGCTGGTGACATCTTGATCCTCACCCTGACCGCCTTCCTTTTTGTCCGCGCCAAGAGACAGAATATCGAAAGCGCCGTGTTTGCCGGGATAGACGTAAAAATAGGGCTGGCCCCAAGGATCGAGCGGCACGCGATCCTTCTTCAGATAAGGCCCATTCCAACTCGGGATATTTCCAGGGCGCTGGACGAGCGCCACCAAGCCCTGGCGGCCATCGGGGTACTGTCCAGTATCGAGCTTGTAGAGTTCGAGCGACGTACTCAGGCTTTCGATCTGCACCTTCGCGGTCTTTGTTCGTGAGCTGCCGAGATATCCGATGACGCGCGGCGCAACGAGGCTCGCGAGCAGAACGAGAATGACCATCACCACCAAGAGTTCGACGAGCGTAAATCCCAGTTCGCCATCTCGCCGCCGTTCGGTACGCTGAGCGCTAAATCCCACTTCATACGTCGTGACCTTCATGTCGTTACCCTTCTCACATAGCGAGATCGTTGATGCTTATGACTGCGCTCAGAATGGAGACGATGATGAACGCGATGATGCCGCTGACGACGAGGATGATGACCGGCTCCAGAATCGTGAAGGTGCGTTCAACCGTTCGCTCGAGCTTTTCCTCGAAGACTTCCGCCATATGAAGAAGTGATGACGCGAGGCTTCCCGTTTCCTCACCGACGCGAAGCATATTGATGAGGACCGGTGGGAACAGTTTGGAATCGGAGATTGGATCGAGAAAGCTACGTCCCTTCCGAAGCGCGTCGTAAGCCTCGTTCAGCGCCGAAGACGCGTTTTTGTTGCCGATCACGTCGCCAACGAGCTTCATCGCCGATGGAAGATCGACGCCATTCTCAATCAGCATGCCGAGCGTGCGGCAGAAGCGGACTGTCAGATTGAGCTTCATGATGCCGCCGATCAGCGGCATGCGCAGCAGCAGCGTCTCGACGTTGCCGCGTATCCGCGACCAACCCAGGACTACGATAGCCAGAACCGACGCGATCGCGGCAACAAGGTACTGCCAGTTCGCAATGAGCCAATCCGAAGCGCCGATGACGAAGCGCGCCTGATCGGGAATTTGCGTGCCGGCATTGCCGATCATATCCTTGAAGCGCGGAACGACAACGGTCAGCATGATCGTGACGGCTGCAATTGCCATGAGGATCAGGAGACACGGATAGAGCAATTCCGAAAGCGCCATACTCTTGAGCTTTTGCGCTTTCTCACGGCCAGCCGCGATGCGTTCCAGAACCGTTTCCAGTGTTCCGCTCGCTTCGGCTACACGAACCATACGCGAATAGATTGGCGGAAACGCGCCGCCCTGCATTTCCAATGCTTCGCAAAGGCTCTTACCGGAACTGATTTCCGTCCCGACACGTCCGATCAAACGTGCAAGCGATTTTGATCCCGCGTCACGCTCGAGAAATGTGAGCGCCTGATCGAGCGGCAAACCGGCCTTCAGCAACATTCCCAATTCGCGCGTGAAGAGCGTGATCTGGCGCGCCGACGGCAGGCCGGAGAATAGTGAAGCTCCGCCCGATGCAGCGCTACTCGAAGCCCCCTTGATCTCCGACACTTCAATAGGAAAATGGCCGAGCTGATTGAGGTCCTGAATGACCGTGGACCTGTCGACAGCTTCCATTTCCCCAACGAGGCTGGAGCCGGTTCGTGTCAACGCCGTATAGCGATAAAGCATGACTAGAAGGCGCCTCTCCGATCGCACGACCGGCGCGTCCAAATGAATAGCGCCACTTGGCTTTCCTCCGCCTACGTTTTTATTTCGACTTGCGAGGCGACGTCACACGTCGAGCGCCACGCGTCGAACTTCTTCTTGTGTCGTCACTCCGGACAGGCATTTCGCCAGTCCGTCCATGATCATCGTGGTCATTCCCTTTCGGCGCGCGGCCGCTTCGATCAGCGCGGGCTGAGCGTTCGGCTGGATCAGCTCGCGAATTTCATCGTCGACGCTCAAGACTTCCGAGATCACGACACGCCCGCTGTAGCCTGTGCCGAAGCAGCGCTCGCATCCCACCGCTCTCCAATGCCGGCTTCCCTCGGGCACGGCATCAATGCCATGCGCGCGGCCGAGCGACAGCACTTCGTCGGATGGCTGCTTGCAATGCTCACAAAGGACTCTGACGAGCCGCTGCCCGACCACGCCGCGCAACGATGATGCGAGCAAAAATGAGTCGATCCCCATATCCAGCAAGCGGGGAATAGCGCCGGCTGCGGTATTGGTATGCAAGGTCGAGAGAACGAGGTGGCCGGTTAGAGCCGCGTGAATCGCGATGCTCGCCGTCTCACCGTCGCGCATTTCGCCAACCATCAGCACGTCCGGATCATGACGAAGGAATGAGCGGAGCGCGTCGGCAAAGCTCAATCCAATCGATGGCTTCGCCTGCGTTTGGTTGATACCGTCAAGCTCATATTCGATCGGGTCTTCAATCGTCAGGATTTTTCGATGGCCTTCGTTCAACAACGACAGCGCCGTGGCCAGAGTCGTCGTTTTTCCCGATCCGGTCGGCCCGGTGACCAACATCAGACCGTAAGGCGCCGACAAATGCTTGCGGATTTCCGCTTCATCAATGGCGCAAAATCCGAGTGGTGCGAAATCGAGCATGCGCCGAACGTTATCGAGCAAGCGGATAGCGACGGCTTCGCCGTGAACCGTCGGGATCGTGGCAATGCGAAGATCGAGCCGATGCTCATTAATACGTATGCGCGCACGTCCATCCTGCGGCAGGCGACGCTCGGCGATATTCAAACCGGATAGAATTTTAACACGCGAGACGATTGCCTTCGCCATTTGCGCGGGCGGCGCGGTGACGTCCCGCAGCATACCATCGACGCGAATGCGGATTGCGACGTGGCCGTCAAACGGTTCGATATGGATGTCGGTTGCCCGCGCATGCACGGCGTTCTGGATCATCTGGTTGACGAACCGCACCACCGGTGCGCCGAGTGCCATATCGCGGAGATGTTCGACATCGTCGCCGGCCTCAGCCTTTTCGGCTTCCTGCCAGACCGCGGACGTGCCGCGCTCCCGCGCCATGCGCTCGATCGCTGCCAGAATATCTTCGGCCGAAGCGACGCGCGGAATGACTTCCCTCTGAAGCGCAATTCTCACAGCATTGATGGCTTGCGCGTCGGATGGATCCTCCATCGCAAGCAGTATTCCGTCTTCCACATCACCCAATGGATAGATTTTATTCTCGCGCAGAAACGCGGTCGGTATTTCAGTCTGCGGCGGCTGAAAGCGCCCCCAATCGCCTTCTTCAACGCGCGCAATTTTGTGATAGTCCGCGACGGCGCGCACGATCGCCTGGGACTGCATTCCTGATGCCTTGCGCAGGGCGGAAAAAATTGAGGCGCCGGACTCGAGCCGAAACTTATCGACGTTATCGAGATCAGTCGGCGTGACGAGGCGTTCGCTCAAAAGATATTCTTTGAAACTTCCACTCATGCGAGCCTCCGGCACCGAGCACGAAGTTTTCCGGCGCAAAATTTTTATCAGCATAGATGATGCTGTCTTCTTAAAAAGATTTTTATGCCGGATTTTTGATTTTTCCCGGCGAGCCTTATCTCGAAACTCTGTAATTATAATTCCGATTTTGACGATAGTGCACGGAAATCCAATCGAGTGCACTGAGCGCAAATTCTTTCGCTGTTATGCCTCATATTGAAGTTACGTCGCCGCAACAGACACTCAATCAATGCGTACCGATTAGAGCGAAAAGACGCCGTTCTTTTTTAATCAAGCTATTGTCATTTCGCCGATCGATTCGAAGTCCCAGCCGAGAGAGGGGAATGACAAAGCTCGTTGGACCTGCGGGAACGGAGGACAAATTTTGCAAGCATCCTATTGGCGTCTGAGTTGCGACGGGAGAAGCATTGATGTTCGGTTGGAAGGTTTTCGCTCTGCTCGGATTAGTATCCGTGAGCGTTTCAGGATGTGCGGCGTTACTCGAAAAGCCCTTGATCGAGCCCCCGGACGAAATCGCCAAGCTCTCGAATGCTGATCTGTCTCCTGCTGCGCCGATGGGCGTCCGACCGGTTTCAAATCCAACGCTAAATACCGGATCAATCGCTGCGAAATACGCCGGCGATAACCGGACAACCAGGGCCGTCGAAGCGCGCACGCCAGGCATCTCGCAAAATGCGTCCGGGTACGAGCTGAACTTTTCAGACACAGATTTATCCGAGCTCGTCAAAGTCGTTTTGAAAGACACACTCGGCATCACGTACGTGTTTGATTCCCACATAGAGGGCCGGGTATCGATATCGACGGGAGGGCCAGTTACCCGCGCAGAACTCATTTCCATCCTTGAAAGCATTCTGGCGACCAACCACGCCGCGCTGCTGATTGAAAACGGCGTCTATCGTGTCGTGCCGGAAGCGGACGCCCGTCAGCAGGGCATTTCTGCGTTCGATTACGTGCGCGAGAGCCGCGAGGTTGGCGCAGGATACGGTGTTTCGATTTTTGCACTCAGATATGTTTCGACTGAAGCGATGATGCGGATGCTCGACGGATTGATGGTCAAACAGGAAGACCTGCGAGCGAGCGTCTTCAATAATATGCTTTTCATTCGGGGGCCGGGCCAGTCACGGCAGTCTATTGTTGAAATCGTCTCGATGTTCGACGTCGACTGGATGAAGGGACAATCTGCGGGAATATTTAAGCTCGACAATGCGTCGCCGGATGACGTGATCCGCGAGCTCAAGCAAGTGTTCCAGACCGATCGCCAAGGCCGCGGCCTTGTGAAGTTTCAAACGATCGGCCGCCTCAACGCCGTACTTGTTTTGGCCCCGAGATCGCAAACTGTCGATAAAGTCGGCGAATGGATTTCGCGCCTGGATCACAGTGGCGCCGACGACGACAATTATTATGTCTATAGAGTCGAAAACGGCAGAGCGAAGGACTTGGCGCGCCTATTGATGGCAGCCTTCACAGGGGGTGGCGCGGCAGGAGGCTCGGGCCGCGGCGCTGAGGAGAAGGAAGTTGCGCCAACGCTCGCCGCATCAAGAACGAGTTCCGGGAGCAGTTTCGGAAGCTCCTCGAGCGGGACGGGAAGCAATTCGAACTCCGGGCCGCTCAGCGGTTCAACGACGGGAAGCACAAGTCTGGGTGGAGGTGACGCGTCCGGTTCGTCAAACGGCAGTCCGCTGAAAGGCGCTCCGACGCTTGCATCGGCGGAAGAGGAACCTGCTGACGAGGGTCCTCAGTCGTCGGCAGCCACATCATCCGATCAGGTCCGCGTCACGCCGGACGAACGCAATAATAAGTTGCTCATCAAAGCGTCAGAGCGAAACTACAAGAAAATTCTGCAAATCTTGCATCGCGTCGATCAACCGCCTCTACAGGTGTTGATCAATGCCACGCTCGCTGAAGTGACGCTCAATAAGAATCTTCAATATGGCGTGCAGTTCTTCCTGCAGAAGAACCACGGCAAATCCGGAGGCATCGGATTCAGCACGTCCGATGCATTGGCAATTGCGCCCGTCATGCCCGGACTGAATCTCATTGCCGGAAACATCGGTTCGGACCCGCGCGTTATTCTCGATGCACTCGCCAAGGAAACGGCGGTTAGGATCGTGTCATCGCCGTCTGTCGTGGTTCTCCACAATCAGCAGGCGATCCTTGAGGTCGGGGATCAGGTGCCCATCATCACGCGCGAGGCTCAGAGCGTGATTAACCCCGACTCGCCGACTGTCAACGAGATCGAATTCAAGAATACCGGTGTGATCTTGAACGTCACACCGCGCATCAACAGCAATGGGCTCGTTACAATGGAAGTGCAGCAGGAGGTCAGCGCCGTTCAGAATACGTCTGGCCAGTCCGATGCAGCGACCTCGCTGACACCCACGATTTCACAACGCCGCGTCACGAGTACGATCGCGGTTCAAAGCGGACAAATGGTTGTGCTTGGCGGCCTGATCCGCGAAGAAGTCAGCCGATCGAAGTCCAGCATCCCGGTCATCAATAAAATTCCATATCTCGGCGACGTGCTTGGGGGCGAGACGGACAACGGGCGAACACGGACAGAGCTTGTCGTTTTCATACGCCCCATCGTCATTCGCAATCCTGAAGACGCCAGCAACGCGGCAGAAGCCTTGCGCGCCGGAATGGCGTCTCTGGCGCCGCGACCAACGGCTTGGGACGCGCGCATCGAGAGTCGCGAAGATCCGAGAGTCGTCGGCGGCGGCTCCATCAAGTGATTGATGATTGGCCTATGCTCGCCGGTCCAGCACGGGGCGTCGGCTTCTATAACGCATTCCATAGCCAGACGAGCCAGATTGCGGGCGCGAAGAAAACACCGAACGGCAATGCCGTGGCGCGGCCCGGAATCCGGCGATGCCATAGGCTCACGACGCCGACGTATCCGATTGCGAGAAGACATCCAATAAGGAGAGAGTTCGTCATTCCTTGAAAGCCAGTCCAGGCTCCCGCAACCGCACCAAGCTTCACGTCACCGAGCCCTAGCCCTTCCCGTCCTCGCCAATGATAGTAGGCCGCCCGCACACCAAAGAGCAGTGCGGCGCTTACCAGCGCTGCACCGAGATGCTCAATCACCAGCGGCGGGTTGTGGTTCGTTTCGTCGAAAGAAATGGCAACGAGCAGGCCAAGAGGAATTGACGGCAACGACAGTGCATCCGGGATAATGTATCGCTCCGCGTCCGATTGCGCGATGAGGAGCATCATCCATCCGAGAAGACATGACGCGGCGGCAAGCGGAAAACTGAGTAGGGAAAACGACACTGCCGCTATGGCGATAGCGCCTGCGATGACTGGGACACTTGTTAGCGCGTCGCGTGTCATTCAACTCCGGTGCGCGTTCGGCGAGGCCGTAGCTCGCTGTCTGCGTGTCGAGATCGACCGCGGACCCCGAATTGCGCTAATTATCCTATCCGCGTTTTTGCGCCAGAGCTGTGTTCGGCAAGCCAATCCCACATTCTCCGGCAAGGTCACGCGCGTGAGAATTGCTCGGCGTGCATCCAAATTGCTTTTTGAAAGCCCGGTGGAAGGTCGAAAGATCGTTGAAGCCCCAGCGGTAAGCCAGTGCCGAAATAGAAGGACGACGGCCCGAACTGACTTCGAGATCCCACTTTATTCTCTTCAGCCGTTCGGCGGTGACGTGCGCACTGAAGGTCGTTCCGAATTGTACGAACAGCTTGTGCAGATAGCGAACCGAGATGCCGAATTGATCCGCTACCCTCGGCGGCGATAGTTCGGGATCGGAAAGGTTCTGGCCGATGTAGTCCAGTATCCGGGACAGCAAGTAATTCTTGGGCACGCTCGGATGCTGGACACAATCTGGCGCTCCGATCGCAACGGGCAATAGCGCGACGCACGCCTGAAATAGAGCGGCGATCTCCTCTATGGGAGCCGTGCACAGCGATTGTGCAAGCATCGTGAGGCAGCCCGCCAGAGGACCGCTCAACTTTTCGGACGGAACCAGGATATTGGAGAATTTGTGATCGATATCCTGCGAGTGGGCAAACGACGACGTCGGGATGATAAAAGCCAGGTTATCGCACGGTGCGTCCGGGCGTTCGGTCAAAGTAACTGGTGAAAAACTCTCATAGAGAATGAGATCGCCGCGCTTCGCGATATTTGTCGTGCCGCCTTGGTCGACCTTGAGTTCGCCGGAGATGATGAGATTGCCGTGAATGCAATCTATTGGCGAGTGTGAAATGTTAGACTTCGTTTTTACTGCAACGATCGGACTCATACGGACACGGCCGATTGCACCATTTGCCAAGTCGATGCTTTCGACCCGACCAACGAAATCCCGTCCGTAAAATTCCGGCGTCCAGGGCATGAAAGCCGTGCAGATCGTCTCCCGAAAGAGGCTGAACGCCTCGGCTTTTGCGCCGTATTGGCTATCCCAAACATGGATATGACCGCCTTGTTGCCGGAAGGCGGCATCAACATTGCTCGTCATTGACTCCTCCTCACAGCGGTTCTTGCGCCACTGCTTTTTTCAATGCTAGCGCTGCCTCAATAACGTGTTCGCCCCTCAACAGCCATGGCGTGTAGTGCACTACGTCGGAATTACGTGAGCCAACCGGCAAAATAATAGCGCCGCCGAAAATCTGCGCTTGCCAGCAAATCCCTGGCATTTGCTTTAAATGAGAAGAATAGTGCGCGAATAAGGGCACGCACAATTATTCTCCGAATCATCCCCAATATTCGCGAAGTCTGCTCCAAGTCGGACTTGGACCTGCTTTACCTTGTGAGCCTGATGCTTCGCGAACGAGCACTCGCACCGTGCAGCTCCTGCAACAACTTGGGCCTTCACGCCGTCGCGGCAGCAACAAAGATCATGGACAACTCCCCGCGGCAGAGGCCGCTCAGATAGCCGGTAGACACCGACCCAAAGGCGACGCGCCTTTTCATCTCTGTCGTGAAGCGATCGCCGCGTTTCAGGGAGTGAATCATGCACATCAATACATCATCGATTGAAGGGCGTCGCCGCGCGCGGTCGCGTTATATGGCATTACTCGCTTCAGTCTCCGTGCTGTCCGTCGCTGCTGCGGCAGCACCGACTTTGGCTGGCGCGGCGAACGACGGGCCCGTCGTCAGCACTGTCGACGGATCGGTCCGCGGATATGCTGATAAAGGCGTCAATGTTTTTCTTGGAATCCCTTACGCAGCGCCGCCCGTCGGCAAGCTCCGGTGGCAGCCGCCGGCAGCCGCCAAAAAATGGAAAGGCACTCTCGACGCGACTCGCTTCGGAAACACATGCCCTCAGGTGACAGAGCTTGGCGCGTTCGCGGGTCCGTCCAGCACGAGCGAAGACTGCCTCTATCTCAACGTCTTTACGACGGGCGGAAGCGGTAACGGCAAGAAGAAGCCGGTCATCGTCTGGATTCACGGCGGCGGCAATATCGACGGCGAAACCAACGACTATGACGCGAGCAAGCTTGCGACGGGTGGGCCGTCAGGCGTTCCGACAGTTGTTGTCACGCTCAACTATCGCCTCGGCATCTTCGGCTTTTTCTCGCATGCCTCGATCAACGGCGAAGGTCATCTTTGGGGCAACTACGGCATTCTCGACCAACAGGCCGCGCTTCGTTGGGTTCAGCGCAACATTGCGGCCTTCGGCGGCGATCCTGACAAGGTAGCCCTCGGCGGTCAGTCTGCCGGCGCTGTGGATACTGGCGCAAACCAGCTCTCTCCATATGCGAATGGCCTGTTCAACAGAGCCATTTATCAAAGCTCCCCCGGCTTCTTTTCAACCCTCCCGTCTGCCAATGACGCTCTGACGAAGGGCTCTGCGTTCGCGACGGCAGCGAATTGCCCAGGATCCAATACTGCGGCCGCAGCCTGCTTGCGCGATCTTCCCGTATCGCGGGTTCTGCAGTTGCAGGGAACTCCGAATGCCGACGGCCCTTATACGGCCGGCGCTTTTGTCGACGGCAGCGTCATTCCGTTGACGCCCGAGCAGGCGTTCTCAAGCGGCCGCTTCAACAAAATGCCGATTATCGGCGGCGCCGTGAAAGACGAAATCACATTCACGACCGGCATCACGGAGTATTTTTCCGGACCTCCGCAGGCGCCTATGACCGCCGCGCAATATGCAGCCGCTGTGACCGGGCCGGCGGCGGCGCAATATCCGCTTTCGAGCTTCGGCGGCGATCCGATGCTGGCTTATGAGCGGTTCCAGACCGACCCTGCAAAATGCCGCGAGCTTCACGTCATGCAGCTCTGGGCGCCGCAGGTCCCAACATACGCCTATGATTTCACCTATCAGAACGCTCCCTACTATTTCCCCAAAATGCCGGGATTCAAACCGCTGGCCGCTCACACGATCGACATCCAGTTTCTGTTCGACAACTGGCATGGCGGCAATCTTGGCGTAAATATCGATCAGACGACGGGACAGCCGCGCGAACTCAACGCCGAAGAAACGAAGCTTTCGGATCAGCTTGTCGCCGCGTGGAGCAACTTTGCCAACACCGGCAATCCGAATGGTTCCGGAAATTCGCCATGGCCAAAATTCGGTGCCGGCAAGAACGCAAAATATTTCGTCCAGGATATTCCGCTCTCTACGACGGCCGTTTCCAACTTCAGAGACACTTATAAGTGCAACTTCTGGGACACCCAGTTGACGTACTGAAATCTCCTGCAACAAGCGTGCGGAGCGCGATTTATTTGCGCTCCGCTTTTTATTGCCCCATTATTTAAAATAAGATATAATTGCCACTTGTTGGTTTTCAGATTCTAATATTGCGATCGCCGATTCAATTCCGATTTATCGCGGCAAATTGCATTCGATTTTCACCCACTACACGCAATGCGACGGCAATGCGCTGATTGCGCATTCGACATGCACCGCATGCCTGATGCAGTTCTCTCGACGCGACGCTGAAAAAACTGCTCTCCGCATAATTTCTCCCGCGGCATCCACGTCAAACAGTGCCGCTGCTCCTCATGGTTTGCCGACATACGCAAGCCGAGGGGCACAAAATTTGAGGAGAGGAACAATGCGAAGCAAAATAGTGTCGGAAGCTCGACATGCATCGCTGAGGCGAGGCGCTGTCGTCTGCTCGCTCTTAGCCGCCGGTCTGGTTTCATCATCGGCCTTGGCGGGGAAGAACAATGACGGACCCATCGTATCGCTGACCGATGGCCAGGTTCAGGGTACGTCGGCCAGTGGCGTCAATGTCTTCCGTGGAATTCCATACGCCGCGCCGCCCGTGGGCAAGCTCCGCTGGCAGCCCCCGCAGGCCGTCAAACGTTGGAACAACGTTCGCGACGGTTCGAGCTTCGGCAATACATGCCCGCAGGTCACGGAACTCGGCGCATTCGCCGGACCGACGAGCGTTACGGAAGACTGCCTGTATCTGAACGTCTTCACCACAGGCAGCAGCAAGAAGAAGGGCGTTATCGTCTGGATCCACGGCGGCGGCAACGTCGACGGTGAATCGAACGATTACGACGCAACCAAGCTTGCTCAGGGCGGCCCGGATGGACGCGAGACCGTCGTCGTCACTCTGAACTATCGCATGGGCCTGTTCGGCTACCTATCGCATCCCGCGCTGAACGGTGAAGGCCATCTGTCCGGCAACTATGGCATCATGGACATCCAGCAGGCCCTTCGCTGGGTCCAGCGCAATATTGCGGCGTTCGGCGGCGATCCCAATCGTGTTGCACTCGGCGGACAATCCGCAGGCGCAACCGACACCGGGGCGAACGTTCTTTCTCCAATGAGCGCCAATCTGTTGACGCGCGCCATCTATGAAAGCGGTCCGCTGCCGACTTTGCCTTCAGCGGCAACAGCACTCGGCAGAGGGCAGGGTTTTGCAACTGCTGCCGGATGCGGCACCGACGCGAGCAAATCTTCGGCTCAGTGTCTTCGCGATCTGACGCCTGAGCGCATCCTGCAGCTGCAGGGTACGCCCAACGCAAACGGTCCTTATATCGTCGGGCCGTTCGTCGACGGCACCGTGATCCCGATCACTCCGGAAAAGGCCTGGACAACGGGTCAGTTCAACAAGATGCCGGTGATGGGCGGGCGCGTGCAGGACGAAGCCAACTTCTCGATCGGTATCACGGAATACTTCTCCGGCCAGCCGTTTGTGCCGATGACTGCCGCCCAATACACGTCGGCGCTTCAGGCCACATATAATGGCAACGCCGGTCCTGGCGGCGCGCCTCCGGCTTACCCGGCAGGAACGGCTGATCGCGTTCTCGCACAGTATCCGCTGTCGGCTTTCGGCAACGATCCGATGAAAGCCTACAACCGGGTGCAGACCGACACGCAGAAATGCCAGGCCGATCACGTTCTGCATCTCTGGGCTCCGCAGATCACGTCCTATGCCTACGACTTCACGTATCAGGACGCTCCCTACTACTTCCCGAAGATGCCGGGCTTCAAACCGGGTGCCGCTCATACGATCGACATCCAGTTCCTGTTCGACAACTGGCATGGCGGTCAGCTCGGCGTGAACCTCGATCAGACGACCGGCCAGCCGCGTGAACTCACGGGTCAGGAAACGAAGCTTTCCGATCAGCTCGTTGCCGCGTGGACGAACTTCGCGTGGTCCGGCAATCCAAACGGTTCGGGCAATTCGCCCTGGCCGAAGTACGGCGCCGGCAATAATGCGAAGTACCTTGTTCAGGACATCCCGCTGTCGACCTCAAATCGCAAAGACTACCGGACGAATTACAAGTGCGATTTCTGGGATACGGTTCTGCTATATCCGTCTGAATAATACTGCCCTACGCACGAAAGACGAAACTACAGAAAGGCCGTCCATCGGGGCGGCCTTTTTTTCTATTGCAACTGACGGCGCTTTTTTTCTTTTTCTTCTAGGCGAGCCAGCGTGTCTTCGATCTGGCTCTTGAGTGTGATGAGCGCGCGATGGATCGCCGTCAGCTTTTCGCGATCCAAAACTTCAAATCCATTTTTCGTTGATTGTTCAATCGCATGACAAAATGCGATCAGGAGACGGGGATCATCGGACATGGCGCCACCGGCCGATTTGCTTCAACCTAATCTCAAAAACGATTAAAGCTTTAACATCCGTCGCCCGCGCGGCGCACCTGCAATCTTGTCGTCCGGAATGATGCGTTTCGGTTTCGTTGATGCCCGGATTATGTCTTATCGCCGCTTTCCGAGTGACATCGTCCGCCGGCGCTCGCTAGATAGGCGGCGCCAAGGAAAACGACGCGCATCGAAACACCTCACTCGGCATGTTTCGGTCGGGTTCGCAACGATCGCTGGGGCATCTCATGACCTACGTCGAAGGCAAACGCGGCCATTCCGACGAGACGATTGTGAGCGTCTGCGATACGGAATTCTACTCCGCCCGTGACGGCTTTTCCGCTTTTCGGGAGATCGTCGCCGCTGCATTCATGCCGTGGTTCATGGAGCACAAGTCGGACCAGGATTTTAACGCGCGCATTGTCAGATTGTCCGGGGAGTTCGGCTCGCTCTCACGCACAAAAATGACGCCGTTACTCGGATTGCGCAACAAATCGGAGATCTCCAAAAGCCCGGAAGGCAGCCTCTACGCGAACTACGTGATTTCCGGACGCCTTGTCGTCACTCAGAATGACGTCACCGTCACAGCTGAGAAAGGTGACCTCGTCCTCTACGATAGCACGCTGCCGGTGAAGCATTTAAAGCTCGGCGATACTTCATTCGAAGACCTCGCGTTCTGCATTCCGAAGGAGCGGATCGGACGACCCGACAAGACTTTCGACAATCTTCTCGTTTCGAAGGTCGACATCATCCCGCCACTGGCGAGCTGCTTCGCATTCCTGTCCCATAATATTTCGTCAGCTCAGCCTGAGGAATTGGCGGCGCTTGGGGGCGCGTGCGCGGCGCTTTTGCCTATAAGCGGTGGGCGTTCACACGAATTCCGGCCCGACGGCATTGCCGAAGATGCCTCTAATCACTATGCGCGCGAGTTGGTACGCTTCATCGATGCGCGCATTGCGGACGCTGAACTGTGTCCCAGCATGGCGGCCGATAATCTCGGCATTTCTGTGCGATACGTGCATAAGCAGTTTGCGATGCTCGGCACGACATTCAGCAGCTACGTCACCTCGCGGCGTCTCGAACGCATCAGCCATGATCTTATTTCCGGCGTTGGCGCAAATCCGCCAATATCCGTTTTAGCGTACCGGTGGGGTTTTCGGGATCTCTCGACGTTCATTCGATGCTTCAAGAGAAAATTCGGCTGCTCTCCGCGTGAGTACCGATCAAAATTTTGATCGTCTGTTACGTTCTCCGGCGGCAATTCTCTAAATTTAAATTTCTCTCAAAATTGCATCTCTTCTTCGAACCGATGCTTAGCCAGGCGAAGAAATCGCACCTCTGTGCGCAGGCGACCAACTTTATTCCTTCAGCGCGAAGATTCCGAATTTGAGAGCGCCTTTATTATGCCCGGCTGCTCCGCAGGAGAATGCTGCATGCGTGCGTCGCTTAGGAAGCGAAAGGAGAGACCCTTCAATGGATACCCTGGTCGGATTTGAGAACAACGAGGACTTGCAGGTCGTGATCCGCCGGCGCTCGATGATGGCCGCATGCGCAATCGCTATTCTTCTATCGTTCGGGTCTTCGCAGCCCTCCTCGGCGCAGCAGCTCTCCGACATCAAGCCTTCCCCGCCTCTGACTCTGAGTGGCCAGGGGAGCTTCTTTGTGGGTGGAAGCACGCAGTTCATCGATTCCAAATACATCTCGCCGCCTACCTTCGCGTCCGACTCCGGGAACTCGGTGATCAATCAGATGTACGTTCAGTTTCAGATCCCGCAGAGGACGACCGATCAATACCCGATCGTTTTCGTGCACGGCTGCTGCTTGACGTCGAAGACATGGGAAACCACGCCTGATGGGCGCATGGGATGGTACGAATATTTTACGCGAAAGGGCTTCGCGACCTACATGGGCGAACAAGTTGGTCGCGGTCGCTCGGGGTTCGACGCGTTGCGCTATCAGAAGGTTCTGACCGGCGACCTTCCAAACACGTCAAACCCCGCTATTCTTATCGCGACCGACCAGTTTGCGTGGAACGTGTTCCGATGGGGCGATTACGCAACGAAGACGCCGTTCAAGGACGAGCGTTTTCCGATGAAAACCGTCGGCATCGGCAAAGGCGCAACGCTCGATTTCTACAAGCAGGTCATTCCCGATCTGAACTCGACTTTGAGCGATGCCTCCTCGCCGACATGCGCGGATGGCAACTGCACGCCAACGGATCCGAATGCGCGGTTCAATTCGCCGGATAACATGGCGACACTCGCCAATCAGCTCGGAGGCGCAATCCTGGTCGGACATTCGCAGTCCAGCCCGTTCCCGACGATGGCGGCCCTGCGTCCGGGCTCGATGGGGGTCCGGGGCATCATTCAGCTCGAGACCGGATGTTTTGCCAATCTGACGCCGGCGAATATCCGCGTCTTGAAAAATATTCCGATCCTGATTGTCGTCGGCGACCACTTTACAACGCCGCAGCCGCCTGCCGCCTGCATCACGATGCAAAAACAGATCCGGGATGCGGGTGGCGACATGACGTTCGTTGCCCTGCCGGACATCGGCATCCGCGGCAACAGCCACATGTTCATGCAGGACAACAACAATCTGCAGGTTGCCGATATATTGATTTCTTGGATCAAAAAGCACGTCAAATATCGAAGAACTTCTGGTCCAGGCCATAACCATTGAGCCTGCGCGTATCGCTATTGGTCGCCAGCCACGCGCCTGGTTAGTGCGAAAACGTTCACTGTGATGAAGGGACGAGACAACGCACATGCAAGGCGTTGAAGATTTGCATCAGGCAAATCGGGAACTCAGACAATGAGGCTTTCACGCTCAAATTCAAATTCAAAATCAACCTCGTTGCGGCGAGGCGCTCGTCCTAACGTCGGTGACAATGCAAACTCCTCGCCAGCGACCAGCGATCGGAGACTTGCGATAATTCTTTCAGTTGTGCGCGATGAAGTTCTGGAAGGGTGCCCTTCGGGAGAAGCATTCGAGCAGGCCATCGCGATCGCATTGCTTGCGTGCATCGCGAGCCGGTCAGACGGCATCCAGGGCGCGCCCTGCCGCGAATTGCGCCTTTCACAAACTCAGGCGGCTGTCGTCGTGAAATACATCAGCGCAAACTTGACGGACCACATTCGCGTGGCTGAGCTTGCGGCGCTTCTTGAGATGAGCCCTTCGCACTTCACGCGCATATTCAGCTCAACGACCGGTATGCCGCCTTACCGCTTCGTCTTGAAGGAACGCATCAATGGCAGCAAGGAAATGCTGATCTCGACGCGCCTTTCAGCTTCTGCAATCGCCTCCACATACGGATTTTCAAGCCAAAGCCATTTTACGAAAGTTTTTCGTCAATTTACCGGAATGACGCCCAAACAGTACAAGGCCGGCGCAAAGTTTTCATAAGCTGCAGCTGATCGGATCAATTGCCATCGGCGAATATATCTATATCCGAAAATAATCTTCATACGGAGCAGGATGATGTCAACACGCGCAGGAACGTTGTAGTTCCACCCACGCCACTTTCATATCTTTTCCTCCGCCAGCGCATTGGGATGTCATCCAAGCCAATTTGCGCTCGCATACAAAATCATTGCTAGGAGGAAATAATGGCGCATTTTGACGGCCATTCGGCCGAAGCAAGAAGAACATTAAAACTTCCAATCGCGGCGCTTCTAATATTGTCGGGAGCACCAGGGGCCTGGGCTCACGGCACGTCCCGCATAGATCCGATCGTGCTCGAGAAAACGGGTGGCTTCATCATCGGCGGCAAGCACTTTAATGTGCCTCCCGCGAATTCCAACACACCAGCAACACCCAATCGCACGCTTTCCTGTGATCATGGATACGTGGAGTATTTCCTTCCCATAAATCCGCGCAAAACGAGCATCGTCTTGTGGCACAGTTCCAGTGCGCAGGTCTGGCAAAACCGTTGGGATGGCGGCGAAGGTTATAAGGACAAGCTTCTGCGTGCGGATTATCCGACATATATTTGGGACGGGCCGCGCGTCGGGCGTGCCAACTGGAGCTGCGAAACAATAACCTACACGCCGAGCAATCGCGATCAGGGAAATTTCACGGCATGGAAATTCGGACCGACGATTCCAGCCGGTCAGGTCCCGACACCCGCCGAGTTCTATCCTGGTACTCAGTTCCCGGCGAACAGCCCAAAACTTGAAGAGTATTGGTGGAACGCGACCGGCGCGCGCTACGATGAATTCGACAATGCTTACAATATCGAGATTGAAACGGATGCGGCAGCCGTCGCCGCAGACTCCGGCAGGCTCGGAAATCAGATTGTTTATCTGACGAACTCAGCCGGCGGGCTTCGCGCCATGAAGACAACCGCGAAAACGACGAAAAGTAATATTTCGGGAATCGTCACCTACGAAAGCATCGGATACGTGTTCCCGATCGGCGATCCCGAAAGCCCGACGCTTTGCACAGCCCTCACGCCGGCCTGTGCATTCGGTCCTCTTGGTGTTCCGCTCGAGGATTTCAAAAAGCTCGCGAAGCTGAAGAAGATTCAGTTTGTGTGGGGTGACAACCGGCCAGAGACCGAGCAGCAGGTCATTCTTTCGCGACTGTGTGCCAAGCTCATCAACAAGTACGGCGGCAACGCCGAAGTGCTGAAGCTCGCCGAAGATGCCGGCCTCAAGGGGAGCACGCACATTCCCTTCATGGACATGGACAACGACAAGGTTGCCAGTCTGTTATTTAAAGTTCTCAAAAAGAATAAGCTCGACAGCTATCAGCGTTCGAATCCGTGGGGATCGTGGCGCTGGTTGTTCTAAACAGTTCAATTCGGTCCTGCACCAGACATGCTGGTGCAGGACTCATATCTCACGGCAAAACCTTTGCGCCGTGCGAACGTGATCGCCGTTCAGATCTCTCTTACATGTGGAAACTTTCCCGACACTGATGGCGCAGGTTGTGCGCTTGCGCGTCGGAAATTCATTATCCACAGCGAGCCGCCTGCCGTAACTTTCTCGATCAGATGCGATCGCTATAATGGCGCAACATTTTACGACTGCTGATTTCTTTCAATCTCTTTCTTTTATTTATTTCGGAGGCGCTCGATGTTTGGCGGAGCCGGCCAGTTAGCGCGCAACTACAAAACATTTGAGCATACGATCAAGCTCCGGACGCGAGAGACGATCGCGAAGATCAAGCGCGAAAGAACTTCCGCCACCATCATCGCGGTCACCGGAAGCAGCGCCAAGACAACGACCGTTGCGCTGCTTTCCCATATTCTCGCGGGCCATTCCAAGGTCACGTCGCAGTTTCTTTGTAACGGATATGGCCACGCCATCGACGCGTTGCTCAATCTACGTTCTGACACCCGCTACTCCGTCATCGAGCAGGGCACGAAAAAGCCGGGGCATATACCTCAAGCGGCGAAACTGCTGAAGCCGGATCTTGCGATCATCACGCTCGTCGCCATCGAGCATTACGCGACGCTCAAATCCATCGAGGCGGTGGCACAAGAAAAATCGGCACTGGTCGAGGCCGTTCCCGACGACGGCCTTGTCGTCCTCAACTTCGACGATCCGAACGTACGTGCCATGGCGGATCGCACCCGCGCGCGTTCGATCACTTTCGGAACGACGGGCGGCGATTATCTCGCGACAAACATTCGGACGGACGTATGCGGACTGCTCTTGCTGACGCTAACCGGCGGTGGCCACACAATTGATCTCGAAACCCAGCTTCTCGGCGCGCACAACTGGCTGACGATCGCAGCCGCCGCCACGTCTGCGCTCGAACTCGGCGTCCCCGCGCAAACCGTTCGCGCCAGGATCGCCTCGTTCGCGCCCATTCACGGGCGCATGAGCCCGCACACGACTCCGGGTGGGACGCGCATAATTCTCGATTGCGCCAAGGCTCCCTATCACAGCATTTTTCTGCCGTTAGAGACGCTGAGATCCATCACCGCGCCCAAGAAGCGTTTCATCCTGGGGCAGATCAGCGATTACGCAGGTAACGCCACAAAGAAGTATAGAGATGCCTACGCTGCCGCCGTCCAGGTCGCGGATGAAGTCTGCTTCGTCGGGCCGTGGGCGCATAAGGCGCGGGCGCCGCAAGCAGACATCGACAGCGGTAAGTTCCGCGCCTTCGCCAATATCGAAGCTCTTGCTGCTCATCTCAGAGATACGGCGGTCAAAGACGAGGTCATCCTCGTGAAGTCCGCGAAGAATTTGCACTTGGAACGGCTTCTGCTCGACCGCATCACGGAAGTTCGTTGCTGGCCTGACGAGTGCGGCCGCAAAGCTCCGTGCGAAGAATGCGGTCTCTATGACAGACCGTTCTTCGAGCACGGAGGTCGGCGCCAATACCGTGACCAACGGCAGCGTTCGAGAAAGATCAAATCCTGGCTGAGTTCGTTCTTGTAGTCGCGAACAATCGTGCTGCAGGCAGACGAGCCGCGTCACGGCGTTGGGAGAATGCGGCGTGATCGCTGCGCCGGTTCGCACCGCGATCGCACCCCACGAATTTCGGCCCCTGCCGAAATCCGCGAACGCCTTGAAAGAAATGGTGAGCCCGGTTGGGATCGAACCAACGACCCTCTGATTAAAAGTCAGATGCTCTACCGCTGAGCTACGGGCCCCCGAAGGGGTCCGGTTACCTGCCTTTTGGCCGGAGCGCAAGTGTCGGCGCACGCGTTGTGTAAAGATCGCTGCGTGCGGCCCGCGTGGTGAGGCTTTCCGGACAGATTTACGCACCTGAGCCCGACATTTGGCAGCTGCTCTGACCGATTCCGCGGGCGGAAGCGTTGCAGCGACGCCCTAGATGCCACCGGTCTCGTGTTCTGCGGCGATATGGTCGCAGTATCAGCACGCAGTTCCGCTTAGACACTCGCATATTCGTTTCCACGTGTGAGTGCTTCGAGGTTCCCGCAGCCGCCGGGCGCCATAGGACTCGGCTCGGAAACATCCCGTTTCAATTACGGCGCCGCCATGCCTGACCGCCTCAAAGCCGTTCTTCTGATGTGCACGGCTGTTTCGCTGTTCTCGTGCCTCGATGCGACCGCGAAATACCTCGGCAGCTACCAGGGTATCCCCACGTCGGAAATCGTCTGGGCCCGCTTCCTCGGCCAGGCTCTGCTGATGGTGGTTATCTTCGGGCCGCGCTCGGTTCCGGGATGGTTCAAAACCAAGCGCCCCGGGCTACAGCTTTTGCGCTCGCTGTTCATGGTGGCGACGACGGCGTTCAATTTTATCGCCATCCAATACCTGCGTCTCGACCAGACGATCTCGATCGCCTTTCTGGCGCCGCTTCTCGTGGCAGCGCTCGCCGGTCCGCTACTCGGCGAGTACGTCGGATGGCGCCGTGCGATTGCAATCGTATCCGGATTTATCGGCGTTCTGATCGTCGTCAGGCCGGGCATCGTCGAGTTTCATCCGGCCTTTCTGGCATCGCTCGTGTCGATGACGGCTTATGCGCTGTTCATGATCGTGACGCGCAAGCTCGCGGGTGTCGATCCGCCGCTCGTCACGCTTTTCTATGCGCTGCTCGTCGGCGTGGTTGCAGGCGGATTTTTCGCCATTCCGGAATGGGTGTGGCCGGCGACGGCGTTCGATTGGCTGCTGCTGCTCGCGACCGGCGCGCTTGGCGGGCTCGGGCATTATCTGCTGATCCATGCCTATGCGCTCGCGCCGGCGTCATCCGTCTCGCCGTTCCTGTACTTCCAGCTGATGAGCATGATCGGGCTGGAGTTCCTGGTGTTTGGCGACACGCCGGATCGCTGGACGCTGATCGGGTCGAGCGTCGTCATCGCGTCGGGCATCTATCTCGTGCACCGCGAACGCATCGCGCATCGCGAGAGCAAGGATGCCGCTATGGAGCAGCAGGCCGCTTCGTGATCCGCGCTTTCGTTTCGTCGGCCCATTCGGCGAAGCGGCCGTGCGCGATCGCGTCCCGCATCGCCGCCATCAGGTCCTGATAAAAAACGGTGTTGACCCACGACAGGATCATGGCGCCGAGGAATTCACCGGACTTGATGAGATGATGCACGTAAGCCTTCGAATAGTCGCGCGCACCGGGGCATGAGCTCAGCTCGTCGAGCGGGCTCATGTCCTCGGCGAACTTGGCGTTGCGCATGTTGAGCGCGCCGTTCCACGTGAAGGCGTAGCCGTGACGGCCATTTCGCGTCGGCATCACGCAGTCGAACATATCGACGCCGAGACGGACGGACTCGATCAGGTCGAGCGGCGTTCCGACTCCCATCAGGTAGCGTGGCTTGTCGGTCGGAAGCGCTGGCAGCGTTTGCCCGAGCGTCGCGATCATCGCCTCGTGACCTTCGCCGACCGCGAGACCGCCGACGGCGTAGCCCGGAAAATCCATATCGACGAGCGCTGCCGCGGAACGGTGGCGGAGTTCAGCGTCGGTGCCGCCCTGCACGATTCCGAACAGCGCCTGGCCCGCATGCGCGCCGCCAGCGGCACGTTGCGCCTCGAAGGCGCGCTTGGAGCGTTCGGCCCAGCGCAGCGATAATTCCATCGCGCGCTCGACCTCGCGGCGCTCGGCGGGCAACTCGATGCATTCGTCGAACTGCATCTGAATGTCCGCGCCGAGCAGGCACTGGATTTCGATCGAGCGCTCGGGCGACAGCATGTGGCGCGAGCCGTCGAGATGCGATTGAAACGCGACGCCCTCTTCCGTGATCTTGCGAATCTTGCCGAGGCTCATCACCTGGAAGCCGCCGGAGTCGGTCAGGATCGGTCCATCCCAGCGCATGAATTTGTGCAGCCCGCCGAGGCGCGCGATGCGTTCCGCGCCGGGACGCAGCATCAGATGATAGGTGTTGCCGAGGAGGATGTCGGCACCGGCGTCGCGCACCTGATCGGGATAGAGCGCCTTGACCGTCGCGACCGTTCCGACCGGCATGAACGCGGGCGTGCGAATGACACCGCGCGAGGTGGTGATCTCGCCGAGACGCGCAAGGCCGTCTGTCGTCTTGAGATGGAAGGCGAAGTGTTCTGTCATCGGTCAGGTGCTAGGCTCTGCATCCGCGGGGAATAGCAGGCTGGCGTCGCCGTAGGAATAAAAGCGATAGCCAGAGTGAATGGCGTGGCCGTAGGCGGCGCGCATGGTGCCGAGGCCGGAGAAGGCCGCGACGAGCATGAACAGCGTCGAGCGCGGCAGGTGGAAGTTGGTCATCAGCGCGTCGATGGCTTTGAAGCGATAACCTGGCGTGATGAAGATCGACGTGTCGCCCGACCAGGCCGGAATGCTTCCGTCGTCGCCCGCGGCGCTTTCGAGAACGCGCAGAGACGTCGTGCCGACGGCGACGATGCGTCCACCCCGTGCGCGCGTTTCGTTGAGCGCGGCGGCGGTTTCGGCGGAGATCTCGCCCCACTCGCTGTGCATCTTGTGCTCGCTGGTGTCATCGGCCTTCACGGGAAGGAACGTGCCCGGTCCGACGTGCAGCGTCACGAAATGGCGAGAGATGCCGCGCGCGTCGAGGGCGGCGAAAAGCTCGGGCGTGAAGTGCAGCCCGGCGGTCGGCGCGGCAACGGCGCCGTCATTCTTCGCGTAGACAGTTTGATAGCTCTGGCGGTCGCGATCGTCGGCGCCACGCTTCAACGCGATGTAAGGCGGCAACGGCATCACGCCGACCGCGCGGATCGCATCGTCGAGAATGCTCCCCGAATAGTCGAACGCCAGCTCGACTTCCCCCGCCTCTCCTTTCGCCGAAACGGTCGCATCGAGTGCGCCGAGAAAGCAGCTTTCGCCTGAGTGGCCGAAATGCACGCGATCGCCGACCTCGAGACGTTTCGCAGGACGCGCGAAGGCGCGCCAGGAACTGTCTCCGACCTGCTTCGTCAGATTGAAATCGACCTTCGCCTGCACGTCGCCGCGCGTACGCACGCCCGAGAGCGCCGCCGGAATGACGCGCGTGTCGTTGAAGACGAGCGCGTCGCCCGGATTGAGCAAGCCCGGCAGATCGCGAACCGTCTTGTCGGAAAGTTCGGCATCGTCGCGCGCGCAACCGCCCTTTACTGGATGCACGACCAGCAGGCGCGCCGAATCCCGCGGCTCGGCGGGACGCAGTGCGATGGCGCTATCGGGCAACTCGAAGTCGAAAAGGTCGGTGCGCATCGCGTTCGTGTCAGCCTCTACGCCATGCTCCCATGAGCGCAAGCAGCGTGACGACGAGCCAGCTCACGATCATCAGCGTACCACCAATCGGCGTAAGCATCTGGAACGACGCGTCATCGAAGATCGTGTGGTACGCGATTTGGCCCGAGAATATCGAAGCTCCCGCGAGCATCAGGGCGGCGACGGCCTGCCAGAGACACGAGCGCGCGGTGCGCGACGCCACGGCGATCAGGGCGACGGCCCCGGCGGCATGCAGCGTCAGCATGGTCGCGGCGGTGGCCAGCGACGCGCTCGGGTATTTGTGCGAAGCGGCGGCGGCGAGCGCGACGCCTGCAGCGCCGGCCAATCCTGCCCAGGCGAGAATGAGAAAAGGCGCGCCGCAAAGCGCGCCCTTGGTCGTGTCACAGGAGTCGGCCATTACGCTGCATCCGAAGCGACGCGGACGGTGATCATTTTGTCCGGGCTCGCAGGCGGCTCGCCCTTGTTGATCTTGTCGACGTTTTCCATGCCCGAGATCACCTTGCCCCAGACGGTGTACTGCTTGTCGAGGAAGCGTGCGTCGTCGAACACGATGAAGAACTGGCTGTTCGCCGAGTTCGGATTCTGCGCACGTGCCATCGAGCAGATGCCGCGAATGTGCGGTTCGGCGTTGAATTCGGCGGGCAGGTTCGGAAGCTTCGAGCTGCCGGTGCCACGGCCTTGCGGGCAACCGGTCTGCGCCATGAAGCCGTCGATGACGCGATGAAACACGATGCCGTCGTAGAAGCCTTCGCGCGCCAGCGTCTTGATGCGCTCGACATGCTTCGGCGCGAGATCGGGACGAAGCTCGATCACGACCGGACCCTTGCTGGTTTCGATCAGCAGCGTGTTCTCGGGGTCTTTGTAGTCAGCCACTTGTGGGCTCCTTTCATGATTTCGTTCCCTCTCCCCAATCCAAGCGCGGAGGAATGGGGAAAGGGAGTTTTGCTACTGGACGTAAACTTTGACCATCGTATCGGGATCCTCGACGGTGCCGGAGCCCGGCTCGCCGCGCTTGATCTTGTCGACGTTCTCCATGCCCGAGACGACCTGTCCCCAAATGGTGTACTGGCCCGTCAGACCTGCGCAGCCGCTGTCGTTGAAGCAGATGAAGAACTGGCTGTTGGCGGAGTTCGGATCCTGCGTGCGCGCCGCGCCGACCGAGCCGCGCTTGTACGGCTCCTGCGAAAATTCGGCGGGAAGATCGGGCAGCTTCGAGCCGCTCATGCCGGTGCCGGTCGGATCGCCGGTCTGGGCCATGAAGCCATCGATCACGCGATGCCACTTGAGGCCGTTGTAGAAACCTTCGCCGGCGAGCGTCTTGACGCGCTCGACGTGCTTCGGCGCGAGATCGGGCCGGAGCTTGATGACGACCTTGCCGGTCTTCAGCTCAATGACGAGATCGTCGCCTGCGGCGCGCGCAGACGTTCCGGCGAGACACGTCATCGCGAATACGGACGCGAGGGCAAGAAATAGATAGCGGGTCATGGCGCTCCTCATGATGTCTTGGAGGTTTTCCAGAGGCGGGCGGAGCCGCTCTGTCGTTGCGGCCGGCAGTGTTGCCGCCCTTATGGCGATTTGACGGCCTGATCGCAACCCTTGGACAGGGCTGCGGCGCTTGCACAGGGATTTCGGCGGGCCGGACCGTCGCTAGCGATGGGATTTCATGCCGCGCGAGCGGCTGAGCGGCGCTGCGGGCTCGGGAGCGGGTTCGACAGGTTTACGAGTGTGCTGCGGCGCGCCGTCGAACGTCACGAGAAAGCGCGGCATGTCGTGAACGATGCCCGCCGGCAGAACCTGGACGCCCTCACGCACGAGGCGGGCGAATTGCTGATCGCGATGCGGACCACGCCCGATCGCACCGCCTTTCGCGACGACGCGATGCCAGGGCACGAACTCGCGCTCGTCTTCGGACAAATGCGCAATCAGCGACTGAACAAGCGCCAAGGGCTCGCCGATCTTTTGCGCCAGCACGTCGAACGTCGTTACGCGGCCGATCGGAACGGCGCGGACGAGCGTCAATAGATCGGCTCTTTTCGACATGGCGTTGTCCGTCGTGACGTTACTTGGATTTGGCAGCCTTGGCCTTCAGCCGTTTCAAAACGTCCTTGGAGACGAACGGCGAAGGATCGCCGCCCATCGACACGACCGCGCGCACGAGGTTGGCTGCGATGTGGCGCACGTGCGGGGACGCCGCGACGTAGACCGTCTGAATGTCCGGCGCCATCTCGCCGTTCATGCCCGCCATTTGCATTTCGTAGTCGAAGTCCGTGCCATCGCGCAGGCCGCGCACGATCACGGTCGCGCGGTTGGCCTTCGCGGCATCGACGGCCAGGCCGGAAAACGTCACGACCTCGATTTTCGTTTTCGTATCGCGCACGATGGGACGGACTTCATCCTGCAGCATCGCGATGCGATCGTCGGTCGTGAACATCGGCGACTTGCCGGGATTGACGCCGATACCGATGACCAATCGATCGAGCAGGCCCGCGGCCCGACGGATGACGTCGGTGTGCCCGAGGGTCACGGGGTCGAAGGAGCCGGAATAGAAGCCGATGCGGATCATGATCGCTTGTAAGGGCGCAACCGATCCGAGATCAAGCCGTCGCCGCTTCTTTAGAGGAGGTCTTAAGCGTCCGCTTGATCAGGGCCGAGACAATCGGGCGTTTTCGCAACGCGGCCAGGAACCGGCGGCCGTCCCGGGTGCGGGTCCAAGCTTCGAGCGGGGGAATGCGGTCCGTCGCACGATAGTAGCGCTTGGCGAGCGCGAGGCTCACCAGGGCGATGGCTGCCCCGACATACAGGTCGATGAGGTAATGGCCGCCGACCGGGACGGTCGAGACGAACATGACCACGTTCAGCAATATGCCGAGCACGCCGATGATCGGTACACCACGCCAGGCCACAGCGAACAGGATGGCGGACGCCGCGTGATAGCTCGGGAACTCGACGATGCCGCTGAACACCATTTCGCGCCAGCCGTTGCGCAAGCCTTCAATGAACTTCGGCTGCTCCCAAGGCATGACGTTGACCGCGTCGGGGAAGTCGGCGGGCGTGAAATTGAAGTGCCAATACGGCCCCATCGCGGGGAACAGGAAAAATCCGAACATCGTGATGGCGAGCGTGATGGCGGACGCAGTGATCATCACGCGCAAACGCTGGGGATCGGTCGCGGTCAACGCAACGATCAACACGACGGGCTGCCAGAGATTGCTGGCGTAGACGTCGCACAGCACGCGTGAAAGCAGAGGGTGGTCGCGGAACCAGAACGCAATCGCAACCCAGTCGACGCCCATGCGGCGATCGATTTCGGCCAACGCCGAATCCTGCAGCGGCATCGCGAAGGCAGCGAGAACGGAGCACAACGGCGGCACGACGAGGAACGTCGCCATCAGAATCGCGGCCATTTCCATGATCAGCGCCGGACGAAGCCAGCCGGCGCCTGTCAACGCCGCGGCGATCGCGAGCAGAATGACGAACTGGGCAGTGAGCAGATAGGGCGCGTAATGAAAGCCCATCGCGACCGACAGGATCGCGAGCAGCACCGCGCAGGCCGCCATGATGATCCAGGCGAGGCGCGCCGAACGGTTCCAAAGCTCGGGAATGCCGGCACGCAGGTACACCCACGCGACCTCCCACATCGGCTTCGGCAAAATCGCGAAAGACGCAATACTCATCGGGACGGCCCCACTACTCGACCGGGGTGTTCTGCCAGAGAAGCCTGAAAGGCGCGTTAAGGCTGGCGAGGAATTTGCCTATCCGATAAAATTCAATCATTTCATGATCCTAAACGCGTTCTACTCTCCCGATCGTGCAAACAAAAAAGAGGCCCGGATGTCGCCGGGCCTCTCGCAAAAGACTCGCGTGTCGCGCGCGTTCTATTTCAGTGGCGCATACTCGGAACGCGATCCGAAAATGTCAGAGAGATTGAAACGATAGCCGAGGCCGACGGAGACGATGAGCGGGTCGACCGTCACGTTCGCCTTGACGTCCGTGCCCTTCCAGGAAACGTCGGTATCGAGCCAGACCTTTTTGATGTCGGCGTTGAAGTACCAGCCCTGGCCGAGTTCCACGTCGACGCCCGCCTGCAGCGCGAAGCCCCATGAGTCATCGAGCTTGATTTTGGCGCCGCCGAGATCGCTTTTGCCGCCGTCGAAATAGTGGATGTATTGCACGCCCGCGCCGACGTACGGCTTGAAGCCGCCGACCGGATCGAAATGATATTGCAGCGTTACGATCGGGGGAAGGTCCAGAAGCTTCCGAGATCCGTGCCGTGCAGCGATCCCTTACCTTCCGCTTCGAAACGCGCGAAGCAGCAGAACAACTCCGCCGCGATGTTCTTGGTGAAGAAGTGCGTCACCGTCAGAGTCGGAAGAACTTCCGTGCTGACGTCGGCACTGGCGTTCGGATCGATATTGACCTTCGCGCTCGAGTCCGGAACGACGACGGTGCCTTGTACGCGCACCAGCGTGTCTCCGCTATAATTGCCAGCGTTTGCTGGCGCAGCGATCATCGATAACCCAAGCGCAAGAAGCACGCCGATTGCTTCTTTCTGCATTTTCCTAACCCCCATTTGCTTCTCAGTCCCCACCGCGAATCGCGAGCAACTCGCCGGTCTGAGAAACGTTATCGATGCAGCGCAGCAACGTGCCTACGATGCTGCCGCGCCGACTTCTGACGGAGATCAGACGATGGACGCGATAATTTCGCGTGTGACGCTCACGCCACGAATTTTGTTGATTTCAATCAAAATCATGCGGAGGCGACCGGTCGATAAGAAACGTCTAACGAGGTCGATCGCTGCGAGCCCTACACTATGTCGTCTTATGAAACCGCAGCGAAAATCATCGACCGCATGCTGTCAGGCGACCGTGCGAACATCCTCGCGCCTCTCCAAAAGCGTGCGCAGCTCGTGCGGCTCGGCAATCGTTATGCCGTCAGCGCGCTCGGATCGGGCTTCGTCTATATCGTCGCCCGTGGCGTCGTCTGCATCGAGACCACGGCGCAAACCGACATCCACGCCGTTACGTCGCTTCTTTATGAGGGCGACGTTCTGATCCCCGAGCTGCAGGCGCCGCTGCCCGAGCTGACGCTGACGACGCAGCGGCCTTCGGAATTCTGGAAGCTGACCATGACGGCGCTTGCAGAAGAAGCGGAGCAGCACCCGCAGCTTCGCAAAGCGCTCTTCCTACTTCCGCAGGTTCAGAACGCACGCGCCCAGCTGCACATCGCAGCGATGTCGGGATTGAATTCGGAGGAGCGGATCGCGGCGGTTCTCGTCGAGATCGGGGCGCATATCGGCATGCAGGCGGGCGGCGCGATCTCGTTCGATCTCCCGCTGACGCGCTACAACATCGCCGATTATCTCGCGCTCAATCCCGATACCGTATCACGCATTCTGTCGTCGCTCGTCAGCGACGGGATCATCGAGCGCCGCGGCCGGTTTCAAGTCTCGATCCGCAACTGGCGGGCACTCGTTGCGAAGTGCCCGCTCAGCGAAGCGATCATCCGGCTGCACGGCGCAGGCAAGCCCCTGCTTATGGGCTGACGCCTTCGCTGCCCTCGTCCGTCTCATCCTCGGTGATACGCTCGACGGAGACGACCTTCTCCTCGGCTTCCGTCTTGAAGATGCGCACGCCCTGGGTGTTGCGGCCCGCGATCCGGACGCCGTCCACGGGACAACGGATCAGCTGGCCGCCGTCGGTGACGAGCATGATCTGATCCTTCTCGTCGATCGGGAAGGACGCGAGCAAACGGCCGTTGCGATCGTTGACGACCATCGCGACGATGCCCTTGCCGCCGCGACCCGACGTGCGGAACTCGAACGACGACGATCGTTTGCCGAAGCCCTTGCTCGAAACGGTCAGCACGAATTGCTCGCCCGCCTGCATCACGGCGAAGCGTTCGGGACTGAGCGTCACGGCCTCGGCGCTGACTTCCTCGGCGTCGGCCTCCGCGACGGGTTCGGCGTCTTCGGTTTCTTCCGAGCGACGCAGAGCGCTCGCCTGCTTCAGGTAGGCGGCGCGTTCCTCTGCTGACGCCTCGAAGTGATCGAGGATGGCCATCGAGATGACTTCGTCGCCGTCGCCGAGCCTGATGCCGCGAACGCCGGTCGAGTCGCGCCCCTTGAACAGGCGGATTTCATCGCTGATGAGGAAGCGGACGCACTGGCCGTTACCGCTGGTCAAAAGCACGTCCTGATCGGGCTTGGCGATCGCGACCTGCACAATGCTGTCGCCTTCATCGAGCTTCATCGCGATCTTGCCGTTGCGATTGATGCTCTCGAAGTCGGCGAGCGCGTTGCGCCGGACGTTGCCGGAACGTGTCGCGAAGATCAGCTCAAGCTCGCTCCACGTCGAGGAATCCTCCGGCAGCGGCAGGATCGACGTGATGACCTCGTCCTGCGCGAGCGGCAGCAGGTTGACGAGCGCCTTGCCGGGCGATTGCGGCGAAGCCGGCGGCAAGCGCCAGACTTTCATGCGATAGCACATGCCGCGCGACGAGAAGAACAGCACCGGCGTATGTGTCGACGTCACGAACAGCTGCGTGACGAAATCCTCGTCGCGCGTCGACATGCCGGAGCGGCCCTTGCCGCCACGACGCTGCGCGCGATACGTCGCGAGCGGCACGCGCTTGATGTAGCCCTTATGGCTGACGGTGACGACGCAATCCTCGCGCTGGATAAGATCCTCGTCTTCGACCTCGCCTTCGATGTCGACGATTTCGGTTTTGCGCGGCGTCGCGAACTCATCCTTGATCGTCTGCAGCTCGCCCTTGACGATATCGACGACACGCGCGCGCGACGCAAGGATTGCAAGATATTCGCGGATTTCATTGGCGATCTTGTTCAACTCGTCAGCGATCTCGTCGCGGCCGAGAGCCGTGAGGCGGGCAAGTCGCAGTTCGAGGATAGCCTTCGCCTGCTCTTCCGAAAGCCGGTACGTGCCGGTCGCCGACACCTTGTGGCGCGGATCGGCGATCAGCTCGATCAGCGGCACCATATCTTTCGCCGGCCAGTCGCGCGCCATCAGCTGCTCTTTGGCTTCGGCGGGCGACGCGGAAAAGCGGATGAGCTTGATCACCTCGTCGATGTTGGCGACGGCGATCGCCAAGCCGACCAACACGTGAGCGCGATCGCGCGCCTTGTTCAGCAGGTGCTTGATGCGGCGCGTAACGACGTCCTGGCGGAAGCTCGTGAACGCCGAGATGAAATCCTTCAGCGTCAGGCTTTCCGGACGGCCGCCGTTGATCGCCAGCATGTTGGCGCCGAACGTCGTCTGCAGGTCGGAATACTTGTAGAGGTTATTCAGAACGACATCGGCGACCGCATCACGCTTCAGCTCGATGACGATGCGAATGCCTTCGCGGTTCGATTCATCCCAAAGATCGGAGATGCCTTCGATCTTCTTGTCGCGCACGAGATCGGCGATTTTTTCGATCAGCGTGCGCTTGTTCACCTGATAGGGAATTTCGGAGACGACGAGGGCTTCGCGATCCTTGCGGATATGCTCGACGGTCACGCGGGCACGCATGATGATCGAGCCGCGGCCCTTGTGATAGGCTGAGAGAATGCCGCCGCGGCCGAGAATGAGACCGGCCGTCGGGAAATCCGGGCCCTGAATGATCTGCGAAAGCTCGTCGATACCGATCTCGGGATTGTCGAGGTCGGCGATGCAGGCGTCGATGACCTCGCCGAGGTTGTGCGGCGGAATGTTCGTCGCCATGCCGACCGCGATGCCGCCCGCACCGTTGACGAGCAGGTTCGGAAATTTGGCGGGCAGAACGGACGGCTCCTGAATGGTGCCGTCGTAGTTGTCGCGATAATCGACCGTATCGTTGTCGAGATCGTCGAGCAGGAAGCTCGCGACTTTGGCGAGACGCGATTCCGTGTAGCGCTCAGCCGCCGGCGGGTCACCGTCGATCGAACCGAAGTTGCCCTGCCCATCGACGAGCGGCACGCGCATCGAGAAATCCTGCGCGAGACGCACGAGCGCGTCGTAGATCGCGAGGTTGCCGTGCGGGTGATATTTGCCCATCACCTCGCCGACGATGCGCGCCGACTTGACGTACTTCTTATTCCAATCGAGCCCGAGTTCGTTCATCGCGAACAGGATGCGGCGGTGCACGGGCTTCAGACCGTCGCGGACATCGGGCAACGCGCGCGAGATGATGACGCTCATCGCGTAGTCGAGGTACGACTTCTTCATCTCGTCTGAAATGGAGACGGGGCGGATGTCGCTCGGCTCGCGGCCAGCCGGTCTTTCGTCGTCGCTATTGTCGGTCAAAGTCTCAACTTTCTTGGAGGCAGATCGCGGCTGCAGCGCGGACGTTCGGCTGGCGCGGGATGGTGCTGAATACCATATCGGAAAGCGCGCCGGAAAGCTATCAGCGCGGCGACGTGACGCGAAATCCCGCTGGAAAAATTCGTACGTATATTCAATATGTTACTAGTCCCGCCTTGCACGCGGCGCGGCGTTTCCGTGACTTCATCCGGACACAGTCCGAGACTATTTGCTCAATCGTGCAGATTCGGGATTTTCGTGGGTCCTGATTGAACCGGCGGCGCGGCGCCGGGGAGCCCCGCGCGTGACTTAAAAAGGAACTCTCAATGAGCCCAAAACTCTTCGCTCTCGCCTTCCTCACGCTCTCCGCCGGAACGCTCCCGGCGCTTGCCGACGACGTCTTCCTCACCGAGCAAAAGTCGACGGAATATCTCGCGAAGGACCGTCTCATCGGCGTCAACGTCCATAACGGCGATGGCAAGGTGATCGGCGACATCGAAGATCTCATCGTCGACGGCGACAACAAAATCATCGGCGCGATCGTCGGTGTCGGTGGTCTCCTCGGCGTCGGCGAGAAAAAGGTTGCGGTCAGCCTGCCGTCGCTCAACATCGAAGCGGCGGAGAAAGGCATCGTCATCTCGCTGCCGACAGCGACGAAGGAAGCACTGACCGCCGCTCCGGCGTATAAGCGCGCCAATCCGCCGAAGGGCTGGCTGCAGCGCGCCGCCGAAAAGGGCGAAGAAATTCGCGACAAGTCCGGCCCCGCTTACGAGAAAGCAAAAGAGACCGCGAAGGAAGCCTACGAGTCGGCGAAGGAAAAGGCCGGCCCAGCACTCGAGAAGGCTAAGCAAGAGGCTCAGGACGCGCTCGCCAAGGCGAAGGAGGCCGCGCAGCCAGCTCAAACTCCGCCCGAAGCTCCGAAGAACTGACGCGCATACGCGCGAATTATCGTTGTGGTCTGCATGTTTACCCCGGTGCGGAACGGCACCGGGGTTTTTTGCGTTTTTCTTCCATCCAGCATTACCGCAACCGTGCGGCGGATGCAGTCGATGAAGGAAACGCCAAATGCATATGGTTTTGATTGCGGCCGCGCTGGTTCTTTCAGCGGTGTTCTCGCAAGCTGCGTTCGCCGCCGACCAAACTTCCGGAGAACAGCTGTTCAATAACAATTGCCGTACCTGTCACTCGTGGAAGGAAGGCGATAACCGGCTCGGACCAAACCTGCACAAGATCGTCGGGCGAAAATCCGGCGCGGTCGAAGGCTACGCCTATTCGCAATCGATGAAGCAGGCGAACCTCACCTGGGACGAGGCAACGCTCGACAAGTTCATCGCGAGCCCCGACTCCGTCGTGCAGAGCAACAACATGAAGCCCTTCAACGGCATCACCGACGCCGCGACACGCAAGCATATCGTCGAGTTTTTGAAGTCGAAGTGATTAGCCTGCGCAGGCGCTTGGCGGTCTCCGAAGGCGTTCGTGTCCGTCATGTCTTGAGTGCTCGCGACCGCCTCTCGTCGCGTGGATGGCCGCCTCCGCGGCCATGACGTGACGAGGGCAGGACTTCGGCAAAGCCGGCGGCCGGGTCCAGGTGCGCCGCCATTTGTGTCGCCGTTTTTGATAGTGCGCCACGACGGCATCGGTCGACACCGGGGCGTTAAGTCAGCCAAGCTTTGGCAGTAGACGCCTCCCGGCCGTTTCGGCTACGCATGGCCGCCCAAAAGTACGGAGGGTGAGCGTGGCGTCGGGCGGGTCGAGATCAGTCGTTCTGATTGCACTGGGGTGCAACTTCGGGATCGCGGTCGCGAAGTTCGTCGCGGCGGCCTGGACGTTGTCGTCCGCGATGCTTTCGGAAGCCATTCACTCGCTCGTCGATACGGCCAATCAGGGATTGCTCCTGTTCGGCATTGCGCGCGCCAAGCTCCCGGCGGACGAGCAGCACCCGTTCGGCTACGGCAAGGAAATCTACTTCTGGAGCTTCATCGTCGCGATGGTTCTGTTCTCGCTCGGCGCGGGCGTGGCCATCTACGAAGGCGTGCTGAAAATCCTCGATCCGCACCCGCTGCAGAACGTGGAAGTCCTTTACGCCGTCCTCGCCGTGGCGATGATCCTCGAGGGTTTTTCGCTCTTCAAGGCGGTGCGCGAATTCAATGCGCGGCCGGAAGCGAGGAACGGATTCGTCGAAGCCCTGCGCCGATCGAAGGACCCAAGTCTGTTCGCCATCGTGCTTGAAGACATGGCGGCGATGCTCGGCCTGACGATCGCTCTCCTCGGCACGCTCGTCGCACATCTCGGCGGTTTCGACAAAGCCGATGGCGTCGCGTCGATCCTGATCGGTCTGCTGCTTGCGGGCGTCGCGGCGTTCATGTCGATCGAGATCAAATCGCTGATCGTCGGCGAGGCGGCGTCACGCGTGGTGCAAGCTGGCATTCGCGAGATCGTGACCGGCGAGATCGGCACCGGAAAGCCCATTCGCAAGATCAACGATCTTCGCACGATGCATCTCGGCCCGAACGACGTGCTGGTCACGGCAAGCGTCGATTTTCAGGACGGCATCAGCGCGCGAACGGTGGAAGACGCGACGGGGCGTTTGCAGGCTGCGATCAAATCGCGATTTCCGGAAGTGCGCCACCTGTTCATCGAGGGGCAGTCGGAGGAGACCTTCAAGCCCACATCGGTGACGCTGCATTAGCACGTCTTCGTCATTCTCGGCCGAGCGCGGCGAAGCTGCGTCGAAGGCCGGGAATCCCGCACAAGACTCGTCGAAGACGGTCTATTGGGCCTTCGGCACTTATTGCACTGGATCCCCGAACGAGCTCGCAAGCTCGCGCGCTCGAGGATGACGATGGGACACGCGCTTGGCGAATTGCGCTTGGCGGCCGGCTCGCGGAACGCGAGTCGCCAAGCGCAAACTAAAATGGGATTTCGTCGTCGAGGGCTTTGTCGAAGCCGCCTTTGGAGCCACCACCGCCGCCGCCGGATTTCGATGACACCCGGCGCGGCTCGCTTGAGCCAAAGCCGCCATCGTTCCCGTAATCGGGTCCGCTTTCCTGCATGCCGACCGACGCGCCACGGCCGCCGGACGCTCCATCGAGCATCGTCAACGTACCGCTGAAGCCTTGCAGCACGACCTCGGTTGAATACTTCTCAGCGCCGGACTGGTCGGTCCACTTGCGCGTCTGAAGCGCGCCTTCGATGTAGAGCTTCGCGCCCTTCTTCACATATTGCTCGACGACCTTGCACAGCGGCTCGCTGAAAATGACGACACGATGCCACTCGGTCCGCTCCTTGCGCTCGCCGGTCTGCTTATCGCGCCAGGTCTCGCTGGTCGCCAGACTGAGATTGGCGATCGGCCGCCCGTCCTGCGTGCGGCGAATTTCGGGGTCCTTGCCGACGTTGCCGACGAGAATGACCTTATTGACCGAACCTGCCATTCGCAGTCTCCTTGAAACATGTTTGAACTTCAGACGCGGATTGCGTCATCGGCCGGTTCATCTCGGACTGATCTGAAATGAACGCGGCGGCATCTTAGTTGTATCGGCGGCAGCACCGCAGAATCTCCAACCGACATTAGAGGCTAGGGCGTCGGGCTTCCTCAGATCATTTGCCGTTGTCCACGCTTTCCATGCCGATCATGTTCTCTTTATGTTCTAATATAGAGAGGCAGCTGCAACAGCGCAAGGGAAAATCCGAACCGAGTGGCGGCGGTCGCCCTGGTGGCGCTTGACTGGCGGATGCCATGGTCTAAGGCGATGGTTTGTTTTTCACGCGCGGCCGCCGCGCACGACCGGAGCACCAAAGCCGCAGATGGCTTACTATAATTGTCTGAAATGCCCGGGATATTGCTGCTCGTATCCGGTCATCGCGCTCAACAAGCGCGACGTCGAACGCCTCGCGAAATATTTCAAGGTGACGTTCAACACGGCGAAGAAGCGCTATACGCGCGAAGGCCACGGGCACAAATATTTGATGCGCCGCAAGGGCGACAAGCATTACGGCCGCATCTGCCAGTTCTTCGACACGAAAGAGCGCCGTTGCACGATTTATCATGGGCGCCCGCGCGCCTGCCGCGAGTATCCCGGCAACGGACGCTGCGGCTACTATGACTTCCTGATGCACGAGCGCCGCTGCCAGAACGACGACACGTTCGTTGCCATCACCAATCACAAGGATTGAGATTCGGTCTTGCGCTAAAGGGACTGCGCTTCATCGAGCCGGCGGCCCGGCCTGACCTGTTTTGCAGGAGACGATGATGAATGCTCCAGCCATCGGCCCGTCTCTGATACCCGGCGTCTATTACGACAATCTGCAGTCTGGCGTCGATTGGCTGATCTCCACGCTCGGCTTCGAAACCAAGGCGTCCTACAACGGACCGAGTGGAGAGCCCGAGTTCGCAGAACTCGCGTGGGGCAATGGAATGATTTTCGTTTCGAGGACGCCGCGCACCGGACCTTGGGCAAAGGCCGGCAAAACCTGCATCTGCCTTGTTGCGAATTCGCACGCCGTCGAAGCGCACTATCGACAAGCTGTCGATGCAGGCGCACGCATCCTCAGGCCGCTAAGGCGCAGCACGTCGCCAGCGTTTCCCGACGGGGTCATGGGATTTGATCTCGAAGATCCAGAGGGCAATCTCTGGACTGTCAGCGAATATCAGCCGGCGCGGTGACGTTTCCGGTCGCTCGTGTGTCGACGCGCGAGACGATTTTGCAAAGTCACCGCGCTCAGACGCGCGCTTCGTGCATCTCACTTCGGCCAATTCAACCGGCATCGCCAAAAATTAAACCCCGCCGCATCCTCGGATGCGCGCGGGGTTCGTTTTTACCTTCGATGGTGTGCCCAGACTAAAACCGGGCTTTTGAAGCGAGGCTCTGGCTCACCTTTACGGCTGCCGCCCTCGTGCGATAGATCCAAATTGTGAACGTGACAGCCGTCATGAGCGCGGCCAAAGTCTCGAGAGCGCCCGTCAAGCTGCTGACCTCGTGAACGTCAATCCTCGAGGTCCCGTTGAATGATCCGGTGGAGTCATCTCCCTCCTCGATTGTTTCGCCGTGTCACGCTTACCGCCTTTTTCATCCGGCGCACGGGACTTTACAAACCACATGCGCCGAACAACTCGCCATCACGAACGCTGCTCATCGACCCCATCGGCCGAGATGCCTTTGCGATCATTGGCGACAGCAGCACCGTCACCACTTAAATCTGTGCCTCAAATGCGGTGTCGTCAAGACGTCATATGCGAGAATGCGATCAAAAATATTTAACGGTCGCACATCGTTTGTATACGGTGCATTTAACTTTCCGGAACCGAGAATAGACAACGTTCGAAGCGCGAGCATTCAATGAGCGAATTGCATGCGACTGGCAGTTGCCTTTGCAGGGGTGTGATTTTCGAAGTTGCCGGCGCGCTCCGTCCGGTGCTCGCGTGTCATTGCTCGCAATGTGCGAAAACAAGCGGAAACTTCGCTGCAATGACTTCCTGTCCGCGCGAGAATTTGAAAATTCTCTCCGACGAGACACTGCGCTGGTTCCGATCCTCGGAAACAGTCGAGCGCGGTTTCTGCACTCGCTGCGGCGGCAATCTGTTTTGGAAGCAAACCGGAAGCAGCGATATCTACATCACCGCAGGCACGCTTGATACGCCGACAGGCCTCAAAATCAGCGAGCACATCTTCGTTGCATCGAAATCGGATTACTACGATCTGACTGACGGTCTTCCGCAGAAGGACGAATGGTGAGGCGCACGGCGAGGCGAATTCAAATCGCGCGCCACCGTGCGCCAAGCCGACGCTATTTGATCGGGCACGCTTTATCGCACGGCACGTTTTCGCTCTTCTCAACAGAGCCGCGGAAAATCGACACCGTTTCACGCACGCATTGTCCGCCCGACTGCACGACGCGGATAATGTTGTCGCCGGATTTTGCCTGGCAAAGAACAGACATGTCTTGCGCCACCTCAAACGACTGCTGGTCGTCGGCCGTATTTTCCGCGGCGAGCGCGCGTGGCACGATCAGGTCGAGCAGGCTCGCGGTGTTCAAGGTCAACGGTTTGGGAAGGCGATCGAACGCGATCCATTCGTAATTGACCTGCCCGCGAGGTCCGTTCACGCGGATCGAGATGTCGCCGGTCTTCGGGCAGCTTCCGACCTCGACGCGGGCGGAGCCCTGCGTAACGAGCGCGCGATAGTCGATCTTGCAGCCGAAATTCTTCTCCAGCAGCGCCGCCTGCGCGAGGCGATGATCGACCTGGTTGAACGGCACGTCGTTTTTCCAGGAGAAGTAGAGATTGCGCGCCGTCGGGACGGCGGCCGCGACCGATACGGCGAGCACGAGCAGCTTGACGAGCGTCAGCGTGCGGTTCACCGGATGCGCGGGGTGCGAAATGTTCAGCAGAGATGGAGCGTCGCTCATTCCAGTGCCCTCATTGATAACAAGCCCGCAAAAGTTTCCGAAACCCATAGGATGGCGTCAAGGCTGAATGGCGTCGTTTTGCTGACAGCCGTGTGAACGGGTGGTGGAGCGAACGCCGTTCGTGATGGCGTGTGTGGATTGCGCATGAGTTGTGTGGGGGCCGATGTGGCGGATTGGCCCTCCGCTTTTTCCACGCGCTTGATGCTTCGGATTTCGCTTGTTCCTCTCACTTCAATGCTGCGGATTTGGCCGTCGCTTTTCTCGCTCCCCTTGGAACTTTGAAGCAGTTCGCGGGCAGTCCGCAGGCAGAGAGACTTCCGCCCTTCTCCCCTCCCCTTCACCGGGGAGGGGTTGGGGGTGGGGTGGAGGGATTGGCGGATTGTTGGCGAAATTCGCGGGCAGCGCGTGGAGGTAGTCGTCCGGTGCGACGGAAGGAGTCGCGGTCGTTCCAACGCATAACGCCTGGCGCGTTCCCCCACCCCTAACCCCTCCCCGCAAGGGGGAGGGGAATTAGCGACGGTTCGCTCTGCCTTGTTGCGTGGCGAAACGGATGCAACCGGCGGTGCCTCAAGCTGCCCCTCACCCTAACCCTATCCCCGTAAAGGACGGGGAGAGGGAAAAGCTCCGTGCTCTGCACGCGCGAACAGCGTTCGTGACGGTCCATCTATCTTTCCTTGAACTTGGCTCGGCAGCGACGTGTGCCTTCCCCTCAGGGCAGGGGTCGGGGGTGGGGTGAAGGGCTTGGCGGATTGCCGGGGCAAATTTACGTGAGGCTGCCCCTCACCCTAACCCTCTCCCCGTAAAGGACGGGGAGAGGGGATTTGCCTGCGAAGGTCTCCCCACTTCCCCACTTCCCCACTTCCCCACTTCCCCACTTCCCCACTTCCCCACTTCCCCACTTCCCCACTTCCCCACTTCCCCACTTCCCCACTTCCCCACTTCCCCACTTCCCCACTTCCCCACTTCCCCACTTCCCCACTTCCCCACTTCCCCACTTCCCCACTTCCCCACTTCCCCACTTCCCCACTTCCCCACTTCCCCACTTCCCCACTTCCCCACTTCCCGTGAAGGATGGGGAAAGGCGCGGCGTTCCGCGGCTTGGGGGGCGGAAACAGCAGGCGGCCGTGCTTGGCCGTCTCCCAGCAAAGGGATTGCTTTGTGGTGGCCATCGACGCGGGGCCTTGAAAATGGGGCTGTCCGCCATCATTTTTGGTCGCTCGCGTGGGGTCGCATTGCGGCGCCCCCCGCCCTTCGGCTAGACCGTTGCCCCATGAAATCACCGACAAAAAAGCTGGCCGCCCGTCCCGGCTCCGAATTGATGAAGACCATTCACGTGCGCGGCGCGCGTGAGCACAATCTAAAGAACGTCGATCTCGAAATTCCGCGGGACGCGCTGGTCGTGTTCACTGGGCTTTCGGGTTCGGGGAAATCGTCGCTCGCCTTCGACACGATCTACGCCGAGGGCCAGCGCCGCTACGTCGAAAGTCTTTCGGCCTACGCGCGGCAGTTCCTCGAGATGATGCAGAAGCCGGACGTCGATCATATCGACGGTCTGTCGCCCGCCATCTCGATCGAGCAGAAGACGACGTCGAAGAACCCGCGTTCGACGGTCGGCACGGTCACCGAGATTTACGACTACCTGCGTTTGCTGTTCGCGCGCGTCGGCGTTCCCTATTCGCCCGCGACGGGTCTTCCGATCGAAAGCCAGACCGTTTCGCAGATGGTCGATCGCGTGCTCGCGCTGCCCGAAGGCACGCGGCTGCTGCTGCTTTCACCCGTCGTGCGCGGGCGAAAGGGCGAGTATCGCAAGGAAATCGCCGAGTGGCAGAAGAAGGGCTATCAGCGCCTCAAGATCAACGGGACCGTTTACGACATCGGCGACGCCCCGAAGCTCGACAAAAAATACAAGCACGACATCGACGTCGTCGTCGATCGCATCGTCGTGAAGAAGGACTTGGGCACGCGGCTCGCAGATAGCTTCGAGCAGGCGCTGAAGTTGTCCGATGGGCTCGCGATCACGGAGTTTGTTGATAGGCCGCTCAACTCCCCCTCTCCCCGCAAGCGGGGAGAGGGTCAGGGTGAGGGGCAGCAACAGAACGAGAAGCAAGCGGCCGCCCCTCACCCCAACCCTCTCCCCATAAAGGATGGGGAGAGGGAGCAACGCGGCGTTTTGCAAAACAAGAACGAGACGCATGAGCGGATCATGTTCTCGCAGCGGTTTGCGTGTCCGGTGTCGGGCTTCACGATCGACGAGATCGAGCCGCGGCTGTTCTCGTTCAACGCGCCGGCGGGCGCCTGCCCGACGTGCGACGGCCTCGGTTCGGAACTGCGCTTCGAGCCTGATCTCGTCGTTCCGGATTCCACGCTCTCGCTTGAAAAAGGCGCGATCTATCCTTGGGCGAAGACCGGCGTGTCATCGCCCTACTATGAGCAGACGCTCGAAAGCCTCGCCAAGCATTACAAAGTGTCGATGAAGACGCCGTGGGAGCGGCTGCCGAAGCACGTGCAGCTTGCGCTCCTCTACGGCTCGGGCGACGAGGATATCGTCTTCACGTACTGGGACGGCACGCGCAATTATTCGACCGAGAAGCCGTTCGAGGGCGTCATCGGCAACATCACGCGGCGCTTCAAGGAAACGGACAGCGATTGGGTTCGCGAAGAACTTTCGCGCTATCAGGCGGCGCATCCGTGCGACGCGTGCGGCGGCTATCGTCTGAAGCCGCAGGCGCTCGCCGTCAAAATCGGCGGCAAGCACATCGGCGAGGTCGGTGATCTCTCGATCAAGGCTGCAAACGAATGGTTCGCCGACGTTCCGAAGACGTTCACGAAGCAGCAGTCGGAAATCGCGACGCGCATTCTGAAGGAAATCCGCGACCGTTTGAAGTTCCTGAACGACGTCGGCTTGCAATACCTGACGCTATCGCGCTCATCCGGCACGCTGTCGGGCGGCGAATCGCAGCGCATCCGTCTTGCTTCGCAAATCGGCTCGGGCTTGACGGGCGTGCTCTACGTGCTCGACGAGCCGTCGATCGGGTTGCACCAAAAAGACAACGACCGCCTGCTCGGTACCCTCAAGCATCTGCGCGATATCGGCAACACCGTCATCGTCGTCGAGCATGACGAAGATGCGATCATGACGGCCGACCATATCGTCGACATCGGGCCGGGCGCGGGCATTCACGGCGGCCGCGTCATCGCCCAGGGTTCGCCGAGCGACATCATGGAGTCGGCCGAGAGTCTCACCGGCGAATATCTGTCCGGCGTGCGCTACGTGCCGATCCCGAAAAAGCGCCGTGCGCCCGATCCGAAAAAGATGCTGACCGTCACCGGCGCGCGCTCGAACAACCTCAAGGATGTCACGGCGTCGATCCCGGTCGGGCTGCTGACCTGCATCACCGGCGTGTCGGGCGGCGGAAAATCGACGCTGCTGATCGACACGATCTTCAAGGCCGTGGCGCGCAAGCTCAACAATGCGAAGGATCATCCGGGCGAGCACGACAAGATCACCGGCATCGAGAATTTCGACAAGATCATCGACATCGATCAGTCGCCGATCGGGCGCACGCCGCGTTCGAACCCGGCGACGTATACGGGCGCGTTCACGCCGATCCGCGAATGGTTCGCGGGGCTGCCCGAAGCGAAAACGCGCGGCTACGAGCCGGGCCGCTTCTCGTTCAACGTCAAGGGCGGGCGCTGCGAGGTTTGCCAGGGCGACGGCGTCATCAAGATCGAGATGCACTTCCTGCCCGACGTCTACGTGACCTGCGAGGAATGCAAGGGCAAACGCTACAATCGCGAGACGCTCGCCGTCACGTTCAAGGAGAAGTCGATCGCGGACGTGCTCGACATGACGGTCGAGGAAGGCGCAGAATTCTTCAAGGCGGTGCCGTCGATCCGCGACAAGCTCGAAACGCTGGCGCGCGTCGGGCTCGGCTACATCAAGATCGGGCAACAGGCGACGACGCTGTCGGGCGGCGAAGCGCAGCGCATCAAGCTGTCGAAGGAACTGTCGCGGCGTGCGACGGGACGTACGCTGTACATTCTCGACGAGCCGACGACGGGTCTGCATTTCCACGATGTCGCGAAGCTGCTCGAGGTGCTGCACGAGCTTGCGGATGCGGGCAACACCGTCGTCGTCATCGAGCACAATCTCGAAGTCATCAAGACGGCCGACTGGATCGTCGATCTTGGCCCCGAAGGCGGCGACGGCGGCGGCACTATCGTCGCGGCGGGCACGCCCGAGGACATCGTGAAGGTGAAAGAGAGCTACACGGGGCAATATCTGAAACCCGTGCTGGCACGCCGCGCCGCGGCCGGCTCGACGAAGGAGAGTCGCGACGCGCATCAAAAGAGCGAGTCGGAAGGCACAGCCAAAAAGAGCAAGCGGCAAGCGGCGGAGTAATTCCACTCCACTTGCCACCAGTGAGAGAAAGCACGAGGGAATTCGTCATCCTCGGCCGAGCAATGCGAAGGCCGGGGATCCAGCGTAAGACTCGTCGAAGACGCACTATAGAGCCTACGGCGCGCCTTGTGCTGGATCCCCGAACGGCCTCGCAGGCTCGACCGTTCGAGGATGACGGGTCCGGGCAGCCCGCGAAGCAGAGCCTCACCCCGAAAATAAAGTCGTCACGCGTGTCGGAACCGGAGGTGCGCGGCCGTCTTAGTAAGATAACGCGCACGCCATCGCGCACGGCGGCCGGCTCCTCGCAGAGGAGCGCCGGGCGCAAACAAAAAAACGCGCTTTCCGGCCGGCTCGCCGGAGGCGAGTCGGAAAGCGCTTACAAAAAGGGAGAGCACTCATGGCCAAGAACACGATTTGCGTCTGGTACAACAAGGACGCCGAAGAGGCAGCGCGTTTCTACGCCGAGACGTTTCCCGACAGCTCCATCGGCTCCATCCACCGCGCGCCGAGCGACTTCCCGTCAGGCAAGGCGGGCGACGTGATCGTCGTCAACTTCACGGTTATAGGCATCCCGTGCATCGGACTTAACGGAGGCCCGGCGTTCCAGCACAGCGAGGCGTTTTCGTTCCAGATTTCGACCGAGGACCAAGCCGAGACCGACCGCTACTGGAACGCCATCGTCGGCAACGGCGGCCGCGAGAGCGAATGCGGGTGGTGCAAGGACAAGTGGGGCGTCAACTGGCAGATCACGCCGCGCGTGCTGACCGAAGCGCTGGCCATCGGCGGCGACGAAGGCCGCCGCGCGTTCGAAGCCATGATGACGATGCGGAAGATCGATGTTGCGGCGATTGAGAAGGCGAGGAAGGGGTGATCCCGCTCGGCCGCCGGCTCCCGGAACGGGAGTCGCCGAGCGCCAACAAAAGCGGCGGGCACGCTAGAGGACGTTGGAAGGTGAAGGAGAGCTTCACCGGGCGGTAGCTGAAGCCGGTGTTGGCGCGGAAGCCGAAGGTGGCGGGGAAGAAGGCGGCGGCGGAGTAACGAAAAAATACGTTCAGCCTTTTCGTGGCGCGACTCCTCCTTTGCGTTTCATGCGAGCCGCCACTCGGAAAATATCCGGAACATTTATCCGGTTTACCGCCCGACGCTCGACTACGCCGAGTTCGATCAAAGCATCAAGTAGTGCTTGTTCTTTCGTGTCATGCTCCGAAAGTTCAAGTTGAACCGGTGCTGCTGGCCGTTCGGGATTAATCCTCTTTTTTATGCTTTGGAGGACTTTAGCATTTTGCCATCGAGCAATGATTTCGTGCTCTTCGCAAGGCACAGTAAGACCATCGAGCGCATTCAAAGCATCTTCCACCCACGGATGGTCTTCCTTCAATTCCTCCCGTCGCGTATCAGAGGCCTTTAAGACCCCCGCATGAAGGCCATTGCTGTCGATCGCTAACCCCGTTTTGCTACTTGCGCGTTCTGCGGCCTCTCGCAGCGCTATCAAGAAGCTCCTAAGACTAGTTTCGCCATATGCATCCGCAAGATGCTTTGGAACCCAGGTATATGTTCGACCACGCTTTTTGTTGGCGCCCATGAACTCGCCTGCAAAAGCGGAAAAAAGGGCGTCCTGCTTATTCTCATCTTCTTTCAGTTCTCTGGGTAGATCGGCGCCTCCCACTGCTATGGGTACCGCTCGGCCAAGAGTCCGTATTACTTTATTCGCATGCACATCTCTCCAAAGCCGCGTAAACACTGCCCCATAAAGGTCAACAGGTCTCCACTCCAAAGCTACAGCCGCAGTTTGCAATTTTGAAAAATCCGCAAACGTTTTGCGCTGCATATCTTTGAACTGGTCTATGCGCATGAAAAGCTTTAATCGAATCGCACGTCTAGCACTCATCTCATGAGCCAATTTGGCCAGAGCCCTGGTCAACTTCCGAATTGTCTCCCAATCATTCGCGAGAACATCCAACGCATCGAAGACAATTAAAAGAGGTCGTTCTCTTTTTGACCGATCGAAGTCAGAGCTCAAAAGGAGATCTTCGAAAGTCTCAGGATCGTTCTCGAGCCACTTTACACGTTCATTTAGTTTTTGCGGCCCCGCGCCTCGGTCCAGCGCCTTCAAAACTACCGATCGCCAAATTGATACGGGGTCCTTTGCGACCACCAACGCTGACCTGAGAGCTGCCGGAGAGGGTGCGATCCCTCCTGTGCCCAGGGCACCTTCATGGAATCCGAGTTCGACATCAAGTCTATTAAGACCAAGAAGCGGATAAGCTTTGGCAGCGGCAGCACGGCCGTCCTTGGCCGCCAGAACGGCAGCCCAAAAGCTTTTGCCAACGCCACGCCCCCCTATAACCAGTGCACGATTTGGATCCAACGCGTCCGCATGGTGTAGGGGAGCATAAATTTCATCAATATTGGGCTTTTCGGCCGCCTTGTGAGCAACCGATGGATTAAGCCGACGTAGGACCGCTCGAATCGGCACTTCACTGACCGCCATCGGTACTCTCCAGACCAAAGAGTACTTCTGCAAGTCGATTTACGAAAGGACCGAACGTCCGATCGAAAAACTCTCGCGTGAGTTGTTCCCGTCGTGCCGTCGGGTCGAATTCCGCGTACGCCGCGTCGTACGGGATGGGCCAAGCGAAGTGAGGAGCGTCAGGGTCGTCTAAGTCAAAATTGAATGCATCAAAATCGCCAGGGGAAGCCTCCTCATAAATGTAAGCAGAAAAGACCTCTTGTGCTTGATCGCGAAAGTGGGAAAGCGCTTCGACACCGCGGTCTGCTTTTGCATGTATCATTCGAAGACGAGATCGCCAATCATCAATTGATTTAGCCTCTTTGGCAAATCGACCGAGATGAGCCAAAAGATAGCTGTATCCGTCGAATGTCTGCGGCGTGTCCACACCGAACATTAGAATTTCCCCGCCGAGCCCCATAATGGCAGCCGATGTGCTTTCGCTGAGACCAGCTCGCGCGTCCACAAATACAGCATCATATCTTCGTCTAGCGGTGAATGCTTTGACAAGTTCCCTTACCTGGTCGCCAAATGAATTCATCGCTCCGCGCTCATTGGGATCATCGAGGAATGCGCGTCCAAGCTTAGGTAAAATATTTTGGGGGTTTTTACGGCCGATTCGCCCGACTGCGGGGACGATCTCCACGAGCCCTCGACCGGCAGTGAGAGGGGAGGGAGATATGCAATCCTCCAAAAAGCCATCGTCAACACCATTGAGGCCATTTTCCACGAAATAGTCGAGCGCCCCATATTTCGGTAAATTTTCTATTGGAAGCAAAACTGAAGCTAGCCCAGGAGCTTCTAGATCAAGGTCAATAACCAGAATATTTTTGGATTGGTGCGAGAAAGCTGCCGCGGCGACCGCGAGCGCCGTGGTTCTCCCCACTCCACCTTTCACGCTGAAGAAGACGGCCAGCGGTGGTTTAGAGCTTGTAAAGTGTGGTTGGTTCCAATCCTGGCCTACTATGCGTCTATCAACTAGTTGAACTGCGACGTAGGATCCATCTACAAGAACACGCTCCGCGATCGCCCCCTCGTTTGATTGCAGGCTATCGTCGAAAATTTCTTGCGGCGTTGCCGTCGGTCCGGAAACATAAGCTCCCAAGCTCGCTTCAGCAGCAGTGTCAAAGCGCTTCCGTGTACTCTGATCGACATCGCCGCGAATAATAAGCGTCAATCTACCGTTTGCATCGCGTAGTATGAGGGAACGACCTAAAAATTCTTCCCCGAATTCAGAGAGTGCGAGGCGAACGAACGTCGGCAAAGCGTCATCAAAGCGGGCTACAGTCGAATGGTGGTTGCTGCTTGGCGTCATTTCATTTCCTCAGGGTCTCAGACCCGCTGCGCCGATTGCCCGTTGGGCCAAACCTCTCCATTTTCTATATGTCGCTTGGTCGACCAATCCATCGATCTCGTAACGGGCTGCAACACGCCAATCATCAAAAAAGCCTCCTTTTGTCTGGGCCAAGAGGTTCCGCAGCGCTGTCTCTTGTGAATTTCGAGATTTAACATGTTTAAGCAGGGCATTAGCCAAATCGGGTAAATGAACCCGTGGTGAGTTGACCGGTTCCATTATAGCGAAAGCGTGCTTCAAAGCGCACTCCGCTGCGAATCCTATTAAGTGCCCCGCATTGTCAAACCGACCCAGATCTGCAAGCTTTTCGCTATCAAAGTAGTGACGCAAAGCTGACTGGTTATATGCTTCCGCCATAGAAGACTCATTTAAAAGACAATGACTATAATCGCATTTCATACGACGGCTTAGGCGTCTGGCAAGGCCGTCGGCCCATTGAGCGCCCCCCAAAAATACTTATCCCCGCTTTCTCCGCCTCCCCCATAATCCCCTCACCCATCCGGCAAGGGCTGCATGCGAGGCGTCGCGCGGGGCTCGGGTGGGGCAGCCCGACCCGCTCGCGTCACGCGCGCGATGCGGACAAGGCGACCGGCCAAGTCCGCACGGCATGAGAGAAACCGTGTGCGGAATATCCCGCTTCCTTAAGTGGCCTGATCGGAACCCTGTTCTCGGTCTGTCACGGAGCGGACCGGTTCCGAGACTAAAATTGCGAAGACCGCGCCGCGGAACCCGTCCGCTTCGTGCTTTACTCTTTTGCTTGCGCCATCCGACTCCCCTCCGGGGAGCCGGCCGGATGGCGCGTGTGCGTTATTGATGGTGCAATCGACTCGCGTTCCGCGAGCCGGCCGGTTGCACATGCTTGGAGCGTCGTTCTTATTTGCACACGGCGACTCCCTGCGGGGAGCCGGCCGCCGTGTGCGTTCGCTCGGATCACCGACCGCCAGCACAGGCGTGTGTCGTCGTTCTTCGCAGTTTATTTGGTGCTGGCGACTCCCCTGCGGGGAGCCGGCCGCCAGCACATGCGTGTGTCGTCGTTCTTCGCACTTTCGGTCGAGCGAGGCCGTTCGAGGATGACGGTTTCACTCATTCCCGGCGGTTCAATTCTGCGCGAAAGAACCAACATCAAACACGCCGGGCCGCCGGCTCAACACACATCCGCGCCATCCGGCCGGCTCCGCGATGCGGAGTCGGATGGCGCCCTCAATAGAGGCATCCTTCATGAGCACACTGCCACCCTGCCCGAAATGCTCCTCCGAATTCACCTACGAGGACGGCAACCTCTACGTCTGTCCGGAGTGCGCGCACGAATGGAGCCCGCAAGCGGCCTCCGCAGCCGACGATGACGACGTGAAGGTCTACCGGGACTCGGCGGGCAACACCCTGCAAGACGGCGATACCGTCATCGTCATCAAGGATCTGAAGCTGAAGGGCTCAAGCAATGTCGTGAAGATGGGCACCAAGGTGAAGAACATCCGCCTTGTCGACAGCGATCACGATATCGACTGCAAGATCGAGGGCATCGGCCCGATGAGCCTCAAGTCCGAGTTCGTGAAGAAAGCGTAGGTGGGTGCTGGCGGCTCCGCTTCCGTTTTTGATTGCACACGGCGACCCCCTTGCGGGGAGCCGGCCGCCGTGTGCGTTTGTCGGGATCTTCGTCATCCTCGGGGCGCGGAGCGAAGGCCGGGGGTCCAGCGGAACGCGAGTCGCTCGGCGCAAACAAAAAAGCCGGACGGAGATTTTCCGCCCGGCTTGAATTGTCAGATCGTGTCCCGCCGATGCGGGTGTCAGCTCACGGGCAGAACCACACCGGGCCGACGATCACGCAGCCGCGCGAACGCCAGTTGTAGGGGCGGTGGCTGTAGCGATGCCAGCCGCGATAGTTGCGGTGCCGGTAATGGCGGGTGCCGTAGCCGCGACGGAAGTGGCGATGCCGATAATGTCCGCGGCGATGCTGGACGAGCTCGATGCCGCTCGTTTTCGCCTGGCTCAGACCGGCGAGGCCCGCCGGGGCCGGTGCGGCGGAAGCCGCGGAACTTCCGAGGGCCGTTCCAAGTGCCAAAAATCCAATAATTGCAAGACGTTTGATCACGATATCCTCCTAGCTGGTTCGTGATTTTGGCCGAGGCCGTGCGCAGGCGCAAGGGCATCCTCAGGCACACAGCGGACGCATTATTGCGTCGTGCCGAATTCCAAGAAAACGCGTGCAGCGTAAAATTCCGTCGCTTTTAAGCAAATCGCGCCCTGGTGCGGGGGGATGCGTGCGATAATCGAGCGCTTGAGCGTGCCGCGCATGGTTGCTGCTTCGTATCCAACGTGGTTCGCAAGCCTGGCTCGCCGATCATGCCGTTTTAACGGGCCGCGCATTAGAGATCACGCAAGACCTCACCGCATTCCGAAATATTTCGAGGAGATCACGCGATGCTCACACGACGGCATTTCTGCTGCAGCGGTCTGATCGCCGGCAGCCTTCTCACCTTCGATCGTGCAGTCGCCGCCGGGAGCTGCGCGGTGCCGACGCGCAATCTGCAGGCGGCGCTGACGCCCGACGAAGCGCTCGCCAACCTCAAGGATGGCAATGCGCGGTTCCTGTCGGGCAGCACGCTCAACTGCGACTTGCTCAAGCAGGTGCATGCGACGTCAGCGGGGCAATTTCCGTCGGCCGTCGTCATCGGATGCATCGACTCGCGCGTTCCGCCCGAACTCGTCTTCGACCAGCGCATCGGCGACATCTTCAGTGCGCGGGTTGCGGGCAACGTCGTCAACGATGATATCATCGGAAGCTGCGAGTTCGCGACGAAACTCTCCGGCGCGCGGTTGATCGTCGTGCTCGGGCATAGCGAGTGCGGGGCGGTCAAAGGCGCGATCGACGGCGCGGAGCTTGGCGAGCTGACGCAGCTGCTCGCGAAGATCAAGCCGGCGGTTACGATCTGCAAGGATGCGCCGGGCGATCACATCTCAAAGAACACGTCGTTCGTGCAGCAGGTGGCGGTGGCGAATGCCAAGCTCGCCGCCGATAACCTGACGAAGACCAGCGGCGTGCTTCGCGATCTCGTCGATGCCAAGCAGCTCAAGATCGTCGCCGCGATGCATGACGTCTCGACGGGGCGCGTGTCGTTTCTGGAGTGATCGTGGCGGCCCTGACGCCGGACGATCAGTATCGGCCGGGGCCGTAATAGCCGTCCGGGCCGATATAGATGCGCATTCCCGGCCCGCGACGGCCATAGTCGAAGTCGCGGGCGTAGCTGTCGCGGTAGTCGGTGTTGCCACCGTAGCGCCGGAGCTTCTCGCGGTCCTGACTGTTGAGGTAATAACCGGCGCGCTCCTTGGCGCGGGCGCCTTCGACTTCGGAGATCATGTCCGCCTGCGCGACGGGAGCGCCGAATGCCACGGCCAACCCGACGCTTACGGCTGCGGTCCATATCCGTTTCATGGCAACTCCTGTTCGCGCATCATCGGAGGCAGCTTAGCGAGGCTAATCTATATAGGGTGTAAACGTCCGCCCACGCCCCAGCTGTTCCCGCCGTCTCTTGCCGCAGGTATTGGATGGTTAACGCGGCGCTACTCGCGCAGGACCGAGCGGATCTGATCCTCGTACTGCTGCACGGCTTCGAGCGCGCGGGCTTTCATGACGGGATCGGAATTCTGGGAGGCCGTGAAGCCTTCGATCGCAGCCCGCGCGTTGTTGACGATCTGACCGGCGGCGCCTTGCGGATTCATCTCGCGGCTCGCAATCTTCTGCAGAAGCTGGGTGAGAATGACGCCGGTTGCGAGCGACAAGCCGGAGAGTTCAGCGACTTCGCGCTTCAAGTCCGCGAGGGTTTTTTCGGTGTTGGTCGATTCAGACATAGGTTCCGACTCCGTGCATCAGGATTTCCTGGCGTTGCTAATACGGCGGCGGCGAGCGCACAAGATGGGGCTTTGAATTGCGCCTTGCGACTGCGCTTCGCAGAGCCGGCCGCAAGGTAAGTTCTTCGGGCACCTTGCGACTCCGCTTCGCGGAGCCGGCCGCAAGGTGCAATATTGAAAAAACTTCGATACGGAGCGCGCTTTCAAATGCCAACCGTTCTTATTACCGGAACATCAACGGGCTTCGGCCTCGTCACGACCGTCGAACTGGCGAAACGCGGCTGGAACGTCATCGCCACGATGCGTGACCTCGGCAAGCGTGCCGAACTCGATCGCGCCGTTGCGGCGGCCAACGTTCAAAACCTCGTCAGCGTCGAGCAACTCGATGTCACCGACCCGAAATCGATCGATACGGCGGTTGCACGCCTCGATACGCAGGGACGGCCTCTCGATGCGGTCGTGCACAATGCTGGCGTCGCCGTCGGTGGTGCGTTCGAGGACTTGAGCGATGCGCATATCCGGCGCGTCATGGAGGTCAACTATTTCGGCGTGCTCGCCCTGACGCAGAAGCTTCTGCCAGGCTTCAGAGCGCGGCGGCGCGGGCGTATCCTGATCGTGTCGAGTGAATCGGCGTTCGCCGGGCAGCCTGCGAACTCGCCCTACTGCGCATCGAAATGGGCGGTCGAGGGCTGGGCCGAGTCCGTCGCCTATGAGCTCGCGCCCTTCGGCATCGACATAATCCTCATCGAGCCCGGCGCGTATCGGACCAACATCTGGGAAAGCTCACCACGCGTGCTACCCGAGACGAGTGCCTACCGGCCTCTGCTGCGCCACCTCGAAGTTACCATCGACGCTTACGTCGCAAAGCTTGCGCGCGATCCGGGCGAGGTCGCCAAGGCAATCGCGAACGCGCTCGATGCGCCGCGCCCGCGCTTTCGAACGGCCGTCGGCCCGACCGCGAAGTTCATGCATTTCGCACGCGGAAAGCTTCCATCGCGCACTGTGCGCAAACTCTTCGGCAGATTCTTTGCGCTCCAAAAAGTGCGGTGGTGACGGTCGCTCGGCACAGCGGCGATTTTCGATAATCCAACAGAGGAGTTTTCCATGACGGTCGATTATTGGATTGGCGCGGGCGTCCTGGTCGCGACGGCAGCGACGGACGCCGCTTATGTGATGTTCACGTCGTCCGTCGTGTCCCGGCGTGCGCTTGCTGCCGCGAACTGGAGCAGCGTCTGGTACATGCTCTCATCGTTCGCAGTCATCAGTTATACGAACAACTGGATCTATGTCGGGTTTGCGATCGTCGGCTCCTGGATCGGCGCGTATCTGACGCTCAAATATTTCCATCGCGAGCCGAGCCATCCACCAGCGCCGCTGCAGCCGAAGGTTTGAGCGGCGGATTTATTTCTTAAATTTTTACGCATGTTGTCGAGGGCAAGGAAGCATATCCGTTATCCGCCTTCGCTATCGAAATGGAGTGTCCTCAGCATGCACCTTTCTTCCGGTGCGATCATCCTGGAGCGTTTCATGGTCCACGTTGCGAAGGTTGTTGCGCTGGCGGGATTCGTTGCTTTCTCGAACGTGGCTCAGGCGGACGGCACGCTATCCGATCTGCTCGAACCGATCCGCGCGCAATATCAGCTTCCAGCGCTCGGAGCGGCGATCGTCAAGGATGGCAAGATCGTCGCGCAGGGCGCGGTTGGAGTGCGTGTTCTCGGCATGGATATTCCCGTCACGCAAGACGATCGCTTTCATCTCGGCTCGGACGGCAAGGCGATGACCGCGACGCTCGCCGGAATGCTGATCGACGAGGGTAAGCTCCGATGGGATTCGACCATCGGCGAAGTGCTCGGTCCGGTGGTGCCGGATCTCAAGCCGAAATTCGCGGCGATCACGCTGGAGCAGCTTCTCTCGCATACGAGCGGAATCCCGAGCGATACCGAAGATATCATGAAGCTCTATTTCAGCTCGGATGCGTTCGACTATACGTTGACGGCGTATCGGCTGCGCATGATCTCCGAATGGAACGCGGCGCATGATCTGAGTGTGCCGTCTGGTTCGGCATTTCAATATTCGAACCTCGGATACGCGATCGTGGGATCAATGATCGAACAGGCCTCGGGCAAACCGTGGGAGGTGCTGATCACGACGCGGATTTTCGAACCGCTCGGCCTCAAGTCCGCGGGACTTGGACCGCAGGCGACGTTCGGAAAATACGACGCCGCGGTCGGTCATAGCGTCGATGCGGACGGCAAAGTCACTCCGCGGCCGTGGGGTCTCTCGGCGGACGGACCGGCAGTCGTCGGACCTGCGGGCATCGCGCATATGAACGTCGCGGATTTCGCGACCTGGGCAGGCTGGAATGCCGGAGAAGGCAAACGCGGACCTGCGCTGGTGAAACCGGAAACCCTGAAGCGGCTGCATCAGGCGCACATCAAAACTGAAATTCCGCATCCCAAACCCGGCACGCCGAAAAGCGGAAGCTACGCATGCGGCTGGGGACTATCTCATTTCGATTGGACCGATAAGCCGGTGCTGGTGCACACGGGATCGAACTCGATGAATCTCGCGATGATCGTTGTCGATGTCGAGCACGATACCGGGATCGTCGCGGTCACGAATTTCCCGGGCGAGAAAGCCGATGCCGCCCTGCTCGCGGTCTCGAAGGCGCTTTACACGCAGTATGTGAAAGCCGGGCCCGCGCCCTAGGGCGACGCGGGCTCGCGCTCGCTGGCTTCGTTGCGCGAAGGTGGAAGCAGCCCAGCGGCACGCGGAGCCGACAATCCCACACGCGCGGGTTTGACGGCGAACAGGCAAAGCCCCGCGACGAAGATCAGCAGGCTCGCGACCTGGAATGTCGTGCCGAACGGCACGTTCTGTTCTTTCAACATGCCGCCAACATACGTCATCACGCCGCCCGCCGTCGTGCCGACGAAGTTCAGCAGACCGTAGGCGGTGGCGCGATGACGGAAGTCCGTCACGGTGCATGCGGCGGGCATCAGGTTCGCATCGAGAAAGCCCTGCGACATGCCAGCGACGAGCACACACGCAAGAATGATCGGGATGTAGTCGACAGCTCCCACCGCGAACAGGCACGGCGCGGCGATCATGAACCCAATCGCCGGGACGAGTGCGCGGGCGCGTTCGTTCCAGCCCGACCACCAATCGGAAATGTTGCTTGCGATCAGCATTCCGATAAATGCCGCGCCGTTGAACGTCATTGGTCCGTAGATGCCGGACCAGGCTTGATTGACGCCAAGCTCGGAACGGAAGAACTCCGGAAGCCAGTTCCGGACCGGCCAGTATGCGGCGCCGTTCAAAAGATTCATCGCGAGGAGAAAGAGGAATCCGCGCGTCGTCAGCAGCGATTTGAAGGCACCGGCGATCGGCGTCGAGGGCAATGCTTCGGAGGCGGCGGTGGCGTCTCGTGCCTGCTCATCGGATGCGCCATCGGACGGGCGCGGGAAAAAGATCATCAGGACCATCGCGTACGCGACACCGATCGCGCCCATCACGAGGAAGCCGGTTCGCCAGCCGTACATTTCGGCGAAGGCTCCGCCGAGGCCACCGAGCACGGAGCCTGCGTAGACGCCGCTCAAGTGAAGGCCCGTGGCGCGGCTGCGCGTCGGCCCGCGATGATATTCGACGATCAGCGCGACGGCGGCCGGCATGTAGAAGGCTTCGCTGACGCCGAGCATGGCGCGCGCCGCGAGCATGCCTTCGAATGACGTCACCATGCCGGTGACGAAGGTTGCCGCCGACCAGACAAGCAAGCTCGCGATGATGACGGGACGCTTACCGAAGCGATCCGCCACATAGCCCGCGATCGGCGAGCAAATTCCGTAGATCCAAAGGAAGACCGAGGAGAGAAGTCCGAAGCGCTCGTTGCCGATGCCGAGGTCGGCCTTGATCGGGCCGGGCATGGTCACGACGAGTTGGCGATCGAGATAATTCAGTGTAGCGACGAGCCACAGCAGAGCGACAATTGCCCATGCTCCCCGGCTCAAGCGCTCGGCGCGATGCATTCTTCCCCCCGTGGCGCGCAGTGCGATCAGCGCAGCTTATAGCAATTTTGAAAAACGCGCGGCGTGCGCGTCACGTCATATCCTGCGAGGCACTGCACGAGATAGGGCTGCGCGGAATTTTTGAGAAGAATGAAGGTCGAGCGATTGTCAGCGTTGCTCGCGTATCCCGCAACTTCCCATCCGGATTTCAAAAGCTGTTCGATGGAACCGGCGGGCTCATCCGCTGCGGCTTCAGCCTGCGCGGGCACGCCGCTCATCTGTGCGAGGATGGCCGACAAAACAACGGCTCGGCGGGCCGCGAACCAAAATGTCATCGTGCGCCTCCTTCGCGATCGGCCCCGATATTAAACGGCAGAGCAGAACAACGCGAGCGCGCTTTCCGCGAACAGCCTGGTTCACCGGAGTGTGGATTTGCGGTGACATCCTTTCAAAAGCAATCGTGCAGAGCGGAACGGGCCGGAATTGCGCGACGTTGATGCTTCGAAATGCAGGCAAGCAGTCGAAAACCCCAACGGGAGGCAGCAATCATGAAAATCGCGGTTCTTGGAATTTGTCTCGCAGCTCTCGCGCTCGGCGCGTGCCGTCGCGAAACACCGGAATATACGCCGATGAAGCTCGGCGCCGCTTCGACCACGTCGCAGACGGCGGGCGGCCAGCGCTAGTCTCGCATCGAGCGATGGCTAGCAATGGACGAAGTGCATCGCGTGCGCTTCGTCCGTTTTTCTTTCTCAATCGTAGATGTACGTCACCATGAACGTGCGATCGGCGAGATTGGAGCCGGTCGGCGGGATCGGGTAGCTCGTCTGCTGAGCCGCGAACACGACGTCCTGATTGAGCGTCGAATTCTTCGCCCCCGATAGCAACCTGACTTCGACGACGTTGCCGGTCTCCGACAAAAGAATTCGGATCGTAACGCGGCCATTGATGTCGACGAGCTGCGGCATCGTCTGTTGCAATGCGCGGATCACGCCGCGTGCGAAGGCATCGTTCAATCCGGAGCGCGTGATCCCCGGCGGACGCTGCAATCCCGCAGAGCGGCCGCCGCCGAACGACGGCTGCATCAAATTTTTCGGCGTCGACAAGTCGAGCGATGCCACCTTCTTTTGCGGCTTTTTCGGCGCAGGCTTGGGCGCGGCCTTCGGCGTCTCGGTCTCAGCCTTGGGTTTCGGCTTCGGCTTTTCGGCGCTCTTCACGTTGGCAGGATTTTCATTCTGCAACGACAAGAGGTCGGACGCGTCGTCGATCGGGTCCGGGTCTTCCTGCTTTGACTCTTTCAGCTCGGGCTTCTCGGCGGGCTTGACGTCCTCCGGTTGCGGAGCCGGCTCCGCTTTCGTTTCCTGCTGCTCCGGCTTCGGCGGTTCAGGCTCAGGCGGCTGAGGTTCCTGCTTCGCTTCGGGCTGCGGAGGCGGCTGCTGAGGCTGCGGCTGTTGTGCGGGTTGCGGCGGCGGACCAGGAGGCGGCTGCGGTTCCTCGGCGACCGTGGCTCTGCTCTCGAGATCGGCTTCCGTTACGAGCGAAACGCTGATCGCATTGTCGGCGCCGTTCTCAGCGCCGAGACGCTTCGTCTTGCTGTTGACGGCGCCGATAAAAAGCGACGCGTGGAGCACAGCCGCACACGCCAGCGCAATCCAGAAATTGCGCTCGCGTTTGTTGCTTTCACCCCACCGCGCGAATCCGGCGGTTGTCAGATCAGCAGTCTGATCCATTCCCCTCCGCGCCCATCCCCGTTGGATCGGCCCAGTTCAAAGATTACCCCGTTGCCAGCATGCGAGCCAGACGTGTTACATAAGCGGCGGAAATCGCCGCGACATTGCTGTGGTTATCGCCTCTCGCTGCGCCGTGAGGTCGCGGGTATGCAGCGATTCGCCCGGTCCAAATGCGTTTTAACGGGCGGCGACAGGCAGTTTTCCGCAAACCGACACAACAGCGAATGGGAGCCGTCGATGCCCCGCCGACACAACGATCCTTCGCATGCGCCAGAAAAAAGTGGCAAAAGCGCGAAAAACGGCAAAATTCGCGCCGGTATCGGCGGCTGGACGTTCGAACCCTGGCGCGGCGTCTTCTATCCGGACGATCTCGCGCAGGCCAAGGAACTCGGCTACGCGAGCCGCCAGCTGCCCGTGATCGAAATCAACGGCACCTACTACAGCACGCAGAAGCCGCAGACGTTCGCGCGTTGGGCCGCGGAAACGCCGGACGAGTTCGTCTTCACGCTGAAGGGTCCGCGCTACGCCACGAACCGGCGTGAACTCGGCGGCGCTGGCGAGTCGATCACGAGATTTCTGGAGTCGGGTGTCACCGAACTCGGCCACAAGCTCGGCCCCCTGCTCTGGCAGTTCGCGCCGACGAAAAAATTTGACGAAGCCGACTTCGGAGCATTTCTCGATCTGCTTCCGGAAAAATTCAACGGACGAAAACTGCAGCATGCGGTCGAGGTTCGGCACGATTCCTTCTCGACGCCGGCTTTCGTCGATCTTGCTCGGAAGAAATCGGTCGCGATCGTATTTGCAGATCACGCGAAGTATCCGGCCATCGCGGATGTGACCGGCGATTTCGTTTATGCGCGCCTGCAGACCGGTAAGGACGATATTCCGACGGCGTACACGCCCAAGGCGCTCAACGAATGGGTTGCGCGGGCGAAGGTTTGGGCTGAGGGCGGCGTGCCGGATGACCTGCACGTCGCCGAGCCGGATGCGAAGCTGAAACAGAAAGCGCGCGACGTCTTCGTGTTCTTCATTCACGAAGGAAAGGTTCGCGCGCCGCACGCCGCGATGGCATTCATGGAGCGTCTGACGCGCAAGCCGCGCGCATAGTTGCCAGTGCTATTGCCCTGTGGTTCGCTTGGCGCGAGCGCGCTGCGTCCTTGCGGCTCGCGTCTCGCGCTGGCGCGCGTCGAGGTATCGTGCACCGGGATAATTGCCGCTCGGCGCGCCCCAGGTGCGGATCAGGTCAGCATCATATTCGCTGACGAGACCGGCGCGATAGTTTCCGCGCGCATGCTCGACCTCGAAAAGCGTCTGGGCCTGCGCGGCGCCTGAACAGAAACCTAGCGCCGCCACCATTGTGCAAAAGCCGAAGCGTCTCACGGTTGTCACCATCGCCTAACTGCTGAAGTCGGCCGCTCCGCAATGTGTGCGGAGGGCCAAGCTTGCATATGATTCCCGATTACGACGTCGGGCGGTGTCGGCCTGCTCAGTATTCCGGACAGACGCGGGCGCGCAGTCTGCGGCTGTAGTAGCAGGTGTCGTAGCCGTAATCGTATCCGTAGTCGTCATAATAGTAATCGTTGAAATAGGGGTAACCGCCCCAATACGCGAAGTAGGGATACCCGCGACGGTGCCCGTAGCCTCCGTGCCAGCCGCCGTGACCCCAACCGCCTCCGCCATGTCCCCAGCCGCCACCACCGTGGCCCCAACCACCGCCACCGTGCCCGAAGCCGCCGCCGCCGTGACCCCAGCCGCCACGAACAAGCGTTGTCTGATTGTGTGCGGCGGGAGTTGCCGTCGCCAAGCCGCCCGGCGCCGCGATTGCGGGTGCGGACAAGCTCATGAGGGCTGCTGTGAGCCCGCCCAAGATCAAATGCGTGCGCGCCATGAATTTCTCCTATTCAGGATCGAGTTCGAAATGTTTGCGCAATGGATCGAGGTCGCCGGTGAGATGGGCCGAGAGGTCGATCGCCTTCAAAGCATTAGCTCCGATGCCGGGTGAAACAGGCATGCAAATGCTGCTGACCAGATCGGCGGCAAAACAAGCCGTCGGCGTGTAACAAGGCGCGTCACTCAGATCAGACTATCGGAAGAGCGCGACGCGATGAGCAAACCGGCAATCACACATAGCAAGCGATAGCATCACGGGCAGCATAACAGGCACAATTCACTGCCTCGACCTTGCCACGTTGCTGCGGCGAATCTGGTAAACAGAAATAGAATCGGGGTTCGATGCTCTCGCGGCGCGCCCTGCTCTTATGCTGCATCAACGACGGAGCGAAAAATGTCGGACCGGACACAACTCGCAATTGGCCGCAACTCCATTTCGGTCCCGCGCCTGACGAAACGTGCGGTGGAAGCCGGCGTTGCGACGGCGCTCACGTCTTGCGTCGCGCTTCTCATTCTCGTCTTGAACAACGTGCTCACCGGACGCGGCGGCTGGGTGAACGGTTTCGACGTCTGGTATTCCTATATGCGACAGCCGGCGATCTTGGGCACCATGATCCTGACGGCTTTGACGACGTCGCTGTTCCTTGCATGGCAGCGTGATCGCGGCGCTCGCTAAGTCGAAGGCGCTTTCTCGCAGCCAATAGAAAAGGCGAGGCCCTAGCCTCGCCTTCGATTTATTTGGCGCCGATGGACGACGGCCGCCTCAGCCTTTCAGTGCGGCGTTGCACTTGCTGTAATAACCGCCGCCCTTCTGAATCCATTTCAAGCCGGCGTTGCCGTTGTTGGCTTTGTTGGCCTTGTACTGATCAAGACACGTGTGCATGCGGGCTTTGCCGGCAGTCTCTTTCGCGTACTTGGGATCGACCGACTTCGGGAATACCGCGCCGCCTGCGGTTGTGGTCGCGGGCGCTTCCATTGCAGCATCGCCCCCGGCGCATTCCGTTTTGCGGAAGTCATTCCAGGATTTGCCGTTCAGGGTGCCGGCCGTTTTTGCGGCCTGGTATTTCGTGCTGCATTCCTTGCTCGTCAGCGCCGCGCTCGGTCCGGCGGTGGCGAGTGCGAAGGCTCCGAGCGCAGCTGCGGAGAGGAAAATGCGAGAGATCATTGGTAGTCTCCATTGGGCGGCGGCGAGGCGCAGGCAACCGCGCTCGGCGCGTCGGACGTTGCTGGTGCAGGGGTTGCCGTTTTACTCCTAACGGACCTTCGGGGAAACATATAAGGTGCTGTCAGGGTTGCTCAAATACGAAAGACTTGTGCTTACGAAAAAGTATACCCCCTCGCTCAAATTCGAGCATCTCGAAGCTCGGGCCCTTGCACGCCTTCCGGATGGATTCATGCCTGCCCCGAAACGCTTAACCGGTGTGATCGTCAGTTGCGTCGCCGCCGCACTGGCCTGGCCAAGTTTTGCTGCGGCGCCGTCGGACACCGAAGCAAAGGACGCTGCACGCTCCGCCGTCGCGCAGATGACGCCGCACGACGTCGGCTCCCGCTATGGTCAGGCGCTCGGCGCGATCGAAATATGCCAGGGCGCGCAAACGACGGTCAAAGTGCCGGCCCTCAACACGATTTACACGGGCGCCGACCTGCAGACGTTCCAGGCGCAGGCGTCTCGCATTTTCAACGCGTGGATCAAGCTCAAGCAGTGCGGAACGCTCGACGATCCGAACGAGTGCCGGGTGGTGGTCGAAGAGAGTTGCGCCGCGGCGCTTATCGAGATCGGGCCGACCGGCACGGTGTTCCCGGGCCTGCTCGAAGGGCCGGGCCGCTAGGGAACGAGGGCTGCGCGCTCCAGCCTGAAATGGTTATCGTCTGCAGCGCCGCCGCGCGACGAAAGCCGCCGCCTCGAAAAGATTTGCCCCGCCCGGCGTTGCCCGCTATGGCCGATTGCCAAAAGGAGCCGAAGATGGCGGATTTATCGAAGTTAACGATCGGTTCGAAAGGGACGTCGAGTGCGCTTGTGGTCGAGCAACGTCTCGCGCCCGCCGTCGGCAGCGGCATCGCGCCCGTGTTTGCAAGCCCGATGCTCATCGCTCTGATGGAAGCGGCGGCGGTGGATTGCATCGAAGCGCACCTGCCGGAAGGACATCAAAGCCTCGGCGTGCACCTTGATGTGACGCACGCGTCGCCGACGCCGCTCGGTTTCACCGTTACAGCGACCGCAACGCTGAAAGCCGTCGAAGGCCGCAAGCTGAGTTTCGACGTCGTTGCAAGCGATGGTATCGATCAGATCGGATCCGGCTCGCATACGCGCGTCGTCGTCGATACCGCCAGGTTCATGGCGCGTCTAACTGCTAAATCCCTGCAACAAACCTGACAATCGGCCGTCGGCCCTTTAGACGACGGAATCAGGACTTACGTTTTTGAATATGGGCGACTGCTTTCGGAGCTTGCAATTCATGCGACCGGGTCTTTTCTCAGCCGCGGCTTTTCTCTCGCTCGTTGTCCTCGGACAGCCCGCTGCTGCCGCCGATTGCACGGCCAATGATTTCGCCGAAGTCGTCGATCAATCCGGAGCAAGCTTGCGCGCGCTGACGCTCGACGCGCAACCCAAAATCCAAGAACGCTTGCGGCGTTACAAGGCCGCGAAGAAGCTCTCCAACGAAAGCTCCGAGGAGACGGCTCTCGACGCGGTCAGAGATTCAACGCTCGATGACCTGGACAAAAAGAGTGCGGAACTGCTGCTGACAGTCGACTCGCTCGGCCGGGTTCCCGATGGTGCGGTGCCTGACTGCTCCAAGCTTCCGCAGGTCAGATCGGCAGCCGCCGAACTCAACAAGGTCATCAAGGCGAAGTCCGACCACATCATCAGGCGCCTCGACGAAAAGATCGCCGAGGCTGAGCCGCAGGCTCCAGCGGCGACGCACGAGACGGCATCGCAGCCGCCCGAAAAAGCGAAGCCCGAGCAGCACGCCGCCACAGCACCCGTCAAACACGCGGAACCCGCGCCGCCTGCCGCAAAGCCTCCGGTTACGTCGCCGTGGACGGCCGACACGAAGCCGGACGACGCTTACAAAACGCCTGACCTCGCGATGCGCGAACAAGGCGGCGCGGCCTCACCTCCGGCGGCTGAAGCGGACGGCTATTCGATCGACGAGGTTCGCGAGGCGACGCGCGGTTTCTTCGGCACGATCTCGACCAACCTCGCCAGCGTCATCGAGCACGCCTTCAAGGAAATGGGGCGGCCGACGGGCTACGTGCTCGGCACCGAAGGCGGCGGCGCGTTCTTCGCTGGCCTTCGGTTCGGCAAGGGCTCGCTCTACATGCGCAACGAGCGCGATGTGCGCGAGGTTTATTGGCACGGACCTTCAGTCGGCACCGACTTCGGAGCCTCGGGGTCGAGGACGCTGTTCCTCATCTACCGGATGAACAATTCCGACGACATCTACCGCAACTTCACCGGCATCGACGGGTCGGCTTATTTCGTCGGCGGCGTCGGTTTGACGTTGCTGAAGGGTGGGCAGGTCATCATGGCGCCGATACGGTCCGGTGTCGGCGTGCGGATCGGAGCAAATCTCGGGTATGTGCGCTTCACACGGCAACCGACGTGGAACCCATTCTGACGATCAAAGAAACTGACGATCAAAGAAAAAGGCCCGGTCGAAACCGGGCCTTTTCGTATTTCCACCGATCGTTCAAGCGATCTCAATAGCTGTTGGAATAGCCGGGAGAAACCTGCCGCTGCGCTTGGCGGTAGACGTATTCGCCGTTCTTGCGCCGATAGACTTTCATCAGCTTGCCGTCGATGTAGACGTGGCCCTTCGGTGCCTTCTTGCGCGTGAAGCGCGGATTGTAGGCTGAGTCATCGCTGCTATCGCCCCAGAACCAGCTTCCGCTGTCGGCGTACCGCGGCTTGCGATCTTCTTCGCTGCGGCTCGCAATCTGAGTGCCGCCTTTCCAGTTCGGGCGGCCGTGAACGCTGACGCGCGTCCGGCTATAGCCGTGACGCTGGACGAGATTGTAGAACGTCGCGGCGTTGCCCGGCGCGAGCCTGATGCATCCGTGCGATGCCGGGCTGCCGAGATATTTCGTGTGCGAAGTTCCATGCACGGCGACGCCGCCGTTGATGAAGACGGCGTGCGGCATCGGCGCCATGTCGTATTTGCGCGAGTACCACATCTTCGCAGTCCACTGCGGATGGAAGTTGCCGGTCGGCGTCGCGAACGCGGCCACACCGGACGAGATCGGCCAGCTATAGCGCGCCTCGCCGTTGACTTTGACGGTCATCGTCTGGCGCGTGAGATCGATTGATGCCGTCAGCGTCGGCGGCAAAGGTTTCGGCTTCGGTTTGGGCTCGACGGCAGCGGCTTCCGTTGCGTCTGCGCCCTTCTCCGGCGCGGCAGTCGCGCTCGCGGCACTGCCGGCATTTTCACTGGTTCCGATCTCCTGAGCTGATACAGGAACAATCGGCAAAACAGCGAACAGCAACGCTGCCAAGGTTCGTGCGCGCAACATAACTCTCTCCCTACGCAATACGGCGGAGCCCACCTATCTCTATCACAAGATGCGACCGAGTAGGCCAGATCGTGCTTGTTATCGGGGAATATTCTAAACCAGATACTTACGAGCGACATGTTGCTCATGCGCCCGGCGCATGCGACGTGCCCTTTTATTGTGCGGGAATTACTGTCCCAGAAAGCCGGTCTCTAGTGCGAATTTTTAATGTGTTCGTAGCCGGCGAGCGCGCGGGCGCGGGCTTCACCATGCTCGACGATCGGATTTGGGTATGATTTCCCGAGTTTAACGCCGGCTTCCATGAGCGTGCCGGAATCGGCTTTCCACGGTGCGTGAATGATTTGCCGGGGCAATTTCGCGAGTTCCGGAACCCAGCGGCGGACATAGTCGCCATCGGGATCGAATTTCTCGCCCTGCAAGACCGGGTTGAATATACGAAAATAAGGCGCCGCGTCGGCGCCGGAGCCCGCAACCCACTGCCAGTTCGCCGAATTGTTTGCGAGATCGGCGTCAACGAGCGTGTCCCAGAACCAGGCTTCGCCGGTTTGCCACGGAATGAGCAAGTGCTTGATGAGAAACGACGCGGTGATCATGCGCACGCGATTGTGCATGTAGCCCGTCGCCCATAGCTCGCGCATTCCGGCGTCGACGATCGGATATCCGGTCTGCCCGGTTTGCCATGCTTTGAGATGCTTGGCGTTCCCGTGCCAGGGAAATGCCGAGAATTCCGGCCGAAACGGCTCCTCGGGCAATTCGGGAAAATGAAACAAAAGACCGGCGGAGAATTCACGCCAAAGAAGCTCTTTGAGAAATGTCTCGGCCGCATTGTCCGAGCCATTGGTTTTGCCGCCAGCGTGTGCCGCCGCATGCCAGCATGCAGCGGGCGAGATTTCGCCGAACGCGAGATGCGGCGACAATCGCGACGTGCCGGGCGTCGCCGGACAATTGCGGTCGCGCGCATACGATTTCAGCGCAGTTCGCACAAAATCGGAAAGCCGTTTGCGTGCGCCGGCTTCGCCCGGCTGCCAGGCCGCTGCGAAACCTTTCGACCAGTCGGGCTTTTGCGGGTGCAACGCCCAGTCGCGCAGACGTTCGCTTTTGGGCTGTTTCTCAAGCGTCGCGATGCGTTCGGGCGCGCGCACGGATTTCGCCGGAACGAGGTCTTTCATGATGGCGCGCGAAAATGGCGTGTAAACCTTGTAAAATCCGCCGTTGGACGTGCGCATGTCTTCAGGCTCGCGAAGCAGGCGGCCCCCGAAGCGGCGGCACGCGACGTTGGCGTCGTCGAGCTTTGTTTTCAGCCGCTGCTCGAGCGCGACTGCCCACGGCTCATAGCTGCGGGTGAAGTAAACGGCGGCTGCTCCGGTCTCCTCGATCATGCGCAGCAACTCGGTCTCGCTGTCGCCACGACGAAGCACGAGCGGGCCGCCGCGACTTGCGAGATCGCCCGCAAGCGCAGCGAGGCTTTTATCCAGCCACCAGTGCGACGCGCCGCCCATCTTCCATTGTTTGGGTGACGCATCGTCGAGAATGTAGAGCGGTAGGATCGGAGCGCCAGTATGGACCGCCGCCACGAGCGCCGCGTGATCTCCAAGCCGAAGGTCGTTGCGGAACCAGAGAACGATTGGCTTGTCATGCATGATTTTATCGCAGCGTCCCAATCCGACTGAATTCGGATAACGCTTTCGGGGCCGCTGCGTTCTTGCGGCAAGACGTCAGTTGCCAAACAAAAAGTCGAAGATCGTTTTCGGTTTTGGCGCGCGGCGCTGACGCGTTTCCCGCGATTCCCAAGAATCGTAGCGCCGTTGCGGAACAGGAGCGGCCGCCGCAACCGCGACGGTGCGCAGCTGATACTCGTCGGTTACGCCGTCGACGCTCGCGACTTGCAGGTGGTCGCCGTCCCACGTCCAGGTCGCGACGCGAGCGCCCTGCTTGTTGGGCTGGATCGCGATCACCTTCGCCGCTGCGATATCGACGATGGCTGCGAGTTCGGTGTCCTCTGGGCCGTTCTTGCCCGGCATGCTACCGCCCGAAAAGCGCAGGATACCGTAGCTCGCGTAGGGGGCTGTTTTCACCTCCCAGTCGAGCAGCTTCGGCAAGCCTTCGCCGATCATTTCGAGCGGCACGCGAATTTGCCCGTAGTCGTCGCTCACGGCGGTATATGTCTTTCCGTTCTGGACGACATGCCACTTCGGGATATCGAGCGACGGCTGCGGTTTGTCATCGCCGTCATCGATCGGTGCGCCCAGCCGCTTCAGCGCGTCGGCCGCGAACTGCCAGCTCGGCTTCAGTTGCAGCACACGTCGCAGATCGGCGATCGCGGTGTCGGCATGGCCGCTTGCCTCCGCGATCTCGCCGCGCGCCCAGAGCGCTTCGGGCGAATTCGGATCGAGCTTGATCGCCGTTTCGACGTCCTTCGCTCCGATGTCAGGCTGGTTGTTCTGTTTGTAGACGACGGCGCGGAACGCATATGCGACCGGCGATCGCGGATCGAGTTCGATGGCGCGGTTCAAGTCCGCATAGGCTTCGTCGGAGGCTTCGGCGAAGCTGTTGGCGAGGCCGCGCCCTTCGAACGCCGCGCTCGCGTTGGGATCGAGTTCGATGGCGCGGGAGAAATCCTTCAAGGCCGAGGCGGTATTGGCATTCAGCAGATAGGCGTAGCCGCGAACGACGTAGAGTTCGGTGTTGTTGACGTCGAACGCGATGGCGCGGGACAAGTCCTCGATCGCGTCGTCGCGCAGACCGATAGTCATCCGCGCTTCGGCGCGGTTGCGATAAGCGGTCGCAAAGCGCGCATCAGCGCTGACCGCACGCGAAAAATCGCGGATGGCGGCATGCGGCTTATCGGTCGCGAGATAGGCCAAGCCGCGCCCGGACAGCGGCGGCGCGCTGGCCGGCAACAGTTCGATCGCCTTCGTGAAATCACGGATTGCGACCGCGGGCTTGCCGAGCTTCATCTCGGCGTTGGCGCGATTGGAATATGCAGCGGCGTAGCCCGGCGCGAGCACGAGCGCCCGGTCGAAATCCTTCATCGCCTCGTCGAGCTGACCGACGGCCACGAGCAGGTTGCCGCGATTGTTGTAAGCAACGGGGTATTCGGGAAACAGCTCGACCGCGTGATTGTAGTCTTCGAGCGCCAGCTTGATCTGGCCGAGCCGTGCGTTGGCGACGGCGCGATCATTCAGGATCGTCGCGCGGCGGTCGTTGGCGAGGCCCGTGTCGCGCAGCGCTTCCGTGTAGGCCGTCACCGCGGTCGCAACGTCGCCGCGCACCATTTGCGCTGCGCCCTGCTCGGCGGCGGACGGCTGCGGCACGCCTTCGGCGGCCTGCACTCCGCTCGTGACGAAAGCCGACGCAACGAGTATCTGCGCGAGGCGTAGTGGCCGCAGCATTCCTGTCGTTCACCTTTCCAGCCGGACGTCCAAGCGATTCGCCGTACAGTCCTCTTAAATTGCCATTATGGCCCGGCAAGGAGCAATTGCGAACTGCCGCGGCAGTCAGCCTGTTTGACTTATAGGTAGGGCCTGCGTGACGCTGCAAGTCTCGTTTCGGAGACCGTTCCGATGAACCTCTGGCTGCGGCTTTTATGGCTCCTGCTGACGGCGCGGCGACGCGGGCCGGTCAGCCTGCCGCGCGAATCGTCGACGCTGAATTTCCGGGTGTGGCCGCACGATCTCGATCTTTCGTTTCATCTCAACAACGGCCGCTATCTGACGCTGATGGACCTCGGTCGCCTCGACACCATGGTCAGGTCGGGGCTATGGCGCGAGGTGATGCGTCACAATTGGACGCCGATCGCGAGCGCCATCACTATTCGCTTCCAGCGCGAGCTTCGTCCGTTCCAGCCATTCCGTCTCGAAACCAAACTGCTGTGCTGGGATGCGAGCCTCGTCGTCATGGAGCAGATTTTCGTCATCGACGGCGGACCGCGCGACGGTCAGGTCGCAGCGCGGGCGCTGTTCAAGGGCGGCCTCTATGATCGCAAGACGCGAAAGTTCGTCGAAATCGCGCAGCTGATGGCGTTGCTCGGAGTTTCGGAGACGAGCCCGCCCGCGACCTCGGAAGTCGAGGCGTTTCTTCATGCCGACGATCAGCTGAAACAGGCCGGGCGCGTTTAACGCCGTTTGCGGCTGTGAAGATCGGCTAACACCGGCGGCAGAAGCTCAGGCAGATCTTCAGCGATCAGACCGATGCCGAAGCGGCGCGCGCACTCTCCGTGCAGCCAGACCGCCGCGCAGGCAGCTTCGAACGCCGGCATGCGCTGCGCCAGAAGACCGACGACGAATCCGGCCAGTACGTCGCCCGATCCGGCGGTTGCGAGCCAGGGCGGCGCATTCGCGTTGATCGCCGCGCGGCCTTCGGGTTCGGCGATCACCGTGTCGCTTCCCTTGAGAATGACGATCGCTCCGGATCGCTCGGCTGCGTGCCGCGCGCGATCGAGCTTCGAGCCGCCGACATCGCCGAACAGGCGCTTGAACTCGCCGTCGTGCGGCGTCAGGACGACGGGCGCGGAACGCGCTTTGATCGCCGCAAACAAGCTGTCGGCGTTCAGCGTCTTGTCGCCGTTGCGCACCAGGAAGCCCATGCCGGCCTCTCGTTGCGGGCGATCATTGTCGCCGTCGGCAAACGACGTCAGGGCGTCAGCGTCGAGGACGACAGACGCAGAGGATCGCAAGATCGCGAGAACGTCCGCCGCCGTTTCGGCTCCGACGGATGCGCCGGGTCCGATCAGCACGGCGTTGCGCCTCGTATCGGCGAGAAAGTCGGTAAGCGCGGTGGGGCCCGCAACCGAGCGCACCATGATCGACGTGACCTGCGTGGCGATGATGGCGGTTGCGGTCGCATTGCCGACGAGTGTCACGACGCCGGCTCCGGCCCTAATCGCTCCGCGTGCGCCGAGGCGAGCGGCACCGGTTTGCAGTGCCGGCCCTGAGACGACAACGGCATGGCCGCGATCGTATTTATGTCCGGCGTCCTCAGGCCAGCGGAAAGACGACAGCCAGAGGTCCGTCCGGTTTTCGTGCACGGAAGGCTTCAGGGTTTCGAGGACTTTGTCCGGGATGCCGATCTGTGCGACGATGACCTCACCGCAGAGGTCGCGGCCCGGCATCAAAAGATGACCCGGCTTCTTGCGGAAGAACGTCACCGTCCTCCGAGCCTGAACGACCGGCCCGTCGCTTTGCCCCGTCGAACCGTTGAGCCCGCTCGGAACATCGACGGCGATCACCGGGATGCGGCTGGCATTTACGGCCTCGACCAGTTCGGCGGCTTCGCCATCGAGCGGACGCGAAAGTCCGGCGCCGAAGAGCGCGTCGATCACGATGTTCATGCTTTGCAACGCGTCGGGCGATGCAGGGCGAATGGGCAACGGCCAGCGGCGCGCCATCTCGGCGGCGTCGCCCTTCAATGCGGCGCGATCTCCGAGCAGAAAGACCCGCACGTCGAAGCCGCGATCGCGCAAATGGCGGGCCGCGACGAAGCCGTCGCCGCCGTTGTTGCCGGGGCCGCAGAGCGCGACGATGCGGGCGCTCGGGCGCGAGAGATCGGCGGCCAGTTTCAGCGCCGCTTCGGCGACGGCGCGGCCGGCGTTTTCCATCAGATCGAGGCTCGGGACGCCTCCCGCTGCAGCCAGACGATCCGCCTCGGCCATCTCCGTCGTCGACAAAAGTTCGTTCATGCGATGCGCTCGATCCTACGTCAGCGGCGGTCACGGCGCCGCGCCCTCGTCTGCCGCCTGAAATTCAAGCACACGGCTTGTTTTTTAGGCGTATAACTCGATCATGGCTGGCTATTTAATCCGCAGACAACAGCTAAGCCTTTGATTTGTCTTGCATTCCATGCCGGTGCCGAGACTGGCACGGCCCCTGCTAGCTATTTGGCCATTGGGCAGGTGCGGGTCGCCATTCGATATCCTGCCCATCATCAAGGGACGAAAATGAAAAAGATTGAAGCGATCATAAAGCCCTTCAAGCTCGATGAAGTGAAAGAAGCGCTACAGGAAATCGGCTTGCAAGGCATTACTGTGATCGAAGCCAAGGGGTTCGGCCGCCAGAAGGGCCATACCGAACTCTACCGCGGCGCCGAGTATGTCGTCGATTTTCTACCGAAGGTGAAAATCGAGGTCGTGTTGAGCGACGAGATGCTCGACAAGGCCGTCGAGGCCATTCAAAAGGCCGCGAAGACGGGCCGCATCGGCGACGGCAAAATCTTCATTTCGACCATTGAGGACGCCATCCGCATCCGCACCGGTGAATCCGGCCGCGACGCAATCTAACACCGCACGATCGAATTCCGGTTTGAACACATCAATCGGCCAACTCGGCTCGCCCGGAGCCGTAACGCATTGCAAGACAGGGGAGTGTCTATGAAGAACGCAAGTGACGTCCTGAAATTCATCAAGGACAAGGAAGCCAAGTTCGTGGATTTCAGATTCACGGACACCAAAGGCAAGATGCAGCACGTGACGGCCGACGTCAGCTGCGTCGACGACAGCGTGTTCAGCGACGGCTACGCCTTCGACGGTTCGTCGATCGCGGGCTGGAAGACGATCGAAGCGTCCGACATGACGCTGATGCCGGACCCGACGTCGGCGCACATCGATCCCTTCTTCGCGCAGACGACGGTCGTTCTGTTCTGCGACGTTCTCGAGCCGTCGACGGGTCAGCCCTACGAACGCGACCCGCGCTCGATCGCCAAGAAGGCCGAAGCCTACATGATGTCGCTCGGCCTCGGCGACAAAGTCTATTTCGGCCCGGAAGCCGAATTCTTCATCTTCGACGACGTCAAGTTCTCGACGGACATGTACTCGGTCGGCTTCAAGGTCGACTCGAGCGAGCTGCCGACCAACTCGTCGGCCGACATCGAGATGGGCAACCTCGGACACCGTCCGCGCGTCAAGGGCGGCTACTTCCCGGTTCCGCCGATCGACAGCTGCCAGGACATCCGTTCGGAAATGCTGTCGGTGCTGTCGGAGATGGGCGTCTCGGTCGAGAAGCATCACCACGAGGTCGCCGCCGCCCAGCATGAGCTCGGAGTCAAGTTCGGCCCGATGATCATGATGGCCGACCATATGCAGATCTATAAGTACGTCGTGCACAGCGTCGCGCAGGCCTACGGCAAGACGGCGACGTTCATGCCGAAGCCGATCTTCGGCGACAACGGCTCGGGCATGCACGTCCACCAGTCGATATGGAAGGGCGGACAGCCGATGTTCGCGGGCGACAAGTACGCCGACCTTTCGCAGATGTGCCTCTACTACATCGGCGGTATCCTGAAGCACGCGAAGGCGATCAACGCGTTCTCGAACCCGCTGACGAACTCCTACAAGCGTCTCGTCCCGGGTTACGAAGCGCCGGTTCTGCTCGCCTACTCGGCGCGCAACCGTTCGGCGTCGTGCCGCATTCCGCACGTTTCGAACCCCAAGGCGAAGCGCGTCGAAGTCCGTTTCCCCGATCCGGGCGCGAACCCGTATCTCGCGTTCACGGCGATGTTGATGGCGGGCCTTGACGGCATCCAGAACAAGATCGATCCCGGTCCTGCGATGGACAAGAATCTTTACGACCTACCGCCGGCAGAGCTTGCGAAGATTCCGACCGTTGCGGCCTCCTTGCGCGAAGCTCTCGACAGCCTCGACAAGGATCGCGACTTCCTCAAAGCGGGCGGCGTCATGAACGACGACATGATCGACGCCTACATCGCGCTGCGCATGGAAGAGAACATGCGCTACGAGATGACGCCGCATCCGGTCGAGTACGACATGTACTATTCGGTCTGAGGCGACCCAAAGATTTCAGGCACTACCTCAAGGGCGGTTCGAAAGGACCGCCCTTTTCTGATGGGCTCCGAACGCGTCAGTAATAGAGCAGCACGCCGGCGCAGATGGCGATCAGGGCGTAATAGAAAAACTGCCGCTCGCGCACGAGGAACCACGTCACCACGCGGCGCGGAATGTCCGCCCAGTTGTAGCGGCCGAGCGAGCCCAGCATCAGGCCGAAGATCAAGCCCAGCATCAGCGAATTGAATTGCAGGCCATCGGTCAGGGCCTTGAGATTATCCGGCGCATGTCCCGACACCCACGGCAGAACCGCGATGAAAAGCGCCGCCGTCATCGCGCCGAACGCCAGCACCGAAAAAAAAGACAGAACCGATCGCATCATCGCACGCACCTTGCGCGGGGCTGAGCCAATGCAAAAAGCCGGCTCCGTTTTCGACCCTTGCAAGCTAGCGCGATGGCGCAAACAATCTGTTAACCACGCTCGACTGCGCGGCGCTCACGCCTGTCGAGCAGCACGACGGCCACGCCGCAAATGATCATCAAGCCGGTCATGATCGCGACGAAGCCATTCACCGGCGACGCCGTCATCGCCACGCCAGCCGCGAACGGGCCGACGATGGAGCCAGCCTGATACATGACAAGGAACGCGGCGTTGGCGGCGGCGAGATCACCCGGCGCGATGCGCTCACCGATCACCGCGAGGCCCAACGTATAGAAGCCGAGGATGGCGCCGCCGAGCAGGAAGCACACGATCTTCGCCTGGCCGGAACTCGCTAAAGCGAACGGCAAGAGCAGCACAAGCAGCACAAACGCGACGGCGAGGCCGATCGTGACGGCGTGACGCGAGACCTTGTCGGAGAGCCACCCGATCGGGAACTGGAGAGCGATGCCTCCGATCGTCATGGCGCTGAGCAGGCCCAGCGCTTCGTTCTGCGACAGCCCGGCTGCGAGCCCGACGTTCGGGATGAGCGACAGGTTGGTGATTTCGGCGAAACCTCCGATGAATGCCGAGGCCATCGCTGCGGGCGCCATGCGAAGCGCGGACGTGACGTCGCTCGATCCGTCGTGACAGAACTCCGGCGCGAACCGCCGCGCCAGCAATATGGGGATGCTCGCCACCGCCGAGCCCAGCGTCCCGACGATGAATGGCCACGGACCATCGAGCCCGAGATTTTGCAGAATGAACGGTCCTGTCGCAAACCCGGTGAAGAAGACGATCGCATAGACCGCAATGACACGGCCGCGCGTCGACTCTTCGGACACCGAATTGATCCATGTCTCGCCCGCAAGCCAGGGCAGCGCAAATCCGACGCTCATCAGCAAGCGGATGATCAACCACGCTGCAGGCGATTGAAACGCATAGAGCGCAGCGAATCCGGCCGCGCCGGCGAGGCATCCGAGAGCGATGGCGGTAACAGGGCCTAAGCGCACGACGATGCGTGGCAACACGGGAAGGGCCAGCAGAACGGCAATGGCAGGCACGGCGCCCGCGAGCCCAATCATCCATTTGGGCTGCGCCCAAGCCTCGAACGTCAAGGCCGTGAGGGGAAAGCCGATACCGAACGAAAGTCCGACGCCGAACGCGGTCGCTGTGACGGCGGCGAGACTGAGGAGCCGCTGGACTGCTGTAAGATTGAAATCGCTGGTGCGTGTCATCCGGTTCCCTTAGCGGCTCGGACGCGCGCTGTCTTCATTCCGAAGGTTGTCATAAGTCTTCGGGCGACGCCTATGACAACCGACGCGCGTCCTCGATCGCCGCGGGAAGCGCTTTGGCAAACACGTCGAGATCCTCGTCACGGCCGCACGAGACGCGGATGCAGTGATCGATCCCTTTGGCGATGGGCTTGCGGACGAATACGTCGCGGTCGAGCAGCGCTTTCAGAACATGCTCGGCGAACGCGGCATCGCGGCCGCAATCGATGGCGACGAAGTTCGCCGCGGACGGCAACGGAGACAGGCCGTTCGCCGATGCGATCGCGGCGATGCGTTCGCGCGCGGCAGCGATGGCGCCGACGGCATCGCGCAGATACGCCTGATCGCGGATGGCGGCGAGCGCGCCGATCTGGCCGACGCGGTTGATGCCATAGTGATTGCGGACCTTGTCGAAGGCTTCGATCACGCTGCTTTCGCCAATCGCATAACCGATGCGCGCGCCAGCAAGTCCGTAGGCTTTCGAAAACGTCCGGTAATGCACGACCTGCGGATTTGAAATGTCGATTGGCGGGGCAGTGCCTTCCGGCGCTGTTTCGACGTAGGCTTCATCGAGGATCAAAAGCGTTTCGGGCGCTAGCGCGCCGATGAACTGTGTCATGGCCTCGGCCGGCCACCAGCTTCCCATCGGATTGTTGGGATTCGATACATAAAGCATGCGTGCCGACAGAGCTTTCGCGCTCTCAATGAGGCGCGGAACATCTTCGCGCATGTCGTGCATCGGCACGAGATCGAGTACGCCGCCGTGCGCTCGGACGTGGAAGTTGAAGGTCGGATAGGCGCCGTCGGTCGTGACGACATGAGCGCCAGGCGTCAGAAACATCGTGCAGGTCAGGCCGAGCAAACCGTCGATGCCTTCTCCGACCACAACGTTCTCGATTGCGACGCCGTGATGGTCCGCGATCGCGGACCGCAGCTCGAAATTCTCGGGGTCGGAATATTTCCAGTTCTCGGCGGCTGCTTCGCGCATCGCGGCAACGGCCTTCGGAGATGATCCGAAGATGCTTTCGTTGGCGCCGAGGCGGGCGGAGAAAGGCCGTCCGCGAGCGCGCTCCAGGGCTTCCGGTCCGACAAAAGGCACAAGCTTGGGCAGCGACGCGATGGTCGGCGTGAATGGCGGGCGGGACATTACTTCTCAGCGGGTTGCTTCAGAGGAGGCCAAGATCGGCGAGCTTCTTTCGCATTTCGGCCGGCATGACCGCAACCTGATCGCGCTTGCCGCCTTTGAGGTCCGGCGGCGCGTCGTCGTCTTCGAGATAGCGCCAGCCCTGGAAGGCGCGGCGGGGCGTCGGCCGCACCGGGATAAGCGGCAGCGCAAGTTGGATATGACAGCACGGCGTGCCGTTGTCTCGGGTGCCCTCCTCAAGCCCGACGAGCTTTTGCCGAACGAGGATCGTGCCTTTGATCACCCAGTAGAGCGAGCCGCCATCGAGCAGGTCATCGCGCCGTTTCGGAAACTGATACGTCGGATGATAGACGCAGGCTTTGCCGTCGCGCGACTTACATTGCCGGTTTTCGCGCTGCCAGTCCGCGAGGTCATCGATGGAGCTTGCGCCGACGCAGAGTTTGACGAGGTGCAGGGTCATGCCGGTAGTTGTGCTCCTGCGGCGTCAGGACGGCAACTCGCCCGTCCACAGCTTAAGCGGCGTCTTGAAGAAGCCTAAGGCTTAGCCGTGCACGTTCCCGCATACTGCGCGAACATCGGCTGGCCGAAGAGACCGAAATGGCGCGAATGCACCGCCGGATAAGTTCCGGTCGTAGCATCGCGATCATAGATGGTCGTGATGTTCAGGAAGCCTTCATTCGCGACTTCAAGGAAAGTGTTGGCGTTCAGGGCGCGCACGATCTTCAGCGCGTTCGAAGATTTGCCATCGAGGATCAGGGTTGCGGCCTGTTTGTCCAGATCGATTTGGCCGATTTCGAACTTCAGATCCTTCGGCGGTTCGGACCGGAACTTCCCGGAGTCATACGTCCAGGAATAGCCCGTACTGAAGTCGCAGGCGAAGTGCGCGGGCGTCGGCTCTTCGGCCCGCGACGGCGAACTCGCCGCACCCACGATGAGCGCCATCAGCGCCGCGCGCGCAATCGTCATTCCGTGTTTCCCTCTGGAGCGACCACCGGAGGCACCGATCAGCCGGCCCTCCTGGCTTAAGATATTCTATTGAAATCAGAGGCGTGCGTGCTGCGCAAGCCTGCCGGCGCAAAAGCATCGGAAGTCAACATACTCCGGGTTTGCCTTCAGCCTGCCGCGGAATCATGTTCAGCCTCATAATCGGCCGCTTATTGGAGTGCGAGTGCGAATGCGTTTCCTCACCTCGCTTAGCCTGATCACGCTTATCGTGCCGCTCACGCTGGCTGCGGGCGTCGGCAGCTCGTCGATCATTGCCAGCGCCTACGCGAAGAATAACATCTGGAAAGACGGCGACCACGGCGCGAGCTATCAGGCGCCGATCGAAGACAAGAAGCTCAACTGCAAGCAATTGTCGGGGCGTGTGCAGGTTCTGATCCTGCAGCTTCGCGGCTTTGACAATCGCAAGCAGGCGTCAGGCTTCTCGCGCGGCCTTCAGTCTGCGTTCTCATCGACGGTCGGAACGTCAGCCAAGGGAAGAGATCCCGACGGCCAGCATGCGGCCGATCTGCAGCGTCTGCAGGAGTATAATCAGCGCCTCGCGGCTTCGGGATGCAAAAGCTACGACCTCGATTACGAGCTGAAGCAAACCGATCCGACCGCTTCGCCGACACCACGGATCGCGCCGCCCAAGAAGGCCAAGGCGCCCGCCGATGCGGCCAAAAAGAAGCAGCCGTGACGGCACGGGCATGACTTCGGCGCTCTGTTGGCGATCCTCAGAATAACGGTTGCCGTCCCCGGCTGGCGTTCGCCGCGTTTGGCTGTAGATTGCCGCCATGACCGAACAGAACGCAGACGCGACGCCCATCGAGCGCGCAAACAATTTTCCCTGGCCGCCCGTGCTGCTGATCGTGCTGATCGCGGCGGCATCGCTCGCAACGCGCGTTTGGCCGCTTCCATGGCCGGGAATGAACGACAGCCCTGCGCATTGGATCGGCATCGGCTTCGGCGTTGCCGGCGTCGCTCTGATCGTCTGGAGCATCCGGACGCTGACAAAAAACGGGACGACGTTTAATCCCGCTGGAACATCCAGCGCACTGGTGACCTCCGGCCCGTTCGCGCGTTTTCGCAACCCGATCTACATCGGCGACGTGCTGGTGCTGCTGGGCACGGCCGAAATTACCAAATCGGTCTGGTTCGTCGGCGCGGCTTTGATTTTTGCGATCCTGGTGACGATCCTGCAAATCATCCCGGAGGAACGTCACCTCGAACGTCAATTCGGTGACGCGTATATCGAGTATAAAGCGCGCTCACGACGCTGGATTTGATGCAGACCTCTGATGAGCACCGACTATGCGGAAATGGAGCGGGACTTCGTCGCCAGCCTCAAGGAGGACACCGGCCGGGACCTCGACGGCTGGATGATTGCCATCCGGCACTCGGGCCATAGCGATCGCAACGAAATCATCGACTGGCTACGGCATCAGGGGTTTCAATTTTCGTGGGCGTCCTGGCTGGAGCGCATCCATCACAACGGCGGGCGGCTGGTCTATGGCGACGATGCGGGCAACATTCCCCCGGCGGCACGTCCTCGGCCGCCGGAAGCAACAAGACAACTGGACCGTCGCCCATTTCACGCTGTGCCGAAGACAGCGCCGCCGGCTCCGCCGACGCCTTCAGTGAAACCCGTCGCGACCTCAAGGTCCGACATCGAACGCCTGCTTTCCGACGCCAAGGGTTTGCGTCCGCTTGCCGATCTCGTTCTGCGCGAAATCGGTCGCGCCGTTCCTGAGGCGGAGTTCAGTGCACGAAGCTCGCTGATCGTTATCGGGACACCGGCACCGTTCGCGGCTCTGCTGCCGTCGCCGAAAGCTCTCAGACTCTACGCCAATTTCGGCGCGGCCGGCATTCATCGCGCCAAGCCCGCCGATGCCGTTAACAAATCCCTATCCACGTTTTCGGATATGCTGCTGCTCGACGATGCGCGCAGCATCGACGAGGATTTTCTTAGGTTGATCAGGATCGCGGCCCGGCTGTAACGTCGCCAAAACCCAGAATGCATTCGGATTTGTTGCATCGGCGACGCTGCCGCAACATTGATTTGCCAGAATTTTCAGTGCCATTGACGCCGACGGAGGCGCTCATGTCGGTTCAGCGACGGCCCGCGACGGCCTTATGCCTCGCGCTTATTGCAAGTGTGGTCGTTTCAACCGCCGCGGCCGCGCAGGCGGCGAAGCGCGATGCCATCGCCGACTGGCTGAAGGCGCGCGAAACCAACGCGCCGTCGCCGATCGATCCCTCGGTGAAGAGCGACACGCTCAGTCCGGCTGCGGCGGCCGCCAAAGCCGCGGCGCAAGATCCGCGCGACGGCGATATTCAATACGAGCAAGCCAAGGCACTGATGGCGGCAGTCGACGCCGTGCTCAAGGATGCCGCCGATTCCCGCGCGGGGGCGAGCAAGCTTCCGAGCCGCGACGAATACATCATCCCGCCGTTCTGGAAGGAAACGCGCGAAGACCGCGACACCAAGGTGCGCGATCTTCTCAATGCGGCACTCGGGATCGTCACGAACGCGCCGGTCGTCGACGTCCAGAAGCGGCTCGATGTGCTGCGCCACAACATTCGCGACATCGATGAGCAGAACGTCAAGCTGAAGGAAAAACAGCTCGTCGCGCCCAAGGACGCGAACTTTCCCGGCGTCCTGACCGACACCGTCGACTCGATCGAAGCGCAGATCGCGGAAAACAATAAGCGCATCGCCGCAAACCGCGCCGAGATCAAGAAGGAAAAGGGCGAGATCGCCGCGGCCCTCAAGGCGGCGGGCATCGAATTGCAGCCCGAGCAAGTCGATCTGCTGCTCGACAGCGTGCTCTCGGGCGATCTCATCCGTCTCGTCGCCGTCTTCAACGCCGCCAAGATGATCGACGGGCAGCTGGCGAAGCTCATCGGCTCGACGGGCGACAACATGGGCGCGGCGCGGCGTTATTTTGCGATGCATGCGGCGCTTTTCGCGATGCTCGTGCAGGCGCAGGACGCGACGATCGCCAAGATCGACACGCAGTATCTGCCGAAGCTCGAAGCCATCATTTCAGATATCGCGGCGGCGCGGCGGCGGACGGCCGATCTGCTCAAGGCCGAGAATCGCCCGGACCAGCAGCGGGCGCTCGAATCGAATCGCGACAGCCAGAAGATCGCCGACTCGGCCGCACAGAGCTATCGCCGCTATCTGCAGCAACAGCGCGAGCAGATCGCGAAGGCGCGGCTCAAGGCATCGCATGACCTGAAAATCGCGGATAATACGTATGAAACCGTCGAAGCCAGCGTGCAGCTTCGCGATCTGATGCGCGAAAGCTCGACGTCGTTCGAGGCGATTCAGAAGCTCGAATCGCCGAGCCTCGATCAGATTTTCAAGAACGAGGAACTGCGGAAGGAGTTCGAGGACCTGACGCGCAAGCTCGATGCTCCGGCGAGCTGAACGCGCTATCAACAGGTGCCCGTTCGCCGGACTTCTGTTTGCGACGCGGATCGACTATGTTCCGCGCGAGAACTAGTGCGACAGCTCCGAAAGTGAGCACTCCTATAATGATATTTCACGGACGCATCCCCGAGAGCGCCGCGGCGACCAAGACGTTTGACGCGCTTCGCATCGAGGGCCGCGTTCTGACCACGCCGTCGCGCACCATTCCGATTGCGAACATCGCGAGCGTCTCCGTCGGCACCCACGTCAGACAAAAGCCGACACTTCTTTATTGGGGCCTCGCCGCGCTCTTCCTGGTGATGACATTCGGATCGATGCGCCCGGATCTGTCGTTCGGCCCGCTCTCGCCGACCGGCGCTACCGTGCTCCTCGGCTTCATCACGCTCGCCTTCGCGGCGCTGGCGCTGAAGCCGCAAGACAAGACGCCCTATCTGCTCATCTCGTCGAATGATGGGGTTTTGTCTCGCTTCACCGCGCCCGATAGCGCGATCCTTGACGAAGTTCGCGGCATCCTGACCGAGAAGATCAATCGCGGAGACGACTCGATCGCGTTCTCGATCGATTTCGAAAATGGGCAGATCGAGAGCCTTGCGGGAGGCAAAAGCCTGCCGCCGCAGCGCGCTCAGAACGGCGCGGGCCATGCGCAAGCTGCCGTCGCCGCGCCCAATGAACGGGTTGCGCAACAGCACGACGTTCCCCGGACTCGGCCACCTGCGACCGATGCTCAGCGAAGCGCGCCGCGACAGGTCCGCACCCAGCCCGCTCTTCCCTCGCCCTCTAACGGCGCCGCGTCTCCGCCAGCAAGCGCGTTCGTCGACTACAGCACCGTGCTTTCCGCGATCGTCGAGATGCACCGCTTCTATGCGCGCCAGCCCAATACGCAACATCTCGAACAGCGGCTCTCAGAGCTTGAGCTATTGATGCGCGCCGGAACTCCGACGCCGACGCAGAAGGCGCGGCTGCGCGAGCTTTCCAACGACATGTCGCAGATCCTGCAAGCCTATCCGCAAGCGGTCGAACTCTTCGACCACATCGGAAGCATGCTTCCCGCTGGGCATCACTAGCGGCGGTACTGGACGAATTCAGTCAGCGATCCGAGGCGATCATAAAGCGTGCGAGCGGTCGCGTTCTTCGCTTGCGTCGCCCAGTATGTCCGCGATGCGCCGCGCCGGTCGGCCTCTGCATAGACCGCCTCGATCAACGCCCGCCCGACGCCTTTTCCGCGCGCATCCGGCGCGACGAACAAGTCTTCCAGATAGCAATACCAGTCGCGTGCCCAGGTCGATCGATGGAAGACCAGGTTGACGATGCCGAGGGCATGGCCGTTTGCGATCGCGATGAGCGCGATCATGTTGTCCTCCTGCGCCAGCAAACGCTGCCACGTGGTCTCGATCACGTCCTCCGGAACATCCTCTTCGTAGAACGTGATGTAATCGCGAAACAGGCGAAGCCACTCCGCATGGTCATCTGCGGTGACGGCGCGAACTTCGATTGTCGCGGAGCCGGTGTCGATGTTGGCCATTTGTTTTATCGTCCCTCGTCAATATGACAGCGCCCAACGCCTGCCCTGCGCGGGTGCACAGCCTGGGCCTTCAGATGCGGCGGGGCGTCGCGCAAACGGCGCAAATCCTCCATAAACCGCGACGGATCGCGGCTATTGGGTCACAGGGAGCGGGCCGATAGCCGCGAGTGAGCCGCGCATTTGTTGAACGTTCATAATCACCCCCCTACAAATCCCCGGTTAGAACCGGAAAACAAGTAGGAACTCATGCGGCACGCTTCTCTGCCCGTCATCGCTGTTGCTGCGCTGCTGTCGCTGGCTGCCACAGCTCCGCTTCATGCTGAGATCGAAGCCGGCGGCGCGGTCAAAGCCGACACGTGCGCGGACGATGGGAAGACGCTCGGCGTGTCTCGCACGATCGAGATCGATACCGCTGGCGGACCTGCGATCGGTGGCGATCAGAAGCGCGCGTTGCAGCTTCTGAACGACGGCGAAGTCGTTCTGACGTTCGACGACGGCCCGATGAAATCCCGCACGCGAGCCATTTTGAAAGCGCTCGCCGACCAGTGCACGAAGGCGACTTTCTTCATGGTCGGACAGATGGCGCTCTCGGACCCCGCGATGGTTCGCGAGGTCGCCGCCGGTGGAAACACGATCGGCAGCCACACGTGGTCGCATCGGAACATGCGGTTCGCCAATACCAAGGCGATCGACCAGCAGATCGAAAGCGCCATCTCGATGGTGACGAAAGCCAATGGAGCGCCGATTTCTCCGCTGTTCCGGTTTCCCTACCTGAGCTCGAGCCGCCAGGCGGAAGCGTATCTCAGGAACCGGAACATCGCCGCGGTCTGGGTCGACGTCGACTCGAAGGACTACCTGACGCGTAATCCCGAGGTCGTCAAAAACCGCATTCTCGCGCAGCTCGCGACGAGCAAGAAGGGCATCATCCTGATGCACGACATTCACGCTTGGACCGCAAAGATGCTGCCGGGCCTGCTTGCCGCGCTTCACGAAAAAGGATTCAAGGTCGTCCACCTCGTCGCGAAGGCGCCGGTCGATACGATCGCCTCCTACGATGCCGCTGCAGAAAAGGCGATCGCATCGAAGACCGCTGCAAAGGCCGCCGATCCGACGGCGGAGCGTTCACTCGTCTGGTCGATGACGCCGGCTCCCGACGCGAAGCATAAGGCGCGAGCTGTTAAGAAGGTTCAGGGCAAACCGGCAATCGTTGACGGCGTGCCGGCGACCGCGCCTTCGTCTCAGGGCAAGACGCGCGCGCCAGCGGCTGCGAAAGACGAAACACCGTTCTGGCAGTTCAATCTGTTCAACTGAGCAGCTGTCGCCGCGCAGAGTCGTGGTGCGAGCCGCCTCGGTGAAGGCGCTCGCGCTCTGGCCGAATTCTTGAAGACAAGCAAACGCCAGCTACGCCCCGCGCTTTCGGCGCGAGCGGCTTCCTGCGCGAGTCGCGCTATCGGCGGCGTTGCGAGCGCGCCTCGGCGTCGTCCCTGTTAAGGGCTTTTGAACCTGGAAGGCGGGGGCTTCCGGGATGACCATTGGCTGGCGAGCCAAATGGTGCGGTTGAAAGGACTCGAACCTTCACGCCGTTTCCAGCGCTACCACCTCAAGGTAGTGCGTCTACCAATTCCGCCACAACCGCAGACCGGGCCTGACGCCCGGGTATCGCGAGTTTCAGAACCGCCGAAGCGATCCCAACTGCGAAGACGCCCGACGTAACAGAGCGATCTGACGAACGCAAGCGCCAGATTGGCTCTATCGGCATTCCCGATCATATGGGCCGAAAAACAGGAAGCGCGATCAGAGCACGCGGGACCTTCGGCGCACGCATTCGATCAGGCGAGACCAAAGCAGGCTTTGCGAAAGCGCACGTGCTGCCATACATAATAACTATGTTTTCCGGCGATTCCCGCGCTGTTTCAGGTTCCGCGCCCGCGGTCGATTGGGCGATCAGCGATCGGCCGGTCGAATATCCATTCGCGATCGAGGCGATGCGCGCCAGAGCTGCGTCAATCCGCGACAACGGGTCTCCCGAACTGGTTTGGCTCCTGGAGCATCCGGCGCTCTACACGGGCGGTACGGGAGCGAAAGACGACGACCTGCTCAATCCATCGGCGCTGCCGATCTTTCGCACCGGACGCGGCGGGCAGTTCACCTATCATGGGCCCGGGCAACGGGTCGTCTATGTGATGCTCGACCTCAAAGCGCGAGGGGGCGACATCCGAGCCTTCGTCACTCAGCTCGAAGCCTGGATCATCGGCACGCTGGCTCAATTCAACGTCAAGGGTGAGACGCGGCGGGATCGCGTCGGCGTCTGGGTCAGGCGGCCTTCAGCGAGCGGAAATTCCGAAGACAAGATCGCCGCGATCGGGCTGCGCGTCAGCCGCGGGGTCACGACGCATGGCTTGAGCATAAATGTCGATCCGGATCTCTCCCACTATGGCGGGATCGTTCCGTGCGGGATTCGCGACTTCGGCGTCACCAGTCTTGCGAACCTCGGCCTGCCGGTCACGCCGTATGATGTCGACGTTGCGCTTCGCACGAATTTCGAGCGCACATTCGGAGCGACGAAGCGTGCCGCGCCGCCGGCTCCGGGTGTTGAACCCGTTCCCGTGAAGTGACGACTAAGTTTCTGACCTGAAAAAGAAAAGGCGCCTGTATCCTGAGGGGATACAAGCGCCGGATGCACGTGCCGCAATCAAATCTCTAGTTACTTCGCTCTCCGTTGGTCGTGTCGCTGCCACCGGTCGGCGCTACCTCGACTTTCGAAGAATCATAATAGAGAAATCCACCTTCGACCGAGACGCTTTCCGAGCCATGAAGCTCGTACTCGTCTTTCGAATTGTCGTTGAGGCGGATGATGCAGCCCTTCCGACAGACCCCATCGATCATCTTGCCGGACGGCAAAAACTCGTCTTGGCGAGAGGGCCCCTCAGTGATCGTGATTTTGACGTCCTTATCACTGCGGTTGGTGATCGTGGCTGCGGTAGCAGCCGAGGTCATAAGAAGAGCTGCGATCGTGCAAACCGTATGAGTTGGAAATTCGATACGGCCGCTTCTACGATCACGGCAAAAAGTCATTTACTTCTTTTTCTTCTTAGCTGCCTTTTTGGCAGGAGCTTTCTTGGCGGCTTTCTTTGCAGCTTTAGCCATTGTGGATCGTCCTTCCGTTTTGATCGTTGACAGACGCGTGCGTCTGTCGACCCGACTCGAGTCGAGTCATTTTCGACATTGATAAACTTCAAGACGTTGCACAAACGAAATTTGATGTTTGGTGATATCGAAAATGTCGATAGATGAGTTTTTATCGCAGAGGTGAAGTTCGAAGCCGATGGACGTCAATCTCGCTCGCACATTTCTGATTGTTGCTGAAACGGGCAGCTTCGTTGATGCCGCTCGCAAGCTCAACATCACTCAGTCCACCGTCTCCGCGCGCATCAAAGGTCTCGAAGATCTGCTCGGGCGACCGCTGTTTACGCGATCGAAGTCGGGCGTCGAGCTGACCGGCGCGGGCGAACTCTTTCAGAAGCATGCACTGGCTCTGGTGCGCGTCTGGCAACAGGCGCAGCTTCAAGTTTCCCTTGCAGATCAGCATCCGGAGCACATTTCGGTCGGCGCGCCGCTCAGTCTTTGGAACGGCTTTTTGATGAAGTGGGCGTCGGGACTGAGGGCGAAAATTCCCGGCATCGCGCTGTCGGCGACGGCGGGCGCCTCTTCCCAATTGAGCCAGCGACTGATCGAGGGAACGCTGGATCTCGCCGTCATGTATCGCCCGTCGCTGCCGCCGGGACTGACGATCGAGCATCTGTTCGACGAGGAGTTCGTCCTCGTCTCGTCGGCGAAAGCCGGGAGCCGGCGCACCGTCAGCGATTATCTTCTCGTCGATTGGGGAATCGATTTCGTGCAGGATCATGCCGCCGCATTCCCCGAACATGCCAACCCCGCCATCAGCCTCGATCTCGGTCCGATGGCGCTCGACTACCTGCTGGCCAATGAGTGTTCGGGGTATTTTCCGGCGCGAATGGTGAAAAAGCTCATCGCGCGCGGCCGCGTCAGAGAGCCGAAACGCGCTCGCAAGTTCGTCTATCCGGTCTACATGGTCTACCCGGAGACGCGGAACGAAGAGGCGTTCGAGCCCATTCTTCGCGGACTTCGGCGCGCCGCAGCCAAGTTCAGCTAGAGCCAATCCGCTTTTCGTTGAATCGCGGATCGGCTCTAGGCGTTTGTTTTGCCGTGCTTCTTATCGGAAAACCGGTACCCACTTTTCCGGAAGCACTTGCGCTGCAGCGCGCCTTTTTTGATCGCCGTTTATTTTCAGGCGAACTCGATGATCACAGCGTCGACCGCGAGGCTATCGCCGGCCTGGGCGCTGATCTTCTTCACCTTGCCGTCGCGCTCGGCCTTGAGGATGTTTTCCATCTTCATGGCTTCGACGACCGCGAGCGCGTCGCCGGCCTTCACATCCTGGCCTTCAGTGACGTTGATCGCTTTCACGAGGCCAGGCATCGGGCACAGCAGATACTTCGACATATCGGCCGCAACCTTGACCGGCATGAGAGCGGCGAGTTCCGCTTCCCGTTCCGTGTAGACGAATGTCGGCGCCTGCATGCCGCGATAGGAGAGCAGCATGCCGTTCGCGATTGGGCGGACCTGAACGGCGACTTCGGCGCCTTCCACGGTGCCGTGCCAGACCGGCTCGCCCGGCCACCACTCCGAGGTGATCTCCAGCGTTTTGGTCGGCTCACCGTCATCGTTCAAGATCGAGATGTAATAAGGTCCGGGGATCGCTCCCATCGCCTCGAGCTTGACCGTCGCATCGCCGACCTTGACGATCCGGCGCTTGGCGAAACTGATCGACCGGCCCGCCATCTGATGAGTGATGTCGCGGCGGCGTGCGTTGCCGAGGTGATCGATCGCACCGGCGACTGCGGCCAGCGTGATCAGATCGGCGCCTTCGGGAGCGCGCGGCTCGAAGCCATCCGGAAACTCTTCCTTGATGAAGCCCGTCGAGAGCTTGCCCGAGCGCCAGCGCGGATGCTGCATCATCGCAGCCAGGAATGGCATGTTGTGCTGGATGCCATCGATATAGAACGCGTCGAGCGCCCCGGCCTGAGCCTCGATCGCGGCGGCGCGTGTCGGCGCATGCGTCACGAGCTTGGCGATCATCGGATCATAGAACATCGAGATCTCGCCGCCTTCGAAGACGCCGGTGTCGTTGCGAACCGTGACGCCGTCCTTCTTGCCTTCCGCCGGTGGGCGATACTTCACGAGGCGTCCGATCGACGGCAGGAAGTTGCGGAACGGGTCTTCCGCGTAGACGCGGCTTTCGACGGCCCAGCCGTTGAGCTTGATGTCCGCCTGCTTGAACGGCAGCTTTTCACCGGCCGCGACGCGGATCATCTGCTCAACGAGATCGATGCCCGTCACGAGTTCGGTAACCGGGTGCTCGACCTGCAGACGCGTGTTCATTTCCAGGAAGAAGAACGACCGATCCTGACCGGCGACGAACTCAACCGTGCCGGCGCTGTCGTAGCCGACCGCCTTCGAGAGCGCGACGGCCTGCTCGCCCATCGCCTTGCGGGTCTTTTCGTCGAGCAGCGGAGAGGGAGCTTCCTCGAGCACCTTCTGATTGCGGCGCTGGATGGAGCATTCGCGCTCGCCGAGATAGACGACGTTGCCGTGCTTATCGCCCAGCACCTGAATTTCGATGTGGCGCGGGTTCTCGATGAACTTTTCGATGAAGCAGCGATCGTCGCCGAACGACGACTTGGCTTCGGAGCGCGCGAGCTGGAACCCTTCTTCGGCTTCCTTGGCGTTGTAGGCGATGCGCATGCCCTTGCCGCCGCCACCGGCGGAGGCCTTGATCATCACCGGATAGCCGATCTCGTTGGCGATCTTCACCGCCTGCTTGGCGTCGCCGATTTCGCCGAGGTAGCCGGGAACGGTCGAAACCTTGGCTGCGGCCGCCGCCTTCTTACTCTCGATCTTGTCGCCCATCGCGGCGATCGCCTTGGCGTTCGGACCGATGAAGACGATGCCGTGCTTCTGCAGGGCGCGCGGGAATGCTTCGCGCTCGGACAAAAATCCATATCCGGGATGAACCGCCTCGGCGCCCGTCGCTTTGCAGGCCTCGATTATCTTGTCCATGATCAGGTAGGACTGCGCGGCCGGCGCCGGGCCGATGTGCACGGCTTCGTCGGCCATTTCGACATGAAGCGAGTCGCGGTCGGCGTCCGAATAGACCGCCACGGTCTTGATGCCCATCTTGCGCGCGGTCTTGATGACGCGACAGGCGATTTCACCGCGGTTAGCGATCAGAATTTTTTTGAACATGGGCCGTCCCCGGTCTTTGCCGTGATTGCTTGTTTCGCTGCTTATGGGAATGCAACGAGCCGTTCTAGTGTGTGGCGGGAACGACGTAAATAACGCATGGCGGCGCTGGACCGCCTAAGCCTGCGATCACCTGCCGCATAAGGACTTTAGCCGCGACTTTGGTCGCACCATTCTGGCACCGTTTCCCGGCACTGGTCTCTCAGGCGGCGTGGACCAGGCGCGCCACGGCTTCGCTCAGCGAAGGGTGGATTTTGGGGCTTTCCTGCTCGAGATACTTCACGAGCGCGGTTTCGCTCGGGCTCAAGCGCCCGTCGCGGCCCAGGCGGCTGACGAGCCAGGTCGCCTCGGCCTCGGTGATCTCTTCGTTGGTGATGATTTCGATGCGCTGGTGCTCGAGGCGCGCCAACGCGCGCTCCTCGGTCGTCTGATCGTGATAAGCGTCCTGGATCGACGCGAGGTTCGCGCTAACCATGGAGAGCAGCGCGGCAAGAACGGATGTCTGCTGATCCGGCTCGTGCAGGCTCGCTTCCTGGCGAAGCGCTTCCTCGCGCGAGGGAACGCGGTAGCCCGAGGCCGCCATCATCACGTTGGCGATCGCCTTGACGAAAAAATCCGTCCAGACCGGATTGGGTTTCTGATCGGCGACGGCTTCGTCGATGTCGAACAGGACATCGGCCTCGGCGCGCGTAATCGCGATGTGACCATCGCCGCCAAAAGCATAAAGCATGCGGCGGAGCAGATCGACTTCGCCTTCGCTAATGGTGCCGGCCACAAGCGACTTCCCAGCCCGCAGCGGACCATCGCCATGAATCACGGCGGCCTTGACCTGCTCCAGCGCGAACTTGACGAGGCTGACAGGGGCCCAGCGCGCCTTGTCGAGAACGTTCACAAGCAGTTCGAGCTCGGTCTTGCTGTCGAGGCGACCGTCATGAGAGATGCGGTCGATCAGCCAGTGCGCGTTGTCGGCGGTCAGGTAGCCCTGCGGCCTCTCCTGAAAGACGACGTAGTCAGTGATGGCTTCGATGAAAAAGTCGGCCCAGTCGGCCGGGCGCTCACGGCACGCGTCGTTGAGATCGAAAAGAAGCTTGGCCTCTTCCGCAGTGACGATGCCGTCTTCGTAAAATACCTGCCTCAAGGCGCGTAAATCAGCACCATCAAGGCGTCCGCGATTTACGATTTCCCCAACCGGAAGCGACTGCAACCCACTCATCGGTAACCCAACCCCAAGCGCCGAACTCAGGGCAGACTAGGGTCGTATGCTTAATCGCCGATTAAAAGTTGGGCGAAAACTAAACGATGGCCAGAATGAGGCTTGGAGGCAACGGCGCGACCACCGCGAGATCGAGGATCGCAGCTTGCACTGCGATCCTCGTTCATTCCTGCCGCGCTCCCGCAAGCGCAACAGGAAAACATGTTGAGCGCTATGAGGCTCTATTTCCAACATCGCCGATGAACCGTTGCTGAAGGATGCGAGCAACGCGCAGCATTTCCTGTTTTTAATGTCGGCGCAGGAAGATCCTGACCGACGAGAGCACGCGCGCGAATGTCGATCGCTGCCCTTTAAAAATTCATGGCCCGTCCGGCGGGGGGCTGCCGAACGGGCCAGATCCGGCCCATCACGTCTGCAGTTTCGGAGCGCGAACGTAAAAGACCTTTAGAAGACTCTTTGCGGAGAGGGGGAAATCTCCGCAAAGCGATGGCAGACTGCGTGTCGAACGATCCGGCGATCCTTTCGCACCCAGTCAACTTTTGAACGGACGCGCGCGGAGTTTCCGTCGCCGAATTCTTAAAACTTTTATTCGAATGAGTTCACTGCGGGAGGTGCGCCAACAGACGCGAGCGCGGCTGCGGCAGGCTTTGGCCGCGTGGAAGTAAAACGCGCGTTTCCAGGAAATGTCCGGTCAGCGCGAAACCGAGCCGGATATCGTCCTCCGTCACATGACCGGAACGATGCTTGGTCAGAAACGCGGGTAGCGGAAGCAGCTTGTCCCGGTACGGTTCGCCGGCGGACGCCGACACGGCGCGTCCCGTGCGCGGCGAGACATAGATCAGCTGATCGTTGCTCCCCGTTGCCGCGCATTGGCTGAGATCGAGACCAAATCCCAGTTCCTCGAGCAGCGCCAGCTCCCAGCGAACGAGAAGCGCCGGCCAAACCGTTGCATCATTCAAGAAGCCGAGAACGAACAGGGTGATTTCGTAGAGGTTCGGATGCGGGTCGCGCTCGGGCAGCAGATGCGTCAGCGTCGTCAGCGTCGAGAGCGCCGCGAGGGCTGCGGCATCGTCGAGGGTTTCGGCCGCAAAGGCGCGACGCATTTCGATTGTGACGTGACCGAGCTGATCGGAGAGCCGCGCTTTCCACGTCGCGTCGACGTGGTTGCCGGGTTGCAGGATCGGGCGGAGGCGCCGCGACCGGCCGCCGTGGACGAGGCCGAGATGGCGGCCGTGCGTCCGCGTCCACAGTTCTATGACCGCCGCCGTTTCACCGTGCGGCTTGACCGATAGAACGATGGCTTCATCCGTCCATTGCATAATGCAGCGTTCGTCATTCGGAGACGCTATTCAGAGATCGTGATGCGCCTCACGACTTCGGGAAGGGCAAGCCCATCTCGCGGTAGCGTTCCGGGTCGCTTTCCCAATTCTCGCGCACTTTGACGAAGAGGAACAGGTGCACCCGGTGCCCCGCCATTTCCTCGATCGAACGGCGCGCAGCGCTCGAGATCTGCTTGATGGTCGCGCCGTTCTTGCCGAGGACGATCTTTTTCTGGCCGTCGCGCTCGACGTAGATCGTCTGCTCGATGCGCGCCGAACCGTCCTTCAGCGTCTTCCAGCTCATCGTCTCGACGGTCGTCGTGTAGGGAAGCTCCTGGTGCAGATAGCGATAGATGCACTCGCGCGTCATCTCAGCGGCCTGCGTGCGCATCGGAACGTCGGTGACGTCGTCCTCGCCGTAATGCCACGGCCCGACGGGGACCGCGGCTGCCAGATACGTGCGCAGATCGGCAACGCCTTTGCCGTCGAGCGCGGACACCATGAATATCCGGTCGAAGGCCAATTCCTGATCGAGACGTTTCGCCAGCGCCAGCAGCTTCGGCTTGTCCTCGACGCGATCGATCTTGTTCAGAACGGCGATGCGTTTCATGCGCGCCGTTTTCAGGCGCTGGACGATCGCCATCACGTCATCGTCGGGACCTGCGGCGGCGTCGATCACCAGCAGCACGGCGTCCGCATCTTCGAGGCCGCTCCACGCGGCGTCGATCATGGCGCGGTCGAGCCGCCGCTTCGGGTTGAAGATGCCGGCGGTATCGAGAAATACGATCTGGCTCTGACCTTCGACGGCGATGCCGCGGATCGGAGCGCGCGTCGTCTGCACCTTGTGCGAGACGATCGCCACCTTGGTTCCGACGAGTGCGTTGACGAGCGTCGATTTGCCGGCGTTCGTCGGGCCGAGCACGGTCACGAATCCGCAGCGGCGATCGCCGGCTTCGGACTGTCCGTGTGTTTCTTCAGGCGTCGCCAAGACGGCCTCCTTCACCCTCGCGGGTCAAAAGCGCCGTTGCCGCCGCTTGTTCCGCGATGCGTTTCGATGCGCCTTCGCCCTGCGCCGGAGCGCGGCCCGCAATGATGACTTCGGCGGTAAAGCGTGGCGCGTGATCCGGCCCTTTGCGAGAGACGACGGTATATTTCGGCAATGCCAAACCCTGGCCTTGCGCCCACTCCTGGAGCGCGGACTTGGCATCGACCGCGACTTCCGGCACGGGCTCCGACTGTTCCTGCCACAGTTTGCGGACGACTGCGCGCGCTTTCTCGAAACCGACGTCGATGAACACGGCGCCGAGCAGCGCTTCCGCGGCGTCGGCAAGGATCGTCGTCTTGTCGCGCCCGCCGCTGTCGGCTTCACTTTCCGAAAGAATGAGGTGTGCGCCGAGACCGATGTTGCGCGCAACCTTAGCGCAGGCTTCGCCACGAACCAGCCGGTTGTAGCGGCGTGCGAGTTCACCCTCGCTCGCCTCTGGATATTGCTGATTAAGGATCTCGGCGATCGCAAGCCCAAGCACGCGATCGCCGATGAACTCCAGGCGCTCGTTGTCGAAGCGCGCGATCTTTCCGCCGCGAACGCTGGCGTGCGTCAGGGCCCGTTCCAAAAGACCGGGGTCCTTGAAGCGGTGTCCGAGCTTGGTCTCAAGCTCCTTGAATTTCCGAGGTCTCAACATGCGACTGTGCCGGTAGCGGTTTATCGCACGAGATGGAAGAACCTGTTCCAGCGGATGTCAAATGGCCATGTCCAGGGCGACCACCAGCGGAAGGCGTCCGGCTCATCGACATCGGCCGAGAAGAAGATGATTTCGGCGCGCCCGATGAAGTTCTCGTAGGGGACGAAGCCGACCCCGTAGCGCGACGACTGAACGCGGCTGTCGGTGGAGTTGTCGCGGTTATCGCCCATCATGAAGTAATGCCCGGGCGGCACCTTATAAACCGCGGTATTGTCGTAGGGGCCATCGGGATCGCTATCGAGGACGTTGTATTTGACGCCGTTCGGGAGCGTTTCCTGGAAGACGGGAATGGCCCGCTCGCGGCCTTCTTCACGCGTCGTGAACGAGCCCGCCGGCACCTTCGGCACAGCCTGTCCGTTGATGAACAGCTGGCCGCCCTTCATCTGGATTTCATCGCCCGGAAGGCCGATGACGCGCTTGATGTAATCCGTTGAATTGTCTCGTGGCAGCTTGAACACCGCGACGTCGCCGCGCTTCGGTTCCGCGCCCCAGATGCGGCCCGAGAAAAGATCGGGGCTGAAGGGAAACGAAAACTTGCTGTAGCCGTAGGACAGCTTCGACACGAAGAGATAATCGCCGACGAGCAGCGTCTCTTTCATCGAGCCCGACGGAATATTGAACGGCTGATAGAAAAAGATGCGAACGAGCATCGCAATCGCGAGTGCTTCGACGACGATGATGAGGGTTTCCGACCAACTCGATCCCGACGTCTTCGTACCAATGCTCATTCAGGGAAGTTCCTCTGCGCCGCCGAGCAGCATCGGCCGGACTCGATTTGTGTCAGCGGTTCGCTATAGCGAGTTTGCCAAAGGCCCGCAATGAAACGCGGCAACATGACGAAAACGTAAGTAAAAACAGCAGCTCGTACCCTTTCGCCGGCGCATGCCGGAAGCCGGGCTTCGACGCGCGACTTTAGCAATCGAGCTTCAGCCAGACGGCGTGTCATTCGGCACCGCCGATATGACGACGAAGGCCTCGGCCAGGGGGTACTCGTCCGTCAAAGTCACGTCGATGCGGGACGTGAAGCCTTTCGGCGTGAGCAGCGCCAGATGCCGCGCCGCACCGCCGGTCAGCGCCAGGGTCGGGCGGCCGCTCGGTGCGTTAACGACGCCGATGTCGATGAAATAGACGCCGTTGCTGAAGCCAGTGCCCAGCGCCTTGGTCGCGGCTTCCTTGGCCGCGAAGCGCTTGGCGAACGTGCGGGCCGGGTGCGCGCGAGAGAGGGCTTTTCGCCGTTCCTCCTCCGTGAAGACGCGGAGCAGGAAGCGGTCGCCAAATCGCTCGATCGATTTTTCGATGCGGCGGATATCACAGAGATCGTTGCCGATGCCCAGGATCATCGATCGGACCGGCCCGATCGCAAGACATCGTCGCGCGCCTCATCCATCAGCAAGCGCATGCGCCGGACGGCCCCGGACAGTCCGCCGAAGATGGCTTCCCCGATCAGGAAGTGTCCGATGTTGAGTTCGACGATCTCCGGCATCTCGGCGATCGGCTTCACTGTGTTGTAGGTCAATCCGTGCCCGGCGTGAACTTCCAGACCGGCTGCCGCGGCGGCCCGCGCCGCCGTCGCGTGGCGTTCGATCTCGCGCGCAACGCCGGCGGCGTCATGCTCGAGCGCCAGATTGCAATAGCGTCCGGTGTGAAGCTCGACGATATCGGCGCCGACCTTCGCGGCGGCCTCGATGGTTTTGATATCGGGCTCGATGAAGAGCGAAACGCGAATGCCTGCATCCTGAAGCTTGGCGACGAACGGCTTCAGCGTTTTGACGCTGCCGCGAACGTCGAGACCGCCCTCGGTCGTTCTTTCCTCGCGCCGCTCGGGCACGAGGCAGCAGGCGTTCGGCACGTGCCGGATCGCGATTTTCAACATCTCGTCCGTCGCCGCCATTTCGAGATTGAGCGGCCGCGTCAGCTCATTCTTGAGACGCGTGATGTCGGTATCCGAGATGTGGCGGCGATCTTCGCGCAGGTGCGCTGTGATGCCGTCGGCGCCGCCTTCGATCGCGAGATGCGCGGCGCGAAGGGGATCGGGATGCACGCCGCCGCGCGCGTTTCGCAACGTCGCGACGTGATCGATATTGACGCCGAGACGCAGCGGAGCGCGGCGTACGGCAGCCGTTGAGGATTTCCCAGATTTATTTGGAGCAGGCACGATCTTAGGCCATCGAGATTTCGTTATGGAGAACCGGCAGCGGCCGGTCAGCGTGCCCTACGACGTTTTTGAAAAACGCGCACGGCCTGTCGCGTAGGATAGTAACTAAAGACAGCCGCAATCAAGCCGACAAGCAAGCCGCCGATCACGAGCGGTTCGATAATCGGCGAAAGACTGACGACGGCGCTGTCGAGCGATCGCGACGGGGCCATCAGCGTCGCGCTGAGCTTGTTCGCGCTCTGCACGAAGTGCTCGGCGGCGTCAGCCGGATCGTCGCCCAGCACCCAGACACCGGCGACGTACGACGCGCTCCAGATCGCGGGCCAGCTCAACGGATTGCCTATGAACGTCCCGAGCAGGGCGGCGGGAATGCTGACACGCAGCAGAAATGCAATTGCGCCGGCGAGCGCCATCTGGAAGCCGAGAAACGGCGTGCATGCGGCGAAGACTCCAGCCGCGCACCCGAGCGCCACTTCATGCGGTGTCGCGCGAAGCCGCAGAATGCGGCGCCAATAATAGGTGAGACGCTTGCGCAAGGGCACCAGCTTCAGCGCCCACCTGCCGGCTACATCCGAAGCAACTGACAACCTGTCTCGCAAACTGCGATCCACCATCGTGCGCCTTGTGCCGGCTCTCCTGTATGCGAGAGAACTATCCGCAGATTAAGCTACTCGAACAGACGTTCAACCTTGGCGACAGAGGATTTCGCCCTGAGGCCCGCGATTATGTGGTTCAAATGCACCAAATCGAAGACCTCGAGCTCGATATACATGACCGTGAAGTCTGCGGCCCGCTTCGCCATCTTGATATTATCGATGTTACCGCCGGTTTCGCCAATAATCTTGGCGATTTCGGCCAGCGATCCCGGCTCGTTGACGGCTGTTACGCTGATTCGAGCGGGAAATCGTTGAGGATGCTCGGGATCGACGTCCCATGTGGCATCGATCCAGTGGGCTTCCTCATACTCCTTGAGGCGCGGCGAATGGATCTGGAAGACGCGGATGCCCTCGCCGGGCGCCATGACGCCGACGATCCGGTCACCCGGAACGGCGCCGCCCGGTTCGAAGCGAACAGGCAGCTCCTGGCTCGGACCGCCGATTGAAATCGCTGCCGTATTGTCGATTTCGGCGGTGCGAAACTTCAGGCTCTGGATTTTTTCGATATTGAACCAGCCGTCCTGCGCCTGCGCGCGGCCGAAACGGCGGCTCGGCTTATATCCTTCTTCGACCGGTCCGACGCCGGCCTGCGGCACGACGGCGGCGAGAATATCAGGCAGTGCAACGTCGTTGCGGCCGACGGCGGCCAGAAGCTCATCGGCCGACTTGAAACCCATCTTGGGTGCGGCGGTCTTTATCTTTTCCTCGGAATAATCGATCTCCATGCCCGCCAGCGTCGAGCCGACGAGCTGACGGCCAAGCTCGACGAAGCGCTTGCGCTCGGCTTCGCGCGCCGCGCGGCGGATGGCGGCGCGAGCGCGGCCGGTGATCGCGAAGGCTTCCCAGGCGGCCGAGCGTACATGGTTCTTCGACGTCTCGATCACGACTTCGTCGCCATTGCGCAGATGCGTGTCGATCGGCACGTGGCGGCCGTTGATGTAGGCCGCGATCGCTTCGTTGCCGACGTCGGTGTGGACGGCGTAAGCGAAATCGAGCGGGGTCGCGCCACGCGGCAGCGCGATGAGGCGTCCCTTCGGCGTGAAGCAGAAGACCTGATCGTGGAAAAGCTCGAGCTTGGTGTGCTCGAGAAATTCTTCCGGATTGGCAGCTTCGAGCAGCGAGGAAATCATCGCTCGCAGGCGGCCGTACGGACTGTCGTCGGTATCATCGTCGGCGTCGCGGCCGTTCGCGTGATACTGACGATCCTTGTAGAGCGCATGCGCAGCGATGCCGTACTCGGCGATGTGCTGCATATCGTGCGTGCGGATCTGCAGCTCAACGCGCTGGTGGCGCGGGCCGTAAACGGTCGTGTGGATCGACTGGTAATTGTTGCGCTTCGGCGCGGAGATGTAGTCCTTGAACCGGCCGGGCACCGTACTCCACGTGGTGTGCACGATGCCGAGGACGCGGTAGCAATCCTCGATCGTGTCGACGATGACGCGGAAGCCGTAAATGTCGGAAAGCTGCTCGAGGCTGATCTGCTTGTTTTCCATCTTACGCCAGATTGCGTAAGGCTTTTTCTCGCGTCCGGTCGCTTCCGCCTTGATGCCGGCGTCGGCGCATTTCAGCGCGATGGCACGGCGAATTTCCTCGACGAGACCGCGATTGGGCTGGCGCAGTTCGGTAAGCTTTTCGGTTACGATCTCATAGGCCTGCGGATGCAGCCAGCGAAAGGCGTGATCCTCCAGCTCCTCACGCAACGCCTGCATGCCCATCATGCCCGCGAGCGGCGCGTAGATGTCGAGCGTTTCCTCGGAATTGCGCTGTCGGCTCTCGGGCTTCATGTGCTCGAGCGTGCGCATGTTGTGAAGCCGGTCCGCGAGCTTCACCAGGAGAACGCGGATGTCGGTCGAAATCGCAATCAGCAGCTTGCGGAAATTCTCGGCCTGCTCGGCCTTTTTCGACACGAGGTCGAGGCGCTTAATTTTCGTCAGGCCGTCGACGAGGCTGCCGATCTCGGCCCCGAACATCTGATCGATCTCGGCGCGCGTCGCGTCCGTATCCTCAATGACGTCATGCAGCAAGGCCGTCGCGATCGTGGCATCGTCGAGCTTCAGCTCGGTCAGGATGGCGGCAACTTCGAGGGGATGCGAAAAATATGGCGCGCCGGACGCACGCTTCTGATTGCCGTGCGCCTTCATCGCATAGACGTAGGCGCGATTGAGCAGCGCCTCGTCAGCCGTGTGATCGTATTTGAGAACCCGCTCGACGAGTTCGTACTGCCGCATCATGTTTCGCCGCACTCCTTCCGGGCGCAAGCGTACCTGAATCTGCGGCGCAGATTAAAGTCAAACGGGGTGCGGCTATGCGACGGAACGATCCCCGCCACCGGATTTAGCGCGAGCGGTCACGCGGATCGCGGTCACGTTCGCGCTCCCGCGGGCCTGCCCCCGATCCGATGTTTGCGGACGGCTCCAGCGGGGTCATGCTTTCGAGGCCACGCAGAAGCTGCTCTTCCGTCATCACGTCGACCTGCGTATCGGTCGACAGGTCATCGCGGCCCAGCATCGGCGCACGGCGATCCGGCGGCAGAAGCGGCGCAGCGACGGCTTCCGGCTCGTCGACCTCGGTGTTCTTCTGGATCGATGAAATGAGCGTCTCACGCATGTCGTCGGGCGAGAGCATCTTTTCGGCGATTTCGCGCAACGCGATGACGGGGTTCTTGTCGTCGTCGGGAGCGATCGTGATGGCGCTGCCGTTGGTGATGGCGCGGGCCCGGTGTGCCGCAAGGAGAACCAGCTCAAAACGGTTAGGAATTTTGTCGACGCAATCTTCGACAGTAACGCGAGCCATGAGGGCTGACCTTCCCTTGGTTAACTATCGGCTGCTCAATTGGAATGAGGGCGCAAACAATCTCTCGGACCGCTTTACAGCGCCATGTGCCGGTTTCTTTCGCATCTTATCGTGAAAAACGCAAGCTCACTTGACCGAAATCGTTGCGCGACGGTCCAGGTTATCGTTGCTTCAGTCTGGGTTTCGAGCCAAATTGAGCAGACTATATGTCACAATTGTTAATTGTGACGATAATCTGATATCGATGTATCTACGCTGTAGAGCGCTTTGACTCCCTGCCCGGCACGGCGTTCGTTGCCAACGAGGAAGAATTTCTTCCATCGATACTTCCGGCGACGTTGTTGGACATTGTTTAATTTCGAAATGGCATCAGGGATCGGCCATGCATTTTTATCCTACAGAACGTATCGCGCTATTCATCGACGGCGCTAATCTTTACGCGACCGCAAAGTCACTCGGTTTCGACATCGACTACAAGCGTCTGCTCGGCCTGTTCCGGCAGAAGGGCCAGCTTGTCAGGGCTCTCTATTATACGGCGCTGGCCGAAGAGCAGGAATATTCCTCGATCCGCCCGCTGATCGACTGGCTGGACTACAATGGCTTCTCGATGGTGACGAAGCCGACGAAGGAATTCACCGACGCGACCGGCCGTCGTAAAGTTAAAGGCAACATGGACATCGAGCTCACTGTCGATGCCATGCTCCTCGCAGACAGCCTCGACCACATCGTTATTTTCTCGGGCGACGGAGATTTCCGCAGCCTCGTTGCGGCCCTTCAGCAGAAGGGCAAGCGCGTCAGCGTCATCTCGACGTTGCAGACGCAGCCGCCGATGGTCGCCGACGAGTTGCGCCGTCAGGCCGATCAATTTATCGATCTTGCGGATCTAGAGGATCAGGTCGGTAGGGCGCAGAATGGTCGTGGACCGCGTGAAAGCTCGCGGAGCTATGCAGGACGGGGATCGCCTCAGTCTCCCCGCGATGCCAGCTATTTTGGAGACGACGACCTCGCGGAAGAGGAAGTCTGAGCGACCGGCCCTCTCGGAAGGTCTTTGACGCATGGCGGGCGTGCTGACGGCTGACGGTGTTGGACCCGAGGCCCCCGTCAAATGCGGACGCTGTCCGCGCCTTGTCGCGTATCGCCGCGATAACGAAGCCAAAGAGCCGTCGTGGTTCAATGGCGCCGTGCCGTCGTTCGGCGATCCGAAGGCCCGGCTTCTGATCGTGGGATTGGCGCCCGGACGCAACGGCGCCAACCGGACCGGTCGGCCTTTCACCGGCGACTACGCCGGCGATCTTCTCTATGCGACGCTGCTGGCTTACGGATTCGCGCGCGGCAACTATCAAGCCCGCAGCGACGATGGGCTAAAGCTCGTCGACTGCATGATCACGAACGCAGTGCGCTGCGTTCCGCCGGAAAACAAACCCGAACCCAAAGAAATCGCGACCTGCCGCCCATTTTTCCAGTCGCGTCTCGGCCATCTGCCGCGAATGGAGATCATGCTCGCGCTCGGACGGATCGCGCATGATCAGGTTTTGACGACGCTCGGAAAGCGTAAAGCGTTATTTCCGTTCGCTCACGGGGCGCGCCACGAGATCGAACCGGGGCGCGTGCTGTTCGATAGCTTCCACTGCTCGCGCTACAATACCAACACGGGCCGGCTGACGCCCGCGATGTTCGAAGCCGTGTTCGAGGATATCAGGCGCGCGCTTGATTGAGCGACTGCAGCAGCTCGCGCGCGTGCGTCGTCGGCGGATGCACCGGATAGACCACCCGATAAATCACGCCGTTTTTCACGATCATCGTCAGCCGTTTGAGATACGTGACCCCGCCCGTTTCGAAGCGCGGCAGTTTCAGCGCATCGGCAAATGCGAGATCTTCGTCGCTGAGCAGCAGATAGGGAATTCCCGCGCGAAGAGCGAATTGGTGCTGCTCGGCGTGTGATTGCGCGCTCAGGCCGAAGACCTCGTAGCCGAGCAATTCGAACTCGGCATAACAATCGCGAAAGCCTTCGGCTTCGGGCGTCGAGCCGTGTGCGCCTGCAATGGTGTCCCAGCCGGGCGGGTTCGGCGCGCCGGGCGTTCCCGTCATCGGATAGACGAAGACGACGGCGCGCTCCTGATAGCGTGCGAGATTGACGTTCGCGCCGCGTGTGGCGGGCAGCGAAACGTCCGGCAGGCGCGTTCCGGCGATGATGTGTTCAGCCGCGCCATCGTCGACGGGTGCAGGCCAAGGCCAAGCATCGTTCGTGTCAGATGTCTGCGACATGGCTCAGCCCCGGTCGCGCATGAGGCGCGCCTTCTGCCGGTTCCAATCGCGCTTGGCTGCGTCCTGTCGCTTGTCGGATTGGTTCTTGCCCTGAGCGAGGCCGACTTTGACTTTCGCCCTGCCCTTCTCGTTGAAATAAAGTTCGAGCGGCACGAGTGTCATGCCCTTGCGCTCGACGGCGATCGCGATCTTGTGGATCTCTTTCGCATGCATCAGGAGGCGGCGCTTGCGGCGCGGCTCGTGCGGGAACAGCGAAGCGCCCGGATATTCGGCGATGTAGCTGTTGATCAGCCAGACCCCCTGATCCTCGACGGACGCGTAGCTTTCGGCAATGTTCGACTGACCACGCCGCAAAGACTTCACCTCCGAGCCGAGCAGCTCGATGCCGGCTTCCCAGCTGTCGGTGATGAAGTATTCGTGCCGTGCTTTGCGGTTCTCGGCGACAAGCGTGCTGCCGTCGTCGCGTTTCGCGGCCATCTTTCAACAAACTCCAGGCGCGTTCTATTCGGCCGCTCGGGCGTCGATCAGATCGAGATCGCTCAGCACCTGGTCGACGGCCTTGCGCGCGGCGTCCGAAATCGGAACCATCGGCAGGCGCATCTCACCGGTACCGAAGCCCAGTCTCGAGACCGCGTACTTCGCCGGCCCCGGATTGCTTTCGATAAACATGACCTCGTGCAGGGGCATCAAGCGATCCTGAAGCGCGAGTGCTTTCTTGAAATCGCCAGCGAGGCACGCGTTCTGGAACTCGGCGCAGAGACGCGGCGCGACGTTCGAGGCAACGGAGATGCATCCCGCGCCGCCGTGCGCCATGAAGCCGAGGGCGGTCGCGTCTTCGCCGGAGAGCTGACAGAAATCCGGCCCGAGAGCCGCGCGCGTTTGCGAGGGTCGCGCGAGATTGGCCGTCGCGTCCTTCACGCCAACGACATTCTTCAGCTCGTAACAGCGCGCCATCGTCTGCACCGACATGTCGACGACGGAGCGGCCTGGAATGTTGTAAATGATGATCGGGATATTGATCGCGTCGTTGATCGCCTTGAAGTGCTGATAAAGCCCTTCCTGACTCGGCTTATTGTAATAGGGCGTCACGATCAGAACCGCGTCGGATCCGACCTTTTCAGCATACTGCGAAAGCTCGACAGCTTCGTCCGTCGAGTTGGAGCCGGTTCCGGCGAGGACGGGCACACGCTTTTTCGCGGTCGTGACGCACAGTTCGATGACGCGCTTGTGCTCGTCGAAATCGAGCGTCGGGCTCTCGCCTGTGGTTCCAACCGGGACGAGGCCGTGCGAGCCTTCCGCGATCTGCCACTCTACAAACCGCGTGAAGGCCGCTTCATCGACCTGGCCATTTCTGAAAGGCGTGATGAGCGCCGTAATCGAACCTTTAAACATGCATGCGCCTTGATTTGCGTTCCGGAGCGAGCTGCGGCCGGAAGAGTCGACGAACCCCGGTTGTAGGCGTCAACTGATGAACTTGTCCTAAATAGCCCCGTCAACGCGAGCCACGCTGTTGCCGCACGGACGTGCGACCCCGTCCGTTAAGCGCTTGCGTCCGCAGTCATCCCACCGCTTAATGCGTCGGTACGAACCCTTTTAGGTGCAAGCTCAATGACATTAAGCGCTCGTCAGGCTTGCTGCAAGATCGTGCATCCCTGCGTCCCACCGAATGAGAGACGATGCCTCTAAACCCTGCTGTGGCAACGCCAAATCTCCTTCGTGCCGGCGCTCTGGCGAGCGTCGCGGCATGCTGTCTGGCGATGCTCTGCCTTGCCGTTGCGCCGCCCGTTTTCGCCGACTCACCCTGGAGCGACGTCGCCGCGCCCCGGCCGCTTCCCGACGAGCAGAAGCAGCTCGATAAGCTCCGCTCGGCGCTCGCCCCCGTGTTGTCGGCCGAACCATCCGCCGAGGACGCCAAAAGCCTGCGGGAGGCCGTCGCAGCGGTCGGCGCTCAGAACGACGATCGGTTCAATGCTGCCAAGGCCAATATTTCCGATCCCGTAGCGCGGAAGCTCGCCGACTGGATCAGGCTGCGCGCCGGGCTCGGCGATCCGGCCGAGTATCAGGCTTTTCTGAAAAACAATCCGCGCTGGCCATCGCGGGCGATGCTCGTTCAGCGTCTGGAAGAGGCGCTCTTCACCAAGGGTGGAAGCTCCGGCGCGATCAAAAGCTATTTCGCAAGCGCGGAACCGCAGACGGGTGCCGGGACTGCGGCGCTCGCATCCGCCTATCTCGCGGAAGGCAACACGTCGAAGGCGCGATCTCTCGCCGCCAAGACGTGGCGCGAGACGACGCTTCCTCCGGCATTGGAAAACGGTTTTCTCGCGCGCTTCGGAAAGCTTCTGACGGCGGACGATCACAAATGGCGCTTCGATCGACTCGTCACGGATGATGTGCGTTTTGCCGACAATCGCGCCGCGCGCGTTGCCGCCGCACGCCGTCTCATTCCGCTGTTGCCGAACTCGGAGCAGAAAAAAGCGACCGCGCGGCTCGCGGTCTTCGACAAGGCCAAGAATGCGCATGCGCTGATGGGTGCGCTTGCCGACCACGACGACAGTGACGCGGGACTGACGTTCCATCGCGCGCAGGTTCTACGCAAAGCAGGCAATATCGACGAAGCAGCCGAACTCATTCTCTCGGTGCCGCCCGATCCGAAAAAGATCGCGGAACTCGACGAGTGGTGGGCAGAGCGCCGCGAGTTGGCCTACGGCGCGTTGAAGCTTGGCAAGGCGAAGCTTGCCTATCGCCTCACCCGCGATGCCGGTCCTTTGACGGTCAATCCGCTCAAAGAGCAGACGTTCATGGCGGGATGGATCGCGTTTCGCTACCTGAACAACATCGACGCCGCCGAGAAGCATTTTCGCGCCATGGCGGCAGCTGCTGACGGACCGCTGAGCGTAGCGAAGGCGCAATATTGGCTCGGGCGCGTTGCAGATGCGCGGGGCGACAAGGCTGCCGCGACGAAGGCTTACCGGCTCGCGGCGCAGAACACCGACACGTTCCACGGATTGCTCGCGATGCAGATGCTGCAGCCGGGACGAACGTCGCTCGAGATCAAGCCGCCCGCGTATCCGTCGCCCGACCAGATCCGCAAGTTCATGGCGGATGATGCGACGAAGGCGCTGGTGCTGGCTTCGAAAGCGAAGCTGTCTCGCCTTTACACGCGCAGCTTCCTCGTTGCCCTGCACTCCGCGACGTCGAACGAAGCCGAAGCCGGAATGGTCGCCTACGTCGCGCGCGCGATCGGCGATCCGCAGATGTCGCTGCGCATCGGCAAAACCGCCGTCGCCAAAGGCCAGAACCTGCTGACATATGCGTATCCCGTCACGGCGTTCCCCAGCTACAAGCCGCTGCGCAAGCCGCCGGAACTCGCCCTGCTGCTCGGCCTCGCGCGTCAGGAAACCGAGTTCGACTCGCAGATCGTCTCCGGCGCCGGAGCTAAAGGCTTGCTGCAGATCATGCCGGGCACGGCGCGCCACGTTTGTCGCGATTACAGAATGAAATGCGATCTCTCGCGCCTGCTCTCAGACACACGCTACAACGTCACCCTCGCGTCGGCCTACATCGCCGACCGCATGGATGACTTCGACGGCTCGTACGTGCTTGGTCTGACAGGTTACAACGCCGGCCCCGGACGCGCGCGCCAGTGGATGAAAGAAAACGGCGATCCGCGCGAAGCCCGCGTCGACACCATCGATTGGATCGAGCGTATTCCGATTACCGAGACGCGCGATTACGTGACGAAGGTTCTCGCGAACATCCAGATCTATCGCGCGCGCCTCGGATATTCGAAGAACGCGCTCCGCCTGCAGCAGGATCTCGTTCGCGCACCGGATCATGGGAAAGCTCCGAGCAGCAGCCAGATGCGCACGAACACCGCCAGCGACAACGAAGGCTAGAGCCTTTCCGGAAGCACTCTAGGGGGAGACAACGCGACGATGCCGGCAGCCGCTCAAGGATTTGAAGAGATCTATTTCACGTCCCAGGACGGGCTGCGTCTCTACGGCCGTCATTATCCGGCTTTGAACCCGAGCGGCGCGCGGCCGATCGTATGCCTCGCCGGGCTCACGCGAAACAGCCGTGACTTTCACACGATCGCATTGGCGCTGAGCGGTAGCGGCAGCCCGCAGCGCGATGTCTTCACGCTCGATACGCGCGGGCGTGGCCTCTCGCAGTACGATGACGATTGGAAGAATTACGCCGTCCCGATCGAGATGCAGGACGTGATCGACTACATGATCATGCTCGGGCTCAGAGACGCGGGCATCATCGGCACGTCGCGCGGCGGGCTGATCGCGATGGTGCTTGCGGCGGTGCAGCCGTCGCTTATCGGCGCGGTCGTACTCAACGACATCGGTCCGGTCATCGAAATGGACGGGCTGTCGCGCATCGCGGGTTATGTCGGACGCGTTCCGGTTCCGAAAAGCTGGGCTGACGCAACGCGCATTGTGCTCGATCTGACGCGGCGCGATTTTCCGAACCTTTCGGAGGCCGACGCAGAAGCCGTCGCGCGGCAGCTATTCAATGAGAAAAACGGAAAGCCGGTCAGCGGCTATGACGCGAAGCTCGCAAAATGCCTCTCGGTGCTCGACGGTCCGATGCCGCAGCTCTGGCCGCAATTCGAAGCGCTGAAGCGCGTGCCGCTACTCGTCGTGCGGGGCGGCAACTCCGACCTCCTGTCCGAAGCAACGGTCGAAGAAATGCGGCGGCGGCATCCACGCATGACGTCGGTCACCGCGCCGAACGAAGGCCACGCACCGCTGCTGCGCGACGAGCCGACGATCTCCGCGATCGCGTCCTTCTTCGCGCAGTCGGACGACGCGAACGCCGACAGGCGCTATGGAATTTTGACCCGAAGCGATTTCAGTCACGTCTCGCGGCTGGTGTCGACCTCGCCGCGATCGACACGGCGCGAGAATTCCGTCTGACCGCCATTCAGAAGAATCCGCGCCTGCTCGACCCAGCCCTCGCGTTCGATGCGGCCCTTGAATTCCAAGATCTGACTGACGCGATCAATCTCGCCGCTCGTCCAGTTCGCGATCTGCTCGTAGCGCGTGACGCCCATCGCGTTGAGGCGTTTCTCGATCAAGACGCCAACGCCGCGGATGCGTTTCAGGTCATCTTGCGGACCCTGGCTTGCGGCCGGCATCGGCCTCGGCGGCTCGAGTTCGCTTTCGGAAGTCGTCGTTTGTGCCGCCGCGGCCTCTTTGACCTTGATGGCCTCCGACAGCTTCGCGGGCATCGAAATTTTCGGATCGACCTTGGCCAGCGGCGAAATCGGTTCGATCGGCTTCAGACCCCGCGTCACGCTTGCCGATGCAGCGGCGATCGCGGCAGCGGCGGCGGCGGCCATTTCCGCGACCGAGCGGCCGTGGATCGCGGCGGCGACACCGGAAAGCTGAGGCTCCCGGTCCTGCTCGGCAACCGCCGGCGCAGATTTGTTCGCCTCGGATGCTGATGCCTCGTTCGGTGACGATTGCTGTTTATCTTCGACCGTCTCGGCCGCTTGCGAGGCGGGCGCATCTGCGATCGGCGCGGCAGCCAGCTTTTCGGCGGCGGCGGCCTTGAGCGCGGCTATGCGATTGCGCGAGTAGTAGGTCTCTCCGCCCTTCGCCAGAATTTGCGCCTGCTCGACCCATTGCTCGCGATCGATGCGGCCGGGAATATCGAGCAATCCGCTGACGCGTTTAACGTCCGCAGCGCCCCACGCGGCGATGTGCTCGAAGCTGTCGATGCCTTCGTGCTTCAGCCGTTGCTCGAGATCGGCATCGATGGCGCGGATGCGCTGGAAATCATCGCCGCCTTCGATCGGCTGACGGACGACCGGTTTCGGAGCAATCAGAGGCACCGAAGGAACAGGTGCTTCGGCCTGCTCGGGTTCGTGCGCTTCCGGTTCTTCGATTTCGACGTCTTGGCGCTCGGGTTCTTCGTCTTCGATAAACTCGTCGTGATCGGCGTCGATCGGTTTTTCGTGACGATCTTCAACGCGGTCTTCGATTTCCTCGTAGACGATATCTTCCGGCTCATCGTCGCGTTTTTCGATGACGCTCAACGGCTCAGCGATCTCGGCGTCGTGGTGCGGCTCGCGCTCCTCCTGCGCCTCTGCCTCGTGCTGGGGCTCGGCCTCATGCTCAGGCTGGGGCTCGGGTGCCGGCTCTTGAGCAGGCCGCCTTGCGAACGAGCTAATCGAAGCCGCAGCTGCGGCCTTGGCGGCAGCAACAGCGGCTGCGGCTGCCGACGTCGTTGCATCGCTCAGTCGCGAGGCGAGGCGCGCCGGTCTTTCGCGTGCTTCGACGACCGGTTCGGGCTCGCGCACGATGTCGGCGATTTCGGCTGCCGGTTCGTAGGGTTCCGGTTCGAGTTCGGGCTCGGGTTCGGGTTCGAAGACAATCGGTTCGGGCGGTGGCGGCGGCAGTTCGGGTTCCGGCTCCGGCGGTGGGCCGTAGCTTCCAGGCTGATAGGCTCCGGTCACGGGCTTCAGAACAACAGGGCGAATTTCGGGGATCGCTCGTCGCGGCATCCCTTCGTTCAAATCAGGCCCCATCAGCGCGCGTTCGAAGCGCGACGGATCGACGAGTTTCGGCAGCGGACGAGGCTCAGGACGGCGGATGACATCGATCCTCGGCTGCACGGGATCGATCGGCCTCGGAACGACCGGCGGAGCGAAGGATCTGGTCGGCGCCGCCCGCGGCGCGGCGGCTGCGACAGGCGCATAATGCGGCGCGTCGAACTCCGCCGGAACTCCAGCGTAAGCAACTTCCGTCTGGCGCGAACCCATCAGGGCGCGCTTCACCGTGCACGCGACGAACGCGCCGAGAAAATAGGACGCGAGCAGAAGCAGGAATGTTTGCAACAACAGATACGTCATGTCCGGACGGGCTCCGTCATGCCGCCAACCATGAAGGCGATCGCATGTTTCAAGGCTATTCCTCCCGGCATGCGAGCCAGCCCGTGACCAGTCCGAGCGCGAACGCCAGCGCGATCCACCAGATGAGCTTCACAAACAGATAATCCATGAACCCGGTCCTCGAAGCGACTGTGCCTGCTCAATTGACTTTGACGTTGAATTCGATGCGGCGATTTTTGGCGCGGCCGGTCTCCGTCGCGTTATCGGCGACCGGACGGGTTGCGCCGTAGCCGATCGTCGACAAACGGCGCGCGCTCACACCATTCTGAGTGAGAAAATCGGCGACCGCTCGCGCGCGACGATCCGAAAGCCGCTGATTGCGCTCGTCGGTGCCTTCGGCGTCGGTGTGGCCTTCGATTTCGATGCTGAAAGACGGACATTCGTTGGCGACTTCGACGAGATCGCGCAGCGTCTGCGTGCTGTCGGAGGTCAAATCCGCCTTGGCACGCTCGAAGTTGATCGTTCCTTTCGCCGATGTCTGGCGCATCAGCGTCTGGCAGCTGTCGGCGGCTTTTTCCTCGCCCGTCATCACGGTGATCGCGTCGCGGACCTTGAAGCCCGGCGGCAGATCGGTCGACAGGACGCTGCGAATTTCATCGGCGACGCGTTCGCTTTCGGCGGCGCCTTGGATCATCACCTCTTTGCCGGACATCTCGACATCGCCACGCCTGAGCCGCGCGAGCTGTTCGAGCGCGACGCGCGTTGCCGACTGCCACGGTTCGGGCGGGGCTCCGACAATCTTCATCTGATCGGTGATGCTTTCGCCGGGATAAATGCGTTGCGCCGTCTCGATGACGCGCACGCGGGCGGGATCGTCCGGCACATCGCCTTCGAGCGTGATCATACCGTTCGGCGCGCGCGTCGCTTTCCAGGCGAGGTCCGTTTTCATTTTGCCGACGAAGGCGACGTTGACCGTCGTTTCGCAGGTCTGTCCGGCCGCCGCCTTGACATCTCCGGCCACCGATTGCGACGTCGCGTAGTCGTCCGTCTCGCCGGTAAGCTCGAGCTTGCGATCGGACAGCAGCGACTTGCCTTTGGTCAGCCGCGAGAGCGATGCGAGGCCTGCGACGACGCACTGCTGCCAGCCCTCGGGTGCTCCGGGAGCCACCTGCGTCTTGTCGTTCACCGCGCGTCCCGGGAAGCGTGCCTTGACCGCGTCGACGAGCGCCGCCCTCGCCGCCTGGCTCGGCGTCATGCCGATGACATCGATCGCCGCGCCATTGTTGACGATGCCCATTACGTAGCCGGAGCCTGCGGGAAAGAGATCGGGTTTCGGATAGCGGATGCGGTCGACGATCTTGAAGTTCTGCGGCACGTCGAGTTTCAGCGAACGGCTCACGGCCGCCGCCACTTGCTCGTCGGCGGCTTCACCCGAGAACGTCAAATCTCTGCCGCTGAACGCGACGTCACCCGATTTCAGCTGTGCCAATTGCTCGAGCGCGATGACGACGGCCTTTTCCCAGCCATCGGGCGCGCCGTCGGCGATGTCGGTGCGGTCAGTGAATGACATCTTGCCGAAGAGCGTCTTGGCGCGCGCAACCAATCGGCCTCGAACGTCATCGCCCGGCGCGTAGCCTTCGATCAGGAAGCCGTCGCCGCCCTTGCGCGCGTTCCAGGTGTAGGGCCGCGCCATCGGCAAGCTGATTTTTTCATCCGCAAGCGCGACGCGGGGCGGCCTCTGCTTGGCGAGCGCCGTCTTTGCGCGACGGTACGCATCCGAAGTCGCGGCTTCGCCTCGCATGGAGAGATCGAGTTCAGCGAGTTCGGCCTCGCCTCGTTTCAACCCGGCCAGCGTCTTCAAACTGAACTGCGCGCCGGCGAGCCACGCATCGGGATCGACTGAGCCGCGTGCGAGGCGCATGCCGTCGCTGACGGCCGCAGACGGAAACGCGGCTTTCGCTGTATCGAGCAAAGACCGTCGCGCCTGTTCCGATGGAACGTCGCCCGCCAGCCGCAGCCGTCCCGCGCCATCCGACGCCACTGACCAATGATAATTTGCGACGTGCTCGATGAGCCCCGACCGGTTGTATGCGACGCGCACGCCCCAAACGTTGCGTGCGTGTCCTTCGGCCAGCATCGGGCCGCGTTCCTCGGGCGCTTTGCCGGTGAGAACGATATCGCGGCCGCTGACGTGCGGGGTCGCCCAGGTGAGGTTGGCGCGCTTCAATGCTTCCGAGGTGCGGCGCGCGAGATCGCTTTCGATGTCTTCGTGCTGAACTTGCACGGCCACCCAGCTCAGCGCCGCAATCGGGACAATGCCCAATAGCCAATAGAGGGGATTGCAGCGCATTCGCACGCGACTCCGAAACAAAAGGCAACGCGGAGTCACGACCGTGCGGCCAATGCCCCACACCAAGAAGAGCGATGTGCCTATCGCCCGACCCGTGGCTGGACTTTGAACCGAGCGGACCCCCGCAGGCACTATAAACAAGAGCCGACACCATTCCAAGCCAAGGCTGGAAGAGCCAACTTCCTATAACGCACTGAAATTATGTGATATTTTTGGCCATTTTATGCCGCCCGCAACTGCGCTCGCGAAGTGTGGCGCGGCGGTCATGGCGAATTGTGTTCACGGCGGGCGTAATTGCTGACGGGCGGATCAGGTCGCATCCTTGGCGGGAGAGGGTGCGAAGGTGATTTCCGGTGTCTCCAATCCTGCGTCATGCAAAGCGCGCGACAGCGCGTCGGCAGACGCCTCGCCGCTCGCCGACGACACGGCAATGAGGCGAACGACGCGTTCGCCGTTTCTTGCTGCGTCAACGATCCTCTCGACCGTCGCACCGCTTGCGCCGGGATCAACGGAGACCCGCTGCGCTTCACGGCGTGCAAAATCGAGAACGGCGGGCGGAACCGCCGGGTCAAAGAAAATCATGTCGGCCATGCGAAAGACGCGCAGGGCGCGGAGTGTCAGCGTATCGGCGTCGTCGCCGACGTTGACGATCGCGACGGAGGACGGCGCTTTACCGGGTGAACGTGCAAGCTCGTCGAAGTCGGCCTCGCGCGGTTCGCGCTGCGCCTCACGCATGGCGAGATCGACAAAGCGGTTCCAGAACTTGCGCTTTGCTGCGGGCGTGTCGCCGAGCTGGCCGCCTTTCGTGCGCCAAACCTTCGCCACCTCGACCCAGCGCTTCAAACCATCGGGCAACAGCGCTTCGACAAGCGACCTGATCGCCTGAGCCAAGACCGGCGCGGCGCCGTCGGTCGAAATCGAAAGAACCAGCGGCGAGCGATTGACGATCGCGCCAAACTGAAAGTCGCAGAATGCCGGACGGTCGACGACGTTGACGGGTGCGCCAGCTGCACGCGCCGCGGCGGCGAACGCAGCGGCGTCTTCATCGTCCTCGCTGGCGCCGATGGCGATCGCGGCATCTGCAAGATCAGCTGGTGTCCATCGCCTTGAATTCAGTCTCACCGAACCGTTCGGCGGCGCCGATGCGAGCGCTTCGAAGCCATCGACAAAGGTTTCCGCGTAGACTTCGACGTGGGCGCCTGTCGCGGCCAAAAGCTCGGCTTTCCAGAGCGCGGGCTCATTGCCGCCAGCGACGACGGCGCGCTTCCCAGCGAGCTTGAAGAATACGGGCAATGTCGCGAGCGCCTGCATGCGCTCGGGGCGCGATCGCGCGCTTTTTTTCTGCGTGTCCTCTAGCTCGGATGTCTGCATCACGTCGGTTTCGATCGATCTCGGCGTCGGTCCTAGGCGGCATCAAACGCCGCGCTCGGATGATCATACACGACCCGGCCGATCCCGCACCCGGGCAGGAGTTCGCGGTCCCGCCCGGTTCGGTTGTTCTGCTTTAGCGGCCGCTACTGCTGGTGCCCGATGGCCCAGACGTAGCTCGCAACAGCCGTCAGTTCGCCGTCCGAAAGCGTCACCCCACCCATCGGGGGCATCGCGCCCGGATGCTGCTTCGGCTCGGGCACGCCGTCCTTGATGGTGCCGGTGAGAGCGGCAAAGCTACCGTCGCTCCAAAGCCATTTGCCGGTGTTCAGCGCCGGGCCAACGGGCGTTCCAATTCCATCGGCTCCGTGGCAGCCGGAGCAGGTCGCGCCAGCTTCTTCGCCGTGAAAGATTTTCTTGCCAAGCGCGACCTGCTCGGCAGTCGCGCCTTCCGGAACGGGCAGCGCGGCTTCCTTGCCTGCATCGGGATGCACGCCTTCCGGCGGCGTAGCGCCGGGAGACGTTGCGGCCGCGACCGCAGGGGCTGGCGCCGCTTCGACGCCAACGCCCGCATCGCCCGAGAACGTAACGCGCCAAACGCGGCCGCCTGCATCATCCGTTATGAACAGTGCACCATCCGGTGCAACGGCGAGTCCAGACGGACGATGTGCTGCGCGTCCCGGATCCTTATGACGGCCTGCGAACCCATCCGCGAAGACAACGTAATCGCCCGAGGGTTTGCCGTCCGCGAGCGGCTGGAACACGACATTGTAGCCCGCTTGCGGTGATGGCGCGCGGTTCCATGATCCATGAAAAGCGATAAACGCACCGCCCACGTAGGCTTTCGGGAAGTGCGAGCCCTTATAGATCTTGAGATCGTTTGGAGCCCAATGCGCGGGATATGCCGCGATCGGTCCTTCCGCTTTATCGCAGTCGCCGATTTTCTTGCCGCCATCGCCGCCGTATTCGGGAGCCTGAACGGACTTCTTCTGGACCGGATCGTAATAGCACTTGGGCCAGCCGTACCACGCGTCCTTCTTGACGATCATGACTTCTTCAGCGGGAAGCTCGAAGCCCTGCGCGGCGGTGTACAGCTTCGGCCAGTTTTCATGCAGCTGATCGCGGCCATGCTGGGTGGAATAGAAACGGCCAGCGGCATCGAAATCCAGGCCTTCGGGATTGCGGATGCCAGACGCATAACGCTCTTTCGCCGAGAAAACCTGTCCCGGCTTGTTCGCGTCATAGCGCCAGATGCCGGCACGCGTTTCCATTTCGGTGCAAGGATCGTTGCCGAGCGAGTGCGGCATGCGATTTTTGATTTCGCATGTGTTGGTCGCCGAGCCCATCGCAACGAACAGATTGCCGTCGGCATCGATCGCGATCGGATGCATCGGATGATCGCCGGTGAGAGGCATGCCGCTCAGGATCGTCTCGGACTTGGCGTCAGGCGCAGGCGCGCCCTTGCTGATGTCGTAGCGCACGACCTGATCGTTGATCTCGGCGTAGAGCCAGTTCTTATAAAGGGCGATGCCCGTGCCGCCGTGACCGCCCTCAGCGAAGGTCGGGCCGAAGCGGGAGACGACATCCGCTACGCCCGTTCCTTTGGTGTCTTTCAACGCGACGAGAAACCCGCCCTCGTGCGGGGTGTCGTTGTTGTAATAGACGCCGCTCCAGGTGTTCAGATAAAGCGTGCCGTCCGGCGCCACCACGGCTTGACGCGCGTGGCCAACTTTGTCCGCGAAGATCGTTGCGCAGAAGCCTTTGGGCAGCGTGATCCCCGCTTCGGATGCGGGACAATCTTTTTCCTGACTGTGGGCGGCGGGAGCAGAGAGCGGCTGCGCCGCAAACAATGCTCCGCCGAGAACCGCGCAATACGCGCCGCGGCTCAATACTCGAATAGCCATCTTACGACTCCTTGCTTCGTTCGCTTCAAGCGTCGTGATCAACGGAGACTACTGGCCCGCAGGAATTCCAACGATCCGGAACGGCAGCGTCGGAGGACCGCTTTTGGCATCGAAGAGGTGTGCGAGCTGGCCTTCGGGAACCCAGTACGTATTTCCGACGAGCGCGACAGATGTCGGACCGGCAAGACCTTCCTTGATCGTCTCGACATTGGCCTCGTCGCCATTCACCGTCAGGCGATCGATGCTGCCGCTTCCTTCTGCCATGATGAAGGATTGACCGCCCGTCGAACGCAAACCATCCGCGAGCTTTAGCGGGCGAGAGGTCTTGAGTTTCGTGATGTTGCCCGGCTTCCCGTCTTTCACATCGACGCGATACAGTTCGGCGTTGGTGTAGGTATTCACATAGAGATTGCCGTCGCCGCCGAATGCGATGCCATCGAGGCCCGCGCCTTCCTTGGGCTGATTGAAGTCCGCACTTTCGAGCCAGACTTCAAGCTCGTTCGATCCGGGCTTGAGGCGCAAAATCTGCGGTGACGATGTGTTCGTGGCGAAAATTGATCCGTCCTCGGCGATCGCAAAATCGTTGCAGATGCTGCCGGCTTTCGGGAACGCGACGCTGAGCTTGCCTTCACCCGTTTTCAGATCGAAACCTTTGATGAAGGTCCCGGGGACCGCACCAGGACCAGGCACGCCGATGCCAGACGCATCGTTCGAGCAGACGAGAAGCAATCCCTTCGCTTCATCGACCAGCACGCCGAACGTCGAGCGCGTGTCGTAGGCTCCGGGCTTGATCCATTCTTCTGCTACCGAAGCGCCGGGCTTGACGCGATAGATGCCACCCGACGCAAGTCCGCTTATATAAAGCGTTCCGTCGGATGCCGCGGCTATGCTTTCCGGATAGACGTTGTTTCCGGGCAGAGCGACGTGCTTCATTTCCTCAGCTGAAGCGGTCGAGATCAGAAATCCCGCCGTCACAACCATCGCTGCTGCCTTAGCCAGACTTCGCCTGTCGATTATCATTTTTCGTTCCACTCCCAATTTCATCTCAGCCGGAGCTTTGCCGCGCGGTGAGGCCGACGACAATGCACGATCATGCGTATCAGCCATAACGACATGGGCATTACGACACCGATATGCATCGTATGGGATTCGTTTTGCGGACAGGGCCGCTACGAAAGCATCAGGTGCCTCGACGCGCGCGGATCATACATACTCGGTTAAAACAACGCGATCCTCGTCATTGCTTTGTCATTTCGCGGCAACTTTTCGACCTGCGGAGCGTTTGACTGCAGATCCGGGAGCGACGTTCCTGGCTAGTTAATGAGGCACCAATGAAAAAATATTTTTGTTCGCTGGCTGCTCTTGGAGCGGCGGCTTTTGTCATGACTGCGGCAGTTCCTGCGGCCGATGCAGGGCCGCGCCACTATCGTGGCAAGCATTACTCGTACGGTAGCGGACACCACGGCTACGGACGGTCTCACCATCGTGGCCGCGGATACTGGCGCAATGGTCGCTGGATCGCGCTCGGAATCGGTGCCGCGATTGCTGCGGGCGCAGCAGGTGCTTACGAACGCGACTGCTATTGGCGGAATGGCTATCGCTACTGCGATTAGGTCCAAAGTCGCAACGAACAAAGCCCCGCGTCTCGCTTTTGAGACCGGGGCTTTTTCGTATCAAGTTCGTCAGCTGTTAAATTGGAAGCTCGGATTCACGCTCAGTCCAATATAGATCGGCAAGACGGTCAAGCAGGTTCGTCGGAAGCGGATGCGTGACGATCTCCGTCTGGAAGTAATCGCCGAGACGGATCGGCTGACTGGCTGCCTCGAAGGGCTGAATCGAGCCGACGTTGTTCGAAACGCCAAGAATGGAATCTCGAACGATACGCGATATGGCCTCGGACCATATCCATACTGCCATCCAGGGATGCACAACGGCCTCCTTTCGCGCTCGTTGTTAAAAGTGATCTGAGCCACTGCGGCTTGACGAGCGCAATTATGCTTCGGGAACCTAAAATGCCTGAGGATGCCATTTTGTTCCAATGAGAGCGCGACTCCACTCGACGTGCGCGCTTGCTTCTCGACATTTGAAATAAATGATCGACGACAGCCGATGGCTAAACCCAATTCAACACAGCGATCACCACACGCAAACGCGATCTGCGCGCGTAAAAAGGGAACCTGCGCGCATTCAGAACGTTGCTTGTTCGAAGTTGTCGCAACAGAGGAGGATGCAAATGAATTGGGATCGTATCGAAGGCAATTGGAAGCAGTTCACCGGCAAGGTCAAAGAGAAGTGGGGCGATCTCACCGATGATGATCTTGCTCGCGTCAACGGAAATCGCGAACAGCTCGAAGGCGTTCTTCAGCAGCGATATGGCTACGCCAAGGACAAGGCGAAAGAGGAAATCGACAACTGGTCGAACGGTCTCTGATCCGTAATTGTCCCCAGTTTTCGAGAGAAGGGTCCGTTCGCGGGCCTTTCTTTTTTGTGAGTCCGATCGGCGTGCGCCACACAGTCAGCGCGAATCTTGTTAGCGATTCTCCCGATGGTGGGGAGAGCAGCGATGGCCAAGACGTTTTTCGCCGACATGATTGCCAACTCCAAGATGGATGGGGCAAACGCGCGTCTGGAAATCGCGCTTTCGGATGCTGCGGGACAAGTTCAAACCGTGAGCCTTGGTCCTGACGCGCTCGCCGCGCTTATCGCGATCGCGTCGCAAGCCGTGCCTGCGGACGCAGCGCGAGCCGGCCGGCTCACGAAACTTCCCACGCGCTATGCCGTCGGACACGGACGCCACGAGCCCGTCGTCATGCTTCGCTTCGAAGACGAACCAGCGTACGGTCTCACCGTTTCGCAAGCGGAAGACATCGCGGAAGCGCTGCTGGAACAAGCCGAAGCCATTGCCGATACGAAATACTGCATGCGCCAATAGTTCTCGGCGACTTGGATGCGTATAGTACGAAAGGCATAGGCTTGATGGACAGCTGGCCGATTCACGGCTCGCGGGGCGCCAGCATTTGGATCAATATGGTTTCTGCCAGGGCTCTCCAGCCCGGCAATCTCCTAGCTGGTGTAGCCCCGGCGGCTTCGTCCGCCGGGGTATTTTTATCGGCGGTCTCATGATGCTGATGCTGGATGCGATGGCGGCGCGATCCAGCGCGGCAACACACCTCCCCGCCGCCCCCGGGTAACGGGGAGGTGCACGGAACGCAGATAATGGCGTCGGCATTCCGTTGATCGCTCGCGAGCTGCGAGCCTGCGTTGGTTCTTTGCACGTCGGATTTCAAATGCGGCCGAGTTGCGGCCGGCACTGACATTGTGATCAAGATTTCGGGTGCCCTGTCGCGCCGCGCGCTCGCGCCCAAAGCGGAACCTGACCGCGCGTTGCACCGTTAGCGAAGCAAACGACATGGGAGCGCGTCATGCGTACGAAAGCGATCAATCAAGTCTATCATGTTCTCAAAGCCGTCTGCGATCTGGAACGCGAACTCAAAAAAGGCGCGCTCTCGGCGACGGTCAATCGCGAGGATTGCTCGGAGCATCTAAAACAGGCTCGCCACCAGCTGCATCAGGTTCTCGACGAAGTTTATGCCTCGGATTTTCGCGCTTCGAAGGCCGCGTGATATCAAGCCGGAGATCGACGCCCGATGGGCAACCCTGAGACTGCGATAGCGACGTGTCTGTCGCGCCTGGAAAACCTCATGCAGTCAGTCGGCCGCCTGCAAAAAGCGCATATTTCCCGCGGTTCCGATCCTTCGAATGAGCGCACGTTTCGCGAGATCCGCTTGGCGAAAGCTGCCATCGAAGCCGATTACGAGGTGCTCAAGTCGAAGCTTAATGAGGTTCGCGCATCACTCGGAAGCGACGAGCAGCGCGCCAAATCACATCGCCGGCAAGCCCTCATGGACAAAGTGTTCACGCGGTAACGCGCGGCGATGGCGCGACAGCCGTGAGGCCAGGGCGTCTCTACTTTTTGCAGATCGAAGCGGGCTGCCACACAAGCTGTTCGTTGCGCGCAACAATTCCCGTCAAACGGTGAAGAATGGCGCCATGCCGATTTTGCAGATCGGTCAACTCCGCAAGCATTCGCTCCTTCTTCGCTTGCGGCAACGAAGTCGCTGGAATTGAAAAAATTTCGACCGATAGCTCGTTAATCACTTCACTATGCCAGAAGATTGCGTCCTCGACGGTGTGAGCGTCGAGTGCTCGCTCGCAGCACGTTTGCAATCGGCTGCGTCTTCCACTGGCGCCCGCGGCAATTGAAAGCGTTAATTTGGACGGCGCCGGCTGCTGGCGGCGGAAGATACGCGTATTCAGGAAAGCCCTGATGTTTCGAGCACGGTGACGCCAAAAAGCGTTATCAGGCTGATCGTGGCGACCTGGATTTGAAGCGCGCGGCATCGGACGGGGCTCCCATTCGTCTGACCGACGCTAGACGCAAGTGACGCTCCGAAGGTTCCCGGCGGCCGGGCATTATCCGGACACCATGCGACGAATAGATCCCAGCCATCGGCCGGGATGAAGTATAGAAAGCCGAGCGCGTCATGAACGTCTTCATATTCTCCGCTCTATACTCTCAAGATCGCCGTTGAACTAACGGCATCTTTTGTTTCTTAGCGATTGCCGAAAACAAGCCGAACGAGGCCCGCATGCAAGACGCATCTTCGAAGGTGCTGCAAAATCAAAAGAACGCGAAAATGCAGCAAGGACAGAAACCTCGGCCCAACGCCAATCCCTCCTCGGCGGCGACAACAACTGCTGGGGCTCAGAAGAAAGACGTCTTGCGCAGCTGGCCGGCGATCGCAGGTCTCGTCGCGACGATCGCGGCGATCGCGGCTGGTTACGCTTACTGGCAACATTCCGCGCTTCATCCGTCGACGGACAATGCCTACATCCAGGCCAATATCGTTCCGATCGCTCCGCTCGCATCCGGACTTGTGACCGAGGTCAACGCCAAGGAATTCACCACGGTGAAGACGGGCGACGTTCTGGTTCGGCTTGATCCCGCACCGTTCGAAGCTGCGCTCAAAGCCGCGGACGCGAAGCTGACGCTCGCGCAACAGCAGGCAACCGGTCCAGCGGCGCAGTCGCCTGCAGCCAAAGCCAACGTCGATCAGGCACAGGCTGGCGTCGATCAGGCGCGCCTCGAACTCGATCATGCAACGATCAAAGCGCCGGTTGACGGGATCATCGGCAAGGTCCGCGTGCGGCCGGGATCGATCGCCAAAGCCGGCATGAGCCTTTTCCCTCTCATCGACACGTCGAAATGGTGGGTCGACGCGAACTTCAAGGAGACCGACCTGTCGCGCATCGCGGCGGGCCAGAAAGCCACCGTGACGATCGATCTCTATCCGTCGCATGAATTCAACGGCGAAGCCGTGAGCCCAGCCAGTGGCGCGTCATTCTCGCTTCTGCCGGCGGAGAACTCGACGGGCAACTGGGTGAAAACAACCCAGCGCTTCCCGGTGCGGATCGGACTGACGCCGAAGGCAGGGGATCCGGAGCTTCGGATCGGAGCCTCGGCAGCGGTGACCGTCGACACCACGAGCAAGGGCTCCAGCAGTGGCGCTCAGTGATACCGCTTCTGAGAGCACGGCCAGCAAGGTTCTGACTGCATCGGCCGTACTTCTCGCGGTGCTGATGGTCATTCTCGATATGACCGTCGTCAACGTCGCGTTGCCCCACATGATGGGTGCGCTCGGCGCGACGCCGGATCAGATCACGTGGGTTCTGACATCCTATATCGTTGCCGAAGCCATCGTCATTCCGACGAGCGGCTTCCTCGCCGCGCGCTTCGGACGCAAGCGCGTCATCTTCGTGAGCGTCGCGGGTTTCGTGGTTGCCTCGATGCTTTGCGGCCAGGCGCAGACGCTTGCGCAAATGGTCATCTTCAGGCTGCTGCAAGGCGCGTTCGGTGCGAGCGTCGTCCCTCTTTCGCAAGCCATCATGGTCGACACGTTCGAAGCGCGGAACCGTGGCAAGGCCATGGCTATCTGGGGCATCGGCATTCTGCTCGGCCCGATCATGGGCCCGACGGTCGGCGGTTTCATTACCGATCATCTGGGCTGGCGGTGGGTCTATTACATCAACGTGCCGATCGGCCTCGTCAATCTGGCGATGATCCTCGTGTTTCTGAAGCAGACTCCGAAATCGCGCGCGGTCGCGGATTGGATCGGGGCGCTGCTGCTCGCCGTCGGCGTCGGCAGCCTGCAGATGCTGCTCGATCGCGGCAACGGCGATGACTGGCTGCAATCGAATTTCATCATCGCGCTAATTTTCGTCTCAACGTTCTGCCTCGTCGCGTTCGCGGTCAGAAGCTACAAGCGGTCCGACGCCATTTTGAAGCTCAGCCTTTTGCGCGACCATAATCTCTCGACGGCTACGTTCATGATCATGGCGTTCGGCGTCGGAATGCTCAGCACGATTGCGTTGCAGCCGTTATTCCTCGAGCATCTGCTCGGTTATCCTGCGAGCACGGCGGGCCTTGTGATGGCGCCGCGCGGCATCGCGGTCGCGATGGGCATGGTGTTCGTCGCCACGACCATCAATCGGTTCGAGCCCAGATGGCTCGTGCTCATCGGCCTGACGCTTGCCGCCGCGGGCACGTACGCGACGACGTGGTATAATCTGGATGTCGACGTTTTCTGGATCGCGCCGGGCATCGTGCAAGGCCTAGGAATGGGCATGATCTTCGTGCCCCTTTCCACGCTCGCGTATCAAACGCTGCCGCAAGACGCCACGGACCAGGCGGCTGGCATCTTCAATCTCGCGCGCACGATCGGCGGCTCGATCGGAATCGCCATCGCCGCGACCGTGCTGACGCGTGCCAGCCATTCCAATTGGCAGACCCTCGGCGCCGGGATCGATCCCTATAACCCGGCGCTGGCGCAGTGGCAGGACGCAACGGGGCTTACTGTGCCAGATCCGAGCGCGATGCAGGTTCTGGCGCTGGAACTCAGCCGGCAGGCGACGATGATCGGTTTCCTGGAAGCGTTCGGCTTCGTGACGCTGAGCTTCCTGCTGCTCATCCCGCTCGTACTGCTTCTGAAGAAGCAGGGCGACGCCCCGAGGCGTTCTCCGATTTAAGCGGAGCCGGATGTTTCCGACTCTTGCGAATGCTTCCGACGACCTTCCAACAACGTGCGGATTTCCATTTCGACCTGCGTATGTTCGTACGGCCGCTTGAGGTGCGGGCCTTTCGAGCACAGTTCGCCAGCCTGCTCAGCCGCGCGTTTCGGCGAGCCTGCGAGAATGACGTCGATATTCGGCCGGTTGTCGCGAATCCACCTCGCGACCGCAAAACCGCCGGCGCCGGACTCCAACTCACAATCGGTGAGAACGACGTCAATCTTCAAATCCGTGCGATCTAAAACGGTCAAAGCTTCCGCGCTGCCGGATGCTTCGATCACACGATACCCGCAGTGGCGAAGGTAAGCAGCGATCGGCATGCGGATGAGGATGTCGTCCTCAATCACAAGCACCGTCGCGTCGACATTTGTTAGGTTCGGTTCGCTCACAGGGACACTAACGAGTTTCTTCGTCCGTCTGTTCCGCACGCGGCAGCAACTTTCGTACGCTTGCGATCAGATGCGACGGCATGATGGGCTTGCTCAAAACGGCATCGAAGGCTCGATCCATGCCGGTTTCGATGCTCGCCGAAGCGATCGCGATTTTGACCAATGGTGCGTTGCTGCGCACCCAGTTCGCGAGACCGACTCCGTCCATGCGTCCGGGCATGCGAATGTCCGTCACGATGAGCGCAATGTCAGGCATCGTGTTCAGAACATTCAGGGCCTCGTCGGCGTTGGACGCCTCAACGACAGTAAACCCGGCAAGACGGAGATCATCCGCCATCGCAAGGCGGATCAAAATCTCATCCTCGACCAGGAGTATCCGGAAATTCGGTGAGGCCCCCCTCATTTCTGCAAGAGCCGCGTCCGCCATCTACACCCTCATCCCCATTCCCGGACTTAGCGTTCCAGGTGGGTAGGCGTTCAATGCGTCAAGGTGGGCAAAGGTTCCTCCACCCGCGACGTTATTCAGAAGGCGTTGAAATTTCGGCTGCTTGCCTACGGCGGCTGCGCAGTTTGATCACTACCAGCCGTGGCTTCCGGCTACGGCGCCAAAAACCGTAATCAGCGCAAGCACAAGAAGCACCCAGTGTGCCCTCTCGAGCCAGGAGAAGGCGAATTCCGGCCGCTCGGTTGCCCAGCGCCGGAACCGGCCGTGCAGGATGAACGGCGAAGCGATGAACAGCACAAAGGCAAATAGCAGCCAGACGACGACCATCGCTTGCATCCACCAGAACCCGGCCGACATGAAGCGGTCCCAAATCTCGAGCCGTTCAGCCATATAGAGCCCGGTCAGGCCGACGATCACCACCATCGCGCGGGCCACCCATTTGAAACGGCTTTCGATAGCGCTGAAGGCCTTGACGCGGTCGGGCCCGAGATCGCCACGGCGGACCGCCGGCATGATGATACTAGTTGCCATTGCAACGCCCCCAATCCAAACCACAACAGCAAGGACATGCAGCGCGCGGGCTAAAATCACGTCGTTCATCATGTCACCGCCGTTTACCGGTTCAGCCTACGGGTGCACGCAGGCTAGGTCGTTCCCCGGGTCGTCCATTTGCGTTGGCGCAAAGGGCCTCCCCAGAGCGAGAGGAAGCGGCTAGGGTGGTTTCACAATGAAGCCCGGCCCACAGTTTTCCCGCAACGACTTGTCATCGCTCGTTTTATTCGAGGGACTTTCACCGTCCGTTCTCGACGAGGTGATCGCAGTTACCCGTTGCCGTGCTCTGGCCCGCGATACCCGCATATTCAATCAGGGCGACGGCCACGTCAGAGCGCATCTCCTCGTCGAAGGCAGCGTCCGGATTGCGCAGACGGGCAGCGACGGCGGGCAGATCGTCGTGCGCTTCATCGGGCCTGGCGAAATGTTCGGCACGGTGGCCTTGTTTACCGATGGCAAGTATCCGGCCGACGCCGATACATTAACTGATGCCATCGAGTTCAGCTGGAGCGAAGCCGATCTGCTCAAGCTCATGAGCGCCCATTCGCAGATCGCGATCAACGCGCTCAAAATCGTCGGGAAGCGCATTCAGGAAGCGCAGAACCGGCTGCGCGAACTCGCCACGCAGCCGGTCGAGCGGCGGATTGCCCATACGCTGCTGCGCCTCTCCAAGCAGGCGGGCCGAGATACTCCAGACGGCGTGAAGATCAGTTTTCCGTTACGGCGCAAGGACATCGCCGATATCTGCGGAACGACGCTGTTTTCCGTCAGCCGTGTCCTGACGACTTGGGAAAAGGCCGGCTGGCTTGCGACACGCGATCAACATCTGACGATTGCGAAGATTTCCGAGATCCAGCGCATCGGCGACAACGAGACCGTCTGAGTTGCCTCGCCGTTTGCGGAGCAACAAAGCGAGTCCGTATCGATGCCCCTATCCGTGAGGCAGGGAAGCGGATTTCCCGTCGAAACTCAGAAAGGGACGCACGGTGCAAATGGCGGCGGTCGCAGGCAAAAAAGGCATGACGGTTTGGACGATCGCATTTCGTCCGCTGTTTCTTGCTGCCAGCCTATGGTCGGTGCTGGCTTTGGCTGTTTGGGTCCTCGTTCTGACGCAAGGTCTAGCGTTGCCGAGCCGTTTCGCTCCGATCGACTGGCACGTGCATGAGATGCTGTTCGGATTCATCCCTGCGGCGATCGCGGGATTTCTTTTGACGGCCATTCCGAACTGGACGGGGCGCGCGCCGGTCCGTGGACTGCCGCTGATTGGTCTTGTTACGCTTTGGGTGGCCGGGCGGATCGCCTGTTTTTCGTCGGCTTTGCTGCCCGTCTGGATGGGCGTCGCCGTCGATAGCGTATTTCTGTTGGCGCTCGGACTCGTCGTGACCCGCGAGATCGTGCTGGCCGGAAACTATCGCAATCTCATCATGCCGGTGCCGATCGCCGTACTTCTGATTGCGAACATTCTTACGCATCTCGAAGCTTTGGGTGTTCAGGTTCCGTCAGGCGTCGGACGGCGTCTCGGAATCACGGCGGTGGTGTTCCTGATGTCGGTGATCGCCGGAAGAATTATCCCAGCCTTTACGCGCAACTGGCTGATGATGCGCAAAGCGGAGAAGCTCCCCTCTGCCGCCGGCCGCTTCGACGCCGTTGCCGTCGCGACTTTGGCGCTCGGCCTTTTGGGCTGGGTGTTTTTCCCCGCGTCTATCGCATCGGGGGCCATTCTGCTGGCTGCGGCTGCCCTGAATGGCGTGCGCTTGCTGCGCTGGCGTGGGTTCGCAACCACGGCGGAGCCGCTGCTGGCGATCCTGCACGTGGGCTATTTCTGGATCGTCGTCGGCGCGGCGCTTCTCGGAGCCAGTATCCTTGGCGACCACGTTCCGGAACCGGCGGCCATCCACGCACTGACAGCCGGCGCCATGGGCACGATGGTGCTTGCCGTGATGAGCCGGGTGTCTCTCGGGCACACCGGGCGTATGCTTCACGCGGACGCGATCACGACGACGGCCTATGCCGCGATCACGCTTGCGACGCTGACGCGAATAGCAGCTGCGTGCCTGCCATCTCTCTACGCGCCGCTCATTTCGCTTTCCGGCGTGCTGTGGATCGCGAGCTTCGGAATCTTCGTCGCCTACTATGGCCCGATGCTGTTAGCGCCACGTACAGATAGGCTCCGCTAGGTCGCCGCTCTCATTTCTCGCGCATGAAGCGCACCGCGGCGTTGGCATCCTTGCGGCGGCGGTCGGCGGCTAATACGATCTTGGTGACGTCGCTTCGCTCGTCGAACTCACGCTTTTCCGTGCGCCGTCTGCGCGTCATGAGGAGCGCGGCCGCCGCTCCGAACGCCAAGGCTGCAAAGATCCAAGCTGTCATTTCCGATCTCTCTCCGGTTGACGTCAGAAATGCGTCCGACTCACATGGCGTAGCTGGCGGCAGATTGCCCAGCTCTCGCCTCGCCATCAAGTCTCCTCCGGCCAGCGGCCGACCAAGCCCTTCAGGAACGCCAAATGTCAAAAGCGACCCGCGCGACGGAAATGCTGGACCGCAGCGGCGTCACGTATGCGTTGCAGTCCTACGACTACGATCCCGGCGCGGATCGTATCGGCGTTCAGGCGGCGCTCGCCCTCGGCGTGCCGGCTGCTCAGGTCCTGAAGACTCTCATGATCATGGCCGACAATAAACCGGCGTGTGCAATTCTGCCGTCCGACTGCGAACTCTCGATGAAGAAACTCGCTGCGGCGCTCGGAGCGAAGTCGGCGGAGATGATGAAGCCCACCGATGCGGAGCGCATCACTGGTTTCAAGGTTGGAGGCATCAGCCCGTTCGGGCAAAGGCGCAGCGTTCCGACCGTGATCGAGGAGCAAGCGCTCGCTCTCGAGTCCGTTTTCGTCAACGGCGGCCAGCGCGGGCTTCAGATCAAGCTCGATCCGAAGCAGATCGTCCGGGTTCTTGGTGCCAAGGCGGCATCGCTGATCGCAACGGCGTGAAGCCGATCCGATCAGCGCGCCGACTTCGGCAGATCTTATCTTAGCCGCTGATGCGCGATGCGCACGGGCGCGCAAGCACGACGCATTTCGCTGTGATCAGAGCATTCTTCGCGCAATCCCAGCGCACGTTCGCCGCACGGTCAAAGTTAGCGAAGGCGCGGCCGTACTGGTGCTCCACGGCGGCTTCCCAGTTGTCGACGGCGGCCTGACGCGCACGCGCGCTGCCCTCGCCGAACAATCCCTTGCCCGTTGCAACGCCTTCGAAAACCGGCTTGCACACGCCGCGCTGGTTCCAGCGCGCATCGGCACTGGTCGTCTGAGCCGCCATACCGAGGCCGATGAGCAGTGCAACACACAAATGTCGATACATGAATAGGATACTCCCCGTTTTACATATTGGGCGGATAGCTCCATGCCCAGGTTGCGGTGTCAATTTGAGAATGCTCGCGCGCGCAAGAATTTCGTGAATTGCGGCGTACGGGTCACCGTTGGGCCGGTAGGCCGGAGCGAGAAAACGCGGCAGCCGAAAAAGGGCGAATGCGATGCACGCGCCCTAACCTATGGCTTGATCACGCCGAGAAATTTTCCTTGCGCGCTCAGGCGGCTCGCGGCGGTTCGGGATCATCGTCAGCCGGCGCCGATCGAGCAGCTTTTCTCCGATCGGCAAACGCGACGATGCTCGCAGCGGCGCCTGGCTGTTCGACCGCGATGACCGTCAGCGTATGCTGTTTGCCATCGCGGGCGGTCCAGGTGATCGACTGACCGGCAGCGAGGCCAATGAGCGCCACGCCAATTGGCGTCAGGACAGAAATTTTATCCTGCGAAATGTCGGCTTCCCCCGGGAAGACAAGCTTCACACGCCGCTGCTGCGCGGAATCCGTGCGGAACTCTACGATCGAGTCCATGCGCACGACGTTGGCGGGAACCGATGCCGCCTGCACGACCTCAGCTCGGCCCATCTCGATTTCAAGCTCTTGGGCAACCTCCGGAAACCGGTCGGTAGCGCCGAGCGCGAGATCGGTCAGCCGCTTGAAATCCGTGTCGCTGACGACAATACGAGGCTTCGCGGCGCCTTCATTTGATTGGACCATGCGTCCTATCTTTCCTGAAATGACATGCGGATAATCCAGCGCAGATGCTGCGCCGGACAGGTCACATCGATGTTTTTTTTGGGATGCCTCGGGAGAGGCTGCGCTCCGCTCGGGCTAAGCACGTACCCCTAGGCTCGGGGCGCGCACGGCCGAGCACCAGGGGCTACGCTTCCGCGAGCCGGTGAATCCGAAGAAATGTGGCGCGAACCTTGGACATGCCGATAAATTGGGCGCTTGTTGAAATTTGTCAAGCCGGGGGGACGGAGCAAGCTCCGCCGATCAGGTTCGTCAGGCGATGGCACATGATGAGGCCGCGGAGACCGATTGGCCTGCGTCGGAAGCCTGGCCATATAAATTCTTCGCGCGGCTGACCTTACCGGACTTATCCGGCAGGATCCTGTCGACCAGCTCAACGTCGAGCTTGATGATATCGGCGATACCTTCGCTCGCAAGCGACTGATGCACGTAGGCGCGCAATCGCTCCGCCGACAACTCTTTGCCGGCCTGGGCGGCAGCGCGCAGAACGAAGGTATTGACCCCGGTCTGAAGGATCTGGTGCTCGGCGAGATTGGTTTCGTTATCGAGCGCCGCGAGGAAAACGTAGATCGGCAAATCGCGGCTTTGTCCGTTGACCTCGATCCAGAGCTGATCCTTCGCGCGGCCGCCAACGGACTCGATCAGCGGCAAAAGATTTCCGCATGGGCATGGGCTCTCGCTCATCGTGACGATGTCGTCGATCTCGTAACGAATGATCGGCTGCACGAGGTTGTAGAGATTGGTCAGCAGAACCTTGCTGCCCGGCGTGCCTTTGGGCACCGGACGATTGTCCGCATCGACGACTTCGAGGATTGCGAGGTCGCTGTTGAGATGGCTGCCGCGGCAGACAGGACAGCCGCAACTGAGCGCCATGCATTCCGCCATGCTGTAGCTGTTCGTGACATGCACGCCGAAAGCGGTTTCGATGCGTTCGGCGACGGCCGGAGGCAGCGGCTCGCTCATGCTGTTCATCTGCTCGAGCTTGCCGCCTTCGCGAAGCTTCAGCCGTCCCGCTTCCTGCTCGCGCGCGAGATATTCCAGCGAACTCGTATAACCCGTGATGAAGGTCGGCTGGAAATCGTTCAGCCGCTGCACGATCTCCTCGATCGGATCGAAGACGGACATGCGCTGCAGCTTGATATAGGGCGTGGCGACGCGCGGGAAATAATTGAAGAACGTGCTGCTCGGATAGAATCCCGGCCGTTGCGTGATGATGACCATGCGCGCCGGATTTACGAGTCGCCCGATGTGCGGCAGGAATCTGCGTTTGATCTTGTTGCCACGAGCGAACTGCGCCGCAAAGCTCGTGATGATCGCGTGCTTGTCCTGGACGACCAGCGCCGGCTGACCCTGACTGCCTGATGTGTGACAGAGCGCATATTTGCCTTTGAAGTATACGCCGAGATTGGCGTGATCGGCCATGAAGGCTTCGAGGTCCGCACGGCGAAGCGACCTGTCAGTAAAGACGTCATCGAGATTGGCCATCATCTCGGGTTTGCTGAGAGTCGGCAGATCTTCGATCCGGCAGGTTTCGAGGTCTCGGCCTTGCAGCCGCCGCCGATGGAAAGGCGAATTTGCATTGGCGTAACGGAGAACGCGGCGGAACCTCTGCTCTCTCAATTCCAGCGTCCGGTCGACATCGCCAGTGCGAGGCGGGATGAGCTTGTGCAGCGTCGTGCTGAGTTCCAGCAATTCGGAGGCCGCAGTCAAAACGCCCATCAGGAAAACCTCTCAATCGGACTGAACTTATCGATACTACGACCTGGCACGGCGGTCTTGCGGCGAACGCGCCGGGGACAGACATACCTGCATTGAATTTGTGCGTGATTGCTCCAATTGAGTGAATTGCCGTGTTGCGGCCCGCGCCTAACCCCACGCATTCCGCCACCCGCAAGTTCCTGAGCAACGATGTTTTTTTCCAAACGCACGGCACCGGAAGGCTGACATTGCGCAGCGTATTTCGCGGACGAAGGCCCCCGCCCCGCGATGCATGTGCGCAATACGTTCGCGCCATTAATTTTGGCACGGGGTGCGAGGGGGAACTCCACCGGCCTGCCGACGTTTGAAACGCCTGCTTGCCAGTTTGAGGCGATCTGAGCTCCGACAATGCACAAGCTACTGAAGCATCAGCTAAACACGGACGAGAACGACGGTTCGGACGGCTATTTTCTGCTCATCGTGCTGATCTCCGCGTTTTTGCTTTCCACAGTCGCCATTATGATCGGATTGGGATTTGCGCTGATCGCTTGACGACAGGAAATGCGCCGGTATTGACACTCGCCGGATCGGCCTTTGTGCCCAAGCTGATAAATGGATTTGAGAGCCAATGACATCGTTGGTTCAAAACGCGCAGGCTTTTTCGGCTCGCAAGCACGGGCATCAGACCCGGAAACACGATTCCCTTCCCTACACGGTGCATATCGAGGGCGTCGTTGAGATTTTGCGGAGTCATGAGATTGCGCAGCCGGTCATCATTGCAGCCGCGTATCTGCACGATACGGTCGAGAAAACCGATACCAGCATAGGCGAGATTATCGACTGCTTCGGCACCGACGTGGCGCGGCTCGTCTATTGGCTGACTGATGACGATCACGGCACACGGAAGGTCCGCAAACTCATGTCGGCGTGGCGGCTTGCGCGCGCGCCGTGGGAGGCGAAGCTCATCAAGCTTGCCGATCTCATCGATAACACGCGCTACATCGTGGCGTACGACGCCGATTCCGCACCTGCGTACATTCTCGAAAAGAAGCAGACGCTGCAGATGATGGCCGATGAAGAGGGCGACCGGATCATGCGGCTTCCGCTGTTTCGGGAAGCGATGCAAGACGTTCCGTCAAGCCAACAACAGAGCATGGAATCCTAGGTGGGAAGACGGCTTTATTGCGCCGCGATCCAAGCCTTACGATCATGAAAATGCCGAGTTGCACAAATGTCGATCATATCCAACAGAGGTTTAAAGGCGGTTGAATTCGGAAGTCCTAGACGACTAACATTCACTGTTTTTCGGCTCCACACTGCACCCTTTCTCAGATGAAGAAACTTCTTCGAACCACGCTGCTGGCAAAAATTTCGGCGCCCATGGCGGCTGGCCTCATCCGGACTGTCAAAGCAACATCTCGAACCGTCCACGAGCCGCCCGATCTCATCGAACGCCTGCGTGCGCAAGTGCCGTTCATCATGGCGATGTGGCACGGCCAGTTCATGATGCTCGCGGATCTCAATACGCGCGAATTCAATGTGTCCGCGATGGTCGCGCGACATGGCGATGCGGAGATCATGGCGCACGTTCTCGAAAAATTCGGCATCTCCGCCATTCGGGGCGCCGGAGCGGGACGGAGGAAGAAGAACCGCGGCGGTGTCTATGCTCTGAGAGCCGCTCATCACGCTCTGGAACAGGGAACGATCGTCGCCATGACGGCCGACGTTCCTGCATCCAAGCCGCGCGTTGCTGGAGACGGCATTGTCACGCTCGCGCGTCTTTCCGGCCGGCCTATCATCGCAGTGGCGGCGGCGACGTCGCGTTACGCCGTGCTCAATACGTGGAGCAAGATGACGGTGAACATGCCGTTTTCGAAGCTTGCTGTGGTTGGCGGCGACCCGATTTTCGTCGCGGCCGATGCGGATGACGCGGCGATGGAGAACGCGCGTCTGGCTGTCGAAAATTCGCTGAATGCGGTTACGGCGCGCGCCTACGCACTGGCGAAGCAGTCAGATCAGCAGGCGAGCGATGTGCCTTTGGCTCTGTGAACGCGTTCCGCGTGTGCGCTTATCGCTACTCTGCCGCAATCGCGTAAGTGGCTCTCGCCTGCTCAGACTGGCGCAGACGGATTTCCTCGGCTCCGATGTAGTCGCGCGTGCGCGGAACCGTGTCGAGTTTTCGCGCCAGCTGGATTTGAAACACCATCAGTCCGCCATAGCGGAACCCTGCCTCTGCGGATGCGAGATAGAACTCCCACATGCGACAGAACCGGTCGCCGAGTACGGCTTCCGCCTCCTTACGATGGCCGAGGAAGCGGCTACGCCACGCGGCCAGCGTGTCGGCATAGTGCAGGCGCAGGATCTCTATGTCCGTCACGATCAGTCCCGACATTTCGATCGAGGGTAGGACTTCGGCCAGCGACGGCACGTGACTTCCCGGAAAAATGTATCTCTCGAACCACGGGTTCGTCGGGCTCTTGCCATCCAGGCGGCCGATCGAATGCAGAAGCGCGACGCCGTCGTCCTTCAAACTGCGCCGCACGACATTGAAAAACGTGTCGTAATCGCGTGCGCCGACATGCTCGAACATACCGACGGAAACGACGCGATCGAACGTCTGCTCGAGCGCGCGGTAATCCTGCAAACGGAAATGGACGTGGTCGGTGAGTTTTCGTTCGTTCGCGCGCCGCTCGGCGACCTTGAGTTGCTCGGGGGAAAGCGTCAGCCCCGTGACGTCCGCTCCGCATACGTCGGACAGGTAGATCGCCAAGCCGCCCCAGCCGCTGCCGATATCGAGGACCGACGCGCCTTCCGAAACGAGGAGCTTCGCAGCAATGTGACGCTTCTTTGCGAGCTGTGCTTCTTCGAGGCTTTCCTTTTCGGAGGCGAAGTAGGCGCACGAATACTGCCGGTCGGAATCGAGGAACAGCGAATAAATGCGATCGTCGATGTCGTAATGATGATGGACGTTGTGGCGCGCAAGCTTCTCGGAGTTGCGGTGGCGCCAGCCATCGAACGCCGTGCGGAGCGCATGGCGAATTCGTCCCATCTGCGGCGGCGACAACGTATCGAGGTTATGTCCCAGAAGCTCGAGAACGTCATAAATGGAGCCGCCGGAAACGAGCAGTCGACCATCCGTATAAAGCTCGCCGAAAGCCAGCTCCGGATTGAGGAACAGCTCTCGCCCGGCGCGTTGATCCGTCAATGTCAGCGTCAACGGAGTACCGGAGCCGTCACCGGCTTGCAGCCGTTCGCCGTTCGGCAAGACAAGGGTCAATGACCCGTGCTGAACACAGCTGTTGATTAGAGATTGAAGTGCGAGCCTCATGTCGATCGCCTCAGCATTCAATGCTGCGTCGCGATTTGAACCTTGCGCGGCGTCAGCAGGTTCCACGGCGTCTCGGGTCGAGGAACCTAGCGCCTCTCATGCTGTTGTCCAAGTCTAATAGTTCGGTATTCGCGAGCCTCGGCTCAATGGTAAAGCGGCGATAATGATGAAAAAAGCTGCCCAGAAACGTTCGCCAGAAGCCTGGCACCGGTCGGCGCGCAGCCAACCAAGCTCTGGTCGGCGGACGTGACGCGCAACAGCGACGCGCTGGATTTGGAAGACAGCGTATTCAATAAGCGCAGGCCCGAGGACATCGCGAGGTCGCTGAAGCGCTCTGCTTTGCGAAGCCGGCGTCGCAAGGGCACGCCTTTCCAGTCGGCGATGTCGATGCTGACGTTCTACATCAATCGTGCCGGCAAGAACCTGCCTCAGAGCCGCCGCCATACCTTGGATCGCGCGAAGGACGAGTTGCGAAAAGTTTTCCGCCGTCCGGCTTAGAACTCTAAGCCAATATGTCGAACGCAGAGACGACCGTCACGATTTCGGCAGTGCGATCCGGTGGCTCGCGCCAGCGCCGTGCGCGGTTTTTTCCCAATGAAACGGCCTGAAAATCAGGTCGATGACGGCGCGATAGGCGGCCCACGATATCGCGAGCCAATAAATCGGCAACCATATGGCGGCCCAAAGCCCGGAAATCGAACCGCGCGCCGTAACGATCGTCAGAAGCCATGCGGCGCCATATCCGATCATCAAGTGCGCGCTGAATATCCATTGCAAAGCCGCACCGGCAGGCATCAGGGCTGCGCCGCTCATCGCTTTGTTCACAATCAGAACGTAAAACCAGGGATGCACGAGGATCGACAGGATCATTCCGCCGATCATGATCTGGAAGCCGATGAACTGCCAAGTTCCGAGATCGCGCCAGAGCCTCAAAGGATGGCGCATGTGCACCAGATACGTCTGTATCCAGCCTTTGATCCAGCGCGTGCGCTGACCGCACCACGTCCGCCATTCCGTGGGCGCCTCTTCCGAAGTTTCCGATCTGATGACGGCAACATCGTAGCCCAGCCGCGCAATGCGAATGCCGAGGTCGGCATCTTCGGTGACATTGAACGGGTCCCAGCCGCCGCATTTCCGGAGAAGGTCGCGGCGAAAGTGATTGGACGTGCCGCCCAGCGGGATCGGCAGCTTCAGGAAGGCGAGCGCTGGTAACAGGCCGCTGAACAACGCCTTGTATTCGAGTGCGAACTGCCGGCTGAAGAATGATTGCTTGGCATTATAAATCGTAAGCTGCGCTTGCACGCAGGCGAGGCGCGGTCCTCCAGCGACGAAGGCGGCAGCGGCGCGCCGAAGCTGATCGCGGTCGGGAATGTCCTCGGCGTCATACACGGCTACGAGAATTCCGCCGGCTTCCTGCAGCGCGAAATTCAGCGCACGCGGCTTGGTCTGCGGATGCCCGGCGGGCACCGTCAGGACGCGCATGTTTTGGGCGAGATTGCTCTGGAGCAGCGCCTGCCGGGTCGGCTGATCGTGCTCTTCCGTTATAAAAAGAATTTCGACGCGATCGGGCGGGTAATCGATACGGCGCATCGCGGCGACGAGACCCGGTACGACCGCTTCTTCCTTGTACACCGGCACCAGCACGGAAAACGTCGGAAGACGGGCGTCGAAGCGGCGATCATCGAGCGGCCCGCGCCAGTGTTTCGGCTGCCGCCTGACAACGTACCAGACGGCGACCAGCCGGACCGTCGCTATCATGAGAAACGGAAGCGCGAGTACGACCCACCACAGGATCAGAGCCTGTTCGTCGACCAGTATCAGCGCGGCCGTAAAGATCGCCGGAATGGCGAGCATTACTGTTTGCTGCCAAACCGGAAACGGAGTCGCGGCGGAGAAATCCGGGGTGCGTCGGCGCAGATCGTTGACCGCGCGGTCGAGCCGCCGGATCACGCGCAAAAAAGATTCCCAAGGCACCGGCGTCGGAGGAGACGCAGATGGCGGCTTTTGCCGTCGCCGTAGCGCCGACCGCGGCTTATCGTTCCCCACCGTTGACATGCATGCCCCCGAGCCGACGGCGGGTTCCGACGTTCGGCCGCGCGGGAGTATATGCTCTAGTTTAGAACCAGCAACGGGACTAAGACTGCGAATCTCATTTTCGTCGAAAAACCTTCCGTATACTGCGGTGCATATGAAAACCGGATCGCGCATTCCTCGACTGTTCGGCGCTGCGCTCGTCGTGGCGCTTGCCAGCTCGGCAGGCTGGGCCGTCGCTCAAAATGCAAAGACACTCCCATCGCTCAGCGATACCCGGGTTGCGCCGCAGCAGACCGAGGCCGCATCCAGACGCGTCGTTATCCGCTTCCTGACCGACAGCGATTTCCCGCCGTTCGATTTCTACGACGAAGACGGTGTTCTGATCGGTTTCAATGTCGATCTCGCGCGGGCGATCTGTCTCGAGCTCAACACGTCGTGCGATATCAAGGCCCGGCCGTGGGACGAGTTGTTCGGTGGGCTAAAGAACGGCGAAGCGGATGCTGTCATCGCCGCTCACAGAGTAACGCCGGCCGCGCTCAAAGACGTGGAATTCACCGACCGTTATTTCCATACGCCGGGCCGGTTCGCGGGCCGGAAAGATTCGCCCAAGGTCGAGATGACGCCGAGCGGCCTCGACGGCCAGCGTATCGCGGTGGCGCGCGGCACGGCGCACGAGGCGTACCTCAAGGCGTTTTTCCGCGACAGCCCGCTCGTCGTTTTCGAGAATGCCGACCTTGCGCGCGAAGCGCTGGCGGGGGGCAAGGCCGACTTTATCTTCGACGACGGGATATCGCTCGCCTTCTGGTTAAACGGCACGCTTTCGCGCCAGTGCTGCGAAATGCGCGGCGGGCCCTATCTCGAGCCGAAGTTTTTCGGCGACGGGCTGGCTATTGCCGTTCCCAAAAACGATCCCCAGATCAGGCTCCTGCTCAACAAAGGTCTGGACCGGGTGCGGGCTTCCGGCCGGTTCGAGGAGCTTGTGCAACGATATTTTCCAGTCAGAATTTATTGATCTTAAGCGTTGCGTGACGCTGGTATCGGAAAAGCAACCAAATTCGATGCTCTGCCTCAATCTTATCCGTCTGCAGGCTAGTATAGGCGGTGATGCTCCGTAGCTTTGCCGCCGCAGTCATAGGTCTTGGCTTCCTCGCAACGCTGCTGGCGCTGCCTCCGGATGCCGCCGACGCGCGATCGTATCGCAGCCACGTCTCGGCGAAGAAGAAAACGTATTGGGCACGCAACAAGGCCCGGCATCGCGCCGCCATACGAGCCCGCCGCAACGCGGTTCCAGCCGTTGCAAAACAAGCCGCCACGCCCCCCGGTCAACCACTGCCCCCGAAGCGGCCTCTGAAACTTCTGACGCGCGCCGATATTCTCGGATCAGATCCGGCCCGGCTCGAACGTCTCGGACGGCGCATCATCGTCGGGTTTCAACGCTTCGACGAAGTGCGGCCGCTGGTCGAGAAGGGCGGCATCGCCGGCATTTTCATCACCGATCATAACGTTCGCGGCCGCAAGGCCGACGACGTCGCGAAGGACATTCAGAGCCTTCAGGACATTCGCAAAGCGCAAGGACTGCCCCGTCTGATCGTCGCCGCCGACCAGGAAGGCGGATACGTGTCGCGCCTGTCGCCGCCGTTGAAGCAGCAGCCATCGCTCGGCACGCTCGTCGCCAGGCTGAAAAACGACGAAGACCGCGAGAAGGCCGTCCGCGCCTATGCCGAGGTGCAAGCGCAGGGGCTCGAGCGGCTCGGCGTCACGATGAACTTCGGCCCCGTCGTCGACCTCCGACTTGGAACGTCACGCCGCAACGACGGCGAAACGCAGCTGTTCTGGCGCGCCATCGACAGCAACCCGTATCTCGTCGCCAAAGTCGCGGGCTGGTATTGCGACACGCTGACGAAATTCGACATCATTTGCACGCTGAAGCATTTCCCGGGTTTGGGGCGTGTGGCGCGCGATACGCATGTCGTGACGGGGGAAATCTCGGCGACCACCGCGCAGCTCGAACTCAGCGACTGGCTTCCCTTCCGCCGTCTCATGGGCAAGCCCGGCATCGCAACAATGATTGGGCATGTGCGCGTCACGGCGGCCGACAAGGAAACGCCCGCGTCCTATTCGGGCGAAGTCATCAACTCGTTCATCCGGGCACGCACGGAGGGCGATGTCCTTCTGATCACCGACGACCTCGGCATGGGCGCCGTGACGCGCTCGAAGGACGGGCTCGGCGGCGCGGCGGTCAAATCCGTCAACGCGGGCGTCGACTTGCTGCTGCTTTCCGACGCCGCGCTCTACTACGATACCGTCATGTCGGCGTTGATCGAAGCCGACAGCAACAATGAAATCGATCAGGCGCGGCAGATCCAGGCGCGCGAACGGCTTTCGAAATATGTTTTCGTGGACGATTCCCCGCCGCATGCCGCGCCTCCGCAGCATGCGCAGCAGGAACCGCCTCACACGCCTCCGGCGAATTGACCTCTATCTTTCCCTCGCCTGTTTCGTGGGGAACAGCGGCGGAACGGCGATGGTGCAAGACTTGCTCCGCGCGGGCTCCGACATGCGCTCGCAAAGGAGAGCCGCCATGCTCGATGTCATCCATGTATTTCTGCTGCAGAGCGCCGTCATCGTCCCCGTGCTGATGCTGCTCAGCATTGGCGCGTGGGTCATTCTGCGCAAGTTGCGGCTGATGCGCCTCGACGAACCGTTCGATGCCGCCGACATGCGCACCTGGCCGCTGGCCTACGCGATGGCCGATGCGGCTATCTTCGCGCTGGTGTTTTCAGCGATCGTCGCGACCTTGGGAGACGGGCAGCTCAACGTGGCGCTGGCGGGCGGCGGCGGCGCGCTCGTGGCGCTCGGCGCGGTTCCGCTTCTCACCGCCAAGTGCAGACGCTGAGGTGATCCGGCTTCGGCCTCGATGTCCGCCAAAAATCCGACAGGACAACGGTCTTCATTGGCAGCCGGTCTGGAAACGCGTCCAGCCCAGCTCCAGATTGGGGACATGACGTTTCTGATGACAAGATTTCTATCGCGGCGGCAAGCATTGGGGACGGTTCTCGCCGCTCCGGCGACGGCCGTTCTCACCGGCGCCGCGCACGCGGATCAGACGACGCTGGCGGCGGCAGATCAACCGCCCGGCCAATGCCGCTTGTATCCACAGGCCGTCGAAGGGCCGTTCTATTTCGATCCGAAGCTCGTGCGATCCGATATTTCCGACGGGCGGCCGGGCATGCCGTTGCGTCTTGAATTGCGCATCATCGAGACGGCCACATGCGCGGCCATTCCGAACGCTCGCGTCGACGTCTGGCACGCCGATGCGGAAGGCCTCTATTCCGGCTACGCGGGCCAAGGCGCCGGCCGCAGCGTCTCCACGAAAGGCGAGCGCTTCCTGCGCGGCACGCAGATGACCGACGCAGACGGCGTTGTCAGATTTCAATCGGTCTATCCGGGCTGGTATCCGGGGCGCACGCCGCACATCCACGTCAAGCTTTTCGTCGGCGAGAAACGGGTCGCGACGGCGCAAGTGTATTTTCCGGACGAGTTCAGCGCCCGCATCTATACGACGTACGAGCCCTACAAATTGCGGTCCATCGCCGACACGACCAATGACGAGGACCGCATTTTTCGCGGCGGCGAGCGCGACGGCGGCGGCACCGTGCTGGCGGTCAATCAGGATGGCGAAACGGTCGTCGCGGCGCTTTTGATCGGCGTCGACCGGACGGGCCAAGCCGCCGAGCACGCCGAACGCGGAATATTCCGGCGCATGCTCGGCTTATGATCCGGATCGCTACCGACGATCAAGCCGGCGGCGTCTTGACTTGCGTCCGGCCGCGTGGCGATTGGATTATCGAATTTGGATTTGGAACGGCGCGGAGACCTCAACGATGGATACGAAATCGCTCATCATCGGCGTGCTTCTGGTCGCCGTCGGCGTGCTGAGCTATCTGCTCTACGACGCCAACCAGACGAAAGTGAAGATTGATCTTCCCGGAGTGAAGATCGAGGGGCGGTGAGCGGCGCTGCCGAGGTGCGTTATTGCATTGAATGATGCGCGCTGCTTGCACACGACCGTCATCCTCGAACGGGCGAGCCTGTGAGGCTGTTCGGGGATCCCGCATTACAATTGCCGAAGGCTCAATATTGCGTCTGCGACGCGCTTTGCGCTGGATCCCCAGCCTTCGTTCGCGCTGCTCACTCGGCTGAGGATGACGAAAAAATTCCGAAGATCGTCGCATCCATCGATACGAACGCCATCTCTCGAAACGTCATCCCCGCGTAGGCGGGGATCCATCCAGGTTACTTGGCGAGTCTGGAACTAAGTTTGGTGCATCTATCGAACCGAACTCAATCTCACCTGTCGCTGCATCAACCAAATTGCTCCATTCCGGGTTCATTTGCTCGATAAGCCGATACTTCCAAGTTCGCTGCCAGCGCTTTAATCTTTTTTCACGGACGATCGCGGCATCCATAGTTTCGTGCATCTCGTAGTAGACGAGCGTCTTAACGCGATACTTCTTAGTGAACCCGTCGATGAGACCTTGGTCGTGCTGCGCCATTCGATGCGGCAGATCGCTGGTCACACCAACGTAGAGTGTCCCATATGGTTTACTTGCGAGAATGTAGACACACGGGCGCTTCATGGGCCGAGACGTCCTAGTTCGACGGCGTGAGCAACATAGCCTGTAGACGACGTCATCCCGGCGAAGTCCGGGATTTGTCCAGGTCTGCCAATGAACAGTCGCTTGGCTGGACGGATCCCCGCCTACGCGGGGATGACGTCGTGGGACTGTAGTGGCCTTAACGAAGGTCGCAATCGCGAATTGCCATCGTTGAACAACGCCGTTTGGGCCTTCCTCACCCCAACCCCCTCACCTCTTCCCGCACACGTACATCCGCGATGATGCGGTCGAGCAGGAGGCACGTGCGTTTCCATAAATCCGAGCCTTTGCGGTAGTCGGCGACGGCGTAGAAATCGCAGCGGCCGGCTTTGAAAAGCTCGACGCATTTCGCTTCGCTCTCGTCGGGACCGTGCACGGCAATCGCCTGCCCGCCGTTCTTTTTCAGAAGCGCCATCGAAGGCACGTCCGTGTCGCCATCGCCGAAGTAGATGAAATTCGAAAACGGGATCGGCCGCTGCGCCTCGGGCATGTGCGCGTTGATGCTCTGGCTCAGGTCCTCGAGCCCTTTGTTGATGCGGAACAGAAACTGCGTCTTGCCGGTATCCGAGATGACCCGTTTCGGAAACGGGAGGTCATAGGCGTCGAACCAGTATTCGCTCGCGAATACATTGGCGAAGTGCGGGTAGATCTTCGTGCCTTCGATGATCTCGGTCAGGCCCGACGAGATCAGATAGTGCTTCACCGTGATGCTGCTGTCGCCCGCGCGCTTCTTCACATAGGCGTGCATCGCGTTGAACCACGTCGCGACACCCGGATAGAGCTCCACGAGCTTGCCCTGCGCGACGAGATCGGCGCGATCGATGCGCACGTTTTTCTCCTTCGCCTTCTTGTAGAGCAGATGCATGTAAGTGATCAGCGCGTCGGCGCGCTCGGCCTGCGAGACGCGCGTGCACTCTGCCCAAAACGATTTCGGATCGATGCCGAGTTTCGGCAGGAAGGCATATTCCTGCATCGGCTTCGGCGAGAGCGTACCGTCGAAGTCGTAGACGAGCGCGATGACTTTTTTGTTGGGCGCTGGCGACTCCGCTTCGCGGAGCCGGCCGCCAGCGCCGGGCGCCGCTTCGCGGCGCGGGCCGGTTGCGCCGGGCTTACTGCGGGCACCGAGCGAATGAGCGCCAGCATCATTTGGCGCTGGCGACTCGCGTTCAGCGAGCTGACTGCCAGCGCTGTCGCGGCCTGTACGACGACGTTGTTTGTTGTTGACCCGCTCGACCATCGGCCGCCTCGCTTCCGCCTCGACTTGTAGGGCGGAGAAAAGCGTGATTCGGGTGGCGTTCGTAAGTCCGGGCGGTTCAGCTTTCCGAGGTGTCGGCGTAAATTTCCTCGCGCACCTGCGCGTAGCTCAGCACCGAAAACAGGATGGTTCCGCCGAACACGTTGCCCGCGAGCGTCGGCAGGAAGAAGCGGAACACCGCCGTTTCCAGGCTGATGATGCCGGTCGCAACGCCGTAGATCGCTTCGACGCTGCCCGCCACGATATGCGTGAAGCCGAACAGCGCGATCAGATACGTCAGCAGCGTGATGACGATGAACTCCACATGCTCGGTCGAAGACAGAATCCAGACCAGCGCCGCGATCAGCCAGCCCGCGCCGATACCCTTCGCAAACATCTCCCACGGCGTGTTGCTCATCACCTTGGTCACGATGTCGGCGAGCGCGGGGGTGACGTTCGAAGGAACGACCGGCAGGTAGGCAAGTGCCGACGCGAAGATGAGGCATCCGGCAATGTTCGCGGCGAGCACGATGCCCCAGAGCCGCAGCATCTTCAGCAGCCAGTGCACCTGCTTGCGCGCCATCACCGGCAGCACGGCCGTCAGCACGTTTTCAGTAAATAGCTGCTGATGTCCGAGAATGACGATGAGGAAGCCGACGGCATAGCCGAGCTTGGCGATCAGCGGCGACCATTCGGACGCCGGGAGATGCGCGGCCAGAACCGCGTCCGTCAAAAACGAAAAGCCGATGGAAATGCCAGCCGCGACGCCCGACCACCAGAGCGCCGACGACGGTCGCCGGAGTTCGATCTCGCCCTGGACGCGAATGATCTCGTAAACGACCGCGGGGCGATGACGGACGCCCTCGCGGACTTGCTGCCGCTCCTTGCGGCTGAGGCCCGATCCCGGCGGCGGGTCTTGCGCCGAAGTTCCGGGCTCGTCCTTCTTCGCCGACGCGCCGTCCTTCGGCGCTTTGTCGGCCATCAGTGCTTGCAGCCCGGACCATGCACGTGACCCGGCTCGCCGTGGGCGGCGCCCTGGTCGTGTTCGTGCTGATGATCGTGATCATGACCGTGATCGTGGCCGCAGCCGCACGCCTCGCCGTGCTCGTGATGATGGTGCGCTTCCGGATCGACGAGCGCCGCGCCGAGCTTATGCTCGATCGCGATCGCCATCTCGCGCGGGCTGTCCTTGTCCTCGATGAGCAGCCCCATGACCTCCGCACCGAGGCGCAGATCATCCACCGCGCCGAGATAGTGGCGGCGAAGGCGTCCCTGGCGATCGAAGATCAGCAGCGCCGGCGTGCCCTGAAGCTCATAGGCTTTCATCGTCTCGGGCAATTCTTCGCCGTTCGGCTTGTCGAGCGCGACAGGGATCGTGATCTCGTTCTCGTTGAGATAGGCTTCGACTTTGTCCGGCGTCTGCTCGGCGAATTTTTCGAACGGCATGTGCAGGCCGAAGACGGCGACTTCGTCTTCCTCGAACGCACGCCGGAGACGCATCGCCTGCGGCAGGCCGAATTTCTGCGAGCCCGGGCATTCCAACTGCCAGATCGCGATGACGATGACTTTGCCCTTCTCCGCCTTCAGCGTGCGCTTCTTGTCGGAATTCAGCCAGCGTTGCGCGATGATCTCGGGCGGGTGTTCGGGGTTGAACATCGAATGATCCTTAGATGGACTTTGACGGTATATTAGCAGTCACGACGGCTGACGTGCAGGCGTGTCGGCCCGCACGCAATCAATCACAATTTCCGGATTTCTGCGGGCCCGTGGGAGCAGCGTCTGGCACACACGCGAAGTCCGCCGGAATCTCACAGGGCTGAGCTGCATTCAAATCATAGATCCGGAAATGCACCGGGCATCCGCGCATCACGTTGTATGCCGAAACGCAGCCGCTCGGGCTTGGCAGCGGGGGCTTCGAGCTGGTCGTCAGGGCCATGTTCATACGGTTGCTCCAACGATCCTCGACGATCAAAAGTTTCGCACCGTAGCCCGATATCTCGCTGGCGATGGCTTCCGGGGCCTGGCGGTCGGGCGAAACTCCGAGCAGCAAGCGGCTCGACGGCTCTCGGAAACCAACGAGATCGATGTTATGCGCGGGACAGGCCGCGACGGCGCGCTTGAGTTCGGCCGACGGCCAGATCTTGTCGATCGACGGCAGCACAAATCCGAGAAGCGTGATCGCGAACAATCCCAGCGCCGCGACGCCGATGGTGGCCCAGCCGCGCAGCAGCCCTTCATGGATCAGCCGGCCGCTCCAGATGAACAGCGCTGCGATGATCGCGATGAGCACAGCCGTCACGATGTCCGGCGTTTCATTCGCGAAGCCGTAGACGGCCGCGAACGCGGCGAGCGGTATTGCCGCGAGAGCCGTCGGCCAAACGATCAGGCCGCCTTCCGGCCGCTTGCCGTGCCCCGCCTCGCTGACGACGACCGACGCAACGGCGAGCGCCAACGCCGGAAACATCGTCTGAACCATGTAAGTGCCGGGCTTCGACGACAGGGCTTCGAGATAAATCAGATATCCGATCACCCAAGCGAGCAGGAAGCTCGGCAGCCGCTGGTCGCGTGCGGGCCAAAAGCGCTTGAACACCACTCCAAGCAGCGCCGTGCCCGGCAGAAAGCCGAGCAGCAACGCAAGGGCGAACGTGCCCGGAAACGCGCGCAGCTTCATGTCCTGCGCGCCGCCGAGCGCCGCCAGGAATTCGGGCCAGCTCAATCCCGCAAACGGCGTTCCGTCCTGATGCGCGCGCACCAGCAGCCAGGGCGCGGCGATGGCGAGTGCGATCGGCACGCCGAACAGCGGGCGCAGCCGCTTCAGCCACGAGAAATTACGATCGAATGCAAAGAGCGCCGCAAGCGTTGAGACGATGAGAATCGGCACCAGCAGCGCGTTGATCAGCATGCCGGCGCCGACCGCTGTCCAGAACAGCAGCGCGAGCCATGTTTCTCCGCGCGCGGAGAAACGGCGAGGATGGCTCGCTAGAGCCTCAGAAGCAACCGGCGGCCCTGCCGTCACGTAAAACCATGCAAGCGTCAGCATGGCGATCGTTGCCGGAAGCAGAGACAGCCCTTCGGCGATTGCAAGCTGCGAGACGAGCACGGTCAGCGGCGCCACCGCGAACAGCGCCGCAGCGATGAGCGCCGCTTCCGCTCCGATGATGAGGGTTCCAAGCCAGAAGACCGACAGCACCGCGAGCGTCACGAAAATTAGCGACGGCAGCCGATACACGCGGATGTCGCGGGCGTTTGCTTCGCCCGCAACCGACCGGCTCAGCGCCTGAGCCCAGAACGTGCCGATCGGGCGATATTGGTGAACTGTGCTGCCGTAGCGCGGATCGGACCAGTCACCGCGCGCAACCATATCGCGCGTGGTCTCGGCATAAATGGCTTCGGTGCGGTCGACGGCCGGAAGGCGGACAAATCCAGGGAGATAGACGGCGAGACACAGCAGCAGAAGCGCCATCGACGCCGCCTGCGGGCGCGAGGCCAGCGCGGCCCATCCGTCGGTTAACGAGCGGCGACGCTCCACCACAATATTCTCCCAAATCTTGACAGGCTTTTCGATCCGGGCTGTTTGCGCATCCTGAACCGAAAAACGCAAGAGGCGCTTCTATCGCATGGCAGAAAAACCGTCGGACGCCGCGGGCAAGCGCGCTCGCCTGATCGAGCTCATAAAATCGCGGTCGTTCCAGGAAGGACCGGCGTTCAAGCTCGCCTCCGGCAAGACCTCGCCGTTTTACTTCAACATGAAGCCGACCATGCTCGACAGCGAGGGCGCGTTTCTGATTGCGTCGCTAATTCTGGACGAGATCGAAGGCGTCGACGCGGACCTGATCGGCGGGCTCGAGATGGGCGCGGTGCCGATCGCGTCGAGCGTCGCGGCCATTGCCTATACGCGCGGACGCAAGCTGCCGGCGTTCTTCGTCCGGAAGCAAGCGAAAGAGCACGGCACGCGGGCGCTGGTCGAAGGTCTCGCGAAGACCGAGCATCTGGCGGGCAAGAAGGTCATCGTCGTCGAGGATGTCACGACGACCGGCGGCTCGGCGCTCAAGGCGGCGGAAGCGTTGAAGGCGGAGGGCGCGACGGTCGTTCGCGTCATCACCATCGTCGACCGGCTCGACGGCGCGATGCAGACATTCTCCGACGCGGGCTTTTCGTTCACGCCACTTCTGACGCTGGAAGATTTCCGCAGCTAGTCAGGCCGGACGGGCTCATCGACATGCGCCTGCGGCGTGCGGAGCCAAACTCGGAGATCACGCCTACATCTTCTCCCCACCCTGCTCCCTCCCCGCTGGGGAGGGGCAGTGAGCCGCTCGCTGGGCTGGCTAAGCTAGTCAGGTTCCAATTGAAGCAAGCGGCGCGGCGCTAACCGAGATGCTTTGTCAGGAAGTTGCGGACGCGGCCCCAGGCGAGTTCGGCGGACTGGCGATCGTGCACTGAGCGTTGCTCGTTCATGAAGGCGTGGCCTGCATCGTAGCGGAAGGCCTCGAACGGCTTACCGGCGGCCCTCATGCCTGCTTCGAAGTCATCGGCCTTTTCCGGCGTGACGAAATCATCCTCGCTCGCGAAATGCGCCTGCAAGGGAATTTTGACGTCGGCCGGCTTTGCGACGGTGTCGGGCGGCAATCCATAAAACGCGATGCCGGCGGACAATTCCGGTACGCGCGCAGCGGCGAGCACGGCCACCGCGCCGCCCATGCAGAAGCCGCACACGGCGACTTTGGGGCTTGAAACCAGGAGATACTGCGCGGCGCCACGCACGAGCTGGTCGGTTGCCTCGAGAAAGTTCAGCGAGTTCATCTCGCGGCCCGCGGCGTCCGCATCGTGATAGGGAATGACCGTGCCGGCGTAGAGATCGGGGGCCAACGCATCGTAGCCCGCCAGCGCAAAGCGATCGCAGATGCCCTTGATCTGGTCCTGCAGTCCCCACCATTCCTGGATGACGACGACGCCGGGCGCATTCGCTGCCGCCGACTTCGCGAGATAGCCGTCGCCCGTCTTGCCGTCGGGGCGCGTGAACGAAATCCGAGTACCCATTGCCGCTGTCTCCAAGCCGCTGCGTCGTCTGCGGAATTTCTATTCGCGGCAGCGGCAATGATCAACGTGCAGCGAGCAAGTTGCTCGGCCGTATGGACTTGGACGCAAGATGGCCGGGTCAAGCCCGGCCACAGGATCGATCTTGGAACTTACTCCGCGGCGACGGCGCGGCCGACGGACGGTCCGGCGTTGAGAACGTCGGCACCGACGTGACGGGCGAACTTCGCGAAGTTCTCATGGAACATCGCCGCGAGTTTCGCTGCGGCCTCGTCATAGGCTTTCGGATTGGCCCACGTTTCACGCGGCGTCATGACCTTCGGGTCGATGCCTTGAGGCGCGAGCGGCACCTGGAAGCCGAAGACCGGATCGACGCGCATCGGCTGATCCTTGAGCGCGCCCGAGAGCGCCGCATCGAGAAGCCCACGCGTGACCTTGATCGGCATGCGCGTTCCTTCGCCGTACTTGCCGCCGGTCCAACCGGTGTTGACCAGCCAGCAGTCGACCTTGTGGTCGGCGATCAGCTGGCGCAGCAGGTTGCCGTAGACGCTCGGATGGCGCGGCATGAAGGGTGCGCCGAAACACGTCGAGAACGTCGGCTTCGGCTCGTTGCCCATGCCTTTTTCGGTTCCCGCGACCTTCGCCGTGAAGCCCGAAAGGAAATGATACATCGCCTGGCTGGGGGTCAGCTTTGCGATCGGCGGCAGCACGCCGAACGCGTCTGCAGTCAGCATCACGATGTTTTTCGGATGGCCTGCGGTGCCCGTGGGGCTGGCGTTGGCGATGGCTTCGAGCGGGTAGGCCGAGCGCGCGTTCTCGGCGAGGCGATTGTCGTCGAAATCGGGAAGCCGCGTGACCGGATCGATGACGACGTTTTCGAGCACGGTCGCGAAACGGTTCGATGCCTGCCATATCTCGGGCTCGGCGGTTTTCGACAGGCGAATGGTCTTGGCGTAGCAGCCGCCCTCAAAATTGAAGATGCCTTTTTCCGACCAGCCGTGCTCGTCGTCGCCTAAAAGCTCGCGGCGCGGGTCGGCGGAGAGCGTCGTCTTGCCAGTGCCGGAAAGGCCGAAGAACACGGCGGAATCGCCGTCCTTGCCGACGTTCGCCGAGCAATGCATCGGCATGACGCCTTTGGACGGGAGAATGTAGTTCAGGAACGAGAACACACTCTTCTTGATTTCGCCGGCGTAGCTGGTGCCGCCAATCAGAACGATGCGCCGCGAGAAATCGCAGGCGATCACGGTTTCCGTTCGCGTGCCGTGATAGAGCGGCGCGGCGCGGAAGCTCGGCAAATCGACGACGGTGAATTCGGGAACGAAACTTTCAAGCTCGGAGGCTTCCGGACGGCGCAGCAGATGCCGAATGAAAAGCGAGTGCCACGCGTATTCCGTCACGATGCGCGTATTCAGACGATGCCCGGCATCGGCGCCTGCGAACAGATCTTCGACGTAAATTTCCTTATGGGCGGCGAATGCGATGAAATCCGCGAGCAGACGGTCGAATTGCTCGGGCGTCATCGCCTTGGCGTTGTCCCACCAGATCGCCTGATCGGTCTCGCGATCGCGGACGATATATTTGTCTTCGGCAGAGCGTCCGGTGTGCTGGCCAGTCTCGACGACGACGGCCCCGCTGGCAGCTAAACGTCCTTCATCTCGCCGGATGATTGCTTCGATCAGTTCCGCCTCGCGCAAATTCCGACGAATCTTCTGACTGGGCGCGATCGGAAACAACTGTATGGTCATTACGGAGTTTACCCCTGCCGGTCCGAACGCGGCGGAGCGCCGGCCGGACGATCATTTCGCAAATGACACGGATGCATTCGGTTCGAACGCTGGTGCGTGTGCTGCGAGCCTAACAAGACAGTTCAGCTGCTTAGGAAACCAAAACGGCAATCTCAAGCTGTGCGATGGTCTTAGCCGTCCTGCCGCACGACAGAAAATGTAACACTATGTTACCGCTTAAAATATTCGAAGACTGTATGTCGAGCAACAGGCGCAATGCAGCGAGTAATGATTTGGTCACTGCAAAATTTTGCGCAAGAATTCGTTCGGCTTTGCTTGCGGTTACGACTTAGGTCGCATATTCAGGTCGCATTCAGCCTTTGGCGTCCATTGGACGTAGCGCCACAATTGGTCCACCATCCCGCCATAAGCGCCAGATGCGGCGCGGCGAGGACCACCGCTCCGGGGCTTGAGAGGAAAATATGAAGGAAAAGAGCACCATCGCACTCGTCGACGACGAGCGGAATATTTTGACGTCGTTGAGAATGGCCCTGGAAGCGGAAGGCTATAAGGTTCGCACCTACGGCGACGGCGTCTCGGCGCTCGAAGCACTGACGGAAGAACCGGCGGATCTCGGCATCTTCGACATCAAGATGCCACGCATGGACGGGATGGAATTGCTCCGCCGAGTTCGTCAGCAGTCGACGATGCCGGTGATTTTTCTGACCTCGAAGGATGAGGAAATCGACGAACTGTTCGGCCTCAAGATGGGCGCCGATGATTATATCGCCAAACCGTTTTCCCAGCGCCTGATCGTCGAGCGCGTGAAAGCCGTTCTGCGCCGCGTTTCTCCCAAGGATGGTGCGACGGTCGAAGACGAAGCCAAGCGCGTTCTCGAGCGCGGCAAGCTCAAGCTCGATCCGGAACGTCACACCTGCCACTGGGACAGCAAGCCTGTCACGCTGACGGTGACCGAATTCCTCATTCTGCAGGCGCTCGCGACACGGCCGGGAGTCGTCAAGACGCGCGACGCTCTGATGGACGCCGCTTACGACGATCAGGTTTATGTCGACGACCGCACGATCGACAGCCACATCAAGCGGCTGCGCAAGAAGTTCAAACAGGTCGATGACGATTTCGACGTGATCGAGACGCTTTACGGCGTCGGCTACCGCTTCAAAGAATAGTGGGCACGCCGCCGTCAATGGGGATTGGATGGCGCTCGACAGCAATGACATAGCTGTAGGCGCGACGATTGCCGGCGCGAGCGCGCCGCCGTCGTCCGCGACCGATGCTGAGCCTCGCCTCGACGCACGCCAAGTCATCAAGTCGGCGCTGAGCGGCGCGGGCAGGCTGATTTCGCGCGGGTGGATTTCGCGCGCCATCGGCAAGAGCTTGCGGCGGCGCATCCTGCTCGCCAACCTGCTCGGCCTCGCCGGCCTGCTGTTCGCGATGCTCTATCTCAGTCTGCATCACGGCTGGCTTCTGGATGCGAAGGTCGACGTCGTCAAAACGGTGTCGCGCATCACGTCGGAGGCGATTGCGTATCGCGCGGTCAACGAGCGCGCGATTTTCGATCCGAACCGTCTGCCGGAGAAGACGACGACGTGGGCGCAACGCGACGACGCGTTTGCAGCGTTCGAGTTGCCGATCGATCCGCATCAGGCCGCCGTCGTGTTGAGAAAGCTCGTGGGACCGGCGAGCCTCAAGGCGCGCATCTATTCCACGAAGGGCACGCTGATCCTTAACAGCGAGACGCTGTTCTCCGACGATCCGAAATCCAACACGGGCGCGGATAACAGCCAGACGCCGCGTCTCAAGAACTTCTGGACGCGCCTCAACTACTGGGTGATCAACAAGGAACTGAAAGTCTACCGCGAGCTCGGCACGACGAACGGCTTCCTTTATCCGGAAGTCAAGAACGCCGCGCAGCGCGGTGTCGAAACGCCGATTCTGCTGCTGAACAAACGCGGGCAGCAGATCGTGTCGATGGCAGAGCCGATCAAGCGCGGCAACAAGATCCTCGGCGTGCTGCTCGTTTCGACAAAACCCGGCGACATCGACGACATCCTCTGGGACGAGCGCTGGCTGATCCTTCAGATCGCCGCGATGGCGCTGCTCGTCGCCATCGGCAGTTCGCTGGTGCTCGAACGAACGGTCGCGGTGCCGATGCGGAGGTTGTCGGAAGCCGCGTATGACGTGACGCAGAACATCTCCGCGCGTCAGGAAATTCCGGATCTGACCGAACGGCGCGACGAGGTCGGCCAGACAAGCCGTGCCTTCGTCGCGATGACGAACGCGCTCTACCGGCGCATCGAGGGCAGCGAAAGATTTGCCGCCGACGTGGCGCACGAGCTGAAAAATCCGCTCGCTGCCGCCCGATCGACCGCCGAAGCGATGGCCTACGCCAAGACCGATGCCGACCGGATGGAACTGGTCACCGAAATCCAAAGCGAGCTGAAGCGCCTCAACCGGCTGATCAACGACATCTCAAGCACATCGCGGCTCGATGCAGAGCTGGCGCGCCAGCATATGGAAACCGTCGACGTTCGCGGCGTTCTTGAGAGCATCAACAGCCTGTTCACCGACATGCTTGCCGACGACAACCGGACGATCGCTCTCATCATCGATCCGGCGCCGCCGTCGTCCTACAAGGTGCGCGGCAACGACGGGCGGCTCGGCCAAGTCTTCACGAACCTGATCGACAACGCGCTGTCGTTCTCGCCGGAGGGCGGTAAGATCACTGTGCGCGCACGCCCGAACGGGAGCAAGATCGAGATCACCATCGAAGACGAAGGCCCCGGCATTCCTCCCGACAAGCTCGGTCAGATCTTCGACCGCTTCTACAGCGACCGGCCGCAAACCGATGCCAAGCGCGGCAAGAATTCAGGCCTCGGGCTTTCGATTTCGCGCGAGATCGTCGTCAGTCATCACGGCGAGATTTTCGCGGAGAACCGGCCACAGAACGGATCGGCGATCATGAGCGGCGCACGCTTCACGGTGCGCTTGCCGCTCATTGCGAATGTTGGAGACGGCCTTGCGCGGCGAAGCTGATCGCGTGCATGCCACGGCTATCGCAATCGGCGATCGCGGTGTGCTGATCCGCGGCCTGTCCGGTTCCGGCAAATCCGACCTCGCTCTTCGATGTCTCGCGTGCGGTCCGTCGGCGCTGCTGCGCGATCCCGTAAAGCTCGTCGCTGACGACCAGGTTATTCTAAAGAGCGATTGGTCGCACGGTGCGCCACGCCTTTGCGCGACGGCCCCTCAGACACTTCGCGGCAAGATCGAAGTTCGTGGCGTTGGCATCCTGGAGGTTGCCGTCCGCGACGCAGTCGACATCGTGTTGATCGCCGATATCGCGCGCGAAGGCTCGATCGAGCGGTATCCGGACCCGTGGCCTACGGTCGTGCTGTGCGGCGTCAGAGTCCCCGCCATCCGTCTTTTACCTTTTGAAAGCTCAGCGCCGCTGAAAATATTCGCCGCTCTTGACATGGCCCGCCTGCCACGTATCGAGGTTAAGGAATAAGTTCGCCTACAAACCCCTTGCGCGGGGGGCGAACAGTTGCCACCTTCCGCGCCATATGGCGAAGCATACGAAGCTGTCGCCGAATGAGGTTTAACGGCCGGCGCTCATGATCGGACTTGTCATCGTCACGCATGGCGGCCTTGCCCAGGAATTCCGCAACGCGCTGGAACATGTGGTGGGCGCGCAAACCGCGATGGAAACGATCGCGATCGGCCCCGAGGACGACATGGAGGCGCGCCGGATCGATATTCTCAATGCCGTGCGCTCGGTCGACGGCGGCGACGGGGTCATCATTCTGACGGACATGTTCGGCGGCACGCCATCGAATCTCGCGATCTCGGTGATGGATGAAGCGAAGGCCGAGGTCATCGCAGGCATCAGCCTTCCGATTTTGGTCAAACTGGCCAGCGTCCGCGGCGAGGTCCCGCTGCCCGAGGCCGTGATCATGGCGCGCGACGCCGGAAAGAAATACATCAAGGTCGCGAGCCAAGAGCTTTCCGGCGGTTGATGCGCGAGAAAACAATGCCCGAACTGTCCAATACTCTTAGACCCGAAGCCGTCGTCACCATCCGCAACATCAAGGGATTGCACGCGCGCGCCTCGGCCAAGTTCGTGAAATGCGCCGAGCGCTACGATGCGACCGTAACCGTCACGCATCACGGCCAATCGGTCGGCGGAACCTCCATCATGGGATTGATGATGCTGGCCGCAAGTCCGGGCTCCGAATTGCACATCGTCGCCATCGGCCCACAAGGGCCGGAAGCTCTGCAGGCCCTCGTTTGCCTTGTCGAAGCGGGCTTTGACGAAGAGTGTGTCGGCGACGCCTGATGGTCACGCGAAAGTTCGCAGAAACAAAAAGGGACGCCGATGAGCGTCCCTTTTGTTTTTGTTTCGTGCTCTTCCGGATTACTGCGACAGGTAGAGCGTCGAAATTTTCAACGCGATGTCGCGGAATGCGGCTTTCAGAGCATCGCCCGTCGTCGAGTTGTAGAAGTGCGATGAGTCCGTGGCGCACTGCGATAGCGTGTCGATAGCGGTCTGGTTATCGAGCTGGAATCCGACCGTATAGACCTCGATGCCTTTGGCTTTCATAGCGGTGCACTGAGAGACGGCCTGCGCGCTGGAGCAAACACCGTTCGCGGCATTCGGACATCTCGTCAGAGAACTGGAGTCGTCCGGTACGCCGTTGGTCGTATACTGAGTGTTATACTCGCCGTCCGTCATGAGCACTGCGATTTTGCGCAGGTTATCGGCGTTGTACGCCGCCGGCGTGCTGGATGCCGAGGTCCACAGCGATGACCAATTCGGCGCCAGCATATACCAGGCCCAGGCCGTTCCGATGTGGCCCGCCGTGCTGCCAGCGGTCGACAAGCCGTTCACCTTCGCAAGCAAAGTCGACTTATCACTCGTCAGGGGCAGCACCTCGGCGCTCGATGCCACGTCGCAGGTCGGGCTATAGGTCGTCTTATTTTTTTTTGTCGAGCTGGTGTTGTGCACCATCACGTATTTTCCGGTAGCCGGAGCGGCGTCGGTATATTTTTCAGTTCCAGTGCGCTCGACCACGCACGGATAGTTTGTCGATGTGGTTCCGGTCGCCTTCTTGAAGGCGGCAGCGGGAAGCCGCACGTCGTAGGCAAACGGCACGATTGCGACTTTGGACGTGAATTTGCTTTGGTCCGTCCAGACAACGATGTTGAGCAAGTCGCTGGCGGCGGCCTTCATGTCCGTGAGCTTCTGCCCTCTCATCGAGCCCGTGATGTCGAGCATCATCGCGATCTCGAGGTTGAGTTCGGCATTGCCGCCAACCGCGAGAACAGCCTTCGAATAATCCGACCCATCCTTGCGCAGGATCGGTAGCGATCCTGTACCGGCTAGCCCCATGAATGGCGTGGTGATGACCGCGTTGCCGGTCGTCACCATTGCTGTCGCATTGTCCGCGATGGCGAAGTTGATCGTGTCGTTGCTCAGGGAGAGACGATTTTTCGTCGCTTGCGCATAATAGCTTTGGGCGACCCTGAGAGCCGCCGCCTGATCGCCGCCATTCGTCTGCAATGCGCGGGCGCCGGCGAGAACAGCCGCGTCGGTCGCGGCGATCGTCTGGCTCCGTGCGTTGACGAAGCGTCCGTAATCGACCGCGAGGCCGATCATCGCGAACAGGACGAGCGCCATCAGTCCGAAAAGAATTGCGACGTCGCCGCGCGTATCGCGCGAGAACTTCTCAATCGCGCGGCTGCCAGCCGCTTTCAAACCAACAATGGCGGCATACGGCTTTCGCGCCGGCCACCTGGAACCACGACCGCTTATCATCGCCGTCTCCTAAGCGTTTTACTGCCGTGGAGGCTAACGACGAAGTCATTTAAAGCGAATTAATACGAAAATACACCATTAGAGTGAGATTAACAGGCGGATATCCTGTTAAATACATTTCATTTCAAATTTTATACTTTTATATAACTTAAAATATATCATTACTGCATAGTAAATTAAAAACAATCATTTGGTCCAACTGGCAAATTCGATGTGGGGCGGAAGTCCGCGTGGATCCGGGTCCGTAGAGACATAAAGACTTGTTTATATGTTGTTGCGCCATCCGGCCGAGTTCGGTATACGGTGCTCCCGACCAGCCCAAAAAAATGCGGATGCGACATTTTTGCGGCGAGAGGATCATCACGGCCGCGCGCTTCAGGCGTCCGGTCCGGCCACCGCGCTGAGGAGCACACATGAGTTCGAAGTTCACGGACTACATCGTCAAGGATTTGAGCCTGGCGGAGTGGGGCCGCAAGGAAATCGCGATCGCCGAGACGGAAATGCCCGGCCTCATGGCGACGCGCGAGGAATACGGCACCTCGAAGCCGCTCAAGGGCGCTCGCATCGCGGGCTCGCTCCACATGACGATTCAGACCGCGGTGCTGATCGAGACGCTCGCGGCCCTCGGCGCCGACGTCCGCTGGGTGTCGTGCAACATCTATTCGACCCAGGATCATGCGGCCGCCGCGATCGCGGCCGCCGGCATCCCGGTCTTCGCCTGGAAAGGCGAAAGCCTCGTCGAATACTGGGATTACACGCGCAAGCTCTTTGAGTGGGGCGACGGCGGCGTACCAAACATGATCCTCGACGACGGCGGCGACGCGACGCTGTTCATCCACCTCGGACTCCGCGCCGAGACCGGCGATACCGGCTTCCTCGACAAGGCGGGCTCGGAAGAAGAAGAGGTTCTTTTCGCGCTCATCAAGAAGACGCTGAAAGAGAAGCCCAAGGGCTGGTTCGCGACCGTTGCAACCAACATCAAGGGCGTTTCGGAAGAAACGACGACGGGCGTGCACCGTCTCTACGAAATGCAGAAGAACGGCACGCTGCTGTTCCCGGCGATCAACGTCAACGACAGCGTCACCAAGTCGAAATTCGACAACCTCTATGGCTGCCGTGAAAGCCTCGTCGACGGCATCCGTCGCGGCACCGACGTCATGATGGCCGGCAAGATCGCCATGGTTGCGGGTTTCGGCGACGTCGGCAAAGGCTCGGCCGCGTCACTGCGCAACGCCGGCTGCCGCGTCATGGTCTCCGAGATCGACCCGATCTGCGCCCTGCAGGCGGCGATGGAAGGCTATGAAGTCGTGACGATGGAAGACGCCGCGCCGCGCGCCGACATCTTCGTCACCGCGACGGGCAACAAGGACATCATCACGGTCGACCACATGCGGGCGATGAAAGACCGCGCGATCGTCTGCAACATCGGCCACTTCGACAACGAGATCCAGATCGCCGGTCTCAAAAACTTCAAGTGGAACAACATCAAGCCGCAGGTCGACGAAATCGAGTTCCCGACGGGCCGCCGCATCATCCTCCTGTCCGAGGGACGGCTGGTGAACCTCGGCAATGCGATGGGGCATCCCTCGTTCGTCATGTCGGCGTCGTTCACGAACCAGACGCTGGCGCAGATCGAGCTGTTCACGAACCACGGCAAGTACCACAAGGAAGTCTATACGTTGCCGAAGCACCTCGACGAGAAGGTCGCGATGCTGCACCTGTCGAAGATCGGTGTGAACCTCACCAAGCTGCGTCCTGATCAGGCCGCCTATATCGGCGTCAAGACGGAAGGCCCGTTCAAGCCCGATCACTACCGCTATTGAGGCTTAAGCGGGTTCCGAGTGGACCCACATCGGACGTCGAAAAGGGGCTTCTTCTGAAGCCCCTTTTCTTTTGCAGCCGCCAGCCGCACACGGCCATCGCGGCGCGGGGGAAACACTTAAGAACCGTTTCGTCCTAACGGCTTGACCGCGCTGGCGATACCGCCCGGCGCACCCCATACTGCCGCTGATTCGTACTGCGTCGTTCGAAGCGATAAAGCGTTCGTGCCGCCCATATCAGGCGCGCGGGCGCCTATGCGGCTGCAGTGGGACGGATGCGCCTTTCATATCCTCAAGACCCGAAGCTGACCACGCGACTGCAGCTGGCGCTGTTGCTCATCGCTGCGATGGCCTGCGTCGCGACGATGCTGGCGGGTTTCGTGAACGGCCATGGCATCGGCTCGGTCGACTTCGATTTCCGTCACACGTGGCTGTTTCTGACTGTCGCGGTCGGCGCGCTTGCGGCCATCGCCGTCATCTGGCGCATGGGCAGCATGGCGCGGCGGGAAGCACGGGCGGCGAAGTCCGAAAGCGTGCACCTGCGGCGAAATCTTGCCGCCGCCGATGCGATCATCCGCGCCGAACCGCAAGTGCTGGTGTTCTGGGAGCAAGGACAGGCGGTCCGCATCGTTTCGCATACGCTCGCGAGCGTTCCCGGGTTGCCGGAGCATCATGCGGAGATCCTGCGGTTCGGGCAGTGGCTCGAAAGCACGTCGGCGCATTCGCTCAAAGCCGCGCTCGACAAGCTCTTCGTCAACGGCCGCTCATTCAGCATCATTCTGAAGACGATCGCAGGCGGCATCATCGAGGCCGAAGGACGGGCGGCGGGCGGCCGCGCGGTGCTACGGCTCAAGGAGGTCTCCGGCTACAAGCTCGAGATCGCCCGCATCGAAGATCAGCACGCAACGCTTGCGCGCGATATCCGATCGAGCCGCGCGCTTCTCAACACCTTGCCGATGCCTGTCTGGCTGCGCGGGGTCGATAACCGCCTGATCTGGGTGAATGCCGCCTACGTTCAGGCCGTCGATGCCAAAAGCGAAATCGAAGTCCTCGAACATCAGATCGAATTATTGGAAGGCCGGCAGCGGAAATCGGTGTCACGCGCGCTTGCGGCTGGACAGACGTACCGATCGCGCATTCATCTCGTGTCGGGCGGCGAACGCAAGGCGCACGAGGTCGTCGTGCTTCCCGTCGATGGCATGACTGCGGGCGCCGCCGTCGACGTGACGGACATCGAAAGCGCGCAAGGCGAATTGGAGCGGCAAAGCTCGGCTTATGATCGCACGCTCGATCGCGTCGAGACTGCCGTCGCGATTTTCAGTCCAGACCACAAGCTGGCGTTCTATAACGCCGCTTTCGCAAAGCTCTGGTCGCTCGATACGGACTGGCTCGCGTCCAATCCGAGCGACAACGTCATTCTCGACCGGCTGCGCGAGATCGGCGTGCTCGAACCGGTCGTCAATCATCGCGACTGGAAGGCGCAGGTCCTCGCCTGCTATCAGACGGGAACGCCGTTCGACGACACCTGGAATTTGACGGACGGCCGCATTCTTCACGTCATGGCCGAGCAGCGCCCGGACGGCGGCGTTACGTTCCTGTTCGCGGACGAAACCGAACGCCTGTCGCTCGAAAGCCGTTATAACGCTCTGATCGATGTGCAGCGCGAAACACTCAACAGCCTCAAGGAAGGCGTTGCGGTGTTCGGCACCAACGGCCGCTTGAAGCTGTTCAACAAAGCCTTCTGCAACATCTGGCACATGCAGCAGAAGCGTCTCGCCGAGCTGCCGCACGTCGGCGAAGTCATCGCCGCCGCGCAGACGCTTCATCCCAATAACGATACCTGGCGGCGCATCGGTCACGCGGTCACTGCGTTTCTCGACGAGCGTGAGACGTTCTCGGGGCAGATGACGCGCGATGACGGTGTCGTGGTCGATTACGCCTTGATGCCGCTCCCCGATGGCGCGACGCTCATGACGTTCGCCGACGTGACCGACGCCAAGCGGGCCGAACGCGCCCTCGTCGAACGCAACGAAGCTCTCGTCGCCGCCGACCGCCTCAAGACGAATTTCATCGGCCACATCTCTTACGAACTTCGGACGCCGCTCAACAGCATCATTGGATTCTCCGAAATGCTGGCGAGCCCGCTCTTCGGCGATCTCAACGCCAAGCAGCGCGAATATCTCGCCGACATCATGTCGTCGTCGAAGACGCTGCTCGCCATCATCAACGACATCCTCGATCTCGCGACCATCGACGCCGGGGCGATGCAGCTGAAGCCGACGCCCGTCGGCGTGCGCGCGCTGATCGACGCCGCCATCCTCGGCATCCGCGAACGCGCCGTTCGCAACCGCCTCACCATCGAGATCGCCGTCGCAGATGAAGTGAACGAATTCGTCGCCGATGAAGCCCGCATGCGGCAGGTGCTGTACAATCTGCTCTCGAATGCGGTCGGCTTCTCGAAGGTTAACGGCACGGTTCGGCTCGCCTGCTGGAGCGAGAACGGCACCATCATCTTCCGGGTCGAAGATGACGGCGTCGGCATCCCGAAGGACCGGATCGGCCGCATTTTCGACCGCTTCGAAAGTCAAAGCCACGGCTCCGATCATCGCGGCGCAGGTCTCGGCCTTTCTATCGTCAAAAGCCTGGTGGAATTGCACGGCGGCACGATAGAAGTCTTCTCCGAGGAAAACCGCGGCACGCGCGTGACGGTGCGGCTTCCGGAACATCCGGTCACTCCGGCCGGCGACGTTCCGGAGTGGCTGGCAGGCGGCGGGCGCGCAGCTTAAGTTCAAGGTCCGATGAGTTCATTTCAGTTTCGCGATCTGTCCGAGAACGATGTCGTCCGCCTCGCCGACGAGATCGCTTTTTTTCTGCAGCCCGGCGATACGCTGTGTCTCGAAGGCGACCTCGGCGCGGGCAAATCCACGTTCGCACGCGCTTTGATCCGGGCGTTGTCCGGCGATCCCTCGCTCGACGTTCCGAGCCCGACCTTCACGTTGACGCAAAGCTACGAGACACCACGTTTCGAGGTCGCGCATTTCGATCTCTACCGCCTCACCGATCCGGAAGAAATCGACGAGCTTGGACTCGAGTCCGCGTTGACCCGAGGCGTTGCGGTTATCGAATGGCCGTCGCGCGGCGGCGATCGCATCCCTGAAGATCACGTCGCGATGCTGCTCGAAGAAGGCGACAGCGAAACTCTGCGAACGATTACCATCACGTCGGCAGCTTCACTCATCGAACGGCTGCAGCGGCTCGCCGCGATCCGCGCGTTCGTCGAAGCCTCGGGATGGGGCGGACCGGAAACGCGCCTCGTCTACTTGCAGGGCGATGCTTCGCCCCGGCGCTATGCGCGCCTCACCAAGGCCGATGGCGCGCGCGCGCTTCTCGTCGATTCCCCTCGCCGTCCCGACGGTCCGCCGATCCGCGATGGTAAGCCCTACAGCGCCATCGCGCACCTCGCGGAAGATGTGACGGCGTTCGTCGCCATCGCCAATGCGTTGCGCGAAGTCGGTGTTTCGACGCCTGAGATCCTCGCGGAAGATTTCGCGCAAGGTCTGCTGATCGTCGAGGATTTCGGCGACAAGGTTTTCGGTACGGAAGTGCAGCGTGGCGCGGACCAGAAAGCTCTGTGCCTGCGCGCAACGGATGCGCTGCTGGCTTTGCAGGCCGTTCCGCCTCCGCAACACATTCGCCTGTCAGATGGCTCCAGCTTCACGCTGCCCGACGCCGATGAAGCCGTGCTCGATATCGAAACGCAGTTGTTGCTCGATTGGTATTGGCCCGCGTTGCACGGAAGCCCGGCACCTCAAGCCGCACGAGATGAATTCACCGCCGAGTGGCGGCGCATTTTCAAACGCGTCTTGCAACAGCCGCGTTCATGGCTACTGCGCGATTATCATTCGCCGAACCTGATCGCGCTCGATGACCGCGCACCCCCGCGCGATGTTGGAATCATCGACTTCCAGGACGCGATGCGCGGGCCGGCGGCTTACGACCTCGTCTCGCTGCTGCAGGACGCGCGAATCGATGTTTCCGAGGCCATCGAGCGGGACCTGCTCGAGCATTACCTCAAGGCGATGACGAAACGCGACGCCGCTTTCGATTCGCAGGAATTCCGTTTCGCCTATGCGGCCCTCGGCGCGCAGCGGAACACGAAAATCCTTGGCATTTTCGCACGCCTTGCGATGCGTGACGGCAAGCGGCAATACCTCGCGCATCTGCCAAGGATCTGGGGGTATCTCGAGCGCGATCTCCGGCATGAGGGGTTGCTGACACTTTCGGCGTGGTATGACCGGAACCTGCCTCCGAAGCTCAGGGCGCAACCGCTGACGATTTAACCGAATTCCGGAGAACTCGCCGATGACCTCCACGAAGCGCCCGACCAGCGCCTTTGTGCTCGCCGCCGGAAAAGGCGAGAGGATGCGGCCCTTGACGGAGACACGGCCGAAGCCGCTCGTCCCGGTTGCCGGAACGCCGCTGATCGATCAGGTGCTCGACCGTTTGGCCGACGCGCACATCACGGACGCGATCGTCAACGTCCATTACCTCGCCGATCAGATCGAGGACCATCTCCGCGATCGCAAGTCTCCCAAGATCACCATCTCCGACGAACGCGGCGAATTGCTCGATACCGGAGGCGGCGTCGCAAAGGCGCTTCCGAAGTTGGGCAACGCACCGTTCCTCATTCACAACTCTGACTCGATCTGGGTCGAGGGCATGGGGTCCAATCTCGACCGTCTGATCGACGCCTGGGACGACGCGACGATGGACAGCCTGATGCTGGTCGCGCCCATCGCAACGAGCGTCGGTTACGACGGCGCTGGCGATTTCCAGATGGACGCTTCCGGACGACTGACGCGGCAGACCGGCGCGCGTCTCGCGCCGTTCGTCTTCGCGGGCGTCTCGATTGCGCATCCGAGGCTTTTCGACGGCGCGCCGAAGGGCGCATTCTCGCTCAACCGGCCCTGGAATGCCGCCATCGAGAAAGGCCGCCTGTTCGGCGTGCGGCTCGAAGGGATTTGGATGCACGTCGGAACGCCGTCCGCAATCGCCGAAGCAGAAAACGCGATCGCGAATTCGATGACGGCCGGCTCGACGCTTCCGGGAGAAGACTGATGGCTGCGAACATTTTCACGCTGCCTCCCGGCGTGCCGTTCCTCAAGGCCGTCGCACGCGCGATCCTGAACGGCGACCTTCCTGCTCCGGGCGGCGCCGCACCCGATCTGCTCAAGCTGCCGAACATCACGCTGCTTCTGCCGACGCGGCGCGCCGCCCGCACTGCACGCGACGCGTTTCTGTCCGTCGCGAACACGCCTGCGATCATCATGCCGCGCATCCGGCCGATCTCGGAAGGCGATGACGATCGTTCGCTGATCTCGTCTCTCGCAGGCGATGGTCTGTCGAGTGCTTCGGCGCTCGATCAACCTCCCGCAATCGATCCGCTCGACCGAACGCTGGTCCTGATGCAGCTGATCAGCCATTGGCGCGCAACGATGGCGCAATCGGACGCCGACAGAAGTTCTGGCTCGACGCCAGCCCAGTCCGCGCGTCTCGCGGCCGAACTCGGCAAGCTCATGGACGACATCGAGCGTGAGAACGTCTCGCTCTCAGACATTCAAAATCTGGTTCCGGAAACCTATGCCGAGCACTGGCAGAAGACCGTCGACTTTCTCAAGATCGTGACCGAGTTCTGGCCCGCGCATCTCGAAGCCAGCGGCATGACCTCGCCCGAAGCACGCCGCAATGCGCTGATCCTCGCCGAGGCCGAGCGCATCGCGAAGCTCGCGCCGGACGAAATCGTGATCGTCGCCGGCATTACGGGGTCCATACCCGCGACCGTTGAATTGATGCGCGCGGTGGCCGCTCGTCCGTCCGGAGCCATCGTGCTTCCGGCGCTCGATCAATCGCTGGACGATGCCAGCTGGAGCGCGATCGTTTCTGGCCATCCCGAGCATCCGCAATTCGGCTTGAAGAAATTATTGGACGGGCTCAACGTCGAACGTGGCGCGGTGCTCACGCTGCCGGGATTTGAGGCCGGCGATGTTGACCGCACGCGCTCGGCCTTCGTCAGCGAATCCATGCGTCCGTCGTCTTCGACCGATCAATGGCATCGCTATGCGACGACGGCTGACAAAGGCGAACTTGAGAAGGCCCTTGCCGGGATATCGCTGATCGAAGCGCCGTCGGCTCAGGATGAAGCTGAAACCGTTGCGCTGATTTTGCGGGAAGCCATCGAGACACCGGGCCAGACTGCCGCCCTCGTTTCTCCCGATCGTCTTCTCGCCCGGCGTGTCGCGATCCGGCTCGAAGCGTGGGGCATCCGCGTTGACGACAGCGCCGGACGGCCATTCGCGAAAACGGTGCCCGGAGCTTTCCTGGCGCTCGTCATCGGCGCGATGGTCAGCGAGTTTGCTCCGGCGGAAACGATGGCCCTGCTCCGGCATCCGTTGTGCCGGCTGAAATTCAACGCATTCGACATCCGCAAATATGCGCGGGCGCTGGAGATCAGCGCGTTCCGGACGTCGTACCTCGGGCACGGGCTCGACGGCATCCGGGCGGCGCTCGAAACCGCCGAACGCGATCGCGCGGAAAAGAAACGCATGCACCCGGCCGCGCGCAGGCTCTGGTCCGAGGACTGCGACGGCGCGCGTGAGCTTGTCGCCCGTTTGGCTGCTGCGTTTCAGCCGTTGGCGGACCTATATGCGGCGAACGGCGATCAGACGTTGGCGGAATTCGCTCGCGCTCATGCCGAAGCCGCAGAAGCGCTTGCACAGCTGCCGGACGACGATGCGGCGGCCGAGGCATCCGCCAATCCGCTCTGGCAAGGCGAGTCCGGAGATACGGCGTCGCGCTTTTTTGCGAAGCTGTTGGACGACGCAACGCCAGCGGTCGCCATTTCCGCGGCCGACTACGCCGATCTCTACGCGACGTTGCTGGCCCGCGAGAACGTGCGCGAACGCACAGCGGTTCATCCGCGCATCTCCATCTGGGGACCGTTCGAAGCGCGTCTGCAGCAGCCGGATGTTCTCGTGCTCGGTTCGCTCAACGAGGGAACCTGGCCGGAAGCCGCGGAGCCGGGTGCGTGGCTCAATCGTCCGATGCGGCGCGATCTCGGATTGCCGTCTCCGGAAGAAGAGATCGGCCGCGCCGCGCACGACTTCACCTCGCTGCTCGGAGCGAAAACGATCTACCTGACGCGCGCCGAAAAGGTCGATGGCGTGCCGACCGTGCCGTCGCGCTGGCTGATGCGCATGCGCGCGCTGCTCAAGGGCATGAAGCTCGAGAGCGTGCTCGTCGCAGACAAGCCCTGGCTTGCTTGGGCGCGCGCGCGCGACCGGATCGTGGGCAAGCGCATCGCCATCAAGCCGCCGGAACCGCGTCCTGCGCTGGCGCTCAGGCCGCGCCGCATGAGCGTTACCGACATCGAACGCTGGATCGCAAATCCTTACGCGACGTATGCGCGCCATATCCTGAAGCTCGAGCCGTTGCCGCCGCTCGGCGCGTCTCCGGACGCGAGCCTGCGCGGCGCGCTCGTTCACGACGTTCTTTCGCGCTTTGCCAACGCGTTTCCGGATCGCCTGCCGGACGATCCGCTCGCAGAACTTGAAAAGATCGCGGCGGACGTACTTCAAACCTACACGGGCAACGCGCGCATCGCGGCATTCTGGATGCCGCGGCTCAAACGCTTTCTCTCGTGGTTCGCAGAGGGCGAAGAGAAACGCCGCGAGGGCGTTCGCAGCGTCATAGCCGAAATCTCCGGAGCCCTCGTGCTTGCGCCGACGCCGGATCCCTTCACGCTCACGGCGCGCGCCGACCGGATCGACGACACGGGCTCGGCCGTCATCATCACCGATTACAAGACCGGCGCCATCCCGAAGCAGGAGTGGGTCGAGAACGGACGCTCGCCGCAGTTGCCGCTCGAAGCCGCGATCGCGCTTGGGGAAACAGGATTTCCCAATCTCGCGGGACGCACGGTCGAGGCGCTTCGCTACATTCGCGCGTCGGGTGGTGAACCGGCGGGCGAAGAACGCGCAATCAAGTCGAACGATATCGGAACGCTCGCGGCGCAAGCGCGCCAAGGTCTCGAACGTTTGATTGCCGAATTCGATGATCCGGCGACGCCTTATCGCGCGCTTCGCCGCCCGAGTTACAGCTACGACTATGATGCCTACGCGCAATTGGCACGCGTCGCCGAATGGTCCGCCCATGTCGACGAGGAGGCGGCACAATGAACCTCGAAACCAAACGTCTTTCTCTCGATGCGCTGCGCGCAGAGACCGACCTCCACCAGGGCAACGCCGCCGATCCGCTCGCCTCAGCGTGGGTCAGGGCCAACGCGGGGACGGGCAAGACGCACGTGCTGACGTTGCGCGTTCTGCGCTTGCTCCTCGCCGGAACGTCGCCCGAAAAAATTCTCTGCCTCACCTATACGAAAGCCGCCGCAGCGGAGATGTCGCGCCGCGTTTTCGATCGTCTGGCCGGATGGGTCACGGCCGACGAAAAAGAGTTGGAAAAAGACATTCGCAAAGTGACCGGCGGCGACGTGTCTGTCGAAACGCTGCAACTGGCGCGGCGGCTTTTCGCCAACGCGATCGAAACGCCGGGCGGCCTCAAGGTTCAGACGATCCACGCATTCGCCGAACGTTTGCTGCAAAGGTTTCCGCTCGAAGCGGGCGTGCCGCCCGACTTCAAAATTCTCGATGACGCCGCCGCCGGCGATCTAAAGGCGCGCGCCATCGAGCAGACACTGCTCGACGCCACGTCCGAGCCTGAGACGCCGCTCGGACGTGCGCTCGACGTGATCGTGCGTTATGCGACGGATACGCAGTTCGACAAGCTGATCAGCAATGCCGTCGAGGAACGGCGTTGGCTGGACGTCGCGAACCGGCGCGAGGCCAAAGCTGGGGCGACGCTCGCCGACGTCGCGGAGATCGAAAGGCATCTGCGTCAGAGTCTCGGCGTTCGCGCAGCAATTGCAGTTCGAGAGCTGCACGAGGAATGCGCGTACGTTCTTTCCGAAAGCGATCTGCGGGAGCTGACCGAGCACCTTGCGACCGGCAAGGCGAGTGATACCGGTCATGTGCCGACTCTGCAATCGGCTGCCGGGCTGACGGATGCGCCGCGCCGCTTCGAAGCGCTTTCCGGATACTTTCTCACCGCGACCGGCGAGCCGCGCAAAACGCTGATGACGAAGGCGCTTGCGTCGTCGAAACCCGGCCTCAACGATCGCTGTCTTGCCGCGCAGCAGCGTCTCTTCGCGCTTTCTAAAGAACTGAAAGCTCTGTCGCTCGTCGAATCCTCGATGGCGCTCTACGTCGTTGCCGGTATCATCCTGCACCGCTACACGGAAGCGCGCCGCAGCGCAGGGGCGCTCGACTTCGCCGATCTCATCCTGAAGACAAAATCGCTGCTCGAAGGCGACGGCGGGCAAGCGCAATGGGTGCTCTTCAAGCTCGACGGCGGTCTCGACCACATCCTCGTCGACGAAGCGCAGGACACCAGCCCGGAGCAATGGGACATCGTCAAAGCGCTGGCGCACGAATTCTTTATGGGAGCGGCCACGCGCGACGGTTCGCCTCGTACTGTCTTCGCCGTCGGTGACGAAAAGCAGTCGATCTATTCCTTCCAGGGCGCCGACCCGAAAATGTTCGCCGACGCGGGCATCCGGTTCGCGGCTCTTGCGCGCGATGCCGGGCTCATCTGGAAGTCGATCGAACTCACGATGTCGTTCCGCACGGTGACGCCGGTTCTGGCGGCCGTCGATGCGGTGTTCGCCGACGCCGCGAAGACTCCAGGATTGACGGCCGGTGGACCACCGCCGAAGCACAACGCCATTCGGCTTGGCCATGCGGGTCTCGTCGAAATGTGGCCGACTGAAAAGCCCGACGACCTCAATGCCGCCGATCCGTGGGCGCCGCTGTCGGACACGAGCGAGCACTCGCCCGCAAACCGGCTTGCCGAACGCATCGCGGACACGATCAAAGGCTGGCTCGATCGCGGCGAGCGGCTGGAGTCGCAGGGACGCGAAATCCGTGCAGGCGATATTCTGATCCTGGTGCGCAAGCGCAATCCGTTCGCCGTGCCGATGGTTGCAGCCTTGAAGCGGCGCGGCATCGCAGTGGCGGGATCGGATCGCATCGCGCTGACCGATCAGATCGCCGTGCAGGATCTCATGGCGCTCGGAGATTTCCTCATCCTGCCCGAAGACGATCTGGCGCTCGCGGCCGTCCTGAAAGGTCCGATCTTTGGTTTCGATGACGATGATCTGCTGGCGATTGCGCCGGGACGCAAAAGCAAGACGCTTTGGTCGGCCCTGCTCGACAGCACCGGGGTCAAACCCGAGTACAGGGACGCAGCGGAGACCTTGAAGCGATGGCGCGCCAAGGCCGACTTCACGCCGCCGTTCGAATTCTTCTCGAGCGTGCTCGATCGCGACGGGGCGCGCGAGAAAATGCTGCGCCGCCTCGGGCCGGAAGCCGCCGATGTGATCGACGAGTTTCTCGATCTTGCGTTGAGCTACGATGACGGCACGCCGCCGTCCCTCACGCAGTTTCTCGCCGAGTTGCGCGCCATCGCGCCGGAAGTGAAGCGCGACATGGATCATGGCCGCGACGAAGTTCGCGTCATGACGGTGCACGGAGCGAAAGGTCTCGAAGCTCCGATCGTGTTCCTTCCCGACACATGTACGACGGCGTCCGGAGACCTCTCGGCTGCGAGCCTCGTCCGGCTGTCCGGCCTTCCGCGGCCCGACCACATTCCTGAGCCGATCGTATGGACGGTCAAAGGCACGTCGCGGCTTGAGGCCGTCACCATCGCGCGGCGCGGACGGGAAGCACGCGAGCACGAGGAGCGAAATCGTCTGCTGTACGTGGCCATGACGCGTGCGCGCGACCGGCTCTACATCGCGGGTTTCGAAGGCAAGAAAGGCCGCGCCGAGTCCTGCTGGTACGATGCGATTTCGGAAGCGCTCCTCCCTGTCGCGGAAGAGATCGACGACAACGGTAAAAAGGTGTGGCGCATCGAAACGGCGCAGACCGCCGAACTCGACCAATCGCGCGGCGAGAAAACGCGTCAGCTCGAAAGCGAGGAGAGGCCTGCCTTCGCGTCGGAACGTGCGCGGCCGGAACCAAAGCTGTCGGTGCCACTCGCACCGTCGCGTCTTGAGCCCTACGCTCCTGATGCGGAAGGCGAGCCGATCATGTCTGCCAAAGCCGATGCCGCCGCCACGTACGATGCGCCGTCGCCGCTGGCTGGAAACAGCGAGCATCGCTTCCTGCGCGGGACGCTGACGCATGCACTGTTGCAGCATCTTCCGTCCGTGGCAGCGAGCGGCCGCGAGGCAATCGCAACCGCGTTCGTCGCCAAACGCGGCGCCGTACTGTCGCGAAAGGCGCGCGACGGCATCGTCCGCGAGACGCTGGCTATCCTGTCGTCGGCGGATTTCGCGCCCCTGTTCGGCCCCAACAGCATGGCCGAGGTTCCGATCGCGGCCGTCATTCCGCGCCCTAGCGGCTCGGGACCGGCGCTGGACCTCTCGGGCCAGATCGACAGGCTGGCCGTGACCGACGATGAGGTCTTGATCGTCGACTACAAAACCAACCGGCCGCCACCCTCGGAAGTCCGATTTGTCGCGCCCGCCTATCTCTACCAGCTAGCGGCCTACAGGCTGGCGCTAGGGGAGATTTATCCGGGCCGCCGCGTCAAGGCGGCGCTACTCTGGACGGATGGGCCGCGCCTCATGGAAGTTCCCGCCGATGTGCTCGACGGTTACCAATCACGGCTTTGGGACCTCGATGTCCAGAGTCTTGACGCTTCCTGACGAAATACCTACCTCTGGGATCAGTTTTAAGGGTACGCGCGAGCGCTACTAAGCGGGTCCGGCTTCCCCCAACCCCCGGCCCGAAATGGAGAATAAACAATGGCTAACGCAGTAACAGACGCAAGCTTCGACGACGAAGTCTTAAAGTCCAACGAGCCGGTGCTCGTTGACTTCCACGCCACGTGGTGTGGACCCTGCAAGGCCATGGCTCCAGCACTGGATCAGGTTGCCAAGGAGATGACCGGCAAGATCAAGGTCGTCAAAGTCGACGTCGACGAGAATCCGCGCGTGACCGGCACCTATGGCATTCGCGCCATGCCGACGCTGCTGATCTTCAAGGCCGGCAAGGTCGCCGCGCAGCACACCGGCGCGATCGTCCAGAAGAAGAAGCTCGAAGACTGGATCAATTCCAGCGTCGCAGCGTCCGTATAAGTCCACGCGACGTTCCGCAGAACGACAAAGGCCCCGCAGATGCGGGGCCTTTCCATTTTTGGGGAAGCTTCCGAACGTGTCGGAGCTAGTTCGAGATGTCGTCCGCGCTCGGCACGACGACGGCGAAGATGTCGTGCAGCGCCGTCAGGCTTGCTTCGTGCAAGTCCTTGGCTGATGTGACGCCACCGGTCGGGCTCGGCAGAGAGCGCGTCGCCGTGGCGTTGCCGACGACCGTCGGGCGATAGCCGTGGTTGAAGGCGGCGCGCGCCGTCGAGTTGACGCAGACGTGCGTCATGAAGCCGACGAGCGCAACGTCCTCAACTCCATATCCCTTGAGAAGCTCGTCGAGGTTCGTTTTCTCGAATGAGCTCGGATAATTCTTGACGATGACCGGCTCGCCGTCGCGCGGCTTCACAGGGTCGGCAATGGCGCCGATGCGATCTTTGACGTCGTAGGGCGTGCCAGCGCCGGCGTCGTGCTGAATGTGAATGACGGGCCGGCCCGCATCGCGATAGCGCGCAAGGAGCTTCTCGCATTGGACCAGTGCGGGTTCGACGCCCTCAAGCTGCATAATTCCTTCGCGATACGTGTTCTGGCAATCGATCAGCACGAGGGCGGATTTTCCAACGGTCGTCGGCGTATTGCCCATGCCCGTGATGTCGCGAAGGGTCTTTGAAGCAGTCATGCGTTACTTCCCTAGTTATGTGTTTTCTCAATAAATTTCTGGCCGCCAATCAGACCGGCGGATGCTCTGCGCCTGTCGGCGGCGGGCCCTGTGCATCAAGTTCGTCGTTTTCTGCGTCGGTAAATACGCGCGACCGCGTCAGAAAACGAACGCCTTCGGGAGACTCGACGGAAAATCCGGAACCGCGTCCCGGAACGACGTCGATGATCAGATGCGTGTGCTGCCAGTATTCGAACTGCGACCGGCCCATGTAGAACGGCTGACCGCCGATCTCTCCCATGTAAACGTCCTGCGCGCCGACCTTGAATTCCTTGCGCGGATAGCACATCGGCGAGCTGCCGTCGCAGCAGCCGCCCGACTGATGGAACAGCAACGGTCCGTGAAGCCCTTCGAGCTTCTTGATCAGATCTTGCGACGGCTGAGTGCACGAGACTCGCGTCGCCGTCGTCGCGGACTTTTCCGGGGTTACAACGGACATGCGTTTCCTCCAAGGATGCCTTGCATCGCGAATGTCCGGGCAAACGATAGATTTCGATCCGCGATATCGAGCAACTTCACGATTTTTCTCTCTTGATATGATCGGTGCAGGCACTTTCTGCAACCGGCGTCAGGGTAAAGCGCCGGCCCGGCGCCGCTCCGATCGAAAATCCGATCGCCGGCCCAGCGGCGACGTCCAGAACGTAGGAATCGGCGCGGCATGCGACGCTGCCGTCCCGGTCTTCCATTTCGTAGACCGGAACGCCTTCGACTTCTCCGAGCAGATGATCGCGCGCGCCGAGACGCAAGGCTTCAGCTGGCAGGCAGATCGGATATTGCCGCCCGCCAACGCGGCCGCCGCTAGTGTGAAACATCAGCGGACCATGCTCGGTCGCGACGCGACGCAAGGCGGCGCATGCCTCGGGAGTTGCGGAGATCTGAACTGGCGACATTCGCGCCTCGTGTTCCGAAGGGCTCGCAGAGCTGACGGATACTAACGGCTCAATTCCTGAAACCGAAACGAAAGCGGGGCGCATCCGTTGACCGAACGCGCCCCGCCAAAACTCCCGCGTGCTAAAGCCTTAGAAGAAGCCGAGCGCCTTCGGGCTGTAGCTGACGAGCAGGTTCTTCGTCTGCTGATAATGATCGAGCATCATCTTGTGCGTTTCACGGCCGATGCCCGACATCTTGTAGCCACCGAACGCGGCGTGCGCCGGATAGGCGTGATAGCAGTTCGTCCACACGCGGCCGGCCTGGATGGCGCGACCCATGCGATAGGCGCGCGTGCCGTTACGCGTCCACACGCCCGAACCCAGGCCGTAGAGCGTGTCGTTGGCGATCGCGAGCGCTTCCGCATCGTCTTCGAAGGTCGTGACCGCGAGAACCGGTCCGAAGATTTCCTCCTGGAAGACGCGCATCTTGTTGTGGCCTTCGAGAACCGTCGGCTGGACGTAGTAGCCGGACGATAGTTCGCCGCCGAGGTCGGCACGCTTGCCACCCGTCAGAACGCGAGCACCTTCGCCCTTGCCGATTTCGACGTAGCTCAAGATCTTTTCGAGCTGGTCGTTCGAAGCCTGGGCGCCGATCATCGTGGTGGCATCCATCGGATGACCCTGCTTGATCTTCACGACGCGCTGCAGAGCCCGCTCCATGAATTTCTCATAGATCGAACGCTGGACGAGCGCGCGGCTGGGGCAGGTGCAGACTTCGCCTTGGTTGAGGGCGAACATCGTGAAGCCTTCGAGGCACTTGTCGAAGTATTCGTCGTCCGCGTCCATCACGTCCGCGAAGAAGATGTTCGGCGACTTGCCGCCAAGTTCGAGCGTGCACGGAATGATGTTTTCGGACGCGTACTGCATGATCAAGCGGCCGGTCGTCGTTTCGCCGGTGAAGGCGATCTTGGCGATGCGCTTGTTCTGTGCGAGCGGCTTGCCGGCTTCGACGCCGAAGCCGTTGACGACGTTGAGGACGCCTTCGGGAAGAAGATCGCCGATGATGTCCATCAGAACCATGATCGACATCGGCGTCTGCTCGGCGGGCTTCAGCACGACGCAGTTGCCGGCGGCGAGTGCCGGGGCGAGCTTCCAGCAGGCCATCAGCAGCGGGAAGTTCCAGGGGATGATCTGGCCGACGACGCCGAGCGGTTCATGGAAGTGATACGCGACGGTGTCGTGATCGATTTCCGAGATCGAACCTTCCTGCGCGCGGAGGCAGCCTGCGAAATAACGGAAGTGGTCGATCGCGAGCGGCACGTCGGCGTGCGTCGTCTCGCGGATCGGCTTGCCGTTGTCGATCGTTTCGACGAGCGCGAGAACGTCGAGGTTCTCTTCCATGCGCGTCGCGATCTTCGCGAGGACACGAGCGCGCTCTGCGGGCGAGGTGTTGCCCCAGGACTCACGAACCTTGTGAGCCGCATCGAGAGCCAGCTCGATGTCTTCCGCCGTCGAGCGTGCGATTTCGCAAACGGGCTGACCGGTGATCGGCGTGACGTTGGTAAAATATTGCCCGCGCACGGGGGCGACCCACTTGCCGCCGATGAAGTTGTCGTAGCGCGCCTTGATGACCTGGCGGCCTTTGAGCTTATCCATAGCAACGTGCTGCATCGCTGGTCTCCTCCGATTGATTGTGCTTGGGGCAGCTTCTTGAGCGAAGTGATAACCCAGGCGCGCCTCGTCAAGCCATAGCGGCCGTCTTGTTCATTAGTAGGGCGAAGCTCTACGCTTGCGCCAGACGCAGATTAGTGCCGCAAAAAGACTGCGCTGCATCATTTGATAAGAAGATGCTGCGCCCGCGCGTATAAGCGGTTCGCGATGCGACTCTATTGTGACTGCTGCTGAAGCGACAGGACGTGGCCCGCAAGATAAAGCGAGCCGCAGATCAGGACGCGCTTCGGTCCTTTCGGCAGTGCAGCAATTGTACTGAGGGCGTCGATCACGTTTTCGCGATCCGTAGCCTGCATTCCCGCGACGCGTGCCGTTTCGGCAAGGTCTTCTTGCGTATGCGGGGCTTCATTGGCGCCGGGGATCGGCACGGTATAGATGGCGCGGACCAAGCCGCGGAACGGCGCCAGGAAGCCCAGCGCATCCTTCTGCCCCATCATGCCGACGACGAGGTAAACCGGCTTCGGCGATTTCTCGTCTAGCGCGGCGAGCGTGTCGGCAATCACATCGCCGGCTGCAGGGTTGTGGCCGCCATCGAGCCACAACTCAGCCTCCTCGCCGAGGATGGCAGGCAGCGGACCAGACGACAACCGCTGCATGCGCGCCGGCCATTCGACCGTTCTGAGCCCGATTTCGATCGCCTTCTCATCGAGCTTCAGCGCCGGAATGCGTTCGCCGAGAACCAGCGCCGCCGCGACAGCTGTTCCAGCATTGCCGATCTGATGTCTGCCGACCAGCGCGGGAAGCGGCAGATCGAGCAGTCGCTCGTGACGTTGAACGACCAGACGGCCGGTCTGCTCATAGGCGTCGAAGTCGCGTCCGAAGATCGTCAGTTGTGCGCCGACGGCGCGTGCGCGCGCTTCGATGACCGACAGGACTTCGTTCGACTGCTGCGAGATGACGCCCTCGACGCCGCTCTTCAGAATGCCCGCCTTCTCTAAGGCGATCTTGGTGATCGTCGGGCCGAGCTTCTCGGCGTGATCCATCGAGATGGGCGTGATGATCGTCAGCGCCGGATCGGAAATCACGTTGGTCGCATCGAGGCGGCCGCCGAGACCGACTTCGAGCAGCAGGATGTCGGCGGGCGTTTCGGAGAACGCGAGGAATGCCGCGGCCGTCGTAATCTCGAACTGCGTGATGTCCTCGCCGTCGTTGACGGCCTGCACGCGCATCAGAACATCAACGAGGGAATCTTCGTCGATCGCACGCGCGGTGCCGTCGGGTCCTGCGAGCACGATGCGCTCATGGAAGCGAACGAGATGCGGCGACGTATAGACGTGCACGCGTTTGCCAGCGGCTTCCATGAACGAGCGGAGATACGCGGTGATCGAGCCTTTGCCGTTCGTGCCGGCGATGTGGACGACCGGCGGCAGCTTTTTCTCGGGATGGCCAAGCTTGGCGAGCAAGCGCTCGACACGGCCAAGCGACAAATCGATGAGCTTCGGATGGAGAAGCATCAAATCGCCGAGCAGAACGTCGCTCGACGGACGGGTCTTCGACGAGGTCATGGATGGCTGCCGTGCGTGTTCTGCTGATTGATGTCCGGATCAGGCGCCGTGCGGCGCGTCTTTGGCGGTTTGCTGCGACGAGGCTGGCTCGTCGCGCTTCTTGTCGGATTTGCCGGGCTCGAAGCGTTGGCTGTTTGGGACGGCTTCGGGTTCGACCACCGCGCCGCTTTCGCGCGCAGCTGTCTCGACCACTTTGCTGTCGACCGGCGAGCCATTCATGTACGGCTTGCCATTCATCTTGTGCGTGTCCTTGGCTTTCGCTAACTGCGTGCCGCCCATCAAGAGCTTGCAGACGCGCGACAGCGTTTCGCGCAACTGGTGGCGATGCACGACCATGTCGACCATGCCGTGGGAAAGCAGGTATTCGGCGCGCTGGAAGCCGTCGGGCAATTGCTCGCGGATCGTCTGCTGAATGACGCGCGGCCCGGCAAAGCAGATGAGCGCGCCCGGCTCTGCGATGTGGATGTCGCCGAGCATCGCATAGGAGGCCGTTACGCCGCCGGTCGTCGGATCGGTGAGCACCACGATGTAGGGCAGTCGCGCATCTTTGAGGCGTTGAACTGCGATCGTCGTGCGCGGCATCTGCATGAGAGACAGGATGCCTTCCTGCATGCGCGCGCCGCCGGACGCGGCGAACAGAATAAAGGGTGTCTTCAATTCAACGGCGCGGAGCATGCCCGTGATAAGGGCTTCGCCCGCCGCCATGCCGAGCGAACCAGCCATGAAGCGAAAATCTTGGACGGCAGATACGACCGGCTGTCCGTCGAGCTGGCCTTCGCCGACGAGCACGGCATCTTCGAGCTTCGTCGTTGCCTTCGCGTCTTTCAGACGATCAGTATATTTTCGCCCGTCGCGAAATTTCAGCGGGTCCTGCTGCACGGCCGGGATCGCGACTGTGCGATAGTCGCCGCCGTCGAACAGATGGCGCAGGCGTTGCTGCGAATCCATCCGCATATGATAGTTAGAGCCTGGAACGACGAACTGGTTGGCTTCGAGGTCTTTGTAAAAGACCATCTCTCCCGTCTCTGGGCACTTCACCCAAAGATTGTCCGGCACTTCACGCTTTGCTGTCGACAACAGCCCGCTGATCTTCGGGCGGACAACGTTGTTGATCCAATTCACGTGGGTAGGCTCCTCGTCGTCCGATGCAGTGTGCTCAGCGCCTTTCTGGTCGGAGCGCGGTTGGCAAGCTCTCGGCCGGGCGGCAGCTTTAATTTAGCGCCACACGTTCCGCTTGCGCCAGGGCACTGCACAAAAATGGGGTCTCAGCGGTGGCCTTCCAATAGAGCCAAACGCCTCGCTGTGCTAGCCGCCGCGTATGGCTGAGCTTAACTCTTTCACCAGTTCCAGCACATCTTCGGTCGTCCGGGGGGTGGCTTCGCCCTTTGCCCCCAGGGATTTTTCGATTCTTGATACGATCGCCGAGCCAACGACGACGCCATCGGCGGTTTGTCCCAGGGCGCGTGCCTGATCGCCGGATCTGACGCCAAATCCTACAACCACAGGCAGCGGCGTGGCGCTTTTGATCGCGGCGACCTGTTTCTGAACGTCGTTTACGACAGGGGCCGCTGCGCCGGTAATACCCGTAATCGAGACATAATACACAAAACCGGACGTATTCTGGAGGACGGTGGGCAAGCGGCGCTTGTCGGTCGTCGGGGTCGCGAGGCGGATAAAATTCAGACCGGCCTGCAGCGCGGGCAGGCAAAGCTCCTCGTCCGCTTCCGGCGGCACGTCGACGACGATCAAGCCATCGACGCCCGCAGCCTTCGCGTCGGCGATGAAGCGTTCATTCCCGTAAACGTAAATGGGGTTGTAGTAGCCCATCAATACGATGGGGGTCGCATCATCTTTGGCGCGGAAATCGCGCACCATCTGCAGCGTCTTGACCATCGTCTGGCCGGCCTTCAACGCGCGTTGCGAGGACGCCTGAATCGCCGGTCCGTCCGCCATCGGATCGGAGAACGGCATGCCGAGCTCGATGACATCGGCGCCCGCGTTCGCGAGCCCCGCGAGGATGGACTTGCTCGTTTCGAGATCGGGATCGCCCGCCGTGACGAAGGTGATCAGAGCCGGGCGCTTCTCTGTCTTCAGCGCCGCGAAGCGCGCGTCGATGCGAGTGGGTTGGGTCATCATTCAGATCTTCATGCCGAGATGTTTGGCGACGGTGGCCAGGTCCTTGTCGCCACGGCCCGAAATGTTGACAACCAGCAGATTGTCTTTTGGCAACGTCGGCGCGAGCTTCATCACGTAGGCCAATGCGTGGCTCGACTCCAGCGCCGGAATGATGCCTTCGAGCTGCGTGCAAATCCGAAGCGCGTCGAGTGCTTCCGTGTCGGTTGCGGGAACGTAGGTCACGCGGCCGATATCCTTCAGCCAGGCGTGCTCCGGTCCGACGCCCGGGTAATCAAGTCCGGCCGAAATCGAATGGCCTTCGAGAATCTGCCCGTCGCCATCCTGCAAAAGGTAGGTGCGGTTTCCGTGCAGAACGCCCGGTGATCCGCCGTTCATCGACGCGGCGTGACCGTTCACGACGTTCAAGCCGTGACCGCCGGCTTCGACGCCGTAAATCGCGACGTCCTTGTCGTCGAGGAAAGGATGGAAAATTCCGATCGCGTTCGAGCCGCCGCCGATGCACGCAACGATCGTGTCCGGCAAGCGTCCTTCCGCTTCGAGCATCTGCGCGCGAACCTCGTTGCCGATGATCGCCTGAAAGTCGCGAACCATTGCCGGATAAGGATGCGGGCCGGCTGCGGTGCCGATCAGATAATAAGTGTCGCGGACGTTCGTCACCCAGTCGCGCAAGGCTTCGTTCATCGCGTCCTTGAGCGTACCCGCGCCGGACGTCACCGGGTTGAGCTTCGCGCCGAGCAACGCCATGCGCGCGACGTTCGGCGCCTGACGCTCGACGTCGGTCGCGCCCATGTAGATTTCGCACGGCATGCCGTACTTGGCGCAGACGGTCGCGACGGCGACGCCGTGCTGCCCGGCTCCCGTCTCGGCAATGATACGCGTCTTGCCCATGCGCCGCGCGAGCAGGATTTGCCCGAGGCAGTTGTTGATCTTGTGCGAGCCCGTGTGGTTCAGCTCTTCGCGCTTGAAATAGATCTTTGCGCCGCCAAGCTCGGCGCTCAAACGCTCGGCGTGATAGAGCGGGCTCGGGCGGCCGCCGTAATGGCGATTGAGAAAATCGATTTCGCGCTGAAACTCGGGGTCGGCCTTCGCGGCGTCGTAGGCGCGCTCGAGATCGAGGATCAGCGGCATCAAGGTTTCAGCGACGAAGCGGCCGCCGAAAATACCGAAGAAGCCTTTGTCGTCCGGGCCGGTCGCGTAGCTGTTGAGCTTCGCTTCCTCGGCCTTCTTTTGCGTCGTCGCCATCAACCTACCTAAGCCGCGAAATCGCGTTGATCCTGTCAGCCCTGCTTAGCCGTCTTTACGGCGTGAAGAAAGCGGCGGATCAGCTCCGCGTCTTTGACGCCCGGCGCCGTTTCAACGCCGGAGGAAACATCGACAGCTTGCGCATGTGTCGCCTGCATCGCTTCCTGGATGTTGCCGGGCGTGAGGCCGCCCGACAGCATGAACGGCATATCACGGGAAACGGCGTCGAGAAGCGTCCAATCGAACACCTGTCCGTGTCCTCCGGGCCGCGTCGCACCGGACGGCGCCTTGGCGTCGAAAAGGATCAGATCAGCGACTTTCGTATAAGCTTCGGCGCGTGCTGCGTCTTTCGACGTGCGAACGGGAATCGCCTTGATGATCTTGCGCCCGAATTTCGTTTTCACGCCGGCGACGCGTTCCGGCGTTTCGTGGCCGTGAAGCTGGAAGAAATCCGGCGCGATTGCGTTCGAGATTTCGTCGAGCGTTGCGTCATCCGCGTCGACCGTCAGTGCAACGATTTTGGCTTTGCCGCGTGCTTGGTCCGCGAGGCGTCGCGCCGTCGCGATATCGAGATGGCGAGGGCTCGGCGCGAAAAAGACAAAGCCGACGTAATCGGCGTGCCCATCGAGGGCCGCCGTCAAGGCGTCGCGCGTCTTGATTCCGCAAATCTTGGCTTCGGTCGTCATAAGTCAGCCGTTACGCGGCGGGCGCGCCAACCAGGCGACGTTTTTGCCAGCGCTTCAGTGCGATGAATGTCCAAACGCCTTCCACCAGTCCGAACGGCCACGCGCCCTGCAGGAAGCCGTAGACCGATCCCATCGCACAGGCGATTGCAAAACCGAAGATGCACCATGGGCTGCTCTCCTCGAAGGTGTAGAACAGCAGCATCAGCGATACGGCGACGAGACCGAACAGCGTCAATGCATCGAACGTCATGAAAGTCTCACTGCTTCACCGGCTCGCGATCGCGAGATCGGATGTCGTTGCGGTGGCGCTGGTATCGCGCTCGCGCGTCAGGCGATCGGCTTCGGCTTGCCAACGCTGTGCGCGCTGACCTTGCGCGCGGGCCGTCTGGCGCCAACGGCTTTGTCCCATCCACGTCGCGACGCCACCGAGAATGACGCCGACGACAAGCGCGCCGAGCAGATAAGCATAGAATGGAAGCTCGATCGAAAGCGCGGGATTTTCCGGCACAAACGGATCGAGGATCAGCGCGACCGGTTGCCGGTTCGAAACGGCGATCGCGATGAGAATGGCTCCAAGAGGAAACGCAACGAAGAGCGCCAATAAACGCCTGACCACAATTCTACCTCGCTACCTTCGACGTCAGCTTACGCGGCGTGTTGACCGTTGAGCGTATTCAGACGATCGCGAAGCTCTTTGCCGGTTTTGAAAAACGGCACGAACTTTTCAGCCACCGCCACGGTCGTTCCCGTGCGCGGATTGCGCCCCTGACGAGACGCGCGATGCTTCACCGTGAAAGCACCGAACCCACGCAGTTCGACGCGATCTCCTCGCGACAGCGCATCAACGATCTCATCGAAGATCACGTTGATGATGCGTTCCACATCGCGATGATAAAGATGCGGATTTGCAGTCGCAATTTTTTGTACGAGTTCCGATTTGATCACGTCTCGCTCCCCAGCAACAGCGATCATTTCTCCTTATTTTTCAGAAGGATGCCAAAGAGAAAGAAGACCGTCAAGACCAAGCGTCGAAAACGAGCGCTCTCGGCTGAGGAAATTTACCAGGTCCCCGGCGCTGGAACCGAGCAAAAATCCGGCGATTTGGCCCGACATCCCGGCGAAGCCGTAGCTATTGGGGGTCGAGGGCTTCCAGTCGACGAGCTTGGCGCTCTGGGGCACGTTTTTCTCGTCTTTCAGCCATTTGACGGCTTCTTCCTCACCGCCGATCTGGTCGACGAGCTTGGCCTGCAGCGCCTCGCGGCCCGAGAAAACGCGGCCGTCCAGAAGGCCCGGAATGTCGGCAGCCTTGACGCCACGGCGGGTTTCGACGAGGCCGACGAACCATTTGAAGCCGTCGTTGACCATGCCCTGCGCAACCTGCTTGCCGCCTTCAGTCAGCGGCTCGAACGGCGACGGCGACGCCTTGAGCACGCCGCTCTTCACTTCGTTGACCTTGACGCCGACCTTGTCGAGGAGCTGCACGAATTCGGGCCACTGGACGATGACGCCGACAGAGCCGGTGATCGAGTTGCCCCGCGCCACGATGTGGTCGGTGGCGATGCCAGCGATGTAGGCGGCCGATGCCGCGACCGTACCGAACTGGGCGACGATCGGCTTCTTTGCCGCGAGCGCGCGCAGGCCTTCGTACAGCGCCTCGCCGCCCGTCGTCGTGCCGCCGGGGCTGTTCACATACATGAGCACGCCGGCGACGCTGGAGTCCTCGGCGATGTCCTTGAGCATCTTGAGCTGATCGCGGTCTTCCGAGATCGTGCCTTCGATCGTGATGCGCGCGATCTGCTTTTCGCCGGCGAGCGTCGCGAGTTTGTCGCCGCCAAGCGTCAGCGCGCCGATGGCAATGAGAACCGCGGCTAGTCCGGCTGCGCGCCACAGCGACACCGAACGGCGCAGCCTGCGGCGATCCAAAACTGTTTCCGTCTCAAGCATTGGGGGAGTGCCTTTCCGTCAACGGATGACGCGTCATTTCGTGGCAAAATATAAAAGAAGCGCTCTAAGGGGCGAAAGGTAGGCAAGGTTCAGGCCGCGGGCAACCGAGACGCCTCGAAGCCTCTCGGATAAAGTTAAGCGCGCGACAAAGATTGCCGCGCGCCTTGTAATTCAGTTGAAGAGGCAACGATCACTCGCCGTCTTCAGCACCTTCGCGCTTCTTGATGGCGGCCTTGAAGATGTCGCCGAGCGAAGCACCCGAATCCGACGATCCGTACTGAGCCACCGCCTGCTTCTCTTCGGCAAGCTCGAGCGCCTTGACCGAAACTGCGATCCGGCGTGCCGCCTTGTCGACCGAGATAACGGCCGCATCGACCTTGTCGCCGACGTTGAAGCGCTCGGGGCGCTGCTCGGAGCGATCGCGCGAGAGGTCGCCGCGCTTGACGAACGACGTCAATTCGCTGTCGGCGATCTTCACTTCGATGCCGGCTTCGCTGACCGACGTCACCGTGCAGGTCACTGCGTCGCCCTTCTTGTACTTCGCCATTGCATCGGCCGGGTCGCCAGCAAGCTGCTTGATGCCGAGCGAGATGCGCTCCTTGGCACCGTCGACGTCGAGCACGATGGCTTTGACGTTGTCACCCTTCTTGTAGTCCTTGATGACTTCGTCGCCGGCTTTCTGCCAGTCGAGGTCGGAAAGGTGGACCATGCCGTCGATGCCGTTGTCGAGGCCGATGAACAGACCGAATTCGGTGATGTTGCGGATCGGACCTTCGACGATCGAGCCCTTCGGATGCGCGGTCAGGAAGCCATCCCACGGATTTTCCTGCGTCTGCTTGAGACCAAGCGAGATGCGGCGCTTCTGCGGATCGACCTCGAGAACCTGAACCTCGACCTGCTGGCTCGTCGAGACGATCTTGCCAGGGTGCGTGTTCTTCTTCGTCCAGCTCATTTCCGAGACGTGGATCAGGCCTTCGACGCCCGGCTCCAGCTCAACGAACGCGCCGTAGTCAGCGATGTTCGTGACGGTACCCTTGACGCGCGCGCCGACCGGATACTTCGCCTCGATCGACGACCACGGATCCGACTGCAGCTGCTTCATGCCGAGCGAGATACGCTGCGTTTCCGGGTTGATGCGGATGATCTGCACCTTCACCGTGTCGCCGACGTTCAGGATCTCGGACGGATGATTGACGCGACGCCATGCCATGTCGGTGACGTGCAGCAGGCCGTCGATGCCGCCGAGGTCGATGAACGCACCGTAGTCGGTGATGTTCTTGACGAGGCCGTCGATGATCTGGCCTTCGGCGAGACGTGCGACGATCTCCGTGCGCTGCTCGGCGCGGCTCTCTTCGAGAACCGAACGGCGCGAGACGACGATGTTGCCGCGACGGCGATCCATCTTCAGGATCTGGAACGGCTGCTGCTGATGCATCAGCGGTCCGATATCGCGAACCGGACGGATATCGACCTGCGAACCGGGAAGGAACGCAACGGCGCCGTCGAGGTCGACCGTGAAGCCGCCCTTGACCTTGTTGAAGATCACGCCGGTGACCTTCTCGCCCTTTTCATAAAGACGCTCGAGGCGCGTCCAGCTTTCTTCGCGGCGGGCCTTGTCGCGCGACAGCACAGCCTCACCGAGCGCATTCTCGACGCGCTCCAGGTAGACTTCGACGGTATCGCCGACCTTGAGATCGCCCGGCTTGCCGCCGATCCCGAATTCCTTCATCGCGACCCGGCCTTCCATCTTCAGGCCAACGTCGATGATCGCCATATCTTTTTCGATGCCGACGATTTTGCCCTTAACGACGGAACCTTCGAAGAGGTCGTCCTTGGCAAGGCTCTCGGCGAGCAGCGCGGCAAAATCTTCGCGCGACGGGTTCATCTCACGTGATACTTCGGCGGACATTCGTTCTCCTGGTTGTTGAACTGCCTGCGTGTGCAGGCTGCGAATTGCAGTTGGAACGCCAATAAGCAGACCCGCGCGAGCGCGATGCCTGTTCGATGGGCGCGGATGTCGGATGTATGATGCCGCCGTGATGGGCCGCAGCCCTGCCGGTCAAAATTCGGGCCTGCTATACAGGTCCCAACCGGCTGATCTTCCTCATGACCAATCCGACGGCGACGTCGAATGCGCGAGGGTATAGCGAAGGTGGTAGCCCCGCGCAAGGGGCATCCGGCGGGTTGAGGCTTATCGCACCGGGCCTCAGCGACCGCCCGAAATCGTGCTTTGCCGCCGGTTCAAGCCCTGGGGCGTCGGCGCAGGTGTTGGCCGATAAACGGGAGCCGATCGCGGCCGAACAGCGTTTGCGGCGCCGATTCCAGCGGCGACGCCGCCCAGAATGTCGACCAGGGCATTCGCCGTGTTGCCACCGGAACCGCCGCCGGACGGCGTTTCGGCCCCGGCCATCAGCGTATGAGAGGCTGAGCCGCCGCAGATATGGCAGCAGTTCGTGCAGCCCTTCTGGCCACCATAACCTACGCCCCACCACGAGTTGGAATTGCCGCGCCGCCACGCGCCATAACAGATCTTTTCTCCTTTGCGGCAGTTGAGCCGGTAGGTGTGCACGTTGCTGTCTTTCAGCAGGTAGATCTGCGAGCCGCCGGGCCAGACGCGATTGCGATAGGTTTCGGAGAAAAACGACAATTCCACCGCATATTTGTCGAGGCTTTTGACGTCGAACACGAGCATCGTGCTTTGCCGTTCGCGCTCGGCCGCGATGCGCTGGCGTTCCTCACGCTCTCTGCGCTGGTTTGCGAGCCGCTCGGCTTCCGCGTCGGCAGCTGAGGTGTCGGCACCGGCATCCGATGACGTATCAGCGGCTGGCGGCGGCGACTCGTTGCTTACTGTATCTTTCCCGCGCTCGACTGCGACGCAGCGATAGCGCTCTTCATCCTTGCGATATCCGAGCGGCTGAAAGTCTCCGATGAGGACGTTCGATTCCATGCCTTCGATGGCGCGGCGCACCAGTTCGTGCGCGCGGAAGGTCGCCGTCTTCTTGGCGTCGCTCTCGGTGTCGCCGCGGCCGCAGGCGATGCCGATGAACTTGAGGCGGTCCCCCGTTCCCCAATATTTTTCGAGAAACCTGCCCGTCGCGCTCTTCTTGAATGTGTCGGCGTTGAGATAGCCGCTGACATCACCGGTTTCGATGTTCTTGCAGGAGTACTGGAAACGCCCCTGATCGTCGGCGTCGCATTCCTGCGTTTTGAAATCGTAAGTCGCGAACCGATCGAAGCGCTTCAGATCGTCGACCGCCGTATCGCAAAGACCGGCTGCCGGAGCGAGGCAGGCTAGGATGATCGATAAGAGCACGCGCTTCATAGCCCACCCCTTTTCGGTCGAACGCTATCCGCCGGCTTACTCAGCGGACGCGTTTAGCTCGAAAGGGTGATTACTTATCGATTCCCGGCAGATGAAACTTCTCTGTCCCCGACATTCCGCCCACGGACCATCAAAACAAGGTTCATCCCAAGGCCGTTGCAAAAATCCATCACATCGCAACGTCGAGCCGCTGACTTTCGCTCCGCTCGTTTCAGCCGCTCGACGTTGCGATGGATCTGTCCCGCGATGAAGACGAGCAAGCGCCACGACCGCGACCTGAAGCGAAAACTCGCCGAATGTGCGAGCGCGGAGAAGTAGAGCAAAGGGGCGATGCGCTATCAGTTGCGCGGGCGTCGGCTCAACGCGCAAAGGCGATGGCATCGGCCGATCATTCGCACGCGCGAACTCTCGGACATGCTTGCATAAAACTCATCGCCGCCATTTCACAAAGTAATTTGGCAATGCATCTGAATCACTGCAAAGTGCGTTCGTATCGAGGGGAACCGCGGTCGCCGCGCCGGCGTTAAGGGCCATGATTTATTCCAAGGAGACGGATATGCAGAAAGTCGCGATTTTCGCGGCGGTCACGCTTTTGCTTTCTACGGGCTCGGCGTTCGCAGTGAGCAAAGTCGTAAGAGACGCTTGCAGCGCAGACTATGTTGCGTTTTGCAGCAATTTCAAACTTGGCACACCTGCTCTCAAGTCGTGCATGCGCGAGCACCGCCATAAGCTCGCCTCGGAATGCATCAAAGCGCTCGGCAATTCCAGCGAAGTCACCGCTGATGACATCGCCCAGTACAAGAGAGAAAACGGAAAATAACGGATAGGCGCCCTTCGGGGCGCCTTCTTGTTTGACTAGCGTGTTATTTGCGCCGCGATCAGCGCAAGCACGGCCGCAAAAGCGGCATCCGCATCAAGAGTGGTGGTATCGAGGTGAAGTGCATCTCCGGCTGCTTCGAGCGGCGCCACACTTCTATCGCGATCACGCGCGTCGCGGCGGCGTAAATCCTCAAGCACGACTTCATAAGCGACGTTCTCGCCGCGACCCTGGTGTTCCAGATAGCGCCGCTGAGCACGCGCCTCGTCCGAGGCCGTTACGAAAATTTTGATGTCGGCTTCAGGGCACACCACCGTTCCGATATCGCGGCCGTCGAGGACGGCGCCCTCGGCGGAGCTTTTGGCGAAGTTGCGCTGATAATCCAGCAAGGCTGCGCGGACGGCAGGAATTTTCGCGATGATCGAGGCCTTGTCGCCCGCGAGCGGCCCACGCAAGCCCGGATCGCACAGGCTCTGCGCATCGATCGACTGCGCGGCCGAGACCGCTGCTGTCGCGTCTTCAAGCTCACCGCCCCGTGCTTCGACATCGCGGGCGACGGCGCGATACAGCAATCCCGTATCGAGATACGGCACGCCCAAATGCTCGGCGAGCTTCTTGGCAACCGTTCCCTTGCCGGACGCCGCCGGCCCATCGATCGCGATGACCAGGCGAGGCCTCATTGCTCCGGCGCCTCTTGATACGTCGCGCCGAGCGTTTCCATCAGTCCGCGGAATTCAGGGAAGCTGGTCGCGATCATGGTCGTATCGTCGACGGTGATCGGCTTTTCGCTCGCAAGGCCCGCGGTCAGAAACGCCATGGCGATGCGATGATCGAGGTGCGTCGCGACGAGGCCGCCGCCTTTGAGGCGCTGCTTGCCTTCGACGATGAGGCTATCGCCATCGATGCGTGCCGTGACGCCGTTGACTTCGAGGCCCGTCGCCGTCGCCTGCAGGCGGTCGCTCTCCTTGACCTTGAGCTCGGCGAGGCCATCCATCTGTGTCGTGCCCTTCGCGAACGCCGAAATCGCGGCGAGCACCGGATATTCATCGATCATCGACGGCGCACGCTCGGCCGGCACGCGGACGCCCTTCAGCTCGGATGCGCGAACGCGAATGTCGGCGATGGGTTCGCCGCCCTCCTCGCGCTGGTTCAGCAGCGTGACGTCGCCGCCCATTTCCTGCAACGTCGTGTAGAGCCCGGTGCGCGTCGGATTGATGAGCACGCCTTCGATCGTGACGTCGGAGCCGGGCACGATCAACGCGGCCGCCACAAGGAACGCGGCGGATGATGGGTCTCCCGGCACGAGAATGTCGCGTCCCGTTAGCTCGGCATCGCCTCTGATCGTGATGGCGCGGCCGCCTTCCTTGTCCATGATCCGGACGTTGGCGCCGAAGTGGCGAAGCATCCGCTCGGTGTGATCGCGCGTCGCTTCGTGTTCGATGACCGTGGTCTCGCCCGCCGAATGCAGACCGGCAAGAAGGACGGCGCTTTTCACCTGCGCGGACGGAACCGGCAGTGGATAGACGATCGGAATCAGCTCGCTGGTTCCGCGCAGCGTCAACGGCAGCGTTTCCCTGCCGGTCTCGATCACCTCAAGGCCCATTTGCATCAGCGGCCCGAGCACGCGGCGCATCGGACGCCGCGACAACGAGGCGTCGCCCGTCATTTGGACCGTGATCGGATGTCCGGCGATGACGCCCATCATCAGCCGCGCACCGGTGCCGGAATTGCCGAAATCGAGCGGCTCTGTGGGCTGGCGAAGTCCGCCGGGACCGCGCCCCTTCACTTCCCACACGTCGCCGCGCTTTTCAGCGTGCGCACCCAACGCCGAGACGGCCCGCGCCGTGTTCACGACGTCTTCGGACTCGAGAAGGCCGCGAATGCGTGTCGTCCCGGTCGCCAACGCCCCGAAAATCAGGGCGCGGTGCGAAATCGATTTGTCGCCGGGGAGCCGGACACGCCCCTTCAACGGAGACGCACGCATCACGGCAAGGGGCTTCGCAGTCGTGGCTTTCAAGATCGAAAATCCAGGCTAAGAGATGACCGGCGCGCTGAACGGGCGCATGATTTGCGGGCGGATATGGGCCTGCGCCGCGCCGCCCTGTCAACGCTCCTGTCGCGCTCGGGTCAAGGTGTCCTTGACGCACGCCGGACAATCTCCACCTTTTCGTTTTGACAGCCCGCACCGGCTATGGCAGACGGGCTCCCTCAATTCCTGAGTTTCGAGGCACGACTAATGGCGACCAAGCAAGCGCGCGGGACAAAGCGAACCTGTCAGAGCTGCGACGAGCGGTTCTACGATCTCGGTCACGATCCGATTGTCTGCCCATTCTGCGGCAGCAAATACGTGATCGCCTCGTCACCCGCCGCTCTCGCGGCGTTGCAAGCCGAACAGCGGGAACTCGCAGCCAAGAAGGCAAAGAAGCCGGTTCCGGCTGATGACGAGGGCGAATTGCCGGCAGTCGAGGGCGAAGAGGCACTCGCCGACGTCGAGACCGATGATGCCGGCGGCACCGACGACGATGAGACCTTCCTCGAGGAAGAAGAGGAAGAGGGCGGCGATGTTTCCAACATCATCGGCGGCCCGGCGGGTGAGGGCGACGAAGAGCCCTGATCGCCACCAACAAACGTTCTTGAAGTTTCCCGCTGAACGACTTATCAGGCGGGTTCTGCGTAGCGGACTGACACGTTCCTACGCTCCCAAAGGTTTGGGGCCATAGCTCAGCTGGGAGAGCGCTTGCATGGCATGCAAGAGGTCAGCGGTTCGATCCCGCTTGGCTCCACCAAACTTCACTTTGCGCGCAGCCGCCACGCCAACCCTGCGCGCGTTATGCCCTGCGGCTTTGGCTCGGCGAGCCGGAGACTGAAAGGCGAAGGATGTCGCGCCGAAGTCGCCAAAGGCGACTCAGGCGGACGGAGCTGTCCTCGTGACCTACGTCTACATTCTTCAAAGCACTGCGTTTCCCGATCGATATTATGTCGGAGTGACGGCCGATATATCCCAACGCGTAGCAAAGCATAATGCAGGGGAAGTATCGCACACGTCGAAATATCGGCCTTGGCAGCTCAAGACCTACATCGCCTTTTCCGACAAAACACAGGCCTATGCTTTCGAGAAATACCTGAAGTCCGGTTCGAGCCGCGCGTTCGCCAAGAAGCGCCTTTGAAACTCAGGCAGTTTCCAACTCACCTCTGAAACGGCTGACCAGCGGAAGCTTTTTCGGTAGTCTTCGCCGGACTGAATTGCGCAGCAGACGTGCGCCAACAAAAACATGAGCACCGGGGGACAAACGCGATGACCGGCATTCGAGCGAAACTTGCCTGGACGGCGATCGCGATCCTCGGGGCCCTGTCGCTGGGCATCGTCGCTCTGTCGCGCGGAGAGACGATCAACGCCATATGGCTCGTCCTCGCCGCGATCTGCTCGTATCTGCTCGCGTACCGATTTTACGGGCTGTTCATTGCCGACCGCGTCGTGCGCCTCGATCCCAGCCGTCTGACGCCCGCGCAACGCTTCAACGACGGGCTCGACTACTGTCCAACGGATCGCACCGTTCTTTTCGGCCATCACTTCGCGGCGATTGCGGGCGCAGGGCCGCTCGTCGGCCCCGTCCTCGCGGCGCAGATGGGCTACCTGCCCGGCACGCTGTGGCTCGTCATCGGTGTCGTGTTCGCGGGCGCCGTTCAGGACTTCATCGTGCTCTGGGCGTCGACGCGCCGCGACGGCCGCTCATTAGGAGACATGATCCGCTCAGAGCTCGGCGAGCTTGCTGGCACCGTCGCGATGATCGGCGTGCTGCTGATCATGGTCATTCTGCTCGCGGTTCTCGCCCTCGTCGTCGTCAAGGCACTGAAGCAAAGCCCGTGGGCGACCTTCACCGTCGTGATGACGATCCCGATCGGCGTGCTGATGGGCGTCTACGGCCGCTATCTTCGTCCGGGCCGCATCGGCGAGATGTCGCTCATCGGCTTTGCGTTGCTGTTGCTATCGCTCATCTACGGCCGTCACGTCGCGGAAGATCCAGTGCTCGCTCCGATGTTCGACTATTCCGGCGAGCAGCTTTCGATGATGCTGATCGCGTATGGGTTCGTCGCGTCCGTGCTGCCGGTTTGGATGCTGCTTGCGCCGCGCGACTATCTCTCGACCTTTCTCAAAATCGGCACGATCGCGGGTCTGGCGCTCGGCATTTTTTTCGTGCTGCCCGATCTCAAGATGCCCGCCGTGACGAAATTCGTCGACGGCACGGGGCCGGTGTTCGCGGGCAATCTTTTCCCATTCCTGTTCATCACCATCGCGTGCGGTGCGATCTCCGGCTTCCACGCGCTGGTCTCGTCCGGGACGACGCCGAAGATGCTCGACAATGAGATCAACGCGCGCTTCATCGGCTATGGCGCGATGCTGATGGAAAGCTTCGTCGCGATCATGGCGCTTGTCGCGGCGACGACGCTGGAGCCTGGCTTGTATTTCGCGCTGAACAGCCCATCAGCGATCATCGGCACGACGCCGGAAACGGCCGCGGCCGCGATTTCCAGCTGGGGCTTCACCGTGACGCCCGACATGCTGCGGCAAGCGGCGGCGGACGTCGGCGAAAGCACGATCCTGTCGCGCACGGGTGGCGCGCCGACGCTCGCCGTCGGCATGGCGGAAATTCTTTCGAGCGCCATCGGCGGCAAGGCGATGATGGCCTTCTGGTATCACTTCGCCATCCTGTTCGAGGCATTGTTCATCCTGACGACGATCGATGCCGGCACGCGCGTCGCGCGCTTCATGATCCAGGACTTGATTGGCACGTTTACGCCCGTGTTTCGCGACACGCGCTCGTGGACCGCGAACATCGTCGCGACGACGATTGCGGTCGCGGGCTGGGGATATTTTCTTTACCAGGGCGTCGTCGATCCGCTTGGCGGCATCAATACGCTGTGGCCGCTGTTCGGCATCGCCAATCAGATGCTGGCGTGCATTGCGCTCATCCTGTGCACCGTCGTGCTCTTCAAGATGAAGCGTGAGCGCTACGCGTGGGTGACAATTCTGCCCGCCGTCTGGGTTGCGATCTGCACGCTGACGGCCGGATGGCAGAAGATTTTCAGCGATAACCCGGCCATCGGATTTCTGGCGCATGCGGAGAAATTCGGTTCCGCATCGGACGCAGGCCAGATCCTCGCTCCGGCGAAGTCGATGGCCGACATGAGCCGCATCGTGTTCAACGATTACGTCAACGCGACGTTGACAGCGTTGCTGATCGCGCTGGTCATCGCGATGTTCGGATTTGCCGTGGCCGCGATTTCGAAGGCGCTGGCGAACCCGAACATATCTGCTCGCGAATCCGCCATCGTGGCGGCGGAGTGAACGATGCTGAAATCCGGCACATCCCTATTTTGCATGCTTCGCACTACGCTCGCCCGAACCGCGCGCCTGATGGTCGGCGTGCCGGATTACGAGGCTTATGTCGCGCATCGGCGGCTGGTGCATCCGGGCGAGCCGGTGATGACCTACGAAGAGTTCTTCCGCGAACGCCAGGCGAGCCGGTATGGCGAAAACGGCGGCAAGGTCAGCCGCTGCTGCTGATCCCTGCATCGTTTTCCTGATTCCGTTCGGTCGCAGTTGATTGCGCCTTCCGTGACCGCTACGAGGTCCGGCATGGCACCTCCTCTTTTGACGCTCAAAGATATTCATCTCACCTTCGGCGGCACGCCGTTGCTCGAAGGCGCGGAGCTGACCGCAGCGCCCGGCGACCGCATCTGTCTCGTCGGGCGCAACGGCTCCGGCAAGTCGACGTTGCTGAAGATCGCGGCGGGGCTCGTGACGCCGGATCGCGGCGAGCGTTTCGCGCATCCGGGCGCCAGCATCCGCTACCTGCCGCAGGAAGCCGACTTCAACGGCTTCGATACGGTTCGCGCGTATGTCGAAGCCGGCCTCGGCCCGACGGACGATCCCTATTCGGCGGAGTATCTGATCGGCGAGCTTGGGCTTTCGGGCGACGATAATCCGGACCAGCTCTCGGGTGGCGAAGCGCGCCGCGCCGCGCTGGCGCGTGTTCTGGTTTCAAAGCCCGACGTTCTGCTGCTCGACGAGCCGACGAATCATCTCGATCTCACCGCGATCGAGTGGCTTGAAAAGACGCTGCAGGCGAGCCGCTCGGCGCTGCTTCTCATCAGCCATGACCGCCGCTTTCTCGAAACGCTATCGCGCGCGACCGTCTGGCTCGATCGCGGCAAGACGCGCCGTCTCGAGCAGGGTTTTGCGGCGTTCGAGGACTGGCGCGACAAGGTTCTCGAAGAAGAAGAAATCGAACGCCACAAGCTCGACCGCAAAATCGTGCGCGAAGATCAGTGGATGCATGGCGGCGTCACCGGCCGCCGCAAACGCAACGTCCGGCGCGTGCGCGAGCTTCGCGCGATGCGGCAGGAGGTGCGCGACCGTCGCTTCGTCGTCGGCGCAGCCCGTCTCGACGTGGCGGAGGGCAATCTCTCGGGCAAGCTCGTCGTCGAAACCTCGAACGTCTCGAAAGGCTATGACGGCCGCGAGATCGTGTCTGACCTCAACTTGCGCGTCATGCGCGGCGACTGTCTCGGCATCGTCGGCCCGAACGGCGCCGGCAAGACAACGCTGATCAAACTGCTGATCGGGCAGCTCGAGCCGGACAGCGGCACGATCCGCCACGGCGCCAATCTCGAAATCGTCGCACTCGATCAGAGGCGCGATGAACTCGATCCGAACTGGACCGTATCGGATGCGCTGACGGGCGGGCGCGGCGATCAGGTCGTCATCAACGGCAAGGCGCGCCACGTCGCGAGCTACATGAAAGACTTCCTGTTCTTGCCGGAGCAGCGTCTGTCGCCGATCCGCGTTCTGTCAGGTGGCGAGCGGGCTCGGCTCATGCTGGCGCGCGCGCTTGCAAAACCTTCCAACGTGCTCGTGCTCGACGAGCCGACGAACGATCTCGATCTCGAAACGCTCGACCTGCTGCAAGAGCTCCTGGCCGATTATCCGGGGACGCTGCTTCTCGTTAGTCACGACCGCGATTTTCTCGATCGCATCGTCACGAGCGTGCTTGCGCCGACCGGCGACGGCCGATGGACGGAATACGCGGGCGGATATTCCGACATGCTTGCCCAGCGCAAGGGCGACGATCTGAAAAAGGCGCCCAAACAAGAAGCCGCTGCGGCGGCGCGCAAAACGTCGGACGAGGCTTCGGCGGGGTCGCCGGGCGCCGCCAAAGCCAAGCTCTCCTATAAGGAGAAGCACGCGCTTTCGATATTGCCGGATGAAATCGCCAAGCTCGAAGCTGAAATCAAAACGCTGTCGACAAAACTCGCGGACGCAGGGCTTTATGCGCGTGACCGTTCCGGATTCGAAAAGACGAATGCGCGCCTCGCGGATGTGCAGCAGCAGCTCGAAACCGCCGAGACGCAGTGGCTTGAACTCGAAGAAAAGCGCGCCGCAATCGAGAACGCCGGATAATCGCAGCCGTAGCCGGACATAAAAAAGCGGTGACCGAAGGATCGGTCACCGCCCGATATTCGACCGTTAGGTCAACACCATCCGAATTCAGATGACGTCGATTTCAGCCGGAAGATAGCTGGTCACTTCGAGACCAACTTCCTGCTCGCGTACTTCAGGCTTCGACCACGTCTTCATGGGTTCCTCCAAGAGTGTCAGTGCAAAGCTTCACTACGGCGTCTTATGTAATTGGCTTGTGAAATAAACGCCAATCGTATTTGCGTTACCGCGCGATAAGCGGGGCTAATAACAATATAACGGTTCATTCTCCGCCGGTGATTTCGCGCTAATGCTGCGCTGCCCACTGATCCTTCACTTCATCACAACGTCTGGACACGAAGTCGTTAACTTCCGTGACGATCGTGCTTGAGAGCAGATTGACGGTGTTGTCGGCGGCGGTCGCCGTCCACATGGCGCTCTTGATCAACGTCGGCGCTTCGATCTTGCCCCAGTTGGCACGCGCCTTCGTCGCCTTGCCGTTCTCGAACGTCACCTTCGGCGTCAGATCGAATTTGAAATCCGTCGCACCTTTTTTCTCGCTCGCGATCGTGCACGTGACGGTGTGCTTCTGAAATTCGATTTCGACCTTCGGCTCCGTCATGGCGCGGACGAGGTCATCGCGCTTGACGCTGAGCTGCATCGAGCATTGCGCGCCGTCGTAAGGCCAGGTGACCTTCAGCTTGCCGACAAGCTTGACGAGCTGTTCCTTGCGCCAGCTTTTGATCACATGGCAGGCGATGTCGCCGGATGCGTCCTTCGCATGCAGCGCCTTGCAGATGTCGACCTTGCACGCCTTGCGCGCTTCTTTCTCCGCCGTTTCCTGCGGCGTGAGATTGACGTCGGCATCGATCGACTTATCTGGTTCTGCTGCAATCGCCGAGTTGGCTGCCACGGCCATCGCCATTCCGAGCACTAGAAGTCCTGTGCGTAGCGCCGTACGCTTCTTCGTCGCGGCCATCGAAAAACCCTCGCTGACGGTCCAAATCAGGCCTGCTTGATGCCCCCGCAGGCGGGCGGGACTAAGGCGAAATGCCGCCCTCTGCGGCCGCCATTGTGGCAATGCTCTCAGAGAGTTGTGTCTGCCGCTTGAAGACCGCCCATTGCCTCCCATATCTTCATCAAACGGCCCTAGGCAGCGATGCTAGGGCCCGAAGGGGCGGCCGGTTCGGCGCCCTGAAGACGGTCGCTTAGAAAAGGGCCTTCGAATGACACGCATGGCTACGCTTTCGAACCCGCTTTTGCTGGGTTTTGAGGAAATCGAAAGACTGATCGATCGCGCCGCCAAGGGTGGAAGCGACGGTTACCCGCCTTACAACATCGAACGCGTTGCCGCGGACGGCGAAGATGCCGGGCTGCTGCGGATTACGCTGGCTGTTGCAGGCTTCACTCGAGACGATCTCGAGATCACGCTCGATGACAAACAGCTGACAATTCGCGGCAAGCAGCAGGACGACAAAACGCGCGAATACCTTTACCGGGGAATCGCGGCGCGACAGTTTTCGCGGACTTTCGTCCTTGCCGACGGCATCGAAGTCAAAAGCGCGGATCTGGCAAACGGCCTTTTGGCGATCGATTTGCAACGGTTGGAGCCTGAGCGGCTCGTTAGACGAATAGAGATCGGACCGCCTGGGCGGATCAAAACCCGGACCTAGAGAGTCTTTCTCGTCACAGCCCTCGCGACCGAATCGTCGGAGGATCAGGGAACACGAGCTATCCGGCCAGCCTGAGCAAATGGCAGCAATTCCCGGATATGCGATTGGAGCCCGGCCTCGACACCAGGAGGAAGAGCGTCATGAATAACAAGACCACCGCAAGAGCCACAGTTGACCATGTTGTGCCACCCGTCATGACCGAGCTGGAACTCGCACGTCTCGGCGGCGGTGAGGTTGCGTACATCAAGACGCTGACCTCGGACGAGGCGCTGAACATGTTTCCGCAGATCGAAGGTTTGCCGAAGGGCATTCCACTGTTCTCGCTGCACGCCGCCGACGGCACGCCGATCGCGCTGACGGATACGCTACAGGCCGCCATCGGTCATGCGCACGAGGATGAACTCGCCATCGCGCCGCTGAACTAACCGCGCAATCGGCATCAGAGCCTTGCAATACGAGCCGCTCGTCATCGGGCGGCTCGACGTTTTTCCGGCGAGCTTACGAGCTTAGACGCGATAGCTCGCGTACTGCCCCTTCGGATTAAACCGCTCGAGATATTGCGGAACGATCGCCTCGATCGAAGCCGGTTGCGGAACGCCGAGCGCCGCGATGGTACGATCCTCGCGTTTGGCCGCATCCGAGACGACATTGTCGAGCTTCAACAGCCGCAACTGGTCGACAGTTACCGGACGGACCGCATTGGGCAGAGGCCAGGTCAGCAAGGCCTGCAGCTTCATCATCCAGAAGGGCACCGGCAACAGCACGCGCCGGCGTCCAGCATACTGCACCGTCGATTCGAGAATCTCGCGGAACGTCACGACCTGCGGGCCGCCGAGCTCATAAACTTCGCCCGCCTTGCCGCTGCCGGTCACGGCATTTGCGACAGCCTCGCCGACATCGCCTGAAAAGACCGGCTGGAACTTCGTCCGCCCACCGCCGACCAGCGGCAGGACGGGACTTACGCGCGCAAGCGCTGCGAACCGGTTGAAGAACTGATCCTCGGGTCCGAAGACGATCGACGGCCGGAGAATGATCGCGGACGGAAATTCCGCGAGCACGGCCGCTTCGCCCTCGGCCTTGCTCACCGCGTACTTCGAATTCGAGTTCTTGTTCGCACCGATCGCCGAGATATGGACAAGCCGCTGAGCGCCCGCTTCCCGCGCCGCCTTGGCGATGCGGCGGGCGCCTTCGACGTGGACGTCCTGGAACGTCTGGGCTCCTGTCGGCGCCAGGATGCCGACGGAGTTGACGACGGTTTCGGCGCCTTCGACGGCGCGCATGACAGAATCGGCAAACCTAAGATTGGCCTGCACTCCGAAGACCTGTCCCACGACGCCCATGGGTTGCAGATAACCCGCGAGATCGGGCCTGCGGACGGCAGCACGGACGCGATAGTCCCGGCGCGCCAGACTCCAGACGATCTGACGTCCGACGAACCCGGATCCCCCGAAGACCGTCGCAAGTTTGCCAGTTTCCGCCATGTCTCACCTCGATTTCGCCGCAGAGCGCGTCTCTGGACGGTCTACCGGGCCGAAGCGGCGCTGTGAAGCCGACGGATCAACTTCCGGCTGAGAATTTGCGTCGCGCTACGGAGCGACCGCCCGGCGCAATTGACTTCCGCGCGCACACAATCTACGTGACACCGCAGGCCCAGATGGCGGAATTGGTAGACGCACTGCTTTCAGGTAGCAGCGCTCACAAGGCGTGGAGGTTCGAGTCCTCTTCTGGGCACCACATTCCAATGCGAAAAATTGCAATATCAATGCGTTAACGGCAACATACGCCCATAACGTAGCGTTGCGCGATATTTCAGCCTTACATTTTCAATTGCCAAACTGGTTTTCGGCGGGTGGAGTTTTGGATTTCGAACGCTCCAGACGGCATTGAGATTGTGCCCGCGCCTCCGCTAAAGCCCAATCGTGAAATTCAACGATCCAACGCTGCATCTTTCCGCAGTCGCATATTCGTAAGCGCACTACTGCCTATTGCATATTTCAATAATCCTTGTAGTATTGGAAATATGAACAGCAAAGACGCCGTCATCCGGCTTGCCGCGCTCGCGCACGAGCAGCGCCTCGCGATTTACCGTCTTCTGGTGAAGGAAGGGCCTTCCGGGCTGCCCGCCGGCGAGATCGCCGATGCCGTCGGCGCAACGCCCACGGGTGCGTCCTTTCATTTGAAGGAGTTGGACCGCGCGGGCCTCATCCACGCCACGCGGGTTGGCCGTTACATCCGCTACGCGGTGCATTTCGACAAGATGCGTCAGCTGTTGACTTTCCTCACCGAGGATTGCTGCCAGGGCCAGCCGGAGCTCTGCGGTTCAGCAATCAAAAAAGCGCGCAAGATGTGTAAGGGAGAAACGAAATGAACCGCGAGCGTCCGTACAGCGTCCTCTTTCTCTGCACCGGTAACTCCGCCCGCTCCATCATGGGCGAGGCCATCATCAACCGCGTCGGCGGCGGCAAATTCAGAGGCTATAGTGCCGGCAGCATGCCTAAGGGCAACGTCCATCCTCTGACCATCAACCTGCTCAACAGGCTCAACTACGACACCTCCGCGCTCCGTTCGAAATCATGGGAGGAGTTCACCGCACCCAGCGCGCCGGAACTCGATTTCGTGTTCACCGTTTGCGACAACGCCGCCAACGAGGTGTGCCCCATCTGGCCCGGTCAGCCGATGACTGCACATTGGGGCGTTCCGGACCCGGCAGAAGCCGAAGGCGACGAAATCCAACGCGCACTCGCCTTCGCGGACACCTACCGGATGCTCAACAACCGCATCAGCATCTTCACCAGCTTGCCGCTCCAGTCTCTGGATGAACTGTCCCTGAAGAAGCATCTGGACGAGATCGGCAAGTCCAAGGCTCCAGTGCCGGAGAAAGCCTGAAGATGTCGACCTTTGAACGCTACCTGACGGCGTGGGTCGGTTTCTGCATCGTCGCTGGAATTGCGCTTGGTCACTTCTTTCCAGCGGTGTTCCAGTCCATCGGCGCGGCGGAAATCGCCAAGGTCAACTTGCCGGTGGCGGTGCTGATCTGGCTGATGATCGTCCCGATGCTGGTGAAGATCGACTTCTCGGCGCTGTCAAAGGTCAAGGAGCATTGGCGCGGCATCGGCGTCACCTTATTCATCAACTGGGCCGTGAAGCCGTTCTCGATGGCGCTGCTCGGCTGGATCTTCATTGGCGGGTTGTTCAGGCCTTACCTGCCCGCCGACCAGATCAACAGCTACATCGCGGGGCTCATCCTTCTCGCGGCTGCGCCTTGCACCGCCATGGTGTTCGTCTGGAGTAATCTTTCGCGGGGTGAGCCGCACTTCACGCTGAGCCAAGTGGCGCTCAACGACATCATCATGGTGTTCGCCTTTGCGCCACTTGTCGGCCTTTTGCTTGGCCTGTCGGCGATCACCGTGCCGTGGGGGACTCTGGTTCTGTCTGTCGCGCTCTACATCGTGGTGCCGGTCATCCTGGCGCAAGTCGTCCGTCGTCGCGTGTTGTCAGTGGGCGGGCAACAGGCACTCGACGGACTGCTCTGGCATCTGCAGCCGCTTTCGCTGCTGGCATTGCTCGCGACGCTGACCTTGCTCTTCGGCTTCCAGGGCCAGCAGATTCTCGCGCAGCCGCTCATCATCGCGATGCTGGCGGTGCCCATCCTGATTCAGGTCTACTTCAATTCGGGTCTGGCCTACCTGCTCAACCGGGCGGCTGGCGAAGCGCATTGCGTTGCGGGGCCGTCAGCACTCATCGGCGCCAGCAATTTTTTCGAGCTTGCGGTCGCGGCGGCGATCAGCCTGTTCGGGTTTCACTCAGGCGCTGCGCTGGCGACCGTTGTCGGCGTGCTGATCGAAGTCCCCGTGATGCTGTCGGTGGTGAAAATCGTCAGCGCGTCGCGCGGCTGGTACGAGTCTGGTCAGGCGGTCCGCAAACGAGGCCTGGCCGCGCCGGTCGGAGAGTAAGATATGACCATCACCATCTACCACAATCCTGCCTGCGGCACCTCGCGGAACACGCTGGCGATGATCCGCCAAAGCGGCGAGGAACCCGAGATCATCGAATACCTGAAGACGCCACTCGCTCACGACACATTGGTTGATCTGATGACGCGCATGGGGATCGGCCCGCGCGAACTGCTCCGCCAGAAGGGCACGCCCTATGCGGAGCTGGATCTCGGAAACCCAAAATGGGCCGACGACCAACTAATTGATGTCATGGTGGAGCATCCCATCCTCATCAATCGTCCCATCGTCGTTACACCGCTCGGCGTGAAGCTATGCCGGCCATCGGAGGCGGTACTCGATATTCTGCCGAACCCTGAAGTCGGCATGTTCACCAAGGAAGACGGCGAAGTGGTGCCCGCCAGAAAGCGAGCGCCATGAGCAAGAACGGAACGGCCGACCTTCGCAACGTCGCGCATGAGCACCTGCGCATTCCCGCTGGTGACAAGCTGGCGGCAAACACGACCCACAAACCGCGCATCCTGCTACTTTACGGCTCGCTACGCGCGCAGTCGTACAGCCGCCTCCTCACCATCGAAGCGGCGCGGCTCCTTGAGCATTTCGGAGCTGAGACGAAGATCTACGACCCGCACGGTCTGCCTCTGCCGGACGACGCGGCGGAGACGCATCCCAAGGTGCAGGAGCTGCGCAATCTCGCTGGCTGGTCAGAGGGCCAGGTGTGGTGCTCGCCGGAACGCCACGGCGCCATGAGCGGCGTAATGAAGTCCCAGATCGATTGGATACCGTTGTCCACCGGCGCCGTCCGGCCGACCCAGGGCAAGACATTGGCGGTGATGCAGGTCAGCGGCGGCTCGCAGTCCTTCAATGCGGTGAATCAAATGCGTGTGCTCGGCCGTTGGATGCGGATGATCACGATCCCCAACCAGTCTTCGGTAGCGAAGGCTTTCAACGAATTCGACGAGGATGGCCGCATGAAGCCGTCCTCGTATTACGATCGCGTCGTGGATGTGATGGAAGAGCTGGTGAAGTTCACCCTGCTCACGCGCGACCGCGCCGCTTACCTCGTGGACCGTTACAGCGAGCGCAAAGAAAGTGCTGAGGAACTTTCACGACGGGTGAACCTGTCGTCGGCGACGGGCAACGCGAAGTAGCGACAACGGCGATGACGTAAATCATCCGCTGGCACTCTCGGCCCCGGGATTTGCTGAGGACGTGTCGGCACACGTTTCCGATCCGGCGTTTCCCACGCATGCCGGTTTCAAGAATGACGCGAAAGCGAGCCAAAGGCCGACCGACAGAAGCGCGAAGCCGCCGAGAACGTAGAACATCGCTTCGTAGCCGAAGACTTGAGCGATCCAGCCTCCGATCGCGGGGCTCAATGCTGCGCCGATGCCCTGGGCCGTCATCACTGCGCCCTGGCCAACGTTGATGCGCCCAGTGCCGTTCAAAATTCGTGCGACGAGCCCTGGGACTGCGACGCTCTGCAGTCCTGCGCCGACGCCGTCGAGGATCTGAACCGGATATACGCCCCACGGCACGATGAGATTTCCCGCGATCAGTCCTCGCAGGGGAAGCGCAAGGAATGAGATCAACAGGACCAGCCAATAACCCTGGGCTTCCGCCATGCGCATGGCGACGATCGAGGCAACGATCATCGTCGCTTGCGCGACAACGATCGTGATGGCGACAAAACCCGGACCGTTGATCGTCCCGTCGGATACGACCGCCATGCCATAGAGCGGCAACATCGCCGCATTGCCGAGATGGAATGCTGCGAGCGCTGCGGCGAGGACCAACAGCGGCTTACATTCAAGCAGAACCTGGAAGCCGCTGACCTTACCGTTCTTGTCGTCGTTGATTGCTCCTCGGGCCGCGCCATGATCGATGTCGCTCGCCGGGATCATGAGAACCGAGATGATCGTCAGCAGTCCGAAAACAGCTGCGAGAATGAAGACGGCGGGATAACCGAATTTCCATCCGAGCAATCCGGACAGACCGGCGCCGACGACGTTGCCGGCATGGTTGAATGCCTGATTGATGCCGTTCTGGCGAGTGAAACCGGCCTGCTTGACGATGCCCAACGTCATGGCGTTGACGGACGGCCCAATGACGGCTCCGGCAATGGCGGTCGCGACTTGCGACGTCGCAACGACCCAGAATTCTTGCGACAGCAAAATGATGGCGGACGCCGAGATCGTAAAAATGGCCGGAATGATAACAGCCGCGCGCTTATGGCGTGTCGCGTCAATGAACGCGCCGGCGGGGATCGTCATCAGCATTCCTGCGACGCCGCCGATCGTCATGACGGTGCCGATCAAACCACTCTGCCAACCGTGCGCGAGAAGGAAGACGCCAAGAAAAGGGCCTATACCAGCGAGGAAATCGGCCATGAAGAAATTGACCGACGCCAAAGGCCACTGATCGCGTTTGACCGTTGCGCCCGGTTCGGTCGTTCCTCTCGCATCCGCGACGACGGACATCGGCAGTCCTAACATTGGCTGTGATAAGTGGATGACGAAACCGGCAAACGCCCTGAGCAGTTGCCGATCACACACGCCAACATTGCTGTGCCCGATATTGTTCCTTCGAAACGATGATAGGCATTTCGGTGCGGCAGTGGATGACCGGCGTGCCTATGAGCCCGTCGGGCTTTTGCCGCTCAGCAGCGTATAGTTGCCGCCGGTCGCGGTGATATCGGTCGAGCGCGTGCGTTCCGTTGCGAAGCGCAGAAGATAGTTCGGGCCGCCCGCTTTCGGACCGGTACCGGAAAGGCCCTCGCCGCCGAACGGCTGGACGCCAACGACGGCGCCGATCTGGTTGCGATTGATGTAAAGATTTCCGACGCGCGCGTTCTCGGACACGTATTGCGCGACGCTTTCGATGCGACTGTGGAGCCCAAGCGTCAGGCCATAGCCGGTGGCGTTCAGCGCCGCGACGACCTTGTCGAGATGATCGCGCTGATAGCGGATCATGTGCAGGATCGGTCCGAAGACCTCGTGGTCCAGTTTGGCGAGACGATCGATCTCGAACAGCGCGGGCGTGACGTATGTTCCGGCGCGGCAAGCTTCGGGCATCGCGAGGTCGACGATCTCGCGCGCTTCGCGCTGCATGCGAACTTTGTGGCTTTCAAGCGCATCCTGCGCCGTCTCGTCGATGACGGGACCGATGTCGGTCGCGTAGTCGAGCGGATCGCCGACGTCGAGCGCCTCGATCGCGCCAGCGAGCATCGAACGGATTCGCGACGCGCTTTCATCCTGAACGAACAAGATGCGCGCGGCCGAGCAGCGTTGTCCGGCGCTGTCGAACGCGGAGCGAACGGCATCGCGCACCACCTGCTCAGGCAGCGCGGATGAGTCTGCGATCATCGCGTTGATGCCGCCGGTCTCTGCAATAAACGGAATGATCTCGCCGCGCCGGTCGACCAGTGATTTTTGGATGGCCCAAGCCGTTTCGCCGGAGCCGGTAAACACGACGCCTTCAATGCGCTGATCCTTGACGAGCGCTTCGCCAAGTTTGCCGCCGCCGGTGACGAGATGGAGCACATCGCGCGGAATTCCGGCTTCGTGCAGAAGTTTGACGACGAGGTAGCCGGCAATCGGCGTCTGCTCCGCAGGCTTCGCGATGACGGAATTTCCGGCTGCGAGCGCCGCTGCGATCTGTCCTGTAAAGATCGCGATCGGGAAATTCCACGGCGAGATGCAGGCGAACGGTCCACGCCCCCTGAGCGTCAACGTATTGTCTTCGCCGGTCGGGCCGCGAAGGCGGATTGCGTTTGAGAACAATCGCCGCGCTTCGACTGCGTAATAGCGGAGATAATCGACCGCCTCGCGAATCTCGGCCTGCGCGGCGTCGAGCGTTTTTCCGGCTTCGCGGATCAGTGCCGCCAAAAGCGTCGCGCGATCACGTTCGAAAAGATCGGCAGCCGTTTCGAGGATGCGAGCGCGCTCGGCCGCGTCCGTTCGTTCCCAGCGCACGAACGCGTTGCGGGCGCTCGTGATCGCATCTTCGAGATTTTGCGGCGTTGCGAGCCGCACCGATCCGATGCGCTCGCGATGATCATGCGGCGAGACTGCAAACGCTGCTGCATCGCCAGCCGTCGTCGCCGTGCCATTGACGATCGGTCCCGCTGCGAAGGGCGTTTTCAGCACCTTGCCGATATCGGCGAGAAGCGACTGGCGAACGCTCGCCTCGACGAGTGGCAGGCCAGCGCTGTTCTTGCGTTCGGGAAGATATATGTCGCGCGGGCGGGTCAGCAACACGGGCCGGTCGCCGGAGGTATATTCGCGGTCGGCGATCTCGACGGGGTCAGCGATGATGTCGGATACGGACGTTTCATCGTCGCCCAAACGATTGACGAACGATGTGTTGGCGCCGTTTTCGAGCAGCCGGCGAACCAGATAGCCGAGCAGATCCTCGTGTCCGCCGACGGGCGCGTAAATCCGGCAGGGACGCCCGAACTGTCCGACGCCGACGATCTGCTCGTAGAGGGCTTCGCCCATGCCGTGCAGGCGTTGGTATTCAAATTCGATCGCGCCGCCCGCGACGGACGCCGATGCGATGCTGTGGGCGTTGTGGGTCGCGAACTGCGGATAGAAGGCGACCGGCTCCGAAATCAGCAAACGCATCGCGGCGAGATAAGACACGTCCGTGTGCAGTTTGCGCGAGAACACCGGATAATCTTCGAGGCCGCGCTCCTGCGCCCATTTGATTTCGCTGTCCCAATACGCGCCTTTGACGAGCCGTACCGGAATGCGCTTGCCGGTCTGCTCGGAAAGCCTGCGAAGCCAGCGAATGAGCGGAATGGCGCGCTTGCCGTAGGCTTGCACGGCAAGACCAAGCCCGTTCCAGTTGTCGAGTTGCGGGTTGACGAGCATCTCGCCGAACATTCCGGCGGTGATGTCGAGACGATCCTGTTCCTCGGCGTCGATGGTCAGCCCAAGGCCCTTGGCCCGTGCAGCGCGCGCGAGCGTCAGAAGACGCGGCGCGAGTTCGGCGTGGAGGCGATGTTCCTTGCCGGGCTCGAAACGCGGATGCAGCGCCGACAGCTTCACCGAGATCGACGGCCGCTCGAAGATCGCATCGACGTTGGTTGCCGTGAATGGCGGCGCCGCATTTCCAACAGCGTCGATGGCCGCCATGTAGCGCTGGAAATAGCGCTCAGCATCACGCTCGGAGCGCGCGGCTTCGCCCAGCATGTCATAGGAGAAGCGGTAGCCTTTTTCCTCAAAGCCGCGGGCGCGCGACAACGCGGATTCAATCGTCGAGCCGAGCACGAATTGCTCGCCGAGCAAGCGGACAGCCTGGCGCACGGCGAGGCGGATCGTCGGCTCGCCCGAGCGCGCGACGAGGCGTTTCAGCGCCTGCAGCGGATTGGCGCCCTTCGCCTCTTTGAGCTTTACGATGCGACCCGTCAGCATCAAGCCCCAGGTCGAGGCGTTGACGAGCAGACTGTCCGACTGGCCGAGATGCTTGTCCCAGGCGCCGCCGGAAATCTTGTCGGCGATGAACGCGTTCGCGGTTTCGGTGTCGGGAATTCTGAGTAGCGCCTCGGCGAGGCACATCAGAATGACGCCCTCGTCCGTCGCCAAGCCGTATTCGTGCATGAAGGCGTCGACGCCGGAGTGATCGGCCTTGTTTGCGCGGGCGGTGTGAACCAACCGGCGCGCGACGTCGGCGATGCGGCGGCGCTCGTCCTCGGCGAAGAAAGCGCGCTCGATCAGGGCGCCGACGAGACGCGGTTCATCCGCCAGGTATTGCGCGGAAAGTTCATCCCGTGGAGGGAGCGCCCGCTGTAAATCTTCATGCCGCAATGCCGCGACCATTCTTTGTAACCCGCTGTATCCAGACGCTGTCCGACGATTCGCCTGCTGACCTGAGCATAGCAGATCGCGAAAATGTCCGCTGCCCTGCTCGCGACGCCTTCCCTCCCCAAATCTCTTGACGGGCTGCCTCGTCTGGCGGCAGGAACTGCCTCGAGTCTCAGCAAAAATAAGGCGCGCGTCGTGAGCCATTCCGTCAAGATCGTTTCCACCGTCCGGGACCTGAGACAGGCGACGGCCGACTGGCGCCGCTCCGGCAAAACGATCGCGCTGGTGCCGACGATGGGCGCGCTGCATCCGGGGCATGTCTCGCTGGTGAGGCAGGCCAAGGACCGCGCCGACAAGGTCGTCGTGTCGATCTTCGTCAACCCGACGCAGTTTGCTCCGCATGAGGATCTGGCGCGCTATCCACGCGATGAAGCCGGTGACGTCGCCAAGCTCGCGGAGGCCGACGCCGATCTCGTCTGGGCTCCGGGCGTGGATGAGATGTATCCAGCAGGGTTCTCGACCGGCGTCAAAGCGGGCAGCGCATCGGCCGATCTCGAAGGCGCGTTCCGGCCGCACCATTTCGACGGCGTCGCGACAGTGTGCGCGAAGCTTTTCAACCAGGTCACGCCCGACGTCGCGATCTTCGGCGAAAAGGACTTCCAGCAGCTCGCGGTGCTCAGACAGATGGTCGACGACCTCAATATGCCATTGACGCTCATCGCCGCGCCGACGGTGCGCGAAGCGGACGGTCTGGCGCTGTCGTCGCGCAATGCCTACCTCTCGGAGAAGGAGCGCGCGATCGCCCCGGCTCTCTATGCGACGATCACCGAGGCGGCCGAAAGAATCGCCGCCGGGACGCCGTTCAGCGTCGTGACGACGGACGCGACGGCGCGCCTCGTGGAGGCGGGATTCACGAAAGTCGACTATATCGACGTGCGCGACGCCGCGACGCTCAGCGCCGCCACGGTTCCGGGAAAACCGCTGCGTATTCTGGCCGCCGCGTGGCTCGGAAAGACGCGGCTTATCGACAATGTCGCAGCCGGAAGCCAACCTTAAGTGGCGGTTCGGCCACAAAGCATATTGGGTGTGGTGGCACCGGGCGCGGCTCGGTCTATAAGGACGTCTCCAAGATTCGCCTCAGCGGTTCTGCTGTCGTGCGTCAGGCCGTTTCAGGGGCTTTCGGGTTCCGGCGTGTGCCTGTCGGCGTGACATGATTGAGGATTGCTCATGGGCCGATCGCAGATTGATCTCTTTTCGGAATTCGACAGCGAAATGACTGAAAAATCGTCGCGCGCCCGTAAGCCCGCCGAAAGCGCGGGTTACAGCGAGCATGACATCGAAGTGCTCGAAGGCCTGGAGCCTGTTCGCCGCCGCCCCGGCATGTACATCGGCGGCACGGACGAGAAGGCGATGCATCACCTCTTCGCCGAGGTGATCGATAACTCGATGGACGAAGCGGTCGCCGGTCATGCGACGTGGATCGAGGTCGAGCTTTCCGCTGACGGGTTCCTCGCCGTCACCGACAACGGCCGCGGCATTCCGGTCGGCCCGTATCCGAAAAACAAGAGCCTCAGCACGCTCGAAGTCGTGCTGACCGTATTGCACGCGGGCGGCAAGTTCGACTCGAAGGCCTACAATACGTCGGGCGGCCTGCACGGCGTCGGCGTGTCCGTCGTCAACGCACTTTCGGAAACGCTCGAAGTGCAGGTGGCGCGCGACCAGCAGCTTTATCGGATGGTCTTTTCGCGCGGTATTCCGCAGACGAAGCTCGAAAAGCTCGGTTCGATCATGAACCGGCGCGGCACCAAGGTTCGTTTCCGTCCGGACGAGAAGATTTTCGGCAAAGGCGCGGCATTCAAGCCGTCGCGGCTTTTGAAAATGTCGCGCGCCAAGGCTTATCTTTTCGCGGGCGTCGAGATCCGCTGGAAGTGCGCGCCGGAACTGATCAAGGACGATACGCCGTCTGAAGCCGTTTTCCACTTCCCCGGCGGCCTCGCCGACTATCTGACTGAGTCAATCGACGGCCGCACGCGCGTCACGAAGGATATTTTTTCGGGTCGCATCGAAAAAGATGGCGGTCACGGCTCGGTCGAATGGGCGGTCGCCTGGATTTCCGACGAGGACGGTTTCTCGCTCTCCTATTGCAACACGGTTCCGACGGCCGAAGGCGGCACGCACGAGAACGGGCTGCGGCAGGCTCTCTATAAAGGGCTTCGCGCCTATGGCGAGCTGACGGGAAACAAGAAGGCGCAGCAGATCACGTCCGAAGACGTGATGAGCACGGCGGCGTCGACGCTGTCCGTCTTCATCCGCGAACCTGAGTTCCAGGGGCAGACGAAAGACAAGCTCGCGACGGTCGAAGCGACGAAGATCGTCGAGGCGGCGGTGCGCGACGCCTTCGATCACTGGCTCGCGGATTCGCCGCAGCAGGCGACGAAGCTGCTCGAGTGGACCGTCGACCAGTCGGAAGAACGTCTGAAGCGGCGGCGCGAAAAAGAAGTCGGGCGGCAGTCGGCGACGCGCAAGCTGCGTCTGCCGGGCAAGCTTGCCGATTGCTCGATCCAGCAAGCTGCGGGCACCGAAATCTTCATCGTCGAGGGCGACTCGGCCGGTGGCAGCGCCAAGAGCGCACGCGATCGCGAGACGCAGGCTATTCTGCCGTTACGCGGCAAGATTTTGAACGTCGCGAATGCTTCGTCCGCGAAGCTTTCCCAGAACCAGCTTCTCGCCGATCTCATCCAGGCGCTCGGCGCGGGTACGGCCGCAAAATACCGCGATGAAGATCTGCGCTATGAGCGCGTGATCATCATGACGGACGCCGACGTCGATGGCGCGCACATCGCGTCGCTGCTGATTACGTTCTTCTATCAAGAGATGCCGGAGCTGATCGAGAACGGCCATCTCTTCCTTGCCGTGCCGCCGCTCTACAAAATCTCAGACAAGTCCGACGTTGCGTATGCGCGCAACGAGGCGCATCGCGATCAGCTCATCGAGACGCAATTCAAGAACAAGAAGCCGAAAGTCACACGCTTCAAAGGTCTCGGCGAGATGGACTTCAAGGATCTCAAGGAAACGACGATGGACAAGCGGCGGCGCACGCTGCTGCGCGTTGCGATCGGCGAAGGCGAACGCGATATGTTGTCCGAGGTCGTGAATTCGCTGATGGGATCGAAGCCCGAGGCGCGGTTCCGGTTCATTCAGGAGCGCGCGGCGTTCGCGAAGGATCTAGACATCTAGTCCGCGTTCCTAAGCGAAGTTTCTTTCGTCGCCCCCTCGTCCGGTCTTCGGCCACCTTCTTCCGATGTAAGAAGGAATGGCTGAGGGCCTCACTTGCCCTTGGCTGAGGCTTCGTTCTCGCGCGCGATGGCGTCGGGATTGCGAACTTTCGCATATTCGAGCGTCGAGGTGTCGACGTAGACGTCTTCCTGGACCTTCGGCGCGTACTTCTCTCCGAGCACCTCTACGACCGTCGGATTGCGCCCCTCGGTCTCGCCATGCGGCGAGTTGAAGTAGCCTTCCACCACGACGCCTTTCTCGCGGTATTCGGGTTCCTGCAGCAACAGCTCGTGCAAACCTTGCAGCTTGTAGTGCGGGACGGACGCATAGATGTGATGCGGCAGGTGATAGTCCATACCGAACGGAAACACGGCATAGCGAATGAACGGATTGACGAGAAACACGCGCGAGTTCGTATAGCGCCCACGATCGGCGTTTCCGTGCTGCACCCATTGGCGCATGATCATGAACAGCGGGAACGTCGTGAACAACGGCACGACCCACAGCAGCGCGAAGTAGCGCCACGCCTGTCCGTAGCCGCCGACTTCGATGGCAGTCAGCGCCGCGTACAGCATCGCCATGTATGCGACGCGACTGATGTTCGTCGTCCGATGCGAAACGACCGTTTCGACATGCGCGTGCGGAAGTTTGTTCTCGTCGAGGCGCGCGAAGTACGTCACGACGAGCGCGGTCAGCGCGCCAAGCGCGGCAAACGCCAACGCGCCGTGACCTGATCGAACCAGAGGAATGACCAAGGCTGGTGCTGCGACGGCGTAAAGTATTCCCGCCAGCGTCGGCAGCTTTTCGCCGCGCTTTTCGCGATCGACGTATGGGTTGTTGACGGTCCCGAGCGCGCTATAGCGGGCGCGCGCGATCGTGTAGCGGAACAAATTCGGCAGCCACAGCTGCTTGCCGAGCGCCGCCAGCATCTCGAAATGCGTAATCGGGAAATCGAGATCGTGGCCGCTATCGTGCAGCTGCGCGCAATCGGGATCGCGGACCGGATCGTTGATGAACTGGTGATGCGCGAGATGATGCAAGCGGAAATGAAAGGTCGACGTATAGATCGGAAACGCCGCCAACCAATCCGAAGTCAGCTCGTTCAAGATTTTATTCTCGAAAAGAATAAAATGCGTGCCTTCGTGGATGACGCCGCCGAACTGATGCTGGGAGGCGCCGATCACCACGATCGCGACGAGCGTCGCGGGAATATTCCACCACCACTCCAGTCCTGCTGCGGCGACGGCGTGATAGCTCCAGACCGCACCACCAATGGCGGCAGCGATCACCAAATAGACGACGCCAATATGATAGAAATTCGTGGAGTTATCGCGCTTTTTCAATTCGCGAATGGCTTCGCCTCGCCGCTGCCCTTTCGGACGTGCCGCGCCGGGCGCAACTGCGGTTTCAGCTATCAGCTCGGTCTTCGCAAAGGCGTTTGCAGTCATCTGTCGAAAACCCTCGGCCAGTCAGAAGAGCCTTTACAGACGCGGTCGTCACAAGGCGCTTCGCGCCGTTGCTGAATGCACGTTACGCCTCGGAGCACCAATCAGAAAATCAATTCAGCTGACATGACAAATAAGCAATTCTCGGTTTGTGACGGGATTCCAACGCTTTTTCTCAGTTTGATTAAACCCGTCCTCGTGTCGGCCTGCTCGCTCTATATTCCGAACTCAGTTAAACTTATTCAGCGCGTCAATGATTCGAATCAAGAGAGTCGTGGTGCGCGCAGACATTGCCCCAGAGGGAAATATTACATGAATAGCAGAGCGATCGCAGCCGAAGTGTTCGGCACCTTTATGCTGATGGCGTCCGTTCTCGGCGCTGCCTTTTACTCATTCGGAGCGCCCGCCGGCGCAGCCGGTATTCTCGGCGTTGCATTGTCGATCGGCACCACGGTGATGGTGATGGCATATGCGGTAGGCCAAATCTCAGGCGGTCATTTCAATCCGGCCGTAACGCTCGGGCTGGTCGCGGGCGGCCGTTTCGAAGCAAGCAAGGCCGTGCCTTACATCATCGCGCAGGTCGTCGGTGCGCTGGCGGCGTGCGGTGTGTTCTCCCTCGTCGGCCACACCGGTGCGACGTTCGCTGCGAACGGTTATGGTGAACTGTCGATGCTCAAGGCGAGCCTCGGCGAAGTCTTCATTCTCGAGACCGTGCTGACGGCATTCTTCCTTATCGTCATCATGGGCGTAACGCGCGCGAACGGCCCTGCTCTGCTGGCTCCGGTGGCGATCGGTTTGACGCTTACTGCGATCCACCTGATGGCGATTCCGATCTCGAACGCTTCCGTGAACCCGGCCCGTAGTCTTGGCTCGGCGATTTACGCTGGCGGCGAAGCGCTGTCGCAGGTTTGGGTGTTCTGGGCTGCGCCGATCCTTGGCGGCGTCATCGGTGGTGTCGTCGGCCGGTGGCTGCTCGAAGACTGATCGCGACACGTCTTATCCAACGGGGCGGGGATCGAGGTCTCCGCTCCACTCTTTGTCCGGTCCGACCGGGCTCTCGCTGCTCCTGCCGTGACAGAAACGCGCGGCCCGACGGCGCAAAACCACCGAGTTTTCCTTGCACTTCAGTCGGATGTATGCGAGCACGCAGGCGTGCCGGAGCGCAGGGGATCGAGTTTGCGCATTTTTTAACGCATTTTGATCCGCACTCCCATTTCGGCTTTGGACCTTTTCGGCACCTATCCCCCTGCGCTCTCAATCGACCGTCTGGTGCTCGCGCACCGGAGTTTTTGGGTTGTGCAGATGGAGACCTTGACTGTTGGACAGCAAGACGTTCGCTGACCTCGGGCTTTCGCCCAAGGTTCAAGCGGCCGTAATGGCCGCGGGATATGTAAATCCCACCCCTATTCAAGCCGCAGCCATTCCGGTCGCCCTGACCGGACGTGACGTTCTCGGCATCGCCCAAACGGGCACAGGCAAAACCGCCTCTTTCGTTCTTCCGATGATTACGCGGCTCGAGACGGGACGTGCGCGCGCGCGAATGCCTCGCTCGCTGATCCTGGCTCCGACGCGCGAGCTTGCCGCGCAGGTCGCGCAGAGCTTCGAGAAGTACGGCACCAATCATAAGCTCTCCGTCGCACTGCTGATCGGCGGCGTGTCGATGGACGATCAGGTGAAAAAGCTCGATCGCGGCGTCGACGTTCTGATCGCGACGCCTGGACGCTTGCTCGATCATTTCGGGCGCGGACGCGTGATGCTGATGGGCGTCGAGATTCTCGTCATCGACGAAGCCGACCGCATGCTCGACATGGGCTTCATTCCGGACATCGAGAAAATCTGCAAGCTGCTGCCGCCGCGCCGGCAGACGCTATTCTTCTCGGCGACTATGCCGCCCGAGATCACGCGACTCGTCGATCAGTTCCTGAAAGATCCGACGCGCATCGAAGTCGCCAAGCCGGCGACGACGGCGAAGACGATCACGCAGCGCTTCGTCTACTGCCAGAACGGCGAAGACTGGGCGAAACGCGAGATGCTTCGCGAGCTCATTCGCGACGGCAACGTCAAGAACGCCATCATCTTCTGCAATCGCAAGCGCGATGTCGCGGTACTCTACAAATCGCTGTCTAAGCACGGCTTCAATGCCGGCGAACTCCACGGCGACATGGATCAGACGAGTCGTACGGAGACGCTCGACAAGTTCCGCAACGGCGAAATCATGCTGCTTGCGGCGTCCGACGTTGCCGCGCGCGGTCTTGATATCCCGGATGTTTCGCACGTCTTCAATTTCGATCTTCCTTGGGCTGCCGACGATTACGTTCACCGCATTGGGCGAACCGGCCGCGCGGGACGCGAGGGCCATTCTGCATCGCTCGTCAGTCCGGACGACCTGAAATTCGTCGCGGACATCGAGAAGGTGACCGGCGAAACTGCGATCTGGCTTGGCGATCCTCCAAGCGAGGAAGACATCGCGGGTGCTGGCAAACGACGCCGGGGCCGCGGCGGACGCGGAGCTCCGCAGGCGAAATCCGGCCGGCCGCACGGCAGCCGTGACGCGCGCAAACCGGAGCCGAGAAAAGTCAACGGCGCGCCGCAACAGCGCGAGCAGCATGGCGGTGAGCAAGAGGCCAAGGCTGAACGTCCGCAGGCGGCGTCGCCCGCGCCCCAGCAGGCAAAACGCGAACGTCCGCGTGCGAACGAACAGCAGCCGCCGCGCGATAAACCTCAGCGGACTGCTCAGCGTCCGCGCGCGGCTGACAGCTGGACTGACGAGCCGAAGGCGCCGCAGCGTCGTGCTCCTGCGCCGGAGCGTTCACCTGCTGCCGAGCCGGTTCGCAAGCCGCAACCTGCTCCCCGGCATGACGAACGCGTCGGATTCGCGGAGAATATTCCGGCGTTCATGCGCAAGCCGTCACGCCCAGCGAAGGTGCCAGGCCGAGGCTAGTCGCGCTCGAACTCCAAAGCGACGCCTCAATCCAATCGTGGCGGCATCGGCTGCGTCTTCAATGGCGCCGCCGTTGCCGGCCTAGTCCGCCGACCGAAGGGATGATAATCCACCCGGCCTATAGTCGGCGCGTCTGCCTACACCACATGCCAGTTTCGGACGGCGGAGAGGCACGGTTAGACCTGCAGCCAAAGGAATTTGGCGCCATGATCCTCTCGACAAAGGTCCTCGTCGCGGCCGCTGCGACGGCACTATCCGCTTGCGTTTTCAGCTTGCCCGCCAGCGCTAACTATCTGGGCTACGCAAACGGCGATCCCGAGAATTGGGGTTTCTACGAGGAGCAGCACAACGGCGCCCCGCCGCCGGCTGCCACAACGTTGCCCGTTGGCCCTTCCCACGCCTACATCATCCACAATGGGCGGGCATATGTCCCTGTGCACGAAGAATGGCGCGGTCACACCCGCGAGCGGATGCCATGATTTGAGCGGCGCCAACGACGCCTAGAAAAATTGCAAAAACATAAGGCGCCGCTGGAACAGCGGCGCCTCGGAAAACATCAGATCCAGCGGTTTGTTAACGATCAGCTGGCGCGAAGCCCTCCGGCACCGCTGGGGCCGGTTCGAGATTGACGCTCTCGCCGCATCCACAGGCGCTTTTCTGGTTCGGGTTGTTGAACACGAACTGCGATGAGAGCTTGTCCGTCTTGAAGTCCATCTCGGTGCCGAGCAGATACATGATCGCGGCGGGATCGATGAGCACGATCGCGCCCTTGTCCTCGATCACCTCGTCGAACTTCCCGATCTGATCGGCCCACGTCATCGTATATTCCATGCCCGCGCAGCCGCCCTTCTTGATGCCGATCTTCAGCGCCTTGACGCCGGGCTTCTGGGCAATCAACGTCGCGACGCGCGCCGCAGCGGCGTCCGTCAACGTCATGACTTTTGGCATCATTCTAAGCGAGGGCACGCGCGCCTCCGTGGTTCGAACCGGCCAAGTATATGGGTATTCGCGAGCCAAATACGAGGTACATCAGAACATGCCGATCGCAAGACGGGCTTCGTCCGACATGCGGCTCTGATCCCAGGGCGGGGTGAACACGATGTTGACCTTCGTGTGGGCGACGCCCGGGACGGCGCTGACGGCGTTTTCGACCCAGACCGGCATTTCGCCCGCGACCGGACAGCCGGGCGCGGTGAGCGTCATATCGATGACGACGTTGCGATCATCGTCGATCTCAACCTTGTAGATCAGCCCCAGCTCGTAGATGTCGGCCGGAATTTCAGGATCGTAAACGGTCTTCAGCGCGGCGACGATATCGTTTGTCAGACGATCGATTTCTTCCGCCGACAAGGCCGACGATGTGCTTGGCGCAGGCGCTTCCGCGCTTGCTGTCGCGTTGCCGTCGACTGACGGCGCGACGACTGGCGTGTCCAACACGTCAACGGCGGTCTTCAAAGCTTCGCGCTCATCTGTCATTTGCTTCCCGTCCATTTTGGAAGCTCCTTAAGTAAAGAGATCATGAGCCTTGGTGAGCGCTGTCACGAGCGCGTCAGCCTCGGCTTTGGTGTTGTACAATGCGAACGAGGCACGGCAGGTTGCCGTCACGCCCAAACGTTCCATCAGCGGCTGCGCGCAATGGTGCCCCGCGCGGATCGCGACGCCCGAACGATCGATGATCGTCGAAACGTCGTGCGGATGCAGGCCGTCGATCGTAAACGAGAAGATCGCGCCTTTGCCGGGCGCCGTGCCGTAAAGCTTCAACCACGGAAGCTCGCCTAACCGTTCGGCGGCGTAGGCGCCGAGTTCAGCTTCGTAACGCGCGATGCGGTCGCGACCGATCTGCATCATGTAGTTCAGCGCCGCGTTCAAACCTACGGCTTCGACGATCGCGGGCGTTCCGGCTTCAAAGCGATGCGGCGGCTTCGCGTAGGTGATGCGATCGACGGAGACGTGCTCGATCATATCGCCGCCGCCTTCGTAGGGCGGCATCGATTCCAGATGCTCGCGCTTGGCGTAGAGCACGCCGATGCCCGACGGCCCGTAGGTCTTGTGGCCCGTGAAGACGTAGAAATCGCAATCGAGGTCGCGCACGTCGACGGTCATGTGCACAGCCGACTGGCTGCCGTCGATCAGAACCGGCACGCCCTTGGCGTGAGCGATGCGCACGATCTCCTTCACCGGGTTGATCGTGCCGAGAACGTTCGACATATGCGTGACGGCGACGAGCTTCGTGCGCTTGGTGATCAGCTGATCCAGCTTGTCGACGAGCAGCTCGCCGCGATCGGTCATCGGCGCCCATTTCAGCACCGCGCCGTTGCGCTCGCGCAGAAAATGCCACGGCACGATATTGGCGTGATGCTCCATGATCGTGATGACGATCTCGTCGCCCTCGGCGATGCGCGGCTCGCCGAAAGAGCGCGCGACGAGATTGATCGCGCCGGTCGCGTTGCGAGTGAAAATGATCTCGTCCGAATGTTCGGCATTGAGAAAGCGGCGCGCCGTCTCGCGTGCCGTCTCGTAATGATCGGTCGCGACGTTCGAGAGATGGTGCAGGCCGCGATGCACGTTCGCGTATTCGAAGCGATAGGCATAGTCCATCGCTTCTATGACGGAGCGCGGCTTCTGAGCCGATGCGCCGTTGTCGAGATAGACGAGCGGGCGGTCGTGGACCTCGCGAAACAGGATCGGGAAGTCGGCGCGAATAAGCTCCACGTCGTAAGGCGCGGCGGTGAGGCCCGATTGCGACGCGGCGCTGCGCACAGCGGCAACTTTCGTTTCACTTCCCATCCAAAATCCTATCCGCGTGCCGCGTTTGAAAGCCAATTGACCGCAAACGCCATCAACGCCGTGTGAAGCTCCGGATTTTCGACCTTGTCGATCGCTTCGCCGATGAAGGACTCGATCATCAACGCGCGCGCCTCAGCTTCCGGAATACCGCGCGACCGGCAATAAAAGAGCAGGTCGGGATCAAGCTCGGCGGATGTCGTGCCGTGACCGCAGACGACGTCGTCGGCGAAGATTTCAAGCTCCGGCTTCGAGTCGAATTCGGCATCCTCCGACAGCATCAGCGCCTGAGCCATTTGCTTGCCGTCGGTCTTCTGGGCATCCGGCCGAACGATGATCTTGCCCTGGAACACGCCGCGACCATGATCGTCGAGCACGCCCTTGAACAGCTCGCGGCTCTCGCAGTTGGGCACGGCATGATCGACGACGAGCGTGGTGTCGACGTGCTCGTGCGCGCGGGCCATGTAGGCGCCGGACAAATCGAGCTTGCCGCGTTCACCGGCGTAGCGGACGTTGATCTCGTTGCGCGCCAGCCCGAGGCCGGACGAAAACTGGAAGCCGCGATACGTTGCATCGGCGCCAAGCACCACGTCCCAATCGGCGAGATGAAGGCATTTGCCGTCATCGACCGCGACCTTGGCATGATGCAGGGTCGCGCCTTTTCCGACGCTGACTTCGGTGAGCGCGTTGCTTTGGGATTCAATTGCGGAACCTGGAAGCACGACGTGCGCTTCGATGATCGTTGCTGTGGCAGCGTCACCGATCGAGACGAAGTTGCGAACGGTCACGGTCTGTTTGGCACTTCCGGCCCGCACGAACACGACGAGCAGCGGCTTCGCCAAGGTCGCCTTGTCCGCGACGCGCACGATGGCGCCGTCGGTCATGAAGGCCGCATTGAGCGCTGCGATCGCGCCGTTGGCGTCCGACTTCGTCAGCGCGTCGGCAACATTGGTCGGCGCGGACGAAAGCGTTTTTCCGAGCGTCGTCACTTCGAGGCCCGAGGCATCCCTCAAGTCATCGAGTTCCGCACGGTGATGGCCGTTGACGAAGGCGATACGATGCGCATCGACGTGGGCAAGCGGCCCGAGCGCGACGATCAATTCGGCGATCGTCAGCGGGGTTTCATCGTGGATGGCCGGCGGCAGCACGTCCTTCAGATTGCCGCGCAGATCCGTGTACTTCCATTCCTCAATGCGCCGGTGCGGCAGGCCGAGAGACCCGAATGCACCGATGGCTTCAGCACGCCGCGCCTTGACCGCAGCGCTTCCCGGCAACTTGGCGGCGGACGCTTCGAAAGCCTCCGTCAGCGCCTGCTCGGCCTTTGTTTTCATCAATGCCACGTTCATGTCACGCTGCCTTGCCGGTGAAGTCCGCGTATCCCGATTTCTCGAGTTCGAGCGCGAGTTCCTTGCCGCCTGTTTTCTGAATGCGGCCGTCGGCCAAGACGTGAACCTTGTCGGGGACGATGTAGTTCAAGAGGCGCTGATAGTGCGTGATGACGAGGAACGCACGATCCTTGTCGCGAAGCGCGTTGACGCCTTCGGCGACGACACGCAGTGCGTCGATGTCGAGGCCGGAATCGGTTTCATCCAGCACGCAGAGCGTCGGCTCAAGCAACGCCATCTGCAAAATCTCGGAACGCTTCTTCTCGCCGCCCGAGAAGCCGACGTTGACGGGGCGCTTCAGCATGTTGACGTCGATGTTGAGCTTTTCGCCCTTTTCCTTGACGATCTTCATGAAGGCGGGCGTCGTCAGCTCGGCTTCGCCGCGCTTCTTTCTCACCGCGTTCATCGCCGTGCGGAGGAACGTCAGGCCGGCGACGCCGGGGATTTCCATCGGATACTGAAATGCCAGGAAGACGCCTTTCGCGGCGCGCTCGTCGGGTTGCATTTCCAAAATGGACTCACCATTCCAGAGAATGTCGCCGTCGGTGACTTCGTATCCCGCACGGCCTGCGAGCACATATGCGAGCGTCGATTTTCCGGAGCCGTTCGGGCCCATGATCGCATGGACTTCGCCCTTCGGAACCGTCAGCGAAAGTCCCTTCAGGATCACGCGATCTTCGTCTTCGAGCTTTACGTGCAGGTTTTTAATTTCAAGCATCCGACTTCTCTCTCAACTCGTATTCAAATGTTATGTGCGACGGCCGTTTTGCGGACTAATCCTTGCCCCAACGCCATCGCCATTCGCCTTCCGTTTTCGAATGTGCAAACCAAGTAAATCCGGCGACGAGCGCGGCCAGAAGCACAGCGCCGAGGATGATACGATCGAGCGACTCCCGACCACTTGCCGACAGTAAAAAACCTCCTGCAATTGCGGCGATCACAGCTGCAAATGCGAGCGTCGACGCCCATCCCTTCCAGTTGATTGGGGTGGCGCCATATCCATATGTTTTCGGCCTGAACCAGTATTCAGACATGGCTTAACCAACGCTCCCTTCGAGC